>PHBX01000050.1 GCA_002842045.1 Chloroflexi bacterium HGW-Chloroflexi-3 | reverse complement strand
AAATCCAAACCTGTTGAAACAGGCTCAAAAAATCCTTTTTAAAGGATTTGAGGGTCAATATCCTATGAATTGATTCATAGGATACCGTGATGAACAAGCTCAAAAGTGTCAAGCAAGAAAGTTGTTACCTGATTTCTGATTTTACTTGACAGAATTATCAATTGGAAAAATCATCTTTTATCAAAGCAACTGATGTTTATTTGACACATTGGAATCAGGATCAGCTTATCTTAAAAGGTGTATCAATGGAGATCTATCCAAACACCATTAATGTGTTGGTTGGTCCAGGCCGAAGTGGAAAATCGACATTGTGAACCTTATTCAATGGTGAAATTCCGCACCTTCTGGGTGGAAAATTTGAGGGCACTGTGCTGGTGGATGGCAAAGACACCAATATAGAACTTGTCAAAAACCTCTCCCAGTCGGTTGGGCACATGCTCCAGGATCCTGAGACCATGTTCTCTACTCTGTAGATCGAGGACGAGATTGCCTTTGGTCCTGAGAATTTGTTGCTGGAAACAAATGAAATCATCCAGCGGACAGAAAAACTGCTTGAGGATATCCAGCTGACACCTTTCCGCCAGAACCTGGTCTGGAATATATCTGGTGGGCAAATTCAGAAGTTAGGTCTGGCGGTTATTTTAGCGATGAAGCCAGCCATGATCGTGCTGGATGAACCCACCGCAAACCTGGATCCACATGCCACCCGTGCCGTGCATGAGCTGGTGCTCAAGCTGCGGGATGAAGGCATGACCATTTTACTGGTTACTCGCGAGCTGGATGATTTCATTTTGACGGCAGCAGACCAGTTGATTGTTCTTGATGATGGCAGAATCATGGCATCCGGTCCTGTTCAAAGCGTCCTGGCAGAATTTGGACAGGTTATGCTCGATAGGCTGGGTATCTGGCTGCCAGAAACGGTCGAGATTGGCTTGAAGTTGCGGGATTCATTGAAACTGAACCTGCCTGCTATCCCTATCAGTGTGATAGAAACACTCCAGGTTCTGGCTGATCAGAACCTTTTCACGATTCTGATCAACGGTTTGCGTAAAGCGGAAACCACCGCCACCTCGCTAGAATGCCGTGCCTTTGGGCTGTATCCAACCCGCACCTACGTGAAAGACATTCACTTTAAAGAAAATTCTATTGCAAAAATTATTGTCGATGTTGCTTACCAAATTCATAAGACCATGGGACCTGGTTTATTAGAATCTGCTTATCAATCGTTCATGGTAAATGATTTACAAAAACGTGGGCTGAGAATAAAATCTGAAGTACCAATGCCAGTTGTTTATGATAAAGTTATTCTGAATAACGGATATCGGGTAGATATTCTTGTTGAAGACCTTGTGATTGTAGAATTGAAGGCTGTAGAAAAAATTGCTTATGTTCACCAACAACAACTGTTGACCTACCTGAAAGCATCAAACCTAAATCTTTACAACCCGATTTAAAGCTTCACTCGCTGTCATCTCCCCGGTGAAGGCAGCATACACATTCGCATACAATGGACCCAGATACCTGGCAAACTCAGGGTGGGTTGGCAAAAGGGTTCGACGTTCCAGCATTTCTTTTTGTGCTTTCAACCAGGAATACTTTCTCATTTCCTCAGCTGAATAACTACTCAAGCGCACCGGGCTGCCTGCCAATCGGGTTACTTCACGATCCTGTTGTGGATCGGCAGCTTGATATAATATCGCAAGCATGCTTGTTTTGGTTGATTCTGTCTGGTTCGCGGGGATGCTGACACCCCAGGTAGTATTCCAGGGATGGGTGAAAGTGGCAGTCCCAAAATCAGATCGGAATGGATTGCCTTCATCAAGAATAGGCGCTGCCTGACCACCCCAACTTGCTGCCATAGCAATTTTACCGGATTTTAATCCATTGAGGATTTCAACATTCCCGTATAAATGTGTATCCGGGGGACAGTACCGTTTCAGGCTAGAATAAAATTCCAAAGCTTGAATAGCTGCACCACTGTTGAAAGCAGGTTGAAGATTTTCATCCACCATTCTCCCGCCAAATGCCCAAAGGTAAGGCAGCCAATCCAACAGGATCTCGCTGGTGTGTGCCTTTAATGCAAATGGATATTGACCAGAGGTGAGGTCGAATTTTTCCAAAAGGGCAGGGATATCTCTGGAATTTAAGGTGGATACCTGATCACTTAATGGCAGGTTGATCAGATCTATCCGATAGAACACAATATGTCCATCCGAGAAGAGTGGTAAAAGATATTGTTCACCATTTACAAGGCATTCATGGTAAACCGAAGGCATAATGTCTGCCAGATTGTACTGTTGAATTAATTGAGAATTCACATCTGGCAAAAGATTGTCAAATGCTTCCAGCTTTCCATCGGCTACCAACCCTGGTAGCCAGATATGACCGGGAACGCATACGGCTTGATACGGAGATTGTTGTGCCTGAAATGCGGTATCCAACATCCCCTGGTATTCTGCCCAGGGGACGATTTTTAATTCGGCATCCCATTCAGGATGGTCTTTGAGTTGTTGCTGTAATACAGCCAATGCCGGGTCGTCTGGCCCAAGAATCTTGTATTTCATCAGATATTCTCCACCATTTCACGTATGGTACGGCTGCTTTCTACCAATGTGGGCTTGATACGATGTAAACCGCCGCCCATCAAAAAAATAACATCCTTGCCATATACTTCCAACAATTCTGGCATCCGCTCAAAGGTCATGCCGCCGCCTGGGGTAGGGAAGATTGCTTTGATATGCCCCATCGGGTCCTGCGAACCGGCCACAATCGAAATACATTCCTGCTTGCTGAAGGAGAAACGACCGCCCCAATTGGGGTAGATGCTGGCATCAGCACCTGCCAGGCGCGCTACCTGTCCGAATAATGCGTAATGGGAAAAGCCATTGGTCGCTGATGTCACATAGCTGCCTACAAATGCCGGGTGCATCGTCACCGGCAGGTTAAGTTCATCGTTATCAGCCAGCATTCGCATACTGTCAAAGCCCACCAGTCCTGGAGGTACCAACAAGCCGCCTGCGCCATGTCGTTTGGCAAAGAGCGCTTTTTCCAGCAATTGATCAGCACGCAAACCCAGACTGGGCATATAAAAGGAATGGTATCCGCTTTGCTGGTTGGCGCGTTCGACTGCCTCAGCACAGCGCTTAACACGCTCCTCGAAGGGAGAGAAGACCTGATCGGCCAGACCGTGATCATCTTTGATGATGTCGATTCCGCCCAGGGCAAATTGGTAGGCTTGTTGCGCCAGATCCTGAACGGAAAGCCCCATCGGTTTTAAGGCTGTGCACAATAGCGGCCTCTCAGGAGCGTTGAGCAGCGTACGCAATCCTTCACGGCCGAAGCGTGGTCCGCGGAATCTGGACAACATCGATTCAGGTAATTCAAATTTTTCCACGCGAACACCTGGTTTAATGCTGGTATTTCCGAAAATAATATTCAGTAACTGTACCAGATCATAACCAGCTGCTTCTACGGCATAACTGATGTGGGCTTCGTATGAGTTTTCATCAACAGCATCCATGCTTTCGATGCGCCCGATGATTTGTTCCGGGATATCGCCTGCAGGCAGCAGTTCGTAGGGGAATTCAACGGTTTGTTCGATACAGGCCTCCCAGGCTTTTGCCTGAGCATCCTCACGATTACCGCTAAAACGATAAACAACAGTAAAACGTTCGCCACTGAGCGGGGGAGTTACCCGCTGCATTAGAGTGCCTCCGCTTTGGCTATGCTGTGAACAGCTTCCAGACGTACTGTCTGAAGATCGGTTTCTGTAATATCAAGTTCATGTCCTACCATTTCTTCGACAGCCTGCACCAGCGCGAGTGCATCCAGTTCATATTCACGCATCAGATACGCTCGGCTGGCACCATGTGCAAATGTATCTTTCAATCCAATCCGTTTTAATTTCTTGCCAATACCATTATCAGCCATAATCTCCGCCACTGCCGATCCAAGACCACCGACAATGGTATGATTTTCCATGGTAATCACACCCATGCGTGCCTGTGCACTTGCTTCCAGAACTGCTGGGTCAGAAAAAGGTTTTAAAGTAGAAATGTGCATATGTTGAATTGACACTCCACGTTGTTTGAGTATTGCCATTGCACGCATTGCTTCTTCAGTACAAATACCACTGGAGAAAAGGGTAATATCTGTACCCTGACTTAAAACACGAGCTTGATTGAATTTTAACGGTTCATTTTTAGCGAATAAACGAGGTACTTCACCACGTAACATGCGCAGATAGATGGGTCCAGAAATATCAAGCGTTACATCCAGTACTGACTCAATTTCAGTCGCATCGCCCACTTCCAGAATGGTCATGTTCGGGACTGCCCGCATCAAAGCCACATCTTCAATTGCCTGGTGAGTGATTCCACCTGGTGTGGTGATGCCTGGTAAAAAACCCACCATACGTACCGGTAAATTAGGGTATGCTACCGAGTCGACCAATTGGTCGTACGCACGCCGGTAAATAAAAACGGCAAAAGTGTGAATGAATGGTAAAAAACCTTCGCGTGCTAATCCACCAGCAGCGCTCATCATATTTTGTTCTGCCAACCCGAAGGAGAAAAACCGCTCTGGATAAGCTTTTTGAAAAAGATCTGCTTCGGTTGAACTGGTTAAATCAGCTGAAAGCACCAGAACCTCTGGACGATCTTTCGCCCATTCCACCAGATTTCTTGCGTGAATTTTGCTCAAGATTTCCATTGCTTATGATCCTTTCAGCTCAACCAACATTTTTTCATATTCATTCCGGTAGGTCTCACGTTCATCTTCGCTCACAAATCGGAGATAGTGTAATTTGGGAGCCCGGGTGTTCAATAAAGGCAATCCACGCGTAGGATCGGAGTAGCACAACACGATAACTGGTCTGCCATCTGGTTCAACCTCTGCTGGTGCTGCGAGCGCATCCGCATCATGGGCATCCACTACAAAAACACGCGCACCAAAGGCTTCCATGCGGGGTTTCAGAGGTTCGATGTTGAGTACATCACACATTTTCCCATCACAGCATTGTCCATTTACATCTACATACACAATCATATTATCCAGTTTGTAATGTACCATCGACTCCAGGGCTTCCCAGGTCTGTCCTTCCTGAAATTCACCATCTGACATCATCACAAAAACACGCCCACTATCGCCTTTGATCCGGCGTGCCAGGGCAATTCCGACTGCCTGGCTGATCGCCTGTGCGAGTGATCCATTGGTCAACTCACAGCCTGGAGAATGTTCGGCACCAATCATCTCCACCGAAGAGCCATCCTGGTTGAATTGTGCCAACCCTTCCGGGGACATACGTCCCACTTCGATTAAAACGGTGTACAATACCAAGGCATAATGTGCTGGAGAAAATATAAAACGATCCAGGTTCGCTGCAATCGGTCCATTATAACCGCGGCCGGTCTGGTAATGGGGGTTATCGCTGGCCGGAACACCTAAGAAAGGCGGCGGGACCATGGGTGCTTCGCTGGGACCAATCTTCATGATTTTGGTATAAAGCGCTGCGAACAATTCAGCTGCAGAACAGGCCTGGCTCATATAGCCGCCATTGTTTTTCAAGGTGTGCTCCAACACCCGTAACCGGATGTTGTTGGCAATTCTATAAACGATTTCTTGCCAGGTGGACTCTGTAGCAGTGGGGGAGGAAAAGGTCATATCATTCTCCTGGGGATTTGATTGCTAATTGATTTCGATGATCATTGTACAATTGTAAAATAAGGTACAAACGTTCATATAATAACATATTTAAAAATCAATGTCAACAGGCATGGCTGTGGGAAATCTGTGGTGGATGTTTTTGATGCATTCACATCGGATCGACCGTATCGAAGAGCTTTTTCAAGAGAAGAAGCGCCCACCTACGTCAGTGAACAATCAGGCAGGCACTTTGATCCGGACGTAGTAAAAATTTTCTATTAAATGAAAATAATCTTTTGCCTTTCCCCGTGGGAAACACCCCTGAATATCAGTTACTCACCAGCACGATCACAACAATGGTTGTAAATCGCACCCATTCACAGCGTCATTTCCCCCGCTAACCATCCAGCTTGACCGAATCGACGATCCCTATCACTACCGAGATCACGCAGGCAAATTCGTTCTCCAGCACCTGACGCGCACCGCTGCCTTCGCGCAGGACCAGCACGGTGTCACCAATCCCGGCCCGCACGCTGTCGGCAGCCACCACCAATCCGCCAATCGGCTCCAGGTGCTTGTTGACCGGCTGCACCACCAGTAGTTTGATCCCTTCGGTGCCTGGGTATTTCACCGTGCACACCGCGCTGCCTTTGACAATCGCCAGGTTCATGAGCTAGACGATTCCAAATCTGCGCAGCACACGCTCGATGATTTCACTCAACAACGCTTTATCCAACGCCGGGAACTGTGAACCAATCTGCTGCTGCAGCTGCTGGCGTAGAACGCCAACATCCACCTGAGTCTCTATCACTGGCTGTGGATACCCGGCCGATGTATTTTGCGCAGCAGGGGTGACAGCCAATGGCGTGATCCCCGCTGCATTTCCGGCAGCAACTTGCTCTATAGCCTGAGAAGGGGACGGGGCAATCAGCCGCACCCGTTCACCCACCTGATTTTCTTGTGAAAGATACGGGCGAACGGGTGCAGCCGGAGGCGTGCTGGCATGCGGCGAGACCAGGCTCA
>PHBX01000031.1 GCA_002842045.1 Chloroflexi bacterium HGW-Chloroflexi-3 | reverse complement strand
GGTGTCGGTGTCACGTCCGGTCAGTTCAATGTATTTACCTTCTTCTCCCATCAAGCGAGCAAATTCTTCTGCCAGAATGGTTGCACCCTGGTAGTTGTTTGATACGATCTGGGATACGGCTACGCCTTCCTGGCTAATTTCACGATCAACAAGGAAGGATGGAATACCAGCATCTTTAGCTTTTTGTACTGCAGCAACGGTTGCATCAGCACCTGCGTTGTCCAGAATAATAGCGACAGCTTTCTGTGCAATACAGGTTTCGAACAGTTCCATTTGTTTATTAGCATCATCATTGTGCACAAGCTTTAACGTCTTGTAACCGAGTTCCTCTGCCTTAGCTGCAGCAATTTCCTGCATTGAGCCAAAGAATGGGTTTTCCACACCAGGAACGATCACACAAATTAATCCTTTTTCTGCTGGTTTTTCAACCACTGCAGGTTCTTCTGCCTTTGGTTGACAAGCAGTCAGGATCATTGTCATCACAATCATCACACTCAGAAAAATTGCAAAATTCTTTTTATACATTTTACTCCTCCAATTTTGGGTTAAATTTCGATTTATCAATCCAGACTATAGAAAATTATCCTTTCAATATCTCTACTCCTTTCTGAGTTTGTTTCTCTTGATAATCATTTAATTATTTGTTGTCGTTGAAGGGCAATCCTTTCTTGCATTCTTGCCTGTACCTGGTCGATGATAACAGCCAATACAATAACAGCACCTTTAATCACTTTTTGCCAGAATGACGATACACCCATCATCACCAAACCATCACCCAGAACACCGATCACAAATGCGCCAATCAGTGTTCCACCCATACTTCCTCGTCCTCCCGCCAATGACGTTCCTCCAAGGACTACCGCTGCAATTGCATTCAATTCAAAAGACTCTCCGGTCGCTGGATGTGCTGCGACTAATTGAGAGGCGATGATTAAACCCACCAGAGCAGAACAGAAACCACTAATACTGTAAACCAATATTTTTGTTCTAGATATACGGACTCCTGACAATTCAGCGGCACGTTCATTTCCACCAACTGCATATACATGCCGTCCAAACGGTAAGCGTGTCGTTATAATATAAGCAATGATCGTCAGGGCAATCATCAACCAAATGGAGTAGTTGATTCCCAAAAAATTACCCGCTCCCAGAATTGGAAATCCTGTATTACCAAATTCAGGGCGCCCAATTAGATTGGGAAAGGTATATCCATTATTTCGAAGGCCAGCAATACCGCGGGCAACATACAACATGCCCAGTGTTGCAATAAAAGGCGCAACATTGAAGCGAGTGATGACTACTCCGCTTATCGCCCCCATCAGTGTCCCCACCATCAATGAAATGATGATGATCATCCAGGTGTGAGGATAAACAATAACCCCCAATTGAGGAAGAATAATTCCTTCATTGATTAATCCCCCGGCGATCATGGCTGTCATTCCCACAATTGAGCCAACTGAAAGATCAATTCCACCGGTAAGAATAACAAAAGTCATCCCGATTGCTAATAACGCATTAATTGCTACATGTTTTGACATAATAACAAGGTTGCCTGTGCTCAAGAATTGAGGAGACATTGCTGAAAATACAATAAAAACCAGGATGAGAGCAATGAATGCTCTGCCTCGCAATAAAAACTGTTGAATATCTGTCTTTGTAATATTGCGAGTTATCTTTTTATTTTCCTGATCCATGATTATTACCTCCATTTGATGGGCTGTGGCCAAAAGCAGAAGCCGTTACCAGCTTTTCTTCAGTGGCTTCTTTATGTGAAAATTCACCTGTTATTGCACCTTTTGACATGACAATTATCCTGTCAGACATTGCCAGTATTTCCTTGAGCTCAGAAGATACAAAAATTACTCCATAATTCTGAGAAGCCAGTCGGTTCATTAGTTCAAAAATTTCGGATTTTGCACCAACATCTATCCCACGCGTCGGTTCATCGAGTAGAAGAACTTTAGGTTTAGTCAGCAATCCTTTTGCAACCACGACTTTTTGCTGGTTACCTCCACTTAATGCAGTAATCGGTTGATGAATACCTGCCACACGAATAGATAAGTCCTTTACTTGTTGTTCTGTTGCTGTTTTTTCAATCTTTCTGTTAAGAAAAACTCTTTTAATATATTTTTTCAGACTGGCTAAAAGCATATTATCCATGACGGAAAGAGATTGAACGAGACCATAACGTTGTCTGTCTTCAGGTACCAAAACAAACCCATGGTCGATTCTCTCTGAAATTGTCTTGGAAATTACCGGGACACCATCCAACCAAACCTTTCCTGAAGACTGCAAATACATCCCTGCCAGACAGTCAACTAAGTCAGAGCGGCCTGCGCCCATCAGTCCATAGAAACCTAGAATTTCGCCTTCCCTTAACTCAAAAGAAACATGGTCCAGTACAAAACCACCACCCAATCTTGGCGCAGTTAAATTTTCTACTTTGAGTAAAACTTTTCCTAGTTTTCGTTCTTTTCGGGTGAATAAAGCTGCTGGATTTCGACCAACCATTTTTTCAATCAACCAGGAGACACTTACCTTGGAAGCATCTTCTTCAGCGACTTTCCGGCCGTCACGTAAAACAGTGATAACATCTCCTATTTGAAGCAATTCTTCCAGTTTGTGGGAAATATAGATGATCGATACACCTTGCGCTTTCAATTCTCGAATAACGCGAAATAGAATCTCCACTTCCGCTGCGCTTAGGGCGGAAGTGGGTTCATCCATAATCAATATCCTTACATCCTGGATTAATGCCTTTGCAATTTCTATGATCTGTTGCTGCCCTATTCTTAATTCGCTTACCAAGGCATTGGGGTCAATTTTCTGTTCGAGACGTTGAATCATCTCCACAGCTTTTTTAACCTGGTCTTTTTTGTCAATCCACCCTTTCTGAACAACCTCTCGTGCTAGAAATATGTTATCAACCACGCTCAAGTTGGAACAAAGGTTTAGTTCCTGATAAATGATCCCAATTCCTAGTTTTGCCGCATCCAATGGTGAATGAAGAAGAATTTCATGTTCATCCAACAAAACTCTTCCATCTGTTGGTTGTTCCACTCCAGCAAGAATTTTCATCAACGTGGATTTCCCGGCACCATTTTCACCAATCAGGACATTGACCTTACCTTTGTACACATTGAATGTGACATTTTCCAATGCAACAGTACCAGGAAAGATTTTCGTGATCTTTTCAGCCCGTAAAATAATGTCGTTAAAATTAATGTGTTCTTCTGAAGAAGGCTGCAATTCTTGAATTGCATTCTTTTCTGACATTGGTTATTCTCCAACCGTGATTTGAATCGGAACTATTTTTATTTCTTTAAGATCAATCTGAATTAAGTTGAATGTGCGAATATTAAAAGCGCCTTTGAATGAGATAGGTTTTCCGAGTAATTGTTCCTTATCCAGTTCCCCGATAACGTCAGAAAGAACTCGTTTATTCATTTCAGATGACACTTTTCCGTATTCAGTCTGTTCTTTAAAATCGCCAAAAGTAATGAAGCCTACAGCATCTCGAACAGAGGTTTCGTCACTGGGTATTCTCGGGCCAACATAAAGTAAGACTTTGATTGGACCATCATACCCTTCTAACGAAATTTCCACTGTTCCCAGGCTGGTCTCACTATTTACAGCAGAAATCACTCCATTTCCTTCAACCATGTAAACAAGAGCTTCACCGACCGTAATTAATCCATATTGATTTGTAATGGCTACCAATTCTTCTTTGGGGGCTGTTCCATTCTCATCCAGATGGATTTCATTAAGAATTTTGGAAAGGTTAATCGAATTGCTTTCGAAAGTTGGAAGAAGTTTAGATTCCCAAATTTTATCTACATATAATTCTGGGTCAAAGATTTCACTTTGAATCGCCTTCTCCACTTCTTCAATTGGGACGACAGTAAATCCAAAACGTCCTACCAAAACTAAAAAAATTAGAACTACAATTGCTATTATGATTTTGGATAATTTAAGCTTCATTCTGTCATCCTTATTTGGGTTGATACAAAATTTGTTGAACTGCTTTTTGCCAACCATCAAATTGTTTTTTTGCTACACTAGAATCGAGCTTTGGTTCGTAATGCACGAAGCCTGTAGGTAATTGCAATAGATCATCCAATGAATGGTGGATTTTCAACCCTAATCCTCCGTTGAATACTGCCCCTAGCGCTGATAGTTCTGGTAACTGCGAGGCACTTAATTTTTTTCGAGACATATCAGAGACAAATTGCATTAAAAAATTGTTACTCACAGCACCTCCATCAGCAAAAATCGTATCAAGTGAAATGTCAGCATCTTGGCTCATCGAATTGAGAACATCTGTGACAATATACCCTATTGATTCTACGGCTGCCCTGACGATATGAGCTCGTGTTGTGGATGGAGTCATTCCCAAAATGGCGGCACGTGCATCTGCACGCCAATAGGGAGCAGCCAATCCAATAAAAGCCGGAACGAGATAAACGCCTTCACTGCTGGAAACCGACCGTGATATTTCTTCAGATTCTGCTGAAGTTGTAATCATATTCAGTTGATCTCGCAACCAGGCAATTGTTGCCCCAGTGAAATTTATAATACCTTCATAGGCATAGGTAGGAATTCCATTCACTACCCATCCAAGTGCAGTCAGTATCCCATTTTTTGATAAGCGTTTTTCATTTCCGATGTTCAGGAGAATAGATGAACCTGTACCAAAAGTTACTTTCGCACTACCTGGTGTAAAACAACGTTGAGCAAATAACGCAGCTTGAGAATCACCCATTACACCATAAATAGGGATACGACGATCAAGCAATCCTTCCAAATCAGTATCACCATACCAATCTGAGCTTGAACGCACTTCCGGAAAGTCAACTCTAGGGATACTAAACAAATCAAACAACTCCTGACTCCAATTGAGCTTGTCTACATCAAAAAGAAGTGTTCGCGAAGCATTCGTCTGATCGGTCGCATAGACTTTTCCCCCGGTTAATCTATAAATCAAATATGTATCAATCGTGCCAAATAATACTGATCCTTCCCTTAACCTTTCCGAGATTTCAGGTCTGTCGTTCAATAACCAATGAATTTTACTGGCAGGGAAATATGTATCAATTTTTAATCCAGTTAATTGATGAACAATCGTATCAAGCCCCTTTTCTGCCAATACTTTACAGGTTTTCACTCCACGCATACATTGCCAAACGATGGCGTTGTGAATAGGCTTTCCAGAATTTCGTTCAAAAATAACAAATGTTTCACGTTGATTGGTCAGACTCAAAGCCAGAATATTATTCCTTTTGTCCGGATGTCTGTGAAGCAATTGTGAAACCGCTGTGATCATGTTTTTGTAAATTTCATCAGCGTCGTGCTCTACCCAACCAGCAAAGGGGTATATTTGTTGATGGTTTATCGTTTGTTGATCCAGAAGAATACCTTCAGGTGTAAACAGAAGTGCCTTAGTGGCAGAAGTGCTTTGATCAATTGCCAAAAACACACCATTGTGATTAATCATCGTTGCGTTTTCCCTTATGCAAAAGTTTCAATGCAGACAGGTATAGACTCTGTTGATCAATTCCATAATGCCTGAAAATTTCACCTTGATTTCCATTCACCGTATGGTCATCCGGAATACCAACAATCAACATCGGGCGAAAAATATCGTTTTGCATCAGGAAGGATGCAACCCGACTACCCAGCCCGCCGTTCACACTATGTTCTTCGACAGTGATCACTGCCAGAGAGTTTGATACAACTTCCTGAATAGCTGCTTCATCAAATGGCCTCAATGTATGAAGACTCAAACAACAAACTTTGATACCTTCTTTATCCAATTTCTGGCTGGCTAAGAAAGCTTCCGCAACTGTCTCCCCAATCGCAACAAATGTGAGATCATAATTTTTGTGTTTTGGTGTCAGTTGGATTGCTTTTCCTATTTCAATTTTTTTGGAAGGATCGTGGAGGTTTGGCATTGCTTTTTTTCCAAAACGGATATAAATAGGTCGCGGATGATTAACCGCTAATTGTATAATTTTTCGGGTTTCAAAATTATCAGCTGGAGCAACAATATCAATATTATTTATTGCCTGTAAAGCTGCAAAATCATGCAAAGAATGATGTGTTGTTCCCAATGCACCATAGCTTACGCCAGCACTGATTCCTATAACTTTTACTGGATGGTCAGAATAGGCGACATCATTTTTGATCTGCTCTAAAGCCCGTGCGGTTAGGAAACAAGCCGGTGAAACTGTAAACACTTTTTTGCCCATTGCAGCCAGACCAGCTGAGATGCCAACCAGATTCTGTTCCGCAATTCCGATTTCTACGATTTGTTCTGGGAATTTTTCAGCGAATGGTGTGATTTTTCCAGAGCCGCGAGAATCGCTGGTAGTAACCAGAATATTTCGATCATGATCAGCCAGATCCATCAAGGTTTTGGCAAAAACATCCAGATTTGTTTCACCTAATGATGAATTTTTGATACTCATTGACACTCCAGAGATAATTCAGCTTGCTCCAACTCTTGCATTGCAGTCAAGAATTCAGAGTCCGTAGGAACTCGATGATGCCAAGCTACATTATCTTCCATAAAACTGATCCCTTTACCTTTAATCGTATGCGCAATTACCAGATTCGGTTTACCAGATTCAAAAGGAATTTCTCTAAAAATTGAAATTAATTCACCTATGTCGTTTCCATCCACATGTCTAACTGCATATCCATAGGCTAAAAATTTTTCATGTAGTGGTTCCATATTCATGACTTTTTCTGTTTTTCCGGTAATTTGAAGATTATTACGATCAATGATTGCCACCAGATTATCAAGATGGTAGTGAGCAGCACTGGCAGAAGCTTCCCAGATTGAGCCTTCGGTGAGTTCTCCATCTCCCATAATTGTGAAAATTTTGTTATTTCTTCTGTCCATCTTGGCAGCTAATGCCATACCAACAGAAAACGACAACCCATGTCCTAATGCCCCTGTATTCTGTTCAATTCCGGGGACATTTCTGGTTGGATGGCCGATAAACGGCGAGTTATATTTTTCGAATGTGGACATCTTGTCTTCTGAAAAAAATCCGAGATCCATAAGGACTGCATATAGAGCCTCAACGGAATGACCTTTACTGTGGATATAATGATCACGGTCAATCGCGGAAACATTGTTCGGGGTTATATTCATAACCTGGTTATATAACACGTTCAAAATATCAACACAGGAAAGACTTCCACCAGTGTGACCTGCCTTTGACATGTATATCAATTTGATAATCGATTTTCTGTATTCGATCGATTTCCGTTCTAATTTATATTCGATTTGATGGGAGAGAAATTGGAGATCAAGCGACATTGAATAATTATTCCTGATTGAATATTTATTATTACAGTGATATAATACAAAAATCTAAACAAGATTGAAATAGAATTTGCATATTTATTCAAATATGTAATAATATTCAAGGAATAATATGGCCCGAATTGATGAACTGAGAATGATCGCGCGTGTTGCAAGAATGTATTATGAGCTTGATAAACGACAATCTGACATTGCTGAACAACTCGGTTTATCACAATCAACCGTTTCTCGATTACTTTCTCGTTCAAAAGAGGAAGGAATCATTCGTTTTTCGATTAACATGCCTCAAGGTGTATATACAGAGCTGGAAGAATCCCTTGTAATGAAATACAACTTAAGGGATGCTGTGGTTGTGGATTGTTTAGATGAAGATGAAAATCTGATTCAACGTGATCTGGGTGCAGTTGCTTCCTACTATTTGGAAACAATTATCCGACCGAATGAGGTGATTGGCATTTCTTCCTGGAGCGCAACCTTATTAGCATTGGTGGACTCTCTCCAACCGCTTCATCGCAAGATGGGGATAAAGGTAGTTCAAATCCTCGGCGGTGTTGGAAATCCTGCCGTGGAGGCCCATGCAACTCATCTGACCTCCCGTATGGCTCAATTATTAAATGGTGAAGCGATTTATCTCCCAGTACCCGGCGTGTTGGCAACCGAAGCTGCTCGAAGCATTCTAATAGCTGATGATGTCTCACAAAAGGCAATTAAACTGTTTGACCACGTTACCACTGCCCTGGTAGGAATTGGAGCTATCGATCCTTCGCCTTTGTTGGCTCAGAGTGGCAATATATTTTCAGCCCGTGAACTGGATTTACTACGTCAGAAAAAAGCAATTGGAGATATTTTATTGCACTTTTTTGATGAGGATGGCAACCTGGTGGATACCGGAATTGATAACCGCGTCATTTCGTTGAGGTTGGAGCAATTAATAAAAGTTAACCGCGCAATAGGTGTAGCTGGGGGTTTGAGAAAATTCAAAGGGATCCAAGGTGCATTGCGTGGGCGTTGGATCAATATCCTGATCACAGATCGCTTCACAGCAGGCCGTTTATTAGCAGAATAAGGAATGCTTTCAGATTTCAAACACCTGGAACAATTAATTTTTAACTGATTATTCATCGCCCAGCAACTGCACCAGATAACTATAATCTCGCTGGAACCAATCCTTGCCGGTCATATGCTGGTTGGCAGATATATCTACCCCCTCACCTTCGATCTCGAGGTGTTTGATGCGTAATCCACTGCCTTCCAGCAGCAGGAGCAGGTCAACCAGGGTGTAATAGCGAATGGTCTGTGCCAGAGTGTTCTCGGGTTTTTCGGCCGGTTGCCATTCATCAATCCAGCGGGAATGGACCGGATCATAATGGCAACGCTCGATCAGTTCCACCGCCACTATATCATGTCCCAGGTCTGCCAGATAAGCAGCCGTCCGGTCGGGTCCTGCCTCCAGATCGAGGATGCGATTCTTTTCTGCGCCACAAAGATGAGTGATGATCGCTGCCCGTTCGGCATGCGTCCCCACTGCTTCTGTTTTCATTGTTCGTTGGGCGACTACAGAAAAAAAATAACTTTTGAATATTGACTATTTTTCATCACGCCTGAAAGTATGGACTTTAATTAGGCAATTTTGCCTATTAAAATAATATTAGTATAGGTTAAACTTGATTAGAGAAGGAGGACAATGGCTAAAAAATATACCAATAAAGAAAAACATGCAAAACGCGACAAAACCGGCCTGATTGCACTGAGCATCCTTATTGGGTTGTTGTTTATTTTCGGTCTGCTAGTTTGGAAGGAAATACGACCTGGTGTTGGCACAAAGATTAGCGCTGTACGGGAGGATCATGTTAATGAAGGTGACCCTGTTGATTCTCCATCTGATCCCCCCACATCTGGATCTCATTATGGAAGATCTATGCCTGCAGGTTTCTATACCGAAAATTCCCCGGAATATCAATCAGGCGATCATGATGGTTACATTATCCATAGTCTTGAACATGGCTATATTGTTTTTTGGTACAACTGTGCTGTATTGGACGATCAAAGCTGTTCCGATTTACTTAACAGGATTAAAACGACAATGGATGAATTCAATCAATATAAACTAATAGCATTTCCGCGCCCATCCATCACATATCCTTTGGTGATGACTTCCTGGGAACATTTACAAGAGTTCGAATCTTATGATGAGACGCTGGCAAAGAAATTCATTCGGGTCAATCGACCTTTGTCCCCTGAGCCAAATGCCCCCTGAGTGAAATGGAAAACAATCGTTTCATTTTTTTGATCAATAAATATTGGTTTTATATTTTTGGTCTAAGTTACGGCCTATTTGTTGGTTTGCCATTTTTAGCCCCGGTTCTAATGGAATTTGAATTGACCTGGCCGGCGAAGGTAATTTACACCGTTTATTCATTCTTGTGTCATCAACTTCCCCAACGCTCCTTCTTTTTGTTTGGTGAAAAATTGATGTATTCTCTCACAGAGTTTCATAATCCCTGGCAGGCATCAGACAACCCATTGGTACTCAGAAAGTTTATTGGAAATACCGATATGGGTTGGAAAGTTGCCTGGTCGGATCGAATGATTTTCATGTACAGCAGTGCACTCTTCGCTGCGTGGATCTGGTTTCCGTTAAGGAGAAAGCTTAAAAGCATTCCGGTTTGGGGATTAATCCTGTTTGTGCTTCCCATGGCACTGGACGGGATCACGCATACGATCAGCGATTTTGCTGGAATCGGACAGGGATTCAGAGATAGCAATGCCTGGCTGGCGAGTCTTACAAACGATTCACTTTCTCCAGAATTTTATGCTGGAGATAAGCTTGGTTCGTTTAATTCCTGGATGCGAATGATCAGTGGAACTTTGTTCGGAACAGGGATTG
Source organism: Chloroflexi bacterium HGW-Chloroflexi-3 (assembly GCA_002842045.1). Lineage (GTDB taxonomy): Bacteria > Chloroflexota > Anaerolineae > Anaerolineales > Anaerolineaceae > UBA6170. The sequence continues at coordinate 23,686 of PHBX01000031.1, read as the reverse complement.
TACTCTATGGTTTTCCATATCTCAGCGAAATATTCGATAACAAAGTGGCTATTATCAAACACGATCAGATCAGGCTGAATCAACTTCGTGAAGAGACTCTCGAAAAAATTAATGTAAACCAGAATTGGAATGAGGGATAAATGAGAAGAATGATTTTGTTTTCAATTATGTTGTTCGCGGTAATTTTTCTAGCTGCATGCACTTCATCTGAAGAAACACTTATTGGTACAACCGCTCCGAATTTTAAACTGGATAACACACAGGGTGGTCAAACTACGCTTTCAGAATTTCAAGGAACCCCTGTATTGTTGTTTTTTCATATGGCGGTTGGCTGACCTCCCTGTATGCAGCAAATCGTAGATTTGCAAAACAGCGCAGAGTTTCAGGCTTTAAATGTCCAGGTTATCAGCATTGCCAGGGATTCTATTCAGGAAATGAAACCTGAAACATTGTCTCTGGGGATCACAAGTGTCCCGGTGCTATCAGATCCTGATCTGACGGTGTCCGCCCAATATGATGTTCTTAAATGGGCAATCGCAAATGGAGAACCCGGACATACCTTCGTTCTGGTGGACGCAGAAGGAAACATACAATGGATCAAAGATTATGGTGCGCCGGATAATCCAAACCGAACGATGTATGTCGAGGTAAGCGAGTTGATCAACAACATCCAAACGAATTTAGATAATTAATCTTCAAAGTATGTTTCTCTCAAAGTCAAACGATGTATTGCTTGAATGGTGGTCTACAGATCGCTGGTGCTGACGACCAGGCTGATGGATCCTTCTGATGATCTGTGCCTGATTGTATGCAGGTTCACTTCGCAATCAGCCAGCACCACATTCTTCCTGCACCTCGTATTGGATCGCACCGGATAGCCCGGATTGGGGTTGGCGCACCGAGATTCAACCTCAGGAAAACGGGGAACTGGTCATCACACATTATGGCGTCACCCCTGAGGGTCTGGAATGGAAGGGTGTAGAGACGGTTTACCAAAGAATGTAGGGAGTTGTTTTTCTCCTGGATACTTTCACTTCAAACGTCAAGCCATCATAGGTGATTTCATATTTTCATTCACCAGACACATCCAGACGGTGTTCGAGGTGAGCAAAGAACCAGTTCAAGACAGTAATAGAAACCCCTTTTCGCGCCCCAAACATCAACTTGCGCCCAACTGCATCAATGGGATAAATAGTGACGTTGACTTTGGTTGCTCCTTCCACTTCCGATAAATCTACCTGCATTTTGGTTCGATCCCCCAGCACCTTCCCATGAATCGTTTTATGAAACTGGATTTCAAGGGTGGTCTTTTGTGGATTTTGTTTTAAAACTTTTCCCTCCAGTCCAGTCACCGCAGCCTGGATGGCTTGTGCTGTACAGTTTAGCTCTTTCTGGTAGATTTTTTCTTTTTGCAGTGTAAAAGGCATACTCCTCCAAATTCTAAAGCTGCTTAATGCGAGTCTTTTGTTTTAAGCCGTACACATAATCATAGCTGCCTACGGCTGTACCATCCAGGCTTGCCGCTGCAGAACCACACGCCACTCCCCAGCATAAACATTCCTGGATTGGCAGGTTTTGGGAAAGACCCCAGACAATACCACCCACCAGAGAATCCCCGGCCCCAATAGGATTATGTTCCACGATTGGGGGGCTTATAGCCAGCCAGGTCTCATCAGCCGTAGCCCATAGCGCCCCTTGCTCACCCAGAGACAATACCACATTTTGAGGACCAAAAGACACGATCATTTGGGCACATGTTTGAGCATCGCTTAAATTTTTTATCGCAATCCCGGTTATTTTTTCTGCTTCTATCACATTTGGTTTAACCAAAAAGGCTTCTTTTTCACAGCCATAACGCAATGCGTCCCCACTGGTATCCAGAACAGTATGCGCCCCTTTAGATTGGATCAGGACGATCAAATCTGCATAGCATGATTCGGATAATCCTAGCGGTAAACTGCCTGCCAGTACCCACCAATCATCCGGTCTGAGCAGGGATTTGATTTTTTGATTTAACCATCCCACTTCGAAGTCCTGAATGATGGGACCCGGTTCGTTTACTTTGATATAATGACCACGATCTGCTGGCACAATGCTGATGTTGGTGCGAGTTTCTCCTCCAACTACCACAAAATCTGTATCAATCCCCAGTTGGATTAAGCCATTTTGTAAGACTTCTCCTGCATTTCCGCCCACAAAACCTAACGCTGTGGATGACCTGCCCAGCGATTTTAACATGCGGGAAACATTAAATCCTTTTCCACCAAAATCCAATTGAACAGACTGTGCGCGCAGAACTTGGTCAACTTCGATCGTAGGAACCAGAAATTCTTTATCAATAGCCGGGTTAAGTGTTAATGTATAGATCATAGCGAACACTTCTCGAATTTCTTAGGACAGATCCCAGTAAAGTTCATAAAGAACCTCTTCAGCATCAGTTGTCCAGGTTAAATCTTCCGTCAATTTTTGAGCTACCTGTGGAATTTTATCCGGCAGTTCGGTAAGTGCCATCAACGGCAGATTTTTTAGCTGTGGAAAAATAATGATCTTCCCAGGATAGGTTCCGTTTTGTAGAGCGTACATCGCTTCCAGGGCAGCATCCATCCCTCCGATCGCTGCAATAGACCTTTGTGGTGATAAATTACCTGCCGCTGCCCGATCCAGAACCAGACGCTGGTCATCGAGGGTTAATCCGGAAGTACCTGTGTATTGAGCATTGGACAGATATACTTTGCTCAGATCGGCAGGGGCACAAGTGCCATTTGGAACCCCGGCAAACAATACCAGCATTCCGTTTTTATTCATTAATGCAGCACCCTGTTCCATTAATCCAGCATGTGGCACGCTCACAATAACATCATCAGCCCCGCGTTGACCCGACACCTGTGCTACCAGAGTTTCCAGTGATTGGTCGCAGGCCAGTGGGTTGATGACATGCAGTTCCCGCTGATGTTTTTTCGCCAGTTGAGAGAAAGCTTGTTTCAGAGCTTCCAATCGTTCTGGATTGACCTCAGTTGCGATTAATACCCGCGGCCCATCCGGTAATTCTATCGCGCACTGCAGGTGCATTTGCCCCATCGGTCCCCCTGCTCCAATAAACACAGCGACCCCATGAGGAGTTAATTCGCATCGATTGCGTGCTCCTCCATAAGCAGCTGATATATCCAGCCCATGATACCCGACAAAGGCAATATAGTCGTAATGTAGCCGACCCATATCGATCTGAACCAGGTCATCCAAAGGTTTTTCTCCCATCATATTCAAAATTCCACGACGGGCAATCAGTTTCGCGATGCTTTCCACCTCGATAGCCCGAGCAGGCTGCAACAGAATAATATCATCATAGCCTTTACCGGCAGTGACTTCCTGGCAAAACGCGGCATAGGTGTCAAGTGTGAGATCATTTTTCTCGATCACACGAGCTTTGCTTTGTTTGACCTGCTGCAATAAAGCAGTGGGAATATTGCTGCAAACGATCACGACAGGTGAATCAAGCCCTTTGGAAAACAGGTAATCGTGTTCATCACCCGGGGATCCGACCAGCCACATCACTCCGCCTTGCAGCGGCCATAACCTTCTGCGTTGGGTATAGGCAGCCATAACACAACCCCAGGGCTCCAGCAACGAAGCCGCTCCATAACTGAGAGGAGTGTCATCAACCGGTAACAGGCATTCGCCTTCATCGGTTTCCAACACTTCTTTGCCAATCAGATGATATTGAATCAGACCTCCCGGAATGGTATAGCCATAGGCTGTGCTTTTACCCTGCTGGTATATATCTGGCTGCATTGCCAAACGTTGTCCGGCATGATAGTGGCCTTTAAGGTTCTCGCCGACCTGGATGATTGTTAAAGAAACCTCATGGCCTAGACGCGCCGGTTCAACTTGAAGATCGCGGTTATATAATTTGGGGTGAGCACCCCCCAGGCGCACGACTTTGAGATCTGAGAAACAAAGACCCACGCTGTCAATGCGCACCAGTAATTGATCAGCATCCGGTTTTATAATCGGTTCCAATTCCGGCTGCAGGCCTTTGCCAAAGTTTTCAAGACCGGCCCCATACATATTCCAGGCCCAACTGGCCTGCGGGATTTCATAATCCAGGGATTGATAACGTTTGTATTTCATGACACATCCTTTCAAAGGATCGATGATAAATTCTGCTGCCACTCATGCACACGTGCGCGTACCTCTTTGGCTGTTCGGCACTCAAGGACCTGATCAGCCAGTTGTTGACAGGCATCAAAATTTAGTTTACGAATCTGGTCCTTCACCAGGGGAATCGCTGGAATATTGACACTCAATTCATCAACACCCAGACCAACCAGCACCGGGATGGCAGTTGGATCGGCGCCTAATTCTCCACAAATCCCAACCCATTTACCATGTTTGTGTGCTTCGCTAACAGTGCGTTGGATTTGACGCAAGACTGCGGGATGCAAACCATCCAGATAATGACCAAGACGTTGGTGGGTACGGTCCACAGCCAGGGTATACTGGGTTAAATCATTGGTGCCAATAGAGAAAAAGTCGACCTCACGCGCGAATTGATCCGCCAAAACAACAGCGGAAGGTACCTCAATCATCATCCCGACCTCAATTGCAGAGACCTTTAAGTCGGTTTGAATTTCCTGTAAAATCGTTTTGGCCTGCTGCCATTCTTCATAATCCCCGACCATCGGGAACATGATCCGCATCGAACCGTTCTCGGTTGCACATAAGGCTGCGCGTAACTGGGTGCGGAATATCTCTTCCTCCCGCAAACACAACCGGATGCCACGCTCTCCAAGGAATGGATTGTTTTCTTTAATAAAGTTGATAAATGGCAAAGGTTTATCTCCGCCAATATCCAGGGTGCGCAAAACCAGCGTACGACCATCTAACCCGCGCAGCATGGCTTTATAGATATTGTATTGTTCTTCTTCAGTCGGAGGGGTTTTCCGTTTGTCAAATAGAAATTCTGTACGTAACAAACCAACACCATCTGCCCCTTTTTCTACTGCTTGTTGAACATCTTCGTTGCTGGCAATGTTGGCCGCCACCTCCACAGTATGCCCATCCACAGTTTGCGCCTTGGCAGCAGCATTCATCTGAGCGGTTTGTTTCAGGGTTTCCCATTTTTTGGTTTCCTGTTGTGCGCGATCGAGCTCTGCCTGCGTAGGAGTTAGATTCACATAACCACGGTTTCCATCCAGAATTACCTGTTCAGCACGTTCAGCCTGCAGCAGTTGATCCTTTAATTGCGCGACTGCCGGGATACCCAATGCGCGTGATAAAATGGCGGAATGGTCAGTAGTACTGCCTTCCACCAAAGCGACTCCCAGAATTTTATGCTGGGCAAAAGCAATCGCATCAGAAGGCAACAGGCTTTGTGCAAAAACAATCACCGGTTCACTGGGAAATTGGTTGTTTCCAGTGCGACCTGTCATCTCCCGAAGAACACGCTCGCGCAGATCGTATAAATCTGCCACGCGGTCCCGAATCAGGCTGTTATTGACAGCTGATAGTTCTCTGATTTTTTCATCTAAAACACTTTGCCAGGCATTGACAGCACTATGCCCTTGCCTGATTTGATGCGAAACCTCATCCAGTAAATTTTGATCGCTCAAAATCTCCTGGTGAGCATCAAAGATTGCTAAGTCCTCTGCCTTGATCTGATGTGTCAGGGCTAGTTTACTTTGCTGAATATTCTTTTGCACCTGCTTTAAAGAGTTTTCTAACTGTAGGGTCTCTTCTTCATTTGAGCGAAAAGCCATATCAATGCTTAGGTTTTCACGGCGGTATTCAAAAACCTTTCCCACCGTGATTCCTGGAGAAACAGCCATTCCGACCAGTCCGGCTTCCCGGACAGTGGTATTTAATGGTTCAGCAGCGGATTGTTTGAGCGCTTGAAGATCATCGCCAAGGCCATCTTGTATGGCTTTTTGCAAGGCTTGAAGCGCCTCATCCTCCCCTTCCCCTTCGCAGGTAATTTTGATTACCTGGTGCGGTTTGACACCCAGGGTCAGTAAAGAAATCAGACTCTTCGCATTTACTTTTTTCTCACCGAATTCTACAAATATGTCAGCCTTAAATTTCTTGGCCAGATTTACAAAATTCTTTGCGGGGCGTGCGTGTAAACCAGTGGGATTATCAATAGAAATTTGCAATGTTTTCACTGTACATTTACCTCATACCGCACTTTTTCGAAATTATGCTCCGTCCAGGTACCGAATTATTGTGTGCGGGTCATCGGTATGGATTAAAATATTCAATATGTCTTCATCATCAACAACCTCGGCCAGGCGGGAAAGCACATTCACATGTTCATCTGAAGAAGCGGCAATTCCAATTACCAGATACACTTTTTCATCGTCTCCCCAGACAATTCCATCTCGCAGCTGCACAATTGATATACCTGTTTTCTTAATATCTGCGTAATTTTCGTATTCTCCATGTGGAATACTGACACCATTGCCCAAATAGGTGGACATGGTTTTCTCACGTGCAAGCATTCCCTGAATGTATTTAGGAGCCACACAGTCTGTCTTGACCAATAATGCGCCTGCTAATTGGATAGCCTCTTCTTTACTTGCCGCTGAGGTATTCAACTGGATCGCATTCACAGAAAGCACCTTCACGATTCAGCTCCTGTCATATCCTCAATCGCTGTCTCGGTGACAAATGAATCGACGAGTTTATCAAACACCGGATCGTTGAAGAAATGGTTGAAAATTAAAATAACAGCTCCCGGTGCCTGTTTCCGCGCGGACCCTGTTAAACCTTTGTGTACTATCACCAGCTGAGCATTTTGTGGAATCTCTCGAACTGGTTTATGAACAACTTTTACTGTATAAATATTTACTTTTTTAAACTTCTTTTTTAGCGAATTAACACTCATTAAACTGGACCCCATCCCTGCTTCACAAGCAAAGATAATAGTTTCAACGGCTGAAGGCATTATTGTACGTGTCATCATTTCTCCATATCAATATCGTTGGTGGAGGCCCCTACATCCACCAACGATAAAGGATTATTTATTAACCCAAACCTGGGACAGAGCCAAGTTCTTCTTCATCAGTTTCTGTTTCATTATCTTTTACACGAACTGGGCGAACTTTCAGAATAAAAGAACCCACCAGGAAAGAAACTAATGCGCCAATAGCTACACCAGTCAACACAGCGAAATGTTGGCCTTTTGGAATCACCGCGAGATAGGCAAAAATGGAACCCGGTGAGGGGGTCGCAACCAGACCAGCACCCGTGATGGTGAACCACAGATCCGCCGAGAATCCACCTGCAATCATCGCCAGGATCATGATGGGATGTGCGAGCACATAGGGGAAGTAAATCTCATGAATTCCGCCAAGAAAGTGTATAATCATAGAACCTGGTGCTGAGTCCTTCAACATCCCTTTACCTGCAACGTAAAACGCGACGAGAAGGCCCAGCCCAGGACCAGGATTGGTTTCCAACAGGAAATGGATCGCCTTTCCCGATTGTTCAACCGAAGCGACCCCTAAAGGTGCCAGAACGCCGTGATTGAGGGCATTATTCAGGAATAAAACTTTGGCAGGTTCAATTACAATAGCAGCCAGGGGTAATAAACGCGCACTAACCATCACATCTACCAGAGCTCCCGCAGCGGTACTGATCCCGTTAACAACTGGACCAATGGCAATGTTGCCGAAAAGCACTAAAATGACTGCTAAAATACCAGCAGAGAAGTTGTTGATCAACATCTCAAAACCTACCGGAATTCGGTCTTCCAAAACGCCATCAATCTTCTTGATCAGCCAACCACCAAGTGGACCCATGATCATGCCGCCCAGGAACATAGGAATGCCGCCGCCGACTACGACACCCATGGTTGCGGTTGCACCCACAACACCACCACGTACTCCATGAATCATCTTACCGCCGGTATAACCAATCAGTATTGGTAGCAGATAGACAATCATTGGACCTACCAGTTCACTGAATTTTTCACTCGGTGTCCATCCGGTAGGGATAAATAAGGCAGTAATCAAACCCCAGGCGATGAAGGCGCCAATATTCGGAATGATCATTCCTGCCAGGAATCCCCCAAAACGTTGTAACTTTTCTTTCATTGATTTTTCTCCTTTCAAATTTTGATATATAAACGATTATGTGAATCTTGGTAAGGATGTAATTGTCGGCACATTACAATCCACTACTGGCTAAATTATTAAGAAAGCGGGTAATTTTTTCGATGTCTTCGGGCAGCAAGAGGGGGTGTACCTGTAAAATAGTGATATTGTTGTGTTTGGGCAAGGAAAAGGGAATGGTAGTTATGATCAGATTAGCATCCAGGGTTTGTTTTTGCATGACATCCCGCATGGATACCACTTCCAACTTATTCAGCCGCGGAAAATGAGCCCGTAGGCGTGCGATCAAAAGCTGGGCAGTGGCCATTCCACTCGGGCATACTACGATCACTTTTCCGATATGATTGGAACGATCACGAATGACCGCTGCTCTGATTAACAAGGCAATATTTTCGATCTCTTCGAGCGGTGGCTGGATGTTAAATTGCTCGGAAATCCGCGTGATAATTTCTTGTGCGGTTTCCATATCCAGGGTTTCCATTTGCCTTTCCGTGTGGTAATTCGATTGGAAAGGGTACAATAGTTGAAATTTTTTTCGAAACAATGCCGGGATGGTGTGGATGACAATACCTTCTCGCAGCACAGGGTCATTGAGGAGATGAGGATGACCGTTTCTGTCTGCAATTATTTCCATTAGCTGATCTATGATCTGGTTTAGCTGAATTCCGGCATCCAGATCACCTGGCCAACGCTCATTTCTGGGAACAGAAATAAGCTGCATCGCAATATACGCAATTTCTGTATCTGTCCACTCAAAGTAAGGATCGGTTATCAGTTTTTTTGAAATTTGTCTGGCAGTCACCCAAACTGGACGTTCTTTTACCCATTTAACCTCATTTTCAGGAAAATCCAGATATTTTTTTTGATTTACCCGGTACGCTTGAATGGCAAACACCAGGGATAAATATAAGACGGCGTCATCTGTAAAACGACCGCCCAGTTGTGCCTCTGCAAAAGTTACCCGTCTGATGACTCGTCGGGTGTTGAATTCTTTCAAGATCGAATTTGTATTTGCCAGAATTTCTAGCTTTTCGACATCATCTTGAAAAGCAAACCACAATCCATCCAAATGCGACATTTGAAAGAGCGGAGATTCAAAATCTTCACTGTTTCCCCACAGAAACAGTGCCAGAGACTCACGACGTTGTTTTTCACTACAATCAATTTGAAACCCGAAATTTGGTTTTCGCAAAAATCGTATTTCGCGTTGTTGAAACCATATCTCAATAAATTCCAGATCTTTAAGGATCGTCGTTCGCGATACCTGAAGAACATATGTAAGATGGTTGAGGATAATGGCTTCATCCGAGGTAAGGAACAAAAAGAGTATCAATTGCTGCCGCTGTTGAGGAGTCAACACCAGTTGGATTTTGGTGGAATGAAGCAATTCTGTTGTGATCTGTGTTTTCTGTACTTCGCTGATTCCCAATTGCACACCCACTCCAGGTTTCATGACCAGAGTGATCCCCCGTTTTCCCAACCAGGGGCGGATTTGCACCAGATCGTACTGCACCTGTCGAGGAGATAGACCCAAATAATCTGCTAACGTGGAAATTCCGATGTTATCATTTGAATTAGTTAATATTTGTATTAAATCACGTTGACGCGTAGTGATTTGAGACATCGTTTATCCGTTCACAGGGGGTTTTTCGTTGAAATTGTTGAGATATTACTATTATAATGATACAAAACCGGATTAGTTAACAAATTGTTAACTTTTTTTGTAATATAGTTGTTACAATCATTGACTAATTGTTGAAATGATTATTTATGCAGCAAAGCGTCAATTATTCGCCATATCTAAACAACAATTAATTATGAACAGAACCAATTGTCAGGATGAACATACTTTTGATTTTGGCTGATTTCTGCTAAATAACAAAGGCATTTGAATTACTCGGCTAAATTTTTTGTCAATATATGCAATTTATCAGCCTGCGAGTGCCTGTCCATTAATTGTCAATTGATGCAAAGCCTGAATGGTTGTCTCCAGATCACTGACGTTGACCACCAGGCTGATCGACACTTCTGAAGAACCATGTGCAATTGCCAGCACGTTCACCTTACTCTCCGCCAGTGCTGTGAAAATTTTGCCCGCCACGCCCCAGCGGTAACGCATCTGAGGGCAGACGGCTGTAACAATCACCACCTCTTCACTGACCCACACCCGGTCAATATTGCGGTTCTCAATCTCGTGCGCCAGTGATTTTTCAAGAACAGTCAACACAGCATCAGACATGTCTGCTGGAACTGCAAAACACAACGACTGCTCCGAAGATGCCTCAGTGATGAAGGGCACCGTTGCCCCGGTGGTCGCCACTGCGCTGAAGATCCTTGCCGCCACGCCCGGTACCCCCAGCATACCGCGCCCCTCAACAGTGATCAATTGCACCCCGCGTACTGCTGTAACGGCCTTGATGATCCCTCCCTGCTGCCCATTTTCATTTCGAAGATCGATCTCCGATAAATCATCCGTGATGATCGTGCCTGGATGGGATGGGTTGAAGGTGTTCAGAACTTTGAGTATTTTTCCGGCTTCCACCACCGGACGAATGGTTTTGGGGTGTAATACCCGCGCCCCAAAATAAGCCAGCTCAGAGACTTCGCGGTAGGATAACTCCGGAATGGTGCGTGCATCCTTTGCCAGGCGCGGATCAGCGGTCATGACCCCATCCACATCCGTCCAGATCCAGATTTCATCAGCATCCAGCACAACTCCGAGAATGGCAGCGGAATAATCCGACCCGCCACGTCCCAATGTGGTTGGAATACCTTCAGCGGTGGCAGCGATAAAGCCCGTCACCACCGGAACCAAACCCTGTTTAAACAATGGCACCAATACCTGATTGGCCGTTTCCTGTGTGGGTCGCATCAGTGGAACAGATGCCTGAAACTGATTATCGCTGACAATTAATTGGGTAGCATCCACTGCCTGGGCTGGTATTCCCTGACTGCTCAGAATAGCCGCGATCACTCGCACCGCCAGGCATTCTCCCAACCCAACCACAGCATCCAGCGCTCGCGGAGTGCCTTCCCCCAGCACACCAATTGCCTGTACCAGATTCTGGAAATTTTGAATGAGTACATCCAATTCTTCCAATACCTGAGCCTTATCGGTGGGTGCAAAATGCTGTAAAGCCTGGTGATGGCGTTTGGTGAGCATAGCCAGTGTTTGTGCAAATGGAACCTGGTTTCCCTGCGCAGCCTGCTGGGCACTCTCAAACAAGGCATCGGTCACTTTTGAAAACGCAGAAGAAACCACCACCACCTGTCGCCAATCCCGGGTTGCCTGACGCACTATCTTTACCACCTGCGCCAATCCCTCCAGGCTGCCCACTGAGGTACCGCCAAATTTCATCACCAGCGTGTTAGTTTTAGCCATTGAACTCGCCTTCTCTTCCTTTAAATTTGTTCTTGCAACCAGTCAAAAGCCTGCTGTAAATCGGCAATCAAATCCTCGGCATCCTCAATCCCCAATGCGTAGCGCACCAAATTGTCCTTGATTCCCCAGGCGGCCCGATCTTCAGCACTGATGGAGTAGTAGGAGAGCAATGCCGGTTGACTGACCAGGCTTTCCGCACCACCCAGCGATGGGGTGATGAAAGGGATTTGGAGACGATCCAGAAATCTGGCGGTCTGCTCCAGATCAGCCTTGAGGGTGAAGGAAACCACACCACCGAAGCCGGACATCTGCCTTTTGGCGATTTCATGATCGGGATGATTGCTCAAGCCTGGGTAATAAACCTGCTCTATCAGTGGTTGGGTGAGTAGATATTCAGCCAGTTTCAATGCCGCCTGATTTTGATGCCGCACCCGCAAGCCCAGCGTTTTCAATCCCCGCAGTAATAAGTAGGCGTTGTGCGGATCCGCCACCGCACCCATCAGGTTGACATGCTCACGGATGGGATCAACCAATTCTTTTCGTCCCACTACCACCCCGGAGAGCAGATCATGATGCCCTCCCAGGTATTTGGTACCGGAATGAATCACCAGATCCACACCATATTCCAGGGGTCTGAGATTGATCGGCGTTGCAAAGGTGGCATCGATGATCGTCAAAAGCCCAAGCTTTCTGGCAATATCCACCAACTTCTCACAATCCACTACGCGTAGGTAAGGATTGGTGGGCGTCTCTGAAAGGATCAGTCGCGTGTTGCTGCGGATGGCTGCTTCCAAGGCATCGTAATCCCCCATCGCCACCACCGTGCTTTCCACCCCAAAGCGCTGCAGGAAATTCTGCCCAAACTCGCGTGTTTTGCGGTAGATATCATCGGTATAGATGATGTGATCCCCAGCTTTCAGGAATGTCAGTAAGGTCGTGGTGACCGCCGCCATCCCGGAGGAAAACAACAAGGCTTCCTCACCACCTTCCAGAGCTGCCAGACGCTGCTCGACTGCCCGCACCGTGGGGTTGCCATAGCGACCATATTCCAGGCGATCAGTTGGCGCAGCGTTGTTTTTATCCTGAGTGAATTGACAGATATCCTCGTAGCTATCAAATACATAGGTGGAGGTGGGCACAATCGGGTCAATCAGGGAGTGATAAGGTTTCTGGCGTCGTTCCCCGGCGTGCACGCTGCGGGTGGATGCAGATGTGTGAAAGTTGCTTATGTCATCGGTCATGGTTCGCTCCTTAACGAAAAAAAAGCTGCCCGGTTTGGGCAGCCTGTTGTGAAATAATAGAATGAGACGCTAAATAGCGCTCACCTGTCTGGCAGCTGCCCTGATATGTCCGCATGACATCAACATCACGATCATCCATGATGAGACACGGCTAGAGGATAACTGGTTGACAGGATTCGTTACATTCATTGCGCTTGAGTTTACCGGATGATCCACGATCCGTCAAGCGAAAATTCAGGGGAGATCTACTTTGCAATATCCCGAATTGGAGTTATGACCTCAATTCCAGTCGCCTTCTGGTGTTCAACCCCTTACAAACAACAACATATACGAGAAGAAGATCATCGCATCCGGCAGGAAGTGTATCAACCACGGCCAGGTTAATCCTTTGGTCTCAAGCATACTCTTGCAGATTAACCAGGCCAGAAATCCGGTCATGGCAGCCCCTATGATCCCTGGCGGAGATCCATACAGGAAGTGCGCCAGACCAAAAAAGATGGCGTTGAACATCATTGCTTGATGCTTACCGATTACCCTAGGCAATGTGGACAGCATGGGGGCGCGATAGTACATCTCCTCATTGAAGGCATTGATGGCTGCAAATAGAAGGGCTGCCGGAAGGAGGGGAATCGCTTTTACCAGCTGCTCTTTTGTAATGGTCATGCTCAGAAGAGTGGGGAGTGCGACCGCCAGCATGGCGGTTAACCCAAATATTCAGCCAAACACTTTCCAGGATTCTCCGGTTTTGATTCCCAGCCACTTGACCGGCTCAACAGGAGCCTGCCAATCGCCGCGGGTGAGGAAAAAGGCTACTCGCTTGCGTTTAACCAGCCACATGGCAGTGATGACCAGCAGAACCAGGGCAAAATCGCGAATATAAATCTTGGTGTATCCCCAAAAAAATGATGATTCAACACCATCAGCATCATTTTGAATCGGTAGGCAACATTTGTAAAATGAATTTCAGCTGCCATAGTATCCTATACTCTTGTCCCAAGATCATTGATCTTTATAAAAACTAATGAGTAAATCTAGATTGGATGATCTGAATTGATGGAAATGTAATCATCATCCAAAAATCAGTATATCACAAAATTTGTCTGCTTTTACGCGCCAATAGAATAGAAAAATCCTGACCAATGGACAGGATTCTTTCTTCATTGAAGTAGATTAATAAAAAGTGAAGTTTTTGATTGGCTCTTTTCCTACAAGCCCAAGATGTAATTATATAGCTCTATTTAAAAATATGATTTGATTTGACTGTAAGATGAATGTTGCTATACTCAAAGTTAAGAGGGTAAAAAAACCCAAGTAACATTCCCCCTCAACTTGGAAATCTGATCAAATTGGAAAGATTAGAGCTTGCTGTAAACCAACTCAGTGGAAACATTCCTCCAGAACTTGGAAATCTAACCAATTTAACATGATTGATTCTTTCTCATAACTGGTTCAGTGGAGACCTCCCACCAGAACTAGAAAATTTGACTAAAATAGTTCTTTTAATGCTTGACTATAATTATTTAACCGTTCCAGATGGTTATCCTGTTCCAGGAAATACATTTCATGATTTTCTCTGGGTCAAAGCTCCAACCTGGTATACAACTCAAATGGATATGCTCAATGTCTTTCTGCCACTACTTGTGCGCTGATTCTGATTTTTCTTCCGCTAAGTACGGTTGATGTAACTTGATAGGTTCGCGATCCGTTTTGCGAAGGCGTAGGTTGAGCATCTCCACAAACACCGAAAATCCCATGGCAAAGTAGATATACCCCTTGGGAATGTGTTGATGCAGGCTTTCTACAATCAGGGTGAAGCCGATCATCAACAGGAAGGAAAGTGCCAGCATCTTAACGGTGGGATGTCCTTCCACAAAATTGCTGAGTGCATCCGCTGTAAGCACCATACCGATAGCTGCTACGATGACGGCTGCAATCATGACGGCTACATGATCCACCATGCCCACAGCGGTAATGACTGAATCCAGGGAAAAGACCACATCCAGCAGCATCACCTGCAGAATCACGTTCCAAAAAGTCGCCTTTACTTTGGTAGAGGAGTGACCTTCCACGCCTTCCAGTTTCTGATGGATTTCCATGGTGGCTTTGCCCATCAGGAATAATCCACCGATCAACAGGATCAGATCACGCCCCGAAACATGGAAATTTAATATGGTAAAGATCGGGTCGGTCAAACCGATGATCCAGGATAGGGAAAGCAATAATAGAATACGACTGATGACCGCCATGGCAATTCCCGTACGACGGGCTTTGGACTGTTGTTGAAGTGGTAATTTTCCAGCCAGAATCGAGATAAAGATTACATTATCAACACCTAACACCAGCTCGAGGGCAACCAGTGTCAGAAACGCAATCCAGATTTGTGGGTCAGATATCCATTCCATTAATTTCTTTCCTCCTGCATTTTTTATCCAATATTTTCTGATTGTAAACCTAAATTAGTGAGGGAGAAAGTTTTTCGAAGCAGTTGTTTTCAATTTCTGATAATTTATTCTTCCCTGTCATATATTTTGATTCTTCGATAGAATTACCCACATAATAACTTCATTGGAGCTAGAATGAACATAAATAAACAGATCATGATCGTTGGTTTCGGAAAAGTGGGGCGCGAGGTCGTCCACCAAATTAAAGAATTAAAATTACCGGTTGTGTTCACCGGATTGGTTGATAGCAGCGCCTGCTTACTCAGTCACTCGCTTTCAGATACTCAGATCGAATCTGTTCTAAGGTTAAAAAAGACTGGAAGCTCTTTGGCAGATTTAGCTGAATCCAAACCGCTCTCCTTCATGACAGATTATTACAACAAAGACACCATCATTTTGGATACCAGTGCTGCCCGCAACTTGGATTGGAGTCTGGCTTTGCAGAAAGGCTGCCAACTGGTATTTGCAAATAAAAACGCGCTTTCTGCCCCGTGGGAGCAAGCGTCTGTTTTGTACCATAAGCCGGGTATTCGCTATGAATCCACTGTGGGAGCGGGATTGCCGGTGATTGCTAGTCTGCGCAGTCAGGTTACCAGTGGAGATCAAATCACCCATATCGAAGGCGTGATGAGTGGTACATTGGGATACTTATGCAGTCAACTGGAAGACGGTGTGAGCTACAGCCAGGCGATTAAACAGGCATTTGAAGTTGGATACACCGAGCCCGATCCTCGCGATGATTTGAGTGGGTTCGATGTGCTGCGTAAAGCTTTGATACTGGCGCGTACAGCCGGGTGGTCATTGGAAGAAAGTGGTTTTTCGGTTGAACCGCTGTATGATGAGCGACTGGTGGGTATGCCTGTCTCAGAATTTTTCAATCTCACGTCCTTGTTGGATGAAACCTATGCGCAGCGAGTTGAGGAGGCTGCTCAACAGGGCAGGGTGCTGCGCTATCTGGCTACCATCACCCCACAGGGTGGAAAAATTGGCTTGCAGGCGGTGGAACGCACCTCCCAATTGGGTGCTTTGCAAGGACCGGGCAACTATTTTGCCATTTACAGCCAGCGCTATAATCAGATTCCGCTGGTTATTGCCGGTCCCGGCGCCGGGATTGAAGTCACCGCGAATGGGGTCTTGAATGATATAATCGCGCTACTAAGTTAATGACAGGCAAGCAAGAAGGCTAGATGAAGAAACACGAACGAATGAAAGAAATTTACGAGTCCGGTGCCGTTCCCTGGGACCAGACCGATCCTCCCCCCGAGGTGATGGATCTGGTCGCCCATCTACCGGCAGGTCGCGCACTGGATCTGGGGTGTGGTTACGGTCGTGCCACCATTTATCTGGCGCAGCTTGGCTGGCAGGTGGACGGGGTTGATTTTGTCGCGCAGGCAATCGATGGCGCAAAACTCCGGGCTGTCCAGGCTGGTGTCTCAGATCGCGCTCACTTCTTTCAATCCGGAGTGACCCAGCTGGACTACTTAGAAAAACCTTACGATTTTGCGCTGGATGTGGGTTGTGCCCACAGCTTAACACTGAAAGAATTACAGGCGTATTATCAGGAATTATTGCGTTTGCTCAAACCTGGCGCCATTTTTATGTTATTCGCCCATTTAAATGAAGAAACTGACGAGAGGGAAGAGCGAAATTGGATGGATGAAACCGCTTTGAGAACGATCTTTGCTGAGGGCTTCCATCTCGAAAAAGCAGAATACGGTCAAACACAGGTAAATGATCAGACTCCCTGGCGCTCCGCCTGGTTCTGGTTCAGAAAGGATGCATGATGAACAAGATTCCCGTTTCCATCTTGGGGGCTACCGGCGCTGTTGGTCAACGCTTCGTCGAGATGTTGGTTAATCACCCCTATTTTGAGATTGTTGCCTTAACCGGCTCGGATCGCAGCGCTGGTAAAGCATATGGTCAGGCTTGCCGCTGGTTATTGACCGGCTCTATGCCAGACCTGGTACGCGATATGGTCATTCAGCCAACCAGCACCCATCTGCCCGGAAAAGTAGCCTTCTCCGCGCTACCCGCTCCCATTGCGCGTGAATGGGAGCCGCAACTGGCTACTGCTGGTTATGCCGTCTGCTCGAATGCATCGGCTCTCAGGCAAACCCCCGGCGTTCCCCTTTTGATTCCCGAAATCAACTACGACCATCTGGAGATGATCCCCTTGCAGCATAGCGAACTGGGTTGGAAAGGCCTGGCGGTTACCAGTCCAAACTGCACCACCAATGGGATCGCTATGACCCTTAAACCACTGGATGACGCTTTCGGGGTGGAAGTTGTTTTCGTCAGCACGATGCAAGCCATCTCCGGTGCAGGATATCCCGGATTGGCATCTCTCGATATTCTTGATAACGTCATCCCCTTCATTAATGGCGAAGAGGAAAAAATCCAGATGGAGACCAACCTCTTGTTGGGCAAGATGAAAAATGGTAGGCGTGAGAACGCCCAAATTAAGGTCAGTGCTCATGCCAACCGTGTGCCGGTATTCGATGGACACACCATAGCGCTTTCGATTAAATTCCGCCACAAACCCTCTGTGGAGGATGCCATTCATGTGCTGGAAAACTTCCGTGGACCAGCAGAGGTGCGCCAGATGCCGACCGCTCCAGAGCGTCCAATCCTGGTAAGACAGGAACCGGACCGCCCACAACCGCGCCGCGATCGTGACGCCGGTAATGGCATGTCGATCAGCGTGGGACGGATCCGCCCTTGCAATCTGTTCGATTTACGCATGGTCAGTGTAGTGCACAATACTGTGCGTGGCGCAGCCGGCGGATCAGTGTTGAACGCCGAGCTCTTATACGCCAAAGGTTTACTCGACACATGATTCAACTCGGAATGACCGACTGTCCGGTAGTCCGTCAAATGTTGGATGATCATCAACTGGAATTGGATTATCTGGAAGTGCATGGCCCTTATGCGCAGGATGCCCGTACGGCCTTCCCTGAGATGCCTATGCTATTGCACAATGCTCTGTACCAGTGGTCATTGACACATTCAGACGGGCTTGAGCATAAAAACGCAGCGCAGGTCACTATGGAACGTTTGGCACTGTCCAGGTCCCCCTGGTACAGCCTGCATCTTGGGTTTTCAGTAGAGGAAGTCGATTTCTACGACGAAGCCATGCAGGGGCTCTCCTCCCTGCAACCCCGCGACCAGGTGCAGGAGTGCTGTATCGCACGCCTTAAGCAGTTAAAAGCTTTGTTGCCTGTACCGATCCTGATTGAAAACCTGGATTACAACCCGACGCAGGCATACGAATTTGTGTGTGAGCCTGATTTTATACAGGAAGTGCTGGCAGAGACGGATACCTGGTTATTATTTGACCTGGCGCACGCACGCGTGACCGCTCATGCTTTTGGCATATCCATTGAGGACTACATTGCACAGCTACCCCTCGAAAAGATCCGCCAGATTCACCTCAATCACCCCGGTTGGCGTGATGGTCGCCTGGTCGATGCCCATCTGGCGTTGGAAGAGGAGGATTACCCGCTCTTCGAACAGATCCTGTCTCGCTGCCAACCCTGGTCGGTGACGCTGGAATACAATCATGATCCGGAAAACATCTTATCCCAGATCAAGCGATTGCGTGAAATCCTCAACAGGTAAGCGGACTCTGCAGTCAACTTTCATCATAAGTTAAACTTTTTCACCTGAAATCTTATCTCTCGGATTGTAAAGCCCGTAAAACGCGATAAAATAGTAACAGACAATTTACCGGGAGAATGCTTTTGGAAAGAGATACCCTGCAGCGGATCATGTATTACCTGTTTGATCACATTACTGTGACTCGGTTTGAAGGAATTGAAAATATTCCTAAAGAAGGCGGAGTGATCGTTGCGACCAACCACATGAGCCGCATGGATATCCCACTGCTGTTTGTTAACCCGGTTCGAAAAGATATCACTGCTTTGGTGGCCGAAAAATATGTCAGTTATCCAGGTATCAGTTGGTTTGCCAAAGTTGCTGGAGCCATTTACATCGATCGCGATCGGGCAGATTTTGGCGCTTTTCGCGAAGCCCAAAAACTAATCAAGTCCGGTATTGCCATGGGAATTGCTCCGGAAGGCACACGCAGTAAGATTAGTGAATTACTGGAAGGTAAAGCCGGTACCATTCTATTAGCACTTCGCACTGGTGCCCCGATTGTTCCGGTAGGATTGGCTGGTACAGAGGATAGCTTCAAACGCCTGCTCACATTCCGTAAACCTCATATGGTAGCCCGTTTCGGAAACCCCATTGTGATTGATGATATACCGCGCGAGAACCGGGAAGAAGCCTTACAAAAAGCAGTGGATGAAATCATGTGCCAGATTGCTGCACTGATTCCACCGCGCTACTGGGGTTTTTATAAAGATCATCCACGCTTACAGCAATTGATTGCTGAGCAGGGTGGACCCGTCCCGGATGAGCGCAGGTAATCTGATGCAAACAGGATTTTGGTGGATTCTGCTGTCGTTGCTGCTGTATGGCGTTATCCATTCGGTTCTGGCTGCCCATCGCACCAAGAATTGGATCAAAACCTGGTGGGGTGAAAGATACTACAACCGCTTTTACCGCTTATTCTTTTCCATACAGGCAGCTGTATTGTTTGTGCTGGTATTGTTACTGGTTGGATTACTGCCTGATGAGACCATCTACCACATCCCTGCTCCCTGGGTGTATCTTACGATAGCATTGCAGGTTCTGGCTGTGATGGGTGTCTTGCACAGTATTATGCTAACCGGTATGCTGCGATTCACTGGTATTCAGCAGGCTGTGGACCCGGAGCAGGCACAAAAACCCATTCAATTGGTTATAAAAAGTCTCTATCGCTGGGTACGCCATCCAATCTATACGTGCATGTTTGTGTTCATCTGGCTGGTACCGGTTATGACCTGGAACGTACTGGCACTCAATATAGGCATCTCGATCTATACTATCCTCGGCGCCTTTTTAGAAGAACACAAACTCCTGAGCGAGTTTGGGCAACCTTACGTAGACTACAGCCAGCGTACTCCCTTTATTATTCCAGGTCTCAAAATCAGAAATCGGTAGTAGAATCTACACATTTCACAGAATCAATAAGCCATCTATCATTTTCCGGATATTTGTATGACTCAAACACAAAGTAATCGCTCCCCTCTCAAACGTTATGCCTGGCTGTCCATCGCAGCCGCATTGACCACCATGGGATTGAAAGCTGGTGCTTATCTGCTGACTGGCTCCGTGGGTTTGTTGTCGGATGCGCTGGAATCATTGGTTAATCTGGCAGGCGCTATCATGGTACTGAGTATGCTCGGTATAGCTGCCCGTCCGGCAGATGATAATCACACCTATGGGCATAGCAAAGCGGAGTATTTTTCGAGTGGATTTGAAGGCTCTCTTATTCTCATTGCCGCTGCCAGTATTATTTACACCGCGGTGAAGCGACTGATAGATCCCCAACCTTTGGAACAATTAGGGATCGGTCTGGTTGTGTTGTTTCTGGCATCCATGGTAAATCTGGGTGTCTCGTTGATTCTGAAACGCGCAGGTAAACGTCACAATGCTGTATCACTGACCTCCAATTCCCACCACCTGATGACGGATGTATGGACATCCTGTGGTGTGCTGATAGGCGTAGGTGCGGTTGCCATCACTGGCTGGCAGCCCCTCGACTCGATTGTCGCTATACTGGCAGCCATTAATATCCTCTGGACCGGGTACAAAATCGTGCGGGACTCGGCTTACGGATTGATGGACACCGCTTTACTGCAGGAAGACTTGGATTTAATCGACAAGGTGTTAGACCAATACAAATGCCAGGGGGTGGAATTCCACGCCGTGCGCACCCGTCAGTCGGGATCCAGCAAGTTTATCAATATGCACGTGCTGGTACCGAATGAATGGACGGTTGAACACGGTCATGCTTTGCTCAACCAGATTGAGGGAGAGTTGAAAGAACGCCTGCCGAATAGTAATATCTTCACGCATCTGGAGCCGCTGCACGACCCGACATCGTATACGGATATTGAGGTGTGTTAGCTGATAGTTGAAAGGGGAAAGGTTCTGACGGGAGACCGGGGACGGAAGTAGAAAACAGTTGACAGGATTTTATAGTTCAAATTGGATCGTACGGGCATGGTCCGTACCCATAGGGCATGATATGACCTGCCCGACACTGTAATTTGCATGTACGATACAAGGGGCAATCCCTCGCGGTTGCCCGCATGTAGGGGACGGGGCAAGGACAAGCCGGGGCAAGGACAAGCCGGGGTAGGGTCAAGCCGTTGCCCGTACGAGGAGATTGGATTTGTAGGGGCAATCCCTCGCGGTTGCCCGCATGTAGGGGACGGGGCAAGGACGAGCCGGGGCAAGGACAAGCCGTTGCCCGTACGAGAAGATTGGATTTGTAGGGGCAATCCCTCGCGGTTGCCCGCATGTAGGGGACGGGGCAAGGACAAGCCGGGGTAGGGTCAAGCCGGGGTAGGGTCAAGCCACTACCCCTACGAATTGGGTTTGTTGCCCCATCCGGGTATAATATAGGCTGGTTTTGGCTTGGAGTGAGACTTAAATTAATCATGGAAGGTCAACGATTTTTGGATAAACTTTTCCCCTGGCTGGTTTGGATTGTCAGCTTGATTAACGCCATCTGGTTGATGCTTATTCCCGGGGAAAAGAGCGGTTCTTTCCTTAATATTTCCTTTCAGCGCTTGATATTGATCGGATTGATTTTATTGCCAGGCATCGTCCTACTCCTTGTGCGGACTAAGTGGGGAAAAGCCCTGGCAACCAGATTTGCTGAACGAATATCAATAACCATTTCAATTATTTCCTTCTGGTCGCTGATCGGGGTTGTTTTTTTCCTGTTGATGCCATATGCCCGCTATCGGCTGGAACTCTCTCAGGAGTCCTGGTTGAGGTTATTGCCAGTCGTCGTGACCTATGGATTGACCGCCCTGTTTTGGATTGGATACAAATGGATGCAGTTGAGATCACAATTCGTTCCGGAAACTATGGCAGACAGCCGTGAGGTGTTTATTGATTTCGCGCGGGGATTTGCCATTCTGCTGGCTGTTGGGTCGCACGCTTTTTATGTGTTTGGATATGCTGTTCTCTTTGGAGATGCCATGTACCAGGTCATGTCGTTCACGCGGCTGGCGACGCCCAGTTTCATCCTCATCACCGGCATGATGTTTGAGCTGGTCTATTTGCGCAAAGCTGAGAAGCACGGTTTCAAGACGATGGTGCAGAGCCTGGTCAGCCGGGCCGTTCAATGTTATCTGGCTTACGGAGTAACTGTCTTGATCGAGTGGTTCAACACACATTTAAGCACAGGTGACGCACAGCTTGCTTTTATTTTTTTGGGTAACTCGCTTTTCTCAGGTATTCTCCAGTTCTATACGCTCTTTTTACTCCTGGCCATTCCGATCATCTGGTTGCGAAGGCGTTTTGGCATCTGGTTGATCATGATGCTGCCGGTGGTAGTCTGGCTGGGCGAGATTTTACTTGATCGGCTTGCCTGGCCATCTCCGGAGCAACCACTGGGGCACTTGACCGCTTTACTGTTTGGGCATCCGGCCGTATCTAATTTCAGTATGTGGCACGCACTCACGTTCATGGCGTTTGGAATGCTGGTGGGATACATGCTCAAATGTTCCAAACAGGAGGGTAACTGGAAGAGTTTTCAAATCACCTTGCTGAGGTTGTTCTTGATTTGTCTGGTTATTAGTCTGGTCACTGTTTTACCAACCTCCTGGGATATGTTCTTCTTTGATTTTTCGAATACATTCCGGATACATCATGAGCTTCCATATTACAGTATTGGCAGTATGGGCGCATTCCTGCTCTTATGGATCACCTGGAAATTACGCCGCTTTCTTGCTCATTCCTGGTTGGAGCACACGGTTATAACGCTGGGCAGGGATTCCCTGTGGGCGTTTGCAGTTGGGAACAGTCTGGTGGCAGTGTTGCCCGCGCTTTCCACGCAGACCTGGTACGTGGTGTTGTTTGTAGCGTTAGTGCTGGGGGGAAGTATTGTGGTGATAAAAGCTAAGAAGTTGTTAAACTCTTGAGCTGTTAAGAAAAGGTTCAAGACTCAAGGTCAAAGGCAAAAGGGGGAAAAGTTGACTGTTGAACATCGATAGGGAAATACCGAATGAATTGGCTGTATGGTGCAGGTCCGTATCCATAGGGCATGATAGGCAAAGGGCATGATCTACCCAAAGGGCATGATCTACCCAAAGGGCATGATATGACCTGCCCATGGGTGGGTTTGGAACCCACGCCCTACGGATGGTAGGGACAAGCCTGGGCAAGGACAAGCCGTTGCACGTACGAGGAGATTGGATTTGTAGGGGCAATCCCTCGCGGTTGCCCGCATGTAGGGGACGGGGCAATCCCTCGCGGTTGCCCGCATGTAGGGGACGGGGCAAGGACAAGCCGCATCTGTTCCAACTAATTGACACCAGGATGAGGTGAACATCGTCGTCCGGCATACCTTGGGGTTCTCTCCAAGATTAGATCAGGTGGAGGTGCTAAATA
>PHBX01000005.1 GCA_002842045.1 Chloroflexi bacterium HGW-Chloroflexi-3 | reverse complement strand
GGTAAACTCGTTTACTCAACCCATCTGCCCATTTCTTATTTGCCGAAAGCAGTTCACTTTTGAATTTGCGTTGAGTTCACTTTTGAAGTTTTCCTAACAACACCAAAATGGGGGTGCTGACAGACGACTATTTTTATTGTGTTATCAAACTTTTAGTTATTTAAGAGCAATTCTATTGCTTTTTCTAATTGTGAATCTCTCTCTGCTTCAATATCATCCTCAGTAATCTCAATTTCATAATCAGGTGCGAGACCTAATGAATTGATTTGTCTTTCGTTAGGTGTTAGCCAGCGAGCAATTGTTACTCGTATTGCTCCCTGATCATTCTGAAGTGTAACCCAATTCTGGACTGAACCTTTCCCATAACTTGTCTTGCCAACCAAAACGCCACGTCCATAATCCTGAATAGCGCCAGCTGTGATTTCTGATGCTGAAGCAGTTCCTTCATTGATCAACACGACCAATGGAATTTCGGTGGCCAGTCCATTCGGTTTGGCTTTATAGGTTATGCGTTCACCATCACCGAATTCTTCATACATAATGGGGCTTTGACTCACAAATTCTGATGCAACATCGATGGCAGTGTTCAGGTAACCACCGCCATTGTTTCTCATATCAAGAATTAAACCAACAGGTTTTTGCTTGAGAAGATCTTTCAATATATTTCTTAAATCCTGATGGGTCTTCTCTCCAAAATTGATTAATTGGATATATGCGATGTCATTTTCCAGCATTTCGCCTGTGACACTGGGTATGGTTATTTTTTGACGTGTGATTGTCACATCAAGCGTTTCATTGGTTGTAGGACGAAAAATTGATAAAGTTACATCGGTACCTGCTTTACCAAGGATTCTTCTTAGAACTAAATTGCCTTCTATACCCGTCATATCTTCGCCATCAATCGCGATTATCTGATCACCAGGTTTTAAACCTTGCTTCTCAGCCGGGGAATTGGGCATTGGGCTGATAATGATTAAATAATCACCGGTTACGTCTACCCAGGCTCCGATTCCTTCATATTCACCTTGAAGTGGTGTATTTTGTTGGCGAAACATTTCCGGATCCATATAGGATGTGTGAGGGTCTCCGAGTGATTCCAACATTCCGGTTATTGCGCCACGCATCATCAATGTTTGATCTACAGGTTGATCAACATATTGGTTATTTACATAATTCCAGGTTTCCCAAAAAGGCTGGAATAACTTATCTAATTCTTCTGAGGAAGAGGTGGAAAATGTTTGATTTGTTAAGGTTGTAGTGGTTGCGGTGGTATTGTTTTGATTTAATAAAGGAAATGCCTGACCAACCAGGAATCCTCCTGAAAAGGAACCAAATATAATTATGAGCAAAGCAATAACCAGTAGCATAAATTTCCATGGACTGGAGTTCATAAATTCTCCTTATGATTAGTTTCATTTGTAATATTTTTTACCAGTAAAGAAAGTTCTTCTAAATCCTTATTTTCTTTTTTGAAGGGATCGCGCAGTGTTTCAGCAGATTTTTTGAGGATATGGAAAGAATTTTCTGATTTATTTTTTTTGATAGAAGTAAATAACCACAAATTTGTCGCTATAACCATTACAATAATCAATGTTAGAAAAAGTTCTTTATATGCTGACAAATCCATTCAGACCACCTGACCTGAAGCAATTTCTGGATAGAAATTTAGTAAATCCTCAATTTTCTTGATCTTTTTACCTTCGTTATTTTGAAATTGACTGTTTTCAGTAACCCAAACTGTTTGCAAGCCAAGTCTCTCCGCCATTTGTATATTCCGTAAATTATCATCAATTAAAAGGATATTTTTAGCATTTGAGACTTTAAGTTTTTCCAATGCAATTTGAAAAGATTCAATCATTGGCTTGCAGTAAGGACTTACATCCAGAATGTCGATTGTTTCAATAAAGTGGTCCGAAATCATTAATGCATCTGTGACTCGTTTTGAGTGCCATCTATCACCATTGGTAAAAATTACTTTATTTTGCTGAATGTTGGACAACATTCTATCCAATTGCGAATTCGGAAAGAGGTATTCATGGATTGGGACGTCGTGTACAAACTTTAAATACTCGTCAGGATCGACATGATGCACGGATTCCAACCCTCTTAAAGTTGTTCCAAATTCTCGAAAAAATTTTTCGCGAGCAAAATGAACGTTTTCATGCGTGTATCCTAATTTTGAAATCATGAATAAATCTATTCTTTCACGAATCAAAGACCAGATACCTGATGAACTCGGGTATAAAGTATCGTCCAAATCAAAAAGTAGTAAATCAACATCCATACTTTTTCATTTTACTCGAAATGGACGCTTTCAACTATCAGATGTAAAATAAATTGATCAAAGAGATAAAATTATGGGAAAAATTAAAGTATTAACAGATGAAGTTGCTTCACAAATTGCAGCAGGAGAGGTGATCGAGAGACCTGGATCTGTTGTGAAGGAATTGGTTGAAAATGCGATTGATGCTGGGGCCAGCCAAATAACAGTGCGGATCAGTGAAGCAGGAAAAAAATTAATTGAGGTTTCAGATAATGGGAATGGCATACCATATGAAGAGTTAGAATTGGCTGTTGCTCGTCATGCTACCAGCAAGTTACAAAAAGCCAGCGATTTATTTAAGATCCAGACTCTTGGATTTCGAGGTGAAGCTTTGGCATCCATAGCTTCAGTATCTCAAATTTCTTTACTTTCAAAACACAAAGGCGAGGAACTTGGTGGAAAGATTGAAAATCTAGACGGAAAAGCCTTTCAGGTTAGTCATTTCGGTGGTCCCGATGGAACTTCCGTCGTTGTCCGAAATTTATTCTACAATGTCCCAGCACGTTTAAAATTTCTAAAATCGGATATTACCGAAAAACAAAAAATTAGTTCGCTCATAACGAAATTTGCGCTGGCGTATCCGAATATACGATTTCATTTATACAATGAAAGGCAGTTACTTCTTCAATCGAGTGGAAATGGTGATAGACGAGAGATTCTGACACAAATCTATGGCGTTGAAATCGCCAGGCAAATGTTAGA
The DNA here is from genome assembly GCA_002842045.1 of Chloroflexi bacterium HGW-Chloroflexi-3. Lineage (GTDB taxonomy): Bacteria > Chloroflexota > Anaerolineae > Anaerolineales > Anaerolineaceae > UBA6170. Next base: position 95,824 of record PHBX01000005.1, on the reverse strand, counting down.
GGTGAAGTTTGAGGATCATCCATATCTCATTAATGGGTTTATCAGTCCAATAGCAATCACGCGATCGAATAGAAGAGAAATTACATTTTTTGTAAATGGTCGCTGGATTCAGGACGTAGCTTTAAATTCAGCGTTATTAAAGTCCTATCACACTATGATTATGGTGGGACGCTACCCCATATCAGTTTTGTATCTTGATTTTCCAGCTGATTTTGTAGATGTTAATGTCCATCCAACAAAAGCTGAAGTGAGATTTTCAAAACCGGATTTGGTTTTCAGCATGGTACAACGAGCTGCCAGAAGAGCATTATTAGCTTATTCGCCAGTGCCAGAAATTTCCCAGTCTTTTTGGAAAAGTGATTCAAAAGTTCAACATGATAATGAGACACAATGGTCACCTGCAACGATGTTAAACAACACAGACGACCAACCAATGTTTTCTCAATCATCCCAGGTTGATAATCAAGAAGATAATTTAGTAGAGAATTTAGAAAGGCGAAAACATTTGCCTTTGTTACGCCATATTGGACAAATTGGGGCAACCTATATTATTGCAGAAGGGCCGGATGGGCTTTATCTTATTGATCAGCATGCAGCTCATGAACGCATTCTTTTCGAAAAAATGATGAGTCAAATGAGTAACTTGATCCCATCCCAAGCATTATTATCCCCAGAGATTGTACAGCTACCCTTACATCAAGCAGTGTTGTTACAAGAAAAATTATCAATATTAGATAAATTAGGTTTTGAAATAAGCGAGTTTGGGCCAAATACTTTTCAGGTTCGGGCAATCCCGGCATTATTAACTGGAATTAATCCACTTGATGCGATACGAGTCGTTGTTGAAGATTTTGAGGATGACGAAAAACCTTTGGGTGGGATGGTGGAATCCATTATTGCTGCCAGGATCTGTAAGCGTGCCGCGGTTAAGGGTGGTCAGGTTTTATCAAAAGAAGAACAAAGGACCCTTATCGAAAATCTGGAACAATGTGATGCTCCAAGAACATGTCCTCATGGACGACCAACCATGATCCATTTATCAGTCGACTTATTAGAAAGGCAATTTGGTCGGAAGGGAAGTCTTTAATCAGGCTCTAACTCGATTGGGTTCTGGTTTAATTGACACAAATCAGCTTATATTCAGTTTTTCAAGAATCATTGGCCAAACTTCTATTACATTATAAGGCAGTAACAAATCTGCTTCTTGATCCATTGGTGTTGTTGAAAGAGTATTTATGATTATTTTTGCACCGTTGGAAATTGAAATCGCTGGAAGTTGATTGGCTGGATAGACTTCAAGCGATGAGCCAATGACAATGACCAGATCCGCTTTTTGAAAATGGTAGACGGCAGAATCCCATGCATCAACAGGAAGCAATTCTTCAAATAGTGTAATCGAAGGTTTCAAATACTGTTGACAATGTTCACACTGGGGAATTTCAAAATTATCAATAAAGTTACTGACAATTTTCTCATCAAAATTAACGATAGACCCGCAATGGAGACATTCTAATTTTGCGATTGATCCATGTACCTCGATTACATTTTTTGCACCAGCTTTTTGATGCAAATGATCGATATTTTGAGTAACGATTGCTTTAAGTTTGTTATCTTTTTCTAAACTAGCCAAGGATTTATGCGCAGCATTCGCGTTGGCAAAATAAATATCTTTAACAAGAGGTTTTAACCAATTGAAAAAAACTGTTGGCTGATTTAAAAATGAACTCAATGAAGCAACCACCATGGGATCATTTTTCTCCCAAAGACCAGTTTTTTTGGAGCGAAAATCCGGTATTCCTGAAGGTGTAGAAATACCTGCCCCTGTTAGTGCAACGATATAGTTAGCTTCATTCAGTAAAGTAACCGCCAATGAAGTTTTTTGTTTAAAATCAGAAATCATTTTTTGATATTGACTAATAGAAGGTCTGCAAGGCGATAAAACTGCTGTGAGGCTAAACTCTCAGGTTGAATTTTAATAAACGGTTGGAAATGAACTGCTGCCTGAAAAGCTTGTTCAGGTGCGGACGGTACTCCAAGAAGAGGTAAAATGCCAATTTTTTCCTGAATTTGAGGTTGAGTTAATTGAATATCAGCACGGACGCGATTAACAGAAATCACACTTACTAATTTATGTTTCCCAAAACCATAATTGGATAATTCTGCCAGAATATTCTTCGTTCTTTCTACTGCAATTGGATAAGACTCAGTAACCACAACGATATGATCACATTTGTCAATTACTTCGCTCAAATATTCTTCTTTTGGAACACCAAGATCCAAAATGGTAACCTTTGATATTTTTGATAATCCATCCAGCAATAAGCCAACTTTTTTCAAATTTTCGGTAATTTGAACACGTGAGAATAACGAGGAAGACAACAATAGACGCACACCAAATAAAGTGTTTACCAAATTCTTTTCAATTAATTCAATGGTAATATCACCTGGTTTACTTAGCAGAATGTTCTCCAATCCTTTGGTATCAGCTAATCCGAGTTCCAGACCCCAAATACCATTTCCAGGGGATAATTCAACACATATTACACCCAAATCACTTTTCTCACTGAGTGCAATTCCTAAATTAAGTGCAGTTGATGAGATCCCTAATCCACCTTTTGCGCCTAACACACCAATTGTAAATCCTTGGTTTTTGTGCATCACTTTATTAGACTGGTACGAAACCCTACGAGTCAATAAGGCTTTAATGTGCGCAACCAGTTCAACAGGATGGACTGGTTTTGTTAAGTAATCATCCGCGCCAGCTTCAAACCCTGCGACTTTGTCATCCACTTGACTTTTCGCTGTAAACATTAAAATTGGAGTTTCTGACGTTACTGGTTCTGCACGTAAATGTTTCGCAACTGTATATCCATTAACTTCTGGCATCATAATATCGAGGATGATTAAATCGGGTAGTTCGTGTTTTGCTAAAGCTACCCCTTCATCTCCATTATTAGCAGTAATTGTTTGATATCCTTGTCTTTGGAGCATCATCCCGATCAAGCGTAGGGTTTCTGAGTCGTCATCGATAATAAGGATTTTCTCTGCCATAATTTGTACCTCATTTTTAAATTTGTTAGGAAATCTAATATAAATATAGCTTAAAATAAAAAATAAAGGAAAATACAGTCAATGTTTCATATACAATAAGAAGATGGATTTACGATTTCTTAACATTATAGAGAACAATATAAAATTAACCAACACACAACCAGTGGTAATTGCATTTTCTGGGGGAATGGATAGTGTGTGTCTATTAAATCTACTTACTAAATTAGAAAATCCAATAATTATTGCTCATTTTAACCACGGGATTCGTGAAAATGCTGACCGTGATGAGCAATTTGCCAGAATGTATGCTCAGCAATTGGGGGTTGATTTTGTTTCCGAAAAATCGGATGTTAAAGTATTTGCAAAAGAAAATCATCTTTCTCTGGAAGAAGCTGGGAGAAAAAAAAGATATGATTTTCTTTTCCGAATAGCAAGAGATAAAGGTGCCCATTACATTGCTGTTGGTCACCATGCAGATGATCAGGTAGAAACATTATTTATGCATCTTATGCGGGGTAGTGGTCTAACCGGCTTAGCAGGAATGAAGGAAATTGCTTTAATTCCTGAATTTGATTTAGATATCAAAATTATTCGCCCATTGTTATCCTTCTGGCGGTATGAAATTGAAGAATACTGCGCCAAAAACAATCTTGATTATGTTGTCGATGAAACCAATTTCACCAATTTATACGAAAGAAACAGGATCAGACACGAAATATTACCGTTTTTGAATGAACGATATAGCGGGTTAAACCAAAGATTATTGAATTTGGCTAACGTTTTACAATCTGAGGACGAATTAATCCAGGTACGATTGTCAAAAATGTGGAAATCAATTTGCTTGCAACAGCATCCTCGATTTATTCGATTAGACCTGGCTGAATTAAAGAATCAACCACTTGGATTGCAACGAAGAATTATTCGTTTTGTTGCCTTTTCGTTACGCCCCGAATTGAGAGATTTATCATTTAAAAATATTGAGAACCTCTTGAATTTTATGAACAAAAACAAAACTGGAGAAATTGATCTACAGGATAGTTTGATTGCTCTTTTTACGAATCAGGAAGTACTCTTTGGTTCAAAATCCAAGGACTGGATTGGGTTATTGTTTCCACAAGTTTTAGGTCAATTTAAGATGGAAATTGGAAAGTGTGATTATCTTGAAATTTCAGAAAATTGGTTATTACAATTTGAATTAATAAATGATTTACGCAGTATTCAAATAAAAACTGAGAATGATTTTACGGTTTTCCTGAATGGAGATAAAATAAGTGAGTTTATTATACTCAGGGGAAAGAAAGATGGCGATAAATTTCAACCACTTGGTATGAAAAAAGGAAGTATTAAACTCAGTGATTTTTTTATCAACGAAAAAGTAATGCAAGCAGCAAGAGAAAAATGGCCTCTTGTCATAAATTCAGATGGCAGGATCATATGGGTACCAGGTATTCGACCAGGTCACGAATTTCGTGTTACTGATTCCACAAAAAATTTTATTAAGATGTCCGTTATGAAGAAAATTGGTTAAGAATATTATTGGGATAGCCGCTCTAATTTCTGACCAATTTCTCTCCACTGAATTTTAGATATTCCAAGCTTTTGGCGGATTGCGTCTTTCTCCATCTCTGAGGTGTAATCATTAACAGCACAGGTCCAACGACACATATCAAACGAAAGATGTTTTTCTAAACCAGCTTCATTACTCATATCTTCAAGAATGTATTCCAGCCGTCGGGGTGACCACGGAAAAACCTGATCTTTGGGATTATATTGTGATAAATATTCCTGATAAGCTTCTACCCATTCTGTGGATACAGGTATTTTTCTTTCTTTATAGCGATAGTTAGGATTATTGTAGCGAACGAAAATGAAGGGTCCATTTGGTGAACTTAGATCAATATGGTTTAATCCAAGCATCAAACATTCACCTTTTTTTATTCCAGTCTCCAATAATAATTTTAGTAAGGTGAAATATCGGGTATCTGGTTTGGCAGCATTGCGAAAACGGTTGGCAATTTCCAATAATAAATTTGTTTCTGTTGATGTTAATACCTCTGGCAAAGGGCTGATAACAGATTTTTGAACAACTTTTTCTGCAGGATTAATGGAAATTCTTCCATTGTTATGCAACCACCTGAAAAAAGCCTTAATGGATGTAATTCTTCGCGACAGACTTTTAGGACTACAAGGGATTCCACGTCCATTTTCCAGCCATTTCAGGAAAAGATTCAAATCATTTGTTGTTATTGATCCAACAGCTTTGTCTGGAGGAATAAAGCCGGCTAACAATTGCAGATCATTGATAAAAGCTTTCACTGTAAAAGGGGATTTGTCCTGGTCTTGCAGAAAAATTTCCCAAGCTTGAATAGCTGGATTAAGTGGTGTAGATGATTGGATATGTGATTCAAAATCAGATTGTGTTTTCATAATCACCTCAAATTTCGTATAGATATTATGAATTTACACGTTTTTGTTGGATTTGTCAATTGATCCAAGAAAATTCAGAATTAAATTCTGTCTGTCAGGGTGTAAAAGCTGAGTCGATTATTATCTGTTGGATCAATTCATAGTTTGGTATTAAAACATTTGCACCAGAGTTGGGAAGTACATAATGTGAGACATGTTCCTCACCAATTGCATAACGCCGTAATCTTGATGGATCGGAGAGTATTTGACTGGCAACTGGAACCAGGGGAATAATTTCTGACAATTCCAAATCAGTTTCCACAGAACTCAAATATAAATTGTACAACTCTGGTATTCGAGAAATGGCATCAAGGGACATTAATTTTTCAAAAATTGCAAACATTACTTCTTGTGCTCTTCTTGTCCGGTCAAAGTCGCTGGTGGTATATCTGGACCGAACATACCATAATGCAGTATCTCCATTCATGTAGTTAGGACCGGCGTAAACTGTACAATTCTTTGATGCATCCCCCTGTGGTAATTCACAATGATCTGAAAGATATGATCCAGCATTTACAGTAATTCCACCGAGACTGTTGATAATCCCTTTGAAACCCTGGAAATTGGTCATGATATAGTAATCTGCTGTAATACCAAAATTTTCTTCTAACGTTGCTTTGCTTAATGCAAAACCGCCAAAAGGTTGTGCCACATTAATTCTTTGATTTCCGATTCCAGGTAGATAAACGTAAAGGTCGCGAGGAAAAGAGAGAATGGAAGCAGTACCCTCTTTTGGATAAATGGAGAGCAACATGAAAACATCAGTTCGATATCCTGACTCAGGACGGTAATCGGAGCCCAGGACTAAAATATTTACCTGCCCATCTGGTCTTTGCAGTTTGGATTCAGTAGGTACCACTGAGTTGATTTCTGATTTGTCCTTCTCTGGATCAGGGGTAAGTACTGATTCCATAATAGGCAAAAAAGGCGTTGCTGTCGGAGATGCATTTGGATCTTGTTTTACCCACTTTACTTGAGAGTTTGATGGCAAAGTAAAATAACTACTGAGACCTTGCAAATTACAGGCAGTAAGGAAAATCATAAGGCTAAATAATAGAATTATATTTTTTTTCATAATAAAGTGTTTTTGAAGAGCTCAAACCCTTCTTATTGTAAACTCTTATTAGAGTATATGTAAAATTAAATTCACTTTTTCAAGACGTTACATAGTTCTGATTGGTTCCTTTTTCCTTGTGAAATTCTTGAAAATTGACTTATGGTCTTTTGAAAATGGATAATGGCTTCGGCAGTTCAAATTATTATACTAAGGATAAGAAGCAAGTTTCTGTAGAAAAGGTTGACAAAAATCATTATTCCGATAAAATTCAAAGCGTTCATAAGGAGCCGAAGTGGCGGAATTGGCAGACGCGCTACGTTCAGGGCGTAGTGGGCTTACGCTCGTGTGGGTTCAAATCCCACCTTCGGCACTTTTTTTGTTTAAGAACCAATAGATTTTAATTTCTCAAGACTGCTTGAGTTGGCATGGAATTTGTATCTTTGATAAAATATAAAGAACACAGGCACAATGAGTTAAGATGAAAAATCTGCATATTGATATCCGAAAATTTTCGATATATATCGCACTGGTGGTTATTTTCTTTTTATTAATGGGATTAAGTGCCAGATATAATGAATTATCCAAGTTGAGTGATCAGAACAACTTAATGCAGACCGAAGTTGTTGCTTTACGCATTACCAATAGTCATATAGAAACCAAGATTGGTTATGCTACATCTGAAGTAGCGGTTGAGGAATATGCCAGAGAAAAGGGGTATATGGTAAAACCTGGCGAGATATTAATTGTCCCATTGTCCTCTTCTGAATTAACACCAACCCCTGTTATTCAACCTACTTTTGAGACTAAGCACTTGCCTAATTGGAAAATATGGTACGAATTATTCTTCTCCGACCAAAATTAAGGCATCTCTTCTCTTTTTAAACCAATTAATGTTAAATCGTCACTGGATGGTTGACCTTCCCGAAAATCATGTAATTCTAAGTCAAGTTTATCCAGAATTTCATTAATGTTGAGATGATGGTTTTGTTTTAAAAAATTAATTGCCCGTGTTACTCCATACTGTTCATCTTCCAAAGAAAATGTTTCGGTGAGTCCATCTGTATAAAATAAAATCAAATCTCCTGGTTCAATGGAAAACTCCATATTTCTATATTGCACATCTTCCATGACCCCAAGAGCCATGTCACCTTGTGGTAATTCTTCGGTTAATGATTTTTGAGATCGAATTACAATTGGCCGATTATGTCCAGCATTGGCAAAGATTAATTTACCTGTTTTAAGATCAAGGATTGCAAATACAGCCGTTACAAACATACCGCTAGGGGTATCACCAACCAGCAAATTATTCACAGCGTTTAGAATCCCACCCGGATCAGCAATCGTCTGACCAAAAGCCCGGATAAGTGTTCTTGAAACTGTCATATACAAGGATGCAGCTAAACCTTTATCCGCAACATCTGCAATGACTAAACCAACGCGGTGGTTAGGGAGGAAAATAATATCATAGAAATCTCCGCCAACCTCTAAAGCAGTTTCCCATCGTGTCTGAATTTGCCAACCAGGAAGAACAGGTAAAGAATCAGGCAGAAATGTTTTTTGAATTTGTCGAGCCAGTTGTATTTCCTGTTCAAGTTTTTCTCGTTTTACGATATCTTTTTGAAGGAAATAATTTTGAATTGCTAATGATATTTCCTGGGATACGCCATTTAATAGTTCAACCCTTTTTTCGAAGTATTGGGCTGAAAGATTATCTTCTTTAGTTAATAAAATGCCTAAAAGTTCTCCCTTAAGGTTGATCGGAAATGCAATTAACATATGATCAGGGACATCAATTTTCATTTCTTGAATGTAAGGCAATGGTTTTATGTTTTTAATGCTCTCAATATCAAATTCTTCATTTGTGATGAATGTATAAGCAATCTGATTGAATTTTGAGACAAAATTAAGCAAGGGATTTTTTTCACAGAATTCTTGGGAAGTGAAGATAGAAGTGTGATTATCGTTATCTGAATATATACCTACCGCTTTAAAACTTTGATCATCGTCATCATCAGGCATATAGATGATACAGGCATTCACACCAATTAGAATGGGTAACAAATTAACAATCGTGTCAAATGTATCTGATAGATTCGGTTGGGTGACAACAGCTTGAGCTACCTGAAGCAGAACTGCAGTGATGTAGGCCTCCTCCTGTCGAGCTTCAATCAATCGCATATTATCAAGCGAAACAGCTGTCTGTTGGACAATCCCTTGAAGAATTGAAAGTGTGTCATTTGATAGGTTATTCTCCAACGTAGGATTTTTATTCTCATGAAAAACGAGAAAAGAACCTAATAAATCTCCGCGAGCGCGTAATGGAAGCAGAATAATCGTGTTGTTATGTGATGATTCATCGTTACTCTCGAAGTGCAACTCCTCTGTTAAATCTTGAATATAAATCGGGTTATATGAATTCAGGACTTGAAATGCTGCAGGAACTTCTTTGGTCCAGACCGGGTTAGGTGGTGAAGTGAACCCATACTCGGATTTGAGAAAGAAATAATTTTCATAAGGGTTCCATAAATAAAAGGCACACTTTTTGACACCAACTAATAATGGTGTCAGACGAACCATGGATTCAAGCAAATCTTCGGTTGTTTCACTATTTTGACAGGTTTGAGAAACCTGCAACATAACTGTCGACATCCATGCTTGTTCCTGAGCATCGGAATACAATCTGGCGTTATTTATGGCTACAGCAGCATAATTTGCGAACGTAATGCTCATAATTTTTGCTTCATCACCATATCTTCTGGATGTGTGATGTGCCAATGTTAATAAACCCAGAATCTGGTCACCAATTAGCAAAGGAGCGGCAATGGAAGAATAATCAGAAGGAAAATCAAGGGCTATTCCTAATGGACCATAAGGATGTTCATCGGTTCGGATGGTTGGCTCCGAATCTTTTAGGGCAATTTCCATTAATCCCCATGTTTCTGGATCTTTTGACAAAGCATCTGATAATTTTTCTTTCGAAATATTCCAGGTTGCAGCAAGAGTGAGTGTTTTTGGGTTTAACTCTTCCAGATGATCATAACGATTATCAAGTAGCCAGATTGCAGAAGCATCACATGGTAAGTTCCGATTCAACTTTTCCAGAATATTACACAATAAAGTATCCAACGCGGTATTGGCTGAAATCATACTAATTACAGATCTGAATGATTCTGCAACCTGATGACGCCACTGTTCTGAGCGGAAAAGGAAGGCATTACGGAGTGCTGATGAAATTGTCGAGGCAATTGCTTCAAATATGAACAAATCATGCTCATCGATCGCATTTTTTGCTTCACTTTGAATGTCCAATAAACCAAGAATTTCGCCTCCAAAGATTAATGGAACAACCAACTCTGATAAGTGGTCATGGGGTGGTAGAGTTTGTTTTCCAAATCTTTCATCCTGACTGATATCATTGGAAATAGCAATAATTCCATTTTGAGCCACCCAGGAGATGATCCCATCTCCATCCAAATCAAAAGAAAATCCTATTTCAACCAAATTAGCACTTTCTGGTAAAGACCCCGCCTGGTAAAATATTTTTCTTCTACCTGAGTGCAATGTGAAGATGTGTACATATTTAAATCCAAACCGTTTTATGATAATTTGGATGATTTTTTCCAATAATTCATCTAAATCCAAAAAGGAATTGATAGCCTGGCTTACTTCAAAAATAATTGAGATTTGCTCTGCACGTTCGGATAAGGAGTTATATAACTCTGCATCCTGAACTGCTAATGCTATAGAATTTGCCAGAGCTCCCAGTACGATAACATCATTTTCACTAAATGCATCAATTTGATTACTTTGAATGTCAAGAACGCCTAGCGTTTTCTTGTCGATTTTTAATGGAAAAGTAGCTTCGCTTTTTGTGTTAGGCAAATTCGCATAGGGTTTATACAACGATTCATTTGCTACATCTGGTGCAATAAGTTCTTTTCCATTACGAGCTACATAACCTAACATGCCTTCACCTATACTCATGTTAGAAGGTGGTAATGACAAATCAGGTTTTAAAGCACTGGATGAAGCTTTTAATTCAAGAGATTTTGTTTTACCATTTAAGAGGAAAATTGCTACAAAATAATATCCGAACGTTTTTTGAATCAGATTTGTTATTTTTTCGCACAGAGATATGAGATTATGTTCATTGGCTATTTGTTCAGAGACTTTTCGAACCAGAGATAATTGTTCCATGCGCCAATTTTTCAGTGTAACCTGGCGAATGATCTGCATGGAGACTGCTGCTTGAGTGGAAAAACCCTCAAGGAAATTTATTTCGTGTTGGTCAAAAGAATGACTGTTTACCCGCTTGACTTCGAGGATTCCAAGCATATTATCCTGGCTGATTAATGGGATCGCGATGTGAGTAGGTCTTGTAGAATTATTGTTTCCAATAAAGGGGATATTAATTCCCTGATCAAAATTAATTAATTGTTGATTAAATGTTATTCTTACTAATTGGGATACAGGTGCATCTGGGAGTATTGGTTTATTCTGATCACCTGGTAAAGGAAAATAAGGGTCAGAAAGCCAGACGGTTGCTTCTGCACCCAGTAAATCTTTAATTGTTTCCTGAATAAATGAACATTGTTTGTCTACGGAAGGTTGATCCAATAGACGTTCACCCAATCGAAGATATTGTTTCCACTCTGGAATAGCTTGTAATTCAGGTGATGGGGACAAAGTCAATCCTTTAAGTGCTTTACCAAAGTCAGGACATTTTGCTCTTGATAAGTATCAAAGATTACGACATCCATCCATTGTTTCATCATATAAATACCCAATCCATGATCGTCTCGATCTTCAAGATCTGCATCTAGATTAGGTTGTTTAACATATTTGGGATCAAATGGTTCACCAAAATCTGTCAATGTAATTGTAATTTTCTCGAGATCCGTTACGACCGAAACAACGATGTCCCCAATATCTTCCTGCCCATAAGCATGTTCAATAATGTTGGAACATGCTTCATCGACAGCGGTTTCTATTTTATATAGTTCGAACCCATCAAAACCAATTGATTTTGCGGCTTGACTTACAAATTCCCCAATCTTTACAAGACTGGAATAACTACCAGGAAAAGTCAATGTTTTCATGGTAATGAAAATGAATTAAAAATTTCCTACAGCTGCTACTTCACTGTCAAAAATCTTAAATAATGCCGTAAATCCAGCAAGGTCTAATGCTGCTTTGATATTTTCAGGAACATTTGAAAGAACCAATTCACCACGATTAAATCTTCTACAATTTTTTTGTGTTGAAATCAGTACACGAAGACCTGCACTGGAAATGAAACTAACATCTGTCATGTTAAATACAAGATGAAAGTGGTTTTCTTCCAACAATCTATTGAATTCTTCATATAATTGGGGAGCACTCGCGCTGTCGATACGGCCTTCAACCTTAACAACATCACAGCGTTTGTATTGTGTTTTTGAAATTACCATGTTTAAGCCTCCGATTGGATTTGGATTATACTTTTACATATATTTGGGTACTCATGATTATAACATGTGGTAATTGCAAAAAAATAGAAATCAGAATACAATGTTTCAAGAATTATGGATTTCGCAAGATTTAGGAATAAAAAATGAAAAGAGATGATCCAAGAAAATTAATTGCTTCATATAAAAGAAAACAACAAATGCTGCCATTCTTCATATGGGGATTGGCATTAATTCTCGTAATCGTTGGAATAGTTTTATTGGTTGTATGGTTAGTAGGTCCAGAAAAACCAAAATTCAGTTTTTTTGCATCTTCAACACCTACTTCTACCGCAACTTTTACTCCAACAGAAATTCCACCTACCGCAACTTTCACAATGACGTCCACGGTTACAGAAACACCTACTATTACTGTCACTCCTACTCGATCTGGACCTATTGAATATACAGTGGTTGACGGAGATACATGCTATGATATTTCTGCTACGTTTGATGTAGATCTCCTGGTGTTATTAGCAATCAATAATTTTAATGCGGGAACCTGTCCAATCCAACCTGGAGATAAGATAATTATTCCAGCCCCAAATCAGGAATTACCAACGGCTACACCATGGCCAACAAATTTGCCCAGAGGGACAAAATTAACGTACGTCGTTCAATTCGGTGACTCATTAGACTTAATTGCTGCGAAATTCCTGAGTACTGTGGAAGATATAATGGAATTAAACAAATTGGCAAACTCCAATCAAATTTTCGCGGGTCAGGTTTTAGAAGTTAGAGTAAACCTGGTTACACCAATTCCGACATTACCAGCCACTGTTACACCAACACCTTAACCATCAAGAACAAAAAAGCCCTCCAGTTTACCGAAGGGCTTTTATAATTTAAAATTAGGAATTAGCTAAATATATCCCATGAAAATGATGAGACTGATCATGCTTATTTATTTTTCAATACCCAGGCAGCCAGTTCCCGAATTTCAGGATTTTCATCATTCTTCATAATATTATTGATAGGATCGAGCAATTCGGTGTTGAAATTATTTCCAGCCGCTATTAATAAATTCCGCTTATACCCATCATATTTTGCACGGTATATCGGTGATTTAGAATACTTATTCTTGAATTCTGATTTATCTAATTTTAATTCAGAAATGATGTCAAATTTTTGAATATTTACACTTGTCTTAAAAAAATTGGGTTCAGGTTCCTTTGAAAATTTGATGTTCCATAGGCAGACCTGTTGGCATATATCGCATCCAAAAATCCAACCATTTAATTTTTTTCTAAATTCTTCAGGTATCGCCCCCCGGTTTTCAATTGTTAAATAAGATATGCATCGATTTGCGTCAATCGTTCGATTTTGTAGAATGCAATTTGTTGGGCAACTATCAATACATCGGGTGCAATTCCCACAAAAATCTTTTTCAAATATAGAATCCGGGTCAAAAGGAAGATTAATTAGAATCTCTGCGAGGAAAAAAAATGATCCTGCACCAGGAATGATCAGGCATGTGTTTTTTCCAATCCACCCCAAACCGGCTTTTTGAGCTGTTTCTTTCTCAAGAATAGGACCGGTATCGGTGTAAATTCGATATTCTACCTCTACCGGATATACCTTAGAAATGATAAATTTAACAAGCTTTTCCAACAGAACCGGAATGATAATATGGTAATCGTCACCAATCGCATAATTTGCGATTTTTGGAAATTTATAATCACGTTTTTCAAAACCCGAAGGAGTGTAAGGCATTGCTACGACTATTATTGATTTACAGGCAGGTATGATCAATTTAGGGTCTTTTCTCCTGGCTATGGACTCCGGTCGCTTCAAGTATTCCATCTCAGCCGCATATCCGTTAATAATCCATTCTAAATATGTATCAAAATGTACTGGATTATCCGGGATTGTAAAGCCAATATGAGAAAAACCGAGGCACTCAGCTTCGGTTTTTATTTCATTTTTTATGGATTGTAGATCTCCCTGGAAATAAAGATCCATTACGGGGTTGGGGTGATTATTGGAGTTGGTTCAGCCTGTGTAGCCGAAGGAGATGCCGGGACTCCGACAACAAAATTGACGTAAAATGTATTTCCAAAATTGGCTTCCTTATCATCAGACAGGATCCAATGAGAAATATATTCACCCGTTTGACTTGGCGCAGTGAACTCAATGGAAATATCAACTTCAGCATTTGGTTTTACTTCCTGGGCTAACAAGAATGAAGATGGTGCACCAAAGCTGTTACCAGCCCATAATCTGACTCTGTAATTCGCTGTCCAGGTTGTAGTGCCTGTGTTCTTAAGTCTCCAGGTTTTTACAAATTTTGCACCTGATGGGATCACCTGTCCATCTGGAATTGTCACATCGGCAACAAAAGCCATCTTGTTTGGATTAGGCGTTGAACCTGATTCAGAAGTAACTAAAGGCGTTGCATTCGTGGAATCTGATTCTGTGGTTTCAGTTGGCAGTTGAATTGTAGGTGTTACAGTTGGTGATGGAAGCGCTGTATGAGTGGCTGTAGGTTGACTAAGAGCCGTGCGAGTTAATTGCGCAGCAACAGTTTCTGCAGCTTGCGTGAAGATTACATCCGGATCCATTGTCGGTTCCACAGGAGCGGTTGGTTTGCATGCTCCCAAAGCAGTTGCCATTATTACCATAACTAAGATCCAGAAACTGGTCCTTTTAAATTTTTTATTCATTGATACCTCCAATTTATTAAAACACTCCTTTTTTGACATATTCATTACTTACATATTGATTTTCAATTGAATTGCTATATTCTGTCAAGGTTTTAGAAACTAATCAAGGAAGAAACTTATCAGAAAGTACTATGTTTTCCCAATCTTCAGGCTTTTGTATTGAAGGAGTTTCAAAAGAAAAACCAATTTTATCTCGAAACGAAAAGAAGGTGATCGCACCTGGATAAATGATCAAATCCTGTTTATATGTTATACCATCAATTGTGAATGAAATTGAATACGAACCCGCGGGCAAGTCACTGAGAGCTAGGTTTTCTTTATAATATTCATCACGATTGATACTATTTGTTGCGTAAGTGAGAACCATCCAGGATTGGTTGGTATCTTTACTGCGCACATAGATTTCTTTAAGATGAATGTAATAATTATCGAATGTTTTTACCTGACCAACCAAAACGCCCCATCCCTGAGGAGGCGATAACCATAATTCGGGATTCCTGGTCCTGAAATAACTATTGGTTTCGTAGCGAACTTCAAAATGTAAATGCGGGCCGGTTGTAAAGCCAGTATTTCCTACAATCCCTAATTGAGTTCCTGTTTCAACCCTTTGACCTTTTTCAACATCAATCCGATCCATATGGCCGTAAACAGTTAATAAATTCTTATCTTTGTAACCAAAATCGTGTTCAACTGTAACTGCCATCCCATAAGGATCCTCTTCATTGTAAGATCCAGTATATAACCCATAACCTGCCCAAATCACAGTTCCTGGGGCTGCTGCGATAACAGGTGTACCACGCTTGGCAGTTATGTCAATACCGGTATGAATGATATCCGTTTCAGGAAAGAAATATCCATAACGATAATTTGCCAACGGCCAATTAATCTCATCTGCAGCAATTGGACGAGAAAAATAAAAATGATCATTAGGGGAAATTGCCCATGGAGTCGGATATAAAGGGGGACGCCAAAGAGAAATGGGAGGATCATCTGGCATGGGTAATACTAACCCAACCGCTTCTTCTTGTGTTAGCACTGGTTCAACCTGTTTATTACTATCAGAATTTCCAGTGATTATATTAATGGACCCTTGGGGGAAATTATCTGGAATGCTATTGACTTGCGAGTTCAATAAATTTTGGTTTATAGGTGATATTTGTGAAACAATTCTTCCCCAAATTAATACAACCACCACCCCGATGAGTGTTACCAACCAGACCATTAATAAATAATTCTTTTTCATAAATTTATGGGATTGGTGTCCAGGTTGGTCTACGAGTTGGGACAAAGGTTTCTGTTGGTGTGAAAGTGATGGTGGGAGATCGATAATATCGGATCGTCGGGCTGACGGTTGGGGTTAATGGGTTGGTTGGGATTGGTGTTGGTGATTTAAATGCTTCGATTGGATATAATTCTTTCATTGCTGCATACCAGTCCAAACCATTTGAATAAACAAACTGGTTAAAACGAGCAGAATTAAAATATTTTTGCCAGTTGCTTATCGCAGGCAAGCGCTCCCAGGAATGACTGCCAGCTAATTCGGTAAGGTCAATCCAATAACCTTCAGGAATAGGGATTTTCATGCCACCTGCTTCATAGGTCTTCGGATCGTTATTGAATCGAGCAGAAAGATCGAATGGCATTTGTTTTAATGGTACGCCCTGAGATCCATCCTGATATCTAGCTTTAATAAAAACACGCCAATAGGTTTGACCACTTCTATCTTCCTTAATCGTAGTCGTCAACCCGGCGTGAATTGAAACTGGATTGAATTCAAAAGCGCGTCCAGTGTAGAGCCATTCTTCAGCCGTTCCCGGAGTTGCGGGGTCTGTGATTGGAATAAAAGTTTTATCTATTTGGTTCAGAAAATCCCATCCAGTTGTCATGGCAATGGATGAACGCAATTTGGCAAATGATTCTAGAGCTGAGCTTGATAAATATGGATATTCTGAAACGACATTTTCTAATAGTACCAACTCACTTTTATTAATAGAGGTTGTGTCTGATTCCAAACTTTGGTTATTTTCAACTAGCTTTGAATTCTTCTCTAAATTAAAAATTAAGAAGTCATTATTTTTATACTCATCAATTAAGGTAAAACCATTTACATTACCTGGTATTTCAATAGAAGGAAAAATCATTTGCCCGGAATTATCTTTTGAAATCAAAAAATTTTGATTGGCTTCCAATTGAATAAAAGAAATTAAATTTGAGGTCAAAAGTGCGAAATCGCCTATGGCGACTTTAGAAATTAATACATTTTCACTGGAAAAATCTGCTTGAATTATCGTAGGATAACCATTGTTATCGCTCGTCCACAACAGTTTCCCACCATCTGCTGACCATAGCGGATTTAAATCAGTGTGTTCAGGTCGATCAGTAACTTTGATAAAACGATTCTCCACCGCATCCAATTTTGCCAACCAGATTTCCTCATTTCCATCCTGTGTGGAAACAAAAGCTATTTCTCTTCCATTTGGACTCCAGGAAGGAGAATATTGCGATTCATTTCCGTTCGTTAATTGAATTGGGTTGGCATTCAGATTCTGAAGATCTTGAATGAATATATCCATTTTTCCATAACGATAAGATTCATACGCCAGGTATAAACCATCTGATGACCAGGTTGGAGAGCCATCATATTCAGGTGTATCAGTCACTCGAATCTCAGATCCATCTGTTAAATCCAATACATAGATATCCCAATATCCATTTTTTTTCGCGCTATAAGCAATTTTTTTATTATCACGACTCGTAGCTGGGTGAATTTCCTCATAAGGTTCATCGATTAACCGGGTAAATGGAATACCTTCTGGGTGAAACGCATATAATTGGGATTTTTGATTGAAATAAATTGAAAGTATGAATAACGGTATTTCAGATTGAGATATATCAATTAATGGAATATCACCTGAGATTTCAGTAAGAATCCGGTCTTCTTGTAATCGTGCAGGAGTACTGATGGTTGTCTCCGTTGATGAGATTGATGTGACTATATTGGAATGACCAGTCGTTGTACTAGAAAGGACATTATTAAGGAAAAAAAATACCAATACTAGATTAATTATAGCTAAAATAGTCCAAATTATATTGGCTTTAGAGGGGGAAGTTCTGCGATTATTATTCATGGTCAATAAATCAAAAAGAATCAGAAAAATTCTTTCCTGATTGTAGCATTTAAATTTTAAGTTCGTCAATTTTCATAATTAACGGTTTTGTAAATAATATTCAATAATTCCCATCGGATCAACCTGATAAAAGAGCCCAGACACTCGCCATAAACAATAATTTGAAAGTTCATTTTGAGAAGCGGTGTTGTTATAATGTGACATTTCCTCGAAAATATATCCCGTTGGGCCAATTCTAAATTCCAGATGTAGGTGGGGATTTCCTGAAGAACCAGTATTTCCCACCTTCCCGATTGGAAAGCCACTAAGAACATGGGAATCAATTTGCACTTCTGGAAGAGCGTACAAGTGCGCATAAAGAATATAAAGAGAAAACGATTCAATTATTTGAGGATTTTCTGTTAATTGAAAATCTGGACAACTTAAATTTGTGTGGAATGGGATTTCAGACTCAGTATAAAGAACAAGGAGATGGTCCCGAAGAAAAACTGGTAAAGAAGAAAATGGAGTTTCAACCACTACCATATTGCCATAAGGCGGACGATTATAAATTACCGAGCTAACTCTTCCTGATGTTATTGAGAGGACAGGTAATTTTTCAATTTTTTCAAACGATTTGTATTGATAAAATGAGAAGTCCGTCCCGTGATGTCCATCATCTTTTCCATCACCCGCATAAATAAATGGATTAGAAACGATCTCAGTTAATTCTTCTAATTTAAATCCTTCGAGGGGAGAGACGAATTCGGTTTCAATTGACGTTGAGGTACTATTGGCGAATACCAGTTCATTTTTCTCTACTGAAGGAGTCACAGGACCAGGGAGGATCGTTGGAGATGTTTGGGTGATTGTAGGGGATGAGTGATTTTGAATAGGTTCAGTTTTGAGAGTAGAAGTGCTCTCTATGTTTTCATTCAAATTCATGTGTTTTTCAATAGAAATAGTTTTACAGCTTGTTAATACTGATCCCCATAATAAGATGAAAAGAATGATTACTGCAAACTTGTTTCTCATGTAATTCTTATTCATTTAAAACAAAACTGATCGTTTGTGAATCAACTCTGCCTATATCTTCTGAATAAAATATTTCACCCAATAAAGTCAATTGATTTTGTTGACTTGCGTTTCGTAAATGCATTGTAAACACTATATTTGTATCCACGTTTTCAATTAAAGTCACTTCAGAAATAATTTCTGAGGTTTTGTTACTAATAAAAAAATTCAAATTGGGAGGTTCTAAAAATTCTGAAATTTGGACAAATACCTTAAATCGCATTTTATCCTCCCAAGGTTCAACTTTCAAATCAATAAAATGAACTTCATTTGGAGGAAGAGGATTAGTAAAGTTTTTCATTTCTGGTGAAAACATATTTTTTTCTTTCCGATATGTTGAAAATCTATCTACACCATTCTAATCCAAAAAAAGAAGAGGTGCTTTGTTTTGATAAACACCTCTTAAAATTACCTATTTTGTTATTCTTCGACCTTCCATATAAAATCGTTTCTCATATGCTTCTCCCATAGAAAAAGTTTTGCGGGGCAAAGCACCATCCAGAATAACAGTCTTAAATAATTGGTTTTTTTCCATCGCAGGAAGATAGAAACTGCAATTACCCGGTTTTGTTCCCAGCGAACAGGTTACCTCACTTCCATGAACGTAATCAATTTTTTCTGCTCCACCACTTTGTAAAAACTCATCGAGAAAAGTCTGCAGCGTTCCAACAGGTAAATTCGAAGAAGTAGGTAATATGTTGACTACAAAAAAAGATGTGTCGTAGATAAAGCCAAATTTATGAAAATCTCCGGATTGATGGTCAACAGCTTCGATCATTTCTTGTTGATCTTTGCACTCTTTTAAGTTAAATTCGCTTTTCCAGAAATCTCGCATCTTTTCCAGGATATTGTCTTTAAGATTGAAAAGTACGCGATGGATTGGTTCAAAATCCAAACCAGCATCATGAATATTTTCAATTTCGACCAAAGCATACCTGGATGGATGATCCATCCCTACATTTGATTTTACACTTTCCCAAATTGATTTTGCAGTCGCCAGTGAATGATTGCCGTCGCCCATGGCAAAGAGAAGGACACCGAATTCATCTCCAACATTGTAATGTTTCATAAAGCGGTCAGAATTTGCCAGATTCCCCAAAGCATTTTCAACTGAACCAAGATAATCTGATTGGTTTATACCATAACCGATCAAATGCCCACTATTTTTCATTAATTCAAAATCATATAATTTATCTAATTGATGCCTTTTCTCCACAAGGGGTTCAATCACGGTTTTTTCTGGGTCATCAATTAAGACCAGAATATGTGGAAACTCTAATTTTGCACCTTCTCGTATGCGGATCCGTGGTGGAAGCCGGTCGATAATGGTTCCTTCTGTTGCTCTAATTAAGGTTTGTGACCCTTTCTGGAAATCATATTTTTCCAGGTCCAATGCCAACATCAAGCCAAATCTGGTTTTATCACCAACATGCCTCTCCACTAAGATTAAACCTTCAAATGAACGAAAAACCCCTTGTTCGAGATATTCGTCCATCTTTTTTTTCGTTAACTCGATTTTTTTGAACTCTTCTTCTGTTTCCAAGTAGACTTCTGGCAGAATCATATTTAATGTAGAAGGAGATGATCCAACAATATCTTCAACATCTGTCCAATATTCTGGTTGGGATGTATATTGATCACAGGCAATAACTGCCCATTTTTGAAAATCGATATAATCAACTGGCAGCAATATTTTTGGTATTTGAAACCCAAGGTTATTATTAATTTCCATCAGATTATCCTTTCGAATTAACTTAAATCATTACAAATTCATTTTATCGGAAAAGGAAAAATATCTGAATAAATTTTTATAGTATTGTGATCTCTGTCAGTATAAGCAGGGATACTCATCTGATTAAAAAACGTCCTTGCGGACGTTCTTTATTTACATACCAGCCATGTAAGCTATTCCGACCACTCCCGGGCCTGTATGAGTCCCGATCGCTGGACTAACATCGGCAATAAATGCTTCAACAATATCACCTTCAGAAAAGGAATGAATAACTTTATCGAGCAAATTACTTGCCTCAGGTAATGCGTTTGCATGTTGGATTGCAATTCTAATTGGAGTTTTATTGCCAACTTTTGATTTCACAATTTCAATGACCTTATCAACAGCCTTGGTCATTGTGCGAACCTTTCCGGCAGCTTCAATTTTTCCATCGCGAACTTCTAAAATCGGTTTCAATTTTAGCATTGTGCCTAGAAATGCTTGCCCGCCACCAATTCGACCACCTCGATGTAAAAACTCTAGTGTACTCACAGCGAATAAAACGCCAGTATTTTCTCTGGCTTTTTCAGCGATTTTAATACAATCTTTAATTGAAGCGCCATTCGCTGCTGCACGAGCGACTGCTAATACTTGAAAACCTAAAGCCATACCTGCGTTTTCAGAGTCAAAAATTTCAATATTATCTACTTCCAACATTGCTTTAGCCTGTTGAGCAGAATCAATGGTTCCTGATAATTTTGAGGAAATATGAATTGAGAAAATGTCATAACCCTGGTTTAATAATTCTTTGTAAATTTCTTTAAATGCTCCCGGTGTAGCTTGCGATGTGGATGGCATTACTTCAGCATGTTGTAATTTTTCATAAAATTGAACCGGTTGAATATCCACTCCGTCACGGAATTGGTCTTCCCCCCATATTACCTGCAGTGGTGCAATTTGAAATTTATATTCAGATTCTAATTCTTTTGGAATGTAAGCGGTGCTGTCGGTAACTATTGCCACTTGTGCCATTATCTTCTCCGATTTTTCTATTTATCTTTTTGATATTATATGAATTAATTCATTTTACCAGTCAATATAACACTTACCAACAAGAAAAGTTGCGTGTGGAGCTACATATTTAATATTCCCACAAAAAACTCGTCTTAATTCTGATTAAAAACAACCTGTGATAGAATTCCTTGACCAAAATTAGCGAACAAGCTAAAATCTTGCACGCAATAAAAGGTATTAATTTAAATTGAAGAAATTTTATGTTTGAGAATTTAACTGGAAGATTAGACGGGATATTTAAAGAATTGCGCCGGCGGGGAAAACTCTCCGAGGGTGATGTTGACAATGTGATGCGTGAAGTGCGGTTGGCTTTATTGGAAGCCGATGTGCATTTCAGTGTAGTAAAAAAATTTATTGCACAAGTTCGCGAACGTGCCCTCGGGGCTGAGGTATCCAAAGCACTTAACCCTGGTCAACAAGTTGTAAAAATAGTTAATGAAGAATTAATTAAGACATTAGGTGACCCATCTAAGATCAACCTTACGGGAGAAAAACCTTATGTGATCATGATGGTTGGTTTACAAGGATCCGGAAAAACAACAGCTTGTGCAAAATTAGCCAAAAAGCTAAGATCTCAGGGAGAGCGAGTTTTGATGGTAGCTGCAGACCCATATCGTCCGGCTGCTATAAAACAATTACAAACCTTAGGCGAGCGTATCGATGTGCCGGTTTTTACAGAAGATGGAAAGAAACCACCAGAGGTTAGTTCTCACGCTTATGATTATGCCCGAAAAGGTGGTTTTACAGTTGTTATCATTGACACAGCCGGTCGATCACAATTAGATCAGGATTTAATGGATGAACTTCGCGCAATCCAGGCTAGAGTCAAAACAGTTGAAATTTTACTGGTTGTTGACTCAATGATTGGTCAAGAGGCATTACATATCGCCGAAGGGTTTCGTGATACAGTTTCAATAACTGGTTTGGTAATGACAAAAATTGATGGTGATGCGAGAGGTGGAGCAGCTATATCAATCCGCAGTGTAACCGGTGTTCCCATCAAGTTTCTCAGTACAGGTGAAGGTATTGATGCCATGGAAGCATATGATCCAGGTCGTCTCGCATCCAGAATCCTGGGTATGGGAGATGTGATTGGGTTAATTGAAAAAGCTGAAATGGCTTTTGATCAGAAAGAAGCGCAAAAACAAGCTGAGAAAATGATCAGTGGTGAGTTTTCACTGGACGATTTTCTTCACCAACTCAAACAAATCAAGAAAATGGGTTCGATATCTCAAATTTTAGAGATGATGCCGGGTAATATGGGGCAAATGGCGAAGGCAGTAGATCCAAGAGATGCTGAAAAACAATTAAAACAAACTGAAGCAATTATCAATTCAATGACATCGCAAGAAAGAAGATTTCCGGATATACTTAACGCATCACGGAGACGAAGAATTGCTTCAGGATCTGGTACACAGGTACAGGATGTTAATCGCTTAATTAAGCAATATCGTGATATAAAGAAATTGATGAAAACTTTTCAAAAATCCGGAGGGCGTGGGTTACCTCGTTTATTCGGTTAGTCTGATCAACAATATGATTCTAAAAACGTCCCCTTCAACGTTTCCTCTCAGAACCAAATTAAGATCAGATTATCAAAAATAAAAATCAAAAAAAAACAGGAGAAAAAAATCGATGGTACGGATTCGATTACGAAGACAAGGGTTAAAAGGACAACCGACATACCGAATTATTGCAGCGGATAAAGAAAGTCCAAGAGATGGTAGATTTTTAGAAATTTTAGGTTTTTATAATCCAAGGACAGAGCCTTCAACAATCAGCATTCAGGAAGACCGTGTTTTTGATTGGATGAGTAAAGGTGCTCAACCCAGCGACTCTGTAGGACAGATCTTTCGAACAGTGGGTCTCATGGAGAGATTTGACAGATTTAAGAAAGGCGAATCAATGGATGTATTAAAAGAGGAAGCTGAAAAAATCTACACAAAATATACATCTAACCAGAAGACAAACCCGGCTTAATCAACAATATTCATTAATCGTAGTCAAGAACTTGCTTCAAGAAAGGAATAAGCCGTGAAAGAATTAATTGAATATATTGCTCGTTCATTAGTTGATGATCCTTCCCAGGTTGAAGTGAATTGTGACCGTGGTGGCAATAAAACGCGTGTTGAGTTAAGGGTTGCTAAAGAAGATATGGGAAGAGTTATTGGAAAAGGGGGGCGAGTAGCTAATTCGATGCGGGTTTTACTACGTGTAGCAGCTGCTCGAGAAGGAAAACAGGCATCATTAGATGTGGTGGAACCTCGATGAAAAAAACTCATCGGGTGCTGTCTGAACCTGATAAAAATGGCACAGGCTCGCCCAATCATGGCGAGCCTGTCTATTTGGCTATTGGTAGACTAGGAAAACCACATGGTCTTGACGGTGGAGTCACTTTCTACATTTTAACGGATTTCCCTGAGCGATTAAAGAAAGGTAGGAAAGTGTTTATTGGTGATGAACACATTCCTGCTCATATAAAATCGATTAAAGAGCATTCTAAAAGTTTAATTTTTGAATTTGAAGAGTTTACAGAAATCGAACAAGTTGAAAAATTTAAGAGTCATTTTGTTTTTGTCGATGCGATTGATCTACCGGATCTTCCAGGAGGTGAGTATTATCATCACCAATTAATAGGATTGTCTGTGATCGATACCAATGATTCAATAATTGGTGAAATAACTGAAATTCTTGAAACCGGCGCAAATGATGTGTACGTGATTGTTGGTGAGGACAAAAAAGAAATCTTATATCCAGCTTTACTCAGTCTAATCGAAAAAATTGATATAAAGAATAAAATTATGGTTGTGAAACCATTGGAATACTATAATCAGGTTTAAGCATGAATCCAAGAAACTATTGGGTTGGATTTAGCTTGATAAAGGGAATAGGTGCAGTCAGGATGAAGGCGTTGCAAGATTACTTTGGTAATCTTGAAATAGCTTGGAATGCACCAATTTCACAATTAAAGGATACTGGGCTATCCGAAAAGATTTGTGAGCGTGTCTTACATATCAGAAAAGACATGGATCTCAATCAATATATCAAACGAATTCAATCTGCTGGTATAAAAATATTGATCAAAGATGATGTCGAATATCCAAGATACCTCAAAGAAATCGATCAACCCCCTCCGGTTTTATATCTAAAAGGAGATTTGTCTCTTGAAGACGAATGGTCGGTTGCTATTGTCGGAACTAGAAAAGTTACCCATTATGGAAAACAAATCACAGAGGAATTTTCACGGGTATTAGCAGATCATAAAATAACCGTCGTGAGTGGTCTGGCGAGAGGTGTGGATGGTATTGCACATAAGTCTGCATTGGAATCCGGTGGAAGAACAATTGCAGTTCTTGGGAGCGGGGTAGATCGCATTTATCCAACTGAACACAGGAAATTGGCTGAAGAGATCTCCATTGCTGGGGCGGTGCTCAGTGATTATCCGCCTGGTACTGCTCCTGAGGCTAATAATTTTCCACCTAGAAATCGAATTATTTCCGGACTATCCCGAGCAACGATTGTGATTGAGGCGGGGCAATCCAGCGGAGCTTTGATCACAGCAGAGTTTGCTGCCAATCAGGGGAGAAACGTATACGCAGTTCCAGGTAGTATTTACAATGTTCAAAGCAAAGGGACAAATAAATTAATCCAAAAAGGTGCAAAACCATTATTGGACATTCGAGAAGTTCTACAGGATATTCAGGTAGAACTTATTCAGGAAAGAAAATCATTTAGAAAAGAATACCCAATTGATTTGTTTGAAGAAAAAATTCTCAGTGTTTTATCGAACGAGCCTTTACATGTCGATGAGATAACCAATTTATCCGAATTACCGATTTCTCAGGTAAGTTCTTATTTGGCGATGATGGAATTGAAAGGGTTAACCAAACAAGTTGGTGGAATGAAATACGTAGTGATTAAAGAAGAAAAAGGGGAATATTTTTAATGGAAAATTATCAACATTATTATGCTGTTATTATGGCTGGTGGAGGTGGAACCCGCCTATGGCCTTTATCAACAAAAAAAACACCGAAACAAATGGTGAAGATATTTGGTGAAGAGACACTTTTTCAAATTTCTGTTAATCGTCTGGAAGGATTATTCACACCTGAGAGAATCTTCGTTGTCACAGTTGCAGAACAAGCTGAATTATTATTTTCTCAAACCCCACAGATCCCGAAAGAAAATTTCCTGATCGAACCATTTCCCAAAGGGACAGCCTCCGTCGTTGGATTTGCGGCGACATATATCAAGCAGATTGATCCTGAGGCAATTTTAGTCATTCTAACAGCTGACCATTTTATTCAAAATATTTCGGAATTCCAAAATCTATTGAAATCCGGATATCAGGCTGCACAAGATAAATATTTGGTTACTTTAGGGATTCAACCAACATTTGCAGCGACAGGTTACGGTTACATACATAAAGGTGAACCCGTTAAATGTTTTAAAGATAGATGGGCATTTAAAGTTAACAATTTTTTAGAAAAACCAGATATACAAAAAGCCAAACTTATGTTCTCTTCAGGTGGCTACGATTGGAATTCTGGTATGTTCATCTGGCATGTGGACGCGATTTTAGAAGAATTTAGTCGACAAATGCCAGCATTGAATTTGATTCTCATTGATATTACTAAAACATTAGTAGAGGGTAATTTCAAAGAAATGCTACCAATTTATTGGGAAAAAATTATTCCTCAAACTATCGATTATGGAATTATGGAACATGCGTCAAATGTAATAGTGATCCCCGGTTCCAATCTTGGGTGGTATGATGTTGGTAGCTGGGAATCATTATTTGATGTTATGGAATTAGACAGAGATGGAAATGTAAATATGGCTGCAAGCTATATTGGTTTTGACACTTCAAACACTTTGGTTTATTCTCGTTCTGATCAACATTTGATTGTAACGCTAGGAATTAAAAATCTGGTAATTGTTGTGAGTGATGACACAATTTTAATTTGTGAAAGAGAAAAATCACAAGAAATTAAAAACGTTGTAAAATTTTTGACCGATAACGGCTTGGAAGATTATTTGTAGGAGGATTTATTTTGGAAGCTTATTGTGTAAAATGCAGAACAAAACGTGAAATTAAAAATCCAGAAGCTTCATTCAATAAAATTGGGGCTCCTGTCACAAAAGGAGTTTGTTCTGTTTGTGGTACGACTTTATATAGAACTGGAAAAACAGAGGAACATTCACAATTAATACCTCCTCCATCAGTTAAAAAAGAACTAAAACTGAACGGAAAATTAGTGATTGTTGAATCTCCTGCAAAAGCAAAGACAGTTCAACGTTATTTAGGGAGAGAATACACGGTAAAGGCCTCTGTAGGCCATGTACGTGACTTATTAAGATCAGAATTATCAGTGGATGTTGAGAATCAGTTCTCACCCAAATACCGAGTTCCAAATGAAAAAAGACCTGTTGTAAAAGAACTAAAACAACTGGCCAAAACGGCCGAACAAATATACCTAGCAACAGATCCCGATCGAGAAGGCGAGGCGATTGCCTGGCATCTGATGGAAGCTGCAGAAATTGATGAATCCAGAACAAATCGAGTGGTCTTCCATGAAATTACAAAACCAGCAATAGAAGCAGCATTTGGTCATCCCAGAGCTATCAACATGGATTTAGTCAATGCCCAACAAGCCCGCAGAATTCTGGACCGGCTGGTGGGTTATAATCTCAGCCCTTTATTGTGGCAAAAGGTTCGTAGCAGGTTATCAGCAGGCCGTGTCCAATCTGTTGCGTTACGTTTGATTGTTGAACGAGAAAGAGAAATCGAAGATTTTATCCAAGAAGAGTATTGGACCATTGAAGCTGAACTTAAACCTGATCACTCGAAAAAAACTTACATTGCTAAATTATTTCGCATCAATGGAGAAGAACCTTCATTAAACAACAAAGAAAAAACTCACAGCTTCTTAGGAGATTTGGAAGAGGCTAATTATTGGATTACAAAAGTGAAGAAAGGTGAACGAAAGCGGAAAGCGCCAGCTCCTTTTATTACCAGCTCCTTACAACAAGAAGCATCACGTAGATTGGGATTTACTGCCAGACGGACGATGGCTTTAGCTCAACAACTTTATGAAGGTTTAGATGTTGGTGAAGGTGGATCGACCGGTTTGATTACCTATATGCGAACTGACTCGACAAACATCTCTGAAATTGCCCAAAAAGAAGCTCGCAGTTATATTATGTCCAAATTTGGCAAAGCATATCTTCCTGCAACTTTCCCGCAGCATAAAACCAGAGCTGTTAAAGCGCAGGAAGCACACGAGGCTATCAGACCTACTTCCGTAATTCGATCTCCAGAAGATGTAAAGAAATTTATTAAAGGCGATCAATACAAACTTTATCAACTTATTTGGAAAAGATTCGTTGCTTCTCAAATGGAGGCTGCCATCTATGATACGATATCAGTTGAAATTCAGGCTGATGGTAAAGTTAATCAATATGAATTTCGTGCTTCAGGATCTACATTACGGTTTTCTGGTTTTCTGGTTGTTTATGAAGAAGCAAAAGATGAAGACAAGCAAAATGGGAATGACACTGGAGTGTTATTGCCATCCAATTTAGAGGATGGACAAAAACAGGAACTGGTGAGATTAATTCCGGAGCAACACTTTACAACACCTCCACCGCGTTTTACCGAAGCTTCTTTGGTTCAATTATTGGAAGAATATGGAATAGGAAGACCTTCTACTTATGCTCCCATTCTTTCAACCATTCAAGAACGAGGGTACGTAGAAAGGGAGAAAAAACGCTTGATCCCGACAGAAACAGGCATGATCGTAAATGATTTGCTGGTGAGTCACTTTAATGAAGTTGTGGATCCTGGTTTTACCGCTTCTATGGAAACGTCATTGGATCAGGTTGCATCAGGCGATAAAGTTTGGAATGCTGTCATAACTGAATTTTACAAGGACTTCTCTGTCCATTTGGACCGAGCAAAAGAAGAGATGCCGGAGACAAAAACCGAATTAGAAAAGGTTGGCCGAGATTGCCCAAAATGTGGTCATGAGTTAGTTATTAGATTTGGGCGATTTGGAAAATTCATAAGTTGTAGTAATTTTCCAACATGTCGTTATACAGAACCAATATTAGAGAAAATTGGAGTCAAATGTCCTGACTGTTCAACAGGAGAAATAGTAATCCGCAGAACCAGAAAAGGACGGATTTTCTATGGTTGTTCAAATTATCCTGAATGTCAATTTACTTCCTGGAAACAACCAGTTTCGGTGGCATGCCCGAATTGTAGTGGTACCCTGGTAGTCACCAATAAACGAGACCTGCAATGTTTAAAATGTGAAGAAACATTTTTACAATCAGACATTCTGCATGGAGAAAAAGAAGAATTGGCATAAAATCTGCAACTAGAGAGAAAAGGTTGGAATTATTGCATATTTAGACGTTTTGTTCTAAAATCTAATTGTAATAATCCAAATAATATGACAAATCACCAGGAGCAGAAAAATGGATAAGATCCAAGAATACTTAAAGAGACCATTGATTACAGCCGGAATCGGATTTCTCATTGGTTTGATTATCGGTCTGCCAATTTTGGGTTGGGGATTAATGCCGGTCAGATGGACTGATGCAGATCCTTCTTATCTGAGAGCAGACTTGCAAGAGGATTATTTCTGTATGGTTATTCATTCATTTATGAAAACCGGTGATTCTCTTCAAGCCAAAGAGCGCTTGGAAGGATTAGGGCCTGTAAGTGAAGAAAAATTAGCCGGTTTGATGCCTGGCGATTGTGGATTATCTATTACAGATATCGATCAATTCCGGACTGCTTTAGGATTGGCACAGGTTGCATTACCTGTAGTGGAACCACCATCAGAAGAAGTTCAAGGACCTGGAGAAGGTTCTGAAGCGGAACAAGAAGTTTTGCCCGTGGATGAAAAAGAAAAGTCTGAAGACAAGAAATCAGACTTCAATCCATTTGTCCTGGTAGGTTTCTTATGCTTAATTACTCTGATAATTGGCGGCGCATTAGCTTACATCTTCTTCATTCGAAAACGTAATTTAGGGGGAATATTTCCTGTAAGATCGAAACCTGAAGTTTCGGAGTCAGAGGTAGATTCTTATGAAGGTATTCCTGCTGAATATTCAGCCCCAGAACAGGATGTGCCGATTACTCAATTTATGAGTACTTATGTTACCGGAGATGACCTTTTTGATGACTCATTCAGCATAGACTCTCCCACAGGTGAATTCTTAGGTGAGTGTGGGGTTGGCATATCTGAGACCATTGGTGTCGGTGAACCAAAGAAAATCACCGCTTTTGAAGTGTGGTTGTTTGATAAAAATGATATTCAAACCGTTACCAAAGTCTTGATGAGTCAGCATGCTTATGATGATGCCGCAATTGCGAATCGATTGGCTTCGAAAGGAGAACCGGTTTTATTGGAACCTGGTGGAAAAGTCTTCTTAGAAACCGCTACATTAGTACTCGAAGCACGAGTAGTAGATATGAATTACGGACAAGGCGCATTACCTGAAAGCAGCTTTTTCGATCGTTTGACGCTGGAACTTGCTGTTTGGCCAAAATAAGTTAAACAAGAAAAAAACCGGAGGTTCAATTTACCTCCGGTTTTTTTTGAATTTATTCGATTCTTATTATCTTTAATTTTAATTTGCCACCAGGTGTCTCAATATTGACTTCATCACCTAATTGATGGTTGAGTAAAGACTTACCGATTGGGGATTGGTAAGAAATTCTACCGTTTGGTGGATCTGCTTCTTTGGGACCGACAAGGTAGTAGGTTTCTTCTGGATAATTCCCTTCCTGAACGGTTACGATGGAACCGATATCCACTTTGCCATCTCGACGGTCTTTTTCTTCAATTACTTTCACATTACTCAAGAGATTTTCCAGTTCCTGAATTCTTCCCTCTAAAAAGCCTTGTTCTTCCTTTGCCTGAATATAATCTGCATTTTCCGAAAGATCACCCATTTGAATTGCAGCCCGTAATCGCTTAGAAAGTTCATCTCGCATTGTTGATTTTAAATGTGATAGTTCTTTCTGTAGTTTTTCCAGACCTTCTGCAGTTAAATACGAAGTTTCTGTCATTGTCACCATCCTAAAATTCACCTGTCTTTTTTTGCAATCAATAAATTCCTCAATTAACGAAGAGGGTAAATTTTATCATGGTAATAAGGTAGGATCAAATAACTTCTGATGTTCATCGATGGCAAAACGGTCGGTCATTCCAGCAATGTAATCACACACTACTCTCTCAGGAAAGCTTGTTTCCATACGTTCCTGGACATGTTTTGGTAAAACACTTGGTTCCTGTATATAGGTTTTAAATAATTCAGATAATATTTGATCAGCTTTAAACGACATTCTTTGAACACGATAATGGCGATACAAATTATTAAAAAGAAAATCTTTTAAGACACGATTTCTTCTATACATTTCTTCACTGAAGCCAACAATATTGAATGGCATTCTTTGTACTTCTTCAACAGATCGAATCGAATGGTTTTTTAGAAGGGCATCTGTATGACTCAACACATCATCGATTTCCATACCTATTAATTGACGTATCATTGTATGGCGGGTTAAATCATCCAATTCACCACCAACCCAATTTACGTTGGAGCACAGAATTTCCCATAACTCAATCCCGGATAACATTTGTGGATAAATCATCCTGGATCTCAATCCATCATCCAGGTCATGAGCGGTGTAGGCTAATTCATCTGCTACATTTGCGATTTGTGTCTCAATGTTCCCACGCAAATCAGGATTAAAATCTTTTGCATCTGAAACATCATATTCTGATTCATGTTTGACAATACCTTCCAAAACTTCCCAGGAAAGATTTAATCCTGGAAAATCTGGGTAGCGATTTTCAAGTTTGGTGACAATTCTAAAAGATTGTTTATTGTGGTCAAATCCACCTTGGTCGATTAGCAGGCGGTTCAGCGTAGTTTCACCTGAATGCCCAAACGGTGGGTGTCCAAGGTCATGTGCAAGACAAATGGCTTCTATCAAGTCTTCATTTGCACCTAGAGCGCGGGCAAGTGAACGACCTATCTGGGTTACTTCCAAAGTGTGTGTTAATCTTGTTCGGTAATGATCTCCCTCGTAATTAATGAAAACCTGGGTTTTATATTCAAGCCTTCGAAATGCGGAAGTATGGATGATCCGATCGCGATCTCTTTGGAATCGAGTTCTGTAAGCCGGTTCACTGTCTGGATGTAGTCTGCCTTTTGAATCTTTGCTTTTTGATCCATAAGGTGCTAAATATTTTTCTTCATAATTTTCCAATATATTAAGCGAATTAATTGTCATCATCTACTCCATTTCAATTAATGTTCCTGTTGGTTCACCGAGTACTTCCTGGATTAAGCAATTTGATGATAATCCAGAAAAAATGCTGATTTTGGTGCTGGGATATTTCTTGACAAGGTCAATCATTATTTTGACCTTTTCTATCATTCCACCAGTCACATCGACACTGGAGGATTTACCAATTACAGATTTTATGTCTTCAAAATTAACAGTGGTAATGGATTTGATTGGGTATTTTTTTTCCGGAAAATCTGCCCATATATAGTCTTCAATACCAGCAAGTAAGATTTTTTGCGGTTGGTAATAATCTGCTAAAAATAAAAAAATATCTTCTGTTGATAATATCGTGCCACCTAACAGTTGATCGAAAATTACATCGCCATGAACAACAGGTAATATGTTAGAAGATAAAGCTCGCTCCAACGGAAATTGAAAATATTCAACTCCTTTACCATTTGAGGATGAGATGAAAGATGAAGGAGAAAAAGTGACAGCAGGAAGGCCTTGATCGTGTAAAGCCTGGATAACAATGACATTCAGACTTCTGGCTGCGTGCCAGACCTGGGAGAAACCGATCCAATCGTCTTCCGTTTTAACACCATTTCGGGTCTGATATTTTGATGCTACTGCATGACCAAAAGAACCTGAACCGTGTCCCAGGATGATTTTTAAACCTGGTTTGATTTCGTGTAACTTCTTTATTTGTTTTGCTAAAGACTGAATGATCTCGAGTTGGGGAGTGCATGGTTTATCTTTATCTGTTATCAGTGATCCACCCCATTTGATCATTATTAAATCATTCATTTTATGTTTTCTTTCGATAAAGTCATTATTATTGTCTGGGATGCACCATTACCTAATAATAATTCGGATATGTTCTCAGCTCTTTCTACATCCGATAAAATGATTATATTTCCACCCAGTCCACC
Organism: Chloroflexi bacterium HGW-Chloroflexi-3; assembly: GCA_002842045.1. GTDB lineage: Bacteria > Chloroflexota > Anaerolineae > Anaerolineales > Anaerolineaceae > UBA6170. Next base: position 62,891 of record PHBX01000005.1, on the reverse strand, counting down.
TCCACAAAGTTTTGCCCCTAAACCACCATGAGATAAAGCTATATCCATTAGATTCTCAAGTGATGGATGGGAAACCCCGATTTTTCTCAAGAGTTGCTGGTTCGCATTCATGAGATTACCTAATGTCATTTGCTCTCCATTTTCAAGGGCAATTTTTGCACGGGAGGTAATTACACCAATATTCTGGAAATATTCCTCGAATAAATTAGTGTTGTTCTGCCAGCGTTCTCTCACGCCAGCGACTGCAACTTTTGTGTTCCCTTTTATACCACTATCCGCAATAATGATTGTGAATATTCCCCCCGGGGCGATAAATTCGATATCTTTTTCCTTTTGGAACAAAACAGGTTTTCGATATGCAACCACAGTATTATCTATTCCAGAAGGTGTGCCATGAAATTCGATTTCAACTTTGTATGCCAATTCTGATAAAACCTTATCGGAAGCCTGATAGCCCACAAATTCAAATAAACCTTTGATCAAAGCAACCGAAATGGCAGCACTGGATCCCAAACCCGATGAAATTGGAATAGTTGAACTGAGATGGATTTTGCAGGCAGGGTAATGAGATATGTCCAGAAAATTCTTAACTTGCTCCAGTGCAATGCGGAACGGATGATATTTATCCATTTCATTGTAATTCTGCTCAAGTTGAACCTGGGGTGCAATGAATTGAATTTGGCCTGTTTGAGATCCTATTAAGGGAAAAATTTTTACTTTTGCTTGTATTTCATTCACTGGAACTGCAATGGCTGGATGGCCATACACAACAGCATGTTCACCAAAGAGAATTGTTTTTCCAGGGGCAGTTGATATTGTTGCGGGCATGATTAAAATAAATAGAAAATTATTACTACCGATACTGCAAATAAAAGGAATGTGACTTGTAATGGCCGATCAGACAAAACCAACTCATCCGGAGCGCCACCTTCATTTTTTACCTGAATTAAATATAGATATCTAAATATTCCGTATATTGCAAACGGGATTGTCAACATCATGGCATGATTATCCGGTAGGTTTGGGGCCGAAAAAGTATAAAGACTATAGGAAATGATGGTTGTTGCAGAAATGATCGTGATTAATTGATCCAAAAGCGGTATTGTGTAACCATCAAGAACTTTTCTTTGTTCATTATTATTCTGTTGGATGGTTGCTAATTCACCTCTCCTTTTTCCGAGTCCAAAGAACAACGCCAGTACCGTTGTAACAACATATAACCAGGGAGAAAATCTTTCAACCTGAATGATGGAAACACCTGCAGCTACCCGTAGAACAAAACCAGACGCTATAATCAATACATCCAATAAAGGAACATGTTTAAGTCTTAATGAATACGCTAAATTGATCAGGAAGTAAATTAGCAGAATGAGTAAAAATGATCTGGATAAAAAGTATCCCCCGATGACTGATATTGAAACGAGTATGATAGAAGAAATTATTGCGATCGGAATGGGTAAAGCACCAGAGGCAATTGGTCTGGATTTCTTTTTGGGATGTTTTCTGTCTGCTTCAACATCCATAATATCGTTGATCAAATAGACACTGGATGAAACAAAACAGAACATGAAAAATCCTATTATGGTTCTGGACAATGGCTCAATCGAAAATAATTGGCGATCAAAAACCAATGGAATGAGAACGAATGTATTCTTGATCCATTGATGTAAGCGCATTTCTTTAAGGATCGATTTGAGCATGTATCAATATTATCATATCTGTAAAAATTTAAAGAAATTTTTGGGTCATTTATGCCTGGTACTTGGTTAACGTAGGGTAAAATCTTATGAATGGCAAAAATTCGTGTGGATATTTATTTATATGAACATAAAATGGTGGAATCACGCAGCCTGGCACAAAGATTGGTCATGGCTGGTGAAATATTAGTCAATGGCGAAATGGTCTTAAAACCATCCCAACAAATCGATGATAAGGCAAAAGTAGAAATCATAAAAGGTCCAAAATTTGTCTCAAGAGGTGGAGAAAAATTAGAAGTTGGACTAAAAAGTTTTAGGTTAGTGAATTTAGCGGATAGAATTTGTGTTGATGTTGGGTCTTCAACCGGGGGATTTACAGATTGTTTGTTACAGAATGGGGCAAAAAAAGTCTATGCAATTGATGTAGGTTTTGGAATTTTGCATTGGAAATTGCGAAATGATCCCCGTGTTGTAGTCATGGAACGCACCAATGCCAGAAATGTCGTTTCGCTACCAGATGCTATTGATTTAGTCACAGTTGATGCGTCTTTTATATCATTAAAAGTATTGTTACCTGTCATCAAAAATTGGCTGCATGCAGAAAGCCAAATTGTAATGCTCATCAAACCCCAATTTGAAGCAGGTAGAAAAGATGCGGCCAAAGGGGCTGGCGTGATCAGGGATCCAGATATTCATCGAAAAATCCTTCTGGAAACGCTTGATTTTGCGATCATGAATGGATTTAGGTTTGAAGGGCTGATTATTTCACCCCTGAGAGGCCCTAAAGGAAATATTGAATTTTTAGCTCATTTATCGGTTGGTGCAGAAGATGCCAGAGAAAATATAGAAGAAGTCGTTGATTCAATAATTTCGGATATGCTATAGACCAAATTTTCAGGAATAATTCAATTTGCGGTATACTTCTTACGCCTATGGAAAATGAATTTATTCGAAATTTTTGTATTATCGCTCATGTCGATCACGGCAAATCAACACTTGCAGATCGCATGCTCCAATTAACCAATACCATCTCCGATCGGGATATGAAAGAACAGGTTTTAGATAGTATGGATTTGGAGCGTGAAAAAGGTGTCACAATCAAATCCTCTGCTGTGCGGATGAAATATCAAGCCAATGATCAGAAAATTTATGAATTGAATTTAATTGACACACCAGGTCATGTGGACTTTAACTATGAAGTTAGTCGAGCCTTATTAGCATGCGAAGGTGCATTATTGGTTGTGGATGCTTCTCAAGGGATTGAAGCACAGACTTTAGCTAACTTGTACCTGGCACTGGAATCAGATTTGACGATCGTTCCCGTGGTTAATAAGATTGATTTGCCATCCGCCAGACCAGATGAGATCGTTCAGGAAATTTCAAATTTATTAGGAACGAATCCAGATGAAGTCATCAAGATTTCTGCAAAATCCGGGATAAATGTTGAATCAGTATTGGAAAGAATCGTAAAAAATGTTCCTGCACCGGTTGGAGATGCGGACGCTTCGATGAAAGCGCTGATTTTTGATTCACATTATGATTCCTATAAAGGTGTCGTTGCTTACATTCGAATCATGGAAGGTAAAATGACCAATACCGATATCATTCGGATCATGTCAAATGGGCTTGATTTAAGACCAGTCGAAATTGGTGTATTTGCCCCTGATATGCGGACTGTCACTGAATTATCCGATGGTGAGGTTGGTTATATCGCTACAGGCTTAAAAACCGTATCCGAATGCCGGGTTGGGGATACGATCACTTTAGCTAAAAATCCAGCAACAACACCTTTACCTGGGTACCGACACCCTAAACCTATGGTATTCGCTGGTATTTATCCGGTGGACGGTGAAGATTACCCGGATTTGCGAGATTCCATCGAAAAACTACAACTCAATGACGCAGCACTCGAATTTGTACCTGAAACTTCTCAGGCACTAAATTTTGGATTTCGCTGTGGGTTTCTCGGACTTTTCCATATGGAGATTATCCAGGAGCGATTAGAAAGAGAATACGATCTTGATATCGTCGTGACTGCACCATCTGTTGAATATCAGGTTGTAATGAAAGATGGACAAAAAATTTTTATAGATTCCCCAGCCATGCTTCCAGATGAAGGTGAAATAACCGAAATATTAGAACCGTGGATGAATTTACAAATCATCACCCCAACAGATTATTATGGTACTGTGATGGATATTGTCCGTAAGCGCAGGGGTACTTATAAAGATCAGGAATATCCAGCAGCAAACAGAGTTCAATTATCTTTTGAAATTCCATTGTCAGAGCTGATTATCAATTTCTTTGACGATTTAAAATCCAAAACCAGGGGATATGCATCAATGGATTATTCTTTTGCTGAATATCGACCTGAAAACCTGGTAAAACTAGAGGTTCTGGTTGGTGGTGAACCTGTTGATGCATTGGCAGCTATTGTGCATAAAGAAGATGCTTACCATAAAGGCCAGGCTCTGGTAACAAAATTAAAAGAATTAATACCCAGACAATTATTTGATGTCGCCATTCAGGCATCTGCAGCTGGAAGAATTATTTCCCGAGCGAATGTAAAGGCACTAAGGAAAGACGTTTTAGCGAAATGTTACGGTGGAGACATCACCCGAAAGAAGAAATTGTTGGAGAAACAAAAACGCGGTAAACGGCGCATGAAGATGGTTGGGAATGTAGAAATTCCTCAAGATGCATTCATGGCTGTATTGCGTTTGGAGGGTGATTGAAATTAGAAAGCCCAAAATCTTCTTTTAACATCAATGTTATTTGGCGATGGGTTCCAGGTTTTTTATTGAGTTTTATCGCTATTTTTGCGCTGATCAAATTTGTCCCGGTGGATCAGGCAATTGAATTGTTAAAAAACACTTCATTTTTTTATTATTTATTAGCTGCCCTTTTTACATTATTATTTTTGTTCGTCAGAACACTTGGCTGGCGAGCATTACTTTCATTCCGTCCAACGTACAAAAATACTTTTATGAAATTATGTATGGGATATTTCATTAACAATATCTTTCCATTCCGGTTAGGTGAAATAAGCCGGGCAGTATTCATGGGTGCATCCTTAAAAGTAAATCCGGGTCATATTCTTTCCTCGATTTTTATTGAACGTGTATTTGACCTGATCATTCTGGCTTTCTTCTTACTCATTATGTTGCCCTATGTTGTGGGTATGGCATGGATTAAAACCACTGCCTGGTTTATTTTAGGTATGATGGTAATTGGTTTATTCGTATTGTTTTTTGTCATTCGAAATTCAAGGCCATTTGAAAATTTCCTAAGCAGAATCGGCAAGAAATCAAATCTATTAGCCAAATTAATTGTTCCTTTTTTCCTCTCATTATTAGAAGGTTTCAAAACACTCAAAAAACCAAAACAATTCGCAGCTGGATTTTTTGGGGTCTTCGCTTCATGGTTGGTGAGTTTCGTGCAATTTTCATTATTTTTATTTTTGCTAACAGGAACGTCTGAATGGTGGTGGGGGGCATTTGCCAACACAACCTTAGCGCTTGGGATCGCTTTACCGTCTGCTCCAGCTGGATTAGGGATTTATGAATCCTCCATTGTGGCAGGCTTGAAATTGTTTAATATCGATGAATCGATAGCGCTTGCATTCGCGTTGATCTTGCATGTATCTCAGTTTGTTCTGATAGGAATTCTTGGAATATATGCATTAAGTCGCGATGGATATTCACTGAAAAATTTATTTTCACAATTAGTGCAATTTAAAGGTCAATTAAAAGATGAGCAGAAAAGTGGAGTAATGCATGACTAAAAAATATTTAATTACAGGCGGTGCTGGTTTCATTGGTTCTAATTATGTTGCCCGATTGATAAGACGAGGGGAGGAAGTCGCGATTTATGACAATCTTTCTCGTCCTGGTTCAAAGTTAAATTTTGCCTGGTTGGAATCCATCAAAACAGGCTCTTTCAGCTTAATTGAAGCTGATATTAGAGATCAAAAAACATTATTCAATGCAGTTATGGATAAGGATGTAATTGTTCATCTTGCCGGTCAGGTAGCAGTCACTACTTCAGTTATTAATCCGCGGGAAGATTTTGAAATCAATGCGCACGGCACCTTTAATGTATTGGAAGCTGCAAGAAATTCCAATAAGAATCCAATCGTACTTTATGCTTCAACCAATAAAGTTTATGGTGGAATGGAAGATATTAAAGTCATTGAGAATGAGTCAAATTATCGTTATCTGGATTTTCCGCAAGGGATTTCAGAAAAGTTTCCATTGGATTTTCATTCTCCTTATGGTTGCTCAAAAGGTACTGGTGATCAATACGTGCGCGATTATCATCGTATTTATGGATTACCGACTGTCGTATTGCGACAAAGTTGTATTTATGGTCCCCGTCAATTTGGGGTTGAAGATCAAGGCTGGTTAGCCTGGTTCATTATTGCAGTCTTAACGGGAAAACAAATTTCAATTTATGGAGATGGAAAACAGGTAAGAGATGTTTTATTCGTCGAAGATTTATTGGATGTTTATGACGCCTGTATCGAGAATATTGATATCGCAGCTGGTGAGGTTTACAACATTGGTGGCGGTGCTGACCAGATGATTTCGGTGTGGAAGGAATTTTCACCTATTCTGGAGGAAATGCTGGATAAAAAGATACCAGTTGTGTGGGGGGATTGGCGTCCGGGAGATCAAAAAATCTATGTTTCTGATATTCAGAAAGCTGTTCACGAATTGAACTGGCAACCCAAAGTTTCGGTACGAAATGGTTTACAACAATTATTTAATTGGGCACAGGAAAATGTAAACCTGTTTACTGCTTAGGTTAAGCGCTATGAAGATATTAATTGTATTGACATATTATCGTCCCCATACAAGCGGACTCACAATTTACGCAGAAAGATTGGCGAAAGCGCTGGTCAATCGTGGGCATTCTGTGACGGTACTGACTTCTCAGTTCGAAAAATCATTACCCAGGAAAGAAATTCTTGATGGCGTAAATATCGTTCGTGTCCCAGTATTGTTTCGATTAAGTAAAGGTGTGATCATGCCTGCTTTTGGCTATCTGGCAACAAAATTAGTGCTGGAACACGAAGTCATTCAATTACATTTGCCACAATTCGACGCTGCTGGCGTAGCGCTGAGGGGAAGGTTATTTAATAAGCCAACCATCATCACATACCATTGTGATTTAATTATGCCTTCCGGAGTGGTGGCGTGGTTTGCAAATAAAGCTGTGTTGATGATGAATGAATTGGCAGCAATATTTGCACATAAGATTGTGACCTATACCAGGGATTACGCAGAAAATTCCATTTACCTCAGACGATATTTACGAAAGATAAGCGTGGCCCTCCCACCCGTTGTTTTACCCGAGATTTCCACAGAGAAGATAGAAGAATTTCGAGTAGAGCACAATCCTGAGAATCATTCACCGGTTATTGGCATGGCGGCCAGATTTGCCACTGAAAAAGGTGTCGAAGTATTGTTAAAAGCCATGCCGAAGGTGCTTAAAGAGTTTCCTGATGTGCAGGTTCAATTCGCTGGCCCATATAAAAATATTATAGGTGAGGAAAATTATTTCCAGCGATTATCTGCCAGGATTGAAGCATACGAAAAGTCGGGGAAGTGGAAATTTGTTGGGGTGTTAAATCCAGATAAAATGTCAGCCTTTTACCCCAATCTGGATGTTTTGGTTTTACCAAGCTTGAACTCGACCGAAGCTTTTGGTTTGGTACAGATTGAGGCAATGATCAATGGAATACCCTGTGTTGCTTCTAATTTACCCGGGGTAAGGCAACCTGTGAAGATGCATGATATGGGAGAAATTATTCCGATTGGAGATTCTGATGCGTTAGCAGATGCTTTGATCAGAATTCTTCGTAATCCTACTCAATATAAAAATAATTTTAATGCCATCAAAATGAAATATATACCTGATAAAGTGGCAAAGGAATACGAAAATTTGTTTGCATCCATAACAAAGGACAATTTTCATAGATGAATGGATTAACAAAAAATCCCGTTGAAACTGAGAAGAAAGATTACTTGTGGCTGCAGATAAAGGAAATGCCATATTTCAGAGGTTTATTACGCGCAGTGGAAGCACGTGCATATCAGGACATCATCCTAAAAGAACCGATTTTAGATTTAGGATGTGGGGATGGGCATTTTGCATCGATTACTTTTGACCATCCTGTTGATATAGGCATTGATCCCTGGTCAGGTCCTGTCAAATTGGCAGCAAAACAAGGAAGTTACAAGCAGGTTATCCAAGGTTTGGGAAACCAATTACCATTTCCGGATGAGTATTTTGGTAGTGTTGTCAGTAATTCTGTTTTGGAACATATAGAAGATCTTGATGTAGTTATCAAGGAAGTTGCCAGAGTAATAAAACCAAACGGGATATTTATTTTTTGCGTTCCTAACCATTTATTTCTTAAAAATTTATCCATTTCAAGTTGGTTCGATGGAATTCATTTAACTGGATTAGGGAACCTATACAGAAAATTCTTTAATAGGATTTCTAGACATTATCATTGTGATTCACCAGAGGTTTGGAAGAAACGTTTATCCGAAGCAGGTTTTTCAATTGATAAGTGGTGGCATTATTTTTCTCCAAAAGCATTACACGTATTAGAATGGGGTCATTATTTTGGACTACCTTCCTTAATGAGCCATTTTCTATTTAAAAGATGGATCATCATTCCCCAAAAATGGAATTTATTTTTTACCGAAGCACTCACCAGAAGAATATACAATGAAGAACCATATCAAGAAAAGGGATCTTATTCTTTTTACATTACTCATAAAAAATAGCTTTTTTTATTGTCAGCATAATAATTAGTACATTAAAATACAAAATTTATAAAAAGTTGGATGGGATATAATTGTAGAAATTATTGACCCAAATTTTGATTTATGAATGAGCCCAGTTTATTAGACTTTATCAAAGCAAAAATCATGCCTTGGAAATATTCAATTTCTGAGGAATATCTCTTTACTACTGCAACAGTAAACGAAGAAGTATCCATCAACGAGGTTGAAGATGCTGAAATCAATGAAAAGCCAGCTACCATATGGAAAAACTGGGGGCAATTTAAATTAGTTCTCGCCCTATTTTTAGCAATTATTGGGCAGTTCTTGATGGAACCGCCCGATCGAAATGTGGCTGTTGCTATCATCTTTTTCTTTGCATGTTTTGTCTTGATCGCATGGTCAGCCATTACAAAAGATTCGATCTTTTATTATCAAAATATTACAAATTCAAAATCATTAAATTTTGATCTTTCGACAAAGAAACTTTACTTATTAAGCGCAAGTGGATTACTGCTTGTATTAGCTTTTTTTGCATTTCAAAAGAACACTGCAAATGAAATTCTATTTAATTTTTTGAACTTAAGTTTATGGATGGCTTCTCTCATCTTATTTTTGCTTGCTGTGTTTGAAGCTGATCGAATCAAAATTTCAATTGAAAATTTCACACGAGCTATCAAAAATAAGCAAATCTTCATTAAAATCACACCCTGGTTAATATTCATCATTATTTCAACACTTCTGGTGTTTTATTTTCGTTTTTACCGGTTGAATGAAGTTCTGGGTGAAATGTTCAGTGACCATGCAGAAAAACTGTTAGATGTGAAGGATGTTTTGAATGGAAAATTTCCTGTATTTTTCATTCGCAATACCGGGCGAGAATTTTTCCAATTTTATTGGACCGCCTTCCTGGCAATCGTTTTTAACACCGGTATCTCTTTTTTGAGCTTGAAAATTGGTACGGCTTTAGCCGGATTTTTAACATTGCCATATATCTATTTATTAGGCAAAGAATTACGAAATAAATGGGTAGGTATTTTAGCTTTTTTATTTGCAGGTATCGCATATTGGCCTAATGTTATTTCCCGAGTAGGACTACGATTTCCGTTTTATCCATTGTTTGCTGCACCTACTTTATTCTATTTGATCAGAGGATTGCGACAGAAGCGAAGAAATGATTTTATTTATTCAGGGATTGCCTTGGGATTGGGATTGCATGGATACAGCTCAACCAGATTTCTTCCTGTTGTTGTGGTAGTTGCCGTAATATTATTCTTGATCCACAAACAATCCAAAGGGATTCGCAATCAAACTGTCAATGCTTTCATCGTTCTGGTAATTGCCAGTTTTATAATATTCTTACCGCTTTTCAAATACACCATGGTGAATCCAGAAGCGGTAAGTTACCGGATGATGACCCGGTTAACATCGAGCGAAAGAGCAATCACTGAACCAGCAGGTGAAATTTTTCTGAAAAATTTATGGAATGCTGAGACGATGTTCTTTTACTCAAATGGGGGAACCTGGGTTCATTCAATTCCCAACAGACCCGCGTTGGATATGGTCAGTGCAGGTTTGTATTTATTGGGAAGTATTATTGTACTCATTCAATATATAAAGTATCGCAATTGGGAAGATATATTTCTTTTAATTGCGGTCCCATTATTAATGATGCCATCGATTTTGTCTCTGGCATTTCCAGATGAGAATCCGAGTTTAAACCGAACGGGTGGGGCTATCATTCCAGTTTTTATTCTTGTTGCCATCGGTTTTGAGCGCGTTTTTTATAGTGTTTGGCGTGTAGCCAAGCGAAATAGATATAAATTTGTTGTTTCTATCGTTGGAGTGAGTTTGTTTCTGATTTCTACATTGATCAACCATGATTTGGTTTTTAATCAATATGATAAACAATTTATGGCCGGGGCGTGGAATACAAGTCAGATTGGATCAATTATTAAAAATTTTACTGGATCGACTGGAAATGCTGACCGAGCATATGTCGTTCCTTCTCCGCATTGGGTGGATACAAGATTGGTTGGCATTAATGCTGGTTATCCCACAAAAGATTATGCTTTGTGGCCAGAACAATTCAATCAATTGAATATAGATGATGGTGAAAAACTGGTTATCTTAAAACCGGATAATCAGGATGCACTTTCATTGTTGGAGACAATGTTTCCAAATGGAATTCTTTACAACTATGATTCGGGGTTTGAAGGAAAGGATTTTTATATTTATCATATTCCTCCAATAATAATTCAAGAAGAAAACAGCATTACTCCGTAGGAAATTAAATGAATAACATTGCGAACTCGAAAAACAAAAAAAATACAACAATCCTGGTAGCCATACTTTTATTAATTATTATTGCTGGAAGTGTTTTCTTTCGCATAAGAGGTATTTTTTGGGGTGAATACATGTACTTGCATCCAGATGAGCGCTTCTTAATCTGGGTAGGAGCAAGTTTGGATTCTGTTGATTCCATAGGAAGCTATTTCAACACCCACATTTCCTCCTTAAATCCTCACAATCGTGGACATGGTTTCTTTGTTTATGGAGATTTTCCTGTCATTCTCACCCGGTATGTAACAGAAGGTTTATTTGATTTCGTCGGTTGGAATGAAATTACACAGGTTGGCAGGGTTTTATCCAGTATCTTCGATTTGGGGAGTGTCATTCTTTTATTTTTTATCGGAAAGAAGTTGTTCAATCAATGGGTTGGGTTATTGGCAGCTGCATTTGCAGGCATGGCGGTACTTCAAATTCAACAATCCCATTTTTTTACCGTAGATACATTTGCTACTTTTTTTACAACACTGGCAGTTTATATAGCTGTCATCATATCCCAACATGATTTTTCCCGAGGAAAAAATTTAGAAACCGAAGATGAATCTGAGGATACTGAAAGTTCTAGCAAAAAGAAAAATTGGCTTCCCAGTCCTAGAACATTCATATTTTCGATTCTTTTTGGCATTGTGGTTGGTCTAGCTGCTGCATCGAAAATTAATACGGTTACAATTGCTATATTACTTCCACTTTCTTTCCTAATCCTTTGGGAAAAAATTCCGATAGAGGATCCAGGGAAAAAAGGCGAGCTCATTCTCAGAGATCTGGTCATCGGTGGATTTTTTGCATTTTTATCATTTCGAATATTTCAACCGTATGCCTTTGATGGACCAGGGTTTTTTGGCATTCACCTTAATTCATTGTGGTTGGACAATTTACGGGAGGTAAGCGCACAATCCAGCGGAAAAGTAGATTTCCCACCTGCCTTGCAATGGGCACGTAGAAATTTCTTTTTTTCTGGGAAAAATCTCTCTTTATGGGGGTTAGGTTTACCACTCAGTATTGTTGCCTGGTCAGGCGTTTTAACAATGGGTTGGCGAATTTTACGAGGTGAGTGGAAAAAATATCTGCTTCTGTGGGTCTGGACGATGGGTTATTTTCTCTGGCAATCGTCGCTTGGCAATTCAGTGATGCGATATCAAATGCCTGTATACCCGATGTTTGCTTTGATCGCTGCCTGGATGATCTATTTTCTTTTTACGTATAAACCTGACAAAACAGGATGGTCTAAGCCATTAAAAATCACTGGTGGAATCCTATCTGTTGTATCAATCGTTGGCACATTCATCTGGGCGTTTATGTTCAGCTCAATTTACGTAGAGCCCGTTACCAGAATTGAAGCATCCCGCTGGATTTATGAGAATGTACCTGGCCCCATCAATCTGATTATTCAGCAGGATGGAGAAAAAAATCAAAAAAATATCTCCTATCCATATGATTTTCCACTCTCTCAGGACAATTCATTTTCCTCTCATTTCAATGTAGATGAGGTTGGTCTTCTTGAGGAAATCACATTTGTAAAAATCATTCAACAAGAGAATATTGGCCAATCGGATGAAAAGTTAGCGGTTTCGATTTTTGATGTTGAAAATTCCGGGCAAATCCTGACCAGATCTGAGTTAATTGAACCATTTGATCAATATGATTCTAAGAAATTAGATCAATATTCTGTGAAGATTAATCCTCCGTTAATTCTGGAAGTAAATCATACCTATCAAATTGTCCTCGAAAACGAAGGAGCAGGCGTTGTCACATTACTAGGGAGCGCTACCGCCAATGAATCTGTATGGGATGACGGTCTACCTTTGCGTACGGATGGTTATGATGCATATGGTGGCATTTACCAAAAAGATCTTACATTTGAGATGTATTGGGAAGATAATCAAGAGAAACTCGAGAGATTTATTTCAACATTATATAAAAGTGATTATATTTTCATTTCTTCCAACCGGCAGTGGGGAACCACAACCAGGGTTCCAGAACGTTACCCATTGACTACACGGTTTTATCAAGAGTTGGTGGGTTGTCCAACTGAAGAACAGATATATGAATGTTATAGTATCGCCAAACCTGGTATGTATCAGGGAAATCTGGGTTTCGACCTTGTAAAAGTGTTCGAGTCTTACCCAAAAATAGGTAATTTTGAAATAAATGACCAATATGCAGATGAAGCGTTTACTGTTTATGATCACCCGAAGGTGCTTATTTTCAAAAAATCAGTTAATTATGATCCGGTATCTGTTTCACAAATTCTCAGTGAAGTAGATCTCAATAAGGTTATATACTTTACACCCGGTGAATTTCCTGATTATCCTGCCGATTTGGAACTTTCTGAAAAACAATTAGAAATTCAGCAAGCCGAAGGCACCTGGTCTGATATTTTTGATACTTCGAATATTATCAATCGATATCCAATCCTTGCTGTGATACTCTGGTATCTGGCAATCAGTGTACTAGGTCTGGTTCTTTACCCAATTGTTCGTTTAGGTTTCAATGGTCTCACAGATAAGGGGTATGCATTCAGCAAGCTTTTTGCGATGCTTATTGTTGCATTATTCGTATGGATTGGTGGATCTTATGGGGTTTCTATAACCAGGGGCTTTATCTGGATAGTCATCGGAATTGTCGCAATAGTTAGTTTCCTGATCGGATATTTAACAAAACAAGCAATCTTTACAGATGTAAAACAATTAAAATCACTTTTTATTTGGATTGAAATTGTCACTTTGGTATTGTTCATAGCATTCTTATTGATTCGATTGGGAAATCCGGATTTATGGCATCCTGGAAAAGGTGGAGAAAAACCAATGGATTTCTCCTACTTGAATGCAGTAATCAAAAGCACCACTTTTCCACCTTATGATCCCTGGTATGCAGGGGGATATATCAATTATTACTATTATGGATTTGTCATCATTGGAATTTTCATCAAATGGTTAGGAATAATACCGTCGGTTGCTTACAACATCGTATTACCGACACTATTCAGTTTTGTTGGAATTGGGGCATTCAGTATTGTTTGGAATCTGGTTTCATTTTATAAAAAAGAAAATGATTCCAACTATACCTCGCAAAAATCTATAAAAGAAATCTATAATTCCTCTGAAGGAAAAGCTGGCTTAGTTGGATTGGTCCTAACTTTAATCCTGGGAAATCTTGGTACCATACGAATGATATGGCATGGATTACAAAGAATTGGTTCTCCTGACGGTGTTATTGATAGCGCAAGTTTCTTTGAACGTTGGTTATGGACAATTAAGGGGCTAGGTGGTTTTTTTAGCGGGCATAATCTTCCTTTTTATCCAGGTGATTGGTATTGGGTACCCAGCAGGGCATTACCACAAGAACCTATTACTGAATTTCCATTCTTTTCATTTGTTTATGCTGATCCACATGCACACGTAATTGCCATGCCTGTCACCGTTATGGCGATTGCCTGGTCTCTTTCCATTCTTTTCAGTAAATGGAAATTTAATGAGAATCTTCCAGGCTGGTTTGTAAAATTCATATCGATCCTGGTTGGAGCTGTCACTATTGGCGCATTACGACCCACAAACACATGGGATTTTCCAACGTATTTGATACTTGGAGGGGTAGTCATCCTATATACCATTCTTTGTTATGGCAAGGGCTTTCGCACAGATTATCATTTAACCGGTTTCGTTGCCAGAATTGTTGAAACGATCATGATTCTGACCGTATTTGTTGCTGCAGCTTTTCTTTTTTATCATCCTTTTACCGAATGGTTTGGGCAGGCATATACAAAAATCGAACCCTGGGCAGGCAGTCACTCACCTTTCTGGTCTTATTTCACACATTGGGGATTATTCCTGTTTATTCTAATTGGCTGGTTTATTAGCGAAACAATTCTTTGGTTGGCAAGCACACCTTTATCTGAAGCGAAAAAATTACTTAACTTTCGCTTCTGGATATGGTTGGCATTGGCAATTATTCTTTCATTGACAATCTTTTTAATGGCAAAAGAAATTGTCATTGCCTGGTTGGTTTTTCCCATGACGGTGTGGGCGGGATTATTAATATTAAGAAAAGATCAATCTGACGCCAAAAGATTTGTTCTTTTCCTGACCGGTACTGCTCTGGTGTTGACTTTAATGGTCGAGTTGATTGTTCTCAAAGGCGATATTGGCAGGATGAATACAGTATTCAAGTTTTATCTACAGGCTTGGATATTATTTGCTGTCAGTAGTGGTGCCGCTCTCATTTGGAGTATCCCAGAAATAAACAAACATTGGTTTCCAGAAGTAAAAACTACATGGCAGATTATATTAATTACACTTTTTGCCTGCGCGGCTTTATATCCAATAACAGCAGCAGCTGAAAAAATTGATGACCGCATAAGTGAGAATACTCCACTAACTTTGGATGGCATTGAATATATGAAATATTCATATTACTTCGATGAGGGAGTAAATATGAATCTTGATGAGGACTACCAAGCCATTCGTTGGTTGCAAGAAAACGTGATTGGTTCCCCAGTCATCGTTGAAGCGAATACAGTAGAGTATCGGTGGGGAAGCCGTTATTCCATTTACACCGGTTTACCTAGTGTTGTGGGGTGGAATTGGCATCAACGGCAACAAAGAGCAGTTGTTCCTTCCACCTGGATTACAGATCGGGTGGAAGCAGTCAACAATTTCTACCTGACAACAGATATTCAGGAAACGGAAGGCTTTATTAAAAAATATGATGTTTCTTATATCATTGTTGGGCAATTGGAGATCGCGAAATATATTGGCGAAGGTATTGGTAAATTTCAACAATTAGATGGCAAGGTTTGGAATTCTGTTTTTACAAATGGGAGTACTACGATATATCAGGTGATCAGTGGCAAATAAAAAAGAATTTATCTATCATGTTATTTCACAAATTGACTGGAATGAAATTTCAGAATCTGAATTCTATGCCCCCGATTCTTTAACAAGTGAAGAATTTATCCATTTTTCATATAAGGATCAAATTCCAGGTGTAATTGAACGGTACTATAAGGATCAAACAGGTTTGTTGGTGATAAAGGTTGATGTTAATAAGTTAAAATCAAATTTACTCCTTGAAAAGGTTCCGGACACTGGATTATTTCCTCATCTTTATGGAAAGTTAAACCTGGATTCTGTTATTGGCGTGTTCCCAATCTTGAAAGATGAAAATAGCAAGATATTTTGGTCTGAGTGATACTGATTTTAAAAATTGATACTCAAAAATTTATTAATGGATACTAAATATAGATAAGATAAACAAATGAAAAAAAAATTATTTACGATTGAATACTTGATCTATGGGCTGATCCTTATTATAGGAATCGCTTTTCGATTTATTAATTTAGGTAGTTTGCCACTTTCGGATGTTGAAAGCTCGATATCTTTGCATGCTATTAGCATGCTCTCTGGTGAAAAAGTTGCGAACTTTTCGGATCAAACCTTTTTATCCAATATCCAGGCAATTTTATTTTTTTTATTTGGAAATAGCAATTTTATCGCAAGACTATTTCCTGCAGTGGTAGGAGTATTATTTATTCTTATTCCCTTCTTGTTTAGAAACTATGTCAATCCGAAAATGATGATTATTTTGTCTTTTTGGATTGCAATAAGCCCTACTTTTATTTCTTTATCCCGGCAGGTTGATAGTACGATATTATTCCTGTTTTCAATTTTCTTATTTATGTACTTTTTTATTAAACAATCAGTTATTCCTTGTGCGGTATTTATTGTATTAAGCATTTTAAGTGGAAAAATTTTCTTGATGTTTTTAGTCCCGAGTTTGATTTCATTGATGTATGTTTATTTATTTCTGAACAAACAAAATAATGATATTTATAACCAGCTGATCCATTTATTTAAATCCTTCCAATGGAAAAAATTTAGTTTATATTCGAGTGGTTCATACGTTATTCTGAGCACTTTTGGTTTCATTTTTCCCAGTCAATTGTCTGGGATTGGTTATGGAATAAATACATATTTCAACAGTTATTCACTACTTTCGGTTGTAACCTTGTCAGATCTGGTTAGGGGGCTGTTTTTTTATGAAATTGCAGCAATCACATTTGGATTGATGGGCATCATTTTTATCATTCGCAAAAACCAGATTGCTGGGTTATTCCTTACTGGGATGATTACTTTCAGTATCCTTCAAATCGTAAGCATTCCTGAGAAGACCATCATTATGAATGTAATCATTGTTATGTCATTAATGATTTCAGGATCATATTTTGTAAACCAATTTATTTTCATTCCTTCCCAGGTACGAACAAAAATCATAGTTGTGACTTTGATTTCTCTTGCTGTTTTATTCTTTATCAGTCTTGCGTTTATAAGTATGTTTGCTAATCCTTTTCAGGGAGAACAGGAAAACACACTGCGAATATTTTTTATTATTGCTGGTTTTGCCTTAATCATTGGTGCAGGTTTATTGGCAGGATGGGCAATCAGCTGGGAAATTGCTGGTAAAAGTTTCTTATTGTTGTCCATTTCTTATCTTTTAATTTTCACTATATCGGCGTCTGTGAATGCATCTGGATTACGATATCCTTATCAAAACGAAATCCTCAGTATCAATCCGGTACCCCTCGAGCATGATTTGTTAGTTCAAACATTAGAAAATTATTCTGAATGGAATTACGGAGACAAAAAATCCCTAAACATTCATATTCTGGGGGAACAACCACCATCAATATATTGGGTATTAAGAAATTTTGAAAATATTTCATATGGAGACGTCATACCATTGGGCGCGAAGATTGATGCCATCATCACCAATGCTGATCAGAATCTGGTACAGGCTGATACATTCAGAGGACAAGATATTTTATGGACCTCAAAACCGGCATGGAGTTCAATGAATGCCAATGAAACTACACAATGGTTATTAACCAGACGAGCTCCCCAGGATATGCTTAATCAAAAAACAAACATTATATGGATTCGAAATAGTTTGTTTCCAGGTACTGACACTCAATAAATAAAAGGAGACATATGGGAAAAAAATCATTTACGATAACATTGGATGGTCCAGCTGCTTCTGGAAAATCAACTTTAGGAGAAAGGTTGGCAGAGGCGTTGGATTTTATGTATCTGGATACGGGGGTCATGTATCGGGCAGTAACATTAGCGGTATTAAAGAAAAATGTTGATGTAAATGATGAAGGTCTGGTTACCAAAGTTGCTGAAGAAATGGATCTTGACATTCATCCAGCGACAATTGATGATGGACGTAGTAATGATGTAATTCTCGATCATGAAGATGTCACATGGGAAATTCGATTACCTGATGTGGAAGCACATGTCTCTCAAGTTTCTGCCTACAAAGGGGTGCGTGTAGCAATGACAATTAAACAACGTGAGATTGGAAATAAGGGAGGGATTGTGATGGTTGGCAGAGACATAGGAACGGTTGTTTTACCTGAAGCTGATATCAAGTTATATCTGGATGCATCTGTTGAAGAACGTGCAAGGCGCCGATATCTGGAACTTATCAAACGCGAAAAACAGGCAACTTATGAAAGCGTGCTGGACGATTTAATGCGGAGGGATAAAATCGATTCTTCTCGGGCAATCGCTCCATTGCGCCCAGCAGAGGACGCCATCATGATTGATTCAGATCAATTGAATGCAGAAGAAGTTTTCCAATATATTTTTAATTTGGTAAAAGAGAAAAAGAATTTTCAAGTATAGAAGGAATTATTAAATATAAAAAATCCTTTAACAATATATATTCACGATGATCCATTCGATCAGGAAGGAAGCAATATGTGTGACACTTTTGTTTTAATGCCAGATTATACAGAAAATAGAAAATTTTATTTTGGAAAAAATTCTGACCGTGATCCAAATGAAGCTCATGAAGTATTAATTGTGCCTGAAAAACAATATGAAAAAGGTGAATTATTAAAATGTACCTATATCTCGATTCCCCAGGTAGGAAAGACGAACAAAATACTTTTGTGTAAGCCAGTATGGATTTGGGGGGCAGAGATGGGGGTGAATGAACATGGCGTTGTTATTGGAAATGAAGCTGTTTTTTCAAAAATTCCAGCTGGGAAAGAACCAGGTTTGATAGGGATGGATTATCTACGCTTAGGTCTGGAACGGGGGAACAATGCCAGAGAGGCTTTAAATGTCATTACAGCATTACTGGAAGAATATGGTCAATCTGGAAATTGTGGATTTATACATCCATTTTATTATCACAATAGCTTCCTTATCGCAGATAAACATGAAGCCTGGAAATTAGAGACCGTAGAAAAACATTGGATAGCAGAAAAGATTGATGGATTTGGAGCAATCTCGAATGGTTATTCTATTGAAGATAATTGGGATTTAATTTCCCCTAACCTTATTTCCAAAACAAAAGAAAAAGGTTGGTTAAAGGTTGAAAGTGAATTTAATTTTCGGGAGTTGATTTCGGATTGGCTGATTACTACTTTTAGTGATTCAAAACAACGTCGTTCCTGCTCAATAAGGAAAATTAATGAAAAGGGATCACAGACTAATCTTGAAGACGTATTTGCTACATTGAGAAGTCACAGGGTCGACGAAAATTTTCGACCAGATAAAGGAATAACCGGCGCGGATCTCTGTATGCATGCTGGATTTGGACCTATTCGAGTCAGTCAGACTACTGGATCAATGGTTGTTGAACAAGATGATGAACGATTAGTCGTTTGGGTCACCGGTTCTTCAGCACCATGCCTGAGTATTTTCAAACCAATGTCCTTGGATCAGGAATTGAATTATTTTGGCCAACCGCCTGAATTGGATTATGATCTTCAATCTTATTGGTGGCAACATGAAAGAATTCACCGAAGGATTTTGCAAAATTATCCAGCGTTAAGTAGTGAATACATAAATGAATCGAAAGACCTTGAGAAAGTTTTTGTTGCCAGGATGAAAAATTTTAAAGGTCAAATTGAGCTCATAGCGGATTGTTTTGATGATGCATTTAACTTGCAGAAAAAGTGGATTGAGAATTTTAAAAACGAAGCAAGTAAGGATAAAACCAACATTCTTTACAAGCATGCCTGGAAGAAAAATAATCAGTTAGCCAAAATGCCTTAAGACGATATTGCAATGCTATAATTTTTATTGTTGGTTATTGGAATACGATGCCTTTTTCATATACTTTTCTCTTTCCCTCAAGACCCTATCTATCCCCGCCGAAAGATTTTCTTGGTTTTGCTGCGTGGTTTGTATTTTTATTTCTGATATTTCTTGTTGTGAAGAGGATTTGGCAACCACTACCAAGCCGCAAACAAAAAAATTGGTGGGTATTTTATGGGCTGGCAATTCTGGCACCATTTTCAGTGATTCTTGGTGGTATTGAGTTTACAACTTCAAACCCCGAGATGATTGCATCTGGTTTTATTTTATTTCTTTTTGTCACTATACCCTGGCAGATTGCTGCAGGGTTTTATGGTTTATTTCCTGCGGTTATCATTGGACTAATCAGCGGAATTTCTATGGCTTGGTGGGGAACGCATAATATTTTTACAATTGTAGAAACAATTGGTATGGCTGTAATGTTTGCTGTGTTCGTTCGTCAAAAATACAGAACACAATTGTTTGGTTGGTTAAGAATTCCGTTTGTTGCTGCAATTTTCACTGGCGTACTATTCATACCGATTTTTATTCTGGATCAAATCCTGAATTCGAGTGGATCTTTGGCAGTACGTCTTGATTATGGGTTGACACAATCATTATCGCTTTCAATTTTTAGGTTTTTTGAACTGTTGTTAGGTGGATTATTTTGTAGTGTATTTTATATAGTAAAACATAAATCATGGTTTTTTCCAAAATACCTTTCACCCACGCCTATGGAGAAGAGGGTAGAATACCGATTTTTAATGACCACTTTACCGGTCATTTTATTTGTCGTCCTATTTGTTGTTTATGTTGATTGGAAAGTCGCCAGTAATGCAGCAACTGAATTGGTGGAATCCAGACTCAGAGGAACAGCTGAAATTGCTTCTGAGAGTTTGCCATATTTTTTTGAATCAGGACAAAATTTAATTTTCAGTCTGGCAGATGAAAATCTTTTACAGCAGGATATAGATATATGGGCTGAATTCGCAGAAAAGATTCAGGTTATCCCTTTCTTCACTCATTTATTTATATTTGACCAAAATGGATATCCTAAGGATGGTTACCCCATTCGAGACGTTGATCAACTTCAATTATCCATGGAAGAAAGAACCGGGATCTCACTGGCTTTGAAAGGAGTACACTTCCAAATTTATACTTCTCCACCGAAAATATCAGATAAATCTGTTTTGATCACTTTCATAACTTCCATTACAGATAATCAGGGAAATCCAATCGGTGTACTAATAGGCAGGACGGATTTTATTTCAAACCCATATGTGCAACCCACCATATTAACCTTAAATAACTTTACAAAATCTCAAGGAGAAAGTGTTATTTTGGATGATCAAGGAAGAATTATTTATCATTCCAATATGAACCCGCAGTTATTGTGGTCTATATATCCACAAGAAATACCCATCACAGCAAATATATTTGAAAATTCTTCCATAACTGGCAATCAGCTTCTAGTTTACCATCAACCACTCACGGGCAGATCCTGGTCAGTTCTGGTAGGTTTACCATCCACGGAAGTTCAAGAACTTGCCTTAAAAATTGCAACGCCGTTATTAGGTGTACTAGGATTGGTAATCATTCTGGTTGTATTGGCATTACGATTGGGAATAAAACCAATCACCAAATCGGTAAGATCCCTCTCACACCAGGCAGCACTTATTTCGCAAGGTAATTTAGATAATCCAATGAGCATTAATAGTGTTGATGAATTAGGGCAATTAGCTTATTCGTTTGAACAAATGCGCATTCGATTAAGGGATAGATTGAAAGAACTGAAACAACTCTTAAATTCCAGTCAGAGCGTATCCAAACATCTTGATATTAATGCAGCCATCCAGCCGATTTTACAAACGATGATGGGAAATGATGCAACACATGCTCGTGCAATTCTAATTCGTCAAGTAACTGCCGATCAGCTCTATTCACCATTTTTTTCGATTGGACTTGGTCAGGAAAGCGAAGCTACAAATGCATTAGACCGGCAATTATTCGAGATGATGCGACAACAGGACGTACTTCCAATTCCAAATTTATCCCGATTTAAACGCTTTATCATTCCAGGAAGTGTAATTCCTGGGGCAATTTTGGCGATCGCACTAAACCAGGAGAATCAATATTTTGGTGCGATCTGGTTGGGTTACAACAATGCAAGAACGTTCAAAGAAGAAGAAATCAGGTATTTTAAAACACTTGTCAGCCAGGCAGCTATGGCTGCAGCAAATGCACAATTGTATGCAACAGCAGAATTAGGTCGTCAGCAATTTGAAGCTGTACTCAATTCGACCCCTGATCCTGTGATGGTATTCGATGATGCCAACAATTTGATACTTATCAATCCGGCTGCGAAACAATTGGTTGGCTTATTCAAAGAAACCACACCAGGATTAAATATTGATTCAGTGATCGAGCATGAAGATTTGTTGGAACTATTAAAGAAAGACACCATTAATCGGGACACTTCCAGGGAAATCCAATTAACCAATCGACGAGTTTTTTTCACAACGGTTTCACCAGTTATCCGCAATGAACAACTGGTTGGAAAAGTGTGCTTATTGAGAGATATAACACAATTTAAAGAGGTTGATACATTTAAATCAGATATTGTTTCAACAGTTAGTCATGATCTCAGATCACCTCTCACGCTAATGCGGGGATATGCTTCCATGCTGCAAATGGTTGGCGAGATCAACGAACAACAGCGTTCCTATGTTGCGAAAATTGTTTCCGGTGTGGATAGTATGTCGAAATTAGTTAATAATCTGTTGGATTTAGGAAGAATTGAAGCTGGTATAGGGTTAAAATTAGAAAGAACTAACCCCATTAGCCTAGCCGAACAAGTCGTTCTTGAATTGCAACCATATGCAAACCAAAAAAATATCGATTTAATTCTGGAATATTCAATTAATCGAGATACACAGATTGAGGCAGATTCTGCATTGGTGCAACAAGCGCTCTATAATGTTGTTGAAAATGCTTTAAAATATAATTCTTTAGGTGGAACAGTAAAGGTGAATGTGAGTTCTACTGATGGTCATGCAATGTTTGAAATAACGGATAATGGTATTGGTATTGCACCAATAGATTTACCACACTTATTTGAGAAATTTTATCGAAGTGGTAGGCGAGAAGCATATAATCAACGGGGAACAGGATTAGGACTCGCCATCGTAAAAACAATTATAGAAAAACATAATGGAAAGGTTTGGGTCGAGAGCAAATTAGGTCGTGGAAGTAGTTTTTACTTGCAACTGCCTATCAGGCAGGGATAAATTATGCAAACTAAAGAAAATTGGGTGAAAATCGTAAAATATTGGTCTGAAATTAAGCATAAAAATGATTTTTTTGTGATATAATATTCGTTTGCATGTATATGGTTTTTTGTTGTTGATTTTGAGGTAAGCGGAGAAATCTATCTAACGCTTATCTTTGTTGTTTTCAGGGACATTTATAAGGAGGCTTTTTAGTGGAAACCAAGAGTCTTGTTGCATTACGAATCAGTCTTGCTTCTCCAGAAACTATTCGCAGTTGGTCTTACGGAGAAGTACTCAAGCCAGAAACAATTAACTATCGCCGGCTACGGCCAGAAAAAGATGGTTTATTTTGTGAGGCTATTTTCGGGCCTACCCGAGATTATCAATGTTATTGTGGAAAATACAAGAATCCACGTTACAAAGGTATAGTTTGTGATAAGTGTGGTGTAGAAGTCACACGTTCAGCCGTTCGTAGAGAACGGATGGGGCATATTGAATTAGCTGCTCCAGTTGCTCATATCTGGTATACACGTAGGATTCCTTCTTATTTAGGTTTGTTACTTGATATTTCCAGAAGAAATCTTGATCGTGTTTTGTATTTTGCCCAATACATCGTCACCTTTGTGGATGAAGATGCACGGCAAAAGGCATTAAAACGTCTAGAAGATGAAATTAGTTTTTCAGAGCGTGAACAAGCAACGCAGATTAATGCCAGAATTTTGGAAGTTAAACAAGCGCGTGATCGGAAAATTGAAGAATTAAGAAAACAACAAAAAGAAATTCAGGATCGTCGTGAAGAACAAATTGCCAATCTACTGGCACCAGTTATGCGCGATGGTCAAACACTGGAACGGGAATTACAAGAAAAAATTGGGAATGTAGCCAGAACTGATATTTTATTCGCAAAAATCAATAATATCGTCATTGTCAAAGCTGGTGAGACAATTTCCAATCAACACATTGGCATGGTTCAAAAAGCCGTTAAAGAACATCTTGAAGAGTTGGAAAACCAAACACGTGATCAGATTGTTCGCGGCATTGAGATGATCAAAATGGAAATTGATCAAGTGAAAGCACAAGCCGATCTTGAAATGGAATCTTTACGAAACAATCTGGAAGATCAATCCACTGTTTCCCAGAATCAAAATTCCCGTCTTCGTGATGAATTACAGGATTTAAAACCATTCACATTCTTAAGTGAAACACGCTACCGTGAATTAAAACAACGTTGGGGACAGGTCTTCAGAGCTGATATGGGTGCTGAGGCGTATTATGACATTCTCAAACGTCTTGATCTTGATAAATTGTCCGAAGAATTATGGGTAGAAGTCAGAACATCCAAGAGCAAACAAAAAAGAAAAAAGGCTACTACACGATTGAAAGTTGTAGAAGCCTTCAGACGATCCAAAAATCGTTCTGAATGGATGATCATGACGGTTTTGCCGGTTATACCACCAGATCTTCGTCCAATGGTTCAATTGGACGGTGGACGATTTGCTACCTCCGACTTGAATGATCTATATCGACGTGTGATCAACCGAAATAATCGTCTAAAACGACTCCTGGAATTAGGCGCTCCGGATGTTATCGTGCGTAATGAAAAACGTATGTTGCAGGAAGCCGTAGATTCATTAATTGATAATTCTCAGCGTGGAAAAGCTTTGTCACGTCGAGGTCGTCGTGAATTGAAATCCTTGAGCGATATGTTAAAAGGTAAAAAAGGACGTTTCCGTCGTAATCTGTTAGGGAAACGTGTAGATTATTCTGGACGTTCGGTTATCGTAGTAGGTCCTACACTCAAACTTTACCAATGCGGTTTACCAAAGAATATGGCTTTGGAACTTTATAGACCATTTGTAATTTCTCGGCTTGTACACCATGGCTATGCAGCCAATGTAAAAGGTGCCCGCAGATTCATTGAACGCAATAGACCAGAAGTTTGGGAAGTATTAGAAGAAGTTATTCGCGAACGTCCGGTTTTGTTGAACCGAGCTCCTACTTTACATCGTCTTGGAATTCAAGCATTTGAGCCAATTCTTATCGAGGGGAGTGCAATCCAGCTCCATCCGTTGGTGACTACTGCATTCAACGCTGACTTCGATGGTGACCAAATGGCTGTTCACGTTCCATTATCTGACAAGGCGGTTTGGGAAGCTAGAAACCTGATGCTTTCCTCCAAAAATTTATTAAAACCAGCAGATGGTGAACCGATTGTCAGTCCTGCCAAAGATATGGTTCTGGGAGTTTACTATCTGACTAATTATGATAATTTGCAACACAAAGGTGATGGCAGAATCTTCGCCAGCATGGATGAAGCAGAATTAGCTTATACATTGGACCAGGTGGAAGTACACTCCAAGGTTAAATTACAAACGGAAACTTGGTACGATGAAAATGGCATTCGAATGGACAAACCTCACAAAGCAATCATTGATACCACCATTGGAAGAATATTATTTAATCGAATTCTCCCTGAGAAAGTACAGTTTATTAACCGTGAATTGGAAAAAGGTGGTGTAAAAGATCTGATTGCTGAAGTTTATGAGGTTTATGGAGAAGAAATCACCACAAGGACCGCAGACAATGTCAAAGACATAGGATTTGAATTTGCAATGCGTTCTGGATCAACCCTCGCTGTTGCAGACATCTCTATGCCAATTCAAAAGTCTGAAATTTTAGCAAAAGCACAGGGTGAAGTTGAAAGTGTTCAACGTTCATTCCGACGCGGATTACTCACCGAACAGGAACGAAATGAACGTGAAATTGAAATTTGGCAAAAGACCACAAAAGATGTTGCCACTGCAGTGCGTGATAATATGGATCCCAATGGTAATCTATCTACGATGGCAAATTCTGGGGCAACAAAAGGTGGATTTGGTCCAATTTCTCAGTTGGCAGGCATGCGTGGACTTATGGCAGACCCTGCAGGACGTATTATTCGTCTTCCTATCCAATCGAACTTCCGTGAAGGTTTAACCGCACTAGAATACTTTATTTCAACACATGGCGCTCGAAAAGGTCTCGCTGATACCGCCTTGCGTACAGCCGATGCTGGTTACCTTACCCGTCGTCTGGTTGATATCGCCCAGGATGTGATCATCAATGAACATGACTGCGGCACTGATTCTGGTATCTATCTGCGAGAATCAGATGATGTAGCTGGACAACCTTTCGGTACCCGATTATATGGTCGTGTTGTTGCTAAAAGGATTGTAGATTCGGAAACTGGTGAAGTTGTGGTGGAACACAATGACATTCTGGATCATGATCGAATTCGAAAAATTGAAAAACACGGAATCAAAGAAGTCAAAGTGCGCTCCCCAATGACCTGTGAGCTAATTCATGGTATTTGTGCAACCTGTTACGGTATGGATTTAGGTAGAGGAAAAATTGTGGAGCTAGGCTCAGCTGTTGGTACAGTTGCAGCACAATCAATCGGCGAACCCGGTACACAACTCACGCTGCGAACTTTCCACACAGGTGGTGTTGCTGCAGGTGGCGATATCACGACCGGCTTACCTCGTGTCGAAGAGTTGTTTGAAGCTCGCCGTGCACCTAAGGGTGAAGCTGTTATCAGTCAGATTTCTGGAGTTGCTCAAATACTTCAAAGTGATCGCTACAGCGAACAAAGAATGGTGAGAGTAGAACATAGCGAAATGCTGAGTGATACTTATGATATCCCTGAAGAATGGAACATCCGTGTCTCGGATGAAGATGCTGTTTCTTTAGGCGATACTTTGGCTACATTAAATGACTCTGAAATCTCTGCACAACACGCAGGTCGTATTCGGGTTGAAGATAAGAAAGTCATTGTCAGTTATGAACAACGAGACATGGAAGAATACGAGATTCCAACGACATCAAGAATAATGGTGAAAGATGGCGAACATGTTGAAGCCGGACAACCATTGACAGAAGGTTCTTTGAATCCTCACACAGTGCTTAAGATCAAGGGACGTGATGCCTGTATGATGTATTTGTTGGTTGAAATTCAGAAAGTTTATCGTGCTCAAGGACAAAACATCAATGACAAGCACTTTGAAGTGATCATCCGTAAGATGTTAGGTCGTGTTCAGGTCATTCGCGCTGGCGATTCACCCTATTTACCAATGGATCTTGTGGACCGCCTGGAGATTCAACACATCAATGATCGCTTACAAGCAGAAGGAAAAGTTCCTGCCAAATACTCAGAGGTCCTGTTAGGTGTGACAAAGGCTTCACTCAGCACCGATTCATTCCTTTCTGCCGCTTCATTCCAACATACGATCAAAGTTTTATCACATGCAGCTATTGCTGGTGATCAGGATCCTTTGTTTGGTCTTAAGGAAAACGTCATTATTGGTAAATTAATTCCAGCTGGTTCTGGATTTACTCATGGTCGGTTTTCTGAAACTGAAGATGGTAATCTTGAATCAATTGTTCACATGGATAATTATCCTTCTTTAGCAACTGAAAAATAAACTTATTTATCAAATAAAAAAAATCTCCGATATGAGTCGGAGATTTTTTTTGACAATTGGTCAGGATTTTGTGGTAAAAAATGAATAATGATAAGCTATTTTTTCATTTATTAACCCAAATGTATCTCTACCATTGCTGACATTTGCTTTATCAGATTTGCATATCCAATTGATGCTTCGGGAATTTCCTGAACCAGATATCCCAGTAATTGTAAATTTTCCGCTCGGTAATAATTGTTTGAGAAAATATTTATACCAATCTTGAATTTCAGTTTTTCCCTGGATGGATCGGGACGAAGTAATGTGGACTGAGTTAGGCGCATATAACCTGGTGACTTGCTCAGGATTTCCTGAGTTAAGTGCCTCCACCCATAATTCAGTGATATCTTTTGCCTGTTGTGGCTTATCCCAGGCATAATCTGATATTGTTTTCCATAAATCCGGATAAGCTGGTCGACATTCATCCCAACTGAAGAAATTTGCCCCCTCAAGTTTAAGTTCTTTACTGGTATTCAGGAATTTGCGTATATCTTCTACAGTGGGAAGCCAGGATCCAGCACGGTAGGTAGGACCGGTTGGGATAATCGGACGAAATGGTGTAATAGATTGAAACTCTTTAACGGTGCGGACTAAGTTTGGTTCAGGATTATGAGATTGTTCCCAATAAACCTGTGGCATATTGTAATCGCAGTATTCCAAAAAAGTTTTCCAGGGTAATTGTGGATGAAAAGATGGAAAGCGATAAGAACTGAGCGCTAATGGAATGTTAGGAAGGTTTTTTCGTAAAATTTTCATGTATGCCAAGGCAGCATTCTTCTTGCCTGGTTCTTTATACTCAATTTCAGCATCGATCACGTATCCACTTAATTCAAATTCCTTCATTCTTTTTACAGCAATATTTGCTTCGCTGGTTGGATAATCACCATATACGTAATGCCACCCCCAAACTTCGATACCAACATCGTGTAATGCGCTTACAACAGGGCCGACATAATCTTCGTTGGTTTGACGATTGACATTATAAGGAAAAGCGCCATCGGCGATTTTCAGAATGACATGGGTTAATTGGGCTTCCTTAGCTGTTCTGGCAATCGCTTTTGGATCCCCTTTTTCACTGTTGATAATCTTCCAGATGAAAAATCCTTTTCCTTTTAGGCTCATATATTCACCTTTTCTTTCTTATTTCTTTAACTGACCTTCCAGTCCTAATTGAGGGGCGATATTACGCATAGCCAAAATAACATTGGAAACATGTTCCCACAAATCTAAACCGAATTCTTTTGTTGCAGTTTCAATCTCATCACGATTAGCACCAGCAGCAAATGCTTTATCTTTCCACTTTTTTTTGATCGATTTAGCTTCCAAATCATACAAAGACCTCGAAGGTCTGACCAGAGCAACGGCAGTCACTAAACCAGTAATTTCATCGCAGGCGAATAAAGCTTTTTCCATTAATGTTTCTCTTGGCACATTCGTGTGATCTGCATGACTTAGGACGGCTTTAATCCAATGTTCTGGTACACCTCTGTCTCTCAAAATGGGAACACCTGCCTGAGGATGTTCTTCCAGTGTTGGATGAATTTCCCAATCAAAATCGTGAAGAAGTCCAACATTTCCCCATTCTTCCTGATCCTCGTCATACAATTTTGCATAAAAGCGCATTGCAGTTTCTACTGACAGCATATGGTTGATGAGATTCTCATTTTTCACGTACTCTCTCACGATAGATATTACTTGATCTCTTTCCATTACATCCTCAAATTATCCTCTAGAAAATTGGTATTTCTTCTC
Organism: Chloroflexi bacterium HGW-Chloroflexi-3; assembly: GCA_002842045.1. Classification (GTDB taxonomy): domain Bacteria; phylum Chloroflexota; class Anaerolineae; order Anaerolineales; family Anaerolineaceae; genus UBA6170. The sequence continues at coordinate 33,442 of PHBX01000005.1, read as the reverse complement.
CAAATACAGGCACAGGTCGTTGAATCCAAACATCCCACATCGCAGACATTGTGGCAAGGATCTCCCGGAGGCTCCAATATCGAAGTGAGTAACTCGAATATGCCCGTAAATCAGATTCCACTCCTTGTGAATTGATACCTAATTGATCACAAAGAAAGATCGCTCTTGGCAAATGGAATCTTTGTGTTACAAGAATGGCTCGATTCACTTTGAAAATAACATTTGCCCGATAACAGGTATCATATGTTCTGCGTCCTGCATAATCGAGAACAATGTCCTCTTCTGGAACACCTAATTCCAGTGCATATTCGTGCATTGCACCGGGTTCGTTATAATCCACAAAACGATTATCACCACTAAAAAGTAATTTTTGAACCTTACCCTGATCATATAATCCTACGGCTGCCTTGACACGGTCGCGCAATACAGGTGTGGGAGACCCATCCCAATGAAGACCAGCACCAAAAACGATTGCCACCGAATAACCATTTGGTGCATCATCAATGGGATAAATTCTTTCAGCGTAAATAACTCTAAACAGAAGCCATATTAAAATCGGAAAGAGGGTTACCAATAATCCAGCCCATATGATGCTTCGAATTAAACTTTTTAAAAATTTCATTGACGGTTAATATCCTAAATGTTGGTATGGATTGATATTCGCTGCTTTTACCAATTCTCTTAATGCATCATAATAATCATCTTCTATTGAAAGAAACCCCTGAATATCATATTGAAGAGCTTCCGAGACGATTGCTTTTCCATTTTCATCGGATAATAAACTTAAAAACGCATTTTTTAAATCACTTTGCACTTGAGGTGGAACAATAACGGAAGCTGATAAGCCAAGACTGGGAATGATTGCATCTGATTGCCAGATGATCATTATCCGATCCATAACATCGGGTAAATCGTTAATCACCTGTGAAGAAGTTCTTGGATCCCCTGAATAGGAATAGGTAGCTCCAAAATCACATACCCCTTTAATGTAAAGAGCTCTTATGGTCGCGCTTGGATTTTGTAAATAGGCAGGGGGTAAGAAAGAGACCCCGTTTTTGGCTAAAATCCCATGAGGAATGATAGTGCCAGATAGTGACGAGGGTTCTGTCCAGCAAGGTCTCATTCCTTCAAACTGCCGCAATGCAAAATCGGCAGTAGTGGTTGATTTATTTGTTTTTTCATCAAAGTAAGTATTAAATCCTGAATCTATATTGGTAAAGAATTGGGTTCCATAATTATACAGACCAAAATGGTTTGATACTAACAAAGGAACGATGAGATCACGTTCAGAAGCAGCCAGGTAGGTTAATGGTTGAATAAAAATAAAATGAACTTCACCTTGTCTCAGATTATCAAATGCTTGCTGCGGGTTTGTAAAAGCTTCAAAACGTATTTCGTACGAAGTTTTATCCTCCAGGTTATTGATCATTGTTTCTGCAAGGTTTTCAATATTCGTCTGATTTCCTGACACAATATAGCCAATAATGATGGGTGATTCCTCCAAACCTATTTGAACAGTTGGTTGCATGGTGCTAGTGGGAACCACAGGTGGTTCGGTTGCCACGGAAAATGTTGTTGTTGTGGGTTCGAGAACAACCGAGGATTGACAGCCGGATAAAAGGATGGAAATTAAAAGAAAATAATAAAAAAATGGAATTTCCCTATTTGTGAAAATTGAAACCAGCTTAATATTTTTTAAAAGACTCATTAGATAAAATTATAATACATTGACACAGATTTATGATGTAGATGCAATTTATGTGCCTATCATGTTTTGATGGATACCTCTATGAATCAAATTATTGTTAAAATCAGTTAACTTCTTAACCAAAAAAAAATGAATAGTAACCATTAATGAGATGAGTTGAATGCTATTCAAGAGTATTTGTTAAATTACTTGACTTAAAGGTTCTGAATGATAAAATATTAGTTAGTTATTGAGAGGTTAAGGCAAACTTGGACGAAAATATTTGGGTTTCTCCAAATACACATGTTAAATTACTTAACAAACATGTAATATTAGATCTCATTCGATTTACACCTGGTGGTGTTTCCAGAGTGGATCTATCGAGGCAATTAGGGTTAACAAGGGCAGCAGTGACATCAATAATTAATGATCTAGTTGATGAGGGATTAGTACGTGAGGCTGAAACTCGATATTCTGGAGGAAGGAGGCCAATCGTTTTAGAGGTTGCTCCAAATAAAGGCTATGTAGTGGGGGTTGATTTAGGAGCAACACATTTATATGTTTGTTTATCGGATTATTCAGCAAGTATTATTCAAGAACGAGAGATGGAAATAGATATTAATGAAGGTCCCATCGTTTGTTTGAGTTTAGTAGATAGCTTAGTTCAACAGGTACTGGCAGCTTCAGGATTTCAATTTTCGGACATTGCAGCAGTTGGATTAGGACTTCCCGGTCCGGTTGTCATTGAAAAAGGAACTGTAAGTATGCCACCAATAATGCCTGGTTGGAATAATTTTCCTATTCGGAAGACGTTACATGAAAAGTGGAAATGTCCTGTTTTGGTGAATAATGATGCTGAATTAGGTGCTCTAGGCGAATGGGCATATGGAGCTGGAAGGGGAGAAAAAAACCTGGCATATATAAAAGTTGGTACAGGGATTGGCGCTGGATTGATATTTGAGAGTAAAATCTATCATGGATCGACAGGTTCGGCCGGAGAAATTGGTCATATCACTATTAATGAAAATGGGCCAAAATGTTCTTGTGATAATTCAGGTTGTTTGGAAGCCTTTGCTGGTGGAAGGGCAATTGCAAGCCGGGCACAAGAAGAATTAAGGAAAGGGAGAAGATCTCAGTTGGTTGGGTTGGGAGATTTATACCAAATTTCTGCGAAAGATGTAATTAAAGCAGCAAAAAGGGGGGATTTGCTTTCACAGCAAATCATTACTGAAGCAGGTTCCTATCTTGGTGTCGCAATTGCTGGATTGGTGAATCTTTTTAACCCCAGTATTGTTATTATCGGAGGAGGAGTTTCTTCCAGTGGAGATTTATTACTCGATCCAATTCGAGAAGCGGTAGCAAATCGAAGCTTATTTGCTGCAGGCAATGTTGTTAGAATTTCGGCTGCATTACTTGGGAAGAGATCGACTGTTATGGGTGCTGTTACACAGGCGTTATCGTATGCATTACATAAATCTGAAAAATGGAACCATAATTGAATTTTATTAAGGAGGTGATGTTTAGCGAACCTTTAAATATTGTTTGTCAAATTAATTCAAAAAAAATTTTTCGGAGGAAAAAATGTCTAAGAAGTTTTTAACCTTGATCAGTATTTTACTGATTGCAATGTTTGTTTTATCAGCCTGTAAACCGGCTGAAACACCTTCAGCACCAGCAGCTCCTGCTGAACCTGCTGCACCTGCAGAACCTGCCACTCCTGCTGAACCTGTTGCACCGGCTGAACCAAGTGGTGAAGTTGTTACCATTAAATTATGGAACCAGTGGGATGGTGCTTATTTAGCTGCCATCGAACAAGCTTTCAGTGATTACGAAGCTGAACATCCCAATGTAAAGATTGACCTTTCAAAACCAGAAGATGTTAAAAATGCCCTTACAGTTGCAATTCCCGCTGGCGAAGGTCCCGATATCATTGGTTGGGCAAATGACGCTATTGGTGAACAAGCACTCAATGGTAACATAGTCGCTATCAGTGATTTAGGTGTGGATACTGCTTTTCTGGAAGCCAACTATGAACCCGCAGCTGTTGCTGGTGTCCAATGGTCAGGCATGATTTGGGGTTTACCTGAATCTCAGGAAGGTATTGCTTTGATTTACAACAAAGCAGTTGTAACTGAAGAATATCTACCCACTGATCCTATGGATTTCGAAGATCTTTATGAAAAAGCAAAGAAATTCCAGGAAGATACTGGAAATGTTCTGGTTTGTAACCAGGCATTTGGCGGCTCAGATGCATATCACATGTCTCCCATTTACTTTGGTTTTGGTTTACCGTCCTATGTTGATGAAGAAGGTAATGCCTTCCTTGATACACCAGAAGCAATCGCCGCTGGTGAATGGTTAAAGAAATTCGCCACAGTATCTTATGCTGAAAACAGCTACGATATTTGTAATGCTGCCTTAGCCGAAGGTAAAGTTGGTATGTGGTGGACTGGGCCGTGGGCAGTGGCTGGTGTTGAAGCCAGTGGTGTTGACTATGGAATTTTGCCAATGGGTAGCCCATTCGTTGGTATTAAAGTCCTGATGATGAGCAAGAATGCAGTTGATCGTGGTAATGCTGAAATTGCACTGGATATCATGAAATATTTCACCAGTGCTGAAGTTCAAAAGAAAATTGCCCTGGTCAATAAGACCATTCCTGCTGTAACTGGCGCTTTGAATGATCCAGAAGTTTCATCCTTGGCTGCTGTGGTTGGATTTGGTGCTGCCTTGAACCTAGGAGTTCCAATGTCGCCTTCACCATTCTCTTCCGCCCAATGGGGTCCTGTCGGTGATGCATCTGCTGCAATCTGGACAGGTGCTCAGGAACCTGCTGAGGCGATGGCAGACGCACAAGCTGCCATTGAAGAAGCTGTTGCTGGCATGCAGTAATTTGTAAAAACAAAAATGGGGAGGAGGAGATCTCCTCCCCATTTTTCATTACTGAGTCGAAAGGAGTAAGTGATGAGCGCCTGGATGGGCCGTAGAAAATGGATCACAGTTTCTTTATTTCTCTTGCCGACAATTGTAGCGATATTAGTTTTCAATGTTTATCCAATCCTTCTCAATACATACATTTCATTTACAAATAGAAATAAATTTCGTCCAAATCCTGATTGTGAAGTAACTTTAACCGGACTCTTGGACCCATTATGTTGGCCAGCATTTCGCGAAAATGCTCCTCGCGGATTGGGTAACCCATACGTACTCCAAGACCCAATACTTGCTAATTACGATACATTGATGGGGAAATTATTTCAACCAGATGCATTATTAGGTCTATTTCTGATTATTGTTGTTTTTACACCTCTTTTTGGAGTGAATTACTTTAATAAACGTCAGGAAAGAAAACTGGATGAAAAAATCGCACCTGGTTTGCTTTGGGTTTTAGGAATCATCCTTACAATAGCCTTATTCTTCATTCTTGATGTTCCAAAATCCATTGCAACATTGATGGATACCGGTGACTTTCTGGCTGTTGTGTTAAGAACAGTTTTATTTGTTGCGTTGCGAGTACCTTTGACATTTGTACTAGGTTTGATTCTGGCAATTATATTAAATCTGGAAGACCTGAAAGGAAAAACATTCTTCAGGGTAGTTCTTTTTATTCCCTGGGGAGCCTCTTCGGTGGCCATATTACTGGCTTTGGTCTGGCAATTTTTGTTCCGTCAACAGGGTACCATCAACCAAATTATTACTCAATTTGGTGGAACTGGCCCGATCTGGTTAAATAATCCAATTCTTGCCTTTGGAGTTGTAGTTCTGGCAGACATTTGGTTTTCATATCCATTTTTTATGGTATCGATTTTAGGAGCTCTGCAATCTGTTCCTGGGGAATTATATGAGGCAGCTGAAGTTGATGGTGCAGGTTGGTGGACACAACTTATGAAAATTACATTGCCCCTTATCCGACCAGCTGTACTACCCGCAGCTGTACTAACTTCCATCACGGCATTTCAAATGTTTGGAACTGCCTATGCGATTACAGGCGGTGGCCCACAAAGGGGAGCAGGTACCCCAGGAGCCACAGAATTTGTTATGGTGTATGCCTTCAAACAAATTTTCCAACAACAAAATTATGGCCGTGCAACAGCTTTTGCGGTTCTCATTTTTATAATGTTATTCCTGGCTACCCTTTATAGTTTGCGAATAACAAAAATGACGAAAGGAGCGTACGAATGAAAAGGAAGACCAAACCATGGATTCGTGTTCTGCAATATGCAATATTGATTATTGCGACGATCTACGCTTTTTATCCAGTCTGGTTCGCTATCCTTGCATCTGGTCGATTGGGTGATCGTCTTTACACACTCAATTTTCTCGGAATGTTCATTCCAACCCAATGGACATTTGAAAATTACCGGGTGATGTTATTTGAACGTCCTTTCCTTACCTGGCTGACAAACAGCTTGAAAGTAGCTTCAATTACGACATTAGCCAGTCTACTTGTCAGTACATCAGCGGCCTTTGCTCTGTCAAGATTTCGGTTTAAAGGACGTGAATTCTTCCTGGTCTTCCTTCTGGCTATATCGACATTTCCGGGACTATTATCACTGGTTGCTATCGCGCAATTGTTAACTGCCCTGGGTTTATATGGAAAACACCTGGGTCTGATTTTAGCTTATACAGCAGGAACGCTTGTATTTTGTACCTGGAACCTCAAAGGCTATTTCGACACAATTCCAGTGGAAATGGAAGAATCAGCGATGTTGGATGGTTGTGGACCACTACAAGCTTTTATTTTGATTGCTTTACCCCTGGCGAGACCAGCATTAGCAGTCACAGCTATTCTTGGTTTTATGGCTGGATGGGGAGACTTTGTTTTCGCTTCTGTTCTCGTACCCGCACCAGACAGACTAAAATTGGCTGTTCCGGCTCTGTACGCTCTGGCAAACTCAATGAGTGTTCCCTGGGGTTACTTTGCCGCCGGCGCTGTTATTGTGATTATCCCGACGATCATTGTATATCTTTCAATGAACCGCTACTTCGAGGGTGGACTAACGCTAGGTGGTGTAAAGGGATAGAAAAGCCCTCAAATTTTTTGACTCATTAATGTTTCAAACCAGACCCGGACCTCCGGGTCTGGTTTAAAGAAAATTAAATTCTTTCAGAAAGGGTGTTTATGAGCAAGTATAAATTTTCATTGTTAATTTCAATAATATTTTCTATTATTCTTTCTGCTTGTTCACAAGTCCCTGCTGAAAATGATCTGGATTTAATATTACCTGTACCAACAGTGACCCCAACAATTTCTACAGGTCAACATAATTATCCATGGTGGAATGATGTTGTCTTCTATGAAATATTTGTTCGTAGTTTCTCCGATAGCGATGGAGATGGCATAGGTGATTTTCAAGGTCTTAAATCAAAGTTAGATTATTTAAATGATGGAGATCCCAACACAAAGAGTGACCTGGGTATTACTGGTATTTGGTTAATGCCGATTTTTCCTTCAACTTCTTACCATGGATATGATGTGATAGATTATAGAGATGTGAATCCAGAATATGGGACAATGGATGATTTTATTAAATTTCTTGAAGAAGCTCACAATCGGAATATTAAGGTTATTATTGATTTTGTTATAAACCACACATCCATAGAACACCCCTGGTTTACTGAAGCAAGAGCTGACACTGAATCGTTGTATCGCGAATGGTATATTTGGTCTGAAGACAAACCTTCATACAAAGGCCCATGGGGTCAAAATATCTGGCATTTTAATTACGACAATACATATTATTATGGTGTATTTTGGTCAGGCATGCCAGATCTAAATTTCAGGAACAACCAGGTAACTGAGGAAGTGTTTGATATTACTGATTTCTGGCTGAAAGAAGTAGGTGTAGATGGGTTTCGCATAGATGGCGCTTTACACTTAATCGAAGATGGTGAAGTTCAAAAAAATACTGATGCAACACATGAATGGTTCAGAGCATTTAATGAACATTACAAGGCAATAAACCCTCAAGCGATGACGGTTGGTGAAGTCTGGGATTCCAATTTTCTCGCGGTAAGGTATGTTAAGGATAAAGAATTCGATTTGGTTTTTGATTTTGAACAGGCAGACTCCATCTTGTTAGGTGTGATGGGTTCTGATGGTCAACGCGTGCTGAATGCTTTGGAATTTAATTACAACTTATATCCAGATTTTCAAAAGGCAAATTTTTTGACTAATCATGACATGAATAGAGTCATGCATGTTTTTCAAGGGAATGAAAATAAAGCCAAAGCTGCCGCTGTCATTTTACTGACTTCGCCCGGAGTACCGTTTATCTATTACGGAGAAGAGGTTGGTATGTTGGGCGCAAAGCCGGATGAGAATATCCGATTACCGATGCAATGGAGTACAGATCTCAATGCTGGTTTCAGTACAGGAACCCCTTGGAGAGGAGTCAATGACAATTATCTTGATTGGAATATGGAAACATTAAAACAAACCTCTGAGTCATTGACAAATTTATATAGAACGCTCATTCAAAGCAGAAATGAAACGATCGCTTTAAGGGTTGGGGAGTATAAGACTTTAAAAACCAATGAAAGAAATGTCATCGCCTATGCCAGAGTTTTGGATGAAGAAATTATCATTATAATCATTAATTTGGAAAACAATGAAAAAAATGTTGTGTTAGATATTCCAGTTGGATTTATACGAGCAGGTGAACATGAGGTTATTTCCTTGCTTGATTCCAAGGAGATGGCTTCGATTAAAGTAATAGATGAAATTCCTACAACATACACACCCAAAGAAATATTTAAACCATGGGAATATCTAATTTTAAAGATAAAACTTTAAAAAATGGAAGATCGAATCCTTAATTTGCCCAAAATTCCAAAATGGTGGAACAAGCGTACAACCATCATCTTCATCGTTGTCCTCAGTACAATTTTACATGCTTGGACGGTTTGGCAGTTGCCAGTTGATTATGATGAACCAGTTTATTTAAGGATCGCATCGGATTATGCAGATTTTATAAAACAAGGTGATCTGCAGGGGTTGATGCAATACGAGGTGAATCAAGAACATCCTGCACTGGTGAAATTTTTATATAGTACTCCTTTCCTCTTGTTGGTAGAAAATACAGACACTTCCTTTAATTTATTTGCAGCCAGAAGTATTTCAGCTCTCTTTGGTATTCTGGCTGTGTTTGTTGTAGCATTGATCAATCCATGGGCAGGTTTCTTTTTAAGCTTGCATTCAATGACTATAAAATATACTTCTCAGGCTTATCTAGAGGCAATTCCGCTATTTGCAATGGTCTTCTGTGTGTTCAGCATGTTGAGGAGTGAAAAGCACGGGAAATGGTGGTTTTATTTTTCAGCCATATCTCTGGGGGCGATTGCAGCCAGTAAATATCCATACTTATTCATCATCGTGGTATTGGGTTACATCTGGTTTCGATTCTCAAACAAAAATATATTTGACGCAATGAAATTTATTTTTGTTTCTGGCATCACTTTTTTTATTTTAAATCCTTCAATTTGGGCAGATCCAGTCAACAGATTATTGTCAAGCGTATTATTTCATGGGCTTTATTCTCAGTCAACACATGTTCAATCTTATTCTTACGCATGGTATCAACCCTTAGTTTATATTTCAACCAGTGTGCAATGGCATCCCCAGGTTTTTTTCTTTTTTACCAGTGATGAGTTAGTTTTTTACATAACGATTTTTGGATTATATTTCGAAATAAAAGAAAAAAAATGGACTGCAATCTGGTTCTTCGTCGGATTGTTTATTCTTCTGGTTTGGCCAACCAAATGGCCACAATATACACTGATTTTGTCTCCTGTGTTGGCGATTATTGCAGGTAAAACTCTGCAGCGAGGTTGGAGTTGGATTAAACCACAAGATGATTACTGGAATTATCTAGATGCAATGCTTCCCAAGCCGCCAAAAATTACCTGGTGGATTATAGGTATATTCGTGTTGGTACTATTTGGTGGAAAAGTAGGATATGAGTATCAACTCGCAATTTCTCGCAGGGGTTGGAATAGTTATGATATGACCAATTCTCCTTTGGTGAGCAATGTGATCAATCAAGTTAATTCCGGAAAAGAGAAAGAAATAATATTCGCAACCAACAAAGGATTCCTTATTTGGAAAGGGGATTCCGAATCTTTATGGGGTGAGTCGGTTACGCATTTTGATCAATCTAATTCTCCAATTCCTTCCGATCGGATTACTTCTGTTTCCTACGATAATAGTGAAGGAATCTATTGGCTGGGAACAGAAAATGGGGTTATAAGTTATGATGGATTTGGTTGGAAGAATTACGATCAAAATTCAGTGGGTTGTGTACGATGTCAGGTGCATGATATTGACGTAGATTCGTCGAATGTTGTCTGGTTGGGTATGAATGATGGGATCTATTTTTTTGATGGGATAATATGGGAGAAATTAACGGATCCAGAAAGTAATATCACGAACATTGCAATCAACACCCTGATGAGACAAAAATCTAAAGGAATTGATAAATTATGGATTGGTACGTATCAAGGTGTATCTGTCTATGACTTTATGGATAACACGTGGGCTCATTATATCTGGGCTGATAATTTCTTTGGTTGGGGTGGAGTGGTGGATTTAAATATTCTGAAAGATGGAAGGATAATAGCAAACACATCTGGTGGTGGAATTGGGATATTCGAAGGTGAATGGGTTTTCTATAAGAATTCCAATTCTCCGTTTAAGAGTAATACAGTTAATACATCCATTCAGGCTACGGATGGATCGATATGGTTTGGGTTTGGTTACCCAACTGAACCAGGTGGTTATTTGATGCGTCTGGATCCAGAAAATGAATGGCATAGGTATGCTGCCAACACCTCTGGATATCTTGAAAGCGAACCACTGGATTTGTTTGTTGATGATGAAGGCAGACTTTGGGTCGCCACCAATGGAAATGGGATACAAACTTTTTATCAACAGTCTGGAAACGGAGGATGGAAATGAAACGCTTGCCTTTCGTTGTAAATATCTTGTTAGTAATTTCTCTTTTTTTGAGTTCTTGTGCTGTACAGAATGAATTAGAAGGTGTGGTCTCACCAATGTTAACTGATGAGCCTGAAATGGCAACACAAATACCTTCGATAGAAGAGGACTTTGAAGAAGATGTTTTGTACTTAAATTTAATCTGGCATCAGCATCAACCCTTATACTACAAAAATGATGATGATGTTTACACCAGACCCTGGGTACGTGTTCACGCGACTAAAGATTATTATGATATGGCCTCCATTTTGGAGCAATATCCAGAAGTCAAGCTGACTTTCAATATTACACCGGTACTTATTAAACAGCTCGAGGATTATTCCAAAAATGGAGCGATTGATCTGTATTGGGAATATGCCCTGATTCCTGCTGAGGATTTATCTGATAATCAAAAAGGATTTATCTTAACCCGGTTTTTTGATGTTAACTGGGATAATATTATTGCCAGATTTCCAAGGTATCAGGAATTATTAGAAAAAAGAGGTGGTTCTTCCAAAGAAGAAATTCAATCAGCAATTGAGACATTTACAGCAAGTGATTTGCGAGATCTGCAAATCTGGTTTAATTTAGCCTGGTTTGATCCAGATTTTCTGGCTATTGATCCTTTGAAAACATTGGTTGATAAACAAAGAAACTTTAATGAAGGTGACAAACAAATCTTGTTTGATGAAGCCCTAAGAATCATAGGGGATGTTATTCCAGTTCATAAAAAACTACAGGACATTGGACAGATCGAAGTAATAACCACTCCATATGCACATCCAATACTACCTCTGATCATTGATTCGAACCTGGCAGCGGTCGGTAATCCTTCAACGGATCTACCAACCAAGTTTAGTTTTCCACAGGATGCTCTTATTCACCTTGAGGAAAGTGTTGAAATTTACGAAACACAGTATGGACAATCCCCGCGTGGGTTATGGCCGGGTGAAGGGTCGGTTGCTCAAATGATGGTTCCTTTTGTCATTAAATCTGGTTACCAATGGATGGCTACTGGAGAACCTGTTTTGGCCAAATCCCTGGGCATCAATAGTTTTACACGTGATGCTAAGGAAACAGTGAAAGAAGCTGATCTGTTGTACCGACCGTATTACGTCAAAAATCAAGATGGTGATAAATTAGCGGTTTTCTTCCGCGATGGCAATCTTTCAGACAAAATTGGTTTTACCTATTCGGGCATATCAGGAGAAGGTGCGGCAAAAGATCTAATGTATCGCCTTGAGAACATCCGTGAGCAATTGTCGAATGAAGGCGCAGAGGGTCCACATGTTGTCAGTATAATTGTGGATGGTGAGAATGCCTGGGAATATTATGAAAATGATGGCAAAGCCTTTTTCCATGCGCTTTATCAAGCACTTTCTGAGAGTAAAACAATAAAAACAATTACCCCTTCTGAATACCTGGAAAAATTCCCGGAACAACGGGAAATTGAAGACTTATTCCCTGGAGCGTGGTTCAGCCCGAATTATGATACTTGGATTGGTGAAGCGGAAGAGAATCAAGCATGGGAATACCTGCGTAAAACCAGAGAAATATTAGCTAAATACGATGTCAGTAAAGTCAGAAAGGCATCCGATGAAGCAATTGCTCTGGCACAGGACTTTATGTACCTGGCTGAAGGATCGGATTGGTTCTGGTGGTATGGTTCAGATCAGGATTCAGGTCAGGATGAATATTTTGACCAGGGTTTTAGAGCATTATTAAGGAATGTATTCTTAGCATTAGGAGAACCAGTACCCACATTTGTAGAAATTCCAATTATTCAATCAAAACCAGTTTCAGCCGATGGACCGGTAATTGGTCTTAGCACACCAATCGTTGATGGCATTTTAACCGAAGGTGAGTGGGATAGTGCTGGTTATTATCAAGGAGTTGATCGGTCGATACTGAAAGATCTAAAATTTACACAGGATGAGAAAAATATTTATATTTTGGTCGATTCAGATGAGTTAACAGAGGTTAGTAAAATTGGTTTATATTTGAAATCACCTCGTGGTGGATTTGCAGGTTATCCATTTACACTTTCAGAAGAAAATAACCAGAGATTATTAGGTGTGCCGGTAACACATATGTTTGAATGGACAAATGGGTTGCTATCTTACTTCACAGCATCAGAAGATGGATGGATTCTAGAAGAAGTGCCTGTTGGTACCGCAGCTGCAATTGATGTTTTTGAAATAGCAGTTCCTTTTGAGATTTTTGGAGAATTGGAAACAGGTGATGAGATTCAGTTTATTCTAGTCGAAGATACTACCGGAACAAGGTTTCCTGATAATGGTCCAGGCCAACTTATTGTCCCGGATTTGGGACTCTCTACCGTTTTACTGGAAGTAGTAGATCCGGAGGGTGATGATTTTGGACCTGGTACTTATTCTTATCCAACAGACAGTGTTTTTTCAGCTAAAGCGTTTGATTTAAAGAATTTCCGGGTGGCTTACGATGAAAATAACATCATTTTCAAAGTTGAATTATTTGGCCCGATACCTAATCCATGGGGATCACCGAACAATCTTGCAATACAGACAATTGATATTTATATTGATACGGATCCGGGGAATGGTACAGGTGCAAGGAAGTTACTGCCTGGTCGAAATCTTTCATTACCCGCTGACCATGGATGGGATTATGCAATCTGGGCAGAAGGTTGGACACCTCAAATATTAAGCCCTGATTCAGAAACTTTAGAACCAAAGGAAATTTCATCTGCTGATTATAAAATAATTGTTGATCCAACTAGTCGAAGCGTAACAATTCGCGTAGCCAAATCATTATTTGAAGATAGCAACCCTGAAAATTGGGGATATGCTGTTGTAATCATGGGTCAGGAAGGGTATCCATCTTCAGGTGTTTGGAGAATTAGGGATGTTGAGGAAAATGCTGCTCAATGGAGATTTGGTGGAGCTGGGAAAACAACTAACCACTCAAGAGTCATTGATATGGTCTGGCCGGATGGTTTGACCCCAACACAGTCAGAAATGCTGTCAGGGTTTATTCCCAGCACAGCAACTGCTGACCAATTAGGAGTAGACGATTATGCCATCATAGAATTGTTGGTACCTTGATAAAAGAGTAAGTGAAGTCTGTGGTAATTTTTTTTACAAAAATGCAGGATTGGATTGTGGTATGATTTTGGTTCGCGATGAACGGAGGAGTTTTGAATGAGTGATGTGAGATTTGTAAAACCGAGGGATACCATTGAAATTTATTTAACTGATAATCGAGTTTTACAGGCAAAGAGAAACGCAACTTTAGAAGAAATTTTTCCGATTTTACCTGAATGGAAAAATCCACCCATTGTTGGGGCAATTGTTAATGGTCATTTACGCGAATTAACTTATCCAATAAAGATGGATGCAGATGTTAAAACGCTCAATATGGCTGATGTGGATGGTGCCAGAATTTACCGGCGGTCACTAACTTTTTTATTGGAAGCAGCTTTTCAATCTGTTTATCCGGAAGCTAAAGTTACAATCGATCATGCAGTAGCAGCAGGGGGATTCTATTGCCAGGTTGATGGAATGGATGATTTTTCTGAGGAAAAAGTAATAAGACTCGAAAATCATATGCGGGAGATTGTTAAAGCTGATAAAAAATTTGAAAGAAAAGAAATACCACTTTCCGAAGCAATTGAATATTTCAAACAAAAACAACAATTTGACAAAATTCGATTATTAAAATATAGAACGAAACCACATCTGGTGCTTTACCAACTTGGGGAACAAAAAGATTACCACCATGGATACATGGTCCCTTCGAGCGGTTATTTGCAGTTTTTTAAGTTGATCTGGATGTCTCCGAAAGCGTTTATTTTACAATATCCACGCCGAAGATCACCGATGATGCTTGAAAAAATACCAGAAAACCAACAATTACTGGAGACATTCAAACAATATGGATCCTGGTTGAAGCGATTAGGCGTTGATAATGTGGGTGGATTAAACGATGCCATCGAGGAAAATAAAATCAGGGAAATCATCCTCGTTTCTGAAGCATTCCATGAGATGAGAATCGCAGAAATCGCCAGAAGAATCTCATCGGACTCCAGGCGTTTACGAGTTGTCTTGATTGCAGGTCCAAGTTCATCTGGTAAAACTACCTTTTCCAAGCGGTTATCTGTTCAATTATTAACTCAGGGGATTACACCATTCCCATTAGAAATGGATAATTATTTTGTTGATCGAGATCTGACGCCAAAAGATGAAAAAGGCGAATTTGATTTTGAGTCGATTGATGCTCTCAATCGAGCTTTATTAGAGGAGCACCTCTCCAAACTCATCAATGGAGAGAAAGTGCAACTACCAAAATTTAATTTTAAACTAGGTAAAAGTGTTCCAGGAGAGATTGTTCAATTGGAACCAGACCAGATCATTTTGCTGGAAGGTATTCATGGTTTAAATTCCAAATTGTTGGAAAAAATTCCAACCGAGCGAACTTTCAGAATTTATATTTCCTGTTTGACCCAACTAAACCTTGATCGACATAATCGTATATCTACGACAGATACGCGTCTAATCCGCAGGATTGTAAGAGATGCTCGAGAAAGAGGTTATTCTGCCTATGACACCATTAAACGCTGGGAATCGGTTGGTAGAGGGGAAAAAAGGCATATATTCCCTTACCAGGATAATGCAGACGAAGTTATGAATTCCGCTCTGGTATATGAACTATCAGCTCTTAAACCATTTGTTGAACCTTTATTGCGTCAGGTACCATTTGGCACCTATGAATATGTGGAAGCAAAAAGAATACTATCATTTCTTGAATGGTTCTTGCCATTAAACACTGAAATGATCCCGGATAATTCAATTTTACAGGAATTTTTGGGGGCTTCCATTCTTAAAGATTTCAAATTGTGGAATACCAACGGCATGGATAAGTAAAAAAAAATGGGTTATCTGAAAAATTGATAACCCAATTTATTAATAAATCCGAATCAAGTTTAGCAAATCGATTCTTTTATCGTTTCTGCTAACCTTCGAATACCAATTCGGATCATGTCAGGTTGTGCATTGGAGAAATTCAAGCGCATTGTATTCAGCCCACCACCATTCGGGTAGAATGATTCACCCGGTACAAAAGCTACTTTTTTCTCAACAGCTTTTATCAGTAATTCATTAGAATTGCATTTTTCGGGAAGTGACGCCCATAAGAAAAGTCCTCCCAAAGGTTTGGTCCATTTGACACCTTCCGGCATGTGCTTTTCGAGCTCCGCTAACATGATATCTCGACGTTCTTTATAGACTGAATTAATTCGCTTGATGTGCTCGTCAAGAAAACCTTTTCTGCTGACTTCGTAGGCAACAATTTGATTAAATGTGGATGTATGCAGGTCAGCTCCTTGTTTTGCTGTGACTAATTTTTGGATAATTTCAGGAGTTGCCACTACCCATGCCAGACGAATGCCGGGTGCAAGAATTTTTGAAAACGTACTCAGGTAAATTACATTCCCATGATACGAGGTCCCATTGCCATGTAATTGGTCATCTAGGTATTCTACAGTTGGTATATGTTTGCCTTCAAACCGTAATTGTCCATATGGATCATCTTCAATGATGGGTACACCGTATCGGTCAGCTAATTCAACCAACTTTTCTCTGCGTTCCAATGGTATTGTAACACCCGTTGGGTTTTGGAAATTTGGTAACACATACATAAATTTCGGACCGGCACGCAGAGCCATTTCCAACTTATCTACTTGTATTCCGGCATCATCGGATGGCACAGTCACATATTGGGCATTGTATGTATTCCAGGCTTGCAATGCGCCCAGATACGTTGGAGATTCTACAAGAATTCTATCGCCAGGATTTATAAAAATCTTTCCCAATAAATCCAACGCTTGTTGGGATCCATTGGTGATCATGATGTTGTCGGCTGTAACTTTAATTCCATATTGATTTGTGTGACGTGAAATCATTTCCCGCAATGGTAGATATCCATCTGTGGTCCCGTATTGCAATGCTTCTGAACCTTGTTCATCTAAGACCCGAATGCATGCTTCCTTGAATTCTTCTACAGGAAAAATTTCAGGAGCAGGCATTCCACCCGCAAAAGAAATAACATCCGGCATCTGTGTGATCTTCAGTAACTCACGTATGGCCGAACCCTTCATCGAAATAGTTCGTAAAGCGTACCGGTCATCCCATAAAGTCTGCATTTTTCACTCCTTCTAAATATAGTTACTAAATGTAATTTTACTAAGAAACAGGGATGGTAGAAACCCATCCCTGTTGGAATTAAAGTTTTGCAAATCGTGAAATAATTATCGCTGGTGTGGGAAGTTTTACCCGATCACCCGGTAAAAGTTGGTTGGGAAGTTTTCCAATATTATCAGGAGCACCCTGATATATGTAAATCACAGCACCATCTTCATTCGATTTTTCTTCAATATATGCCTGACCCGTAAGGTATCCTTCGGAATCTATGGCGCAACTTGTGACTACGCCGATGACTTTTCCTTTTTTGTCAATCACCGGATCGTTGTGGTGGGCCATTCGGACACCTTTTTCCTGGAATCTGAAGCGGATTACAATGCCTTTTCGTTTTGCTTCCCTTGCAAGGTAGGCATCACGTCCAATAAACCAGGGTTTATAGGTCTTGACGAAGCTACCAAAATTAGCCTCTGAAACACCTAAGTTTAAGTCTCCACCCATTTCGTGGCCATAAAGTGGAAGACCAGCTTCTGTTCTCAATGAGTCACGTGCCCCCAGACCGCAAGGCTTGAGACCCATTGGTTCGCCTGCCTTAACTAAAGCATCCCAAAAAGCTGGTGCGTGATCCGGGTGAATAAAGAGCTCAAACGCCATTTTTTCGCCTGTATAGCCTGTTCTGGATACCACAAGGTCGAATTGACCAACAATGGCTTCACATAACTCTGTCCGTTTGAGTTTCATGATCCGTTTTCGGGTTTCGGGATCTACACCTAAGGCTAACAAAATATCTCTGGATTTTGGTCCCTGGAGAGCAATATCAACGCGCATTTCTGCACCCTCAGAACGATCACGGAGATTTCTTAACACAACATTTTTACCAAATGCAATAGCTCCTGGTCGTAAACCGTCGACCATTACTTTTCCATCTTTGACAGCATTTAACCATGCCCAATCCTTATCATCATTGGAGGCATTGACAACAACCAGATAGATTTCCTTTTGCCTTCTGTATACTAAAAGGTCATCAATCACATTTGCATCGGTATCCAGGAAATGGGTGTAGCATGACTCACCAATTTCCAATGCAGCAATATCATTACCACAGACGCTATCAAGGAAAGTCACAGCATCAGGTCCTTCGGCCTGATAAACTCCCATATGCGAAACATCAAAAAGTCCTGCCGCTTTTCGGGTTGCCAGATGTTCTTCAGTCACTGATGTATACCAGACTGGCATTTCCCACCCGGCAAATGGTATGATTTTTGCTCCTAATTTGACATGATTATCATACAAAGAAGTACGTTTAAGTTGATCGGATTCTTTTTCCACCCACTCAAATTTAGGTTTTGTGGTTAATCCGCCTTTCATATTCAAATGACCAATGAAAAATGGTTTGGTAACAGAAATATCTGCATTATCAATTTGTTGGTTAAAAACAACTAATGATTCTTTGACAATGATGGGTCCTGGTAAACGGCGATGAAGATCCTTGTCAAAATAAACATAAGCATCTGATAAATCACGCATCCAGGTCGCTGCCAAATTCCCTTTGGTTACATCGGTAGTAAAGCGGAAATGATCCGGACTGACATACGTGATTACACCATTTATGAGCTCTCCATCCGCATACAGATAAGTAAGCTGATCTTCACCGGGTTTAAGAGTTTCAACTTCGCTAGCAAATACATAATTCACAAAATGGCGGATTCCTTTTCCAGATAGATCATACCCAATTTTTCCATTAATTCCTTTTGGCAACTCATCCAGATAATAAAAATGTGGATAGCCATGGACAGATATATCTGGATCAACACCAGCTTTTTCTACCAGTTTTCGAACACGAATTTTTGCTTCTTCCAGAACCTTGAAATCAATTTTTGCTCGTTGTACCGGTCCCTTGCGTGAATCAATGGTGTAAGGAGTGACAGCGAATAAAACATCGGCAATGATATCGGCAACCAGTACCATATCAATTTCATCTAATCCACGTTGTGTCATCCAGGGCGTACCATAGCGAACACCGGATGCTTTCAAGGCGCTCTTGTCACCCGGGATGGTATTTCTATTCATTACCAGACCAACAATATCCAGAATTCTGGCAGCCAGATCACCGGAAAGCGTTGTACCATCAGGACCTTTGATGGTGCTGACATCAATATTCCCAAGATGTGTATTGGTGCCATTGAATGGAATGCGCAATCCCCTTTCCTCAAGATGATTGGTTAATACCTGGCAGTTATTGATGATTTGTTCCTGTAACTTTTTGAATTCAGGAGTCTTGGCTAGTTTGAATGTTGCAGCCAGTGCAGCGATGGCATGGATATGAGGCCCGCCTTGCTCTCCGGGGAATACACCCCGGTCAATCTTTTTCGCAAGTGATGCATTGTCTGTAATGATGCAGGCACCGCGAGGACCACAAAGTGTTTTATGGGTTGTAAAACTGATTACATGAGCAAAACCGACGGGACTGGGAATGACACCAGCAGCAATTAACCCTGCAATGTGAGAAACATCAGCCAAGAAATAGGCGCCAACCGAATCTGCAATTTCCCGAAATTTACGCCAATCTGGAACGAAAGGATAAGAGGAATAACCAGCGATAATGATTTTGGGTTTGTGTTCTGTAGCCAGGGCTGCAACCTGATCGTAATTAATTTGTTCAGTTTCAGGGTCTACTGTGTAATGAATTACGTTGAATAGTTTGCCTGAACGATTGACAGAAGAACCGTGGGTGAGATGTCCACCATGTAGAAGGTTCATACCCATGATCGTATCGCCAGGATTGATCAGGTGATAAACAGCGTTGTTAGCCGGTGCTCCAGAAAGTGGTTGAACATTCACGTATAAACTTTCAGGAGAGACTCCATTTGCAGCGAAAACTTCAGCGCAGCGACGAGCAGCCAACGACTCAATAATGTCAGCATATTCGACACCTTTATAATAACGAGGATCAGAATAGCGACGGTAATATGCAAGTTGATCATCATAATCCAGAATCTCATCTTCTGACATCAAACGCATACGATCATCGGGGTATCCCTCTGCATAAATATTCTGAAAAACAGACCCCAATGCGTCCCGGACAGCAGCAGGAGCAGTACTCTCGCTAGGTATCAAGATCAATTTACGATTTTGGCGTTCAGCTTCAATCTTAATTAACTCTGAAACATCCGGGTCTAATTCACTGAGTTTGCCGCGAAATAGAAAATCAGTCATTTTTAACTCCTATTTAAAAAGTATTTACAACAACTAAATAATATGAAAATGTATTCATACCATTTATTTATTCGTTTGTTTCTTTCTTATTGTAGAAAACCTATGCCTAATGGTCAAGTAAAGTTTGTAATCTAATTATTTACAATTTATCGTATCAACCAGAATGATTAACACTGTCGATTAATCCAATCCAGAATAAAATCAAAGACCTGCTCCTGTTCAAGTTCATTATGCAATTCGTGATAAAGTTCCGGAAATATTTTGAAGGTAATTAATGATTCTGGGATTTTTGCAGCTAATTGTTTCGTTTTTTCCAGATTAGCAAGATGATCTTTTTCACCCTGTAAAAGTAATAATGGAATATTAAATTTTTCTGCTTCTTGAAGAATCCAGTCTCCGTTTGATAACGTTTCCAATGCTAATTTTACCGAGACCATAGAGTGAACAAGTGGATCTTCTTTGTATTCTTTAATAACCTGCGAATTATGTGATAAGTTGTCAATATCCAATCCGTTGTCCATTTGAAATGAGGGGAACAGGTTTTTCAAGATTTTTGCAGCAACAAATTTAATGGGTGGGACTGGATCACCGACTCCTATTGCAGGACTGGTACTAATGACTCCATTTAATGCAGGTTTTTTGTTAAGAGTGTAATACAGGACCATGTTACCTCCCATTGAATGTCCATATAGAAAAATGGGAATGGAAGGATTTTCTTTTTTGACTGTGTCGATTAGGGTATCAATATCAGACATAAACAATTGACTAGATCCGATATGTCCCCTTTTGCCGGTGCTTTTTCCGTGACCGCGATGATCAAATCCATAAACTGAGATTTGATGTTGATTAAAGAAGTCGGCGACATGGTTATAACGACCAATATGTTCCCCAAGCCCATGGACAAGAACGAAAATAGCTTTACTGGTACCATCGACAAGCCACTTTTGAGAAAATATTTTTTCTCCTTCTTTTGTCTTCCATTCAAAATTTTCTATAATTGACATTTCTTTTCTCCTTATTTTGTATCTGTAATGGTGTTTCGAAATTTGTGAACTTCAAAAGATTTATTGGATAGTTTATTTATATATTGATTTTTACTTTTGGTTGAAAAAATGAATTGAAATTTTGCCAAATAATGAAAGGTTTTTAAATGCGATGTAAAATCAATATGGGTTGTAGGCTAAAATCACATAAATTATAAAATTGTTTCTTTTCGGCATTACTGTATTTATGGTCAAGAATAAGAAGAAATAAGAAATAAAGGTTAAGAAGTATGAATACAAATGTTGTAAATCAAATAAAGTGTATGAACCAAAAAGGCTGTTTATTCACAGGCCTTTTTGGTTTTTCCATCATTTGGATTATAGCGGCAACCATTGCTGCTCAACTCATGATGTGGGTGATGGAACAAACAATATTTGAAGCAACTTTTCTATTTCCAGATTTGCGCTGGTTGATCATTATTTCCTATATGAGTATTGTCGGGTTACCACTGTTAATGATGCGGTTTATTATTAATGATCCTATCAGTAACATCATTTTTCAATTCTGGGCATTGATTAATTTTCTTGGTGTTGTGTTGATTCCGGGAAGATTTCTTGGCATTAATGAGGCAACTTTTGTCAGTTTCATTCAGATAATTGGGATTACCATCTATATTATTTTTTTTCTTTTGGTTATTAAACGAAGTAAATTTTGGAACCACTTGAGATCGAAATCTGAATTCCTATTAATCACGATTTTAATTAGTGGTTTATTTTCCATTCCATGGGTTTTATGGGGCGCTCTAGGATCTCTTCTTGATCTGGTTTTAAATTTAATCGTTGGTATTTTATCCGGATTATTCTTAACAATCCTAATTCAACAATTACATTCCGAACTCTTTCCAGAAAAAAAGAAAATAGAACCTGCCGGCAGATTATTTTTTGGCTTGATTGTGCTTATGGGATTGATAATTTTTACAACAGTACTTGGTCAGAACGGGCAACAATGGATGTTAGTTTTTACTATTCCAGTTTCTAGCTGGATAATTTCTGGATTGTTTAGGAATGAAGGTGGAGAACAATATAACTTTTTAAGTGTCTGGTTTTTATTAGCTATCATGATTGCATTACCGCTGATATGGTTTGATCCGGATGAGCTTTCTCTTTTGATTGGATCAGAGCGAGGTGAGACACTTTCTTGGGTTAGCCAAACGATTTCATATTCGGTTGTCATTTTGATTGTCTCGACTGCAATCACTGGATTCATGCGGAAAAAACTAGAAGCTGGAAAGTCACAAAAACCATTCATAGCGATATCTATTTTTGTATGGGTCACAGTGATATTCATTTATTTTTTTGCGGGTCAACCCGGTTTCTATGGTGAATCCTTATTCGTCGTGATGTCTGAGCAGGTTGATCTTCGTGAAGCGAGTATGATCAAAGACCCTATCGATAAGCGTAATTATGTTTATCAAACATCCGCAAAATTTGCATCTGAATCTCAAACGGATATTACCAATTTCCTGAACAAATTCCGTATTGAATACGAACAATACTACCTTGTGAATGCTATTGTGGTTAAAGCAGGTCCATTTTGGAAACTAATAATCGAACAACGGGAAGATGTTGATCGGGTTCTTGTGAATCCATTCTTACGTCCACTACCAGAGGAAATTCCAATTACAAATGGAGACATTTCTACAGTAAATGAATCTCTATGGAATCTGGAAATGATCGGTGTTAATAGAGCAAGGGAAGAATTTAAAATCTTTGGGAAAGGAATTATCATTGGTCAAGCAGATTCTGGCGTAGACGGCAATCATCCAGCTTTAAGGGATCAATTTGTCGGTTCAATAGAAAACACAGATTATTCCTGGTATGATCCCTGGTATAAATCAAGTTTTCCAACGGATATCAGTGGACATGGCACACATACTTTAGGAATCATTTTAGGAAAAAATGTTGGAATTGCGCCAGATGCCAGATGGATTGGATGTGTAAATTTAGGTAGAAATCTCGGAAATCCAGGTTATTATCTTGCGTGTATGCAATTTTTATTTGCACCGAGTCCTGCGGATGGAGATGCAATCCAGGATGGAAAGCCAGAATTTGGCGCTCATATATTCAATAATTCCTGGGGATGTCCTGATATCGAGGGATGTGATAATTTGGTTTTCGAACAAGCCGTTTCTGCTTTAAGGTCTGCTGGCGTTTTTATTGTTTCATCAGCAGGAAATAATGGGTATTATGGTTGTGAAAGCATTACAGATCCACTGGCAATCTATAGAAATGTGTTTTCGGTTGGCGCTATTGATCAAATGGGTGAATTGGCACCATTTTCAAGTTTAGGACCCGTAACCGTGGATGATTCTGGCAGAATAAAGCCAGATATGGTCGCACCAGGTGTCGATATATTTTCAAGCATGCCAAATGCAAGCTATGCAATTCTGAGTGGCACTTCGATGGCCGGTCCACATGTCGCTGGTACGGTTGCATTAATGTGGAGCGCA
This sequence comes from Chloroflexi bacterium HGW-Chloroflexi-3, assembly GCA_002842045.1. Taxonomy (GTDB): domain Bacteria; phylum Chloroflexota; class Anaerolineae; order Anaerolineales; family Anaerolineaceae; genus UBA6170. Next base: position 9,902 of record PHBX01000005.1, on the reverse strand, counting down.
AATCCATCCTTGATTGGACAAATTGAGGAGACTGAAGAAATCTTGCAAAAGACTGCCATTGAATTCGGAGGAATGTACCCTGAATGTGTTGATTCAACCATATATCCCAACAATGCCGTTGGTTTTGGGGTGATAAATACTTACAATGCGGTTGAAGAAGCCATCAAAACTCGGTAGTATTATTAATAGAACGAAACTTGATAATTAGATTGGGGTTTAATCCAATACCCCCGTTAAAAGGTTTTACTTTGAGTGAACAATTAGATGATATCCAATTAATCGAAGATGCTGGCAACGGGGATAACGAAGCGTTTGGTATATTGTATGAACGCTATGTACGGAAAATTTACAATTACATATATTATCGAACTGGAAATATCAACGAAGCGGAAGATCTGACTGCTAAGGTGTTTCACCGAGCATTCAGACATATTGAATCCTATAATCAACGAGGAGTTCCTTTTTCAGCCTGGTTGTACCGCATAGCACACAATCTCGTGGCTAATTGGTATCGTGATAGAAGTAGAAAAAAAGAGGTTTCCCTTGATGATCAATTACCTAGCTCATTCCATTTCGATTTTCCTGAATCATCAATTGAGAAATCTCAGGAATCAGAAAAAATGATGAAGGCAATAAGAAGATTACCTCCTGAAAGGCAACAATTGATTATTCTCAAATTTGTTGAAGGATTAAGTAATTCGGAAATTGGATTGATCATGCGAAAATCTGAAGGCGCTATTAAAAGCTTGTATCATCGAACGCTGGAGACATTGCGAAAAGAGATTGAGAAAATTGACCAACCGAAGAAAGTGAAATAATAATTATTTTTAAAAGGAAGCCATATCAAAGAAAAATGAATGAAGAAAATTCTTATTTAGTAATGGAAAATTCTCTGGTGAGTAACTTAAGACCAGTACAACCTAACCCTGATTTTATTAAAAATTTGGGAAAAAGATTATTGGGATCAAATAATATATCTATTGAAGGCCGTAACAATGGTTTAGCTTTTGTCCTCATCAGTCTGGGATTGTTTGTTGGGGCGTTACTCGTCTGGTTGTTTCGGAAACATTGATAACTAAACGAGACCTAATTCCAGAAATTTCTTTTTAAGGGTTTCTTTATCTGGTTCAACTAAAATTGAACCATCCGGAAAAATTATGGTGGGTACACTTTTGTAACCATTATTTATCTCTTTTACGCGTTTTTCCCCATCTTTATCTTTGTCGATATTGATCCATTCAAATGCTATTTGATAATCTTCAAACAATTTCTTGGCACGTATTGATTCACCACACCAGGTAGTGCCATACATCATTATTTTATTATCATCCATGTTATTCTTCGAACTCCTTTACAAATAGTAAAATATTCTGTGTTGCTTCGACTAAATTAATGTTCTGAGGAAAAGAAAAATCAGTATTAACCCGTCTGGTTAATGCTTTTATTTCATGTTGAATGGGGGCAAACAGGTCTGGATAATTCTGAACATCTAGCAAATATTGATAGGGGGTCAAAGAATGAGGTGTTTCGAGGTGCAATTGTGAGAAAAGAATACGAATTGCTTTTCCTGCTACCTGCCTGGCAATCACTCTGCTTCGATTCATTTCCCCTTGATTCTCAAATGTGATTGCCGACTCAAGATCGTGTAATAATGATTGATAAAGTTCTTCAGTTATCATTTATCCAATGCATTTTTTGGCACGAAAAATACAGGGTGCCAGGGTGACACCCTGTTTTTGACTAATTGTCGAATATTTATGCCCAACCCTGTTTTTTTACAAAATCAGTAATTACAGGAATGTTGATATATTCGCCCTTGTATGCTTTGTAAGCCCACCAAAGCATGATTAACCATAAAATTGAACCACAACCTAAAGTAAAGGTTGCAATAATTGGTACAACAATAATCATAATAATACCAACCGCAAGGGCTTGTGCATTATGAGCTTTGATAAATGGCCGGTTTTTTTTATCTTCCATCAACAAAAAAATGATTGGAACTAATGGAGAGAATACGTAAGCTAAGGCCGCCATTAATCGATCGTCACTGGTTACTTCGTTAGAGTTATAATCTGTCATTATTTTTCTCCTTGAATAGGGTTTAGGTATTCTCTTATTATATGGAATTTTTAAAAATTTCAAAGGAAAACGTTATAATAAACTTTATGAAAAACATCAGAATCGTTTTTATGGGATCACCAGAATTCGCCATTCCATCTTTAATCCGATTAATCGAGCGTTTTAATGTTGTTGGGGTGGTAACACAACCTGATAAACCCGCTGGAAGAGGTAAAGTATCAAAAGCTCCGCCGATAAAAGATATTGCTCTTAAACATCAAATCGAATTTATTCAACCGAAAAGATTAAGTGAACCAGGTGTGTTTGGAAAACTCCAAAGTTGGTCTCCGGATGTAATTATTGTGGTTGCTTTTGGTCAGATTTTACGACAGGAAGTGCTTGATTTACCAGGTTTCGGTTGTGTTAACGTACATGGAAGTCTCCTACCTCGCTGGAGAGGTGCAGCACCCATACAATCAGCAATTTTACACGGCGATGAAGAAACAGGAATCACCATTATGAAAATGGATGCAGGGGTTGACACTGGTCCGATCTTAAAACAAAAATCTATTCCGATAAGTGATGATGATACATCTGAAAGTCTGGGAAAATCATTATCACAATTAGGTGCAGAATTATTAATCGAGACTTTGGGTGACTATTTGAATGGAAACCTAAAACCAATTTCGCAACCAGAGGAAGGAGCAACTTATGCTCCAAGGCTCGATAAGGAAGATGGATTTTTAGATTTTTCTAAATGCGCATTGGAATTAAATCGCCAGGTCAATGCTTATTTTCCCTGGCCAGGAACATTTATGCAAATAGGCAACGAAAGAATTAAGATAATGGCAACCCGCATTGCTGATGATGTAGAATTGGGACCAGGCGAAAGAGGGCAGGTTTCCGGTTTTCCGATTGTTGGTACTTCTCGAGGTGGGTTGGTATTAGAATTGGTTCAACCCGCTGGAAAAAAAGTCATGTCGGGAAAGATTTTTTTAAATGGATTTCGTAATTGGTAATGCAAATGCAGGATAAAAAGTTAAAAATTCTTTGTTTTGGAGCAGGTGCGATTGGATCATATGTCGGGGGAAGCCTTGCAACTCGTGGTCACCAGGTTCATTTTCTTGATCGAACTGAAGCCATTGAGAAAATAAAACAATTTGGGATCCGATTGGTTCTTCCTGAGGGATCCTATGACCTAACTCCTGATTACTTATGGTCTTCATTGGATGAAGCACTTAGTGAAAACCAATTTGATTTTTCAATCGTTGCTGTAAAATCTTTCGACACAGACACATTGATTGAATCCTGGACAGAAAAGAGAGATTTTATTCCACCCGTTTTGTGTTTACAAAATGGAGTGGAAAATGAGATAAAAATTAGTTCGAAATTAAGTCCAAAAAAAACAATCAGTGGGACAGTCACAACTGCTATCGGTAGAATTGAGAACGGAATCATTGTTGAACGATTACGTGGAATCGGTGTCGAAAATAAAAATGCCTTAACCGAAAAAATAATTGCTGTAATGAGTGATGCTGGATTACAAGCTGTTGGATTTAATGATGCAAAGTCGATGAAGTGGTCCAAACTACTGACCAATTTAACAACCAATGCCAGTTCAGCCATATTAGGAATGACACCATCGGAAATTCTTTCAGACTCTGATTTGTTCAAAATAGAAATCGAACAATTACGAGAGACAATTCGGGTTATGCGAGCTCATAGAATCTCTGTCTCCAATTTGCCTGGAACACCGGTGAAATTATTTGCGAGAATCGTAGAAAAGTTCCCACTTTCGATCAGCAAATTGATTTTGAAAAAATCAATTTCAGGTGGCAGAGGTGGAAAAATGCCTTCGTTTTATTTAGATTTGAAAAGTAATCGGAAAAAATCAGAAGTTGATTATTTAAATGGAGCGGTTGTCAGATTTGGTAAAGATGTAAATATACCTGCACCAGTTAATAAAAAATTGACTGAGGTACTTACTCAATTGACTTTGGGAAATATTCCACTAGTTGAATTTGATCATCATCCAGATAAATATAAAGAATTGTTCACCTAATAAAAAATGCCAAAGAATATACCATCCTGGGTTAAGCATGCAATCTTCTATCAAATATTTCCGGATCGTTTTCATAATGGAGATTTGTCGAACGATCCTGAAAATGTACAGAGTTGGGGAAGTAAACCGAATTTATGGGGTTTTCAGGGTGGGGACTTAGCTGGAATTATTAATAAAATTGATTATTTGGTTGAGTTTGGGATTAATGCCATCTATCTTAATCCGATCTTTAAAGGAGCATCCAATCATCGTTATGATACGATCGATTATTATCAGATTGACCCCAAATTGGGAAACCTGGATACATTCCGTGACCTTGTAAACATTGCCCACAAAAACGAAATGAAAATCATTTTAGATGGCGTATTTAACCATACTGGTCGAGGATTTTTCGCTTTCAACGATCTATTAGAAAACGGTGAGCATTCTCCTTACCGTTATTGGTACCATGTTTATCATTTCCCAATTGATGCTTATTCACCAGGAAAAGCGAAAGATTATGCTGCTTGGTGGGGATTAAAGAGTTTGCCCAAATTAAATACTGACCACCCTCCAGTTCGGGAATATCTATTAGATGTGGCGAAATATTGGATTGAACAGGGTGCAGATGGTTGGCGATTGGATGTGCCCAATGAAATTGACGATGAAAGCTTCTGGTCTGAATTCCAAGAGATTGTTCGTACAACAAACCCCGATGCATATATTTGCGGTGAAATCTGGGAAGCTGATTCTACCTGGATTGAAAATGGATTTTTTGATGGATTAATGAACTACCCTCTCAGAACAGCAATAATTGATTTGTTACAAGGAAAAATCACACCAGGTATTTTTTTACAGCAAGTTAATAATTTGCTTCAGAATTATCCGTGTCAAAACAGATATGCAATGTTTAATTTGCTTGGATCACACGATACTGAAAGAATACGAACAATTTTACAGGATGATTTTGATTTGATCCAATTAGCATATTTATTTCTATTCACGTTTATTGGAGCTCCTGTTATTTATTATGGTGATGAAATCGGCGTCCGTGGGGGAAAGGATCCTGAGTCCAGACGGGGATTTCCCTGGGATGAATATCAGTGGGAATTGCCATTAAAACGAAAGATTGAAAAATTAATTCATCTACGAAGAATTTTTCCAGCATTGAGACTGGGGGAGTTCATCCCACTGGATAATGATGACAATAAAATGGTATTTTCGTACGCACGAACGTATGAGAATAATAATTTTATTATGGTGTTTAATTGCAGTGATAAAAACAAAAATCTGGATATTTCTTTAGTGCAAATAAAATTGAATAACCAGACAAGGTTTAATAATTTGTTAGGGGATGAATATTTTCAAATTAATTCAGCAAATAAATCTATTTCCGTATTGATACCGCCAAAGACTGGTTTCATATTACATTAACTTCTCAGTCTTCTTCCTCCCATCCAATTTCTTCAGCGGCAAAGAATAAATCGGTTGCACTAATCAGACCTACCAAACAACTATGATCATCAATAACTGGCATGTGATGGATGTTATTTTTTTGCATCTCAATTGAACAATGTTTTAGAGTCCAGTTTGGATTGGCTGTTACCAAATTTTCAGACATGATTTCACGTACTGAAATATTTGCAGGATTTTTTTCCTGAGCGATGATTTTGTCACGAATATCTGTAGTCGTCAGGATTCCATAAAGGCTCTGCTCAGGATTGATTGCTACCAATAAACTGCGGATATTTCTTCTTCGCATGAGAGTCAATGCATAAGCTACTGAACTATCCCGATCGACGACAATTACAGGTGAGCTCATCCAATCTTTTACTTTATGTGTCATTAAAATTCCCTATTAATAATTTTTTGATAGATTTCATCTGAAAGCTTCGCCATTTCAATGTCCAGCTCGGTTATCGTTTTTTGAGAGTGAGTTGACCAAACCAGGGTAACTTTGTGCCATTCTGCAATTAATGTTGGGTGGTGATTGTGTTTTTCTGCGAGGACAAGGACTGCATAAGCGAACTCATATGTATGCTTATCTGACGAAAACTCATATTCTCGAATTAATTGCTCATGGAATGGCAAGAATTTCTGGTCAACTGGGGAAATTACTTTCCAATCTAAATAAGTATCTACGAAATTTCGTAAATTAATAATATTATTTTTATTTTCTTGCATTCCATACCCTCTTTCTTTCTTTCTTTCTTTTTCCTTATTTAAAAAAGAATATAACAACTCTACAGCAGGAAATCAAATAAATGTAGAATTGCGGGGATTCAAATCTAAATTGATTGATTATTTTGTTACCTATTCTTTATCTAGTAATTTGTCAAATTTGAATTCAGATTTATTCATTTTTTCCATTAATAATTTACGCACTTGGTGAAATACTAATAGTTTTTCCACCATTGTGTTCATAGAGGTTTTTACATCGGATCCAATGTCGATTAATGCAATAGCAATCAACCACCATGTAAGAGATTCAAACCGCTCTTTATTAAACCAAAGCTGACTTTGATATCTGTTAACATTTATGAATTGTTGTATATCTTGCCGGGAAAGCAATGTTTTTAACCAATTTTCGAATTGAATAATTTTGAAGTCTTTATGCCAACCTGAGAGTCCTACCAGGGTATAGATTGTTTGAGAAAGCGTATGTTTTTGTTTATCACTGTATTGGTATTCTGCACCAAGTTCTCGAATTACTTTTGAAAATTGCCACTCTTCGAGCCATGATTGGGTCTGGAATTGCGGATCGCTTGTATCTGCCAGTTCTCCTATTGAGGATAGGAAAAGATACGAGAATGCAGTAATCCATATTTCTTCGTTTTCAGAAAAATTTTCTTGAAAATTAGTGATTAATGATTTTAAATCATTATTTTTCAAGCTGATAAATTTTTGATCGAATACAGGAATCGAAAGAACAAAATCTAGATTTTTTGTTGTCTGTAAATTGATCGATTCTTTGTTTTGATCGAACCCTGTCATTTTGAAAATTCCTTGAAGGAGGTTTTTCATTTTTTGCTGTGATTCTAAAAGAACCTGCGTTCTTATTAAGTCTTTGGTGGTTAACCGTTTTTGTGATAATAAATAATCGTAATATCCACGATTAATTATTTCCTTGAGTGGAATTTGGATTGGTTGTAAAAGCAATTCTTTCATCGCGTTTTCGATATTGGGAACACCGTTTCCATTTAGGTAATCGCATAATTGACGATAAGATTGCCATTTATCTTCTTTGATGTGACGAAAGTCGAGAAAAACATGAGTCTGATAGGCATGCAGATTAAAGAATAATCCATGATGGTAAAAATCCTGAATGGAGCGAATATATTCAAGATTAGTGGCAATGTCTTTGAAGATCACAAAATCGAAATCCTTATTGATTTGCAATCCTTGTGAAAGCTGCACTGTTTTGTGTGAAGTTTGACCGTTCTCCTCAATTTTTATTTTTGTAGCAGAAAAATTGATCCAACCCTGAACATCACCAAATTTATTGTTATAAATTACCAGCGAAGCATGCCCTTGATGATAATTGGAGTAAATATATACATCTTCATTGATGGCTTGTCCGGAAGTATGGAAATCATATAAGAGAAAGTTATCAACTTCAGAAAAAATCCAACGCCTGTTAAGGAGAGGAGAAATTTGAGATCTATGTCGGGTGATTAGATTTTCATCTTCCTCCTCATCCCAATAAGCACGCTTATATTCCATGCCATATTTTTCAGAAAAACCTTCCATCTGCCCGTGACCAAACATTGGCAATCCTGGAAGTGTACTCATCATTGTACAAATACCGAAGTACTTATCGCCTTTGCCAAATTGTTCTGCGGCGGTGCGTTCGTCGGGGTTATTCATGAAATTGACGAAACGTTTTAGTATTTGTGGATCGAATTCAATGGTGTTTTTTATCAAAATACGGTAATTGGCGTTATCTTCATTGCGAAGCATGTTCATAAAGGCTGAATTGTAAACCCGGTGCATACCCAAAGTTCGGACGAAATAACTTTCCATCAACCAGAAAGCTTCAGCCAATAATAACGTATCAGGAGCATCGGATGCCAGTCGGTCTACCACATCACGCCAGAATTCAGTCGGCATCAATTGATCAAATCTTTCCTTCGTGAGTCCATATTCTGCTCTTGAAGGAATGGCACCACCTGTGCCAGGTTCCGGGAACCAAAGCCTTTGAAAATGCTTTTTTGCCAATGTCATGGCTGCGTCAAAACGAATAATGGAGAAACGCTTGGCAACAGATAGAATTGTTTGATACACAGCTTCCCTTACTTCTGGTATCAGATAGTTAAGTTGAGCGGTGTCATTCCAGGGCATGGTTGTTCCATCATTGCCATGGTATATAAAGCGGATTTCACCTGTGTTCTGGTTTTTGAATAAAAATACCACGGCAGCATCTGTTCTATCGTAGTAATGGTCTTCTATTTTGACTTCAATATTGGGGTATTTTGAGAGGTTCGCCCCTGAAAATGTGTAAGATGGAAAAGGGCTGTAATTTAATTGGACGAACCAATCTGGATGTTCGTATACCCAATTGGAATCTATTCCCATGTGGTTGGGAACCATATCTGCTGCTAAGCGGATTCCTCGTTGCCAGGCTTTTTCTTTTAACCTTTGATAAGCTTCTTCTCCACCTAGCTCAGAAGCGATCTGGTAACCTGCTAATGAATACGCGGATGCGATTGCTTCGGGATTTCCACATAGTTGTTTGATTTGAGCCGATGCATTACTACGTTCCCACAAACCAATTAGCCACAAGCCGTTAAAACCCCTATTTCTTAGATTATCTAATTCTTCATCTGGGATTTGATCGATGGTGGAAATGGAAATCTTGTATTTTTTCCGTATCTGATCTAACCAGACATAAGTATTTTTAGCAATCAATACCAGACTAGGCATCCATTCTCTGTCCGGACTAAATTTCTCAGAATCCATATCCCACACCTGGTCATAGCCGGGAACGATACTGGGACCAGGACCGGCAAAGGATGTTTTTAATTCCTCTTTTATGAAGTCCAGACCACTTAATAATCGATACAGAAGATCCCCTAATAAAACACCCCAATGAATACGGATGTATTCCAATTGTCCAGGTATTGAATGAGGAACCTTGATTGCTGGTGTTCTTAACATTTCAATGATGTTCTGATTTTCCGGTCCAAAGAAAGGTTTTTCAGTAAAAAATTTTTGTAATAAATTGATTAATTTCCGATAGTTCGAATTCAATTCTAATTCTTTGTCTCTGAATAAATCGTGATAGTGATCCAGGGCGGGGTTCTGGTTTTCTACCCAAAGCAAAATGATTTCTTCAATTATCAGAGAATATGTGCCATTAAGTGATAATTTTTCAATGTGATCTTCTAATTTTTCTTTTTGCTGATAAACGGAGATCGGAGGAAATTCTTTTAGGAAAAGTTCTATAACTTTTCTGGTTTCTGATTTCGTGAGATTTAGTTCGACATAGTTAAGCGCTTCATCTAAAATATTTTTCTGGATTTGTTGCTGGTACGATTTCAGGATGAAATGAAAAATTTCATCCATTAATCCAATGGCAAATATTTCACTGGCTTTAGCGGCTGTTTCAGGATAGGTAAACAGATCTTTTTGTTTATTTATACTCGCTGCTAACAGCCTTGAACTGTGAAAATTTCCAATAATAACATTCCCGTTGGTTTCGAACAAACTTAAATCAAATTTAAATTTATCCCGAGCTTGTTTAGAAATGTGAAATTCCATCTTATGATTTTCCATTCGTCCCTCCCGAATCAACATTAATTAA
>PHBX01000004.1 GCA_002842045.1 Chloroflexi bacterium HGW-Chloroflexi-3 | reverse complement strand
ACACATCTCGAACCCGGAAGTTAAGGCTGTTAGCGCCGATGGTACTTGGGGGGCGACCCCCCGGGAGAGTAGGTCATTGCCAAGAAACTTTTTTTGATTCTGATAAATTAAAAAGAATTTCTCTTCAATATTGAAGTGAAATTCTTTTTAATTATTCTATTTGAAAGAAATAATTACATTTCTTCTCTAAAAATTAATCCATATTTCTTTCGGGCAGCTAACCAGGCTTTTCGTAATAATTCATAAACTTCTTGCGGGTCGTGGATATTACGGAGAACAACCGAGGAGGAAGATTGATCTGCGCCTTTTATGAAAATATCTCCAATTCCCAGAATTCGCTCGCTCACGTTCTGAACAATATCAATATCCTGAACCCGGATGAGTTCATAATTTTCGATGTCTTTTCCAATTAACCCTGTTACAATCTTGATGCGTTCATTGGTCAGTGTGTAATTTTCAACGAGCGATAAGAAAGGTCGGCCTTCCCATATAATAATTTCTTCATCATCCAATTCAACCGCGGTTTTAGCAGCGGTTACTGGTTTGGACACATCTTCTAACAATTCATTAACTGTTACTAAAAGATTATCTGCCAGGTGATCTACAAACTTGTTTTGCTGATCCATAGGAATTGAATTGATGGGTAAACCACTTTGGGCAATGGCTTTCCAGATACTGCTTTTTATTTTGGCTTGATATGTATCGATTGACATTGGGAGTCTCCTGAAAATTTATATTCTGATCGGAAATCTGCTCTTGATTAGCATTAATCATACTTCACCCTGATGAAGGTGAATAATAATTTATAAACGGAAAGTCCAAATTTCATTGTTGAAACGTTCTTTGGTCAGTTCCTGTGCGCGCGATTTTTCTTGATCTGAATAATCTCCAAATGAGATTTCGCGATTTCTTTTGAAGCCCATAACCAATGCTTTTTTTAATTCTTCCATACTGGCACCGGTTTGATCTACAATACTGGTCACCCGTTTTTTGACACTTTTGATTAATTTATCGGATATCTTTTGATCACTGACATTTAATAAGCTAAACATTGTTTCAACATCAACGCTGTAAAGAATGGTGCCATGTTGTAATAAAATCCCATTACGTCGGGTTTGGGCATTACCAGATATTTTCTGTTCATTGACAAGAATGTCGTTGATGGGGGAGAAAACTGCATCAATCCCCAATTGCTTTAATGCAAATATAATATCATCACAAATCAGGCGATACGACTCAATAATATTGGTGGGAAACATATCCAATGGCGCAATCAGACTGTAGGTAACTTCTCCCAGGCGGTCATGATACACAGCTCCACCACCGGTCAAACGCCTGACAACATCCACCCCGGCTTTTTTTGTGGCATCCAGATTAACTTCATTTCTGACACCCTGAAAGACGCCAATGGAAACAGCAGATGGATCCCACCCATAAAATCGGATGGTTGGTTGGGATATGCCCTTGCGCACAAATTCCATGATGGCTTCATCCAAAGCCATGTTTGTAAAGGCGTTGAAATATTGAAAAGTAATCATGCGGAATTTTTTCATTGAGTCGCCTCTTCCAGGGTATTGATAATATCTTCCACGCTGATGCCAATCATTTCAGCTTCATTGCTATCCAGAATGTATTTTGTTTTCCTGATCAGTAAATCTTCTTGAATTGGGACTGTAACACCAGTCAATTCTGAAACGATTTGATCGAGGGTTTCTTCCGGGTGCAAGAAAAAATCACCGGTGATTTTCAGACTCTCAATATGATCCGTGTAGGTCACATCCAGACGCAACATTTTTCCGAACTTACGGGTTATAGAATTTGTTTTCATAATTCGCTTTCAGCAGTATACAATGAGCGATGGACATTGCTTAATGCCCGTACCTGTTCATATGCATGGTAGGAAGAGCGTACCAGAGGAGCGCTTTCCACCCAACGGAAGCCGAGTTCATACCCATAATCTTTTAATTCCTGGAATTCTTCCAGCGTGTAGTAGCGCATGATGGGTAGATGCTGTCGGCTGGGTTGTAGATATTGTCCAATGGTGAGGATATCCACCTGCCAGGAACGTAAATCGCGCATCACGGCTTTTACTTCTTCCATCTCCTCACCCAGCCCTAACATCATGCCAGATTTGGTGAGCACGTCCTGATTCATCTTTTTGGCGTTTTCCAGAATGGTTTGCGACCATTCATAGCGGTCCTGTGGCTGTACCTGCTTGAATAATCGCGGAACAGTTTCTACATTGTGATTTAAGATTTCCGGGCGGGCATCCATCACGATCTTCAATGCATCCAAGTCACCTTTAAAATCTGGAATCAGGACTTCAATGGAACATCCAGGTTGGTATTGACGGATTTTCTCGATGATCATCGCAAAAATCGGAGCACCACCATCTTTACGATCATCCCGATTGACGCTGGTGATTACTGCATGCTTGAGATCCATTGACTTGACTGCCAGCGCCACCCGTTCAGGTTCATCCCAATCTACGTCCAATGGTTTTCCACGTTTCACATCGCAAAATCCACAGGTGCGGGTACAAACGTTGCCCAATACAAGAAATGTGGCTGTGCCACTGCCCCAGCACTCACCCATATTCGGGCACTTCGCTTCTTCACATACGGTATGCAGCTCTTTACGGCGCATCAGTCCTTTGAGCCAGGTGTAGGTCTCACCGCTGGGTTGTTCCACTTTGATCCAGGAAGGCCGGCGAATAGGGGTGGTATCTAATTTTTGGGGGTCAACACGATTACGAGTAGGTTTAAATGTCATGAAGTTATTATAATGGTACAAAACCTTAAGTCAATATTTTTGGATAATTATTTAATGATGAGGATTCATGAAAAACAGCTCCCAAATTTATGATGTGTTGATGGAAAATTATTTACTCCTGGTGGAAAGTGACCGCCAGTTTTTTACCCGTTTCCATTTGAGTCAGGTGCGTTATTTCGCTTTATTACATATCTCCCAGAATCCTGAACTATCCTTAACCGAATTGAGTAAGAAATTATTATGTACCAAGGGCAACACCACCCGGATTATTCAAGGAATGGTGACGGATGACCTCTTGATGGTAACCAAAGATTTGGATGACCATCGAGCCATGCAACTGAATCTGACGGAAAAAGGTAAGGATTTGTTTCTATTAGTCGAGCGTGAATTTGATGAATTCAATCAATTCAGATTTGCCGGGATAAATGCTAATCCTGAGCTACTGATTAGGTTAAATTCCATTTTGAAAGCCAGATTAGAAAATAACCCCAAAAAGGATTGACAAATAAAAATAGATATGTGATAAAATAGTTGATATATCAACTAAATCAAGGAGATGTTACTTTGAATCTTGCTGCTGTTTATCACGAATCCAAAAGCAAATTTGCTTATATGTTTGATCGGAATACTTTACATCTTAGGGTGCGAACTGCGCGTGGAGATGTTCCTTCGGTAACACTGGTGGGTGGGGATCCATTCCGCTGGATTCAGAGTCATGAGGATCCAACCCATTGGGAATGGGATAAAACCGCAGCGTTCTTAGAACCCATGCTGTTGGAATATCAGACAGCCTTGCATGATTACTGGTTTGTGTCTGTTCAACCGCAATGGAAACGCGTGCGTTACGCATTTATTCTGGAAAAAGCAGATCAGAAGATCCTGTATGGGAGTCGTTCTTTTTACGATCTCAATCAGCAACCGGATGGCCAATTTGAAACCAGTTATTACTTCAATTTTCCATTTCTTAATCATGAGGATCTGTTCCAACCACCAGCCTGGGTGAAGGATACCATCTGGTACCAGATTTTTCCTGAACGATTTGCGGATGGTGATCCAAACAACAACCCTGCAAACAGCCTCCCATGGGGCAGCGAAGAGGATACGATCTATAAATTTTACGGTGGCGATTTGCAGGGCGTGATCGACCATCTGGATGAGATAGCCGAAATGGGGATCAATGGAATTTACTTCACACCGATCTTTGAATCACCCTCCTCCCATAAATACGATACCACCAATTATTACAAAATCGACCCTGCTTTTGGAACCAACGAGCTGTTCGGCGAGCTGATGGAAAAAGCCCACCAAAGGGGAATCCGGGTGATGCTGGATGCTGTCTTTAACCACTGTGGCTGGTTCCATCCCTTCTGGCAGGATGTGGTAAAGCATGGTCGCGAATCCAAGTATTATGATAGCTTCTTTATCGAAGGTGATCCGGTCATTAATTTTAAGGTGGAAGAAGGAAAAATCCCAAAAATTAACCTGGATGAAAAAGGGCATCTCAATTACGCTACATTTGCCTTCACACCGTTAATGCCTAAATGGAATACCGATCATCCACTGGTGAAAGAGCACCTGTTAGGAGCCATTCGTTATTGGACGGAAACATACAAGGTAGATGGTTGGCGCTTGGATGTCTCTAATGAGGTGCCGCACTCTTTCTGGCGGGAATTCCGGCAGATGTTGAAGCAAATTAACCCGGAGATTTTTATCCTGGGGGAGAACTGGGATAACTCTTACCCATGGTTGATGGGTGACCAATTTGATGGTGTCATGAATTACGAGTTGACCTATCCGATCTGGTTCCTGTTAGGTGAACCGGATCGAGTGAAACAAAAGTATGATGTAGTTCAATATCAGGAAGCCATCAACCAGTTGTTAGCCAATTATCCCAAACACGTCTTGCCCGTAATGTACAATTTGATCGATAGCCACGATACGCCACGGATTTTGAGTATTTGTGGTGACCAGATTGAAAAAGTGAAACTGGCTTATCTGCTCCAATTTACATTTGCTGGTGCTCCCAGTGTTTATTATGGCAGCGAGGTCGGGCTAGCTGGACCGGAAGGTCACAATCGACGCTGTATGCCCTGGGATGAAACTCAGCAGGATCTGGACTTACGCTCATTTGTGAAAAAGCTGGTTGAAATTCGTAAAATAAATCCATTTTTAGGTGAAGTGGATTTGAAATGGCTGCTGGTTGATGCAGAAAATCAGGCATTCATTTTTGAAAAATCTACAAAAAATGCAAAAATAATCGTGATGATCAATGTGAATGACAAAGCAGTGCGGTTGGGCATTCCTGCAGAAATACAAAATAATTCTTATTTGGATTTGATCAATAAAGAGGAAATAAGATTAGAATCGGAGATTGGACTGGATAAATTTGGTTTCCTATTACTACTAGCAAATTAAATCATTGTAAAATTCCAGGCTTAAAACCCTGGAATTTTCTTATATTAGGTAATAGTCTCATTAGAATTGATGCTGGAAATGCTATAATCTTTTTATATTGTCATCGTATCTTTTCAATAATTAGGGGCAGGGTGTTTTTAGGCGGGCGTTCGCCCGCCTAAAAACACCCAACAACCCCCTTTTTTTGAGATGATACTTGTCATCCATTCATCAAAAGAGGATCTATGTCCATCATTTTTCAATTATCTTCACAAAGAAAAGAAAAAAGCGAGCAGGGCAATCGATTTGTTAGTGCTTTGATTCAACAAAATCCAGAGTTTTTATCTGAGATCATTAATTGTTTGAATAGTGAAAATTATGCATTATTGGGAGATTGCGTAGAAGTATGTACTATGCTATCTGAAGGCGATCCTGCGCTGATAGCACCTTATTCTGACAAAGTAATTGCATTGGTACAGCATAAAAATACCAGAGTTCGTTGGGAAGCGATGCATACAATCGCTTTACTCGCGCCACTCATTCCCGATTTGGTTTTTTCAGTATGGGAAGAGATGGAAAAACAGTTTTTTTCAGAAAAAAGTGTGATCGTAAGAGATTATATTGTTGTCTGTGCTGGTAATCTTGCGAAATCAGGAATGCAATATGCTGAAAAAATTTATCCTTTTTTAATCACTGCCTTGAGTGCATATCAGACCCATCATGCAAAATTAGTATTGGAGGGGTTGAAAAAAAGCATTTCAAATTTATCAGGTTATTTGGATGAGATGTCAGAAATTGTCGAAATTTATCTCCAACATCCCAAACCAAGTATCAGAAAAGCTGCATTACAACTCCAAAAATCAATCCCCCGGTAATGATTTTTTTACTTTTCATAAATTTCAGGGTTAACCACAAATGGAAGTCGCTCTCCACGTAAACCTGCCAGCAGATTTTGGGCTGCAATCAGAGCCATATTCTCACGGGTACTGGTGCTTGCGCTGGCGATGTGTGGACAGATGATCAAATTGTCCAACTCGAGCAAGGTGCTATCCATCGGCAGTGGTTCGGGGTCGGTTACGTCGATGCCAGCTGCAAAGATTTTGTGATTCTTCAATGCATCATACAAAGCCGCCTGATCAACGATCTCACCTCTGGCTGTATTCACCAAAACAGCATTGGATTTCATTTTGGCAAAGGCTTCGCCATTGATCAAATGACGGGTTTCTGGGGTGAGAGGGGTATGTAGCGAGATAAGATCCGATTCACGCAACAGTGTATCGAAATCAACCTTAATAACACCTGTCATAGGCTGTGAAGTGGGATCATAGACCAAGATACGCATCCCAAAGCCGGTCGCCCGCCTGGCCATCGCTTTCCCGATTCTGCCAAAGCCAATAATACCGAGCGTGGCACCGGCAAAGTCGCATCCCAACAGAATCGAGGGACCCCAGGTTTTCCAATGGCCTGCGCGCACATGCCGTTCGGCTTCAACGATTCGACGACCAGCACTCATCATCAAAGCAAAGGCAAAATCAGCGGTGGCTTCTGTTAATACCCCAGGCGTATTACCCACGGCAATGCCGTGCTGTGTGGCAGCCTGGATGTCAATATTGTTATAACCAACCGCATAATTACTGATCACGCGTAAGTTTTCACCGGCTGCCTGGATGACTTCGTCGTCAATCGGATCGGATAATAAGGAAAGAATCCCATCAACCCCCGGTACGTGTTGAAAGAGTTCCTCTTTGGTGGGAGGCAGGTCTTTGTCCCACAAATCAACATCACATTCTTCCAATATCAAATTTAATCCTGCATCAGGAATTCGTCGGGTTATGAATACTTTTGGTTTTGTCAACAATCATCCTTTTCTTTTTTATCAAAACCTTTTTCCAGACATACATGAAGTTTTCAACTCTCAACCTTATCAGATCTAAGAATTACATAACAAAAAAATTAACCTTATCAAATTATGATTATAACCATTCACTTGTTCTGATAAACTATTTTCGTATCATCTCAAAAAAAAGGGGTTGTTGGGTGTTTTTAGGCGGGCGTTCGCCCGCCTAAAAACACCCTGCACCTAATTATTGAAAAGATACCTATTTTCTTTGAAATTAAATAAGACCAGAATTTAATATAGATCATGTTTTTTCTTATTTATTCATATAAAGATTATTGATAGTTTGTGAATTGAAACATACATCTTGGTTTAATTTATCTTAAAAAAACCAATAATCAGGCGATATATCTTGACATTCGTAATAAATTATTGTACTATGAATTTATCCGAAACGTTTCGGATAAATTCAACGATTTTTCAGCAACCATCAAAATTCATAAGTATCACGTGATGGAATGATGTCACCACAAGTTACCCTAAAAACAATTTCAAAATATACCGGATTTTCAGTCACTACCGTCTCAAGGGCATTGACTGGTTACAATGATGTTGCTAAAGAAACCCGAGAGATAATTCTGGCAGCTGCTAATAAACTTGGTTATTATCCAAATCTGACTGCCAGACAATTACAAAAACAACGCAATGATACGATTGGTTTGATCTTACCTACTTATGGGCCTCGTTTCAATGATCCTTACTTCAGCGAATTAATTGCTGGAATTGGTAATCAATTGTCAAATTTTGGAATGAGTTTATTACTTTCAGTACAAGCACCTGGACCAGATGAAATATCAGCCTATCGACATATGGTTGAAGGCAAAAGGGTGGATGGATTGATTGTTGTTCGAACCCGCAATGAAGATGAACGGATTAAGTATTTATTAACGACTTCTTTACCATTTGTTGTTTTTGGCAGATCAAATATTGGCACCAGTTTCAATTTTATTGATGAAGATGGCGAAGCTGGGGTTTATGAATTAACAGAATATCTCATAAGTTTAGGACATAAAAGAATTGGTTTTATTTCTGCACCATTTAACTTAATGTTTGCAAATTATCGCCTGGAAGGATATCGAAAAGCTTTGATTGATCATGGAATTGATTTTAATTTGCAATATGTTTATGAAGGAGACTTAACCCGCAAAGGAGGTGAATTAGGGGCAAAAAAATTATTGAGTTTGGCAGAAAAACCAACTGCTATTTTAGCTTCTAACGATCTGATGGCATTAAGTGCCATGTCATCCGCGCAAGAGATTGGACTAACAATTGGTAAAGACCTATCAATTGCAGGGTTTGACGATATTCCTCCTTCCGATGTTTTTTCATTAACTACATTAAGACAACCAATTTATCACATCGGATGTTTATTAAGTTCAATGTTATACAAACTAATTCAGAATGAAACTTTGGATGAGCCACAAGTTTTATTAAAACCGCAGTTAATTATTCGGAATTCAACTGGAGAACGATTAGTTGATTAACAGGAGTTTAATGTGTAAATGTTATGGGGAAGAAAGGAGATTTAAAAATAATAATAAATATTTTCAAAACTGTAATCCAAAATTAAAACAAAGTAAAGGAGAATGAGATGAAAAAAAATAAATGGCGTCTGCTCTCAATGAGTATTGTGATTATTTTGTCAATGATCCTTGCTGCTTGTGGGGGTCAAGTTGAAGCCCCTGCTGACACAGCAGCGGCAGAGAAAGTTGCTGAATTACAATCACAAATTGAGGCTCTCAACAATCAACTAAAAGAAGCTCAATCCGACACAGAAGTAGTGGTAGATCCAGCTTTGCAAGCTCAACTTGATGAATTACAAAATCAACTAAAAGCTGTCCAAAACCGGACGGTCGTTGAATTCTGGACCACCGACAATGAAGAAGATCGAGTAAAAATGTATGAGGAAGTTGCTGCTCGTTATATGGCACTTCACCCTGAAGTAGACATCCGGATTGTGCCGATTGAAGAAGCCGGTATATCCCAACGCATTTCGACCGCTGTGGCAGCCAACCGTTTGCCAGACATCGTCCGCCAGGGAATTGAACGTGTAGCTTCCTTTGCTGCAGACGGTCTATTGGATGAAGAAGCCAATATGGCAGCGATTGCCGCCATCGGCGAAGATGACTTCCGCAAGGGACCATTGTCAATGGTCACCAATGCCTCCACCGGAAAATATGCTGCTGTGCCATTTGATGGCTGGATTCAGGCGTTATGGTATCGCCAGGATGTATTTGACACACTGAATTTACCAGCCCCCGTAAAATGGGAGGATATCACTGCCTCTTGTAAAGGCCTGCCTGGTACTGATAATCTTTTGTATGGTATTGGTTTGGGTACAGACCCCGGTCAAAACTATCCGCATCAGGTCTTTGAACAGGTTGCTATTTCCAATAATGCCTGGCCTTTTGATGAGAGTGGTGCTGTCACCATGGATACCCCGGAAATGGTTGCTGCGCTGGAATTCTATGCCGGCCTACAGGATTGTGCAATTCCCGGCCCGCAATATTGGCGTGGTGCTCGTGAAGCTTATGAATATGGTCAAAGCGGTATGATGTTCTATTCGACCTACATCATGGATGACCTGGTGGATGGCTCCGGAAAGGCAGACGGCTCCGTCGTCGAACTCGCTTACTCCGATCTGGCTGCCCGCACCGGTTTTGCCCCTTCGATGGAAGGTCCAAATGGAGCTGCGACATACGGACAATTGGTTGCTTTGGGTATCATGCGTGATGCAAATCCGGTTGCTGTAGATGTTGTGAAATTCTTTATGACTGGTCAGAATTACCAGGATATTCTTGCATTGGCACCTTTAGGGAAAGTGCCGGTGTTGGAAAGCGCGGTTGATGAGTGGAAAAATAGCAGTAAGTACTTTGAATATTATCCAGCAGAAACTTTAGAAGCTGTTGCTGCAGGCTATGACTCAATGCAACGCTGGCTTTTCCGCCCTGATTATGATGCAGTTGAACGAGCTGTTGTCGGTGATATTGAAGGAAGATTATTGATATCACAAGTGATCAGCAATATTGCAATTGAAGGATCGATGACCCCTGAATCTGGAGCCCAATGGTTACAGGAACAGGTAGAAATATTATTGGCAGAGCGACAGAAATAAAGTTTGCTTGTCAAATGGGAACTGCTCACAAAATCTTTCGGTTGGACTCCAAAAAGCTTGAATTAGTGAGCAGTTTCCTCTGATTATAACATCCAAAGGGAAGTAAAAGCATTGAATTAGCTTTATCTTCCCTTTGGAATGAAACTAAGATTGGAGAAGTGGTGGCTGAGATTTCTTCAACGAAAAAAAGATTTTGGCTTTTCAGCAGATCAATGCATGCCAGTGAAGTGCGTTTAGCCTGGTTATTGATCTTGCCCACTGCAGTCATTGTGTTTGGGCTGATTTTATTTCCTGCTATTTTCAGTGTATGGATTAGTTTTCATAAAATCGGGTTATATAATCTGAATGATGTATTTCATGCACCGTTTATCGGATTTGATAATTACAAATCCGTTCTAAATGATTTTGCTTTCAAATGGGGTGGTCCGAATCAATGGGGAGCATGGGTAACCACCATTTTTTATTCCTTTATCTCAACATTTATTACTTTAATTGGTGGGTTGATTGCTGCGATTTTATTAAATAGACCTTTTCGGGGCAGAGGTTTAGCAAGAAGTGTATTCTTATTTCCATATGTCGCCCCTGTGATCAGTGTAGCATTTGTCTGGAGGTGGTTGTTGGATCCCCGTCCTTCAGGTGTTCTGAATCATATTCTGATTAATTTAGGATTGCTTGAAACGCAACAGGCATTCCTCGCTACCAGAGGATTGGCAATTTGGCTGGTCATCATTTTTCAAGCCTGGAGATATTTTCCCTTTGCAATGTTGATGATCCTTGCCAGGTTACAGGCCATTGACGATACCTTGTATGAAGCAGCTGCTGTAGATGGGGCAAATTCCTGGCAAAAATTTATTTCAATTACTATTCCTCAAATCCGTTATGTATTGGGCGCTATTTTCCTGTTGCGATTACTTTGGACTTTCAATAAATTTGATGATATCTGGTTATTAACAGGTGGTGGTTATGGTACGAATGTGTTGCCAGTACTTACCTATCAATTTAGTTTTAATATGTACGATTTTGGCAAAGGTGCCGCCACTGCAATGATTATGATGGCTGCTCTGGTTGTGTTTATTATTGGATATGTCCTGATCATTATGCGAAATTCAGAAGAAAGCTAGTGAGGATACCGTCATGAGTACTTCGAACCTGCATGAAAGAGTGAATAAAGGCAATTTTATTGACCATTTGGCAAAAACATTAAGTTGGGAAAAATTTCTCTTTGCAGTTGGCTTGTTCTTCTTTATTTCCATGATTATTTTCCCCTTTTATTGGATGGTCAGTTCTTCATTTAAATCTGGTGCAGAAATTGCTGGCCGTGCGCCAGTTTATATTCCATCATCACTGAGGTTAGACGCTTACCGTGAATTATTTGATCCGGCTTGGAAATCATTTCAAAATTTTGGATCAAATATTGTTAATAGTCTATTAGTTGCCATTCCAACTGCTTTAATTGCTGTTGTTTTATCAATTATGGGTGCGTATGCATCCGCCAGACTTCATTTTAAGGGTAGAGAATGGATACTGAATGGTGTCTTGATTGTTTATTTATTTCCAGCAGTTTTATTAATGATCCCGTTATTTGCGATGCTTTCAAAAATAAGCCAAACTTTTGGATTTAATGTTCAGGATAACCTTGTTATTTTAGTATTAACCTACCTTGCACAAACATTACCGGTAGCGCTTTATATGTTGACAAATTATTTCAGAACTATACCTGATGAAATTGAACAAGCAGCTCTTATTGATGGTTGCACACGATTTGAAGTTATTTGGAGAGTTACGATTCCGTTAGCTATTCCAGCATTAGTAACAGTAGGAATCTACACTTTCATGATTGCGTGGAATGAATTCTTGTATGCATTTATATTTTTAAATGATCGAGCGACATTCACAATACCGATAAAAATTAATACAATATTCAACGACCCCAGTCCGAGACCACACGTTGTAATGGCGGCTTCAACAATCATGACAATTCCCATCATCGTTCTATTTCTAGCTTTCGAAAAATATCTATCTCAAGGGTTAACCTCTGGGAGTGTCAAAGGATAGATATGAGAATTGGTCATATATCATTCCGTTTGGCTGGAACCGATGGAGTCTCATTAGAAACAGCCAAAATAGTGGATGTTTTAACAAGAATGGGTCATTCAAATTATTATTTCGCTGGCGAATTGGATCCACAGGACATTGTTATTACAACCAAACACCCGGCAATTGAAGGAAGAATGTATGTTCCATTTGCACATTTTTCACATCCTAAAGCTAAGTGGATCACTGAAAATGCTTTTGGAACTTCCCTAACCCACCCGGATCTTTTAAAAAATATTAATGATCTGGCAAATATTCTTGAAAAAGAGCTTTATTCTTTCATAAAGATTTTTAACATAGAGTTGATTACTGTTCAAAATGTGTTTGCAATTCCTATTAACCTGGCATTAAGTGCAGCTCTTTTTCGGGTTATTAAAGATACAAAAATCCCTACTATTAATCACAATCACGATTTTTATTGGGAACGGGAAAAATATCAGACAAATTGTGTGAAAGAATTATTAGATCAATACTTTCCACCTCGTTTGACCAATATTCGTCAGGTCGTTATTAATTCTCAAGCCCAACTCGAATTGTCAAACAGAGGATTCGAAAGTGAAATTCTGCCAAATATATTTGATTTTCACGCAGTTCCACCTGGGATAGATTCATATAATTCTGATCTGCGGTCGGAATTAGGAATAAAAAAAGATGATCTTTTTTTTCTTCAACCTACACGTGTCATTCCTCGAAAAGGTATTGAATTAGCCATCGAGCTTGTAAGCCGATTATCGGACTTACCTATTAAATTGATCATTACTCACAAAGCTGAACATGATACGCTAGAGTATCTTTCCCGATTAATGTCTTTGGCATCAACGAAAAATGTGGATTTAAGGTATTTGCCCGAAAGATTTCAACCAGTTCGAGAAACTGGAAAAGGAAAACCGAAAAATTATAGCCTTTGGGATGCTTATATTCATGCAGATTTCATCACTTACCCAAGTCTCTACGAAGGGTTTGGTAATGCATTGTTAGAAACCATTTATTTTAAAAAGCCGTTTCTGGTAAATCGATATAAAATTTTCCAGGATGACATCGAACCAACAGGAATCAAAGCGGTTAAGATCGAAGGTCAGATAACTGACCAGGCTGTTTCTGAAGTCAGGATACTCTTGCAGAATCGAGAAATGGTCGATAATTATGTGGACATTAATACGATGGTTGGAAAGAAATATTTTTCATATCAAACTGCTCAGGAATGTCTGGAAAAAATTCTAAAATCTTTTAATGATTAAGGTGATCTTTTTATGGAATTGAAATATCAAAGAATTAATGATCTTGTAATTTATCTATTTGGTGACTCAGAAGGAGAAAAAGTCTTTGATCGACTTAAGGTTTTATTATCTGAATTTCCAAAACAGGAAAAAGAAGATAAATTTGAAGCAAAACAATTTTTCAAACTTGAAGATATCATTTTAATTACATATGGGAATTCTATATATCAAAATAATCAAAAACCTTTGGAAACCTTATTCATTTTTTTTCAAAAACACCTTCAAAAATTTATCAATACGGTGCATATCCTTCCGTTTTATCCATATTCTTCAGATGATGGTTTTTCTGTAATTGATTATTTGGCTGTTAATCCAGATTTGGGTAGTTGGGATGACATTAATAGGTTCCAATCCAATGGCATTCAATTGATGTTTGATGCTGTCATCAATCACATATCTTCAAAAAGCAAATGGTTTGAACAATTCTTGCAGGATGACTCAAAATATAGCAATTATTTTATTTCCATAGAACCTGATACCGATCTTTCAAAAGTCACCCGTCCTAGAACTTCCCCTTTACTCACTTGTTCTAAAACAAAAAATTGTAAAAAATGGGTTTGGACAACATTTAGCTCTGATCAAATTGATCTAAATTATAGGAATCCAGACACATTAATTGATGTTGTAGAAATTATTTTGAAATATATATTGTCTGGTGCGAAATTGATCCGCCTTGATGCAATCGCCTACCTTTGGAAAGAAGTCGGTACGAGTTGTATCCACCTACCTCAAACGCATGCTGTTGTTCAACTGTTGCGGGCTATTTTAGATGAGGTTGCTCCAGAGGTGCTTATTATTACGGAGACAAATGTACCTCATGATGAAAACCTTTCATATTTTGGTAACGGCAACAATGAAGCACATCTTGTTTATCAATTTTCTTTACCACCTTTATTAGCACACGCCATTTTGACTGGTTCTGCAGAAAATCTTTCACATTGGGCTTCTACTTTGAATCTTCCATCCTGTACAACCACCTTTTTCAATTTTACTGCCTCACATGATGGTGTTGGAATTCGGCCTTTGATGGGAATTTTACCTCCTGAAGAAATACAATTATTGGTAGATAAAACACTTCTTCATGGAGGAAAGATTTCTTCAAAAGCAAATACAGATGGCTCTTCCAGTCCATATGAATTAAATATTACATACTTTGACTTAATAAATAATCCTAATCTTGGCGAATCAATTGATATTCAGGTAAAAAGATTTTTAGTTTCTCAGGCAATTCCATTAGTTCTGACAGGAATACCTGGGATTTATATTCATAGTCTATTGGGCTCTAGAAATCATCTCCAAGAGGTCGAAGAAACAGGGATTGCAAGATCGATTAACCGTCAAAAACTCGATGTGAGCATAATTGAAAACGAAATCTCGGATATCAATTCAATCCGTTATCAAATTCTTTCAGGTTACAAGAAGTTGATCATGTGCAGGATAAGAGAAAATGCTTTTCATCCGAATGGTCATCAGAAAATTCTTCATCTTTCACCAGCGATTTTTGCTGTATTGAGAATTTCACCTGATGGAACAGAAATCATCCTGGCATTGCAAAATGTCACCAATCAATGGCAATCGGTCACTTTCAGCCAGGATTGTTTTGGTACTGTACCTCCAAAATCCTTGGTGGATGTATTGACCCGAAGAAATTTTATTTCTCAAGAAAAAATGGTGATTTTTATGAACCCTTATGAGATTATCTGGTTGAAAAGCCAATAAAGTCTTGTTTTTGGTTTGTCAATTAATGCCTGATATCATACCTGCAGAACGGAATAGTAATCTGGTATTTATGATTATGGGTTTGCCAACGGTAATAAGGCAGAATTGTTGATGTATTTGAAACGGATCTTATTACAGAGTAAGAAAACCAACCAAGAAATAAACTTGGCGTAAAATGCAAATTTTGTTATCATCCTTCCATGATCAATCCACAATTATTCCAAACAACATCATTAAGACAATACAATCAGGGAAATCAAATCGCATCCATACTGGCGGCGGCGATTGATGCGGTTGAGCCGGGAGAAGCTGTAGCCCGGTTTGTGAAGCGTGAGCAAAATCTGCTGGTCTGCGGTGATCAAGTCTATGATCTGGATCAATATCAGCATCTTTATTTGATGGCGTTTGGAAAGGCATCCCTGCCGATGAGCGCTGCATTGGTGAATATCCTTGGTGTGCGCTTTACACGGGGTTGGGTGGTGCCAAAACAGGCTTCATCTTTTCAGGATCCAAGATTGACTATCAAACCAGGCAGCCATCCCCTGCCGGACGAAAACAGTTTGCAAGCTGGTGAAATGTTGTTAGATGCAGCAGAGAATTTTACGAAAGATGATCTGATCTTCTGCCTGATCTCTGGCGGAGGATCTGCACTGGTCACTGCGCCGTACCCCGGAGTGTCGCTGGATGACATGCGCGAATTGACGCGAGAATTGCTGGCTTGTGGTGCCAGGATTGACGAGATCAACACCCTACGGCGGCACCTGGACCGTATCAAAGGCGGAGGTTTGGCAAAGCACATTGCGCCAGCTAACTTAATAAGTTTAATTCTGTCAGACGTGGTCAACAGCCCTTTGGAAGCGATTGCCTCGGGTGCTACTGCTCCTGATCCCAGCACCTTGCAGGATGTAAAAGCGATTCTGGTTAAGTACAATTTGGAAAATAAAATACCGGTTTCTATTTTGAAACATTTTGAACAGCAAATTGAGACACCTAAACCAGGTGATGAATTGTTTGCGTGTGTAAAAAATATTCTGGTAGGCAGCAATGAACTGGCTGCACAAGCAGCTGCACAAACAGCTGGTGATTTTGATTTTACAACCATTGATTTGGGAAATGCCTGGCAGGGAGAAGCCAGGGAAGTAGCAAAAACGCTGGTGAAAAAATTAATAAGCAGTAATCAGTCACCTGTTTGTATGATCGCCGGGGGTGAAACAACCGTGACAATACAAGGTCTGGGAAAAGGTGGGCGCAATCAAGAACTGGCATTGGCAGCCGTTCCCTTATTGGCTGATGTACCCGATGTGATGCTGGTAACACTGGCGACGGATGGAGAAGATGGTCCCACCGATGCTGCCGGGGCTGTGGTTACAGGTGAATCAGCTAATCGTGCGCAAGTGCTGGGTCTCGACCCAGCTGAATATCTCGCCAATAATGATTCATATCATTTCTTTGAACATCTGGGAGATTTACTCAAGCCTGGACCAACCGGCACGAATGTTAACGATTTGACTTTCCTGTTTCGGTTTTAAAAAATAGAAAGTTTCTTCCAGGAAAATTGACATTCAACCAATACGATTACGTATTTCCTGTACAATCGATTCCATCAAGGATTGTTGGGCTTCCATATCAGATGCTAGTTTGAACTGTGTGCGAGATCTGTTGAGGTTCTGTTGGAGATAGTGAATGCGGAAATACTGGTTGCCCTGCAAATAATCGGTCAGGAAACGCATCCCAATTTCAATGGTGATCAACCACGGGCTGAGTGCCAACCAGGATAATTCCAGCGGGGTTAATATTTCACCGGCAGCAGCCAGATAGCCTTGCGTATAGGCTTCGAAAACAGGAATTTGAAATTTTACTTTGGTTAAATCAGGTTCGTCCTCTGCGGCTGGATTTCCCATGGCGCGTAAAGCATCTCCAAAATCAAACAAAGCTGATCCGGGCATAATGGTGTCCAGATCAATCAAACAGATTGCCTGGTGAGTATCCAGGTCAAACAGGATATTATCCAATTTGGTATCGTTATGGGTAACCCGCCAGGGAAGACGCCGTTCATATAGTGCCTCCCAAAATAATCCAAATTGATCAGACCTTTCACGCAAGAATTCAATTTCCGGTTGAATATTCTGAACAAGTCTTGGGTCGGCTGTAGACAGTGCTTGAAGAAAATCCTGATAGCGTTTGGGGGTGTTGTGGAAATCAGGGATCGAAATATTGAGGGAATGAACAGGGTAGTCCTGTAATTGTTTCAGGAAATTACCGGTCACTCTGCCGGCTTCATAAACCTGCCTTAAGTTTTTGGTAATCTGAGTGGAATAACAATTGGGAATGAGTTTATACATTCTCCAGACAGATTCATCAAAAGCTTGATAGTAAATTTTCCCCGTGGATGTAGGGATCAGATTTAATTGTTTTTGAGAGGGATTTTTCTTTTGCAGGTATGCAGTTATTTGATAGATATTTTCCATTAATCCTTGTGGATCAGTGAAAACATGTGTATTGACTTTCTGAAGAATGGTTTCCGGGTACGTGGAGTGATTTGAATGAATATACCAACCATTGTGAATGTGTC
Source organism: Chloroflexi bacterium HGW-Chloroflexi-3 (assembly GCA_002842045.1). GTDB lineage: Bacteria > Chloroflexota > Anaerolineae > Anaerolineales > Anaerolineaceae > UBA6170. Next base: position 86,839 of record PHBX01000004.1, on the reverse strand, counting down.
CTTCCTTGATGACCTCGGCTTGAAATTCAACTTGTCCCAAAAATGGAAAAATATAAGCGAGAAGATTGGTTTCAGACATAGTCGATTGATTCCATTAAAACAAAAACATTGCCAGTAATCCGACGATCAAACAGATGATCAGGGATGGCAAGAGGGTGAATCGAATTATACGGCCTTCATTTCCTTGCAGGTTGACCACCGAACTGGCAGCCACCACGTTGACCACGCAAATCATATTCCCAACGGCTGCCCCAACTGTTTGCAAGGCGTTGATTAATGCTGGATCCAATTTATTTTCCACAGCTGCGCCAAATTGAAAGAGGGAGAACATTAAATTACTGAATGTGGCACTACCGGAGATGAATGCCCCTAAAGAACCAACGTAAGGTGCAAATAATGGCCAGACTGGGCCTAACACGGAAGCCATAGAGGTTGCCAGTTCAATGGGCATACTTCCCAGGTCAAGTCCGTTGAAACCTGAATTGATGAAGATTCGCACCAGCGGCACAGCAGTTCCCAGGGCGATTGTGCTGCTGATCAGGCTGGTGGCTGAAGTTTTCAAAGCTCCGCCCAGTTCTTTTTTTCTCAAACCCTGTAAAACGATGGTGATAATGGCAGTCAATGTGAAGATCGCCCCCGGCGAGTATAAAGGTGCAAATTGGGTTGATACTTCCATTCCCAGGATATTGGACCAGCCGATCTGAGGAATATTGAGCCATACCTTAAAAGGTAGGAAGCGCAGCCGGGACAATAACAGAATGATAGTAGCAATCAAATAAGGCAAAAGCGCTTTCCAGGTTGGAATTTTCAGTGGTTCTTTCATGGCAATCAGTTGAGAAGGAGAGGATGAGTGAAAAAACCAGGGTTCCTTTGGAAGTAGAATACCTTTTTTCGCCAGGGTCACCATGATGATCAGAGCCAGCATACTACCCAGTAATGTTGGAAATTCCGGGCCCAGAAATACTGCAATCAGCACTGAAAATGTGGTGAAAGTGAAACCCGACAACAAGGCAAACCTCCAGATTCCCAGACCTTCTTTCCAGCTTTTATTTTCACCCCAAAAACGCGTGAGCATGGCGGAGAGTAACAAAGGCAGAAAAGTGCCTGGTAACCAGTTTAGCAGGGCAGATTTAGCACTGACAATATGCAAATACTCCGAAAGTGGTAAATTTCCTAAATAATTGGCAACGATGGGAGCAAGATCGGGCCCTTGTTGTAAACCCTGAGCCAGACCAACAAAAATGGTGGTGCCAACACTGCCATAGGTAACCGGGAAACTGTTGGAAATCAGTGCCAGCACGACAGCTGCTAAAGGTGGAAATCCCAGCGCAACCAATAATGGAGCACAAATGGCTGCTGGTGTCCCAAACCCTGAAGCCCCTTCCAGAAATGAGCCAAACAACCAGGCGATCAGGATCACCTGCACCCGGCGATCTGGTGAGATGTTGATGAAGAAATGACGGATTGTATCGATCGCGCCACTGGAACGCAGGACATTCAGCAGGAACACAGCTCCAAAGATGATCCAGAGTACGGAAATTGCGATAATAAGACCTTCCAGAGATGCAGCTGCAACCTGTTTCAGAGGAACCTGCCAGATGACGTAAGCTAACCCGGAATGAATTAACCAGCTGAGCGGCATCGCCTTGACAGCGGGTAGTCGGAGGATAACTAAGAAAATGAGGACTAATAAAACTGGCGAAACTGCAACAAGAAATAAAGGAGCGTTCATGTACCCTGCTGATGCTTGAATATGGTCGATTCTACCATTGGAATGGGATCAACGTCAGATGTGTTTTAATATTGAAAGATTTGACGCTAACTGCCCCGGTCGATTACGTTTATAATAAATTTATCCCTTTTCTCTTGAGGTGAATATGCCCAATCCGTACGAAAATTACCAATCTCCATTCAGCTGGCGCTATGCCAGCCAGGAAATGCGCTCTTTATGGAGTGAACAACAAAAACGTTTATTATGGCGGAAAATTTGGGTTGCTCTGGCTCAGGTGGAATCTGAATTCGGGCTGTTTTCGGCAGATTTAGTGCAAGAACTGGCGTTGCATGCGACAGAAATCGATGTCGAAGCAGCATTGGAAATCGAGGCCCAAATCCACCATGATCTGATGTCGGAGTTGAAAACTTTTGCAGCCCAATGCCCGAAAGCCGGTGGCGTTTTGCATCTGGGTGCGACATCCATGGATATTGAGGATAATGCCGACGCATTACGATTGCGATCAGCTCTGGATATCATCCTGGAAAAACTTAATGAACTAATGCTGGTATTTGCTGATCAAATAGAAAAAACAGCCAATATTCCTGTGATGGCCTTCACTCATCTTCAGCCGGCCGAACCCACCACCCTGGGTTATCGCTTTGCTTTTCATGCCCAGGATTTATTTGAGGATTGGCAACAGCTAAAACAAGTCAGAGATAATACACGTGGAAAAGGGTTCAAAGGTGCGGTGGGAACAGGGGCAGCATTTGGAGAATTGATTGGCATTCAAAACCTGACCCATTTTGAGGAAAGATTGGGGGAATTGCTCGATCTGAAGTTTTATTCCATCACTCATCAGACTTATCCGCGAAAGCAGGATTATCTGATCCTGAATGCCCTGGCTGGATTGGGAGAAACGTTGTATAAATTTGCTTTTGACCTACGAGTTCTGCAGAGCCCACCGATAGGGGAACTGAGTGAACCATTCGGAAAACACCAGGTGGGTTCCTCTGCCATGCCGTTTAAACGCAACCCTATTAACGCTGAAAAAATTGATTCACTGGCACGGCAACTTTCGGTCTATCCGCAAATAGCCTGGCAAAATGCAGCCAATTCCTTACTGGAGCGAACCCTCGATGACAGCGCGAACCGCCGCACAATTCTACCGGAGGCATTCTTAATCGCGGATGAAATCCTACGTATCAGCATACGATTAATCCGTGACTTGACCATTAATACTGCTACTATCCAACGCAATCTGGAAACATATGCACCGTTTGCGATGACCGAGCGCATTATGATGCTGGCCGGGAAAAAAGGTGCAGACCGCCAGGTAATGCATGAAATCCTGCGCCAGCATGCACTGATTGCCTGGCAAGCGGTTCAGCAGGGACAACCCAATCCATTGATCGAAAGATTGCAGCAAGACACTGAATTGTTGCAATGGGTAACCACGGATGAAATTCGTCAGCTTGCAGATTTGAATTCCTATACCGGGTTTGCCAGAAATCGTGCCATGGATCTGGTGCAAAAAATTCGGGAGCATCTAGTAATTCGTCTTAATAAACCTGAATAAATCTCATTTACCCATGTTTTTAACTTGGGTTTAATGGCACTTTTTTCTATAATGATTGAAATTGTCTGAACAATCGATAATTGATCTACTAGGAGTTATGATGAATGAAGCTTTGTTTGCCCAATTGGATTCCCTTACCTTTGACGATGTTCTGGTTGAACCGGGTTTCAGTCAGGTTCTCCCATCTCAGGTGGATGTGCATGCTTGTCTGACCCGCGAGCTGCGCCTTAATATTCCACTTCTATCCGCCGCAATGGACACGGTGACCGAATCCCGCCTGGCAATTGCACTGGCACGGGAAGGAGGTGTGGGGATTATTCATCGAAATCTTTCTACCGAGGATCAGGCACGTGAAGTGGAAATCGTCAAACGCTCTGAATCAGGCATGATTTCCGATCCCATTACCTTACCGCCCACAGCTACCCTTGCAGACGCGTCATCGATCATGGAGCGATTCCACATCAGTGGTGTTCCCATTATTGAACCAGCTAACGAACAATTGGTGGGTATTCTCACCAATCGGGATATACGCTTTACCCAGCTAGAGGATTTGCAGCGTCCCGTCAGCGAATTTATGACCTATGAGCGTTTGATCACAGCTGAATTGGGTACCACCCTCGATCAGGCGAAAAGCATTTTACAGAAATATAGAATTGAGAAACTTCCATTGGTGGATAAAGATGGGCATCTAAAAGGGCTTATCACTGTTAAAGATATTCAGAAAAAACTACAATTTCCGAATGCAGCCAAGGATTCTTCCGGAAGACTGCTGGTGGGTGCTGCAGTGGGTGTGGGACCTGATCTGGAAACACGTGTGGAAGCGATGACCGCCAAAAATCTGGATGTGGTTGTGATCGACACAGCTCACGGACACACAACTGGGGTAATCGAAGCGATTAAAAGAATTAAAGCGATTCGCCCTGATCTACCCGTGATTGCCGGGAATGTGGTTACTGAGGAAGGGGCTCAGGCACTAATAGATGCAGGGGCAGATGCAATAAAAATAGGGGTGGGAGCTGGTTCCATCTGTACCACACGGGTGATATCCGGCGCAGGTATGCCGCAATTAAGCGCTATTTACCATTGTGCTATGATTGCCAGACGACATTCAATCCCTATCATCGCTGATGGCGGCATCAAATTCAGTGGCGACATTGTCAAAGCGATTGTAGCCGGAGCAGACACAGTGATGTTAGGCAGCCTGTTAGCCGGGCTGAAGGAATCTCCTGGAGAAGATATTCTGTATGAAGGCAGACAATTTAAAGCCTATCGCGGGATGGGATCCATGGGTGCCATGCAGGGATATGGAAAAGATCGTTATGGATCCGGTCAGGCTGGCGCAGGAAAGCTGGTTCCGGAAGGTGTGGAAGGCATGGTGCCGTATAAAGGTGCTTTGAGTGATTTTATTTACCAGTTGGTTGGTGGATTACGTTCTGGAATGGGATATGCCGGAGCAGCCAACCTGGAGGATTTACGCTCAAAAACACGTCTGGTGCGCATCACCAATGCCGGCTTGATTGAATCCCATCCACACGATATTACCATCACGCGGGAAGCACCCAATTACCAGCGTGGAGATCAATAAACAAAAACCTGCCTTGGCTAAATGAAAAAAGATCAAATAGGTACAAAAACAGATAACATCAACCCAACAGCATATAAGAGACTGAATATCAGGGTTAATTGCCCGGTACCTGCTAAAGTCTTATTAAGAATTTTTCCTCGTTGATTCAAAACAGAACTGCTGGTGGAAAAAACGAGGGGTAGTGATAGCCAGGTTAATAAAAGCCAGGGAGTAGCGATATCGCTGATGCTCAATAGGACGACAATCACAAATGCCAGAATAACAATACTGACGAATTCCTGACGTGCCCATTCCAACCCAAAACGAACAGCTAAGGTTCGCTTATTGGCAGATTTATCACTTTCGTAGTCTCTAACATTATTGACGACCAGAATCGCGACAATTAGTAACCCCACGGGTATGCTGGATAATACTGCCAGTTGGCTGATGGTTTTCGTCTGAACGTAATAAGTTCCACAAACTGCTGCAAACCCAAAGAAGATAAAAACAAAAATCTCACCCAATCCCTTATAGCCATAGGGGAAAGGACCACCCGTATAAGCGATGGCTGCCAGAATTGCCAGGATACCGATCAGTAGTATGAACCAACCGGAAACCAGGGTCATGTAAATGCCAAAGATCGCTGCCAGGCTGAAGGTCAACCACATCCCGGTTTTGACAGCAGTGGGTGACAACAGACCTGCTTGCGTGACACGCAAAGGTCCTAAACGACCGTGTTGATCAGCGCCTTTTTCAAAATCAAAAACATCATTGGCTAAATTCGCCCCAATCTGGAGCAATAATGCCCCCAGAAAGGCTGCTAAAGCAGGTCCGATTCGAAAACCTTGTTCAGCAAATGCAACAGCGCTGCCTACAATCACCGGTGCAGCCGCAGCTGGTAATGTTTTGGGGCGGGATGCTAACAACCAGGCCTGAATTTTAGTAATCTTTTTATCGGGGTACATTAAATTAATTCCTCAATAGATTGGATCATCAGGTTGGGTGCATTTTTTGGGCCAAAATAAGTTTTCATCCAAAGATTTAAATCGTCTATAAAAATAATCAAGAGCCTATCTACAGATGCCAGCATACTTTTTTTCCCAACTTTGAATGTGTCAAGATCATTATAGCGTATGTTCATTCCATTAAAAAAATTAATAGATATTATTTGCTTTTTCAATTTACACTTTTTTGGTTATTTGACATCGATTTCTGATAAAAAATTAAATCTTCTGGCAAGTCCAGGTCCAACGAAAGAGAGTCTGAATCGAAAATTATCATTGGGCAATTCGCTTGTTGAGCAAGCTCCTGATGTTTTTGGAAAGAGTCGCAGCCATAAGCGAATGGGATAATGAGAGGGGGTGCCGCCCATAAGACATTTGTCCCACTGCGATGGCGATCAGGAGCGATTAGAATTCCATGGTCAGGCGCAACTTTCACCAATAGATTCAATTCATATTGGGATATCCAGGGCAGGTCACTATGAATGACCAGCATCGCCTGAATGCCCTGAGATTGTAGATACTTGGCAGCCAGCGTTACAGATGAATTCAAACCACAAGGTTGGTCTTCCAAAAGGAACTCAAAACCATATGGTTTAGCAAATTTTTCAAAAAATGGGTCATTGCTGACCACCAATATCCCTTCTAACAATGGCCAATCTGCCAGTTCCTGCACCGTATGCTCAAACATTTGAACAACCAGTTTTTGGCGTTCTTCTAAGGTTAACACAGGTGCTAATCTTGTTTTGGCTTTATCCAGTGCTTTGATAGGGATGACAGCCCAGATCTTCATGGGCAAGATTATACCAAATGGCAGGCGAAATCCAATACAACCTCTGCTATCAGTTTTTGCGTGACAGGATCGGATAGGAGTGTATTCGTAACCAGAACTTCTATACCCATTTTAGAAATCTCATTCTGGAGATTCTGGTCTTGTTGATCGATGATAAATCCTCTTAGCGGGATGTGATGGTGATAATAAGATGCAACACTTTTTGCAGATGCTTCCGTATCAATCAGTTCGCGAAACATTTTTGCTGCTGGACCTTTAACTGCCTTCCCGCCGATAATCGGGCTGATTGCCAGTACAGGTTTGGCTCTTATCATCTCAAGTGCGCCTGGTAGATTGAGGATTGGGTCGATACTGACAAATGGGTTTGATGGGCAAATAATGATTAAATCAGCTTCAAGAAAAGCCTGCTGCACCTGAGGAGTCAGCTGAGCCTGGGATACTCCTTCCCAGCGGAGACTCATTAATTGTGGCTGCCATTGCTCTTTAACAAAGTAAGTCTGAAAATCCATTTCACCCGCTCTGGTAATTGCAATCGTACAGCAGGGTTCATTACACATGGGTAAGATGGCATGTTGTACACCTAGAGCTGAACAGATTCTCCGGGTAACCTCTGTCAGACTTTTTCCTTCTCGCAGCCATTGGGTTCGGGTCAGATGGGTAGCCAGGTCGCGGTCACCCAGACCAAACCAGTCGGGTTGGTGAAATAATCGCATATTTTCAAGACAGCGATGTCCTTCATCCAATAACCCCCAGCCCGTTTGTGGATTCGAAATACCTGCCAGGGTGTACATCACCGTATCGAGATCTGGAGAGATGAATAACCCCCAATATTCAAAATCATCACCGGTGTTGACGACTATGCTCAATTGTACAGGTGAGAGTAATTGGGCGAGTCCATTAACCATCCTTGCGCCACCTACACCGCCGGCTAATGCAACAACCTTTAACAACGATAGATCTTTCATAAACAATCTGGCAGGTGAAGAGTACCGGTTAAGACCATCACTGCCGGACCGCCCACCTTAACTGTTTCAATCTCATCACGCGGTCCAATTACTTCCACCTTCGCCTGGCCGGGACGCTGCATCCAATGCCCTTGTTCGGCAATAAAGACAGGTTTATCCAATAACCCGTAATGCCATAAATAAGCTGCCATACCGCCGGTGGCTGATCCGGTAAATGGATCCTCAAAAATATCCGGCGGTGGGCTGAGATGTCGCGCAAATGTTTTTCCAGCTGGGCTGATACCACCCAGACAGAAGAAATGGGATGAAAACCAATCGCTGTTTTTGTGTAATTCCTGATAGGTTTTGCTGTTGGGGTTAAGTCTTTGAAGCACATCTAGATTTTTAACACAGACCATCAATTGCGGGGTACCCGTGCTGACAGTTTGAATAGGAACATCAGGCATCAAATCAGCTTTTGATAATCCAAATACAGGCAATAACTCCTCAGGCTCATAAACCCGCAAAAAGAGAGGTTTCTTCTGGCTCATGATGATATTCTTCACCTGGCCATTCTCTGAATGAACTTCAACCGGGATGGGTCCAACCTGTAATTCAAGTTGGATATTGGTGATATCACCAGGGAGTTTAAGGCGACCGGAATCAACCAGAGCATAGGTAGTGGCAATGGTCGGATGCCCTGCTAATGGAATTTCTCCCATAGGAGTGAAATATCGGACACCAAAATCTGCAACAGTGGAAGACCTTACAAAAGATGATTCGGATAAATTCATCTCACGGGTAATGGCAAGCATTGTTTGGTCATCCAGATCATCCGTATCAAAAAAAACTGCACAGGGATTTCCGCCCAATGCTACCTCAGTAAATGCATCGACTTGCATGAATGGATATTTTCGCATTTCTATTCCCTAAATCAATCTACACACAAACTGTCTTCATCAGGATTTTCAAATGCCGGAATGGATTTGAGTACTTGAAAGTCACCGGAATTGGTAACTTTAACTTTCTGCATATAGGTTGTGTGAGGACCACATCCACAAGCTTGATAACGATATAAAATAATCTCAAATCCATCACTCACAACTTGAACATTCGTTTCCTGTAATTGATCTGCTAATATTCTATAACCATCAAGATTTTCCAAATCAAACCTGGCGGAAAATCCGCTGGTAGCGATTGCAAATCCTAAAGCTTGTTCAGCCGTAGTGATGGGCGCAAAATTATATTTTAAATCTTCTTGATCTCTGATCAACAAATAATCTCCATTCAGGTAAGAGAATAATCTCTGTTTTACCTGTAATGAACATCCACTATCCCATAATCCTTTTGGTTCAGGATCTTGACTTTCCTCTGCCATATGAGGGTAATAACCACACAAAACAAACATTCTCTCAGGTGACAACAGGCTTAAATAATCAGAAGGTTTAGATAATGTGTCACACCCCATTTTTTTTGGAATACTATCCTGATCACACATTGCAAAATCATTTGTTTGCCAGGTACAACCAATATTTTGAAAAGGGGATGGATCCTGTGTACTCACCACTGGGGGTTCACTGGTGATTTTAACTTCAATGGGTGCAGTAAACCAAGGAATTGCACAGGCAGCTGTGATGAATAAAACAAGAATTGGAATCAGCAAGAGAAATAATTTGGATTTTTTGTACGACATTAGGAGTTTTCCTTCACGAAGAATAAAAGCAAAGAGCATTCTCAATAAATTGTAATCTAGTTTGGAGCTAAGCAGAAATTGGATATGGAAAGTATTTGTTCAGTATATGGATGCAATGATTAGCCTGCCACTTCATGCTGAAAAGTCAAAGTCGGTTTTTGCCAATCATTATTTTCGATGATTACATCAGCATGTTGTAAGGGATGGCAACGTTCCAGGTAAATTTGATGGGCAGGAAAACAGCGGAGCTGGTATTTCTTGTGAATATTTTCCAGAGAATGATAATAATATATATCGCGTTTGAATGCTCTATCCAGGCTTACATCCTGATCAATATCAATAAAAATACGAATATCCCAATAAGGATCGAGTTCCTGACGTTGCAGAAATAAACCATCAAATAATAAGATTGCATTTTCCTCAGCTGTCTCCCATTCGCTTTCAACTTTTTGATCGGTTGTGTAATCAAAAATCTGTCTACGAAATTGGCGGTTTCCTTCCGGGCTGAGAGGTTCCAGGACATTGGATATTACCGATTCAAGATTAAATGAATCGTAATAATAGCCTTCTGGTGAATATTCTCCGCGGCGATAACGGTATTTTTTGGGGTGGTGAAAACCATCGATGGATATATTAATAATCTGGGGCTTGATTTTCCTTAATGGAAAAATGAGTTCTTTGGCCAATTTTGATTTACCCGCGTTATCCAATCCATCAATTGCCACTCGAATGGGGTGATCTCTGGTTTTTTCAAGGATATATATTGATAAAGCTTCCAGCAATTGTGATCGCAGCATTGTCTTATTTTCTCCGTTTTTTAGTGAGTAGCAAGAAGATCAGAAAAGCAGTTGTGATTTGCCAGAACCAGACATATTCTCCCGGTCCATCAATGCCAGTTTTTTCTGAAATGCGCTTAATTCGAATCAACCGATAGTCTTTGGTCTCCTGAGCCAATGTATCATCATCCATCGTCAGGGGGTGAATACCAAACAATGGAGCAGCAAATCCGCTCCCAATCAACACTTCCCGCATAATATCTAATCGATCCGGATGATCGCTGACATCTTCGGCGTGTGCTCGCCACCACCCTTCAGTTAACCATACTTCGATTTCTGGATGACAAACCAGATTTTTATACCAATCTGATTGAATCCCGAAACCTGAAGCACAGTAAATATCGCCATTAACGGTGGAATAATTGACCGGGGTCAGGTATTTATTTCCCGTTTTGCGGCCATAATGAGTAATTACCAAAAAACGGCCAATTACCTTTGGCCATAAATTGAGGAATCTGCCCAATCCTAATTTCCATAGCAGCACCATAAATTTATTTAGATATTTGAATAGATTTTTCAATAAGTCTTCATTCATCTGATATCACCTGCTCATTCAAAATATTGATTCAGAATTGGGATTACCCGAATCAGCGGTTCTTCATAGGGATGTGCTGCACGAATCGCCTGGAGAGTAGTCGAGACATGTTCTTTTTTACAGTTGACTTCCAGTTTGATCTCAGGTGCAGTTTCCATCTCTCCTATATTTCCTTGATATGGATCTGAACCAGGCAATGGACGCCAATGGCCGGTCACCTGGGTGGTGGCGAAGACATTATCATAGTTACCAACGAAGCCTGCTTGAGCAGCGGTTAAAGCAAGTCGTATAGATTCCAAATATTCTGCCGGGAGATAGACTTCAATTTTAAAATCCGTAACAGTATTTAAGTTCATTTATTGTGTTCCTGATAAATTTATGAAAAAAAAATGAAGATTAAAGATTATTATTTTTAGAATTGGAGAGATTTAGAGTTGCAGGTTGAATACGTTTATTTTTTGGGAAAAGCCATTCTTTTAATGACAAGAAATTTTTGATTTTTGAAGGTGAATGTTGAGAATCTTTTGGGATTTGTGTACACAAGCATTGATAGATAAGTACAGGGCTTTTACCATACGTCGGTTGACTGAACTCATACTCCCTCATATTTGACCTCCAGTTTTTATATATAGTATAAAGAAAAATGAACGAGGATTCAAATATTTTTTATTAAGACACTTATTTTCAAATTTTTGATCAGAAAGTCATCATTTTGAAAAGTATTATGAAATCCAACTATAGATGCTCATTTCAATACTATTATCTTTGCTGAAGATGATCCCCTCTTGTTCCAGGAGCGCTCTTTGCATCGCAGAACCGAAACCTGCCCCATGTGGGCTGATCTTACCTTTGGAATTGATCACTCGTTGCCAGGGGACGCCAGAATCATTGGGTAATGAAGCCAGCGCATAACCTACCATACGAGCCGTACATCCTGGAATCAATTTTGAAATCTGACCGTAGCTGGCTACCTTTCCAGCCGGGATTTGTTTCACAATGTCAAATACTATATCACGATACGTAATTTTCTTACTCATTTTTAACCTTGATTTTCTTGAGGGTTATTTTCATTCAGCCTGGCAATTTTTTTCAATATTCTGTTACGCAGGATCCCGGGCAACTCATTGATGGCCAGGTGATAAGAATCATTTAACCATTGCAATATTGATTCATCGGAAATGTCATCATTACCAAGGAAAATGGAAATCCAATGGGAACGATTTTGATGATAGCTTGGAACAACTCCTGAATACTGTTTAATCAACTGAACTGCTCTGTCGGGTTTGCACTTCAAACTTACAAAAATTGGGTCAGATTGCCATGAGATATAAGCGAAAGCTTTCCCTAATATTTTATAAACCATTGTGTCTGGACCTTGCGGAAAATCCAGCCTGGATTCTGGAAGGTTAAACAAATAACGCTTTATTGTATCAAATTCCATTTTTTATCCTTTAATGGGTACCCAAAATAGTTGGTGTCGATTTTTCTCCTGGAGATCCAAAAATAACTCCATTTGATTGTTACGATAGATCGCGTTTTGTTCTGGAATTTGCGAATTGCTGACAAATAATACAGCTTGAAATCGCCAGTCATTCAGCAGCCAATCACGAATGGTATTAAAAATCTTATTCTCCATCTGTGTGTTTTTAATATCTGTGATCACCCAATATATTGTGAAGAAATGAAAGGGTTCCAACAACAGTCGTTCTTCAGCAGATAATTTAGTCATGGAGGTTACAGGCTTGATATAGATACATCCCAAACATTGGTTTTTATCCTGATTAAGGATTGTGTAAGTAAAGGCAGTTTTTTCCTTAAATTCCTCATAATGCCATTCCAGATCGATTAAATTATCCTCAACTTTAAAATGATCCTCTGGCCAAGTACTATTACTCCAGCGCCGCAGGAATTCTTTGCTTTTCATCAGAGCCTGATAATCTAACGCAACATGTTTAGGATGCAAAACCTCAAAGCAGAACTCTTTACGCTCTTTGTATTCAGGTATCGGATCAGGTAATTTAAAATCTGTCATTAAAATTACCCCCACAAATTTTTCCAAACAGGTGGTAATTCGACTTCAAAGGTTGAAGGGCTGATTAATTGAGACGGATGCTCCACCCAGGCGACCAATCCACGACGATGCATGGCAGCTTTAATAAATTTCTCCTGAATTCCTTCTTTATGTTTATATTGATTTTGGACAGTTTTTGCAGGAATTTTGCAGGGAAAATTCTCCCCATCGTTAAAAAGTACCAATCCACCATCAAAGAATAACCTTGCACCCACCGGCAATTGACTGAAATGCGGAATACCCGATATGAGCAGGTTAGCCGCCAACCACTCAGGTTTAATTTCATCTATGTCTAATTCTTTTGCAGTGGCATCGAGTTCATCTTGAGAAACCAGAGAGACTTGTCGCCGATTTCGAATGATTGCTCCTCTCTGAAATTCAGGTGTCCGAGAATTGGATAACATCGTGACACCAAAATGCCGGTCACCGATCAAACCTTCATTTGTGAAAATACCACCCTCAATTGGTTTTGAAATATTTTCTCCTTTTGGAGTGATAAACAATGCTTCCACTCTTCCTTTAATTTCAGGCATTTTCAATTACTCCATCTGGCTTACTTCAAGAAACCGATAACATTCTACCAGGTGATCATTCACCATACCAACTGCCTGCATAAAAGCATACATGATTGTTGGACCCACAAAACTCATGCCACGTTGTTTTAAATCTTTACTGATTTGCCTGGAAAGGTCCGTTTCAGCAGGGATTTCTGATAAGCCAAGGAATCGATTTTGGATTGGCTTCCTATCTACAAAATCCCAGATATATTCGTCAAAACTACCAAATTCAGCCTGTATTTTTAAAAACACATTAGCATTCTTGATGGCAGACTCAATTTTTCTGCGGTTGCGAATAATGCCCGGGTTGCGGAGCAAATTTTCCACCTGGACTGAATCAAATTTTGCTATTTGTGCAGGCTCAAATTTCATATAAGCGTCTCGATAAGCCGCTCTTTTTTTAAGAATCGTTTCCCAATTCAATCCTGCCTGGGCACCTTCCAGAATTAAGAACTCAAATAATATTTTGTCATCATGAACAGGAACACCCCACTCATGGTCATGATAGCTTGATGATAATTCAGATAATGCCCATGGGCAACGCATCATTGTTTTCTACCTTTCTGGCGAAATTAGCTTATTGTTCAGGCAAAGACCTTTTAATAAGATCGAGTTGGCTCTATTGGATTACCGGCAAGTTGGTTCCGATTGCTCGTCGCCCACAGATAATTCCTCGAGAATTTTAACGAGAACTTTCTTGCGGTTCTTGAGCATATCTTTAAAGTCCATATCATCCGTGTGATGAATTTCGACTCTTAATTCTGAAAGACAGCATTGAAGTAAATCTCGCAGCGTTATTTTTTCTTCTTCATTTAGTGTTATTTGTAACATGACATCCTCCTATTCCGAATACCCTATTCCACTGGTCAAACCTAGATGAGCTACTTGAAGTTAAGCAGGGATGTTCTCAACAAAATATCAATCATTGTTAATTATTATATAAGACATTTTGCCAGTTTTTACAAACAATTATCTGCTTACCTTTCTAAATGAAAATTCCGTTGTCCAATTTATTTTTACGCTATAATTTGAGGAAATAAAATTCTGTTTTACCTTGTTTTTCTGAATTTCTATTTGAGGAATAAAATGAAAATTGATGTTAACAAATACCCATATCCCAGACGACGAGTGGTTAGAACTATTCTGAGAAATCTGATTAATTTTGCTTTTACAGTTCTTGGGGATTTTGAAATCGTTGGCAAAGAAAATTTACCCAAATCGGGGCCATTATTGGTGGTCAGTAACCATTTTAGCTTTTTGGATCCTCTGGCTGTGATTAAACTACTTTCCTGGAGGTTGGAATTTCTGGGAGGAACGCGTACACCCAACGCACCTGGAACCGTTGAATGGTTTCGTCATTTGTGGGGAATCATCCCGGTATTTCGTGGCTCTGTTTCGCGGGATACATTTATTATTTCGGAGACTGTCCTGGCGCAGAATGGTATTCTGGGAATATTCCCAGAGGGTGGTAGTTGGGCAAATGTTTTACGACCTGCACGACCTGGGGTGGCTTTTCTGGCTGCAAAAACTGGTGCGGCTATTTTACCCATCGGATTGGATGGTTTTGATACATTTTTTTCAAAAATCAGACAGTTTCAGAGACCAAAAGTGACTGCAAGGATTGGAAAATCATTTGGTCCATATCAAATTGATTTACAAAGCAGAACAGATCGTAAAAAATTGGACGAAATTGGGCATGATATCATGATCCAGATTTCCCGGCTTTTACCACCTGAAAAGCGTGGGTACTATTCAAATGATCCGAGTATCCGGGAAGCTGCAAAAGGGACTGAAATTTATCCATGGGAGACGGTGCAGGAAGTTTAGGTCGATTTCTTATCAGACGTTTAAATCGACAGCCAACTGTATCCAACTATCATGATGAGTAATTCGAACTATTTTTCCGGTGACGGTTGTTGTTAATTTGGTAATGGCATGTGGGATGGAAATTGATATTTCTTCACCCATATGAAAGTGATCATCATAAAGAGTGGTGATCAAAATTCCTGAAGAACTGACATTGATGGCTTGCGCTGGTCGTTTTATAGGTGTCAGTATGTAAACAGGTCTTTTCCAGGTGAGTCGAATTGCGTTGCGATTATCTCCAGGGAGGATATTGGATGCCTTCATAAGTCTCCAGTAAAATTGATTTCATAGTAGATTATAACGAAAATATCAAAAATAAAACAAAATCAACACAGCAATCTTGTCAATTAAATAATAAAATCCTGTAAAATAATTTTATAAGAATTAATTAATCCTGAAATCACAATCGACAAAAACTTTTCAAATCACGCATCGGTCCTTTTTTGATATCATTCCATGTAAATCGTTTGATCCAATTGATAAAAAAATGAAAAAAGAATTTGGAGATTTCCCTTCAGTCGAAAGTTTACGTCAATGGCTGTTGACCCAATCATTTGACCTGGATAGTTGGAATAGGGGACAGGCGAAATCGGTTGATCATCTTTTTGAAGAAATTAATAACCGGGAAAGTAGCATTCAGCTTAAGCCACCTTTGCGAGTTGTGAATGTTGTCCAGGTTTTGATATCTCATGAAGGAAAGTTTTTACTGGAACTGGAACAGGAATTGGATGATAAACGCACGCGTAAAAGAAGCATTCCCCCCAGTGAGAAAATGAAACCGGGTGAGAACTGTCTGGATGCAGCCAAAAGATGCTTGTTAGAGGAATTACAGATCCCTGATAATGATGTTGAAATTTTATCGGAATGTTGTAAAGCAATATACCAGTATAGAAATTCAAGGTCTTACCCAGGTTTAAGAACCAAATACTGTATTTATAGAGTGAAGGTTATCGTAAAAAATTTACCAGAGGAAGGGTTTTGGACTGAAGAAAAAACGAATCATGCTGAAAAAGAAATTATCCGTCGTTTTTATTGGGGTTGGGGTTACCTGAAAATGATAAAGGTTCCAGATTAGGAAGCGTTGCGCATGAACATACTCCCTGGAGTAAAAGCATATTTCGAAGCAATCACATATAAATTTCAAGTTGAGAATCATGCTGAAATAATCAAATTGGATCTGGTGTTTGGGATTCAGTACCCTCAAATGATGACTCAACCGTGGCCACGAGCATTTAATTACCGTCTTGAATTTTTTTCTGGTGAAAATCCACCTTCTCAAGTCAAGAGCAACATTCTGGCATATTTTCACAATAATCCTGAAGAACATGTGGTAAATATATTTTCAGAGAAATTGAACCAACTTATTCCGGCATATCGCGATCAAGGTTATTTACATGCCTGGTCAAATATACTTATGGTCAGAAAATTGCCTTCGCGAGAAAAAATCTCCTGGCCTTCTGGTGTCGAAATCAAGTTAGTCACTTCAATTCAGGATGTTTCCCTGGCAAATACGATTGAGCCAGACTACCCATGCAGCACCAATGGTCTTGATGACCCGGCTATCCATAATTTGATGGCATTTTATAAGGGAGAAGTTTGTGCAAAAGCGCAGGTAATCACCCCTCCTGGGAAATTTGCTTATATAGCGGATATTTTCACCCATCCGGATTTTCGCAGGAAGGGGATCAGTACCACTTTGTTGCAGGAGATGCACCAGATTGCATTGGATGCTGGAAACAGCATGTCAGTGCTGGTACCTTCAAAGATGACCCGCGAATTCGATTTATTTCAGAAATTTTCGTATCAGGTACTGATCGAGATGGCTTTACTGGTTCCTGGTCAAGCTGTTTAATGAATAATTCTCTTTGGGAATTATTAATAATTATATGTAAAATTCATACTATGACGGATCAAGATTTCTATCGATTACAAAATCAATGGTCGAAAATCTATTTTCGTGATATCAGTCAGGGCGATCTGGATAGAGTTTTATGGATCAATCGTCTTACCGGTATGAGAGGTGTTCGCATTTTAGAATTAGGCGCGGGCGGTGGACAATTTTCAGTTGCAGCTTGCCAGTTGACTCACAGAGTTACAGCTGTCGAAATTGAACCTGAGTTCGTTGAGCATATTCGTAATCTCTCTAAATATAGGAGTCCAGAAAACTTGACCATCATTAATACTGATTTTAATTCGGTAGAATTCGAAAGCGTTTTTGATTTTATCTGTTATTGGGATGGATTTGGCATAGGGAGTGATTCAGACCAACGCCGATTATTAAAGAAAATTTCTTCCTGGTTAACTCCGGATGGATCTGTATTCCTGGAGATCTTCACCCCTTGGTTTTGGGCAGGTAAGGCAGCAGGGGTTCAAATCCCGATGGGTGAAATTGTACGAGAATATGGATTTGATGCTGAAAAATGTTGTCTATTGGATACCTGGTGACAGAAAATAAACCCGACTCCAGTTTTCGTTCTACGTATGCCTACCAAAATGTCACTTATTTGGTCGCAGGCGAAATAATCAAAGCAATTACCGATACAACCTGGGATGATTTTGTCACTCAGCACATTTTTGAACCATTGGGAATGCAGCGTACCACAACGAAATTATCCGACCTGAACAGATTGCAGAATTATGCTATTCCGCATGCCTGGATCAATGGCCGAATTCAATCAATACCGTACAGAAATCACGAAAATGTAGGTGCCGCAGCAGCTGTCAATTCCTCTGTTTGGGATTGGGCACAATATGTTCAAATGTTCCTCAATCAGGGTGAATATCATGGCCGCACAATCATTTCACCCCAGCGCGTCAAAGAACTCTGGACCCCTCAAACCATCATTCCGGTTGAACCTCTACAACCTGCTCTACAAAAATTGACCCCCATGTTGAATGCCTATGGGATGGGGTGGTTTATCAGTGATTATTGTGGCCATTTGATCATTGCACATTCGGGTGGAGTGGATGGCATGCGCACCCAAATGTCAATCGTACCGGAGAAGATGATGGGGTTTGTCATCTTCACCAATATCGAACCGGGATATGCACTCAGTGCGTTGTATTATTCCGTGCTCGATCAAATCCTGGGATTGGAAGAAACACCCTGGTCAGATATTTATGCAAAAATTCAAACAGAATCTTTCCAGAAGAAAGCCGATTTATTGAATGAACGCAGGCAATCCAGGAAAGAAAACACGACAACCAGTCTTGCATTAAACCACTATTGTGGCGATTATCATGATCCAAAAACAGGACTGATCAGTGTATATCAGACAGGTAATAAGCTGCGTTTATCATTTGAGCATTCGAAATGCTTCCATGCCGAGCTAAGACATTGGCATCAGGATACCTTCGAGATTGTTTGGGATGACACCTATATTCCTGTTGGGCTGTTAACTTTTATGATCAATCATGATGGTATTCCTGATCGCATCCAACTGGATCAGCCCAATTTATTGGATGTTGATTTCACCGAATTAGAAATAGTTCGTTTTCATCAGAAATTTGGAAGGCAAGAGAGTTAATATGGAAAATTGTATCTTCTGTCAGATCGTCGCAAGGAACGCGCCTGCCAGTATAGTCTATGAAGATAATAATTGCCTGGCATTTATGGATATTCAACCAGTTACACCGGGGCATGTCCTTGTGGTTCCCCGCCAACATGCCATCGGTTTGAATGATTTACCTGTTGAGATTGGTGGACATCTCTTTAAGGTCGGTCAAAAAATTTCTGCTGGATTAAAAAAGAGTCGCATTCGTTGTGAAGGTATCAATTTCTTTCTTGCGGATGGTGCGGTTGCATTCCAAACCGTGTTTCATGTACACCTGCACGTGATTCCTCGATTTGCCGGAGATGGGTTTCGTTTGGTGTTTGGGCCAGATTACCGAAAATTACCAGATCGATCTGATTTGGACCGTCTGGCAAATGATCTCAAAGTTTTTCTATAAAGCTAATCATTTCATACAACAGGTACAGCTTTTTTAACATGTTTCCCAAAGATCATAGGCAGGAATGGTAGAACTGCAAAATTCAATAATGCCATGACAATGAACGTTGCTTTAAAACCAAATGAATCCGCGAAAAATCCGGTTAATCCCAAACCAACTCCCTGACCAATATTGGTGACCGCCATCAGGATTGAAAACATGGTGGCTGCGATGCGAGGATCGGTATATTCCATCGCTAATGCAAAATATACCGTCTGATAGGTGCCATAACAAACACCAAAGAGGGCTACCAGGAACCAGGCATAATTAAGCTGGTTAATGGCAGCCAGTGATAGGATGGCAACCAGGGCAACACCAATCGCAATCATGACTGCATTACGATTGCCTAATTTATTAATCAATCCACCTCCAGCAATACTACCCAGTACAACACCTACCCCCCAGATCGTTGTAAAAAATCCAGCAGTACTCAGGCTGATATTGAATGTTTCCTGCAAGTAAGGATTAACAATCTGGTTGACTCCTATGATGATCAGAAAAAAGATGAATCCAATAATGGCCAGGGCAATCACTGGCAGCTGTTTGAAGGCAGAAAATGCTTTCCAATCGAAGGCGCGTTCCTGAATTCTTGGGGTTTCTTTGACAGTATGCAGGAAGAAAAATGGTGGCAGTGTCAGGATGGCTAACACCCAGAATACAGAACTCCAGGAGACATTATCAGCTAAAAGCCCCACCAGAGAAGCGGTTACGATCACACCTACAGCACGTCCACCTACCATAAAACCCTGGATGGTACCCTTTTCTGACACAGGCGTGGTGTCCAAAGCAAGTCCATCCGTGCAGGTATCGTATAAAGCCATTCCCATTTGCAGTAGAAAAGCAATAGCTACGTATAACCAGAATGTGGTTCCGGGATTAATCAATGGGACAAATACTAAACAGGTCATTTGCACTAATAAACCAATAACAATATATGGTTTTCTGTGTCCCAATCCTAAAATGTTGACTTTGTCACTGAGCATTCCAAGAAAAACTTTAATCACAAAAGGGATCAAAGCAATCGTGCCCATGATTCCAATCCGTGTTAGATCAATTCCATATTCGAGTAGATACAGGGCATTCAACGCAGTAAAATAACTTAAAATGGTTCCTTGTGTGAAATACAACAAACCAAACATGGTGTAACGAATGAGACGTTTCTGCTCCATATAATTCCTCCGGCTGATTAATTGAATAAAAGTCAGGAACCAAAGACAAAATCAAGTTTAATGATGAACCAAATCAAAGTCAATCGAAATTTGGATTGATTTTACAAGTGTGATTCCAGAGAAAAAGGATTTCTCTGAAACCTTTTTTGGAATTCCTCGTATATATGGATGAAGGAGATTCTAATGTCAAATAAAAAATTATATCGAAAACCTAATGAACAAATGATCGCGGGAGTCTGCGCGGGTCTGGCTGATTATCTTGGATTGGATCTAACGATTGTGCGTTTGCTGTTTGTTTTATTATTCTTTTTGGGTGGGAATGGAATTCTGATTTATGTTATTCTATGGATCTTAATGCCAGTTCTACCACCTTATATTGAAGGAGAATTTAAAGATCAATAAAGGGTAATCCTTATCCTCCTTTTTTTAAGCACAGTTTTTTCAGACTGTGCTTTTTTTTATTTTTATTTGTTTTCAGCATTTTTTGAAGGAGTTTATTCGATTTAGGTTCGAAAATCCTGAAAAGTTGCACCACGCGCCAGAAAGCCACAGCAGCCATGCCATGAGCCATAACCGCAAAAAAAGGAGGTGTCTGGAACGTGTAATAAGTCCAGCAATAACGGGTTGTACCCCACAATTCCAAAAAATAACCCAATCCGCTGCCAGCTATGAATGTCAATAACATGGCCCGTTGGTTGACAGGTGTCAGAATTAAAAAAGCGCATAAAAACAGTGCCATGATGGTTAATGATTTATCCAGGGTGGGCCAAACAAAATAGAGCATATAGATATAAAATCCAGTGAATATGACCCAATAACTGATCTGAAAAATTTTTGATGGAATCTGATCTGATTTTACGTTTAAAAGCTGAAATAACCGGTCGATCGAGAGACTGGCGATAGGCCAGGCAGGAATAATCCATAGGGGAGGTCTTTCATATGTGTAATAGAACCACAAATCAGTTTGTGTTCCCCAACTTTCAATTACCAATCCACCCACGAGACCAACGAAAATGATGGGCAAATCCTTTTTAATATCCGCTTTCGCCATGAGAAGAAGCGACATGACCAAAAAAATGGAAAGTAAGAGCCAATCGAACTGAATCCAGAAAGGCAGATCGGGATTGTAAGTAGAGATATATTCTTCAACAAGAGGCCACCAAACATATCCGATAATAAATAATAACAAAGCAAAGGAACTCATTAATACGTAACTGGTGCGGTTCCACCCAAAAATTTGTGAAAGCGTTTTTGTTGTACCATTCGTTTTCTCAGACATTTTTATATTTTACAGGAATTTTACTCATGGGTATTGGAGGTGAGGGAATTAGAAAAAATCACTTGCTGGATATTTGGAAAATAAAAAGACTAACTATTTTTTGCTTTGATTATCATATATAATAATTTTTAATGGGTGAGGATAACTTTATGTCTCTGGGAGAAAAGTTTGAATCTCTCCAACCATTCCTTGACATTATCTCTGATAAACTTGTCATTTTGGATGCGGGGGGATCGATATTATTTGGCAATCTTGCATTCTCTCAATTCATGGGATTGGAACAACACAGAATTGATCATTTAGCCTGTCAGGATTGGTTTCCTGAATGGTCAGATGTTAAGGATAATCTGCAAAACGAAAAGTCCAGCTCTCGTATCGTCCATTTATCCATACCGAATAAGGATCAAAAACAGAGTCTTCGTTTGAGCTATACATTTGATTGGGATAACAAGTGGCTACTGGTGTTTAATGACCCCTGTGAGCCAGTCAAAAATTACAAAAATATTTCTGAATTATTGCTGAATAACCTGGATACCCCACTTTTTTTTATCGACCCTGATTACAGAATAAGGGCATTTAATCAAGCAGCTAATTTGTTGTTCTTACTGCTTAATCAGGAACCGATTAATTCGGGTGATTCGCTTCTGGAATTATTTATTGATCCAGAGAAATTAAACATCTTTTTACCACACATCAAAACAGGTTTTTCCGGTAAAAGTTCTACATTTGTGATCCATCATGCCGAGAATTCCGATGCATCGTTTGCGATTGAATACAAAGTTAAACCCGTTCGTGATCTCCGTGAGGAAATTCTGGGGGTACTGATTTTTGGTCAGGATATCTCGAGAAAGAATAGAAACGAAAAACGACAGGACAAGGATGAGGAATTATTCAATTCCATATTCCATGGAATTCATGACCCAGCTTTACTATGGAAAATGACCCCGGATGGAAAGATTATTCTTGAATACTGTAACTTAGCTTCTGAAAATTTAAGCAATGGAGAGATTAAACGATGGATGGGATCAACCATAGAAGAATTTTTTGATGGTCAAACAGAAATCATCCAAAGATTTTATAATTGTTTTGAGACTGGAATCAGCCAACATATTGAAACTGAACATTTTTTAAAAACAACGGGAGTGGAAAAGTGGTTGTTGGCTGACTATATAAAAATATCCGACGAATTTCTATTGAATATCACCATTGATATTACGGATCGCAAGGAAATCGAATTAACCCTTCAAGAAAACCAACGCCACTTATCAACTTTATTAGAAAGTCTGCCTGGCATGGCGTATCGCTGTAAAAATGACCCAGACTGGACAATGGAATTTGTCAGTGCTGGGGCGGAGGAGCTGATTGGTTATGCGGAGCAGGATTTGATCGGCAATCGTAAAATTGCATATGCTCAGCTAATACATCCAGGTGACAGGCAAAAGGTCTGGGATCAGATACAGGATGCCCTGGCAAAAAAACAAGACTTTGAAATTACATATCGACTTCAATTAAATAATTCGATTGAAAAATGGGTTTGGGAAAAAGGACAGGAAATTTTTGATGAGAAAGATGAATTGACAGCACTGGAAGGCTTTATTTCTGATGTCACCGAACGTATCCACTCTGAACAAGCAGCAGAAAAAACGATGATCCAGGCTCAGGCATTAAAACAGGCACTTGATGATTTAGCTTCCCAATTAGACCTCTCTCAGGTATTAAAAAGAATTCTGGTTTCATTAAAAACAGTTTTAAATTATGATAGTGCAACATTATTCTTGAGAGACCAGGATAAATTTAAAGTGGTCGCTGCTCGCGGTTTTCAACACACAGCGCGATTAATCAATAAAACATTTCCAGCGACTGATTTATTGTTGAGGGAAATACAAATGGTAAAAGCTCCCATCATTCTGGATGATGCCCAAAACGATCCTCGTTTTGATAAATGGAAAGGATCTGACCTGGTACGCGGTTGGATGGGCGTTCCCCTTATTCGGCATGATGAATTCATTGGCTTGCTGACGCTTGATAATTACAACCCATACGCTTATACCCAGGAAGATGCCAGCCTGGCTTTAAGTTTTGCCAACAGTGCTGCTATTGTGATTGAAAATGCGCGGTTATTTGAACAAACTCAACAAATGGCGCTCACTGATACATTAACAGGAATATTTAACCGCCGATATTTTTACGAATTAGCTCAAAAAGAATTTTCCCGCAGCAAACGTTACCAAAACCCCATGTCGATTATTTTGATTGATATAGATCATTTTAAAAATGTAAATGATCATTATGGTCATCTGGCAGGTGACCAGGTATTAATGCAATTTGTTCAGAGAATTCAGGAAGAATTACGAACATCCGATATTTTCGCCCGGTTTGGGGGTGAAGAATTTATTATCCTCTTACCGGAAACGAACCTGGAAGATGCAACCCAGGTCGCAGAACGTTTGCGCGAGGTCACTGCCCAATACCCATTTCTTTTGGTCACAGCTCAGACATTTATCACTATAAGCCTTGGGGTGTCCTGTTTCAAGTTCACAACCTTATCATTAGACCACCTGATCGATGAAAGCGATAAAGCATTATATGAGGCAAAGCAGTTTGGGAGAAATCGGGTGAGAGCCTGGCAGCAAAAATGATCCCTGGACATGGAACTAAAACATAATGGGAAAATTTTCAGATTTCTTTGCTAATATCAAATCCCCGGTTCGAAAAATTCCTTTTGATCAACGTCGGGAAATCATTGCAGATATTACCGAATCATCCTCACCTGGTTTTGATTACTTTTTGATGGTTATTCTTTCAACCAGTATTGCTACCCTGGGCTTGATAACCCATTCGCCTGCGGTCATTATTGGCGCGATGCTGGTTGCCCCGTTGATGTCACCCATCATAGGGATTGGTCTGGCGTCGATGATAGGTCGTAGAACGCTCTTAAAATCAGCACTTTCTGCTGTGTTGAGAGGCGCATTATTGGCAGTTGGGTTATCAACTCTATTAACTGTTATTAACTCATATTTACCATTTGTGTCTCTGCATGAATTACCACAAGAGATTATATCCAGAACACATCCCAGCCCAATAGATCTCATGATCGCTCTGGCAGGTGGTATTGCGGCGGCTTATTCATTAACAGAGGAGCGATTATCGGCTGCATTACCCGGTGTTGCGATCGCAACTGCTTTGATGCCACCAATTTGCACGGTCGGGATTGGAGTCGCTTTACAACGATGGGATGTTGCCGGGGGCGCTTTTCTTTTGTTTATCACCAATGCAGTCACAATTGCGTTTGCTGCAGCGTTTGTGTTTTTTCTGCGGGGTTTTAATCCCTATCCTTTAGATAACAACCGTAAACTCCCACCAAGTCTGCAGTTTTCTGCTTTATTGATTGTAATTTTATTAATACCCCTCACATATTTCAGTATTGATTTTGTTAGACAAGCTGCTGAATATCGTACGATTAGCCAGTTACTCAATGAAAAAGTTAATGAAATCAACAATGCGGAGCTGGTTGACTTTACAACCAATCAGGAAAATGAAACAATTTCAATTGATATGACTATTCGAACCAATAATCCAATGAAATATGAACAGGTAATCGCATTACAGGAATCGATTGTCGATTCTCTCAACCAACCAGTCGCGTTACGGGTAAATCAAATCTTTGCTGAAAGACTAGACCCCTTAATTCCTCCAACGGCGACCAATACACCATCTCCGACAATAACATTCACACCTGGGCCGTCACCAACAAGAACATTTACAAAAACGGTAACTGCGACATTTACGTCTACAGCAACTGCTACTTCCCTGCCGACATCTACCATCACACCCACCTCAACACCAGCTCAGGCACGTGTGTTCTTGACAGGTGTTCCGTTACTTCGTTTATATCAGTCACCCGGTGGTCCTGTCATCGGCACATTGCGTTCCAACCAATTATTGACAGTTTTACCGGAAGAAGTGGTTTATGAATATCTTGTGTGGGTAAAAGTCATTGACGAAGAAGATCGCCAGGGTTGGGTACCAAAAATTTATGTTTACCAGTTGACTGCCACACCGACAACCACTTTTACAAATACACCTCCATCAACTGTTACGCTGACATCCACTCCGTAACTACTCAAATTGCTTCAGAAATAGCATAAAGTATTATTCACTTCTTCTTTAGGAGCGTGAACATTTTCTGAATTTTTTTTGATGGTATTACTCAATGTTAACATCAGGTTTTATTTTTGTTATACTTATTAAGTGATTATTTGTGAAGGAATGAGATAAATGAATAAAACCATCTTAATTACTGGTGCAACTGATGGTATTGGGAAACAAATAGCATGCGAACTCGCAAGTCAGGGATATCAAATAATCCTGCATGGTCGTAATGAAGAAAAATGCATACGAACTGTTGATGAAATTATAGAAAAATTTCCAGGATCCACAATCGAACATATCAGCGCAGATTTTACTTCTCTGTCAAATGTCAGAAGAATGGCAGAGACAATTCAGGAACGCTATAACCGGCTGGACGTTTTGATTAATAATGCTGGAATATATAAAACACACAAAGAAATCAACCTGGATGGTTTTGAAATTAACCTTGTAGTCAATTACCTGGCTGTATATGTCTTAACAAAAAACCTGCAAAATTTATTACTCAAAAGTGCCCCAGCTCGCGTGGTGAATATCTCCTCGATTGCTCATAAACGTGGCCGCATAGATTTGGAAGAATTAACCAACAACTCCGGTCAATTCTTTGATAGTTATAAAGCTTATGCCGATTCTAAATTGATGTTGATGTATTTTACTTACTGCCTGGCGGATGAATTATCAGGAACGGGTGTCACGGTAAATGCATTACATCCTGGTGTGGTGACAACAAAAATGCTAAAGAATGGATTTAACATGACAGGAGAAGATGTCACTGTGGGTGCAGAAACACCGGTTTATCTGGCCACATCCCCGGAAATTGAGGGGCTCACAGGATTGTATTTTGATAAAAAAATCTCAGTTCCATCATCACGCATATCCTACGATCTTTTTGCCAGGGAAAAAGTTATCGAATGGACAAAAAAGACCATGAAAGCTGGTGGCTGGATTAACTAATAAATCAGGCTTTTGATCAGTTAAGATCCCCGTATAATTCCTGATAGCGTTTCAGATCGACTGAGGCAATATAAGGCAGATTTCTGCCTTTTTCATCAAGGTCGAGACCATAGCCAACCACAAAATAATCCGGAATGGAAAAACCCAGATAATCGATTTTTATGTCGATTTTATGGCGTTCAACTTTATCCAGTAAAGCGCAGGTTTTAAGACTGTTTGGTTTTCGATCAGCCAGTAATTTTCGTACGGTGTGAATAGTATAGCCTGTATCGACGATATCATCGATCAGAATTACATCCCAGCCGTGAATGTTAGACTTGTGATCCGAATCAATCCGCACAAACCCACTGGATGAAGTCCCGGAATACGAAGAAACCGACATAAAATCAATCGTGAGCGGCCTCTGGATCTGACGCATCAAATCCGTGATGAACATCACACTGCCTCGCAACAGCCCCATTAATAAAATCTTTTCAGAATCTTTGTATTCTTCTGTGATTTGTTCACCTAGCGTTCTCACGCGTTCTCGAATTTCTTCTTCTGAAATTATAATATGGTCGATAAACGGATAGGGATATTTTGGGGCTGGTATCATCTGCTCACTTCCTTATTTAGAGTCGTTGGATTATTGACTGTTATCTAGAGAACAAATTATATATTAATTTAGTGTGATGGATGAAGGAAATTGGATATCCTCATTATTATAGATGGATACATTCTTCATCTTGAATTTTACATTACAATAAATGGAGTTTCTGTTAAATAAATTAACTTTGATCAGATGTAGGCACGGTGTTTGAATGAAAAAAGAATTTTTTGTCTCATTATTTGAGCTTTTGGAAAAGAAACAGCCTGTGTTGCTGGCGACGATCATTTCTCAACATGGCTCTTCCCCGCGTGGGACTGGTGCACATATGGCGTTGACAACAGATGGTCATCAGATCGGAACTATTGGCGGTGGTCGTTTGGAAGCAATCCTGCAGGAGCGTTTCGAAGCGTTGATTGCTTCGAAAACAGCCACCATTCTGAATTTTACCTTGAGCGAATCGGAAGCTGCCAATCTCGAGATGATTTGTGGTGGGTCTATTTCTATATTAGTGGATCCCATTCTTCCCGAGAACATCGAATTGTTTAACTTATATGAACGAATTTATCAAACAATTGTCACACAGAAACAGGGTTGGTTACTTTCTCAATTACCTTCCAATGATGTTGATTTCACTCCCCAAAAATGTTTTATCACCCCCGAAAAAGAAATCTCGGGGTCCTGGCTACCTGAAGTTGCGTTTAAAGAAAGAATTCCAGATAAGCTGAACTTCCAGGAAGGTGAAATTCAATTTTCAACTATTGATCTGAAATCAGCTCAAATGATAACAGTGGGTCAACACATGTTCTTTTTAGAGCCAATTGGGCAACACAGCACAGTTTATATTGTTGGTGCGGGTCACATTGCACAAAAATTAGCACCTCTCACGACAATGGTTGGTTTTCAAACCATCGTGCTGGATGATCGCGAGGATTTTATCAGCCTTGATCGTTTCCCGGCAGTCGACAAAAGTATACTGCTGGAAGATTTCGAGCATGTCTTCCAGAATTTATTGATTGACAGTCAATCCTATGTGGTGGTGGTTACCCGAGGGCATCAATTTGATAAATATGCCCTGAAACAGGCACTGGAAACCAATGCGACCTATATCGGAATGATTGGCAGCCGCCGAAAAATCAAACTGACATTTGAAGCATTATTGAGTGATGGGGTGTCTGAGGAGGTACTATCTCAAGTACACTCACCGATTGGTCTCAATATTGGTGCAGAAACACCTGAAGAAATTGCCATCAGCATTGTGGCTGAACTCATTCAGCACAGAGCGCAAGCAAGTTCTTAATGTAAGTGGATCGAAACAGATTCTATTTGAAAGAAGCGGAATTTTCGTACGCTGTTAATTTCATCGCATATGCTCTGCTCTGAACCGGGTGGTCGACTATACCATCCCACATAATACTTGGTTTTTCCTCGATGAGTTGAAATCCTAATTTCTCATAAAGCTGGCAGGCAACCAGATTTTCACTGGATGTACCTAAATGAACACCGGGCACTTTCAGATAGGTCAACTGGTCAAGATATACTTTCATCAAGCGGATGCCAATCCCATACCCACGCCATTTTTTATCAACATTGATATGCAAGTGTGCCGGATACTCTTCAAGATTTAAGGATGGGTAGAGATGTTTGCGCTTGGATCTCCACATCCTCCATATATAACGCCTGGCTTTGGGACCAATATGATAATACCCTGTGAGGAGCCTTAGAAGGACTCTGGGGTTTATGTGTTTATTCACGATCTGATCTTTTCTGGCAGAGTCCACACATCCGGTCAGAAATCCTACCACTTCATCATTGGCAGTAGCAACCCAGCTGTGTTCCGGCTCATAGTCGGTGTAGTAGGCATAAAAAGCATCCAGAAAAATTCTACGGTCTTCCAAATAAATCTCAATCGGTTCTCCAAAGAATGCCGTATCCGCAGCGATCTTGAATAACCCATCCCGGTCTTCGGATCGATATGGGCGAATCGACATGACGTTGGATTGTCCAATCCATCTCATTGTGCACCTGCTTTCAAATTCAATAATCGATGATATAACACAATACTGCCTGCGACTGCCACATTGTAGGATGCATCCCGAACCGAATCGATACTGATGACTTCATCACATTTCTCCTGCACATAGGCAGGTAATCCATTCGCTTCAGAACCAAGAATGTAAATTGCCTGAACAGGATGTTGGAAGCTGTTTAACGGCTTTCCATTGATCTCAATACCGACCATTCTGGCACCGATTGGGCGATGTTGCAGGAAGTCATCCCAGGTGGGGTAGTTTCGAAATGGAATCTCAGTACGGGTATTAGCCGTGTCACTTGTCTGGGTACGTCGTAACTTACCGATGACAAAGATACCAGCAGCGCCTAATTGATAAGCCGAGCGCCAGAGTGTGCCAATATTTTCACGATGGATGGGTGCAAAAATTCCAATTTCAAAGTAGGACAAATTTCACCTGTTTTCCGAAAAACTAAGTCATAATTTTTATTTTTATTGGTGATTGTTATTTTGTTGGGCAGGTGAGAGCTGATCGGGAATCATTTCGGCACCAGCTTTGAAAGCCTCATTCTGACCACGCCGAATCTCCTGCCAGAAGGCAAGCGCTGTTTTCTTTTTATCTTTAGTAAAGCTTTCAATCCAGTGAATTAATTCTGGATGATTTAATTCCTGTGCCTGCCAATATTCCAGAAAAGTGATTACCAGATCAATCACTCTCTCACTGTTCCAGGGTATGCTTTTCATTCCTTCACGTTCAAAAATCTCCCTGGCTAATTGAAATTGGTGCGCTTTGTAGTCCACTGTCAAATCATAATGTGCACACAAAATCTCATCGGTGATCGCCTCCGCCCACTTGCGATGAAAGCGGCAAATTCCACTATTATCATTAAATAATTCGTACACCATGCGTTCGACATTCTTTTTCCCTAGCTCAAAAGGTGGTAGGAATTCATTATTGTAGAAGACGAAGTATTTTCCCATCACAGGCATGGGGCTTAACATGCCAGGGGTCCAGTATTGATTGGGCACCATTTGTCCGCTTTCGCCATGCCGGATGAAAACAGCCCGATCAGTGGTGTTGACCTTGTATTTTTTATCAAGATCACGGGCAGCGGATCGGATTCCCTGCCGGAATATATCACAGCGTAAATCGAATAAAATTGCATCCATTAAAGCGCTGGCATATTGTGCATTTTTCATACTATCATTGACCAGATCAAAATGATCTGAATCTACTGCAAAATCAAATACCATTTCACTGACAGGTGGAAATCCAAAATCATGGGCAGGTATTAAACCTTCCTGCAGGATTTCCATGATCCATGCCAATGTGCCACCCAATTGAATGGCATCAAATCCCATGGCATCGGCATGATCATTCAGAACTTCTGCTGCACGCTGGTCAAAAACACCAACCTGAGGGCCCAGTGCATGATATGGCTCATAATCCTTCTTGAATTGATCTTTCATTTTTTTACAAACGACGGCACAGGGTTCACCACAGTGCTGGAAGCTCTTGGTGGCAATCGTTTCTTCGTTAAATTGTTTTAAATAATGATTCAGGATGAAATTCTCATGTTGTAACAGACGTTCCTCAGCGGTTTTATAAATGGATCGGTAATTAAAACTCATAATACGGTCATCCATGGTGCGCATATTAACACCAAATGTGCCGCCTGTTTCAAACTCAGGGAAATAACGGTATTTTTGGGTGACAGCCAGATCGGTCTGAATGGTCTTCTTACCAAAATGCTCAAGGAAGTATTGGTCTATCTCAGCCGAGTCACGCAAATCTGGATCATCCCATTCACCCCCAAAGATACAACCGACCACGTTATGGTATTGGAGTAAACGTGATCCAAGTCCCCCTCTTCCAGCCCAATCAATCACATGTGTTAACTTACCTTTGCGAATAGGATTGGATCCGATGATACCCTCACGGGTATATTTAGAAGCCGGACCAATGGCAAAGATCCGAAAGCGATTTTCTGAAAATTCATTAGCATACCGGTCAAATATGGCTTGTTGTAACGCATAAAATCCATATAACGGAACTCCATCTTCAGATGCATAACGCGTCCAGATAGATTCCACATTGATTGCCTCCAGGCGCACAGAAATCTCACCCTGTTTGTGGTTCATGATGACGATGGAAGGTTCTTCACTCCTTCCACGTAGAGCTACATAATTTACGCCTAAATTATGAAACGAATAAGCTGCCCCGCCCATACTGGAAATATAAAACCCATCCCACTGCGGGCTCCAACTGGCAAATACCAAGCGGCGTGATCCAGGGATGGAACTGCCTGCCAGTAAACCTTCTCCAAAAGTAAAACTATCCGGGTAAGCGTTATACCGATACCAGCCATAATCAACAGGGCCCAGAACTCTTGGATCTTCAATGGGTCGCAGATACCAGTTGCCGTTATGTAAATGGACAGTTAATTCTCTTTGTAAAACGGGATAGCCCATAAAAACCTCAATCTTTTCTTTAATTTTACCTGTTTTTATTTCTATTAAGATTTTTGATTCATCCATCTACCCAGCCCCAATTATTCTGAGCTTCCTCTATAATGAAGAAAATGAGAAAGCGTAGTGAATAGGAAAAAATGAATTCCGAAGAGAAACATTTACATAGTATTTTATTCAGAGCTTATCAAAATCGCTCGCGATTATTGAATGAGGGCAAGACAGCATTACGGTTGTTTAATGGCTTTCTGGAAGGGGACTCCCGTTGGGTGATTGAGTTGTTCGGAAAAACCCTGGTGATCAATGATTACATCAAAGAGGAAACATCTGATTCTCCGGATGCCGGAGAAATTTCTGATCTTTATCGGGAGTGGATTCCCTGGCTGGATTCCGTTTTCTATAAACGCAGATATGCCAGTCAATTGGAAGACAAACGGGGAAACATTATTCATGGAAATAAACCCACTACAGAAATTATTGAAATTGGTATCCGTTATGCTTTGAATTTAACCATCAACCAGGATTCCAGTTTTTATTTGGACACACGTTATTTAAGATCGTGGTTGCTGGAGAATATGGTAGGAAAAACTGTTTTGAATACCTTTGCCTACACCGGTAGCCTGGGAATTGCAGCTTTGGCTGGGGGAGCCGAGCAGGTAATTCAGGTGGATTTGAATCGTCGTTTTCTGGATCTT
Source organism: Chloroflexi bacterium HGW-Chloroflexi-3 (assembly GCA_002842045.1). Taxonomy (GTDB): domain Bacteria; phylum Chloroflexota; class Anaerolineae; order Anaerolineales; family Anaerolineaceae; genus UBA6170. Next base: position 54,387 of record PHBX01000004.1, on the reverse strand, counting down.
TCAAAAATTTCCTGTACTCTGAACAATATTCCTTTGGATAAAATGAAATTTATGGTGGGGGATTTTTACAGAGCAATTGGAAGTCTGAAGAAAAATCAAAAACTATTCGATTGTGTCATCCTGGACCCACCTTATTTCTCTTCCACAGACGCGGGCAGGGTTGATCTCGTTAATCAAAGTGCACGTTTGATCAACAAAGTTAAACCATTGATTGCCCATCAGGGTTGGCTTGTCCTGGTCAATAATGCTTTGTTTTTAAGTGGACAGGTGTTTATCGAAATGCTGGAAGAATTGTGTGCTGATCGTTATATGGGAATCGAAACCATCATCCCTGTGCCACAGGATGTGATTGGCTATCGGGATACGATTGTCTCCGAACAACCAACACCGGTTGCACCATTTAATCACTCCACGAAAATCGTTGTTTTACGAATTAAGCGTAAAGATGAGAAGACCGTACAAGAACAAAAAAGATCTTGAAAACCTGAATTCATTCATAGTGTGATTAAAATTGAGTATTGAGAGTGTGAAGCATGGAAATCAAAAACAAACGAATTGTGGTCACAGGTGCAGCTTCTGGTATTGGAAAAGAGTTGGTGACAGATTGAGAAGCAACGCTTCGAGAAATGGATTCAAGAAAAGAAAAAGTCAATCTAATTTCAAGCGGTAAAGGTTTGTTTCAACCTGTTCGAATCCTAGTTTTTGATAAAGTTGATTGGCAGCTTCACGTACAGGTCGGGAAGTTAGACTGACTGCTTTCGCATCATTTTCTTGAGAGAATTCAATTGCTGCTTGCGTCAAATTCCATGCAACTCCCTGACGACGTGCTTTTTGATCCACTACCACGTCCTCTATCCAGGCATGAATACCAGTTGTTGTTTGGTAAATTGCCAGGCTTAACATACCTATGATTTCTCCACCCACATTTCTGGCTATCCATAAACTGCTGGATTGAGAATTAACCATCTTTTGAATGACATTTTCATCTGGCATTGGACTGAATTGTGTCAATTGTGGAAAAAGATGCTGAATCGCCTGGACGATCTCTGTATTGACTACTTTTACTTGTTCAACACGGATCATGTCATTTCCTCTTTTGTGCGACAAACTGGGTCATTTTTTATTTATTTTGAATATCGCAATGGATCTTTGTATCAGTTTTGATCGACTACCCTTACCTCGACAGGCTTGAGCACGTGATTACTGCGATAACCATTCATCAAACCTTCAACTGTGAAGATGATCAGGGCAATCCAGACAATGCTGAACCCAATCAATTTTCCAGTGGTAAAAGGTTCGTCATAAATGAATACACCGATTAAAAATTGAATGGTGGGGGCGATATATTGCAGAATCCCAATGGTTGTCAGGGGTACTTTTGGAGCACCGGAGGCAAAGAAAATTAATGGGATGGCGGTAATAATTCCGGATAAAACCAGTAAAAAAGTTGTCTGAGAACTGGCATGACCAAAAGCAGCAGTGCCATTGAACTCGACAAAAAGTAAAAATAACACAGCAGGGATGAGTACTGCCCCAGTCTCGATGGTTAATCCATGAATGGAAGGCAAGGGAGCAATCTTCTTAATTAATCCGTAAGTACCAAATGTGGATGCTAATACCAGTGCAATCCAGGGAAGAGACCCATGATCGATTGCCAGGTAAATTACACCTATGGTAGCTAATACAACGGGGATCCATTGTAAATTTCTAAGTTTTTCTTTTAAAAATACAACACCTAAAACGACACTTACCAGAGGATTAATAAAATAACCTAAACTGGTTTCCACAACAAAGCCTGCATTTACACCCCAGACATATGTCAACCAATTGATGGCTAATAATGTTCCAGCAATAGTGTAAGTGAGGAGGATTTTTTTGGTTAAAGATTTAAGGATTTGAGAAAATTCTTTTCTTAGGGCAATCAGGAAAATAAGAAAAATAAAAGACCAGGTTACTCGATGTGACATGATTTGAAGCGCTGGCGCCTCATGCAGGAATTTGAAATAAACAGGAAAAAATCCCCACAGGGTATATGCTGAAAATACAAAAATGAGACCTTTTTTCATCCTATAAACGCTTTCTTACCATCCAATGGTCGCAATCATATCAGAAAAAGTTCATTCTTTGGGGAGGAAATAAAATAATTTGTCTTTCGTCAAAAAGAACTGGGTGAATTAAACGCGATTTTAAACGATAATATTTCCGGTATACGGGAAATTAAAGCTTTCACACAGGAAACTATTGCCCTGGAAAAAGTTGGATCCCGGGTGGAGCATTACCGAAAATCATTACTGAATGCATTGAAACTGATGGCGACCTTTCATCCGTTTGTGGAGTTTATATCTTCCATCGGCACGTTAGTGGTTATTTATTTCGGCGGTCGTTTGGTCGTGCAAGGTGGTCTTCCCATTGCTGATCTGGTAGCGTTCTTCCTTTACCTGGATCTGTTTTATCAACCTGTGCGCAATCTCAGTGTTGCCTGGGAATCTGTCCAAACTGCTCTGGCAGCTTCGGACCGGGTAACAGAATTATTGCAGGAACAACCTGAACCACATCACCTGCCTGGCAATATGCAACTGGAAGGTCCAGCACGGGGGCAAATTAACTTCGAGAACGTATGCTTCCACTATAGTGAGGGTGAAAACGTTCTGGAGGGTATCAATCTGGATATTCCTGCAAAAAGTGTGGTTGCATTGGTTGGGCCGACCGGTGTTGGCAAATCGACCATGGTGAGTCTTATCGCACGCTTTTATGATGTCACCGAGGGAAAGATTTCACTCGACGGTCATGATATCCGTAATTTGGGATTAGAAGACCTGCGTAAACAAATCAGTATTGTCTTACAGGATGTGTTCCTGTTTCATGGCACTGTCCGCGAAAACCTGTTGTTTGGCAAGCCTGATGCCAGTGAAACGGAAATGATAGCAGCCGCCCAGACAGCCAATGCACATGATTTTATTCTGCAGCTTCCCAATGGTTATGATACCCTCATTGGTGAACGTGGCATAAAACTTTCTGGTGGGCAGAAACAACGCATTTCGATCGCCAGGGCAATTTTGAAAGACGCACCAATTTTGATCCTGGATGAGGCGACATCATCGGTAGATACAGAAACTGAGTTGTTGATCCAGCAGGCGTTGGAGCGCTTAATGGTTGGCAGAACGGTGATTCTAATTGCCCACCGCTTATCCACTATCCGGAATGCTGATCAGATCGTTGTTCTGGAAGGTAAACATATTGTGGAAAAGGGTGACCATACCACATTGGTGGCACAAAACGGATTGTATCAACGCCTGGTCAATGTTTAGCAATTATTACAACCGGTTGCCTGAACAATCCCTGATTTGATGATTTTTGGCATTTTTAGTGTTATTTAAACTTAAAGAATTTAATTTACTTGACATCTTTTCAAAGATGTGTGATATACTCTATTTGCCTGTAAGTAAGGCTCGTAGCAATTGCCGCTGGACCTGAATGTCAGTGGTAAATTTTTTTTACCGGTATGAACCGGTGTAAGGGATACAAGGAAGAATGGAAAACAAATTGTATGTTGGGAATTTGTCCTACGCGACAACAGAAGAAGAATTAAACGCACTCTTCTCCAACGCGGGTACGGTGACCTCTGTAGCAGTGATCAAAGATCGCGAAACAGGTCGCTCAAAAGGTTTTGCTTTTGTGGAAATGAGTTCACAGGCAGAAGCTGAAAAAGTAATCAATCAATATAATGGTTACACAATGGGTGATCGCGATTTACGCATCTCTATTGCAAGACCAAAAGAAGAAGGTCGCCGAGGAGATTTTGGCGGCGGACAACGCAGAGGCGGATTTGGACAACGCGGCGGTGGCGGTGGTGGCGGCTTTGGTGGAAACCAGGGCGGACCCCGAGATCGAAACCGCAACTCACGTGGTGGTAGTGGTACCCAGCGTTACTAAACCAACGCTGATTAACAAAGAAAAAATTTTTTAGAAAGAATAAAGGAAGTTATAAAATGTCAGAACGTGTAAAAGGTACAGTCAAGTGGTTTAATGGGACAAAAGGCTATGGCTTTTTGGCTCGCGAAGAAGGCCCGGATGTTTTCGTGCACTATTCAGCAATCAATCATGAAGGTTTCCGAACTTTAGAAGAAGGCCAGGCGGTCGAATTCACCATTGAAACTGGACAAAAAGGTCCCCAGGCTGCCGACGTCGTAGTCTTGTAAATTCAATTTTATATTGAACCCAGAAGACCCCATCGCAAGGTGGGGTTTTTTTATTCCTGATTACAAATCAACCCATTGAGATGGATTAATATTTTGTCTTTTATGGTAATGTCCTTTCAATACTTAGCGGTCAGGGTCTTTTTGGAATACACCTGCACCCCAAAAACACCCGCTCGTCCAGATTTATTGAGATGATATTTATGCTAGTATAAAGTACTGCTGTAAGGAGATTAAATATGAATGTTTTGCCAGTCATCACCAAAAAAGAACTCCAGAAATTTATTGATCTGCCGTACCGTTTATACAAAAATGATTCTGTCTGGATCCCTCCATTGCGCAATGAAATCGCCGGGCAATTTAATTCGATCCGCAATCCTTTTTTGGATCATTGCCGTTATCAATTATTTCTATTGATTGAAAATGGGGTGGAGATTGGCCGTATTGCTGCCTTTATTGATGATCTGGCAGTCGAATTCTGGGGGGAAAAAGTAGGTTTATTCGGTTATTTTGAGTCACCTGCGGACTACAAAGCAGCAGAAATTCTCATGGAAAGTGCTTTTTCCTGGTTGAAAACGAATGGCATGCAGAAAATGCGCGGCCCCTGGTCGTTTGTCTCTCAGGAGTGGGGAAGTGTCATCGAAGGTTACAGCCCATCACCGGTGGTCATGTCGCCGTACAACCCTCCTTATTACAACAATCATTATGAAGCCTTTGGGTTGGAGAAGGTAAAAGACCTGCTGGTTTATCAAATTGATAGTTCTCAGAATTATCAGATTCCGGAACGAATTCTTACCCTGACAGAGAAAATTCAAAGCCGATATGCAATTAATACGCGTATTCTAAATATGAAAAACCTGGGTCAGGATGTGGAAAAAATCATTGCACTTTCGAATGTGAGTCTGATCAAAAATTGGGGCTACTCTCCGGTAACAGATGCTGAAGTACGTGCTATGGTAAATGACTTAAAACAGATCATTCAACCCAAAGGGGTTATTTTTGCAGAAGATCTGCAGGGGAGTTCAGTTGGTTTTGCGATTGCTATTCCGGATATCAATGTGTTGCTGAAAGGTCTGAATGGACGACTTTTCCCATTTGGCTGGCTTAAATTGCTGCGTGGAATTCCGCGCTTAACCCAATACCGCATGTTTGCTTTAGGTGTTATTCCTGCCTATCAGGGGAAAGGTATTGATAGTCTATTGTACCGGGCACTTTATGATTCGATTTTCTCACAGGATATGAAGATGGAGATCAACTATGTGCTTGAAGACAATGATCCCATGATTAATGCGATTATTAAATTAGGAGCCAGGGCTTACCGCCGTTACCGAGTTTATGAAATGGAGATTTCATCCTAAGCAAGCTAATGGTTTCTATTCATGAAAACTTTGTCCGCGGCGGCGATATCATCAAAAGATTCCATACTATAAACATTGTCCTCTTCAGGATCATGACTTGCATTCCAAACCTGGGCAAAAAATGGGTTTCGTCTTGCCTGTTGATCGCCTTTCCAGGGTGGCGAAACACATACCGGGCACCAGTGACCGGCTTTCAAGATAGTGTTGGGCTTACCAGTAAAATCATGGTTGAATGCACAACGCCAGGTTAGTGTTGTGAACATATCTCCATCCCAGGTGTCAGAAAGGCACTCTCCCCCACGAAAATCAGCTGCCCGTTGGATATCTTCCAAGGTAAGTACTGCTTTACTCTCATCATAGCCATGCTCTAGGATTTTTTCGACTGATTCCACAGCGTTTTCAATTTCCTCATTACTCCAATCAGGTATCGCTTCATAGGTGGCAAAATCGTTAAAGAAAGCAGAAACTCGTTGATTCTTTTGGTGCAGATACCAGTAGCGGGTACCATTGGCATGATTTTCTACCAAATTTTTCAGCATGGCATGTGTCCGTCGTTCAACCAGTTTCCGAATTCCAGGAAAATTTCTGCACATTACAGACAGGATTTTTATCAATATAGGGGCACTTTTATGTAAGGCAGCCCAAACATCCTGCATACTATCACGACAATAGTGAAGATATTCATTGCAAATGTGACTGTCCAGAAAATATTGCAGGTGAAAATTGCGTAAGGCATACCAGTTGCGTTCGGTGACTGCCCGCTTACCGGATATCCCCAGCATCTTGTAGGTTTGATCCATGTAATCATTTGCATTAATACGCATATCAAGTCCACCGCCCATGTTGTAAACCCTGCGCCAAAAATCACTTTTCTTTGGTATGCTGAGTGCATTCACCAATCCAAAACCAGCATCCCGGCTACTGATATTCTCCATGCAGGTATTCAGTGGCATGTGGAACATGATGGGATCTTGTAGCTGCATGTAGCGCCGAAAATCGGTGGGTATGATGTAAGACATTCGGATGGACACCCAGTAGCGTAAATTGGATTCTAGCACAGCCCTTTCCCCGGTAATCTTGGTGACAGCGTAGTAATCGAACACTGAGGGGTTGAGTGGATCACCCACGCGCCCCCAATGAATCGGTGGTTGGCGGTCGCCTGTTTCTGCTACAGTACCGGTATGAATGTAGCGTATGTGTTCACGTCCGCCGGGTTGTGCCTGGATAGCCTTGATCACATTCTTAATTGCATCAACATTAACGGCTTTAGCATTATTGGGGTAATAATCTGCCATTGGCGAGATATAAGCCATGGCATTCAATACCCAATCCGCGTTTTCCAGCACTGCGAGTACATCTCCGTATTGTGTAGCATCCCCCCAGATAATTTCTAGACCATTCCCCTGCCCCCGACCACGTCCCGGGATTGATTTTATATTTGAGTGAATTTCATATGGACGAAATAATAATTTTTCACGGTTTGCTGGCAGTAATAGGAGCACAATCTCATATTTGTCACGTTTTTTCCATAATTCTTGAAAAGCAGCAAATCCCATGGTGCCAGACGCACCCAATAAGACTACCCGCTCTTTCTTCATTCAATTTCTCCTGGTTTCTAATTTATTGAAACACTCCTGAACTTGTTTTTGGTAATTAACAAATCTATTTGTTTAAGCAAATTTTGCTATGCAACCGCAATAAACCGAAAAATCAAATAATAATGGCTGAAAGCTCCCAGGATCACAAAAATATGCCAGACCTCATGAAATCCAAATTTACCCGGGAAGAAATCCAGAAATTTTGTTATATAAATAATTGCACCCAGGGAGTAAAATAATCCGCCTGAAACCAACCAGATGATAGCAGCTATTGGCATTGTGCGCAGAATTTCCTGTACACCCATGATTGCCAGCCATCCCATGATCAGATAAACACTAGCACTTGTCCATCTGGGGGCATTGATCACGAATAATTTAACGATTATGCCAATTATCGCCAGACTCCAGATCAGGATTAGCATGCCATATTGCCAAAAACCATTAAAAAAATACATGCAGATTGGTGTATATGTCCCGGCAATTAGTAAATAAATGGCGGAATGATCTAATTTTCGTAAATTCAAAATGATGGAATCACGCGCGATGACCATATGGTACGTACCACTGGCCGTGAACATCAATATCAGACTGATTCCGTAAATGATAAATGTAATTATTTTTTGTAAGTTACCCCATCCAAAATAAACAATGGTTATCAGACCGAAAAAGGACAACACTGCAGCATAGAGATGTGTTAACGCACTGATTGGTTCACGTAATTTTGAGTTGAGAGTGTCCATGTTATTTCATTAATAACAATAACACTTCCACGATTCTTGAAACAGTCCCAAAAAGGTGTGATTTTTTTCTATGACTGCAAGGATGACGTTGCATTATCCCGGAATCAAATCAGAAACACTCTCGGTTAACACCATTCTGGTGATAGCGGTTTTTTCACGCAACTCCCTGATGGGAGCAAACTCAGGTGAATTTAGCCAGGCTTTGGCTTTATCCGAATTCTCAAATGCAAGGATCACAAGTCGTTTTGGTTGCCAATCGCCTTCTATAACTTCGGTGAAACCACCACGACTCAAATATTCACCCCCATATTTTGCAACAATCGGTGGTGTTAATTTTTTTACAGTTTCATAATTGATCGGATCTATCACTTCTATATCAACAATTACGTACGCAGTCATTGGTTCTCCTTCGAAGATGATCTTTGTTTGAACAAGTAGCAAGGTAATAATTGAATTATCCCTTCAATCATATCAAATTTTCGTATTCATAAAATGATGGCAACCAAATTCATGCGCATGTTGGTGAAACATTCAAGTAGACTATTATCTCGAAACGAATTTGGATATCTGAATCATTTATGGAATGGAAATGTCTATGCTAGAATGATTAATTGATTATCTCCAATGAAGTTCCAACTCTTTTCATAAGCCCATAAAAGGAAAAGTCATGAGTTCGTATAATTTAAAATCACTGAAACTGCCCAAATTAACAGGTAATATGCTTTCCATTTTTGCCAATCTGATCGAAACACCATTTGGAAAATTGTTGTTACTTAATTCTTTGTTAGAGAATGGTGGCATACCAAAAATCCGTGCATTAAATGTGGATGATGTCCCCACTTTTTATCCGCTGGTAAAGCCCTTTTCCGATGAAGAACAATCCATTGAGATCACGGAACCAACAAAATCAGAATGGAATTTGCCTTATCCTACCTCCATGGATTATTCCTTGAAATACAGGAATGCTGAAATAACCCCACTGGAAGTAGCTGAACAGGTGATCAGAAATATTAAGAACTCGGAGCAGGGTGAACAACCTTTGCGAACGTTCGTCGCGCTAAATCGGGATGACCTCTTTTCACAGGCAGAAGCAGCCACACGACGGATAAAAGAGGGAAAACCTCTCAGCCTCATCGATGGAGTCCCGGTTGCGATTAAAGATGAAATTGATATGCTGCCTTTTCCTACCACTGTTGGAACAGCCTTTTTAGGAAAACAACCCGCTAAAGAAGATTCCACCGTGGCGGCTCGTTTAAGAGCGGCTGGCGCATTGTTGGTTGGAAAAACAAACATGCACGAGATTGGCATAGCACCGAATGGAATGAATGTTCATCATGGTACGGTGCGAAACCCATTTGACCGAAGCTGTGATACAGGCGGTAGCTCCAGTGGGTCAGCCGCAGCTGTATCGGCAGGTATTGTTCCGGTGGCAATGGGGGCTGATGGTGGCGGTTCCATTCGCATCCCTGCCACGTTGTGTGGTGTTGTCGGTTTAAAGCCGACCTTTGGCAGAGTGAGCGAGTATGGAGCAGCGCCATTGTGTTGGAGTGTAGCCCATTTAGGACCACTGGCTGCCAGTGTTTATGATGCAGCATTGGTGTACTCGATCATCGCTGGACCAGACCCGAAGGATTCGAATAGCTTGATTCAACCTGCTGTGACCATGAAAGGGTGGAATACACCCAATCTGGAAGGATTACGTTTTGGCATTTATCCAGAGTGGAACGAACATGCTGATCCGGATGTTGTCCTGGTGTTCAAAGAAATGTTATCAAACTTAGAAAAACGAGGGGCAGCAATCATTGAAATTGAAATCCCAGAATTGGATGAGATGCGCATCTCCCACGCAGTAACCATTCTGTCCGAAATGGCAATGTGTATGCGGGTGTATAAAGCTCAGCGCAAAGAAATGGCTGAAGCCGTACGTTTAAGCCTTGTTCTGGGGGAAGAGATGAGCTCCAATGATTATTTACAGGCACAGCGCTACCGCACCAGAGCCATGGCAGCTTTTGAACAATTATTTACAAAGGTCGATGTGATCTTATCCCCTGGCACAGCAAAATCAGCCCAACCATTTCCACTGGAAAATCCATCGCAGGGCTGGTCGGATCTTTCTATTGATACCGAGCTTATGCGGTATGCGTATTTGAGCAATTTCACAGGGTTGCCTGCTATCAGCTTCCCGGCAGGATACGATTCTCGCGGACTCCCGGTGGGTATGCAGGCCATGGCAAGACATTGGCAGGAGCATCTCCTTTTCCGGGTTGCTTATAATGCTGAACAGGTTTTGGAAAGAAGAGCTCCGGCGAATTTTTACCCCTCTTTGATCATGTAACGGTTACAGAACCTAACGAATAAAATAGATAATAGAGACGATGACACCAATGCTGACAACTGTCCATCGCAATGTGGACGGTTTGATTTTGCCTGCCAGTTTGCCGCCCAATGAGCCGCCAATGATGGCGAATACTGCCATCACCAATGCCGCACTCCAATTCACCTGCCCGGAAAAGATAAAGAAAATCGCAGCAGCGATATTGACACTGAATGCAATTGCCTGTTTAAGCGCATTTAGCTTCGTCAAAGAGTCATTGATCAGAAAACCCAGAACTGCCAGTACGATTACACTCAGACCAGCCCCAAAATAGCCTCCATAAACCGCTGCCAGGGTAATCGGCAAGACAGCATATTGAATGTGCTCCAGTGAAGCACCGCGTGAACTTAACCGGCGATTGATGTAATTACGTAATGGATCAGCAACAGCCAAAAGGGCAGACGCTAACAGAATCAGGAACGGCACCAGCGAGCGAAATAATCGTTCTCCGGAGTTTAGCAGTAAAACGCCACCAATAATGCCACCAAGGATGGATGCCGGCACAAAAAGGTATAAACGCTTTTTCTGGCTTTTCAGGTCATTCCATTGAGCAATGGTGGCACCCAGATAACCAGGACTGAGTGCAACAGTATTGGTTATATTGGCGACCACAGCTGGCAATCCAACTGCGGTTAGAACCGGAAAAGTGATCAGTGTGCCACCGCCTGCAATGGCATTGACGAACCCGCCAGCCAAAGCAGCGAGCCCAATCAGTAAATATTGAAGCCAATCAAGCATGTAATTTCGCTTTCTTAAGAATCGATGCAGCCTGTAATGTGACCCAGCGAGAAGTTTCTTCTGGCCCACCTAATTCCTTGTAAGTACGTTGTCGAAATGGACTGGATCCCAGCCAGCGGCCATTAGGTTTTTGTTTTGATTCTAACCAACTAACCAGATTCACAGCTTGAGGGTGATCCAAATAATCTATCTGATACAAGAGTCTCAAAACAAACAGAACGTCCGCCTGGTAAAACAAGGGAAAGTTCAATTTATACCAATTTTGATGTGTTTTTTTCTCCACATTGCTGGGTTGGTTGTCAATGATCAGATTCGCAGTTTCAAGCACAAATTCCAGTCCACTTTGAATTGCCTGTTCAACAGTAGCAGTTCGGTCTGGTTCAGGAATGGAGATTAGTCCCCATATCGATCGGGCAGCTCCCCATACGCAGGACATTTGCCAGTTCCAATCGCATTTACATTTTTCAGTATGCAAACTTTTAGCCGTTAGGTCTATCATGTACTGCAGACGTGGATCAGACAATTTTCCCGCGTAAACGCAATAGCGAATAATATTTCCCCACAGACAGGTAAAACCACGGTCTTGATATTTCTCAACCTCTTTTTGTGAGGCTGACAACATAAACTCAATTGCTGCCTGAAAACGTGGTTCAAAGGGATCACATAATAACTCTTCAAGCAGCATCATGCTCCAATGTGTACTGGTAAATTTAGGGGTGTAATAATGTTGGGAATATTTCCACTGCCCAGATTCAACTTGCTGATTGAGTATTACTGGTACTGCTCCGGTAGTTTGAATGGCTTTGTATGCTGCCTGGCAATCGGAATGGTCAGATGGGAGATTTAATAACTCCCGCATTGTTTGATATCGGATGGTGGCTATGGGCGATTCCAATAACCAGTTAATGAATGGGTTCTCGTCCAAAGCTTTACTCCTCCTGGGTAGTAACAGGTATCATTGGTCTTTTTGCACTCGAATTCAGTTGTTTATTCTCAAACATTCTTAAGAATACCACACCAGCCAACGTGAAGATACCTCCAATGGCTTGAATGGTAGTCAAACGTTCCGCCAAAAATATGTAGGCAGTTACCGCTGTGAAAGCAGGTTCCATGGTTGCAATCAGATTGGCGATGCTGGATGGTAAATAGCTGAGACTGACGTTGTAAAAACCAAAACCTGCCAGGGTGGGAATCGCAGCCAGGAGAATTAAAATGATCCAGCCATCAAACCGGTTTCCCAGCCATAATAAGTCACTGGCCTGTACTGCTTTTCCAATGAAAAAATCTCCAGGAATGAGATTGAAAAGCAAAAGGAAGATACCTGCAAACCCAAATGAATAGAATAAGGTTGTCCAGGGGGATAAACTACGTTGGGAGGCTGAGCGTCCCATTAAGCTATATGCAGCATAAGAAAGACCAGACAAAACCCCTGTCATAATCCCTGCAAAATTGGTGTTCCACATGGCAGGTTCATATGCACCTGCCACCAGTACACAGCCACCTAAACTCAGCACGACTGCAATAATTTTGATCCATGTCAGACTTTCTTTCAGAATCCACCAGGCAAGCAATACGGTAAATCCAGCGGAGCAATAAACCAGCACAGTTGCCACAGCAGCGCCATTAATCGAGACCGATAGTGTCCAGAATGAATTAAAGATCGCAAGGATCAAACCAAACCCGATCAAAAATCCGAGATGAGCGCTCTTTATATTAAATAACTGTTTATTGATGAACCAAAAAGCAGGGAGGAGGGTAGCAATAACAAAAACATTCCGCCAGAATGCCAGTATCAGAGCGGGAATCTCGTATGTCAAAGTCATATGCCGGATGATAATGGATGTGGTGGATAAAAAGAATGCACCTGATAGGGCAAAGAGATAGCCACGGTTAATTTGTTTTAGTGCGGTAGGTTGGGATGTCATTATCCTCTTCTTCTTTGTGTTGTTTATTTTTCATTTCAATAAGGATTAAACACTCTGAAATTCATTGCAGAAGCAATCCGAATATTTTCATTACGTGGGCTGAGTAAGTAATTTTTGCCATTGCGGTGCAGGATGGGGATGCGAAACCGTCTTAGAGTAAACACTGCCCGCATTTCTTCCGATTTGATTGCGTAACTTTCCATCTCTTCTGGCCAGAGATTGAATAGCTCATCAAATGTCTGAATAAATTCCTGTCGATATAGATCCGATACCTGATCCAAATGACTGATCACCCAGCATTGATTTTCAAATTCCCATTCGTACGCCAAACCGATAAAGCGGAAATCGGCGGTAATATACGGAAAGAATGGAAACTGGCGACAACTGATCGCACGGTAAGGCCGTTGGCAATGTTGCACACCTTTGCAAGCCAATAAAACCATATTTTCGGGCAAGTCATCAATCGCATAATCCTGATGACCGCTGGTTGACTTGCAATCTTCCTGGTTCCATAAATGCCAGAGGTCTGTACACTCTTTTAAGTAATCCCATTCGCTGTCATATGCGGCTGGGATAGCATGACAAATATCGCAACAAAACGGAATTCCATGTGGATGATGAGGAGCGCATTTCTGTCCACAATCCAGGTTGCTGATGGGGGAATGAAATGTCTTATAAAGTTGACTGAAATTCAGTTGCGGGTAATCGATCACGTAGCCAATTTTAGCTGATCTTGCCAGTTTGGTGGGGACTGATTTTAAAATTAAAATCCATGGATCGTTGTTACTCAATTACCATGGATTTTTGTTTTATTGTTTTTTCTTAATTAATTATCAAGCGCTCCCTGGTTCACCCAATTCTCAAATAGTTGTACCATCGCAGGGGGTTAATTTCGCCCCTCGTTTAGGCATTTCTTGGCTGGCGACCAGCTCAACAAACAGACTATTCTCTGCATCCCCCGGAATGACAACGGCACCATTAACAGAACCTGCCATTAAACCAGCAAATGATGTCATATTCAAACCTTCTTCAATACGTTAGCCACCATGGCAATTCAGGCAACGGTATTCAATGATTGGAAACACATCATTGGAAAAACTGACCTGGTTCTCGGTTGGAGGCACATCCGTGTTGGTTGGTTGGGTCGTAGCTGTGGGTAAAGTTATCTCTTTTGTAGCTGTGTTTTCGATACTAACCTCGTTTTCTGGTGTGTTGGTTTGTACTTCAGTTGGAGGTTGTGATGTTTTAGTCTCAACATCAACAACAGGGACATTTGAACATGCGGCTAACAAGACAGTGATAATAAGTAAGACAATTCTTAAGTTGATTTTTATAGTTTTATGTGAAATCATATTGACACCTTTAAAAACCGTATAGAATTACGCCACCCAGGAATCCCAAAACCAGGGCAATGCCAAAAGAGACTCCATAGATCAGAATATAGAGTGTGCGCTAGCGATCAAACAGGTCGGGTTTCCTCCATAGGAAAATCACCAAACCTACGGTTAGAATGGGGAGCGTTAATCCAAGGGCAAGCTTTAAGGGTGCATTGGGTGCCAGGCCGTCATAATTAAGATTGTTATCATACACACCGGAAGCGCCAGCAAAAAACGTGCTGATCGCGGCAAGTATCATATTGAAAAATGCAGTTTGTTCAAATTCTTTGTTTTTTCTCCACCAGGCTAACAAGATAAACAAGAAGGCTGCTCCGGTTAGTGCGATTGGAAAATGCACAAACATCGCATGCAGAGGGTGCAATTCTGTGATGGCGTGGATGATCCGATTAATTAATTCCATAGTGCCTCCTTGAATTTTGATATTGTATGGGATGCTAGTTAATTGGCTCAATCGAATGTACAAGGATTTTTCGACTTGGAAATTTGTAGTATATTTATCCCTCGAGGAAGCATGAATTTAATCAATTTTGAAAACATAAGCCTGGGATTCGGTGGCGATTTATTACTGGATGAAGTAAATTTCCGTATCAAAGACAATGAACGAATCGGCTTAATTGGCCGGAATGGGATGGGTAAAACATCTCTGATGAAACTGATCAGTGGAGATCTGATGGAAGATTCTGGCACTGTGTCCCGTCAACAAGGCCTGCGTATAGCTTACCTTCCACAAGAAGTGCCACAAGGGCTTTCCGGCACGATTTATGAAATTGTGAAAAATGGTTTGGAAGGAATGACTTTTGATTGGCCAGAGGAAGAGCTGGAATGGCAGTCAGACTTGCTGGTTCAAAAAACACTCAGCCGAATGCAATTAATCCCTGAGATGGAATTTGATGTTCTGTCAGCTGGGATGAAACGCAGGGTTTTATTGGCAAAAGGGTTGGTAGCGCAACCGCAACTATTATTATTGGATGAGCCAACCAATCATCTGGATATTCAATCCATTTTGTGGCTGGAGGATTTCTTGCTGCGCTGGAATGGCAGTCTGATTTTTGTCACACATGACCGTGTTTTCCTGCAGAAGTTAACCACACGGATTGTTGAGTTGGATCGCGGCAAGATTTTTGATTGGGACTGTGATTACCCAACCTTTTTACAACGAAAAGAAGGCTACCTGAATGCAGAACAGGCTCAAAACGCTTTGTTCGATCGCAAATTGGCCCAGGAAGAGCAATGGATTCGCAAAGGGATTGAAGCCCGCAGAACGCGTAACGAAGGCAGAGTTCGGGCGTTGCAAAAATTGCGTGAAATCCGCAAGGAAAGGCGAGAAAAACCAGGAAAAGTGAATTTGCAGATTCAAGAAGCACGAAAATCTGGCAAGCTGGTGATTGAAACTGAGGACGTCAGCTTTGGATATTCAGATCAGTTGATCATCAAAGATTTTTCTTTTATACTGCAACGGGGAGATAAGCTGGGTGTTGTAGGGCCCAACGGTTCCGGAAAAACAACCCTGGTAAATTTATTAATTGGCAACCTGCAACCACTAAAGGGATCGATTCAATTTGGAACCAATCTGGAATGGATTTATTTTGATCAATTGCGCTCCCAATTGGATGAGAATCAGACGCTTTATGAGAATGTAGCCCAGGGACGAGATATCATCACAATTAATGGTCAAAACCGAAATGTGTATGGGTATCTTGAAGACTTTCTGTTCACGAAAGAAAGGGTACATGCACCTATTCATGTGCTTTCCGGAGGTGAACGCAATCGGTTGTTGTTAGCGCGTTTATTTACAATGCCTGCGAATTTGCTGATTTTGGACGAACCCACCAACGATCTTGATCTGGAAACCCTGGAACTGCTAGAAAACTTATTGCTTGATTTCAAAGGCACATTCATTCTGGTCAGTCATGATCGTGCTTTCTTGAATAACCTGGTCACAAGCACTTTGGTACTGGAAGGCGATGGGTTGGTGAAGGAATATATTGGTGGTTATGATGATTGGTATCAACTATCCCAGGAAGTAATGAATAAAACCAATTCGGAAACTGAAAAATCAAACCCAACCAACAAAAATCTAACAACTTCGGAAATTGGCATTCCAAAGAAGTTAAATTTCATGCAAAAGAAAAAATTGCAGGAAGAATTGGATCATTTGCCCGGAAAAATTGAATTATTGGAATCTGAATACCAACAAACGATTCAAAAAATGTCGTCTTCAGAATTTTATAATCAGGAAGAAAAGACAATCACAGAAACTGCCAACCGGTTAAAATGGCTGGAAAGTGAAATAGCGAATACCTATCAACATTGGCAGAATCTAGAGCATTTGCTTTCAGAAAACGAAACGTAAACAAAAAAGAATTGGGATGACCCCAACTCTTTTTTTACCATCAAACTTAGACTCGAGCGACCTCTATCTCTTCCAGTTCCTGCTTGTTTGTTTCGGATGGATTGAGGAAGAACACGATAACGATTGGTACCAGAATTACGACAGCACCAACAATCCAGAACCACTCCATCGTAGGGAAGAGACTGAGCACGTAACCGGTTAAGAGTGGCCCAATGACATATGAAACACGAGCGATAGTGGTTGTCCAGCCCATGCAGGCACCGCGTCTTTCGGTGGGAAAGACTTCAGGAATGTAGACGACGATCCATGTGTAGGTAAAAGATGTGAAAAATCCCATCAATACCGTAGCAACCGGTAACAAAAATCCCTGTGCAAACCCCATAATGACCAGAACGATGGAAAGACCCAAACAACCGAAAATCAAAGCAGGTTTGCGTCCGATGCGATCCATGATCCAACCACTTAAATATCCACCGAGCATGGCAACAATGAGTGTCACCAGGAGCACCATGGACCATTGATTCAGGGTATATCCCTTGATGGTCATAAAATAATAACCGGCCCAGTAATAAAAGAACTGATAGGTCAACCATGACAACCAGATGGATGAGGAAATGATGATATAACGGACATCTTTCTTATCAATAACGCCCAGACCGAAGAAATGATTCTTTCTGCTACCGTCTTTCCGTTCTGCCTTTATGACATCAAAACGACTGGTTTCCTTCATGAATGCCCACATAACCAGTACAGGCACCATGAAAATGAACATGATACCGTACATCCACTTCCAACTCAATCCCAGGGTGTTCATCAGGAGGGGTGGAAAAACTGCTTGTAATGGAATTAATCCGATAATGTAAACTATGGCAATATATTTTGCCCGTTTTTCTGCTGGAGATTCCTCACTGACAGGAATTGTCCATATGTTGGATACTGTTGCGAAGATTGCCAGTGTATACATAATCATGAACCAGTGAATACTGGGAGAGAAATATAGAACGCCAAATGAAGCCAAACCCATGATCAAAATCAAAAGTAATATGGAAAATCGGCGTCCAATAATATCCGTTAATCCATTTAATAAGACAATCAGGAATGTAAAAGCCAGATAAGCAGCCTCAAGATATGAGAAATTTGAAGCTGAAATTTTGTACTCTTCGAGAATGTACGGGAGTGCTGTCGTTTTGATCGTGGATAAATATTGATCCATAATAGCCACTAATCCCATGAAAATGATCATGTACAACAAATAATTTCGACTACGTGTCTTAATGGCAATACTGGGTTTTACACCTTGAGAAATTGAACTCATGCTTGTTTTCCTTCCTGACTGTAAATATAAAATGACCTGTAATTCAGGGTTTATGATCAGTGTGTGTAAAAAAATGATCAATAAAACTTCTTAGAAAGGGTTACCCCTTATTTTCTGTTTTGGTTATGCCCTCCATAACCAAACAGGATAATTTTATACCCAAACCTGAAATTTGCAAACGTAACCAGTTAATGGGTGAAAAAGACAAATTTAGTATCATAATACAAGTGAATCATCACAGATGTTTTAAATAAGCATCTGGACTGTTCAAGAAACCACGCATGATTTCCACATGTTGTAGGTCATTAAAGGCTATCGGGCGTATGGGGACTTCGTCGAAATTGAGGATCTCAGCATCGGGAAATGCCATTAAGATGGGTGAGTGGGTTGCAATAATGAATTGGGCATTCTCTGCCACCATCTGTTTGATCAGGGTAATGAGGGTCAATTGGCGTAAAGGTGAAAGAGGGGCTTCCGGTTCGTCCAGCAAGTACAATCCATCCGGAACAAAACGAGATTGAAATAATTGCAAAAAACTCTCACCATGCGATATTTGATCCAGCGAATCGGATTTATTCTGTTTCATTCCGTACAATTCGCGTTGAAAAGGTGATTCTGCCAATTGCTGAGCCAGGGATGAACGATTACTGGTTTGTTTTTGCATCTCCTTCAGCTCTGCTTGCATCTCCGCTCTTAATTGAGCCATGCGCCGGGCATATCCAAAAAAATCTTCAGCCCGGAGAAAGAAACCTTTATGTGTGCGTTTATTCCAAACCAGTTGAAGATAATTGGCTAATTTCTTTGCTGGTAGCATTGATTTGTCATTCTGAATATTTTCACTACCAACAACGATTGATCCGATAGACATGGCAATGGATTCTATCAATGTAGATTTTCCGGATCCATTTTCTCCAACAAAAAATGTTACCGGTGATTGAAAGGTGATACCGGGTAATTGTTGAATCAAGGGCAAATTGAACGGATAGGTTGAAGGTGAATCTTCGAGACTCTTAATGTGAACAGATCGTAAGTGAATCATGAATTTACCTCACAATGATTGTACTTTATTTTCAATAACCGATTAAAAGGCAGAAACGGTTTTACTAATGTGCAATTTTCAGGCTCTGATACAATGAAAGGATATTAACCATCCAAGGAGGAAAAATGACAGAACAAATTCAACCTTCAGACCAAAAAGAGAAGGAAACAAAACCACAAGAAATCACCTCAAAAACACAACACAGCATCATCATTGATGGTAATAAATTGGAATACACTGTTACAGCCGGTACGATTATTTTAAAAGAAGAAAATGTAGAGAATGGGGAAGTAGCAAAAGCCTCAATTTTCTATATTGCATATACATTGAATGGGGATAAAAATTCAGCAGATCGACCGGTAACCTTCTCGTTCAATGGCGGTCCAGGTTCATCTTCTGTCTGGATGCATCTCGGGTTGTTAGGTCCAAAACGGGTGTTGTTCGATGATGATGGCAATCCATTACCTCCCCCGTACAAACTGATCGACAATGAATTCACATTACTATCTCATACGGATCTTGTATTTATTGACCCTGTCAGCACCGGCTATAGCCGTACAGTGCCAAAGGAAAAGCCTGATCAATTCCATTCATTGAAAAAAGATGTTGAATCGGTGGGAGAATTCATTCGCTTGTGGACAACCCGCAACAACCGCTGGTCTTCTGCCAAATTCTTGATTGGAGAAAGCTATGGTACCACCCGCGCCGGTGGATTATCAGAATTCCTGCAAGACCGGTATGGCATGTATTTGAACGGAATTATGTTAGTTTCCTCCATCCTTAATTTCATAACTGCCAGATTTACACCTGGTAATGATCTTCCCTTCATATTATTTCTGCCGACCTATGCAGCAACTGCCTGGTATCACAAGAAACTTTCTTCGGAATTACAGAAAGATTTGGGGAAAACACTGGCCCAGGTAGAAGAATTCGCTTCAGGAGAATATACCCTGGCATTGATGAAGGGAAACCGTCTTCCAGAGGATGAACGACAGCAAATCATTGAAAAATTAGCTTATTTCACCGGTCTCTCGAAAGAGTATGTTGATAAAACCAATCTGCGTATTGATATTCATCGTTTCACCAAAGAATTACGCCGATCGGAAGGTATCACAGTAGGTCGCCTCGATAGCCGTTACACTGGATTCGATAAAGATGGGGTAGGTGAACATTACGAGAGTGATCCATCCTATAACGCCATTCTGGGACCGTATACGGCGACAATGTATGATTACGTTCGTCGGGACCTGGGAGTGGAACTGGATCGCCATTATGAGATTTTGATCAGTCTATATCAATCCTGGAAATATGATGAGCATGAAAATCAATTTGTCAATACAGCAGAACAATTACGAACGGCATTTCAATTGAATCCTGCCTTAAAAGTGATTGTTTGCAACGGCTATTTTGATCTGGCCACCCCATATTTTGCAACCCGCTACACCTTTGATCATATAGAATTGCCTGCCAGTTTACAAAAGAATATTTATATGACCTATTATCGATCCGGACATATGATGTACACACATAAACCATCATTGTCTCAGGTAACACTGGATCTTAAAGAATTTTTACAAAAGTCGATTTAACCATTCCGTTTTGTTAATCTATTAAATTAAGAGCCAGGAGATCATCCCGGCTCATTTGTCATTGATAAAACACATGTCTTTTAAATTGTCACAAAATTAATAATATTTATATTGTGACATTTATCACTTGTGAAAAGATGCACAACAATATAATATCATCGTATAACATTATATAACATGATATAGCAAAGTATAACAAATGGAAAACTTTCTAACAACGAAACAGGTACAGGAGTTATTCAAAATCGACCGCATAACAGTCTATCGT
This sequence comes from Chloroflexi bacterium HGW-Chloroflexi-3, assembly GCA_002842045.1. Lineage (GTDB taxonomy): Bacteria > Chloroflexota > Anaerolineae > Anaerolineales > Anaerolineaceae > UBA6170. The sequence goes on along the minus strand of PHBX01000004.1, from coordinate 33,497 downwards.
ATGCTAGGGGATGGGAGGTTGAAAGGCGTTAAAATCGGCAATCAATGGCGATTTCCACAAAAGGAAGTTGAAAAATTATTAAGCGGTGAAACCATTGAACTGCCTGTTGTCAATGAGTCTGATTCAATTTTTCCAATTCATTGTGTTCAAACCATTCAGGATTTATTTACCTCCGTGAGTCATTACAGTGCTGTCATTATTGACCAAAAAGGGGAGAAAGTTACCCAAATCAGCCAACCAAGCCCCATCTGCAAACTTTTGCTAGCAACGGAGAAAGGTCGAGAAATTTGTGATGCAACCTGGCGGAAAATTGCTGAACAGGCAAAAGGTCGGGAAGAGTTATTTACCTGCCATGCTGGATTGAAATATTTTGGATCTGTGATCCAAGCACAAAATAAAAAGCAAGGTGTATTCCTGGCTGGGGAATTCTATCTGGATTCTGTAGATGCAGAAGCAGAAAAAGAAATCTTGAGAGAGACAGCTCGCCTGTGTGGCATTGATGAACAGGAAATTATGAATGCTTATCAGAAAGTTCCACATTTATCACAGGCAGAACAACTGCATCTGGCAGCACAGCCAGCAGCAGCAGCTTATGCTGTTGAAAGTATATTAAATGAACGAAGCGCTTTTATGGAGCGTTTACAACAAATTGCTAGCTTAACACAAAAATTATAAGGAGCAAAGGAATGAAGAAAATTGTAATTTTAGGGGCCGGTACAGCCGGAACGATGGTAGCTAACCACTTAACCCACTTGATGGATTTGAACGAATGGCAAATCACGATTGTGGATGAAGATCCAATTCATTACTATCAAGCTGGTTATATTTTTGTACCATTTGGTAAAGCAACAGAAAAACAATTGATGAAACAGAAGAAGACTTACCTTTCTTCCAAAGTGAGAATGCTTCAAACCAAGATTGAACTGATACAACCGGAAAATAACAAAGTCATTCTTCAAGACAAAACAGTTCTCGATTATGATTTTCTGGTCATTGCCACTGGTTGTGATATATATCCGGAAGAGACCCCAGGTTTGGGTGAACACGAATGGGGCAAATCCATCCATTCATTTTATACATTGAAAACAGCGGTTGCTTTGGAAGAAAAAATACGAAATTTCCAGGGTGGTCGCATCGTTGTTAATGTCGTGGAAAATCCGATCAAATGTCCGGTTGCTCCGATGGAATTTTTGATGCTTTCGGATGCTTATTTCACACAGAAAGGGATTCGGGATTGCGTTGAATTGATCTATGCTACCCCCAATTCCGGTGCCTTCACCAAACCGGTAGCCTCCAAATTAATTGGCGATATGCTGGATAGAAAAAATATAAAAGTCGAGGAAGATTTCTATATCGAACATGCTGATCCGGATGCGAAAAAAATTATTTCCTATGATGAACGTGAGTTGGAATATGATCTATTGGTCAGTATCCCAGTGAATAAAGGTGCGGATGTGGTTGGAAAATCTGGTTTAGGGGATGAGCTCAATTTCTCTCCTGTGAATAAATCTACATTTTTGTCGGATAAATTTGCGAACATTTTTGTCCTGGGCGATGCTGCGAATGCACCTACCTCCAAAGCCGGATCAGTAGCACATTATGCTGTTGACCTATTCGGAGAGAATTTCAAACGCTATACCGAAGGAAAAGAATTAGAAGAAAAATTTGATGGACATACCAATTGTTTCATCGAATCTGGATACGGGAAAGGTGTTCTGTTGGATTTCAACTACGAACAGGAACCCTTGCCAGGACTATTCCCAGTTCCTGGTATTGGACCTTTCGCTCTCTTACAGGAGAGCCGACTGAATCATATTGGAAAATTATCCTTTGAATGGATGTACTGGAATATCCTTATGCGTGGAAGAAAAGTGCCATTGGCACCAACCATGACCATGGCGGGAAAATGGACTGACTGGGAAAAACGTTTCAATGTTGCGTAAAAAAAAATAAATAATTAAAACTTAAGGAGTATTTAATATGGCAAGCAAAGTATTAGCAGGCAAGACAGTGGAAGTAAATGAAGAAGGTTTCTTGGTAAACCCGGCTGATTGGACAAAAGAAATTGCAGCAGAACTGGCAAAAGAAGAAGGCATTGCTGAATTAACAGAAGCACATTGGAAGGTGATTGATTTCAGCCGCCAGAGTGCTGGAACAACTGGTGCTGCACCAACGTTACGTGGCATCACCAGTGGATCCGGTGTGAGCACCAAAGAGTTGTTCAGCTTGTTTCCAAAAGGACCTGCCAAAAAAGTAGCAAAAATTGCTGGCCTTGGGAAACCAGAAGGTTGTGTCTAATTTCGATTGAACTTTAGTAAATTATAGGAGATGGTAACAATGGAAGAAAAACAAAGAAAAATGGCATTTATTTGTTCCAAAGGAACATTGGATATGGCATATCCAGCTTTGATTATGGGTTGGGCAGCCTTGGGTAATGGAATTGATGTAACACTCTTCTTCACATTCTGGGGTATGGACCTGATTAACAAACATCGTGTTGATAAGCTGGAATTAGCACCTGTCGCCAATACCAGTATGAAAATGAGCATGATGGGTGTTAAGACTGGCAACCTGGGTATTCCGAATATCATGGGAGTCTTACCAGGAATGACTGCTTTTGCATCTAAATTAATGCGTGACAAAATTGCTGATCTGGATGTTCCCCCTGTAGGTGAATTCATGCAAATGCTGGTGGATGCTGGCGCGCATATGTATGGATGTAAAATGTCAGTTGATATGATGGGACTGACCAAGGACGATTTTATTCCAGGTGTGGAAGACATTGTTACCGCCGCTGAATTTATTGATATGACAGAAGATACTCAAATTATCTTCATATAATTCAAATTTTTTGATCTAAACAGGTGATTAAGATGCCAGGCCTGGCATCTTAATCACCTGTCTTTTTTTCTGTTCTGGCATGAAACTGGCAACGTAAGTAGAAAATTCATTTGTTTTGAACGGTTTTGGAATTATAATAAGCCAGTAATCGCTTCAGAACCGAGCTGAGAGTGAAGATTTGAATAATTTTTATAGTAATCAAAGAAATACTCAATTTCGAAGAAGGGTCGTGCATCCAACCAATGGAAACAATTGGTCTGGGCAATCGATGGCGAGGTCTATCTCCCCCAAAAAAAGTAGCCGGTTTAAAATTCCGATTCCGAAGTTTAATGGTCGTATGCCAAAATTTAAGTTTAAATTTAACCTTACGACTATTCTAGGCGCTTTATTTATATTTTTTGCCTGCCTGACGATGATCACCACTCTGATTGCCGTAGCACAACATTTTTCTAGTGACAAAAAAGCTATAGCTGCCAGCCTGGACGAAGAATATATTCCTGTGGCAGTGACACCCAATTTCAGTAACCAGATCAAGGTTCTCTTACTGGGTTCTGATCTGCGACCCAATGATGGCAGTTTTCGCACGGATGCAATCATGATGGTTGTACTCGATCCTGACCTTAGGCAGATTAATGTGGTTTCTTTTCCCCGTGATCTTTGGGTACAGGTTCCCAGTCTATGGGAGATGAAAATCAATCAGGTGTTTCAATTGGGTGGGTTTGAAGCAACCGCAGAAATGTTTGAAGCGAATTTTGGCATTCGACCTGATTATTATGTGATGACCAATTTTAATGGATTCACGCAATTTATTGATAATCGTGGAGGTGTGGAAGTTAATGTAACCTCTGATTTTTCTGACCGGTGTGATCTTCCACTTCAAGATGCCAATGGAGATTGCTATGTTCAGCAGGGGAAAGTGCATATGGATGGACCTACAGCACTCTGGTATGTGCGTGCCCGCGCCTCTTCCAACGACATAGACCGAAATCGCCGTGAACAGGAAGTGCTGTATGCTCTGGCGAAAAAAATGGTCAGCTTCCAATCGATTACAAAATTATCCAAGATGAAGGATGAAATCCAGGAAAATGTTGAAACCAACATGACGATCGAACAAGCAGTCCAATTAATGCCGTTTGTAGCCATGGTTTTGAACCAACCAGAAAAAATCAATTCAATTGCCATTGGAGAGGATCATGCCTATCCATCCTGGTCATGGGATGGGATGTGGATTCTATTGCCTGATATTGAAGCAATTCAGAATCTTTTACGTGAAGCTGGAATAAAACTCTAAAAATCAGGTTTAGAGTTTTATTTTCATGCTGTTCTCAGAGGATGTATGTTCTCTGAGAACTTTTTTTCTCCACCTGAATTATCATCATCTGAATGTTATAATAACCAAAATCAAATTCGAGGTATCAATTGTGTTTATTACCCTGATTGGAATGTCTGGCGCAGGAAAATCATACTGGTCGAAAAAACTTGAATCGCAAGGATTCAAGCGCTTTGGGTGTGATGATTTGATTACAGTTCATCTGGCTGAAAAATTAGGATATGTTTATTCAGACTTGTTTGATATGCATCAGTGGGTAGGATATCCGGATGAAGAAACCCATGTGACTCGCGCTCAGCAGTATTTAAACGCAGAAGAAGAAGTTTTAAACGAGATCCTTGATAATCTAAAAAAAGTTGACAATCAAGAAAACATCGTTATTGATTCAACCGGCAGTATCATCTACATGCACGATGAAATTCTGCAAGAGTTAAGTCAATTGACCAGGATTATTTATCTCGATATAACCCCGCAGGATTTTGATCGTATGTTGCGATATTATCTGGAGAATCCGGTTGCCATCATCTGGAATAATTACTTTCTACCAACCCCGAAAGAATCTCGTTCTCAAACATTTGCCCGTTGTTATCCGCAATTGATCATATCAAGAGAACAAAAATACAAAGCATTAGCTCATTTGTCCATTCCGCCTGATTTGCATCGTGCATCCGATGCTTCGGTTGAGAAATTTTTGAGTTTTATAACGAGAACATAATCAATAAAGTATCAGCGGGATTTGTCTTACTCCCGCTGATACAGTTTTGATTGTTTAAAAATTATTTGGTTGAGCCCGCAACGATCAATTGGTTGAGCAGATCACTACCCGGTGGAACCAGAGTCAACTTGCCTTTGTTATCCAACAATTTCTGCATTTCCAGGATCTCAAACATAGCGTTGGCAACATCTGGATCACTGGTTATTTCCTGCATCGCTTCCCCCACAATTTTGGGGCGGATGGCACCTGCTTTCGCAAACTCTACCGCTGCCAGACGTTCAGCAGTTCCAGCGATAATGTTTACCTGGTTGGCACCATCCTGTTTGATGGCAGATGTGACCTGACGCAGGCGGTTGACCACTTTTTCTTCAATCTGGCGAATCATACCTATATCTCGAAAATGGACTTTCCGTATATATACCGAACCCAATTTATAACCCCATTCATGTGAGCGTGGCGTGACTTCTTCTCGTACGGTACGGCTCATCTGATGGCGATCGACCAGCATCTGATCCAACGGCATATTACTTAAGGAACGCACCACAGCATTGCTCACATTTGCTGATAGGGATCCACGCGGGTCTGCATTCTTGAACAGGTAAGCAACCGGGTCACTGATGAACATTTCATACCAGATACCTACACCCATCGGTGCACCTTCTTCAGAATTGACTGGATTACTGCGTAAATATTGTTGATCGAGACGCATATCCAATACTTTGCGGCTGCCAAACCAGTTGACTAAAAAGGCCCCTGGACCGATTTTGAATGGCAGGATGTGAATGCCGGGTTCTTTCAGAATCCCAATGACTTTACCAAATAGAATAAATACCTGGGATGTACCTTCATTAACAATGGTGTAAAACCCCAACAATCGGATGAAAAATAAGAAGAGTGGCATTAAAAACCACATAGCAAAGAAGGTAATTACTGCTGAGATTAATAATTCAAGAAATGGACTCATGATTCCACCTCCCGTACAATTTGTTGGGCATGTGAGAATAATCGTAAGCGAACATTTCTTACATAAGCAGCCAATGCTCCCGGACCACTACTCTTTAAGATGCGCAATTGTTCTGCCAGCGCTTTTAACGGTTCCACTTCCGCCTGTGCGTTGAGTGTCTCGATTTCAACTGCACGTTTGGACTGCACAATTTTTTGGTCCGCCAGGGCTTGCGCCAGACTGATATCGGAGGATACCTGATTGTGTGCCGTATTGATCGCAGCCAGTGCTGATTCAACTTCTGCTGGTGGGTCAATTCCAGTAATCAACGAAGCATCCAAAAGGATTCCATAACGAGCGATGGATGAGCTGCATTCTCTTTCCATGTGATCATTCAAGTCCCTGAGATTTTTTCGAAGATCATTGATTGATACACCGGTCACAATACTCATTTCACTTTCCGGAATAATGGGACTATCAGGTGCTGCAAAGCTGGCAATTCGTTCACGCAAGACTGAGACAAAATATCCCATGACATGTGAGATGGGTTGTTTGACACCGAAGAGATAGGCATACAGGTTATTTTCTGCAACCCGATAGCGAATCTGACCGGTAAGACCGGTGTTAAGTTGGTCTTTGGTAACAGCTTCCAAAATCGTGCCGCCAGCATTTGCCTTAGGCTCATCCGGATCGTAGGCCATGTTGATTGTCTGTGTTGCCACAGAGACTTTGTAGACCTTTTCCCAGGGCCATTTAAAATAGGGACCACCTGGTTGAATAACCTTTACCACCGGATAGTTGTAACGTTTTTTATGTTCCTCGGTCAACATGTCGGCTAATGGTGTATTTATGGTAGTGTTGTCACCCATCCGTTCTGCCCGACCAAAAACGGTTTTCACCGCGCGTTCATTTTGCTCGACAGTAAAAAATGAAGTAAGAACATAACGAAAAACAAACCAAACACCGAATCCAATGAAGATTCCCAATAATATACTCATAAGCGTCTCTCCTTTGCAGAATCACAGAATGAATAAAAAACAACAACCAGAATGGACTGAATAGAGTATACAATTCATTAATTTGATTATGCAAGTAGGTATATCAAGATTGAAAACCATTCTTGGAAGAACAACTTCCTTCCGCGACGATAATGTTATTTTTTGTTAAGTTTATATAATAAGGAAGAACCCACTTTACAAAAGTTGTCCAAACTCAATAAGGTTTTATGTTTCGAAATTGAGTGTTAAGTGGAATTGAGGGAACTGACTTGAAAAATGAATAATAGAAGAGGATACAATTGTTGTTGATCCAAAAAGCTGAAGATTGTGAAATTATTGAAAGAGTTGCAATGCTAGCATCTGAAAGGAACATTTGTGAAAAGCGCGCATGAAATAGTCAGTGTCGGTATTGATATTGGCACGACTACAACCCAGGTAATATTCAGTGAGTTGTCCCTGGTGGAGATCGCCCGTGCCGGGCAGATTCCCAGGGTTGATATTATTGATCGCAAAGTTTTGTATGAAAGTGAAATTGTTTTTACTCCTCTACAGGACAGCGAAACAATTGATGCAGATCGCCTTGCCGGAATCCTGAAACAGGAATATAGTCGTGCAGGCATCTCGCCTGATCAGGTTGAAACTGGAGCAGTCATCATCACGGGTGAAACGGCCCGCAAGAAAAATGCCGATCAGATTTTGAAAGCAATTGCAGATCTGGCGGGAGATTTTGTTGTCACGGTCGCTGGACCGAATGTCGAAAGCATGATTGCAGGTCGTGGGTCGGGAGCAGCCAGCTATTCACGCCAGCATTTCACCACCGTCTCAAACATAGATATTGGTGGTGGAAGTGCCAACAGTGCTGTCTTCCGCCAGGGAAATCTGGTGGGATCGGCTGCCATGAACTTTGGAGGCAGGGTGATTGAGATTAAGAATGGAGTAGTAACAGCGATCACCCATGCAGGAGAGTGGATTTCTGCTGAAGCTGGTGTTCAAATCCGGGTTGGTGATCGCCCATCTTTTGAAGACTTAACCCGCGTGACGGATTGTATGGCAGATGTCACGGTTCATTTGATTGAAGGTACAACCTCACCACTGGCAGAAAAACTCTATCAAACACCACCCAATCCGGTTTCTAGTGCAGATAAACCGGTGATGTTTTCAGGTGGGATTGGTTATTATTTTTATTCACCCATTGTGATAAACACAGTCGCTGATGTTGGCCGACATGGTGATATCGGTCCCTTATTAGCCCAAAGCTTGCGTTATCACCCGAAAATAAAATCATACAACGTGATTAAACCCGCAGAAACCCAACGGGCAACAGTTTTAGGAGCCAGCTCCCAAACACTGACGCTTTCCGGCTCGACGATTTGGGCTGAAAAGTCAATTTTGCCATTGAAAAATGTACCGGTTATTCGACCTGATCTATTCGGGAAAGAATTATTACCAGATGTGATTGCGGAAGCTGTAAGAGATGCACTCAGGCGTTGGGATCTGGACCTGGGAGTTGATCCCTTTGCAATCTCCTTGGAGTTGGATTTACGGATGGATTACCCTCAACTGATACAGGTGGCGCAGGGATTGGAATCATTTACTACCTCATTACCCGTCGGGAGACCCCTCATTGCGATCATCAAACGAGATTACGCCCAGGTACTCGGTCAGACAGTCAAAGGACTGGTAAAAGAGCGCCCCTTATTGGTGATCGATCAGGTGGGGTTGGAGGAAGGTGATTATATCGATATAGGAACGCCACTCATGGACGGGAGGGTGGTACCATTGGTGGTGAAAACTTTGATTTTTTACCATTAGTCTGAGGTATTTAATGATTTTACGCACGAAATTATTTGGAAAACAATACGAATTCCCGGATTTACGCATTCTGATGGGAAAGGCGAATGAAGAAAAATCTGGTGATCGTCTGGCGGGACTGGCTGCCGAGACGACGGCAGAACGCGCTGCAGCCAAACTGGTTCTGGCGGAGATACCTCTCTGGACATTGTATGAGAATCCAGTATTACCGCCTGACCAGGACGAAGTCACCCAGGTGATATTTGAAGGACTCAATCAAACAATTTATTCAGAGATAAAAGATTGGACTGTGGGGCAATTACGAGAATGGTTATTGTCCAATGAAACTGATGGTGACCAGATCAAACGTATCTCCAATGGCTTAACCGCTGAGATGATATCGGCGGTCACAAAATTAATGTCAAATATGGATCTCGTTCTGGCAGCCAGTAAGATTCGGGTGGTACGTCATTGTGTCAACACCATTGGAATACCAGGGACATTGTCCAGCCGGTTGCAACCCAACCATCCCACTGATTCACCCGAGGGGATTCGGGCTTCTATATATGAAGGTCTTTCCTTTGGTAGTGGAGATTCCGTGATTGGCATCAATCCATCCGATGATAGTTATGCATCGGTGGCACGCTTGTTGGATATGACCTATGATGTTATCAAAACCTGGGAGATTCCCACCCAGAGCTGTGTTCTGGCGCATGTCACCACCCAGATGCGCTGTATGCAATCCGGTTCTCCGGTGGGATTGGTATTCCAATCAATTTGTGGTTCTCAAGCCGGGAATGAATCTTTTGGTATCTCTGTAGGCATGTTGGATGAAGCCTACCAGATGGCAAAAAAGTATTGTTATCCAACTGGACCAAATTACATGTATTTTGAAACGGGGCAAGGATCAGCCCTTTCTGCCGACGCCCATCACGGATGGGATCAATTAACCCTGGAAGCTCGTAATTATGGGCTGGCAAAACGCTATGAGCCCTTCCAGGTAAACACGGTGGTGGGATTTATTGGACCGGAATATCTGTACAATACCGAGCAAATCCACCGTGCAGGACTCGAAGATCATTTTATGGGAAAATTAACCGGAATATCCATGGGATGTGATGTTTGTTATACCAACCATGCCAGAACGGATCAAAATAGTGCAGAAAACCTGATGGTCTTGTTAACTGCAGCTGGCTGCAACTTCTTTATGGGAGTTCCCATGGCTGATGATTCGATGTTATCGTACCAATCCACCTCTTTTCACGATACAGCTGCGGTCCGTAATATTTTTAACCTGCGACCCGCCCCTGAATTTGAAACCTGGATGGAATCTATTGGTTTAATGAAAAATGGTAAGCTCACCCCGAAAGCTGGTGATCCCACATTTTTCTTATCCCGCTGAGGTGAATGATGGATAAAGACCAGATGCAGGCATTAATCGACGCGATTTTACAGGAAATTGCTCAGGAAAATCTCAAAAAGATAACTGAACAGAATGAATTAGCGTTATCTACTAACCTTTCCAAAACTCAGATAGAAATAACGGGATTTACACCTGTTATCAGACAACCGAAAGAAAGTGTAGATTCCCTGAGATCCTCATCGAGTTTGACAATAGATTTACCTGATCCAACAACAGATGAAATGCGACAAAAACCGGGTGTAGATCATCCAATCGATTCAGAAGGATTACCAGCCCTAATATCCACAACCACCGCCAGGATAGGCTCTGGACGGGCAGGCACACGCTTACGAACGAAGTCCTTATTACTTTTCCAGAGTGATCTGGCTGTAACGCAAGACACTTTGTATCGGGATGTGGATCCACAAATTCTGGCTCAATTCAATCTATTCAGTGTGCAAACCCAAATCACGGAAGGGAAGGAGCAATATCTGTTGCGTCCTGATCTGGGTCGCCGATTGAGCGAGGAAGCCCGGAAAACTATTCAGGAAAGATGCATCAAATCACCCAATATTCAAATCTGTATTGGTGACGGGCTGAGTGCATTTGCAATTGAAGTTAATTTACCAAAAATCTTCCCGGTGCTGGAAGCAGGTTGTAAAACGGCTGGGTTAACACTGGGAACCGCATTCTTCATTCAATATTGCCGGGTCGGTGTGATGAATGATATTGGAGATCTGATTCAACCGGATGTATTGATTCTACTGATTGGAGAACGCCCAGGTTTGGGACGGGCAGAATCAATGAGTGCCTATATGGCATACCGCCCATCAGCCGGTCATACCGATGCTGATCGCGAGGTGATTTGCAACATCTTTGATGGTGGTGGTACCAACCCTCTGGAAGCTGGCGCTTACGCCATTCAAATAGCAAAAAAGATGATCAAAAATCAGGCTTCAGGCGTAAAATCGAAGCTGATTGAATAAAAAGGAGTAACACATGGCAATCTTAGATCCAATTCATGCAAAACCATTGGCGGTGCGTTTAATCTCTCAGGTAGCTCCGGATTATGCTCGGGTTCTGGGATTACGTTCAGACCAACGCAGCCTGGGAATTCTGACCTCGGATAATGATGATGCAACCTATGTATCCATTGATGAAGCCACAAAAAAAGCGAATGTTGATGTGGTGTATGCCCACTCGTTTTTCGCTGGTTCACGACACGCATCAGGACCGCTTTCCGGTGAAATTATCGCCATGCTGGCTGGTCCAGACCCGGATGAAGTACGAGCTGGTTTGGAAGCTGCAGTTCATTATTTAACTGTAAATGCAGTCTGGTACTCTGCCAATTCGGAAGGCAGCATCACTTTTTTTCCACATGTTATCTCACAAACCGGATCTTATCTCTCAAAAATCTGTAATATCCCATTGGGTTCACCCATTGCTTATTTGATTGCACCACCAATGGAAGGTGTAATGGCTCTGGATGCTGCCTTAAAAGCAGCTGCAGTTGAAATTGTCTCTTACACGCCACCCCCCTCTGAAACCAACTTTATGGGTGCTATTCTGACTGGAGATCAATCAGCCTGCCAGGCAGCTGCAATGGCTTTCCAGGACATGGTTCTGGATGTAGCACGCCGTCCAATTTCCTATTGAGTGGATCAAAAATCAAAATAAGAAATTTGGAACCTGTTTTTTGCATCGTGAGCTGATCATTACATCCGATAATACCCACATATCCTCCTGCTCACCAACCGTCCAGGGATAGATGGCGACGTCGTGGGCCTGTGACCAGCCGTCATCGTCATGCGGACCGACAGACACAAAAGCAACGTTGTAACAGCCTTCAATCTACACAGGAACCTGGTACATGCCAACCGCTTCAGTGGTTGGCTGAGCCCTGCAGATAACTGCATGCGGTTCTTCAACCACAGGTGCTTCAGTTACGCTTTCTTGACCGCAGAGCAGACAACACAAATGCAAAAAAACTTTCGTTTCAATGTCTTGTAGCATTCTTTATTTTTCCCGATTATTGCAGAAAAATAGCTAATATTGAAGGGCTTTCGCCAAATTTGGCTACCTGCAAAGATTCAATCATGAGTAACTCGGGAATGAGAAACCGGCCCATCCTTGCAGACCAGCCAGCCTTTGGGGAGGCCAACTGCCTCACAGATTTCCTTTGGTAGTTCACAGGAGCCACACAGACCCAACCCGCAGCGCATATGCGCTTCCCAGGAAAGCTGGCAGGGCACCTCGAAGTGTGCGCATAGCACGTTCACCGCGCTCAGCATGGGGGTCGGACCGCAGGCGTAAACTGCATCCGGACGGTTTTCTGTAAGTTCAGCCTGCAGGCTGGCAGTGACCAGACCGCGCTCACCCAGGCTGCCATCCTCGGTGTTTAGGCGTATACGGCAGCCGAGTCGATCGAAAACGGATGCCAGGATCACCTCTTTGGCAGTGCATGCCCCCAGGCAGACAGTTACATCCTCCTTCTGATTTATGATCTCACCGGCAAGAAAAGCCAGCGGTGCCGCGCCATACCCCCCGCCTACAAGCAGGTGCCTGTGACCCTGCAAGGCAAATCCCTGCCCCAAAGGGCCGCGCACCCACACGCGCTTACCAGGCTGCAGCCTGCAGAGTGCCTCACTGACAGGTCCAACCGCGGCAACAGTCAGGCTGAAGGGTTCTTTGGCAGCGATACTGAAGGGTTTTTCGCCAATGCCCGGCAACCATGCCATCACGAATTGACCCGGCTGCGCCGCAGGCATCTCCCCATCGCAGATGAGGGTTTTTGTGAGCTTGTTTTCGACCCTGACCGACTGAAGCTGCAATGCCTGGAAAAGTCCGTGTGTGCTCATCGCAGGGCAACCCCTCGCATGGCTGCCAGGTCAGGATATCTCTGCTCTGCCATGAACCCCAGTAGCTCATCACGCATGCGTGCAAATACCGCCGCCCCGTGATACCAGACTGCTGTACCAATCCCGATTGCCGAGGCGCCAGCCATGATCATCTCGGCTGCATCCTCACCCGAACTGACCCCGCCAGTGCCAATGATGGGCACGTTCACTCGTGTGGCAATTTCAGCCACACAATGCAGCGCAATCAGTTTGATGGCAGATCCGGAGAGACCGCCGGTGCGGTTTGAGAGAACAGCTCTGCCAGCACGGGCATCGATCAACATGCCAGGCATGGTGTTGATAGCGGTGATGGCGTCTGCGCCGGCAGACACCACCGCCTCTGCAATGCACGCAATATTGGGAACGTTGGGCGCCAGTTTGACGCTGATCGGGATGGTGGTTGCCTTTTTTACGGCTTCGGTTACAGCCGCGGCGCTCTCAGGTGTGCCGGCAAAGGGAGTACCAAATTCATCTGCCACATTTGGGCAGGAGATATTGACCTCGATCAAATCTGGCTCTCCCTGGCTGATGATGGCAGCCACCTCGCCGTATTGGCTGACAGTTGGGGCAAAGATGCTGGCAATGAGGGGCACCCCCAACGGAGCTAGCAGCGCTTTCGTCTGCTGGAGCAGGTGCACTCCCTCATCCGCACCTGGGTTAGTCAGCCCAATAGCATTGATCACACCGTGCCCCCAGTCCACTGCCACCGGGTTGGCATGCCCTTCACGCGCAGTTACACCACAGCTTTTGCATGTGACTACACCTGCACCGTTCTGCGCGCAACGTGCTATCAGCTCAGGGCTGCTGCCCAGAATGCCGGATGCCAACACAAAGGGGTTCGAGAGAGTCAGGTTGAGAAATTGCGTGGTCAGATCAGGCATGTGCTTCTACCCTTGCAGATATGCTATCACATTTGTATAGATGTCCGCTTCGATCAACCCATGTGCTTTCAAAGTGTCCAGCACCTCGTAGATATTCAAAACCGGGTGCAGTTTTATCCCATGCTCTGCCAGGGCTGCCGCGCCACCCTGCTTGCGCTCCACCAGCACGACCACATCGTCGACATGCAACCCAGCACTGCGCAAGGTTTCGGCTGCAGTGAGAATGCTCCCGCCACTGGTGATGATGTCTTCCATCAGCACTGCGCACTGACCGGGCATGTAAGCACCTTCAATCATCTGGCCGGTGCCGTGGGCTTTGGCTTCCTTGCGCGGGTAGATCAGTGGCACTGTCATCTTCCAGGCTGCCACGGTGCTCAGCGGCAGGGCTGCGTAGGGCACACCCGCCACCAGGTCAAACTGCAGCGTATGCAGGAGCTTGAGATAAGCTGCCACCGCCTGTTTGAAAAGATCCGGGAAGGAGATCACGCGCCTGATGTCAATGTAAATTGGGGATTGCTTGCCGGATGCCAGCGTGAAATTGCCAAACCTGACACAGCCATGTTCAAAAAGGCTGATGATCAGACGCTCCCGGTCACTCAGTGCTGCCGAAGGGATAAAACCTGCCCGTACCGCGTTGATGGCATCCCTGAAGTTCAGGGCGGCCTGGCGCGGGTTATCTGCATAGATCACGCCGCGCGAAACAGGGATGATCATACCTATCCCATCGGCGCGCAAGCCTGCCTGCAGTGCCTGTGCCAGGTCACCGCCCTGCGCACCCACACCCGGCGCCAGGAACCAGTGCTCGGGGCAGATTGCGCGAATACTTTGCAGGGCATCCGGCTGGGTGGCGCCGATAACAAAACCTATTTGGTCAACACTGCCCCAAGCTTTGGCGGTTTGAGCAATGAACTCAAAGAGGGGCGGCTCCCCGTGCTGCTGGATCTCCCTGGCAGAGGGGTTGGACGTCTGGCAGAGGATAAAAACTGCCTTATCCGTATCCTTTAAAAAAGGTTTGATACTATCCTGCCCCAGGTAGGGGCTGATGGTGATCGCATCAGCGTGGTACTGCTGGTAGGCAGCGCGCGCATACGCATCCGCAGTCGAGCCAATATCCCCCCGCTTGGCATCCAGCAAAATGGGGATGCCCTCAGGGATGGCTGCCAGGGTCTGCTGCAGGGCATGCAGCCCCTGCGGACCAGCCTGCTCGTAAAAGGCGATATTGGGTTTGTAACAACAGACCAGGTCAGAGGTCTGCTCAATCAGTGCCTTTCCCCATGCCACCAGGCTCTGCTCCAGGCTTTCTCCTGGGGGCAGCAGCTCAAGTTGTGGATCGAGACCGACGCACAACAGCGAATTGTTGCGCTGGACGGCTTCAGCTAGCTTTGCGAAAAAGTTCATGTATGTTCCTTCCTGAGTTGGTTAAGCCTGCCCGAGCACGGCTGCCAGCAGTGCCATGCGGATGAACATCCCGTTTTGCACCTGGCGGAAGTAGGCGGCGCGCGGGTCCTTGTCAACATTATACTGAATCTCACCCACGCGCGGCAGGGGGTGCATCACGATCATCTTCTGCTTTGCCTGGGTCATCAGCTCTGTGGTGATCTCGAAGTAGTCTTTGATCTCATCGTATTGTACCAGGTCGCTAAAGCGCTCCTTCTGGATGCGGGTGACGTAGAGCACATCCGCATTCTCGATCACATCTGCCACTTTGCTGGTCTCGCGCACCTTGATGCCCCGATCTATCAGTTCATTCATCAAGTCCAATGGCAGACGTAGGGTGTCCGGTGAGACGAAGCGCAGGGAGACATCGTATTGCGCCAGCAGTTTGGTCAGGCTGTGTACGGTGCGTCCATAACGCAGGTCACCCACCATGGCAACCTTCAAACCGTCAATCCTGCCCAGTTCCTTTTGAATGGTGAAGAGGTCAAGCAGCGCCTGGGTGGGGTGCTCACCCGCCCCATCGCCGGCATTGATGATAGGCACATGTGCGTACTTGGCAGCTTGAGCGCTCGACCCGATCTCCGGGTGGCGTAGTACGATCAAGTCGCAATACTGCTCGAGTGTCAGCATGCTGTCAATCAGGGATTCACCCTTTGAAACCGAGGAATACTGGATCCCTTCGGTGATGGGGATGACCTTGCCTCCCAGGCGCTCCATGGCAGCGATGAAGGATGAACTGGTGCGTGTGCTGGGTTCGTAGAAGACACATGCCAGGGTATAGCTCTTCAGCAGGTCGCAAGCGCCCCAGCGGTTGACCATCTCAGCCATTTCCTCTGCGCGTGCAAAGATATAATCTAAATCATCTTTGCCAAATTGGTCTACGCTGAGGATATCTTTTTGAAAGAATCCGTTCTTAATTTTGGCTTCCCTCTGGAAGACATCCAGGTTGAATAAGGGGGATAAAGGTTTGTTTTTCATAACGTGCATCTCCTGTATAAATTTACGGTTTGGTTGGCAGGACTTTACCATCTCTGAAGATTTCTTTTCCTTTAAAGATGACGCTGATCAGGCGGCCGGTCATTTTGCAGCCTGTGAATGGCGACCAGCCACATTTGGTGTAAAGCGGGTGATCGGGGAAGATATAACTGGCTTTCTCATCCACTTCGATGGTGGTATCGGATTGTGCTGGGAGCTTGAATATGCGGCGGGGATTGTGATAAAGCAGCTCAAGCAGGCGCTCATAGCTCACGCGCCCTTCGGCTGCTGCCGTGAGCATCAATGGCAGGGTCGATTCCAATCCCGGTATGCCTGGTGGGGGGTCAGCCTGCGCTTTTTCTGCCAGAGTGTGCGGAGCATGGTCGCTGGCAATGCAGTCGATGGTGCTATTGAGATGTTGCCAGAGCGCATCAACATCGGATTGTGATGCCAGGCGTGGGCGCATGTCCGTCAGGGGACCCAGGCGGGCGGCATCTGCCTGCGTCAGGAAGAGGTGATGCGGGGTAACCTCGCAGGTCACGGGCAGCCCGCGCGCTTTGGCATCAGCGATCAATTCAATCTCATTCTTGCGACTGACGTGGCAGAAGTGGACGAGGCGGCGGTAGATGGCTGCCATAGCAATCCCGACCGCGACAGACTCGCCCTCGGCGTGCAGGGCAATCACTTTGTCTGATGGCCAGGTCTGCATGATGCTGGAAAGGGTGGATAAGCCCTGAACCCGCAGAGGGCCGTAAGTGGCGTCCATGTAGACCTTGAGCGCGGGGGTATGTTCAGCCAGGGTGGGCAGTTCGTGGATGTGTGCTGCGGAGGCGCCGGCAAATAAAAAAACATCGCACAGACTCTCTTTTTGTGCTCTTGTCTGTGCGATGCGCCAATCTTGTAACGTCACCAGGGGTGGTTGGGTATTTGGCATGGCGAGTAGGGTGGTGAAACCTCCTGCCAGGGCAGCCGCCGTGCCTGTGTGATAATCCTCTTTGTGTTCAGTGCCAGGCACCCGCAGGTGAACATGCACATCAACCAACCCGGGAAATCTCATGTGATACCGTCTTTTGTCACCAATTCAAACTTATTGTTTTTATCACCTTTGCCTGATATCGTCAAGTAGTCTGTTGACAGTAGTCGGTTGAAAGTCGGTTGAAAGTGTCTATCGCATAATAACCGCAGGTAAGGATAAAGATATTCTTTCTCAACGGTAGTGTCAGTCCGCTCAACTGCCAGCCAGTGGTAGTGCGGATGCCAAACAAAACATCTTTTATGTTTTTAACGATCAGTCTTTCAATTCCTGCAGCAATGCTTTCAGGCGGTCGGGGCGGTTGGTCAGGATTCCATCTACGCCCATTTCCAATAATGCCCATAGATCCTCCTGCTCGTCAACTGTCCAGGGATAGATGGCGACGCCGTGCGCTTTGATCTCTGCCACCACTTCCGGTGTCAGTGCGCGGTAAAAGGGCATACAGGCGCTGATTCCATGGCTGCAGCAATAAGCACCGTAATCGAAGATCCAGTTGTCAAATGGAAAGAGAAGACACACATCCGGTACCAGATCTCCAAAATGTTTGACTGAGGGATGGTTTGCTGAGAAAAGAATAGTTCCCTTCTGCCGCCCAAATTGGGTGAGGCATTCTGCCACCTTTTCCTCCAGATAAGGGTAAGGAAACATACTGTTTTTCAATTCCAGGAATGAAATGATATCTGTATTGGCCGTCAATTCCAGATACTCAGCCAGAGTGGGGATGAGATTTTTTCCATATACGCCGCGGAAATCTGCAGAGGCATCCAGCTTTCGTAATTCAGAAAAGGTACGGTCTTTAAGGAAACCATTTTCTCCTGTGGTGCGTAGCAATTCCTCATCGTGGAAAATCATCAACTCACCATCTTTGGAGAGTTGAACATCCAATTCCAGGGCATCCACACCCAGCTCAATTGCCTCCTGAAAAGCAAGCAATGTATTCTCAGGGAATTGACCAGAAAAGCCACGGTGAGCAATATTTTTGATCATTAACACACTCCTGGAAATTGGATTATTCTAATTTGGGATGAATTTGATCTTGCGTTTAAAGTTGAATGACCTCATCTTTTTTTATGGCGAGGAAAACATTTGCGCCTTCCTGTATTGGTAGGCCACCTTCAAAAATGAGATCTGCATTCAGCCTGATTTCACCGCATTGCACGCCATACCGGATGATGTTGCCATGTGAGATACTGTTATAAATGGTTCCCATCAGGTGATATTTGTCTTCCCCTTCCTCGGGTTTATGATTGACATGGATGATTTCAGGGCGAATAGCCACATCTTTGCAATCTAGTTTCTCGTTCACTGCTTTTCCAAATTCATCTGCTGTGAGAATGTTGTAATTGCCTATAAATGTGGCAGCAAATTTAGTTCGTGGTCGTGAGTACAAATCAATGGCAGTGCCACTCTGCTCAATAAATCCGTTATTGAATAAATGGATCATATCGGACATGACCATGGCCTCGTCCTGATCATGAGTGACAAAAATAGTGGTGATATTCAGCTCTCTTTGAATGCGACGAATTTCAATCTGCAGGTTTCTTCGTAAAAGGGCATCAATGGCTGAAAGAGGTTCATCCAGAAGCAGCACCTTAGGCTCGGTGACAATGGCACGGGCTAAAGCTACTCGCTGCTGCTGACCACCGGAGAGCTGGCTGGGATACTGGTCAATCTTTTCCGACAGACCTACCAGAGCCAGAATCTGTTTAACTTTGGTATCGATATCGTTGCCCGGTACTTTCTTCATCTTGAGACCAAAGGCAACATTCTGCGAGACATTCAGATTGGGAAATAATGAGTATTGTTGGAAAACCATTCCGATACCACGATCACGCGGACTTACCTCGGTGATGTCGTTGCCATCCAAAAATACTTTTCCTGAGGTGACCACTTCAAGTCCGGCCAGACAACGCAACAGAGTGCTTTTTCCACAACCGGATGGACCTAGAAGTGTTACCAGTTGGCCTTTCTCGACTGTCAGGTTGATATCCTTGAGAACATGATTCTTACCAAAAAATTTGTTGAGATTTTCAAAGCGAATATAGGACATTTTTTATCTCCCTTTATTTTCCATTTTTTGCCGGTTGTCTCTACTCTGAAGATAAAGCACCATGGCTGTGATCAGGAATGTGGTAACCATAATGATCACAAAAACAGCGGAAGCTTCTGTGCTGGATCGTTTCATAGCCAGAAACAGATATATCTGCACATTCTGGAAAGAACTGCCGGTGATATTACGTATTAATACGTAATCCCCGAAGATTATGCCAACTGCAAGCAAAGAAGAGACGGTAATCCCCGAGATGATGTTTGGAACAATCACCTTGAAAAAAGCAGTTAATTTGCTGGCACCTAACATCTCAGCCGCTTCGATTAACATGGGCATATTGACAGCATGCATGCTGTTGCGAATGCCCTGATAGATATAAGGAAGAATGATGATACAGTAAGCACCGATCAACATTACCAGGCGCAATCCCAAAAATCCTTTCACACCTGCATATAAAGAAAGGATGCTGACTGATAAGATAACCCCTTGAATCGTGTAGGGAATCATACAGAGGATCTGGACATACTTTTCTAATTTTGGGAAATAAATCGTAACGGCAAATAAAGCGAGAAGGGTCACCAGCACTGTCAAAACAATAGGAACGATACTGATGATGACAGTTCTCCATAAAGTTAGTAGAAATGCTTTATTGGAAAGTAAACTGGTATAATGACCCAATGTGAAACCCTCCGGTAATATGCCGGTCCACTTTTGAAACATGGAGTAGATAGCGGTAGCTACAAGAGGAATTAACAAATAAATGATGAGAATGATGATAACCATATTGGAGGAAAATCTTGTCTTTTTCATCATCTCACCTTCCATTTCGTTGTTTGTCGATTGATATAGTTGTTGATCATGATTGCTACCAGCATCAATAACATCATAACAACCGATAGGGCTGCACCCAGATGGGGTCGTGTGGTCATATCGCCGGTAAACATACCGGTAATATTGACAGGTAATAGAGAATAGTTATTCATCAATAAGGCATAGGCTGTTGCGTAGGCAGCCAGAGCGTTCGCAAACAGAACACTCATTGTGCCAAAAATGCTGGGTAACAATACCGGAATTCCTACCTTAGCCCAGAAATCAAATGTGTAGCCTCCTAGAAGCATGTTTGCTTCTTTCCATTCCTGACGGATCCCATGGAAGGCTGGAATAAGCAGCAGGGTAGAGAGCGGGATTTGAAAATAAACATACATTAAAAGCAACCCTGAACTGGTGTATAAATCAAAATTTGACAGAAACTCAACGCCGTAAGTTTTAGCAAATTGAGTGATAACACCAGAATTTCCAAGAATGATCATGTATGCAAACGCCAGGGGAACTCCAGCAAAATTGGATGTCATATTTAAAATGGTAAGAAATACATTTCTAAATTTTCCACGTGAATTGTGGGCTGCCTGTGCCCCAAAGAAACCGATCAGGATTCCAAATACAGTGGAAAGAATGGTGATTCTCAGACTGTTGATAATGGCGCGCTGATAAGAGAGTTTTGTGAAAGCGGATATATAGTTTTCAAGTGTGAAAAAAATATTAGTGTCAGTTTCAGATTTGAAACTGCTCAGGATCATCATAATCAGAGGAAGAATTTCATAAAGAAAAACGATTACGAGAAAAGGTAGTAGTACTAATAAATAAATTCGTAAATTTGCCTTTTTTTTCACCGCATCTCCTATGTCCAATTATGGGGCGTATAACTGATACGCCCCATAATTATTATTGAGTTTGTGAAAAACGTATTAACCGACTACTTGCTCATCAATGGGATGATTTCTGCTTCCCATCGGGATGAAATGATCTTACCAACTTCAGCAAATTTGGCAGCGTCAGTGATCGGAATTGAATTCGCATATTGAGATTGTTGGATGGTTACATCCTGAATTTCTTTTGGAATGACAATGTCCGTACGTGTGGGAACAGCGCCACCTTTAGCCAGGTTAATTTGGCCTTCGTCGCTGAAGATGAATTCACGTGCCAGTGCAGCAGCAAATGGGTGTGGAGCATATTTATTGATCACGGATGCATAACCGCTTAATATTGAACCATCCGAAGGAACACCTACGGTAAAAGCATAGTTCGGGGTTTCATTGCGGTATGTTAAGGCGTTATAACTCCAGGTTACACCTAATTGAACTTCACCAGCCTGAATTCTTTGTAGAAGAATGTCGCCCTGATCAATTCGGCCAGCTTTCGCCATTTCTGCCCAGAATTCAAATGCTGGGTCCAGATTGTCCATGCTTCCACCAAATGCATACGCAGTTGCCAGTACGTTTGACTGACCTGTTGCGCCACCAATTACATCACCAATGGTGATTTTATAGGAGCCAGCCCGAACATCTGCCCAGGATTTCGGTGCCTGTTCATCGCTGATATCTTCGTTAAAAATGAATGTTGTTACGCCGGTGTATGCAATCATCCAGAGTCCATCTTCACCTTTTGCCCAATCCGGAACAGTATCCCAATAAGATGTTTTGTAACCCTGGACAAGTCCTCTTGCTATGGAGTCTTTTGTAAAGGCCAGACCAATGTCACCTATATCTTTTGTGGGAGCATCTTTTTCATTTTCGAACATGTTCAATTCTTCAGCAGAGCTCATATCGGTGTCGGCGTGCGTGATACCATACTTTGCTGTGAGTTCCTGCCAGGTCTCACCCCAGTTTGCCCAGGAATCGGGCATACCTACGGACTCAACATGTCCTTCTTTTTTTGCACCTGCAACAATTTCATCGAGAGTGGCTTCATTCAGGTTCACAGCTTCTTTTCCGGTAGCACCACCGCAAGCAGCCAAAACCATTGACATGATTGTGAATATTGCCAGGGTTAATAAAATACTTTTTTTCATTATTTCTACTCCTTCGTTGTTTTTATTAAAAAATTTGTTGGATTTAGAAAAATCCGAAACTTAAAAAAATTTGATATTATTTTGAATTTCCACCTCCTCGGAATTCATCAAATCCTTTTTCAGGAGATTATGAATAGATTAATCATATAACTGATTGTAAATTATTACAAATAGATAATTCGAGAAAATAATCATAAAAAAATAAAATAGGAATTTTATGATGACAATTGAAGCGTAGAATCAATCCGATTACTCTGTTTTTAGTTGGTTATTAATTATCTCAAATTGGTCTATATGATCGTATTCGTGAAGTGCCATTCTTCGTGCCTGGCTGAAGATTGTGTTTTTTTATTTTTAATCCAGCCACTTTTCCCCCAGAGGGTCGCACATGCATGCAAATTCGCCAGAATCTCACCGGCTGACCAGGAATCAGGATCCTGTCTGGTTTGTAATTGCCTTGGATCAATCCCCAATGTGCAATTTTCTATTTCAAGGGGACTTTTTTCAAGCAAACTGATAACCAAATGAATGGTTTTATTTTCAATGGAATTATTAATTTTGATCTTCATCAATCCTGATTGACCGAAACGTATTGACGCCAACCTCCAAATTCTGTGATTTCTTTTTGTCCTTGGATGACATAGGATTCTCCCAATACTCCTAAAACATCATCTCCATCATCCAATTCTATTTTACCGAGACATAATCCGGGTGGTTCTTGTAATAAATTAGAGTCGAGTGCATCCGGTGATAATTTCCAAAGTTCTACAACTATCTTTTCGCCTTCTTTTTCATCTCGAAGCATGGCAGGATACTCATCCTGGACAGTCCATATTCGATATCTTGGACTCGTTCTGGATTCAGAAACAAATTCTGCGCTTAATTCCAGAAGATTTTTGTTGAGCTTGAATCCGCGCATCAAAGTTCCATTCACTGCAAAATTTATTTTATCCATTGATTTCCTCCTGAGAGATTCAAGCTGAATTCATCCTGCACGCTTTTGATTTTTCACGTATAATCCAATTTCAATCAATCACAAATGGAATTATATAAACGTATCTGGATGAACAACATTGGGTTAACAACTGTAGATTAACACTTTCTTCCCATTCCTATATTATCCAGAAAATTTGAAAATATTCAAAAGGATACTTGACCTTGACCCAAAAACCACTTCTTATTTTTAACCCAACTGCCAACCATGGAAATGCAGAAAAAATTCTGCCAGTCATTAAAGAATTATTTGTAAAACACCAATTTGATTATGAATTGATCCTCACTGAGTTTCCTGGTCATGCTTTGGATATTGCCAGAGAACAGGCTGAGTTGGGATGTTCCTTGATCATTGCAGCCGGTGGTGATGGAACCATGAACGAGGTAATCAACGGTTTGATGAGAGCCGAAAACCATAATCAGAATCGTCCCGTTATGGGCGTATTGCCAGTAGGGCGAGGGAATGACTTTGCGTTTGGTATTGACATTACCAAAGAACTTGAAAAAGTTGTACTGGCGATTGTTACCGGAAATACAAAAACAATTGACATTGGGTTCGTTACTGGTGGAGATTATCCTCAAGGTAGATTTTTTGGCAATGGTGTCGGGTTGGGTTTCGATACTGTGGTAGGTTTTGAGGCCGCTAAAATCAAATGGGCACATGGGGCTGGATCTTATCTGATTGGTTTAATCCGAACAATTTTCTTGTATCATACTGCTCCTACTTATGAGATTATTCTTGATGATCAGACAATTACACAACCTTCTTTGCTGGTATCCATCATGAATGGGAAACGCATGGGGGGTACTTTTCATATGGCCCCAAAAAGCGATCCGGGCGATGGGCTTTTCAACTTATGTATTGCCAGCCAGGTACCACAGATCAAGATTTTACCTTTAGCGACAAAATTTATCAGCGGTAGGCAAGAAGGACACCCTGCCATTCGAATGTTGCAATCCAGGAAGGTAGTTGTGAAAGCAATTACCGGTAATATTCCTGCCCATGCCGATGGTGAAACAATTTGTTATGCAGGTTCGGAAATAACGATTGAGCTTATTCCTCAGGTTTTGGATGTAATATCAATGGATGGAGTTTAGCCATTCATGAGACCAGGATTGACAATAATGAACTGTATTTTGCGATTTATCTTCCAAATCGTATGCAGGATCAATCCAAAAGATTTTAAAAAAGTTCCAGTAGAAGGCCCCCTGATATTGGTTGGCAACCACATCAATTTTCTGGAAGTACCGGTTTTCTTACCGCATATTGATCATCCAAACGTGATTGGGATTGCAAAAAGAGAAACCTGGAAAAATCCCCTGTTTAATTTTCTTTTCAACAAATGGGGCATTATCCCCATCGACCGTGGTATGGTGGATCGCGAAGCATTCCGGTTAACAGAGGAAGCACTAAAACAAGGCAAAGTAATTGCCATTTCTCCTGAGGGCACCCGCAGTAAAGATGGAAAATTGTTGCAAGGGAAACCAGGTGTGGTTGCTATTGCCGTTCGTACCAACGCGCCATTATTGCCAATTGGCTTTTATGGGTATGAAAATTTTTGGGAAAATTTTAAACATTTCAAAAAAACGGATTTTAATATTGTTGTGGGAGAACCATTTAAACTTAATTTGAATGGTAACGCATTGTCCCGCGATGTGCGCCAGGAAGTAGTAGATGAAATTATGTATAAAGTTGCTGAATTATTACCGGTAAAGTACCGCGGATATTATCAATTCGAAAATGAAGCCCAATACAAGTATTTGGAAACAATTGATTCGTAATAATCTAATGGTCGAATTGGATTTCCAGATCAAAATTTTTCAATCGAATTTTTTGGAGAAAATATGATCGAACCTGCATCCAATCATCCTCTCGTTAAGAAATGGTTATCGCATATCCGTGCTCTGGCAGTGGATATTGGACCAAGAGGGTCCACCACGACTGAAGAGCGTCAGGCGGCAGAATATGCTAAAGATCAATTCAAGCAAATCGGTCTGTCCCCCATTTGGCAAGATTTCCAGAGTGCCAGGTCGATATTTTTACCTCACATCATCGGCAGTTTCTTTATGATTTTTGCTTTTATTTTGTATCCACTGGGAGGTCGCTTGACCGCAGCGATTGCAGCTATCATCAGTATTCTGGTGATTGTCAGCGAATTACAGGAATTAGGTTTTCAAAACAATCTCATCCGCATGATGGTTCCCAAAGGGAGTAGCCAGAACGTGCATGCTGTCATCCCGCCTGCGAGTGAACATAAGCAGGACATTATTCTGGTTGGTCATCTTGATACGCAACGGACACCGCTTTTCTTCCGGACACCAAAATATGTAAAAATATACGACAAATTCACTACCATTATCTTCGTAACCTATCTCATACAAACCATTCTTTACAACCTTTCAGTTTTTCTTCCCTGGTCGTGGGTCTGGTATACGTCCATTCCGACTGCCATGTGCGCGGTGTTGATGATTTCCTTCTTCATTGAGGCAGAATTCTCTCCATTTACTTCTGGGGCGAATGACAATGCCAGTGCAGCCGGGATGGTTTTGACAATGGCAGAGGAATTAAATAAGAATCCATTACGACACACTAGAGTCTTTGCGGTATGCACAGGTTGTGAAGAAACGCAACATTACGGCATGATTGCCTGGTATCAGCAGAATTTGAATATGCTCAAGAACCCAAAAGCAATTGTGTTTGAATTATTAGGTGTTGCCGGTCCTGGATATCTGACCCAGGAAGGGATCATTGTCCCGTTTAAAGCTGATCAAAATTTGGTCAGGATGGTAGAAACCCTTAGCAATGAACATCCTGAGTGGGGTGCTTACCCGGTCCAAATAAGTGGGGGTAATAGTGAAATGGCAGATGCAATTAGAAATAAAATCCCAGCGATCAGTTTATTTGGGTTGAAAAAAGATGGTGAAGCTCCTTATTGGCACCAAATGGAAGACACCTACGATAAAATGAATCCGCAGGTGATGGAAGATGTTTGGTCATTTACCATGGCGATGATTCAAAAAATTGATCAAAATCCTTAGTTGAGACTAATCCTCATAATATCCGCATAATGCCAATGCTCCCGGACCTGTATTAATACCCAAAACGGGTCCTGTCATATTGATGATCATCTCAACCGGTTTCAACTCGGATTGTATACGCGCTGCCAATTCTTCAGCTTTTTCCAAAGCATTGCCATGCAATACGGCTATGTGTAATTTTTTATGGATATCCAGTTTATCGAAAAATTTTTTGTACATATTCTCCACTAAAGCTTTTTGTGTTCGTGCCAGATTGACAGGCTCCACCAGTCCGGTTTCATGGTTAATCGAAATCAAAGGTTTTACCTGTAATAAACCCCCCACCCATTTTACGGCACCACCAATCCTGCCCCCTTTTTGCAGGTATTCAAGCGTATCCAAGGCCACAAATTGAGCCAACCGTTTGCGAACCTGATCAATTTTTTCAAGAATGGTTTTTACATCAGCACCTGTCCCCCGCGCACGTGCAGCAGCTAACACCTGCCATCCCAAAGTCATGGTGGGCCCTTTTGAGTCGACCACAGAAACCGGAAAATTTACCAATTTGGCAGCTTCTTTCGCCATATGAAATGTGCCACTCATCGCACTGCTGACGGTGAGGACGATCAGCTCACTGAATCCAAGCTGGTTTTGTGCTTCATATACAGATTTAAAATCGAGAATACTTGCCTGGGATGTGGTGGGTCTGGTTCCATCTGTTTCCAACCGCTGATAAAATTCCAGAGGGCTCATCTCTACGCGATCTTTGTATTGTTGGTCGCCCCAAATGATGTATTGCGGTACGATCGTGATTCCGTATTGTTCAATTAATTCTTCAGGAATGTCACAGGTGCTGTCAGCAATGATACCAATCATGTTTCCCTCCACTACCTCTAATCCAAGCATAATTAATAAGAATAAATATACTCAAGCGGTAAAAATACGTCAAATGAATTCGCTCAATTTTGTTTTTTGAATTGATCAGACCGACAGGAGAATTTTTTGATAAATATCCAGATCATTTTGAGAGAAACAACAGAAAATCACTTTTTCAATCGATGAAGGTTCTTTCAAAAAATTCTGTACGCTGGTAACCGCGATTTTTGCTGCCAGATCAACCGGGTATCCATACACACCAGTGCTGATGGCTGGGAAGGCTATACTGATAAAACGATTGTCTGCTGCGAGTCTTAATGAATTTTGGTAACAGGCTGCCAACAAATCAGCTTCCCCCTGGTTGCCCCCATGCCATATAGGTCCAACTGTGTGGATCACAAATCTGGCTGGCAATTGATACCCTCGGGTAAGTTTTGCTTCTCCGGTTTTACAACCATGTAAACTGCGACATTCCTCCAATAATCCAGGACCAGCTGCCCGGTGAATGGCGCCATCTACCCCGCCGCCGCCTAATAAAGATGAATTGGCAGCATTGACGATTGCATCTACCTGTAAAGTGGTGATGTCAGCCAGGATCACCTCTATTTCTGGCATACAAAATTCCTTTCCCAAATTATCCATCAATCCAATTTATTTTCGGGCTGATAGGGTGCTTTCGTTTCGATATTTCCGACGAAAATTGGAAGATCCTTGTGTCCCAACTGCTGACGGATAGCCATATTCTCTCCGATATGATACCAGTAGTGATAAATAGTCCTATAGAAGAGGTTCCCAAATGTATAACGCTCATCATCCCCCCTCCGAACTACTCTTTCCAGTAAGACATCTGTTGTCACGGTATCTAACCAGGGATCAATTGCTGTGGTAATGGTCTGCCAGGCTTGCAAAACATCTTTTAGAGGTGGTGTGCTGGCTGGTGCTCCAAACGCAAAATCAATGTCAATTTCTGGTAGTAATAGTTTCCCCTGGGCGTAATGCAAAAAATAGTGTTGTTCCTGCCATGCAAGGTGACCAATATTCCAGCTCAGACAATTCATGGGCATAATACGGACGATTGCATCTTTCTGGCTGACTGTTTTTATGGAACGGTAAAACTCACTGCGGGTGAATCTTAATTGAGTCACGATTGGGTGAGACATAAGAAAACCTCCGATAATAAAATCAGATTCTATTTTATCTGATTATGGTTATCTTAGATGAGTTAATCCAATACTTTTCCAGCCTAAGAATTCTTAATTCCCGGGATGGCGTCCTGAAGTGATTCTTGGTAAATTCTCAACCAGCTGAATCGTAAGCGGTTTTTATCCAACCAAGTAATTCTTCATTCACCTCTGGTTCATCCGTCAGCCAGACTTTGTATTGACACATTCCTCCAGGTGGCTGTTCAACCAATCTTTCCGTTGCGGGGATATCCTTCATATTAATCTCAATTTCCAATCTGCCTTTTGTGCCGGGACCCACCATGGCGAATTGTTTTTTCCTGCGTAAACTCAGGTAGGTTTTCTTGGGCGAAATTTCAAAATCTCCCAATTGGGCAAAGGCGTTCATAACCGCATCATGCAACGGACGCAAGGATTCTCTGGAACCGGAATAAATTTCATCTACCTTATTTGTAATAGCGCCAGATGATTCTGCTGGTGGCTCCTGGGCTTTCTTATATACTTGAGCCAGCGTGTTGGCATCCCCGAACCCTAAATGAAATTCGTTTTTTAAAAAATCACGGATTTCTCCATGTTTTTCAAATCCACTGTTTTTTATCAGCTCAAACAACTCATCCAGTGTTTTATCTGTTCTTTTCTGAATATTCGATAATTGTGTCTCAAATGCTTTGTCAATACTGTTCATTTTAAGCACCACATTTTGTGAATATCTATGAGAAGAATCTATTTATTTTTGATCGATATTTCAAATGATAGTACAAGTTAGAAAATGTCCAATGACATTGGTTAATAATTTTCAAATACCTGAACTCCTAAGCGTTTGAACTCTTCTAAATTTCCAAGTTCATTCACCAAAGCAATTACATGTTGAATCTTAGCATTGTGTGCTTTTTTCCCAATGTTTAGATTTTCGACATCATCTCCACCTAGAATTAATAAGGTGTCAATATCATCTCCTGAAGATTTAATATGACCCAAAGGGATTGTTTCAAAGCCTTCATGTAGGATACTTTTAGTTTCATCGGAATTAGTTGAAATGATTTTTACCACATCACCGTGAGCTTTTAATTGTTGGGCTACATTTCTGGCTAAATTGTTTTCCCATCCGTAAATAAGTCGGATGAGGTATCCTGCTTCTTTTGCTGTTTTTGGTTGGATCAGGTTATAAATTAACGGCATCAAGATCACAGTAATGATAGCAAAAACGATGATTGCAGCGCTTGTGGCTGGTGAGAGCAATCCAAGCTGTTCACCAATGACTGCAATAGCAACTTCGATGGAGAGATGGGTATTAAGTAGAAAGCCTGCGGCAATCGAAGAACGCCACCCTATTCTGGATTTTAATAATAGAGCAGGCAACAATTTCACCAGGATGGAAATTACCAATATCGCTGGTAGGAAAATCAAGTTTTGTGGATTAGCAATCAGTGCATCAATATTTAAATTAGCACCTGTGACGATAAAGAAAATCGGGACAAATAAGCCGAATCCAAAAGCTTCCAGTTTGTGCACTAGGCTATCATCCTGTGGAGACTTGAAAAGACTCACCAACATACCAGCCAGGAATGCACCTAATATCAGTTCAACTCCCAGGGATTCAGCCAGCACTACAAAGATTAATAATATAACAATGGCTCCCCGCACCTTGATCTGAACAGTTGCATGGGAAAGCTCATCAAATAATCTAACCACTCTTGGTAATCGGAAGAACTGTAAACCAATCCGTGCAATGACAAGAAATAGAATCAAGATCAGTAGAAAAGATAAAATTTGGATATTCAGGCCGTGTTGTGTGAACAATATATAAACAGTCAACAAAATCACAGTGAATAGATCATCCACGGTTGATCCTAAAAAGATTGCCTGTCCGCTGTTGGTGTGTAATATTCCCCGATTTTTTAATACAGGCAGTACCACACCCAACGAGGTTGCTCCAAAAATCAGGGTCAATAAAATGATGTTGGCTGACATTCCCCATTGTGTTAAAAGAAAACTCCCACCTGCACCTAACAATAATGTGATGATGTAAATAATCAATATTGTAGCGGGGAGTGATAATTTTTGACTTTTATCTTTTCCATTTTTAAATAATGCGGGAATATCCATTTCGAGACCTGCCAGAAACATCAGGAAAGCCAGACCAATGTTGGAAAATAATGCCAACGTATTGGATTCGGCAGGGTCTAATAAACCAAATTGGGCAAATAGAAGACCTGCAATGATTTCCCCAACAACGACAGGTAAAGCTTTAAATCGGCTGATTAATAGAGGAACAAAAAAAGCCAGTGCTAAAACAACTAGCAGTGATGAAAATTCATTTGAATGAGACATGCGCTTGATTATAACAAAAAGAGGATCTACTTTTACTGTAGTTCTTTTCTGATCCGCCGATAAAGTATGATGGGTTGGTCAGCAGGAATCAATTTTTCACCCATTTTCAGATCTGACTTAATTGGAATTTGTTTTTCAACCCCCCGTTTATCCTGGTGCAGAATAACAATGCTAAAAATGCTAGTCATCCAGGAAATAAAGTGACCTAAAATTGGAACTTTGACGAAACTTTGATAATAACGGGTATACATCATCGTGTTTTCATTATCGATCGGTGTAATATAAACCGTGATGCGCATATCATCCGAAATGTGATTTTGTTATGAATGTGGAAATCGAAAATGTAAGAAAGGAGGTCTGTTGGGTTCAGACAATTCACTGACGCGTTTGGCGGGGATGCCATCATCAACCCGATTGTGGACCCAGATTTGCATCTCTCCTCCCTCCATTTTTACGACGGGTCCATCAGCAATAGTTCGATTGCCACGCCTAATCGTGGTTCGGTGTGGAAATGGGAGATGAAAAACATCCAATTGATTTTCGATGGCACGCGAATAATGTACACTCCAGCGTTCTTTATAATCTGTAAAGTAATAACCGTTTTCAAGCTCCTCAAAGATGGGTACATCCGGGTAGGTGGTCTGCTCTTCACCCCACCAGATGAAGATGTGTCCATGCCTTTCAGCGCTTTTATAAGTTTTGGCATGCAGAATATTGGGTGGTGCTGCATTTTTTCCGTTGGCAGGTATATATTGGCAAGCGCAAGTGGAATCAAATTCAAATCCGTGAAATGGACACATAATGTGATCATGAAGAATTTTGCCCTGATGTAATGCTGCTCCCCGGTGTGGGCAGACATCTCCTTGAATCACAATTGTGCCAGAAGAATCACGCCATGCAACCATTTTCTCACCCATGCGAGTAACCCCAACGGGTTTTCCAGCCTTCACTTCACGTGATTCAAGAATCACATACCATTGGTTTGGAATCACATCCCTATCCTTTTATCAAATCTTCTAGTTAATGATTATATAGGAGAAGTTAGCCTGTTTACTCAATCTGCCCTACTGGTTTTATCCTGATGGTTGTTTGGAATACATTCAGTCATTTTCAGAACCAGGGATTTTGAGGGAATTTAATCATCAAATCGCTACCTTTTAAAAGTTCACTTTCTAAATGTATCGAGCCACCCATTTTTTCTACCAGGGCTTTTGCAATGGACAATCCCAGACCAAATCCTGGCATGATCGCAGTATCCTCGTCTCCACGGTAAAACCGATCAAATACATGTCCTAATTTATCTGCTGGGATACCATCGCCCTGGTCTTTGATGTGAATTTCTACTTCTACACCAACACTTTTCGCATTAATCTGAATTTCACCCTTCGAATGTTTGATGGCATTATCCAAGCCAATTAATAATATTTGTTTTATCGCATCACGATCACCTTTAATGATCAGAGCCGGTGAAATATCCTGATGGAAAATAATATTTGGATCAATCTGTTGCATTTGCCGGCAGGTCTCTTCGAGAAGTTCTGGTACCAGTATAGGTTCACTGGCCAGATTTCTGCCGGTATCCGCCCTGGCCATTATAAGAAGTTCGTTCACCAATCGAATCAATCGATCACTCTCAGCCACCATATCATTGAGAATATCAGCCTGGACATCCACCGGAGCAGGAGGATTTTTCCGCAACAATCCCAGGTTACCTCGCAATGTGGTTAAAGGTGTACGTAGCTCATGCGAGATGTCTGCCACAAAATTACGCTGCATCTCCAGAGCATGTTCCACTTTTTGGAATGCATCCTGTAAACGTGAAAGCATATCGTTGAAGGTGTTTGCCAGCTGGCTGACTTCATCACTTGGCCCTTTATGTTGGACCCGTTGAGAAAAATCCCTTTTTTCTCCAATTTCTCTGGCTGTTTGGGTAATTTTTTGAATCGGTTTTAAGGTAAGTCCGGATAAGAACCACCCGATTCCAAACGCGATCAGAACTGTTAACAACCCGGCAATAAAAAGGGTGGTCGCCAGGGATTGAAGGGTACGATCACGTTCGGTCAATGGTCTGGCAACCTGAACAATATTTCTTGCTTCATCATTAATGAGGACTGTTCGGCTGTATATGAGCATGCGTTCATCTGAAACGGTAGCGATTTCCCACCATTCATTTTGAGATTGCAATGCTGATAATCCTTCCTGGCTTAATGGTAATTCATCCCCTTCACGTCCGAATGGGCTGGCAATCAATTCTCCATTCATATCCAGAACGCGCACCAATTCACGCTCCGAGACGAATTGAAATTCCTGTTCACCGGAAAATTTATCGAATGGCAGTGGTGGAATAATACCAGCATTGGGAGGGGGTAATGGACGTGTGCTGGTTTTCTGGGTTGCATCTGCAAAACGATTTCCAGAAAAAAGCAGGTCCTTTTTTATTGAGTTAATCGTATCCTGTGCTTGTATTGTGTAAAGAGCAACACCAAAAACCATAAGTGTTAATGTCAATATAATTGTGTATGTTATGGTAAGGCGCGTACGTATGGACATCATTCCTCACGCAAGACGTAACCAATACCCCGAACGGTTTGAATCAGGCGGGGATCACCTTCACTCTCCAGCTTTTTTCTCAAATAGCCAATATATATTTCCAATACATTATCATCACCACCAAAGTCATATCCCCAAACCTCATTCAGGATCTGACTTCTCTCTAATACCTGCCGTGGGTGACGCATCAGGATTTGCAAAAGATTGAATTCGGTCACAGTCAGATTGATGGACCGTTCACCCCGGAACACCTCTCTTGTGAAAGGATCCAGGGACATATCAGCATATGTCAATTTCTTCTGCTCAGGTTGTCATCCAAACTTTAAAAGTGAACCGATAACACTTTAAAAGTGAACTGTTGAGAAGATTAATATGAAGAGGTCAAAACTTCAAAAGTGAACTAACTT
>PHBX01000030.1 GCA_002842045.1 Chloroflexi bacterium HGW-Chloroflexi-3 | reverse complement strand
GGTAAACATCGGGCGACCACGTCTGGTAACCATAAGGCGGCTATATGTGGTAAACATCGGGCGACTACGACTGGTAAAGTCTAACCCGGTAATTGACAGCCAAAGCATACAAATCTGTATAAAAAGCGCCTTCTCGACTGGCAATATCCAGCAACTTGCGTTGAGTGCGCATGATATCCGTGAGGAGGATATAAGGATCATCCTGCCATTGATAAGCGTTTGAAAGCGAGAAAGAAGGTGCTACTCCGACACTCATCCCGGCGCTTATTCCACGTCCAATACTTTGCCCCAAGCCAACACCGTCCGTCTCAGATCGGGCTGTGCTTTTTGTATCTGCATGGCTCTGGGTGGTAGATGTGCTGGTCGTGTCGGCTACTGAATCCGTCTCAGCTCCAGAGGTTGTCCAAGCTTCCGATTGCGTCGTCGAATGACTTTGGGAGGTTGTATTCGATTGACTCTGAGTAGTACTTTGCGAAACGGTGTCTGCCTGGCTGTGTGTGACCGAATGCATGCTTGAGTCGGATGATCCGCTACTGACGACCACACCATCTGCTGAACCCCAATTGGCATTGCCTCCCACGTTAGCCGATAAACCTACGCCGGCCGGAGCAATGCTCCCACCCACACCGCCATTCACGCCATAGGAAGAGCTATCCGTATGAGAGTTCGCTACACCGGACGAATCTGAGTGGGACGTTCCATCGGTTACTGCTGTTCCTTCCGTATGAGCTGTCCCTTGACTGACTGCAGTTCCAACCGTGGAAGACGAACCAATCGTATCGGTTTCGGAGATTCCAACCGTGTGCGCCCAACCGCGAGTACTGGCATGACCCGTTGTG
The DNA here is from genome assembly GCA_002842045.1 of Chloroflexi bacterium HGW-Chloroflexi-3. Taxonomy (GTDB): domain Bacteria; phylum Chloroflexota; class Anaerolineae; order Anaerolineales; family Anaerolineaceae; genus UBA6170. The sequence continues at coordinate 56,902 of PHBX01000030.1, read as the reverse complement.
TGCGCCTGGCCTTCTGAATTTGCGACGCCATCTGTGGCAGCTTCACCCTGGGTGACGCCGCTCGAATGGTTTGTGCCATAAGACCTGGATGCGTTTTCAGCGAGTCCCCCAGTCAAAATGGCCGGCAGGCTGATTCCAAACGAAGCAGCCCGGGTTCCCAACTGACGGGAAGCGTAAACGGAGGTATCTTCCAACATACCGGCCAACATGCGGGTAATATCTTCAAGACGAACATGATTTGTGAGCAGCATCAACAAGAACTCTTCTTCCAGGCTGCTCATTCCACGAAAGAGCAGTTCATTTTGTTGAATGGAGTATTGTTGTGCACCCTGACTTCCAGACACTAATGGATCACGCATCGAAGAATCTCCACCGCGGGCGTTTTCACGTGGATCTGGATGCCCGACAGCCACAATGGCATAAGGCATCTGCTCCAGAGCACGCGCTAACCATTGAGCCACTTCAGTTGAAAGTGGTTCAAGTCGGATTTGACGGTAAGCACCCACCAATCCGGCTCGTAAGGCAGATAGATCGCGTAAAGAACGCTGGATAGCTTCATCTTTCTTTGGCGAAAACGCAGCGACTCCATAACATTGAACAATTCCAACATTGGGGTTCTTAAAAACGCCGGCAGCCAGATAAACCAGATCCACTTGAGCGCCATACAAACCACGCAAGACCGTACGCATCTTCTGTAGCAGCCCGGCATCCCGGCGAGCTTCCAGAGAGATGTAGCGTAATTGCAGCAGCCGGACCGCCCGATATCCCTGATATTCTCGCGGGCCTTCCCGCTCTGTGACACGAAAGACCAGATAGTCAAGCTCATTTCGGTCGTTGAAATGTAGCTCTGTGCCTTCCACTTCCAGGTCATTTGGAATGGATAGAGAGTCCTTCGTTCTCAGCCAGGGTATTTTTTCGGTCAGTTTTCCAATAATCATGGTTCTCTTTTCTCCGTACTTGGCGTTCTGCCTCATCAATTCGCCAACCAGATCAGCTGGTAAATTCATGAGGCTCCTTTTGCTTGCGCAAAAGAAGCCCTGGATTGCTATTGCTTCACTGTTTCCCACCAGATTGCATCAACCACCTCATTCGTATTTGGTTCGACAACCACCACCTGTGGTGAACGCTGGCGATGGGGAGATGATGCTCGCTGGTCTTCACGAGTTGCGGAACGTTGCTCAAATGGTTCTTGTGGGTAACCTTCATTCCCTTTTTCACTTCTCTTTTCGGAAGTATTCCAAGGTCGAAGCCGGAACAAGAGACTCATCTGGGCAATTAGCGCCGCAAATGCAGTGATGATGAGGACGCCTGCCATCAGGATGATCATGACGATCACGCCTAAAGCAGGTCCGCGCAGCAAATCCATCAGTTGTGACATATTGACCTCCAATCGTTGAAATAGAATCTGGCGTTAATCAAGAATTTCCAACGTTCATAAGACTCGCACCTAAAAAGGTAGAGTAATAAATCAAGCAAGCCCACGATTTTGTGTGCTGGTTTCATCTATCACCCTATCTTCTGGTTCGATAGCGATTGATCAACTCGCTGGCGCCTGCCAATGGATTGACCAACGACATCGGGTTGATCAGAACTTGCTGCAGCAACATGGCAAAATAACCTAACGGGATCACCAACCACAAAGCCCAAAGAATAATCGTGGTTACATTTCCGCGTGTATTCGCAATCACAGCTGATGCGCTTTCAGATGTCCCAATCAGTGCCGCCCATTGATCTGCTGATAATTGAGCGGTGTATGCCAGGTAGAGCCGGCTTCCGATGACGGCCAGGGAATAAATCGCAATTCCCGATTTCATATTCCACAAAAGGGTATGTTCCTGCATGTGCACCAGTAAAAGGATGATTGTGCCAGCGATCCACATTGCTGCACCCAGCCAGGGGACCGGTGCTCCCATCCCCCATTGGCTGATTACCCACAGCACCAGAATAACCGCCGTCGTGATTTGAGCTGTGTATAAATCCGGAGTAGTTGCTTCCCGCCCACTTCGTCCTGGTCGGAAAGCTGCTCTGGATTGCACACGTTGATCCACGAAACGGATGATCAACCCTGCGCAAAGAATACTTACCAGAGCAGCTCCAGATTCGCCAAGCCAGTAAACGGTTGCGAGGACGCCGTTCAACAGGTAAGTAGGCAGAGCAGCGAGAAAATTTCCAAAGACGACAAAATAATCTGTCATGAACCAATGCCTCCTTACTTGTCATAATCGTTTCGTGGACACCACAACCCAATCACCAGTAGTAAATAGATGACGGCCATGAAACCCAGGACGACTGTCAGCAACACACCGACCGCAATCGATAAAATCTGCACTTTGACCTTTTATGGCACCAATGCCGGAAGAGCCACATATACTTGCATCGTTCCATCAATCCCTACTCGCCTCGGCTGGGTGATTGGAACTCCGCGGAAGTGAGTGCCCGTGGTCACTACGTCCATTCGCAAGTTGAAGGTTCCTGGATCTGCAAATGGAACACGGAGTGCCTGGCCAGTAGCAGTACAGGTGCCGCCGCCATCACATCCGCCTGTCCATGAACCAATTCCGGGAATCAGGGTGAAATTTGCCTGGTGGACGAAGGCTTCATAATGGGTTTGACCTAATCTACCTGTGATCCATTCCTGGCTGGCGGCATCCAATGCAGCAGTAGCTTGCAGGGAAGCTACCGCATCCGGTAAATGTTCTACATGTGTCCGGCATTCCTTGAATACCATTTCTGTGTCTGAGACACCATCATTGATAACTGATCCAGCTCCGATATAGCAATTGGCGGTTTCTCCGGAATTGGCTGAGCGGCAAACATCTCTTTCTTCATAAATCGGCTCATACCAGGTGAAAATCACTGGAGGAACTGTCACCCTGACCTGGATATCTGCACCGCGGCGATTTTCGGTATCTTGTCCCACAACCAGGGGATTGTTCGGCGCAGTTTTTTGAATGACGAGGACAGGTTGTTGCATAGAAACCGTTGGATCAGAACACTCCCTTGGGGGAGGAGGTGGGGTGACAATTCCCGAGCAACCTCCTGGAATGGCCGCACAGTTTTGTGAACCATTCAAATACAACAAATACAACGAGCGTAGAGCGCCATCATTCCAAGTCATTTGAAGCAGGGTTGTGATGAATCCCCACCCGGAGAAATAGGTCCACACATCTTGCTGACCATTGAGAACCGCTCCCCAGAATTGATCCGGGCTGGTGTACTCTGGATGTTCCGCCTGTACCTTGCTCCAATCCAGATTATCGCCGGCAACTAGCCCAAGAAAAGTGATCAGGCTGCCGTAACCATTTCCCAGTGACCCATAAGAGCCTGTCAAACCACTTTCTTGGGGATTCATGGCCATAAAAAATAACGTGGAGGCTGAGGGCAAGACGACGATATTCCCACTAGGTGTTTGATAGCGGTGATAATTTGCATCAAGATCAATGGACTGGCCAAAGGGCAGTTCAATTGACATCCAATCGGGGTGATCTGTGGTAACTCCCAGATCAATCAAATCAGGATTCAGATTTCCATCCGGCTGAAAAACCTCTGACCAGGGATCAGTGCCCTGAGCATAAACAGCAGATGGTATGAGTAAGGTCAAGACGACAATGATCTGGAAGAATCTTTTCACTACTTCTTTCCTTCTTCTACAGTTGTGGTGGGAGTTTTTCCCCGAGCGAGAATGGCATTGATTTCTTCTTCCATCAGGAAACGATCAAACTTCCAACCACTTTCTGTTTTCGCGAGAACAACATATGCTGTATCCTGGGTTTTATTGCTACCCGGTAAGGGAGAATTCCCACATACGGTCTGCGCCGGCCGAAAACAGCTCGCATCCAGCGGGAGTGCTTACCTCGCAGATACGCTCAAGCCAGGCTTCTTTTCCTTCCTGATAGTCCACCTGGAAGACCTTCTCGATGGCATTGACAGCTGCAGCGGATACCAGACTATCTTCATTGGTTGATGCTGCTGAATCTTGCTCCGTATGAAGTGGCCAGTTTTCGATCACCAAGATACCAATAGCAATGAAGACTGCCAGGATGACGGCAATGATCAGATTACGTTTTGAGACTGGAATTTCTTTCAATTTTTTCTCCTTTTCCGGTTAACGGATTCGAAAGTAAGTTAAAACAAAAGCGACCATTCAGATCTCAACGCCTATTTTCACGCACGCAAGTTGTGTAAACAGGGAAGAAGCTGATGGTCGCTCCAAGGATTCTTTGGAACAGCTGATGATTATCAGCGACCGAACAGATATTTGGTTGTGACTCTAATCATAGCAAGAAGAAAGCACCTATCCTAGGGGGACATCTTTGACTAAATTAGGAAAAATGCGGAAATTAACTTGACAAAGCAATACTAGAGTATTACATTATTAATAACCTAACCGATAAGGAAAACGAGCATGCCGAAAACAAATTCTGCGAGTAAACCAGTACGATCTTTTCGAATAAGCCCAGAAGGCGTGAGTCAATTAAGAGCGATGGCAAGCGTTATGGGACGGAGTGAAAGCGATGTGATTGAGGTTGCTCTAGATCGAATGTATCGCGAGGAGATTCGTTATAACCGGGTCTTACGAGAAGGTGCCCGACCAGAAGATCAGTATCAGACAGATAAAAAGAATGAAGGAGAGTATGAAATTCATCGTAGTGATTCTTAAGTTGATTGGATGGGTTGTCAAAATTGCTGTCATCCTGGCGATTTGCTCCAGCATCTTGTTCGTCGCCTATAAGGGTAATCAGCCCATGCAGGTTCCCCAGGCTCCAAAGGGGATGACGTACTTCGATTTTATTGCCGACCGGATTGATGCTGCAAAAACGGTAGAACCTTCCCGGTGCGGTTGGGGCATGATGTTATCTTTAGCCACTCTAGGCCCAATTTATTCATTTGTTTATACCGAAGTTGGCATCCATCCGGATGGAGCTCTTGCGCGAGGCACCGCCCCAGATCCAGATATCCCCAAGGATGTGGCTGGTGCACAATGGTACGAAGTGCCAGGGATTTGGTGGAATACGGTTGAAAGATTATCCTGGACAATGGTGGGTAAACAGGCAGCCTACGGATGTAAGTTTAGGCCAGTGAAATAGGCGGAGGAATTTCAAAAAATCATTCTATCGTTGCTCTGTGTGCTTTGTGTTCATTCACCCTTGAATAATTGTTTGATTAATCTTGTCCAGAAATTCTGCTCAGACTTATTCTCCATAGGGCTGGCCGAGGTTGGGTTTATACTTTTCTCAACCGGTAATTCATCCCCGCGATAGTGCTGTTTATGCATCTGAGTCTCATATGTTTTTTGCAAATTGATCTCTTTTTGAGACCACCTCGGTGCCCATTGGACACGGTCTTGCCTGATCCAGTAATGGGATCGACAGGGAAGGTTCCAATTACCAATGGATGGGTAAAGGGAAATGGTCTCCCCATCAAATGTCATCTGCCAGCTGGTAGGTGATAGTGGAGTTACTACCTCTTCACCACAGCCGCAGCAGCATTTATGGACTGCTGTTGCGTATTGAATGGAAACATAAACTATGCCATCCTGAAGCTGGTGATGGTCGGGTATAAACTCGACAAATTCGTGGGTAAGGTGCTCTTTGCGCTTCATAGTTGATCTTGGCTGTTCAGCTGATTGACATTGATGTCATAAGTAGTATGGTTTTCACGCTCTAAATCTTGGTAGAAGCCGCATAACTTTTTCCACTTGTGTACGGCTAGGGCGGCATTAATGGCGTTCAGATCTGCTACCTGAATATTCTGGGCATAATCATCGTTTTCGTTGCCGTTGACAAAGGGTATTTTTTTCTTGATGTGATCCCGTTTGTCATTGGTACTAGCTGTCACCCGTAACATTCCAAGAAGTTGATTATCTACCAAATATAAACTCATACCCACATCGATAAATGCCATCCCCCACTCCACTAATTTGTCCACGATCCCCCGCTTGTCGAGACCTCTATCCATGCAGAGAAAGACAAAATCCATTCCCTGCAACAACGCCACATTTTCCAGAGTGATGAAATCTGGGTGAGGAATAATGTGACGGTGCATTCGGGAATACTGGCTTGCAAAATAGTCTACCTTCGTCATTTGCTTTTCCAGGTCCTCGACAGCAGGTGCTCCCGGGGAGCGAAAGGCGTTATGGTTTAAAAATTTATCACCATCAAATATGTGAATCTCCTTGACAGGAGTTTTTGCCAGCAAGTCCAGAACATACGACCCAGTTCCGCCTACACCAACAATCGCCACCCGGTTTACTGCTAATTTAACAGAGACCTCACTGATTCCCGCTCGGCTGGAGGCGGTGTCGTAATAATTGAACACCGATCCGTCCTCTTCCTCGGGAAGCATGACCGGGTATACTCTTGCGGTCACGTTGGGCTCTAGATGCTGGGCAGGCCCGGAAAGGGCGGTTTCGTAAGTTTTGACCTTCTCGTAGTAATCCTTATATGGCTCGGTTGGGCAACACGAGAAATAGTAGTTGATTGCTATACCACCTACAACCTGGTTCTGGGAATTGTTGACAATCTGGGTGATGGGTTTCCCGATGTGATCGCAAGGGTGTTCCCCGGCAAACCAAGCGGTGTGATCGGGAGGTTTGGCAGCTTTATTCCCCGCCTGGTTTAACCCCATCACAAGAGTCCCATACTTGATTTCCTTATTGTTATTCACATAAGGAATTTGCTCAAGAACGAGAAAGCCCGGATTGATTTTAAGAGCAAATCCTTCATCACGCAGCCGCTTGAGGTCTGGACTATGATCGATGAGTTTCTGAGACATTGAATACCATGCCATCCTTTACTTTTACGGTGTCACCGGCTTCCAGGCTGCCCTTCTTGTTGCCCTCAGCCCTGGAATAGTCGACGAGATAAAGGTAGGTGTCCTCCATGTGTGGGTGTTCAAAGGCCAAGGCTACGACCTGGGCATAGGAGATTTCCTTTTCTGTCCACTCGTTCTGCCGACCATTGACTATAATTGTGACTATCTTTTTTGCTTTTTCCATTTTATTTTTTCCTTTTAAAATTTGGTGAGCATCAAAGTTGCTGTTGCTCTTGTATAGTATTATTGCGTCAATCAGTTAATACCGACATCTGACAGTTTTTTGCCATTTTTACTAAAAAGCAAATATATCGGTATTAACAAATTAAGCACCTCTCTATATGGTTGTTCACATCAGTTTGACGTAAAATTATGCAGAGATTTTTTTCCTTCTCAGAAATAGTGAATCGACCGCGTAGAGGGAGGTTTCGTGAACGCATATAAGAAACAGCTATTACTTGATTTTCCTTGGGGTGAGTGTTATCCAAAACTTGTTGCCTTTGCTGAGTGGCGTATTCAAGGCATGCGATGGAATTCGGGTGTCGTGCCTATGGGACACACTGCAGAATCTATCGTTCAAGAAGCTATTGCCAAAACATTTAGTGAAGAACGGAATTGGAAACCTAAAGAAGGCGACCTCCTCATGTGGCTTAAGTATGTAATAAAAAGTGAGATTAGCCATTTGGCTGAATCTATAACTAATAGACTCGAGGTTCCCCTTGATCCCGATGACGGTAGCGACCCTAAGGATGATGAGCCGGAATTCAAGCAAGCGCAATCCTCTGCGCAAGAATTTTTCATCCCCTCTCCAGAAGAAATCGTTATAAATGCAGAAACTGAGGAATTGAGGATAATAGATGCAAAATCAAAAATCGACGCCCTTCTAGAAGCAAGTTCAGGTCACCCAGAGCTTGAGGAAATTGTCTACACAATCCTAGATGGGAAATGTGGTCCAAAACCACGGGAATTAGCCCAGATATTAGGCAAACCCGTGGAGGAGATTTACCAAAATCTACGGACGTTACGTCGCAAATCAGAGAAAATCAGATCGGAGGTTCGAAATGAACGATAATAAGTCAAAACGCACAGATGTAGATATTGCGTCTGAATTTGATCGTTTATTCGACGAAATTCCAGAACCGAATACTGAAGAAGAAATAAGGGCATTCCTGGAAGAAGCGAATTATGATGTAGAGAAATTGAAAACTGCTGGTGCAATATTTGTCAGAGACCTGATTGCAAGTAATTGGCGATTTGCTAATATCCAAGATATGCATGACGTCGCTGAAGAGATAAACGCAGTACCATTACGAAAAGGATGGAACCGCGACCAGATTACCTCAGCGATAAAAAAAATAACCATTGCACTTGGTACGACTGGAACACAACCAGCTCTTGCTTTCCGTAATCTAGATAGGTTATCGGATTCGGATTTAATTACAATCCTTCAAGAACTAGAGTATACAGCTCGCCAAAATGGCATTACAACGGATCTGGATTAACAATACAATGAGTCGACCTGAAGATATTGCTAATCATGTTCTTAATAGGCTTAATATTAGAATCGAAGAGGATCTTCTGCTTCTGGACGAAATTGTTAATGCACGAGGAGCTTTAATTCACGAATGCTCTATGGAAGGCGCAGAAGCTCGCCTTCTGATTGGTCCTGGTAAACCAATTATTTCGGTTTCAACTTCTAATTACATCAACCCCTATCGACGTCGGTTTAGTATTGTGCATGAGTTAGGTCACCTTGAAATGCACCGAGGTAACGGTTTAATGCGATCTTGCACAAAACTGGATATTCAGGAATTGCCAGCTGGAAACTCAGTCGATGCAGAACAAGAAGCTAATCAATTTGCATCGGCCTTTTTAATCCCTGCACGATTCGTTGAGCGTCCCTTTGCGGAAAATGCGCCCTCCTTCGATCTTATTTCTGAATGGTCTGAAAAGCTCCAAACATCCCTGACTGCGACTGCCCTCCGTTTCACACGCTTCACACTTGAGCCTGTTGCTGTCGTTTATTCCTTTCAAGGCAAAATCCAGTACTTCCAACCTTCTTCTGAATTCACGGAACTTGGAGTATTTCCGGATGTCAATCATCCGGTAGGTTTGAATACGGGTGCGAGGATGTTATTCAATAGGAAAGAAGTATCTCGCCAATGGCACGAAGTTCGAGCTGCAGAGTGGTTTCGAGAGAATAGAGATGCCTTTGATCGGGGGGATACGATTAGAGAATTGTCCATTGGGATGCCAAATTATGATGCTGTATTAAGTCTGTTGTGGGTACATGAGCCCCTGGGACAAAAAGATGATTGGTAAGCTCCTTTGTAGTTATCAAAAAGCCAACCTCTGGTATTTTATAAACTTAATTATGATGATAGGGACGATTGTGCTGGCCATCACTTATGTTAAAAGGCAAGATAGCTCTTCGAAAGGTTGATTTGAAAACTTGTGTAAATTTCTCCCTTGTAATAATCATGGAATTGGGTATAATACTGTTAACAGAACCCACCACGCCTCTGCTTAGCATGCGCACCGAGGTGGGTCATTTATTTAAGGATGCTTAATTTATATGGCTTTAAAACCAGCTCTGTCTGTTCATGACCAAATAGAATTATTACGTCAACGAGGAATGACGATTGATGATGAGAAAAAAGCCACCGCTTTTCTTCAGTCCAATCACTACTATCGTTTGAATATTTATTTTCACAAATTTATGGATTCACTAGATCATTACCAAGATGATTTCAAATTTTCACAGATTATTGCTGTTTATGAAAATGATAGGTGGTTACGGAACAAAATCTTATCGGTACTCGAGCCCATCGAAATTAACACAAGAACTCAGATATCGCATCATTTAGCGCTGACATACGGATCAGATGCGTTTTATCAAACAAAGGTTTTCAAAGACAACGTGAAATACCAGGAAATTTTTGATAATTTCTCAAAAGAAATTACTCGTAATGAGAAAGATCCTGTAATTGTTCATCATCAGAAAAAGTATGCTGGGCTTTTCCCTATTTGGGTTGTGGTTGAATTTTTCTCATTCAACACTCTCTCCAAGCTGTACAAAAACCTTTTAGAGCCAGATAAAAAAACCATAGCTAAAGGGCTTTACAATGCGAATGATTACTTATTTGGACAATGGTTGCATGTAATGAGTATTCAAAGAAATATTTGTGCTCATTATGGCTATTTATTTCGGCGGGAGTATCCCATTAGGCCAATCATAGCCAAATCTTTCAAATGGGATCCCACCCAAGACAACCAACTCTTTGCACTGTTTCTTGTAATGCGACGATTATCAGATCGCAACTTATGGCTAACTTTTATTCAGAATATTTCTGATGCTGAGAAGACTAGGCCATTTTTTGATTTAGGGGATTATGGATTCCCTATTGATTGGCGTTCCTATTTGGTCTAAATTTCCATTCAGCACACTCTTCCCCCTTAAGACTCTAGAGGAACGATGCAGATAGAACGGAGTGCACACCGTTCTATTTTTCAATTCCTCTACGTTGAGAAAACCAGATGCTTCCATCCTTTCCTGCACGCTTCCCATTTCGTAATCCGTGGAGATTCGTCAGGAAAGAGTTGTAACTTAACCCACTTAAAGCAAGATTGATTTCTCCCTGTATAGCTCTCTGGCAGTTCAGATTATCACAAAAAACATACAGGTTTCCATTCGATGCTTCACAAAACTTCATCCATTTCGTTTTTCGGGATATTTGATCCTTACTCACATCCCGCTCTACTTCGACGAATATTACCTCGCCTGATTTGGGATCAATAGCAATAATATCTGGGATATAAGTTTCACCATTGGATAAATTAATAGCTTGTGCCCGTCCTCGGATTTTGTAACCTTCATCTACCAGGATTTCCCCGGCCTGAATATTCAGAATGGTATGTTCCGGTGAAGAATGGTGTCTTATTAGGGTGTCAAATTCATTCTCCTTAGGAATTTTTCCAGTTAATACCTGGTATGCAACTTGACCATCGCAAGTCAAATGCAGTACTGCAGGCTGATTTCCACCAGAGCTTGATCCTTGCTCAATAACACCACTTATCTGTTCAACCAAGATTGGGACTTCATTTCCTTCAGGTGACATTAACCAATTCAAGGCTTCATCCAGGTTTTTGTTTGTAGCTGATAAGGAAAGGCGATTAGCCATCTGCTTTATGATGGATGGTCGTAAAGCAATCCCCATTTCACCCATCACAAGAATTGTCGCCGATGTTTTTTCAAAGTTCTTGGACGACTGCCAGGTCTTTACCCAAGCTGGAACAGGCGTAAGGTCCCTCAATTCTTCAGTACCCGATTTTGGGGATTGAATGTCCTGGGCAACCTCATCTTTCTGAATCTGCCGAAGGGCAGCTAAGTGGGCTTCCAGTGCTGCCTTCTCTGCCTGTATGTTCTTTTTCGATTCCTGTGTGGCAATGAGCTCACGTTCCAGATCAGAATATTTCTGATTGAGTTCTTTCAATCGCTGTTTTAAATCATTTATTGCCTCGGGCTCAATTTTCTTCGATGCTGGCCCTTGCAAAGTTCGCAGCCGAACATGAATCAAATATGCAAGGTCATCATCGTTAAATGATTCCAATGGTCGGGTCGCTTTTTCGCAGGATTCGTCGTAATCCTGATCTAGAAGCCTTAAAAGTGCGACAAGATGTTTGTGGGCGTTTTCCCATAATTTCTGAGCATTGGCTTGCATTTTTTGCTCGTGCGCCTCGCTTTGCCCGATGATTTCTCTGGAGATTCGAGTAGACTGATTTCGTTGGAATTCTTCTAACGTGAGATCAACCACTTGTTTTTCTCCAATTCCGATTTCATCTGCCGAGCATCTTCAAGTAATTGGATAGCCTGGTTCTGATTTTCTTGCTCTGGCGCGCTGACCCACTGTAGAGCGCTGCGAGCAGCTTCAAGATAACTCAGCGTTGTCGAGAGCATTTGCTCATGCATACCCATGCCAATTGGGGGCACCCGGGTCCGATCAACCTGTTGAGCAAGCTCAACAGCGTGCTGGAGAGTTTGTTGGGCTGATCTGGATTGTGAAAAGAGATCGCCTTGTTGGCAATCAGCAATAATGTGAGCGATCTCGCCATCCAAAGTGTTCAACTCAGAAATCCATGTTTGTGCAGATTTTCTGTAATCTTCTACTGCTTTGACCTCTGGCAAGAGAAGTACCGGTTTCCCCTGGTCATCCAATGGGGAGACGAACGCACCAATAATCGTAAAGATCACCGCAAGACCGAATAGTATCCAACCAAGCTTTTGTAGTTTTTCTTCAGAGATCTGGATTTCCGGTTCACTAGGATTATTCACTGTCATGACCTAATTCTCCAACTTCAAGGATTTGTGTGATGATTTCCAGATCGGTTACGGAATTTCGTTTTCCACGCTGTTTTAAATCTGCAATCACTTGTTTTCCGCGTTCATAATCAATATTGCGGATAAATTCAACTCGTTCGGCAACGACTTCAAAAACGGGGGTCGTCGTGTTTGGCCGGTAGCGTAGTTGAATATGCCCTTCAACACCGATCCGGCTGCCTTTCTGGACATGTCCGTACACCAATTCAGCCAGGGTGCCATAAACCAGTACTCTTAATCCCTTCACAGGTTTTGATTCTGGGCTACCGTCGATCATCAGGTACAGGCGAACATAAGGGATAGGATCCTGATTCTGGGGACGCAAATAATCAAAATAGATATCCCCGGTGATGTCGCCACGTTGCCATGTAAGATTTCCTTGCGCCATAATTTGTTGTCTCCTTTTTATGAATGTTTGTTTGAATTCGATAGTCCACAAAGTGCGTCTGGCTTAATTACTCATCCAACCTGTTTCCTCCTTGATATCCAGAACCAACCCCAATGCATCTGCTAAAATCCGGATACGATCCCTTTTCGCCTCTGCAAAAAGCATTCGCCAATTTTGATCGGTTGGGGAATAAAATGTGAACGACTGCTCAATCAGGCGGGCAAGATCTCGCGGTTGTATTGCAGCCAGACGTTCACTCGCTCCGCCGGCACCGACTCTAGGATTCTCTTTTAGCTTGGCAATGGCCAGACTGTACGGATTCTGGATGTTGGGTTGGGAAGCGCCATGAATGATCCAAGATACAAAAGGTAAAGCATTCTTTTCTTGATCGAGTAAAGCCTGCCGATTTTTCTTGCCCGCGCGCGCCAACAATTTTTCCAATGACCAATTTCCACTCGAATCAGTCACCACTGCCACCAATTGATTTGATGGATCGTTCAGCAAAATCGATGTATTTTGGGTAGAGGAAGAATCTTTTTCTTTTTGGGAATCTTTAAAGCTTTTGAGAGTCTTTAAAAGGGTCTCAAAACAATCCTTGGCTTCCAGGTCGAGCGTCTCAAAACAATCATTGAGGATACCCTTGAGAGTCTCAGAACAATCCTTGGTTAAATCTGAGAGTCTAAAAACAACCTTTGGCCCTGTATTGACAGTCTCATATCCCACTCGCTCCGCTCGGGGACGCTCCGCGCAATCATTGCCCAAATAACTGACCCAAGAATCTAATTCGTCTTGAACACAATGATCTTCTGATTTCACAAGAAGGGACGAAACAGTCTGTTGGATGGCTTGGTGTTGTGGAGTGAGTGGATCAACCCTCTGTACCTTGAATTTCCAGCTATAGCAGCCCTCAGAATTGATCCGATGATCGATGCGCTCAACAAGAAGAGCTAATAGATCCTGAAGACGTTGCCGGCGAGAAAATTCGTCAACGGTACGATCACTTAATTCATCCTTACGTTTTCCTCTCTCAATCCAGGCTGGAAGCCAGTTCGCCACCACGCGAGCGTTATTGATCCCTAGACGATTTGCGATAGCTTGATATCCACCCTCAATCCAGACTGCATCTCGGATCTCACCTGTCTCATCATTGAAGTAGCATAGATTGCGCAAAACCAGGACAAACATGGCAGCATCTGCTCCGAGAATCGGTAACCAGTTTCTGAGAAAATACCAGGTAACCAGGATGAAATCCCCCTGGCTTAACAATCGGTCAGCAAGCTGATCTGCCAGGGTCCCAAGTTCTCCATCAAGACGGTGACCGATCAATTCTCGGATGATGTCTTGAACGGTCTGATAGTGTGGAATCATTTTGCCGAAATCTTCTTGAGGGAGTCGCACCGGATAATGAAAGATGTCTTTTGGATTCGCGTTGACAGCCAATTGCAAAGCGGATTGAGGGAAATCTTGAATCCCATGAGTAAGCAAAAAAGTCTTCAAGTCTTCGGCATCTCCGGGTGTCAGCGGGGATTCGAATAATTCATATTTGTTGGAGGACTTTTTGGCTCTACCTGAGCGCTTATCTACTTCATGATCGGTGTCAATTTTTCTCGCAAACCATCCCAGACTGCTACCGGGTTGCAGTAAGCGAAAGAACTGAGCCCGGCTGATCCCAGCCCATTGGCAAATACGCTCAGCGCGAACGGAAACTTTACAACTCCCTTTTCGCTCTTTTCCACCACTCGCCAGGTAGTATTCCTGCCATAATGCCATGATCAAGAAAATGGCTTGTGAACCGACGTACGGCAACCAGCGCAGGTAATATACCGGTAAACGAACTACCCGGCTTGGCTCAATCAGGAAATTCCGTATGGAGCTGAAGTGGATATCCAACTCAATGGGATTGTCCTCAGAATCTTCTTGGTCTGGATCATCTTCCCGAGTGAGATCATCCCCATCATCAATTTCCTGATCACTAACGACAAAACGAACCTTTACTTCTCTATTCATCACCCCCATAAGGAATCGCTGCAAGGTGGTCGTTAATCGGTTTTCTAACCACTCACGGCCATACGCATTCATGCAGCCGATCACAAAGGTGTCATCTGAAAAATCCACCAGATGGGTTGGCTTCACCCAGGTACTAGAAACCGCCCGCGACATATCCATTTCGAGGTTAGCAATTGCCGCTTGCCAGGCTTTCTCCGGTGAAAATCCAATGACTGCATTCATAAAAGAAATTCCTATTGATAAAAAAATCAATATCGAATAAAGCGAAATAAAGGCACAATTACAACCTTTGTTGGAAGGACAGTGGTTATCCCGTTTCTTCCAGAAAAGACCCCTTTACGGGCTTCCTGTGGTTTCAACGTCAGCAACTCCGTCTGCGTCAACGTCTGCGGCATGTCAGCAGCACGTCTGCGGCACGTCAGCATGGACGCAGACGTGATTTTTAGAGTGAAAATGAAATTGTTGATTTTCCAGGAAAGGTCAGAGGCCATTAGCATCACTCCAGAAATAATGTCTTTCCTATTGTCTTTGGAGATGGTTGCAGGATTAAGCTTCCATTGTGAAAAGCCTGTGAACCTTCTATAACGAAGAAACAGACAACTTCTCCGACCGGTAAAGTATGCTCCCGCGCAATCGACCGAACTTCTTCCTTTAATAAAGCTGGAATTCGGAATGTCGCTCTTATTTCCCATTGGGGGATGGCTTCTTGGACTTTCCTAAATTTTTTCTTTTTGGTTCCACCAGCTTTCTTTTCTGGAACTGGGAATGCATCAGCCAGCCATTTATGGTTTGTCGGTTTTTGGACAGGCAAGATTGGGTTTCCTTCATTGCCTTCAGAGTACAGGGTCATTCGCTGTGCCTTGGGGTACGCTAAAAGTTTGATCTCTCCATTGCGGTAAAGTCTTGCGCCATATTCAAGAAACGCCCTAACGACTTCATCTCTAGGAACCGAAAGAGACTGAGCATCTTTGATAATCAACTCCACAACCTGCCGAGGAATTCCGCGGTACGTGACAGTTTCGAGTCGATGAACCTGTTCCCACTTACGGGATCTTTTCTTCCTGAGATCTGCCGTGGGAATTAGATCCAAGGGCTGTCGTTGGATCATCGTGGATTCTTGCTTTTGATCCTCCTCAACCTCGGTTATTGGATTAGGATCACGTAGACCTGTAAATGCGTCTCGCCTGGCCATCATGACCTCTAATATTTCAATACAAGAATTGCCAAAGCTTTATATTCCTCGGCAGCCCGCGTTTCTGGCGCATACTCAAAAATGGTCTTTGCCTCAGACCAACATTCACGTAAGACAGTCGCCCGATGTATGGGGGAGAGCACCTTGTCGCTGAATGTTGCCTGCAGATCCTGCAGGGAGTCGCGTGACTCGTTGGTACTATCGAAAAAGGTAGGTAATATCCCCAGCAATCCTCCTTGCCAATTCTTTTTGTCCCTCAAGGTCCGGATAGTTGTGACTGTCTTGGCTAACGAATCTAACAATGCGAATTCTGTTGCTGTAGGAACAATCACCAGATCAGCTGCCCAGATTGCACGTTCCTGTAAGCCACCCACAGAGGGAGAGGTGTCGAAAATAATGCAATCAAACCGATCTTTAGTGAATGTTTTCAGCAGCCCTTTTATGTAGGAGATCGGTTGATCCTGGACACCTAACATCATTTGCGCAGCGGAGGTCATAGAGTTGCCTGGAATCAACTGCAAGAAATCGCGGCCCGTGTCACGGACCCATTGGCGAATAAATGTTATTTCACTTGGAGAGCCTGGTTGAGTTGTCAGGAAATAATACGTTCCCATTTGGCTATCCATACCTAACTTGGTTGCGCACTGTCCTTGTGGATCAAGGTCAATCAACAACACTTGTTTAGTTTTCAGCGTGAGAGCATGTGCCAGATTTACGGCGGTGGTTGTCTTTCCTACCCCGCCTTTTTGGTTCGAAATGGTGATGATTTTTGTGGTCATTTGATTTCTCCTTAATCGATAAATTGCAGCTGTGTTCGGCCTTCATGACCGTGGACAGTAATGACATCTTCGAGAGTCTGATAAACACCCATGGCATAAGGTTCCCTGAGCCAGTGAATGACCGCCAAACCGCTGCTAAATACAGTTCCTTCTGCAACTTCACCAGTCCCTGAGACACCCGTGAGGTCTTCCACTCGAATCAACACAAATCGACGCATCCGACTGGTTGATGCAATATGATTTGGTTTTCGAGGCATGCTTTCACCTTTAGTTTGATTTCTACAACCTGTCCGCCGGCTCCGGTTACGGATTCTTGGCTTCTTCTGAATCACCTTGGAATTTGTCAGATCCATCAACAAGCCATCTTTATAAGTAAGGCGGCATCCTGAGGTAATGTTTTCAAACACGATTCCTTCCGGCCAGGTTGATTTCTCGTCCCGGTTGAGGCGGATATCGATCATTCGAAACAACCTCCCAAAGAACATCCCCGGATCATCATCGACCCTGGTTGGATCCATAATGACTTTCCAAACGTAGCCTCGAAGTTCAACGGGGTTCTTCTTATCTTGAGCAATAAAAAAATCTAAGTCTTTACCTGGCATCTTGAATGGCTCTCCGAACCTAATAAAATAAGCCGGCAAACAGGTGCGCAAATAGACGGGCAGGGGAATAGAATTAGCCCTTACCTTATGCAGGCTTATTGAGATTGTGGAACACCCATGACTAGGGAATCAACAGCTAATAGTGCGATGCACCATTATTGAATCAGGGTGGACGCATCTCCCATGAGAAAATAGATTTGAATAAATTGAATTGGAAAGAGGAATGAAGAAAAGCAAGAAAAAGTACTTGACGAACCCACGTAAAACAGATACTATACGAACATCGATTAGCTACCGCAGCGTGCCCGGCAAGCGTAGACCAGAGTTCGTCAGGTCGGCTGATTTGCAGAGCCCGCCGCACAAATGGCACGGATTCAGGATTTTGACTCATAACCCGGAGGTCAGTGGTTCGAATCCACTCCCCGCTACTAAGAGTGGGACGCTTTTCAAATGGAGGAATTCGCCTTTGGCGTGAACCGCAGTACGCCGGGCTTGTCCCACAGGGATACTTCGTTATCAATTGCAAAATCCATCGACGGCTTCCTAAAATTCAAAACAGCAGAGGGGTTAAGCCAACGGACGGTCGATTCGTATGAGTGGGTGCTGCAAAAGTGGCTGGAAAAGATGGGCGATCGACCGGTTGGCAAAATCACCTCTGCCGACGTGCTCGATTACATGACCTATCTGCGTACCGAGTATGTCCCGCATACTTTCGCCAAGCCGAACCCAGCACATGAAGCTTCGCCCCGTAAACTCTCTCCCAAAACCCTGCGCAACCACTGGATCACTTTCAAAGCTTTCTTCGGTTGGGCGGTTGCCGAGTTTAATATCAAAAATGCTATGGAAGGCATACCTGGTCCACGCTACAAAGAAGCACCGGTAGCCGCTTTCACGCAGGATGATCTGGCTGCTTTGCTCAAAGCTTGTGTCTACTCTCGTGAATACAATCCGATCAACAGGCATAATTTCGTCACTCGCCGGCCGTCTGCCAAGCGCGACGAGGCAATGATCCTCTTCCTGTTGGATACCGGTTTGCGAGCTTCCGAGCTTTGCAGTTTGAAAATCGGCGAACTGGATTTGCGCACCGGTAAAGTTGTCATCAAGCATGGGGACGAAGGTGGAGCAAAAGGCGGCAAAGGGCGCACAGTGTTCATTGGAAAGAGCACCCGCCGGGCGGTGTGGCGCTACCTGGCTGTGCGCGAGGACCGCGATGATCCAGAAGCGCCAGTATTTATCAACCGCGGCAATCACTCGTTTAACTCCAACAGCTTGCGCCATTTGATCGTTCGTCTGGCTGAAAAAGCGGGTGTAAAAGGGGCTCATCCACATAAGTTTCGACATACCTTTGCGATTACTTATCTCCGTTCGGGTGGTGATGTGTTTACCCTGCAAGCCCTGTTAGGCCACAGCTCGCTGGATATGGTGCGGCACTATGCCCAGATCGCCGAGATGGTTATCGAGCGGGTGCACCGCAAAGCCAGTCCAGTGGATAATTTGAGGTTTTAAATACGGGAGAAACTGAACTGTGTATAACCACAAAAATATAGCTACTAATGTCAATAAAGTTGTGCACCTGTAAATAGGCTATGATTATTGATAAATCGCCAAAGGTGAAATAAAAAAATCAGGGCTTTGAGCTTGTAATTCTTCCTCGCTTATTTCTCTTCCTGTTATAGCGTTTAAGCCATTTAACATTTCTAATAACTGGTTAGCTTGATTACTTTGGGAAAATTGATCCAAATCTACCACCTTCCATACTTCGTCCGGTTTCAGCTTTCTTTCAATTCTTCCTAAAATTCGCACTTTTGACGGTAACAAAGCATTAAGTTGGCTATATATAAATTCCGGTAACAAACCACACCAAACA
Source organism: Chloroflexi bacterium HGW-Chloroflexi-3 (assembly GCA_002842045.1). Taxonomy (GTDB): domain Bacteria; phylum Chloroflexota; class Anaerolineae; order Anaerolineales; family Anaerolineaceae; genus UBA6170. The sequence continues at coordinate 37,877 of PHBX01000030.1, read as the reverse complement.
TTACAATCCAGATATTCTAAGGCAATACGAATATATTGTCTCCCAGGATCTTTTCGCGAAATATTAATAAAATCAACTAAGAAATCTAGAATTTGTTTTAGTTGGGACATTTGTTGCTTTGATATCATTTTTGATTTAGAGGATTGGTTGGCACCGAATAAAGAAATATTTTTTGTAAAAAAAGTAAATATCTCTTTTACTTTAATGATCCAATTTTCAACTACAGGAGGTTGAGCGAAACCCTCAATCTCTATGAAATCCCCAACTTTTAAACTGTCTATGTCAGTTTTGCTTGATTCTGAAATTTCTATTAAGATCTTTTCTTGCCTTAAAAACCTATAAAGAATGTCAAAATATGCCGGATCAGTTAATTGAATTGTGCGTTTGCTTTCACTTTCCTTACCTTTGGAAGCATCGATTTTTCCACCTACAGGTAAAACACCAATATTAACTCCTGCAGATATACCACCTAATTGTTTAGTGGTTTCAGTAATCTCATTGATAAATCCGCCATGGATTTGTGAAATAAAGCTTTGTAGCTTTGTTGAGTCTAAGTATAAAAAATCTCTAAGATTGTTCATGCTTTGGTCCTTTGTGATATTTACTCTTGAATATTATACAGAAAGAAGGGTTTGAGGGTTAGTGTTTTGGAACTGTCTCGAAAAAAATGATCATGGACTTATATACTAATTTTTTTGCAAGTTGAGTGGGATATTATTAAATCGCAGCATTCCTTGCGCACTAAAATAATTGAACCATTTGCCATGACTTCATAATCCAGGCAGTCACCAGGTTGTAAATCCAACAGGTTACGAACCTTTTTGGGGATTGTGATAGCGTTGGACGTGGTAATGATGATCGGTCGTTTTTTCAAATAATCACCTCCTTTTTTTCCGAGATTGCTGTAATTTTCATAATCCAGTTAAGCCGGATATTTTGAAATTCAATTGGGAACATCGCTTTCCCCCATAAGAGAAACCGCTGATTTGTCTTTAAAATACTCTGAACTTCGGACTGATCCAATCCTTTTTCGACTTTCTGAAAAAGAAAATCAGAGAGACTGGTGTTGAAAGCGTGCATCGATCCAAGCGGTTGCGAACCGGTCCAGAGGAGCAGTATTTTGAGATGCTCGAAATCGGTAGAAATCTGAAGCAAAGAACGCTCATGAACTTCCCGTGAATATTTCAGGAACAACTTAACTTTGAGGTAGTTCTGACGATCCAGCATTCCAGATTCCGCGATTGACAATCCCGCCGCAATTGGGACATTTGCCTTTCAAATGGCTCAGGTGACCTTTGACTGGGCGAATTTCCCCATTTTGGATTTTGACGATGGCATTGCAGCGCATGCAAAAGCCTTCCCCCGCTTGAAGCTGATGGGTTGGTTTCTTTCTGGCGTTCCGTTGACTGTCAACCCAGGCGGCAAAATCCTTGCCGTCGATCCAGATATGGTTGGATTCATCCCGGCTGTGTGGGGCGCCATGGTTGAGCCAATCTCGCATGGTGGTTTCAGGAACGCCCAGATCTTCAGCTATTTCCCGCGGCGTGTAAAGCATGGGCAGCAAACCGGGTGCTTTGATCAAGACATTCCTGGAAATCCGGCAACTAGAAATATTTTGGTGTTCTGACATTCTTCTCCTTTGAAATCTGTAAGGAACAAACATACGCCAGCCACGCCATTCCCTTAAGGGGTTGGCATGGCTGGCGTATCTCCTTCCCACTGATAGGTGTTGAAAGATCCTCGTTTTGTAACTCTTATACGCGGATCATTATTGAGTTTTGAAAATGCCCGGTCGATCGTCCTGGCGCTGCTGTTGATTTGAAGCGCTGAGATGAGCTCGTTCTTCTTAAATTCCTGCGCCGGTACGCTTTGCAGATATTCCAGGATATCTACAAAGATCAATTCGGCCTGACCAGGCACGCGCACCATTTCAGAAACATTCGTTTCAGAAAATCGAAGAGTAATACTCTCTTCGGTCGATTCAATTTGAAATCGCAACTGCGTAGGTGGCAGGGATTCACGCACCTTCTGTGGAATGATCGTTCGCATCGAGTGTGCTGAATGCTGGTTTTCGTGCGCAACCACAATGGCGGTATCGACAGACCCCAAAATATCGGAGGAACCCCGGACACGATAGGAAAGATCCGTGTTTCCACCTTTATTGAGGTGATGAATAAGAATGAAAGTCGTTCCGGTCTGGTTGGCAATTTCTCGTAGCGTGTTCATCATTGGTGAAATTTCCGCAACTGAATTTTCATCAGCGCCAGGCATAAACTTGGCCATAACATCAAAAATGACGACAGAGGCATCCAACCTGTGAATTCGCTGACGCAATGCCAGTACTTCGGAAGTAACTTTCAGGTTAAGCGGAGAGAAATCGAAAATCAGGTTGGCAGGCGGTTGAATCCCCCGCGCATGGCACAATTTGAGAACTCGCGAGCGCATACCCCGATAGCTGCCATCCAGGAAGTGATACAGCACTTTGCCTTGGGTTACTGGCCGGTTATCCCATGCCAGACCTGAAGATGCCATGCCAATCGCCAGGTCAAGAGCGAGAAAACTCTTTCCCGCTGCCGGCATTCCGGCGATCAAGTTGATCCCGCCGGCCATAATCCAGTCTTTGAGAATCCAGGTCAGTTCACCCATCTCCGACAAACACAATTTCTCTGCGGTCATAACCATTCGCTCCGTGACTCCCGACAAGGCGGATGAGCTGACAAAAAACTCTTCCATTTGCTGCAGAGCTTCGTAAAGCAGTTTATCTTGAATAGCATTTTGCGCAAGGTTTGTAGCGACCTCCAACGCTTTTCGCTTAAATGCTTTTTCACGCACGATCTTCGCGTAAGACTCGGCGTGCATGGATGTCGGAGTTGCATTGAGCAAGCCCATGATATATGCCGGCCCACCAATTTCCTTTAGTTTTCCGCTGGTATTCAAAGCATTACACAAGGTGACATGATCGATCTGTTGCTCAGATTCCAACAGGTGATTCATTGCTTCCCAAATCCAGCGGTGTGAGATGCGATAAAAATATTCCGCTCTAACAATGGTGACCAAATCTACAAACAAATATGGTGCAATCATGATCGAACCGAGCAAGGCTTGTTCGGCATCAATATCTCTGGGCGGAATGGGATCTGGCATCAAAGTCTCCAAATTGATTGATATTTACTCCTTACAACAACACGAAGGTCATCTGAGAAAACGAAAAGCGACCGGCATAACAAATAACTTTGTTATGCGGCCGCTCCTACGATTTTATTTATGCCCAAGGAGATCAGCGACCCGATACGATTACATTTTTATTCTACAAATAAATCAGGCATGATCCAAGGTGGTCAGGTCAATTCTTATGTTCAGCGATTTGGACAGGTCGGAAGTGACAACCATATGCAGCAGGTTTACCCAGCATCGTCCAGGATAATCGCTCAACGGTTTTCCACCAGATATCCGGGATTTCGTACTAGGCTGCGCCGGCAGCATCACGAGCAATATCCGGATCCGGTGCGGTCCCCTTAGCCAATATACTATCTGGATTGACCGCAACCGTTGTGTAAACGACCGAATAGATTGGCCCAAGGGCTGCCAGCGAAAGCATCATTCCCCATCCGCATTGAGATGGTTTGACCGTTTTCGCAGCATCGATCCGATCTGTCATGAATTCGAAATAGGTCATGCCCTGTGGAGCCTGGGGAACGCTCATCGGTTGATTACCGCTACATAATCAAACAGAGCGCCAGCCGGCTGAGATGTAACCCGAACCTCAGTCACATTCAGGTGATATTCCTGATCATTGGCTTTCCAGATGTGATCTGCCTTCATCCAACGCTGAATGCTCTCCACCGTGGTTCGTGCTTCCTCTCCGGAAAGCGTATCCAATGGCAAACCACAGGTGATGCTGACAGGTTGAGAAATATCCCCCGATCGCAGGATCAAGCGGGTGAATGCCCCATAGAAAAGTGCCAGCATTTCCGGTGAACCGACAAAACGATCCATGCTCAGGTTTTCTACTGGCCGTCCGCTGTCGTGTGCGCCACTATCGACAAAGAACGTGCTTCCCGATGGCAAAGCGATCCGCAGTGGCAGGCGTGAACTGCCCAACCCCAGCATGCGCCCTACCAGCGGGCCATTATTGACCGCGACCTGAGAGATCAATTGAATGCTTTGCTGATTCCCATGCAGCTTGAGCGCTCCCATTCCCAGATCGAGTCCAAAATTCATTGTTTCTGTCATGCAATCTCCTTTATTCTACATGTTACAAGTTAACTTGGAGTATTTTGAGGTAAAAAAATCAACCTCATCGGTTGAATTTATTATAGCATATTACTCTATGTCAATCAATATCTTGTAGTAATTATTTGGGTGATTACTTTTTATATGGCCGCCCTGAATCATCAAACGCCCATTTGCCCTGACCACTGTTTTGGCGATAGACTCTGGCGCAGTAAGCCACATCCGCTTCATCCAGCAGTGTCTTTCGACCCTCTTTGCCTAATTGGTGGATCAGCCCTCGCTGCATCCAGCGCGTGAGAGTAGAAGTGTTGAGCTTGTATTTCCGGCCGGCTTCATTGATGCTGATTGGAACGCCTTTCAAGCCTGCGTTGAGCTGATACTCAGGTAAGGCTTCCTTGGGCAGCAGATTATTCACGCTGATTTGACTGATGCCAATACTTCCATCCGTCATAACGGCTGCCTGAAGTTTTCCCTCATCTGCCAACTGATATATGGAATCCAAATCCAACCCAAGCTGTTTGGCGGCCTGTGCGGGAGTGATGTAATATTCCAAACGGGATTGATCGAGTTTCACGGACTACTCACAAAATTCGATTTACTACAAGTTAATCATACAGTGAAAGTGAAGGATCGTCCAGCAATAGAGGTTATTGCATGCCCCCTGATATTTAGGTTAACTGACCTGAAGGTTAAATGACCTAAAAATCCTGATGACGTATCCTATTGTTTGGTTGATGGTTTCAAAGTCTGGAAAAGACAGAATAGGATTTTCGACAAAAAATAAGGGTCTGCGTCCTCGCTGACGTGCCGCAGACGCCTTGTTGACGCGCCGCAGACGTTGACGCAGACCCTACCGCGGACGTTGATTGAACAGGAAAAGCGCTGAAGCGCCTTTTACCATAGAGAGATATGGAACCGAGAATTGCCCCTCTACACCGAAAACTTGAATCTTAAACGGCGTAAATAACACCACTATGGGTTAGTCAAATGGAGATACCAAAAGATGAGAGACCGTAAATTTTGGCACAAATAAGTCGGCATATTTTTTTGTGCAAGAATAACCATTTTGACCTATAGGAACAGTGTGCACTTTGTTCTGTGCACTTCGATCCCCTAGAGTCTTAAGGGGGAACAGGTCAACGGAGTGACACATCGTTCTCTGTTGGATGGTCCTTGATGGTTTTGAGAATATCACGTAATCGCCAGGGACGATACTCCCTGACCTCAACACTCATATTGATATGGTTCGGTTCCAGATTACAACCTTCAGCAGGCGGTGGAACATTATGAATATGACCATGTAGGTTGATCCAACCATCTTCAAGAGGAACGATCGGGCGATGTGAAAAGATCAATTTCATCTGATCAGATATCTCGACGTTCAAGGAATTTTTTATCAAGGTTACGCCACGGGTTTCGCAATAAGTTTTGCTGATCCGGTCATGGTTACCTTGGATCAAAAATAATCTACCCCTTAACATACCAGACAGGAGGTCAAAATTACTTTTGTTGCCTAACGCAAAATCACCCAGGTGCAGAACGGTTTCGTCTGGGGTAACCAGATCATTCCAATTCTTGATAATCAATTCCTGCCAGTTATCGGGCCGGCTGCAATAACTTCCGATATTCTCATGGAAAAAGGAGAGATGGTGATGAACTTAATAAAAGATCGGCATGGTTACTCGCTGACCTTCTGGACAGTCTTCTTTGGATTCGTCCTGATCCCGATCCTGGCGTTGAGCATTGAGCTAGGGCGCTACTTCTACACCCGGGTGAAGATCGCCAAAGCGGCAGCCGCGGCCGAGATCAGCCAGCGAGTGTTTGTAGAAACGGGAGACCTGCAGACCACCAGCAAAGGCCTGGGCCAATGCCCAGACCTTTGCCAGCCTGAACAACGGGTACCTGAGCCGTTACGGGGTGAATAAGGTGGTGACGGGGATTAATGTAGATTCGGAAAAAGATAAAGTATCGGTGCAAGTGTCGGCAAACCTATATAGGTTATTTCCAAGTGTCATGCCAAATGTACTGGTGACAGAGACTGGATAAGCTCAGATACACGCATTTTCAAGACGAAGTAGATTTTAACGAACATTATCTTGCTTTATGTTTTATAAGTTTAGACTGTCCGAACGACCGATGATCTGTCATCAGTTTATAATCATCGTATGAATTTTCTTTGTAGTATATATTGAGCCGGCATAACCAACAAAATGTGGAATTGGTTCGGTGGGCAAATTCTTCAATGATGTCTTTTGACATTAGCAAATATTGGCCAGTTCTTGGCGGGACTTTATCAAAATACTTCTCACTCAGCCCATCTGTCCAGTCATTCCATTTGCCAATAATCCGGTTGTGATCGCGAATTATTAATGAGTTCTTTTCAGCAGAAAATGAAACTTGAGAATCACCGAGACAAGGGGCTGGCAGCCAAATATTTCTATACATTCGCCAGGCTTGCCAACGTGGTGTTGTTATAGTATGAGCCCGGCCAGAAACAGGCAACAGAGTCCAATCATGAAAGCTTCTTACCAATTCATTTATATTTTCGGGCTCAATCGTTCCCGCAAATCTTATTAAAGAAGGGCATTTCGTAAGAACTTCATTGTACCCGTCTCTATTCACCTCTCCTTTGAAGTAGCTAATTATTTCTTTTAGATCAGGCACTACCGGCCCATGACATTTTTGAAATGCTCCATAAATCTCGAGATCATAAACAGTTTCGCCTTGTTGAATAAATCCAGTAGCTTCGCTAAGTAGCCATTTATCTCCATCCGAGGTGGACAAAAACTCAGATTGTGCTGACCACATTTTTTCAACTTGATCCCAGATTGCTCCAATAGCCGAGTCTGTCTGCCGCTGAACCATAATTTCTATTGGCCACCAGTCGGGTCTTTTTTCGGGAGTAATTTTCCATAGTTCTAAATCGATTGGACAGGTTTCGGCAGCTAAGAAAAGCGCATTATCTTCTGAGATAAATCCCTGTTCCAAAAAATAAGCAAGCGCTCGCAAGAATGCAGAGCGATATACCTCACTCATTTCTGTATCAATTGCAGAGTATCTCAAACCGTTTGTTTTTGTACCCCAAAAATGATCCATCGGTATAACTGATGGTGTTATCCCTAACTGATTGATAAGGATGATCCATTCATATTCCCAATGCTTATAGAATGAGAACCCTTCTTTTTTTTCAATGTGTTTTGCCCAGTAATCATATATGGGAGGGAGAAAGCCTGTAACAAATTTACTAAAAAATGGGTTACTCGGATAATTGTCTGGAACAGATCCAGAATGTATTAATGAGGCGCCGATCGGTTCGTCATAACTTGAGTCGTAAGCAGAAAATAACAACCATGAAAGTAAAGATCGCTTTGGATAGATCGTAAGAAGTTCACTTATTGAGGGCGTTCTGATAGTTGGATTTAGTATTTTAGATCGCAATAACACAAGAATTGCTTTCGCAGCCACACTTTCTAACAATTGCGACGACATCCATTTCAACAACAACTCTTTAATGCCAGAACTATTTTCCTTATCAAGAATTAGTGAACCGATTGAATTTGCCGCCCTCTCCTGAACTAAAAGCGAAGGCCAAGTTAACCGTGAAAATAATATGGGATGAAGCAAACTTTGATCAATCGTTTTGCTGCTCATCATTTATCCATCCAGGATTTGGAAAATTACCAGGTGAGGTATATTCCAAAACGCAAGAGACAATTCTATCGAGAACTGCTTTCGCCATTTCTTCTTGATCAAAGTAGATCAAATAAGAAATAAGCCGATAGAAAGTATGGCTGCCTGTTGAAAATGTTTTTTGAATAAAATCGAACCATTTCTCTGGGTAATATTCCTTGATTATCTCCCAACGCTTTCTTGCATTCTCTTCCTTCGTATAATATCTATACCAACCGCTATCATTGTTTTGAGCTTGAATTAACCAAGGATATGCCTGATCTTTTCCGAACAGAGAGAGGCACAAATCAAATACTTCATCAGTATTCCGGAAATAAAAACCACTTTCAATGACTTTTTCTAACCCCTTATACACTTCGACTTTCTTGCCGTTAGAAATCCAATAATTGATCCATTCTTTTACTTTTTCTTCGCGGTAAATGATCCTTTTATTATTTATCATCGTGAAGAATTCGATTGCCTGGTCAGGTGGAAAGTCACTAAAGGGAGGCAGCACCTCATCCTTATGGATATTTTCAGATTGATTTCCTATTAATTGGGTTGACTGATAAGAATCATTGCCTGAGTTGCCAGCTATTTTTCCAATTACTTTTTCTATAGAATCGATTATATCTACGGCAAAATTATCACCTTCAGATGCTCTTTCGTTAAGAATACCAAGGCTTTCCTCATCAATAGCAGTTTGGGCTATTGCTTTGGCAATCGGATCTGAAAGATCCATTGTTCTTACAAGAACATTCAAGGCATGGAGGGCATCATATGGCTCCTCGATTTCACTCAGCCATAGATAATATTTGGGAAGTTTCGATGGGTTTATGTCCGCCAATATTGTGGCGAGCGATCTAGGGTAATGCCCTGTTTCATCACTATCTGTAAACAGGTCAATTTTGGCTATCGCTGGAGCTAATTGGAGAAGGTAGGAATATGAATTCGGGGTTTCGCCAGGTTGATACAATGGATTACAAAGATGAATAATATCCATTGTTTCCCCAATTAACATATCTTTGTGGTGATAATGGGCGACCAAGAATTCACAAGCCTTATGTATCAAATCCAGAGCTTTTTCTGGTAGCCCATGTGTTGCCGCTAGTTGTGACAACCTTGCATACTCTTCGGCCCGCGTTGGAAATTCCTCGATCTCTGATTCGAGCTGGGAAATTTGATTTTGAATAAGCCAGTGAGTGGCATCCTTGCTAAACCAGATCCGCTCATGGTCCAAATAAAGTTCCAACCATTTCATTGGAAAACAATAACTGGAATTATATATTTTTTCTAAATCATTTACATCGATCTTTAGCGTCTTATCAAACGACATAGAAAAAATAAAAAGATCAAAGGAGATTATCTGGATTGAAGGAACGGAAGCTTCGCTATATTTGCTCTCATCTCGGTCCTCTGACCATTTTATTCTAGGAAAATCATTTAGTTGGTTATATACCCAACCTGGTGTAATCGGCCTTTTTGTTAAAAGATAGACGGACGCGTCGTACGCAAGTTTATCGAGCTTATGGAGGAATTGATGAGACCAGGTTGATTTGCCTACATTTTTGAACCAATTAGCATTCTCTTCTGTTCTTCCTAACAGATAGTTTGCCAACAAACAAAGAAAAAAGTATCGATAGAAGTTCCTGATTTTTGTGTCCCACAAAGAAAAATCGAATTGTTTTACATCAAGTTGGTCTATTGTTGGTAGCCTGATATTAGCTTCATTGAATAAATTTATATTTCGTAGTTTTAAATAAACAACCAAAATCGGATTAGCTGAATTTGTATTAGCAAGCTCTTGATCGATATCGAGACCTTCTTCAAGAGCTAGCAAAACAGCATCCTGGATGATGACATTGCACTCACGGATTGATAAAGTATTCTCATCACCTTTTTCAAGACATTTTCCCCATGTGGTTAATACGGATCGTAAATGCTCACTCTTCTTTAAGGCCCTTAGACGAGATATATATAAAAAAAGCATCTCTTCAGAGTAACCTTTATCTCGATTTCCAATAGCCCACTGTATTGTCTTTTCTGATTGTGAGTTATCTAATAATGCCGTTGTCTCTAGTATCGGCCGAATATCTTCTTGCCAAGTCGTATGCCGTCCATTTTCTTGGGGGTGACGGTGCTTATGGATAAGTGTTTTAAAAATTCGTTTTATTTCTAAGTCATTTGAGTATCTGTACTCATTGGATGCGAGACCGGCCAAAATTTTTCCATCTAGCTGTTCTAAATTGCTCCGTAATCTGGCCCTTAAATAATTATCCTCTTCTAGAATTAATTGGGGGGCTATAAGAATCTCAAGGACATATTCCTCAAAATCGTATACAGTATTGCAATATTCCTGTAGCAATCCAAGCTCAACCGCTCTCGGTAAATCTTCCATAGCCAGAGCTGTTTGTGTGCTTTTCGAGATTATTAATTCAATATCTTCTTTGGCATAACGCTGGGAAACAGCATCAATCGCCCAATTTCTGTTAGGTCCATTTACTAAGGGCGTTTTATTCCCTAATTCTGCTTCTATAATCCATTCGTATGCCCATCGCCAGTATAAAGGCGCTTTTGTCTTGAGCCAGTTTAATGCTCTTTTCTTCTCAATGATTATGTAATCATTGTGGTCAGATGTGGCTTCAATGAATGTGTAAAGACTGGAATGAAAAGGACGTAATCCCATATCACTATTAATTAACAGGTGCTCAACCTCGCATAAACTTTTTCTTACTTGGCTCCTGTTTTGGGCAGAGGGATCTACGGCATCAAATATTCCTTCCCTCGGCCATGGAAAAGGACAGGCAGAGATTAAATGAAGTATTTCACGTGATTCTTCATCCAATGAGGCCCATAATTCGTCATAATACTTTGTGATATCTTCGTGAGCACATTCTGGAAGTTCCAAAATATTATCTTCAGTGACCTGTTTGTTCCGTTCGAGCAGGGATTTCAACGTATATCGAATATGGAGCGGATGACCTTTGCTCTTTTTGTAAAGCGCATCCGATAGTCTATCTAACATCCAATCCTGTAGTTCTCCTTCACCAGGGTTAGAAATTTCCCTTGCATGTTTCCCAAGCCAAACCTTCACAGATGCCCTGTCCAAGAGGGGTAGATGCAGCCACTCACCTTTTGGAGCACACCTTATTAAGCTTCTTGGCAATTTGTTGTCTTCTACAGGTTGGGTGGCCAGTAAAACAATAACGCCCTTCACGGGAGGAAGAAGGATATTTAGAAAATCCTCTAATTCTTTTATGGATTTTTGTTCTCGCCAGACGTGATCTAATCCATCTACAATAACAATAAGACATTTACCCCGGTCTTCATAATAACTGCCAGATCTTTCTAACTGGTTAGAAAGATCTTTATGGTTTGGATTTCTGGAATCTAATCCTTGAAGCGATTCGGCATAATTTAATTCCAAATCATGCATCAAAGATTCGGCGGCTCGCACATGATCCAGGCGATAAACCCGGTTACGATCCTCCATGGACAAATAATAATGATGACGAATTACTGGAATATCTACTTCACAAAAATGGTCATAAAGATAACTTACATAAGTGCTTTTCCCTACACCAGGGCTAGCTGTAATTACCAAGCATTTCTTGGAATGTTTTTCCAAGGTGGTAAGTAAATCTTGGTGAAATTCCTCCGATGGAAGGACATAGTCAGAAGGTATTTCAAACCGTTGGGGGAGAGATTGTAGGGTATACCAGAGAGAAGCTTTTTTTATTTCAGATAAAATAATTAGTCCCCCCGGTGGCGGTTCATTACGATTAATCACCCATTCGCAAAGTTCATTTTTTAGATTAAGCCATCCAGTTTCTGTCCCGCCTAACCCGCCGAATCTTCTTCGAAGTCCTTCTTCAATTTCAGATAAACCAGGTTGATTTAAACGAAACTTGAAATTTTTGAAAAACTCTTTTGAGGCATCCTCTCCCCCCAATTGTTTTACAATTTCTTGCTGAATATCAGGTTCATGAACTTGATCAAAAATTATGTATCCATTTTCAAGAGCTACTTCGAGCTCGGTTGCGGCCCTCCGGTTACTATAAACGCTTGCTTCAAAGATTGACCATTGGCTTTTTATTTCTCTTAAAGATGATGCCCATTTTTGCAACAGAGATAAATTCTGGTTTCCGTTTTTTGTTTTTGACCGCTCAAGGAGTTTTTCCCAGGTCCAAGGGTCATTTTGCATATCAGGATTGGTTGAATATTTCACCTGCAAAACTTGGATTCTGCCGTCCTGCCTAAGCGCAATGACATCATCGAGGAAACCCATCTCGTCAGCTTCTAGTTTTATCCATTGATATCGGTCATTATGCTCTATCCAATCGATTATTAGCTCTAAAGCGACGATATCTTGATAGGCATCACCAGCCCGTCTGGCCCCTGTCCGTGAGTATTGGCTATGAGATCTATTGGTAGGCATAGGAAGTATTATTATACAAACAGAGAATATTAATTATTGGATCTTCAGTTCAACCATTTAATTATATCCACAGACTTACAATCCAGATATCAAGATTGATTTCGAGTGTGTTGTCGGTAACCATCCTCTAATTATATTTCTCTACCTGGAATTAGTACGGGAACGCGCTGGCAGGGTGTTCTTGGCAGGTAGTTCCCGAAGAGTCTTAATGGGGAACGGAGTAAATGCTTAAGAATTCGTAATCTTCAAATAAATTGATGCATTCATTTTGAGGTAACCATGCCTGCCATAAACCATTATTTGATGACCGTCACATAAATCACAATAAATACCACGATAAAGAATAATAAAAAGGCCCTTTGCATCCAAGTCATGTAACGCCAATCATAACGTGTTTCGTTCAGCCATTTTGCGATCATCCCAATAGAAGCGCCAAATAATACGCTGATCACAGTAAGGATCACTAATACTAAGTTTTCTTGTGCCCGAGATTCAATGGCTCGAATTGTTGCCTGGCTGCTAATAAAACCAATGATTCCTCCGACAATCGCACCGATCCAAATCGATGGAGGATTTGTGATTTCCTGGCGGTATAAATGCTTTAACTGCAGAATTGTAATTCCATCTCTTACACTGGCTGGAAAAACATGCTCATCATGGCGCATCAGAACCGTGTGTTCTCGGTATATCCCGTTAGGCGTATTTAGCTCACGAGTTGTCTCGTGCAGATCAAAGGTGGGCGGAATTGTGATCACAAACAAGAAGTCGCCCTTGTATGTTACCATTTCACATTCCAGTCCAACCACCGCTGGAGAACATGCTTTGCTCAACCATTTTGCTATATCGCTTTGCGTCGGAGCCTGGTAATTTACACTATATCGAACACGCTCTCCATTCTCCTCGAATTGTTTGTTGTCGGCGCCAATAATTATGTATTTGGTTTTACGGATAGTATGACTGTTCCCGTTAGCCAAGGCAAGAATATCTTTGATGAATTCATCACGGGCTTTTTCTGCAACTTTGCCATCAGAAAATAACTTGAGTTCTCTTTTATACTCAAGCCAATCTTGTTCATCAGCCATTTGAAGCATTCTTTTTAGCTTCTTCTCGTCCAGTTGTTTACTACTTGACCATTTCACAACTGATCACCTCGCCGATTAAAAAAAATACCAACTACTTATAAACTGTAGAAAGCAAATCCATTCCTACAGTCATTGAATGATGTCATGCTGTGGGATCTTACCCGATCTGACGATACGAGTAAGTATTCTTTATGTTTTGGTGGAAATACTTACCATGTGACGCTGCACTCATAAGCCCTTGATAAATACCAACAGGTACATTGAAATATTGATAAATCCCACCGGAATTAAATTCTATTTCCAGTGTTTGAGTTTGTGGATCATAGCCAACTGATCGCAGGTCACTTGATGAAATAGGTGTTCGTAACATTTTTTCTCCTTTAGCCAACTCTGGCTATATCTCTTGCTCTATTGAAAAGGTGAATAACTCGTTCTGGGATCATCTCGAGCGAACAAACACTGGCCAATTTTTGCCCGTAGACAGGCTTCGTATTGGGAACATTACTTTCGCTATTCTGATAAATTAGTCCCATTAATCGGTCGGAAAATTTCTTATTCGGTTCATTTCTTATGCCCAATAAGTGTTCAGGTGTCCAAGCTTCGTTATCAATTCGAGGCCATACCAAGTTAAGGCAAGAACAGATGGCTTCATCTGAGAATGCATCTTCGAATTCTTTATGCCCAATCAATATCAAATAATCATCAACCTGGTCTCTGGTGAAACCTGCACAAATGAAATCCTGGTTGGTTTGTGTATCACTATCCAAAAATGCAATAGTGAGCTGTTGTCGGTTTTTTCCAAGTAGTTTTAGAAGGCCCTTTTTGCCTCCGTTACCTTCTATGTTGATCAAGCGGATGCCATCCTCAATCATGCTATGACCATACAAACGATGGTAAATGATAGGTAAAGCATTTTCTTCGGTTGGCCCCTCAATGATGATGTAGCAACGTTCATAGAAAAGAATAGAGTTTGTAATGCCTAATTCCGCGGCAAGATTTACAAGAAAATCCTCAACATCCTGATCTTCTAAAGTGTCGAGATAATTCACACCGGTCATACCACATTCACATAAACGCAATAGATTAATACTTGTAGCAGGAGCATGGTCAATCATTGTCAGGCTATGAGTACAAACAATCGCTTGTATTCTAGAATTTTCCTGGTAAACAATATCACGGATCGTTCGATACATATGTCGTTGGGCTTCATAGTGAAGATTGACGTCCGGTTCGTCATAGCCACGTAACAGTGGACGAGTTTGTTGTTGGCCTAGAATTTCTCTCTCCCAATCGAAAAAAGCCATTAATAACCGTCTTTTTGTTCCATCACCACATTTATTTAACCAATGAAATCCCCGCCCATCATCGATCGAAAATTGACCACTTTTCAATCCTCCAGAGAAATCTATTGTGGGATTGAATTCCACTCGTTGAACACGTTGGTTGTACCGTTGAACATATCCTAGTAACTCCGATACCTTTCTGTTTAGCTCAGTTTCAATGTCAGATTTTAAATCTCTTAGAGATGCAATCGGTTGACGCGTACCGTTTTCATCGGTTTCAAATATTTTCGATTCATACACGGTCCGAAGAGTTTTCATCACAACATTTGTCGGATCTTGATAGTCTAGCGATTTGTAACGTTCGAAGCGGGGAAGAAATTCTCGTAAAGCAGCCGGGGTAGTAGTTACCCAAGTGACATGAAACGGAGTGCGTTGCTTATATTCTTGAATCCTCTGAATTTTCTCTTCTTTATTCGGACGTCCTT
Organism: Chloroflexi bacterium HGW-Chloroflexi-3; assembly: GCA_002842045.1. Lineage (GTDB taxonomy): Bacteria > Chloroflexota > Anaerolineae > Anaerolineales > Anaerolineaceae > UBA6170. Next base: position 22,687 of record PHBX01000030.1, on the reverse strand, counting down.
CCATGACAATACCGATTTCCTGGATGATTGCATCAAGGTCAGCCACTCTTAATGATGTCAAATCTTGATTGAGGACTTCCTGGTCAAAAAAGCGCCCGTTATACCAGGTCTCTCCACTTAGTCTTGTGAACCGTTTCTTCAAACGAAAAAAACCATCAGGAGATAGGTACTCTTGTGATATTGTTTGATCACTATACGGATGAAAGGTTAGAACCGCCTCAATTTCATCTGCTCGGCTTTCTGGATTTCCATTACCATCATCGAAATAGTAATAGTCGCTATCTTCCGGTTGGTGTTCGCTTAAAATCAAGTCTAATAAATCCAGTACGGTACTTTTTCCGGCATCATTTTCGCCAATTAAGACACTTAATTCGCGAAAAGGAATTTTTACGTCTTTCAAACAACGAAAATTCTTGATCTCAATTGTGGTGAGTTGCATGCCCCCTCCGGGTTATTTGATCATAGTTCAAATAAATTAGAATGCTTTATGAATCTTGCTGAGCTTTCTTTTTTGTTTTTGACAGTTATCTCACTTAATAGCTCGAACATAATCTCTGATCATACGAGCCAAATGCTCTACAATCCCGCATTCCAAAGCTAGTTTATAGAATTCCTCAGAAGCTTCTTTAGGTTCCAACCCATATTTTCGGGTTTCGGCTCGTACGAAATTACGAAAAACTGGCATATCGCTACCTGAAATATAATCCTCTTTACTGACCAAAGTTATAAATTCCTGTTTTGCCTTCTTCGGAAGGTCAGGCCCATGAATCCAATAATAGAGATATGTCCAAAAATGTGGGCGCTGGAATATGTCCTCACCGTGTGTTCCATTCATTTCGAAAATGTCTTTATGTGATCTTTTCGAATGGATATTGTAGAGAGGGTTAATGAAATACTGTAAACGAACTTCTGGGATGGCTTGCCTTTTAAGCAAGGAATCAACCATTAGAACCGATGCCTCTGAACCTTTGATTATTTCTTCGTCCGTCAACTCTACCCCTTTTTTCGAAAAAGGAATTTGTTTGTAAAGATCCAATTCATTCGGCATAAGTTCGATTTCAAGCGCCTGAATTCCATTATCCATTTTTCAAATCCCCCCGAAATGCCTTTATCAGAATCTGTTGTTCCAAATTACTGGTTTGATTTGAGGCGGTAACAAATGCTTGCTCAGCAACCTGGACCCTTTGCATAAGTGCTGTGACTTTTTCCATAATACGCAACTGCTCTTCTTTTGGTGGTAGCGGCACCGGCATGGCCTTCAAATTCGTTGAATTGATCGAAGCCAGGTTTACCGATTGGCTAGCGACCGAGTCGACATAATTTCTCGCATATTCAAGCTGCCCGGTCATGCTGACCCATTCCGGGTTGACTTCAGGCAAATAAAGTCTGGCGCAGAAGATGTGATTTTGGTGAATACATGGATCGACCTCACCCTTCCACACGGTTCCACGTCCGAGTTTGTCACGATCTCCGCCCTCGGTATACAGCACATCGTTTACTTGAAGCCGATAACCGTCTAATTCATCCTCTTTGATCGAGATCCGCTTTACTTCTCGTAAGTCCAAGTAACCAGCCTGCACATTGGCAACGCGTAAATATGGGACTTCAATCGTCTTGAATTTGCTCAAGTCACGACCTTTGGTGACTCCGGATCGGACATCAGCAATCATTTGAAGCGTCGTCCACACCCATCCCTCAGGCAGCTCTGGCAGTTTGGATGTGTCTGGCGCGAGCGGCTCCTCATACACAGCCCTGGCCGAGTCTTTTCCCTTCGCCCGCAAGCCATCACCCCACCTGCGCCGGCGCTCACCGCGGATGCGCTCCAGCAGCACGCTGGCCGGCTCATCGTTGGGATCACGCTCGGTCAGTTCGCCGCGGAAGGCAGCCGCCAGCACCGATTGGCGGAAAGCTTTCAGCAAGTCCGGGACTCGCTCTACGGCGATGTGTATTATTTGGGTTTGGGTGAAGATGGATTCAAGTCTAGTTAAGATGTTGTGTTGTATATTACGAGGGGGTATAAGAACCGGTATTTCTCTCATCCTCGATTGGTTTAATTTTAAACGTGTGGTTCCGGTAACATAATTGGAATAGTCAAACAGATTAAGGTAATTGCACAGAAATGGAGTGAATAATAGATGAGGGTTCGGTCTTAGAACATGAGCGTGGTTATTTACCCAACACTTGCCTTTGATTAAGTAAGCTTTTGGTTTACCTTGGTCAAGAAAAGGCGCGCCGTCTTCACCCAATAAAACCAATTCCTCATTAAAAATATAATCGTCGATTACTCCAACTTGCCCAGTTGCACCATAATAGGGATACAGATTTTCTAAAGGTTTCCCTTCAATTCGCGAATTGCGTTCTTTCTGGTTAATTGGAATTCGCTCGTGATCGAGAACTTCGACGCACTCTCCCAATGGATACCAATGCCAACCATGAGGTAATGGATTGAACTTTTGGCAAAATTCATCTCCCGAATAATCTATCATCATTCCGGTTCCTCTAGAACGAAAGCATCCTTGTCTCCCAGAATTGTTGATAGATCATTCAACGCATCAGTGGCCGTCTGCAACTGAGTGAAGATCTCGCTTAGGATTTCCTCCGGTTCCATTCCGGCTCCATTGGTTCCGTTGTTTTCATCTTTTAACCAAGTGATATCCAGGTTGTCATTGCGCGCGGCGATCTCCTCGCGGGTGAAGCGGTGGAAGCGATCCGTCTCGCGACGGTCTCCCGACCGGGGAGTGGGCAGCTGCCCATAGGTGGTCACAAAATTCTCAAACTGGGTTTCGGTGATCGGCTGTCCCTTGGTGATCTTGGGAATATTGGTGCGATGGTCGTACACCCATACCTCGCTGGTCGGCACGCCTTTGCGGAAGAAGAGCACATTGGCTTTCACGCCGGTCGAGTAAGGGGTAAAGGTTCCCACCGGAAGGCGCAAAATAGTGTGCAACTGGCAATCCTTCATCAGCAGCTGGCGCACCTCGCGGCCGGCGTTATCTTCAAAGAGCACGTTGTCTGGCAAAACCATGGCAGCACGTCCTCCGGGCTTAAGCACCTGGATAACGTGCTGGATGAAATTGAGCTGTTTATTCGATGTTGACACGGTGAAATCATCACGGTTGGGCACTTCACCCGCGCCTTTCACGCCAAAGGGCGGATTAGTGAGGATGATATGGTATTGCTGCCCACGCGGGGGCTCAGCGATCGAATCGCCATAGTGCAAATCACCCTCGATCTCATGCAGGAAGAGATTCATCAAGCCCAACCGGCGCGTTTCCAGCACCAACTCACCGCCAGAATAGGTGCCGCGGCGCATGCGCTTTTGCACATCGCGGTCGAGCTGCGCGCCGTACTTGCGGAACATCCACTCTGCCGCACCGATCAGGAAGCCGCCCGTGCCGCAAGCCGGATCGTGCACTGCATAATCCGGCGCTTCATGCAAATCAGGCTGCATCACCCGGCAAATGGAACGAATTAGCGGGCGCGGCGTGAAATACTGCCCGGCGCCCTTTTGCTCGGCGGCGAATTTTTGCAGCAGACCTTCATAGATGGTGCCTTTCAGGTCAACGTCCAGCTCTGACCAGGCGATTTCATCAATCAGTCCGATCAGGCGTTTCAAGTTCACCGGCTCGCGGAAGCGTGAGAGCGAACCGGCGAAGATGTCACCTAACAAGCCGGACTGTTTACCCAGCTCGCGTAATGTGGCCTGGTAATGGTCAGTCAAATCCGTACCGGATTTCTCGCGCAGCGCTGGCCAATCATAGCCAGTTGGCAGGCTCAAACCCTTCTCTTCTGCCAGTTTGAGGAATAATAAGTAAGTAAGCTGCTCGATGTAATCCCCATAATTGATTCCATCGTGTTTGAGCACATTGCAAAAGCCCCAGATTTTTTGTACGACGTCCATGAATTATTCCTAATCTATTGGCAGGTGAGAAGGGAATCTTAGTTGACCATTTACCGCTTTGGCCAATAATTCAGCCCAGCGGTCACAAAAAGCCTCAGTATATTCATCGTCAATCAGCTTAGGTTTCGATCCAAACTGAACATGAGCCATGACAGGAGATGCTGCAAGGTCAGCATTAGAAATATTCTCTTCAGCGTACGGTTCATACACCGGATGCGAACGCATGAGCGGACTGGTCATATAGCTGACTTCCCACCAGCGGTATTCTTGTCCCTTTCCAAGGTTCGTATACCATAAATTGGCGCTCCAAATGTAGGGTTCTCTCGTTTTTTGCGATACCCTGGCAATGACACCCGTTAGTACATCCCATCCACTCCTCTGAAATCCATCTGTAGGGATGGTGGAAAATCGAACAAAATCGAAAGATAGTTCTGCATCACCCAAAACAATTGAGCGATTAGGGAAAGGAGCATAACCGCCAAAGGTTTTGGCAGATGTTGAAACAATTGCGTTAGGTGCGTGATCTTGAATACGTTGAAAGAGGGTCTCCACGATCTGCAATAATATTTCTTGTGCTTCACGTGCGATCGTTTTTCTCCGCTCTTCTACACTTTTCGCCGAGAGTTCGCGTGCCTCTTCCTTACTCGAATTCTCAGCGATTTTTGCGGCGGCTAAAGATAGAGCCTGCAAACCACTTGATGGGTTGTGATCTCCCGAAACAATTAACTGCCCTAATTGATTTTTGACCCTTCCCAAAGAAGGCCTAGTTATTGGATTTTTTCGTAACATCATTCCCACCAGTGTTTGAAGGCGAGAATTGGTTATTTTGGAAATAGGTGGCTGTTGATAAAGATGTTGCTCTTTCAATTCCTCTGGTGTTCCTAAGAACGGTGGTGTTCCAATCAGGAGAGTAAATGCAATACATCCCAAGGCATAAATATCGACGGCGTTGGTTGGATGCTCTAAATTCCACTGTTCGGGTGCAGCATAAGAAGGTGTAAGGCATTCACGTAACGTCTTAAGAGAGGTAGATTCTTCGATAAACTTTGCGATACCGAAATCTGCAATTTTCCAAACACCAGAATGGAAAAGAACATTCCCTGGTTTTAAATCGCGATGAACAAGACTTGGGACTTCCAACAGTCCATTGACAATTTGCAACAAAATAGAAACCGCTTCATGATCTTCGAATTTTGGCTTTATCTTGATTTCATCTTGAAGACTTTTTTGTGCCTTTGCCATCACAAGATAATTCTTTCCAGATTCTGTATCCTGGCCAGCATCATATATCGGAATTACATATTGATATTCCCTATTTAATAGTTCGTCGGCTATGCGGATCTCACGCTGTGCTTCCTGAGTGATTTCTTTGACAGCTACCTCACCTAGTTTTTCTGAGTAACCAGCGAAAACAACCCCAAAGCCTCCTCGAGGTCCAAGCTTTGTGTTTGAATCATATTGCCATATGCCGTTGGGTAAATAAATTGTATTCATAGAGATTTGCCTCAATGTTATTTGACTATTCTGCTATTGCTCGATTAATTTCTGCCAGCCAATCTTCCAACCGGCCGCCAAAATCACGGTTGACACGCGCCCAGTTTGCTCCGGCGCGGGTAAAGGTCAACAGGTTGAAGTCCTCCCGGTCAATCGCCAGGTTTTCAATCAAATGAGCGCGGATCAGATTCAGCCATTTTTCCTGTTCCATCGTTAATACCTTGTTCGCTGTAATCCGTTCCAATGCTCGATCCACTCGTTCTTCTGCTGATACCAGCGGATCGCCTTCCCCAGCATGTTTGACCAGTGAGATGATGTCAGCCAGAGCAAAATTATACGCTTGGCGCAGCTTTTGCTCGGTAAAGCCTTCCGGCCGGCCTTCCAATTTCTGGCGCAGCTCACCAAGGGCGCGTGTGTTCCAACCATCGGGTCGATCGAGCAGAATGGCAATTGCCTCCACGTGCTCGGGGTTCTCACGCACAAAGGTTTCAAAAGCGCGTAAATAATCTTCCGGACGTACGGCTTTGCCATCGCGAGTACGGATCAGGTAACCCGATTCGACCTGGTCGGTGACGCTCTCGGCGATGATGAAGTAAGACTTCGCGCGCGGGTAATGCTCTAACCAATACTGGAATTCTGGGTTGCGCAGCGTTGCCGTGGTCTCCGCCCAACGCGATTCAAGGTCAGCAGGCAGCCCTGCGGCAAAAGCTGAGATATCGCCATTGGGGATCCACTGAGCGCACTCCTTGCGACCATCCGCAGAAACGGATTTGGCGATTCGCTGCAAACGTTTCACCAGTATTCGGGTGTTGTATTCCCGATCGCGGTTTCCATAAATGTCTTCAATAACCTGCGCCAGGGTACGGCTGGGCTTAGTGGGTGGCTCAGCGGTAAAGGCCGTAGCTTTGGCGAAATAATCCAGCGCTCCCACACAATCAAAAACGGTGAACTTTGTTTTATTGATCTCCGGGCACAATCGTGTACCGCGTCCCATAATCTGTTCAAAAAGGATGCGCGATTTGACCGGGCGCAGCAACACGATATTCTCCAATGCTGGAATATCCACGCCAGTGGAAAGCATATCCACAGTAACTACAATGCCGGGTTCGGGACGGTTGCGAAACTCACGGATCCGTTGTAATGGTCGATCCACATTTGGATTGCCAGTGATCTTCTTAACAAATGCGTCTCCGCGGCCGAACTCATCACGCAGCAAATTGACCAGGCGGTCGGCATGAGATACATGTGGCAAATCATTATGAGCAAAAAACAGCGTTTTAGGGAAGTGGTGAAGTTCCGTTTCCTGCTCGAGCAGGTATTTCGCCACTTCTTGTACGATGCGCCGGTCGCGGTCAGGCGCAGCCCATTGCTGGTCGATCTCCGGCGCAGGTAGTTCGCGCTGATCTTCCAGGAACTCAAAGTGAAGCTGACCTGTAGCAGAATCCTGCAGCCCGACTTCTTCTCCCGGTCGTAAGAATGCCCCGTTGAGAGAGACTTCCGAGCGTACAACAATCGGATCGTAATCCACCAGGTAGCCTTCGCGTACGGCTCGTTCGTACTCATAGCGATACACAATGTCTTTGAAGTAAGCGGTTGTATGGGCTGCTGGGGTCGCCGTTAGGCCGACTTTAATCCCGTCAAAATGATCCAGCACTTCGCGCCACTTGCTCTCTTCGCTGGTGGTATATCCTCGGTGGCACTCATCTGCAATAATGAGGTCAAAGGCATGAATGGGAATATCTAGGCGAGTCGCATCCAATTCTGCTTCAACATCCTCTACCCAGGGAGTATCGTCTGGAGCGCCAAACAAATTGATACGCATGCGTTGAATAGTGCTGACATAAACAAAGGCGTGCGACAGGTCCGGATTTGTCAGATATGAAGAGGGCAACACCTTTGGGTCGAATTTCTCATCTTCCAAGTCTTCCGGGCGAAATCGCTGAGAATAGACTTCGTAGATGCGGTCAAATTTTAAACCCGGTTCGGCCTCAAAATTGGCAAAAGCCGTTACCGCCTGGGCTGCCAGAGCACGGCGGTCCACTAGAAATAAAATGCGTCGAGCTGTACCGGATTTCATTAGCCGGTAAATTAAATCAATAGTGGTCAAAGTTTTTCCGGTACCAGTCGCCATGGCAACAAGCATAGCCCGTTTTCCTGCAAGAATAGCTTGCTCGATGGCTATAATCGCATCTCTCTGATAGGGGCGTAACCAGGGATGATCTACTGGCATGTCTCTAAGGAAGCTCTCAGCCGAGCTTACTTCACGCGTAAGCATTTCTTCTAGAGCAGCAGGTGTATGAAATGCTGCCAGCCTGCGCGAACGACTGTTAGGCCGGCGTAAATCCTGAAACCAAATCACTTTCCCATTGGTGGAATAGATAAAGGGTATGTGAAAGCCGTTATACGAAAAAGGCGTGTTTTGTATACCCTGAGCATAACGTTGAGCCTGTTGCAGGACATTTTGTGGTCCCACGGCTAGTTTTTTCGCTTCGACAATCGCAATCGGCCGTCCACTTGAAAAAAGGACATAGTCAGACGGACCATTGGTTGTTGGGTATTCTTCAACCGCCGCGCAATTAACCTGTACCGGGTTTTGGAAGGGGATTACCGGCGCCCAACCAGAAGCACATAACGCTTGGTCAATCAGGTGTTTTCTCGTTTGTCTCTCATTTGAATAGATCATTTATCCCCCTTTGATTCTCCTTGGGCTTCTCTTTTCTTGATCCATTCCAACACTGTTTCTCTCCGGAATCTCCAGTGCTTTCCCACCTTGAAACCGGGTAACACTTTATCCTGGGCGAGCTTGTAGATGGTTGACTGCGGAATACGTAAGTAATTCGAGACTTCTTCTGCCGTCCAGAACTCATCCGTGTCGGCCATTGCTCACCTCGCTTATAAGAATTGAGATTATCACAGTTACACTAATGATTATAGCATCGGGAAAGAAAAAGCAAATTCAAATAGGAGGGCAGTTTCCTCTCTTATCCATTTTTTGATAGATATCAGTTTACAAATTATGTATTTTGTGCTATTATGTAAACTGAAAGAGAAAAGGAGATGACCATGACCATCGGAGGGCGTATCAAACAGGCTCGGAAAGCGAGTAATTTTTCTTTGCGAAAACTGGCGGATGAAATTGGAGTCAGCGCCATGGCAATCTCAAAATATGAGCGGGATCAGGTTGTTCCCAGCTCAGGCGTATTGCTGCGGCTGTCTCAGGCTTTACAGGTCAAGGTGGATTTCTTCTTTCGCCCAAGCACGGTCTCCGTTCAACTTCAAGCATATCGAAAACACGCTGTACTGGGCGTCAAAGAACAGGAAGCCATCCAGATGCGCATCCAGGATTGGGTGGAGCGTTATCTCGAAGTTGAAAGTCTTTTTCCGGAAGAACAACATGCAGCAAATCTCCCCCTGCGCAAAGTGACCTCACTGAATGAGATTGAAACCGTAGCTCTAGAATTGCGCGACCACTGGAGCATAGGCTATGATCCGATTGAAAACCTGGTCCAGTTGCTGGAGGACCGGGGAATCAAGGTGGAACTTATCTCGGGTTTTGAGCATTTTGACGCCTGTACCTTCAAGGCAGATGGCGATCCGGTAATCGTAACCAAAGGCGAATTATCAGGCGACCGGCAGCGATTCAATTTAGGGCATGAACTGGGTCGCCTGATCCTGGATGTTCAGGGCGACCTCAAACCAGAACAGGCGACCAATCGGTTTGTCGGCGCTTTCCTCGTGCCGGCTGCAACGGCTCGCTTTGAACTGGGTACCAACCGGACGGACCTCAACATCAACGAGCTTCACATGCTTAAGCATAAATACGGCTTAAGTATGCAGGCCTGGATTTACCGCGCCAAGGATCTATCCATTATTTCTGAAAACACCGCGACGCGTTTATTCCAGCAGTTTCGCGTCAATGATTGGCATCGCCTGGAACCAGGAAAACCTTATCCATCTGAAACGCCCATGCGGATGGAACGGTTAATTTATCGTGCTTTGGCTGAGGATTTGATCTCACGGTCCAGGGCGCAGGAATTGTTAGGCAAGCCATTACAACCAGGGTGGGAGATGGAGGCACTGCAGCAAAATGACCTTGCCATCCGTTCTGGTAACTGATACGAATATTTGGATCGACCTCGAGAACGGCAAGATATTAGCCGATGTTTTCCGTCTTCCATACCAATTCTTCACCACTGATTTTGCGGTCGAAGAGTTTATTCATCCTGGGTGGGCAACGCTGCAAGATCTGGGATTACAAACACATGGTCTTGAACCTGAATATGTGCTCGAATTAGTCCAGTTAAGGCAAATCCATCGTCAATTATCCGCCATCGACCTGGCTGCATTATTGCTTGCCAGGGCATTGGATGCAAGTTTGGTGACCGGCGACCGAAGACTTAACGAACTTGCCAAAGCGCAAGGGGTATCGGTTCACGGGGTGTTATGGATATTGGATGAAATGGTGATCCACCATGTTCTTACAGAAAACCAGGCTGCCAATGCCCTCCGGCAAATGCTCGATCAAGGGGCAAGGCTGCCAGACGGTGAATGTAAAAAGCGTTTTGATCGTTGGTCATTTTGACCAGAAAGGATATTCGAATGAGTAAACCCAAAGGTACTATGCATAAGCCGGGTCAGAAGGCCCCGGAATCTGGACAATACGGCGTAGTTGGTCCAAAAGGTGGAAAAACCGGGACTGAAGTCACCGTTACCAAAGGCGAAACCTTGCCGCCAACGCCAAAACCCGGCCAGGGATTTATCCTGGTGGACAAGACCAAACACAAAGATGACAAATGATTTAGCCAAGGATAACACCAGTCCGGAAATATTTCGGATGAATACCCTTGATGTTGTCTTCAGGTAGTGGCTATTATCATAAATGAGAACATATCCGCTGTTATTATCATTTCTGTCTTAAATTGATAATAACAGGACCGGTTATAGTTTGACGGCACACAGGCAACAAGAAAATCAGGATTATGATAATCGTGTATTTCTTGCTGCCATCTTTTGTTATTTTTTTTCTAGCATTTTTGACTTGATAATAAATGTTAACCTGGTATAATAAAAATTAATCTTATTACTTGCCTGAAAACCGTTACTGTGGTAAACGGGCAAATTATCAACATACATCCCAGACTGTAAATTATTTATCTATAGATTACCAGTTGCGTCGATTGCTCTGAACAGACAGTGTTAGGCGTACTATAAATTGTTAATTTGTTGTTTCGTCCTCACTTACTCAGTCTTTTCAAACTTGTAAAAATGGTTGGGGAGAAAACGAAATGAAAACAACCCTGAGATTTGTATATAAGATTTGTTCTGTCATTCTCCTCTTTGCCCTGGTCTTCAACTTTTTAGCCCCAGGGCTTTCCTCGGTGCAAAGCGTAAAAGCAGCGCCTGAGGCGGTCGAGCCAGAAGATTGTGAGCTGTACCCGATCGCCCTTTCGGCTGACTCTTTAACCAGTGTGGGAATCGGAGATACCATCCCGGATATCCTCAACGGAACGCAACCCGGAAACTTTGGCTGGCTAAGTTGGACTGGAAGCCCAAGTGAGCAAACACTTGCCACCAGCCTGACCCCTCCAGGAAATAGCAGCACTTACGTTAATCCCGATGATCCTCAGGATAACCAAATCTCTATTGGTGATTGGATTTGGGGGATGCCGGGGGTATCAAATGGACACCCGGTCCGGGAGGCGCTGGATGGATTGAAATCGATCGATATTGCCGTTCCTGTCTGGGATGCAGTTCGTGATGAGGGGAGTAATAGCGCATATCATATAATTTCCTATGCTCGCGTTCGAATCCTGGACAACCGGATTCCAGAAGAAAATCGGATTACGGCCCTTTTTCTGGGGTATACCTGCCAGGGCGCAATTCTCAGGATCAATAAAACAGTAGACAAGGCTTTGTTATCGTCAAAGCTGTCGGCGGATGTAACCGTTGATAAAGAAAATGCAATTCTTGGCGATGTACTGACCTATACCAGCACCATCCAAAATGGAACCACAGATTTTGTGCTAAGTGGTACTTTAACGGCTACCAATCGCAGCGACGCCCCAACGACGATCGCTTACCTGTATGATCTGGTAGATTTCCAGATAACAAATGAAACCGCCTGGGAAAACTTGGCCGGTTTTGCATCTACATTTGGTGATTACACCCCCATATCTCCAGCCTCCCTCCAAACGGGATTGACCTTCTTGGCGGTAGGTCAACCCGCCGTCGGAGTGACCTATCCAACGGAAGGAGAAGGGATCACCGGAACGGTGTTGGCGCCCGGTAACACTGCACAATGGGCGTATTCCGCCACGGTTTCGCTACCACAGGATCAACTCAAAGGGCTGCTAGATCCAACCAACGTTGCGCATATTCGAAACACGATACATTTCGAAGGCACTCCGGGATCTCCTGAAAATAACCAACCCTTCACCGCGCAGGTGGAATTCACCCCGGCGCTTCAATCGCAGAATGGGATTCTCAATTCGGTTGGCGCTCAACTTGCCCTGCCGGATGGACAGATCGTAACCATGAATGCAGATTCGATCCCTGCTCTGGCAGCGGTTGAAATCGGCGGTTCCGTCGAAAACGTAACGCCTTTCACCATTCAACCTCTGGAAACAAGGGCAGCTGATGAAAGTGAGACGGATTATCTTGCCCGCTTGAGTGCTGCGAATGGATCGTCACTGACGGCGACATTGACCGCGGCAGCAGAGGTCGGAGGGCAATCCATCCCATCCGATCCGAGCCAGGCAAGCACGCACCTTCAAGTGCCCATCGTTACCGTTCAGAAAAATGGGACTGAATCCATCGAACGGGGTCAGCCGGCGGTCTATGACGTAACGCTGACCAACGTAGGGACAGCTCCAGCCGGAGATTTTTCTGTCGTAGATCTCCTGCCCGACCAAACCGCTGGTTCGATTCCGGATATTCCGGCGGCGCTGGCGGCGGGCGACTCGGTTGTTTTACATGCCACACACACCATTCCCTTATCGCAACCTTTAGGCGATCTGACTGATGTGGCAACGCTGCATTGGGAAGATGCAAACGGAAACACCTACGGGGCATTAAGCGATCAGTTTACCAGCGTTGTTGTGCTGCCTGTTTCCGGCATGGTCTTGCAACTGAGCCCGGAAATCGCCGGTCCAAACATCACCGGGACGCAACAAACTATCACAGCCACCTTGCACGACGGCCGGCAAAACCCAGTCGTGGGTGCGCTAGTAACATTTGTCATCACCGGCCCAAACGCCGCCACATTGACCCAGGAAACGGGCCCGGATGGAACGGCTATCATTACCTATACCGGATTAACCAACGGTTTCGACAAGATCAATGCTTCTGCTACAACCGATACTGGAACGGTTGCTTCGAACACTGCCGCCGTCCATTGGATCACACCGGTGGAGACTGTCACCACGTCCACCATTTGGGGACGATTCTTCACGGCGGATAATTCGGGTGTTTTCAAAACTTCGCCCACTGCAACACCGGTCTTCGGCCAGGCATTTCCTTCGATCAACTTCAATCCGCCTTCCGGCACTGTCCCCGGCAATACCTCCGGCGTCAACGAATGGTCCCGGCCGTTTACCAATGTCACCATGAACCTCACCGGTACTTACGCGGGAACCATTTCGGCGCAGGGGAATGGGTATCAGGCCGGCGCCGGCTCGCTCTACAACTTCGCCGCGGTCTTTACCGGCGAGTTCACCATCGCAGAAGCAGGCACGGTGATCTACGATTTTTATTCGGACGACGGTTTTATTTTCGGCATCGGCAACGGCGCGACACGCGTCAGCGGACCATGGTCCAACGCGCCCTCATCCGGATTAACGACGTTCGAAAATTACGCCGTCATGGGGTCTTATAACCAACCATCCTCTCCGACCCGCAATAGCGTGACCGTCAACTTCCCGGCTCCGGGGGTTTATCCCTTCGAAATCGACTATACCGAGTGCTGCGGTGGGCAGCTTGCTCTTACCCTGGCTGTGCGGGAAACCGGTTACGGTGTCACGCCTACTGCCGCGCTTGTGATCACTCCAAACTCACGGCAAAACCATCCGACCGGGCTACAGCAGGACTTTACCGTTACGGCGCTGGACGCCTCCGGCCTGCCGCTGTCAGACATGACCGTTTTATTGCGCATCCGCGGGACAAATACCCAGGAACTGACGGCGGTTACCGACGCTGCAGGCAATGCGACTTTCTCTTATAGTGGTTACTACCCTGGAACAGACGTGGTCCAGGCGCTTGCCTGGGCGCAGGGAAGCATCACCGCCTATTCGGCGGAGGTCAGCGTGGTCTGGACGGCAACGGCAACCCCACCGCCGGCGGATGCGCCGCTATCCGTACCGGGTTGGATTGGCAGCCCGGCCAACCAGGCCACCTTGACGGGGCTCGTTCCCATCAGCCTGGCCAGCGGCATCACGCTCACCAGCGGCACCCTCGATTACTGGCCGGCTGACCATCCTGAAGCCGCGCAAACCCTGGACGCCAATCTGAGCGGGTCAGGAACGCTGACCACGTTCGATACCACCCAGTTAACCAACGGATCCTATATCATCCGCCTGCAAGGGACGCGCACCGATGGCGTCCAGGTCAACAGCGGAATCCTGGTCACGGTCGCCGGGAATTACAAACCGGGCCGGGTGCGCTTTACCATCACCGATTTTACCGTTCCACTGGCCGGAATGCCCATCACGATTGGACGCACCTACGACAGTCTGGAAAAGGAGACCTCGGGCGACTTTGGCTATGGTTGGTCGCTGGCGATTGGCAATCCGAAGGTAGAGGTGGACCAGGCCAACGACGTCACCCTCACCCTGCCCGGTGGAAAACGGGTGACCTTTTACTTCAAGCCATACCCGCCCAGTTCGTGGTTTGGTTTCCTGCTGGTGCCGCGATATCTCCCTGAAGCTGGCGTTTACGGCAGCCTGACCGCGGAGGGGTGCGGTTTGCTGACCATTTCGGGCGGTAGTACCTTCTGCTTCCCCGGAAACCTGTATGAGCCCACCGGATATACCTATACCGATCCGTACGGCCGCCAGTACGACCTGGGGGCCGACGGCAGCCTGCATTCGATTACCGATTTGAATGGTAATGTGCTGACCTTCTCGGCTGACGGGATCAGCAGCAGTGTCGGCGACCTCAGCGTGCAGTTCATCCGCGATGGTGAAGGCCGCATTACCCAAATCGTTGACCCAGAAGGCAATGCCTATGACTACGGGTATGACGATCAGGGCAACCTGGCTACCGTCACCGCCCCTGGAATGGTCACTTCGCTGGTGTATCACTACGACTCGGGCCATTACTTCCTGGGCGCAGATGACCCCCGCGGCAACCCGCTCATCATCGACACCTATTATCCGGACGGCCGGCTTGAAAGTGAGAGCGATGCGCTGGGGAATGTCTTCCACTATACCTATGATGTGAGCACTCGCACCACCTCGGTGACCAATCCGGACGGCGGGACGGTCGTTTCCGTGTACGACGCCAACGGGAAACTGCTGCGCCAGACGGATCCCCTCGGCCATACGACCAGCTACACATACGACGCAAACCAGAACCTGCTCACGCAGACCGACCCGCTCGGGCACACCACCTCGTACACCTATGATGCCAACGGCAACCAGACATCAGTCAAAAATGCGCTGAATCAAACCAATTCGACGACCTATAACCAGTACGGCGGGCCTGTCACCAAGACCGACGCGCTGGGCAACGTGCAAACGATACATTACGATGCCCGCTACCTGCCGACGAGTATCACCGATGAGCTTGGAACGATGGCATCCTTCACCTGGAATGACCACGGGAGCGTTTTGACGCGCACGGACGGCAACGGCAAGCTTACCAGCAACAGCTACGATGCTTACGGCAATTTGATTAGCGAAACCGATCCGCTTAATCACACCAGAGCCTACATGTACGACATGCTCGGACGGCAAACCTCTGCCACCGATGCGTTGGGGCAAACCACGTTCATGGCGTACGATGCCCTGGGCCATCTCACGACTCTCACCGAGCCTTTGGGCAAGGTCACGCAGTTTGAATACGACACCAATGGGAATCAAACCGCGGCGGTGGACCCGCTTGGAAATCGTACGACATACACCTACGATGCCGCCAACCATCAAACCCGGGTGGATTACCCGGACGGCAGCTTCGAGACGACCACGTATGATTGGCGCGGGAATGCCCTGACTCATACAGACGCCGCGGGCCACACAACCCGCAACCAGTACGATCTGGCCAGGCAGTTCACCAGCGTGACCGTAGCGGATGGAATGACGGATGCCGGCACGACCAGCTTTGGCTACGATGCGGCCGGGCGCAAGACCAGCCAGACCGATCCGCTGGGAAATACCACATCTTACACCTATGATAATGCAGGCCGTCTGCTGGCGATTACCGACGCCCTGAATCAAACAACCGCTTATGCCTACGACGCCGCCGGACGGCGCACCTCGACCACCGATGCGCAGAACCACACCACGCTCTATGCTTATGACGTCCGCAACCGGCAAACGATTACCACCTATGCGGATGGCACTACCACGACGCTAACGTATGACGGCAACGGGCAGAAATTGTCGCGTACCGACCAGGGCGGCAAGGCCACCCTGTACACTTACGATGACGCCGGCGAATTGCTGTCTGTGGCCGATCCAATGGGTCATCTGACTGCTTATGGCTACGATGCTGCGGGTAATCTGCTGACCATTACCGACGCCAATGGGCACGTCACGGCATTCGGCTACGACGAACTCGGCCGGCAGGTCGAAAAGGTCTGGCCGGATTCCTCTTTCGAGGCCTTCGGTTACGACCTCAACGACAACCAAACCAGCCACCGCCTGGCCGACGGACAGACCAACGCCTACCTGTACGACGAAATGGGCCATTTGACCCAGGTCGATTATTTCAACGGCCAGAGGGTGAACTATACCTATACAGCAGATGGGCTGCAGCAGACGGTCGTCGACGGGCGCGGAACGACGAATTATGCCTATGACAACCAGGACCGCCTGGCTGGCATCACCCAGCCGGATGGGCAGGTCGTGAGTTACAGTTACGATGCCGCTGGCAACCGCCTTTCCATGACGACGCCGGCGGGAACGATACATTACAGCTATGACGGCGCCGGCCAGCTTGCCAGTGTTACAGGCCCATCCGGGGCTATCAGCAATTACTCCTATGACGCTGCCGGCCTGCGCACGCAGCTCGTTTTGCCTAACGGCGTCACCATCGATTACGGTTACGACGCGCTCGACCGCCTGACGAGCATCGACCAGCATTTGGGCGCTGCGACGCTGGCCTCGTACGCCTACACGCTCGATCCGGCCGGCAACCGCCTGTCGGTAAATGAAGCGGACGGCTCGTCGATCCAGTGGGCGTACGATGACGCTTACCGGCTGGCGAGCGAGACACGCCGCGACACCAGCAATGCGGTCGCCTACCAGGCGGGTTTCACCTACGACGCGGTGGGAAATCGCCTGACGCAGACAGTTGGTACGGCCACCACGCAATACACCTATAACGATCTGGACCAGTTGCTCAGCGCCGGCGCGGCGCAATACCAGTATGATGGCCGCGGCAACCTGGCGCGGGTGACTGACGGGGCAGACGTCACGCAGTACGCCTACGACGCCGCCGACCGCCTTAGGGGAGTGACCCTGCCGGATGGAACCGCCGTTGCGTACACATACGATGCCGCCGGGCGGCGCGTCCGGCAGAGCGTGGCAGCGCAGGTCACCAATTACCTGTGGGATGAGATCTCGCCTTACGGCGACGTGGTGCTGGAAACGGACGGCAGCGGATCGGCGCTGGCCAGCTACGTGCTGGGTGGCGCGGAACTGCTCGCGCAAATCCGCGGTGGGGTGATGAGTTATTACCTGCACGATGGGCAGGGCAGCACCCGCGCGTTGAGCGATGATTCGGGCGCAGCTACCGACACCTTCGCCTACACAGCCTTTGGGGAGCTCTATTCCAAAACAGGATTAACTACAAACCCATACCTCTATACGGGTCAAAGGCTCGAATCGATCATTGGGTTGTATTACCTCCGTATCCGCAATTATGACCCAATTATCGGACGTCTACTTACCCGTGACCCTTATTTATCTGATCCTAAATATACATTTGAATTAAATCGTTATGTTTATGTGGCTAATAATCCAGTTAGCCGAACTGATCCAATTGGCTTACAAGCCATGACAGAGTATTCACAGGTAAATTCTCAGGAAGCAGAAAATACAGCACAAATTCAAGTATATGGTCGCTCAGTTCAAGCTACCACCAGTGAAGCCAATATGTCCCTTAGAATGACACAATTTGATCAAGCTATCACTCGAGGAGCACGATATACAAAAGGTTGGACTACGCATGCGGGGAGTGATATTATCAGTGCGGAGGGCACACACATTGATGTGTTGGCAACAAGAGGTAATGATTGGGTTAAAGCGGCCCGCTTATTTGATCGTACCGGTTTTCAAGCATATACACAAACAGAAGGGGGCGCAATCCAATTCTTACGTTCACGTGGAGTAATCTCGGAAAGTCAGCGTGTAATTACCTCGGCGGATTTTTCTGCTACAAGCACAATGCATCCAGAAGAGATTATTTTGCGTTGGTCTGCTAACACTGGAAATCGTCCACTTTCAATCATTGCCACTAATAATCCCTGTCCATTCTGTCGTGATTTGGCTCAACAACTTCTTGTGGAAAACAACTGGGGAGCTATCCGCATTGGCTGGATCGGTACTTGGTAAGGTCATTGGACAGTAATTCGAAATATTACTCCCGCTTTTTCAAGTTCAAGAGTGAATTTCTACCGGAATAACCATGCATGATGAATAAACAAATGATTACTCAAGACGTTCTCTCCTGTAAAAATACCCCTAAGCTCAACTCCGCGAATGTCAATGAATGGACAGTCGTGGCCGGCGAATCTGTCGAGCAACCCGGCGGTTTTGCCTGGTCATTTGATGGGGCAGCCTGGTCCGCTTATCGAGACGTCATTCTGATCGCTCACGGAAGACGTCACATCCTTTCAGGTCATCATGATTACATCGCGGGGATAACCTTTAGTTCAGAAGGACGACGGTTGGCTTCAGCCAGCCATGACACAACCATTCGTGTGTGGGATGTGCTTTCCTGTCGCGAGCAGGCAACCCTCATCGCCGATCCCTATATGTCCCGAGGAGTGAGCTTCAATGCAGATGGAACTTATCTTGCTTCTTGTGGTGGGGATAGGCTGCCAGTGCGCCTTTGGAATGTGATTGACGGAAAGGAAATACGCCAATTTGATGCCCCTGAAACCGATTCATTCCAATCAGTAGTCTTTACGCCCAAGGGGGATTGCTTGGCTGCTTGCGATCTTACCGGTCAGGTTGTTCTCTGGGACAGTGAGTCAGGAGGTGTGATTGCGATAGGGCATCACAAGGATATGACCATGGCCGTGGCCATCTCACCAGATGGATTAACTTTGGCTTCAGTTAGCCAGGATGGTTGTGTAAAACTATGGAATGTCCCTTCGCTTACACTTCAAACCGAATTTAAGGTCGACGAGGGTGTATTCTCAGTAGCTTTTCATCCGAAAGAGAATATGCTGATTGCAGGTGACATGATTGGGAGACTGCACGTATGGAATCTCAAAACTAATCGCTTAATAAGAACAATATCCGTGCATACCGACCTAATCTCATCGATCGCTTTAGATCCATCCGGTACTTTATTGGCTTCGGTTAGTATGGATGGCTCTATCAAGATTTTAGGATCCAGCTTGTAAATGGAATAAGATATCACTACGTTGGATTGTTGGTGTGAAAGAAATACCCTCACAAGTTTGGTGACGGGGAATAACACATTGAAAGTGAAATGTGGCGCGTGCTGGAAATGGGAGGGTGAACCATGAAAATCTGGAAATACAAGACAGACAGCGACCATTACTTTACGCTTGCCCTGGCTGATTTCGAGCGTGACAAATGGATTTTACCCAGAGATTTCCAGCCTGGACCGATCCCTGATCCAATTCCAAAGATTTCCGTTCAGTATGAAACCCAATCGAAGGATCTTTCTCCGTCGCAACGTGCCTTGTTGAGGAAAGGTAAACTACCCAAGGCGGATTTTCCAAGTTTGTTTGGAGCGCACATCGTATTCAGTGAAAAGGCTCTCGATACACTCTTGCCGTTGATCCAGAATGACGTTCAGGTGATTCCGCTGCATTGTGAGGAGGAAAAGTTGTTTCTGATTCACCTGACGAGACATGTGGATGGTTTAGACCTGGAGCACTCGGATGTGAGGTGGCTGGTTGAAAACAAGGCCGTCTCCGAGGTAAATCACTATGTATTTCATGAAGAAAAACTGAAGGATGTAAATATCTTCAGAATGCCAGTGCATTTTACGTGGACATTCTTTTCAGACACATTTAAAGCTGCTGTCGAGGAGCATGATTTGAAAGGGTTGTTGTGGAAGCCGCTGCCGTAACCAATGAATAACCCGAGGACAATACTGGGTGAGGTATGCCAAGAATAAGTTAGGCGTAAAAGGTTGATGAAGTTATTTGGGAATTTTATCGTAGCCCGATTAATGGTAAAATAGGTCCTCGTCAACCTTTGAGAGACCTATTGGAACAAAATGGAATTAAGATCATAATTCATTATTGATATGTATTGAAAAAAGAACTAGATAACCAGTTGTAGAAACGATGTACATGCAATACAAGTTGATTCAACCTCCTTCTATGAAACCAGTGCACGAGATGAATCCAAAAGAGGCGGACATCTATTTTCGCTGGTACCTCGACCAGATCCCGGAGCGACTTACCCGGTTACAGCGCGCGGTCCGTTCCACTGAAGGGGATGCTCAATTTCAAGGCTGGGAAGCCAATTTAACGCCTGACTCTCTGTTGGTGTTAGGGAAGTGGTTTGCGGGGAACATTTATACAGCCCCACCTTCCGAAGAGTTCAAGAGAAAACGCCTGGAAAGCCTGGAAAAGATTCCGGAGAAATATCGCTCGATTTTTTCCATGCCGGAATTCGTATTTGTGGATTTGACCTATTCTTTGATCTGTGATTTGGGGATGTACCTTGGGGAAACCATTCGAAAACGTTTCCCCTACGTGGAATGGCAGTTGTGGACAAAGAAAAGATATGTTTACTCCAATAAGCCTGTTTTAGTAGGATTCAAAAATCGAGTGGAATACGATCCGGAAAACGGTATTCACGTCTTTGCCCTGAAATTGATAAAAAAACAATGCCAACCGATCCTTTTACGCGAATTATTTGATAATTGCGTCTATATGGAAACGGAATGGTAACTACAAGATAAGTATGCAAGTACCTGAAAAACCAGACTCCCTGATCAATCATTTGGTAATCAATATTCAGCGGGATCCCCATCACCACATCCCGGCGCAAAAGAGGCAGGAGATCTATGAGGCCTTTGGCCCCAGAACGGATCGCCAGGCTACCAGTGCTCGGGGTTGGTTGGCAGTGATCACAGCGCGCTATGTGTTATCCATTTTCGAGCAGGCCCTTCCCGAGGAAACCAATCCCCGAAAGTTGATCGAAATGGCCGAGGCAACTTCACGTGGAAACCTTCGCGTGGAGAATGCAATCCGCGAAGCGGCAGAAGGACACGAAATCGCCGGGCGGTTGTGGGGGCGCGAGGAAACCGAAGTGACATGGAATGCCTATCTGGCAGGCACGGCTGCTCATCGCGCGTTGGCGGAGGCCGCCGGCGTGGATCCATTCATGAAGATATCCTGGATCAGGGCGAGCGATTCGCCAGCACAGGGCGGACAACCCATACCATTCGATCAACTGCCAGATGAGAAATTGGCCGAGAGGCTGGGAGATGCAGCATCGGCTGCTGCCGTGGCATATGCTTATGATGCGGACCAGCTCAAATGTGATCCCCAAAAAATCCTTGAGTTTTGGCGTTGGTGGCTTATGGAAGCAATACCAGCCGCCTGGAATTGCACGGAGGCTAACAATGATTGATCATCAATGGCCCGACCTCTTACATTCCTGGAGCCGGCACATCCTGGCGACCAGTGACTACCGCGATTATCTACCTGAGGAAGTGATCGATGAGCAAAACCTTTGGATTGGTTACCCGGGCGCCAGCGAGGAGCAGATTGCGCAGGCGGAAGCGCGCCTGAAAACAAGGCTGCCAGAATCCTATCGCGAGTTCCTGAAGGTCAGCAACGGCTGGCCGACCGGTGGCCCTTACGTGGCAAGGATTTTGCCCGTTGAAGAAATCGAATGGGTTTCAGCCAGAAAAAGGAATTGGCTGGAGGGTTGGAAGCTGGGTGTGAGGCTCGGCTCTGGACGGGATGATCCTTCAGTGTTCAGGGAAATGTTGGGTTTCGATATTGGCCTGTTGGAAAGCGGGCTGGAGATCAGCAATGAGGACGTCGGCATTTATTTATTGATTCCGGGTTTGAAATCCGCGGATGGGGAGTGGGAGGCCTGGTGCTTCGAGGGCGAAACCGGTGCCATGCGGTATAGCTCGTTCTGGGATCTCATGCAGGATGAATCCGATATATTACAGCGCTGATCAAGAATTGGCGACAATCCATTAAGCCAAGGCAATAATCCAAGAGATCTAGCCCATCGTCTTGTCGAGCAAGGCAGCTGCGTGCAATATTCTCCAAAAGTGGGGGATTGACATTCATAGCCTAATGGTTTATGGCTCGATAATGCCACACATTACACGACGTTTCCAAGGGATTCACAAAAGTTTTCCAAAAAGAGGACGTCCATTCATCAAAACTCAACCATCGTCCTCCGGGTCGCGAAAAAACTACTACTTGACCCTGTCATAAAAAGTCGCTATCATACGACTAATAACTCGTAACCAAAGATCCTCCGGCCTCTTCAGAAGAGCGTCCCTCAGGCCAGGCTAAAATACGGAGCCTGAGTGAAAAACGTTCCGAAACCAGGAAAATCTCTCATAACCCGGAGGTCAGTGGTTCGAATCCACTCCCCGCTACCTAAGAGAAAACGACCGAAAGGTCATTTTTGGTTTAAACATGCTTAATTTCCTTGATAAATTTAATCATCAAAAAATACCAGCTCAAGATATTGACCACAATCTCTTTATTTCAAAAGACAAATAGAGGACAATCCTATTGATGTGATGAGGACATATTAACATTATAATTATTATAAATAAACAAACAAACAAGAGAGTGTTGAAAAACAAGTGATTAATTGACAAATCCAACGAAATTTGATTCAATATAGGAAAACCAACAGAGAGGTGAAATAGCATGGATCAAGAACG
>PHBX01000029.1 GCA_002842045.1 Chloroflexi bacterium HGW-Chloroflexi-3 | reverse complement strand
ATGAAGTTAATGCTGAGCCTGTTGTTTATCGTTGGAAATACAAAATGGATGAAATACAGGTTTAGCATTTGCACAGATAATTAAAAAATGTTTTACTAGGCAGGCTTGATCAATTAACTTTGGATTATTTGACATACAACCATCACAGATGATTTTCTCTGGCGGCAACCGAAAACCGAAGTATTTATACCACCCGTCACTCAGTTTTTGTTGATTAGAAGGGTTGTTTTCGACATTGGCCTTGTAAGCCAGACACAAGTCGCAGCGATAACCACATCTTGTCAAAATCGGTTTCATATCATCCTCCGCAATCTTGCATATTGAGAGAGTATGACGTCTAACGGCAAGATTGTAACCTTGTCTTTCCTGTCATCCTGTACCAATCTTGAGTGCAGACATCATAGCAATCGCGTTAATAAAGGCGTGGAACAAAACTGGAGCAGCCAGGTTGCGTGTCCTGAGCCATACTACCCCGAACAACACTCCTCCCGTCGTTTGCTCCGTGATGATACCCGCCACTGACCAAATGAGATTCCCATGCGTTGGATAGTAAGGCGAGAAGAAGTACATCGGCAGGTGCAATATTCCAAAGAGAAGTGATGCGACCAATAAGCCGCGCCATTCTGAACCGAGACCGGCCGCCAGCCGCGACTGTAATATCCCCCGAAAAAAGAACTCTTCGACAAATCCAGCGGTGAATAACGCCAGTACGAAACTTATAAGAAAAGATATGGTTGCTCGCAGAGGGGCGTTGAAGACCATCTGGATTGCAGTGCGCTGTTGTTCACCGACGGTATATAACAGGGGAATAATCAAAGGCATTATCACGACTGCCAATTTCAAGGCGTCTTTTATACATGTGCGCGCAAGCCCAATCGAATGTAATATGATTCTCAGAGACTCACCTTTTCTGCGAGAGAGGGCTAACAGTCCGAGGGGCACAAGTACCAGGAAAAACCAGTTCGTGAACTGATTGACTAACTCAACTCCGTTGGCGAGGGCGATGGCAGATAATAGCATAACCAGCCCGTACCAAATCAGCGCTGACCACATCTTGGCTCGCGGTTGGATGATAGTTACGGGTTGCGGCTCCCGCTTACTGGTCACGACCCACACAATGCCACTCAAAAGCGGCATGCCGAATCCTAACAGCAAGGCAGACCACAGGGAGTTTGGTGAACAAAGGCTAAGCCAATGAGAGATAACGCATATATAACAATTGCTACAACAAAGTACGGGTCGGATAATTTGGAAAAGGTTGTTAATTTCATCATTTCACTCTCGTTAGTCTTGCAGTTGGCACGCGGCGTTGTTGCGTGACACAATCTAAGTGTTAGCCCGCTCTGTCGAAGACTCAAAACCTCAATATGGTTTCATTGTAACCAGCCAGCAAAATCAAGAAAACGCCAACTACAATTCCTATTACTTCTTGGCGCGAAAGCCGAATCTCACACCAATTCTGAATCTTCGTTTCTTTCGCCTTCCACGGTAGCCAACTGCTGTAATCACGTATGCCAACACCAATTGTCGAAGCTACAATCACTGTGTATCCCAGCAATTCCAAGTGCTGGATACGTAACGCGACTAGCCAACCTTCTAGGGTGTAGGGCGAAATCGCCTGCACGACAAAAGAGTTTGTGCCAGCAAAGAGACCGCTCATAATCCCAGCCGCAAAGAGGACGACATATCCGGTAGGGAAACTGTTAACTCTTTGAAGGTTTAACCCCACACCCAGTAGGAAGGCAAACCCCAGATTAAAGCCCACAGTGGAAAGGAACTGAAGCCATAAGCCTGTTTGTTGAGCCGCGACTTCGGCTAGTGCAGAATAAGGTGTGTTTAGAAGAGCGCCTTCGGGAAGGAGAAAATAGCCAATGGCAAAAGAGAACAAATTCAGAACCACATAGAAGAGATAAGCCCATAGCACTCTCTTCAAAATGCTTGATTGGGTAAACCGTTGGGTAAGATTCATGATTTACGACTCCTTATCGAAATAGCAGGCTAACCGCTTGCGTAGCAGCAGCTGGGCGGGCGTGGAAAATGCTTGAAAATGCCGCAGACTCCCAGCCGTCCGCTGCTCGCTTTGTTAGACGCATTATTTACTCCAAAGAAGATAAAACAGGATTGCCTGTGGGCCATAATTCATTATACCGTGTAATAGTGCAGGGGCGATTACGCTTTCACTTTTTTCACGTACAAACCCAATGGATAGCCCAGCAAACATAGTCCACAGTACATGCGGCCATTCTAGCATATCAGGCCTCCAACCCAAATGCCAAAGACCAAATAACACAGATGAGATAATCATTCCCCATCCCCAACCAACTCCAAAGAAACGCTTGGGGCGACCAAACACTGAATTCAGTCGAGACTGGATATATCCGCGGAATAGGATTTCTTCTCTCAAGGCAACGAACAAATAGTAATAAACGATGGCAACAATGACGCTCCCAAGCCTAGTCGAGATTTGAGATGCAATCGGAAAAAGCAAGAAGCCGCCAATGACGCTAGTATTTTGCCATGTTGGTTTGTCCCTGACCATCCGTGCAAACCAGAAAAGCAATCCGATTTCGATGATGGAAATTAGAACCGCCCCAGCCCATTGTTTCCAATCAATCCAACTGAGAAGAACGCTAAGAACGAAAAATGGGAAGAAACCATAGGCGGTTATGTCTAATTGATATTTGAGTTTCTGGGAAAAGGGGCTTTTGGGCTGATTGAGAACTCTGAAAATGTAAGGGGATAAAGAAGCAATCAGTATAGCGGCATATCCTGGAAAAAGAAGGCCATCAAAAAAGTTTGTTATCCTCGTTGCCAGGGGCGTTGAATTGGCAAACCTGAAAAGGCAAATCATCAGAATGAAGACAACACTGACTTCAATTACGCTTAGAATTTTAGCCTTCATCACGGTAACTCTTTCATCCAAAAGATGTTGGACTATCGAACAATCATGCGCCTACGGTTAGGCGCATTTTTAATGTAGTACCTGCCATTTGGCACAACTATAGTTAGGCGCGTTGGTTTTTGAATGCTTACTCTGTTTTACCACTTTCTTGTGACATCATAATCTCTTTCGTCTTTGCGATAGCTTCTTTGAGTTCAGGTAATACGCCGAGTTGTTGCCACATCCATAATCGGTCGTATATATCTGAGACTTCTGCAATCTTGCTATCGGCAATGCGGAAAATATTGATGCCCGAATATGCCACTTGCCTGTGGGTGGGGGGAAGACCGAATAACTCGCCCTGCTGCGTGCCATGAAATGTCCAGCGCATCACAACTTGATCCCCTTCGGCGATTAGCTCGTCAATGGTTGCATGCCAATCTCCCCAGACTGCTTTAAGCCATTCGTTAGCGCTTTTCTCCTCCTGGGGACTAGAGTCGAAATCGGGGTTAAGGGTCACATGTTGAATAGAGCGAAAATGGACAACGGGTGCAAAAATCTCATCACATGCCTGTGGGTGGTATGGAGCGTCTTCAAAGTAACGACGAACGAGGGCTTTGTTCTCTTCAATGGACATAGTTTTCTCCTTAGATGATGCTTGGGTATCATGGTTCCAGTGCGAATTGAGTAAACTGCGGACCGTACCGCTGCGCCTAATGGTCGGGTTCAGCCGCGTAGTGGAGTAATGTCAGCTACAACCCGTTGTTAGGCGTTTTTGCTCCAGTGGAGCAACACAACATACATCCTGTTTGGGTCAAGTAACCTGCTTTTCTGCGTGAGATAGATTAGTCGGTTTGAACAGAATTACCACTATGACTGCCCATACCATTATCAGCGTACTAATGATAGCGGAAATCATTCCCGCTTTGCATGCTGTACATCCAGTTGTGAAATTGAATACACCATGAAACAAAGCAACCATAAAGATACCGCCGCCCGTGCTGTTGTACAGCCAAGTAAATACAATGGCTCCTGCTAGGACACCAAACAGGAATCCGATGACGATGGCGGAGTCGTAGAGGTAGAAAAAGGCTGGCAGATGCCAGGTTGCTCAAAACACCCAAAGAATAAAGGTAGCGGAGAGTGCACTGCGTTTCTTCTGTAATCGGGGAAGAGCATACCCACGCCAACCAGTCTCTTCGCCAATACCATAGGTGAATAGCCACAGGAACAAAGCACCCCAACCGAGGTTAGGAAGAAAGTCAACCTGCCCCAACAGGCTCAAGTCCAGCCACTGTCCTTGCATGAGACGAAGTACAAGGGCAACAATCACGTACAGCGCAAGTGGGGAGATGGCCACTAACCACCACACTTGTTGAAACGCCTCGAATCCAGCTTGAGCCGATTGGCCATGCAGGATATAGACGTTCCACTTTACGACGTGTTGGAGTTCGGCCCCGCCTGCCTCCAGCGCCGTTTCCAGATTCTTTAACACCTTTTCCGTCTGTGCTCTGATGTCGCCCTTGCCGACGATATTGCCAGAAGCATCCACCGCATTCTGGCCACCAACATAGATTGTCGTTGCATTGCCGCTGACGACAACAGCCTGCGTATATGCGGGGTTCTTGTGCAAGCCCGCCGGGTTGAGATGTTGAACGTTTCCATGCATAAGCTTTTGTTCCTCCTTTGGTGCGAGAGACTAACGGTCAAAGATGCTCCTTTATTGGCGCCTCATTCTTTCAGTCATTTCCAACAGCTTTGTTGTGGTGCTCCAGCTCCGGATAGTCATGAACTTGTATTCCGGTGTTGCCATGATTCTACTAAGTCGGCTCTTGGTACGTTGAGAGCTGAGGCGTTGTGAGTAGATCACACCATCACCTGGCCAGACCTTATCGACTCCCTCTCGGGGTTTGAATACGGGCATAACCTGGGCCGAATCAATGCCTATCAGAAAGATCGCATCGCTATGATATTTCTCCGGCTGCTCACCGAAGCCTTGAGGCTTGTTGTCGATGACGGCTTGGAGCTGATCGCGAGTCAACACCAATACCCTGATGAGCTCGTCATCAAGCTTAAAGCTTTCAGGCAGAGCCTCTTCAATCCGAGCTCTTATCTCATCAGCGCCTTTGTCGGATTCTAGGATCACATTACCACTGGCAATATAAGTTGAAACATTGGAAAACCCCAGTTGTTCCAAGCATTCTTTCAAGCCTGCCATCGGCACTCTATATTTACCACCGACGTTGATGCCGCGGATAAGTACTACATGGGATTCATCCATTTTCTTTTTCGCGCTCATTGTTTGTCTCCGTTGCTCTGCCTTTGTATCGCCTTTGTTCATTTATTTGCTAGCGAAGCCGCCCAACGGCAGCATCAGCCGCTTGCCGGATGCGACACATAACCCTTGCGCCCCGAAAGGCGATAAAACGCACACGTAACCTCTGGAACACGGCGCGTAAGGCAAGTCGGCTGCATGCAGTGTTAGGCGTTTATTGTTGTGCAAGACTCGCCATCATCCTTCCGTTATTGTTTTTTATCCGTCAGCTTGAACATTTTGTTTTTCACCGCAATGAACACAGACACGGCGATGATGATAATAAAATAGATAATAAAATAATGTCTATTTATCTCCGGAATGGCGTTCATATTGCTCAATCTAAAATCGGTCTGGAAGAGCACATCGCACATGTTCATGGTCAGGTGAAAGAAAATACCTCCCAGGAACAGGTTCCGATCGCTTTTTAAGTAGATCCAGGTCATGATAATCGAACTGGCGATCTCCAGAACAATGAAAAGAGGATAGTATATTAATCCAATGGCATACTGCGAGGATCCGGGGTCAAAGAATGCGATCAGGTGCCAGGCTCCGAAGAAGAATCCGACAATGATCGAACTATTGAGCGGGCTGTACTTTTCGAGCAGTTTTGGCAGGGCAAAACCACGCAATCCGAACAGCTCCTCAAAAATCGGACCACCAAACAGTACGAAAAATATTAAGATGAAGATACCGAGTGGTTCGTACTTGAACATGTACAGGGAAGGTTTATCCCCAAAAAGGAGGAACGCCGCAAGCAACGTGGCCAGGTTGCTTATCACCAGGATCAATATCACAGCCAGGTAGTTCTTATAATTACTTCTCACACGAACCGCATTTTTCAGTTGATCGAGGATACCTTTCTTTCCATCGAAGATCGAAGTCAGGATGAAGCCGGAAATCAGCATTCCATAGATAAACCAGTTTGGCTTGCCGGTGAAGATCCATGGTGCATAGCCAAGGAAAGCGGAAAGGCAAAAAAAGGTGATCACCTGGTTGTTCTTGACGAAATTATAGATTTTAGTCATGGAATTCACAGTCTTCTTTTTTCATAAGACAAACGCCTAACTATTAATTATACCGCATTGTGCTATACTGTAAATATGCAGCATAGCTTGGTGAAATTGGTATAATATACTGCATAATCGCAAGTATACAAACTTGTCTCTTCATCCTTCTATTATCCATCACATCAATATGTTAGCACAACCCTTACACAATGGAGTTGCCCATGAGCGACCTGGCTTCAGCAAAGCCCAAGAAACTACTCGACCAACTGCGCGACACCATCCGCATCAAACATTACGCTTATTCGACCGAAAAAACGTATGTCCATTGGGCAAAGCGCTATATCCTTTTCCACAACAAACGTCATCCGGCAGAAATGGGCGCGCAGGAGATTGAAGCCTTTCTTTCACACCTGGCCCAAGAAGGCAATGTCTCGGCATCCACCCAAAACCAGGCTTTCAACGCCCTGTTATTTCTCTATCGCAATGTGCTGCACCTGGAATTGAAAGCCCCTCTTCATGCCCTGCGCGCCAAGCGCCGCCAGCATTTGCCGACCGTGCTTTCTAAAAACGAAGTCAGCCAGGTATTGAGCGGTATGCAGGGGCTGCACCAATTGATGGCCCAACTGCTGTATGGTTGCGGTTTGCGTCTGATGGAATGTCTGCGTCTGCGGGTCAAAGATATTGACTTTGAGCAGTCTCAGATTGTGGTACGCGAGGGCAAAGGCGAGAAAGACCGTGTGACGATGCTGCCTGCCAGCCTGGTGGAACCGCTGAAAGCCCAGATTGCTTTTGTGACCAGGCAGCACGAGCGCGACCTGCTGGATGGATATGGTTCGGTGGAGTTACCCTTTGCCCTGGCGCGTAAATATCCCAATGCCGACAAAGAACTCGCCTGGCAGTATGTCTTTCCCTCCGATCGCCTGTCCACGGACCCGCGCAGCGGCATTACCCGCCGGCAGCACCTGGATCCCAGCGGGCTTCAGCGAGCGGTCAAAGCAGCCGTAAAGCTAGCGAATATCGGTAAACCAGTCAGCCCGCATACCTTTCGGCACTGTTTTGCCACCCATCTGCTGGAAGCCGGATATGATATCCGCACGGTGCAAGAATTACTCGGCCACAAGGATGTCAAGACAACGATGATTTATACCCATGTGCTCAACCGCGGGCCAAAGGCAGTGCGCAGCCCGTTAGATTGAAAAGTTATTCTGGTGTGAATGAAAAGCATCCTCCAATTCAGGAAGACGCTTCTTTGTCTAAAGAATTTCGGAATTCACCGCGGACCAGCAAGCACCGGCCTGAATTTATATCCATAAATAATGATCCCCCGGTCATCCATATCGGTGCGGATCTTGCGGGTGACCATCTCAACGGGCATCCCGATTTCCACATGCTGTTCACCCAGATCGGTCAGTTGTGCTGTTACCACCGGGCCTTCTTCCAGTTGCACCAATGCCATGGTGTAGGGAGCTGATTGTTCGTATCCAACCGGGACACTGGTCATTTGTGTGAAGCTATACACCTGACCACGCCCGCTGAATGAAAATTGTGTTTTTGCTTCTCCACCGCAGTAGGGGCATACATCCCGGGGAGGAAAAATCTTTGAGCTACAATGCGGGCAGACTTCTCCCACCAATGCGTAGCGTTGTTTTTTTAATCTCCAATGACGTGGTACTTCCATTTTTTAATACTCCTTTTCATCTATAATGATGATCTATGCCAGTTTAATCTTTAACTTCTATCAAATCCTATCAAAATTGTTTAAACAGGCATTCTTTCCAAAACGTGGGTTACAGCAGTCGTGGCAGGGCCACCCAGACTTTGCACCAATGCCAGGCGAGCATCTGGTATCTGGTTTTCTCCTGCTTCGCCACGCAATTGCAATATGGCTTCCACCAATTGATAAGCACCGGTAGCCCCCAATGGATACCCGCGGGCTTTCAATCCACCCATCGTGTTGATCGGTAAGTCGCCTTTTAGTGTAAGCTTGTCCCCAATTCCCAGTTTCCAACCTTCACCACGTGGGGCAAACCCGGCTGATTCCAGCGAGAGCACCCCATATACACTGAAGGCATCATGCAATTCGAAGAAATCCACATCGCTTGGTAAAATGCCAGCCTGTGAACAGACATTCTCGAGTGAGACCCCGGCAGCGCGAAAAGCCAATGGGTCAGGTCGGTCGTGCAGCGCCAGAGTATCGATAGCCACATCTGACCCAATCACACGCACCAGGGGATGACCAACTTTATTGGCAATTTCTGTTGTTGTCAGGATTAGCGCTGCTGCACCATCGGCAAACGGGGCGATATCAAACATGTTCATGGGGGAGGAGACCATCCCGGCTTTTTCATACACCTCTGCCCGGATGGCTTTACGGAACATGGCATTGGGATTGTTGACTGCATTGGTGTGTCCAATTAAAGGAAATGCGCCAAAAGCTAGCCGATCCGCTTTGGGATTTTCATACAGGTAGCGCTGCATCAGCAATCCAGCCTGGCTGGTAAGCGTCTGTCCGGTATACACTTCATAGTCGTAATCCATCACCAGTTTGGTGGGTTCATCCATCGTATCCCCGGAAAGATCGGTGTATTTTTCCATGCCCAATGCCATCGCAATATCCACCCAGCCGGATGCGACTGCCAGATATGCCATGCGAAAAGCGGCAGCAGCAGATGCTTCTCCGGCTTCAATCGTGTAAGATTCTGTTCCTTCCAGAAAAGTATTGTCTGTTACCAGTGCGCCTAAATTGGCCTGATGCGATGCCACCGATGCAATCAAATTTCCGATGTAGATGGCTTCCGGGATTAATCCGCCTGCATCTTTTCTGGCAGCCTGAACAGCTCTGGCTGAGATATTGCGTAAAGAAAGTTCCCAGTGTTCTCCTACCGGGGTCTGTCCTATTCCTGCAATGACAACTTCACGCATCGTTCCTCCCTTACCGCATCGTCAATTTGCCGCGTAAACGCGTGTAAGTTGCATAATCGATCTCGGTTCGCCGGGCAATATAATCCTGCGTTTTTAAGGCTTTATCACGGTGTTCCAAAATTCGATCGGTCACGGTAATATCCATGGCATCGGATCCAGCTCCAGAACCGAAAGAGACCAATAGAATCCGGTCACCAGGTTCTGCTTCATCCAGAATGGCGGTCAGACCAATAATGGCTGCGCCAGCATAAGTGTTTCCAATCATTGGTGATAATAAACCCGTTTTGTATTGCTCTTTGGAGAAACCTAATAATCCAGCGACACGCTGTGGAAATTTGGTGTTTGGTTGATGAAAAACTGCATACTTATAATCTGCCGGGGTGGTATTCATCGCTTGCATCATATGTTTGCCAGCTTCTGTAATATGTTTGAAGTAAGCCGGGTCGCCGGTAAAGCGTTGACCATGCTCCGGATAATGTTGTTCAGGTCTGCGCCAGAAATCCGGTGTATCGGTCACGTAGGAGAAGGTAGCATTGATGATTGCCACAGCTTCATCCGCTGGGCTAAAAATGTAGGCAGCTCCACCTGCTGCGGCTGTATATTCCAGTGCGTCCCCTGGCCGACCCTGCGCAGTATCCATTCCAATTGCCAGGGCATACTTAGCCATACGTGAACCAACCAATCCAATAGCCGCTACCATGGCTTCTGTCCCGGCTTTACAGGCGAATTCCCAATCACCAGCTTGAAAATGCGGGGAACAACCAATCGCTTCACCTACAATGGTGGAGGAAGGTTTGACAGCGTAGGGATGCGATTCGCTGCCAATCCAGACGGCACGGATCTCTTTTGGGTCAATTCCAGCTCTTTTTAATGCGTTTCTGGATGCTTCGATGGACATGGTGATGGTATCTTCATCAAACCCGGGGACCGCCTTTTCCTTGATAGGCAAACCTTCTCCTTCTCCACCTTTCCACAATCGAGCAACCTCCGTGGCTGGTAAACGGTAACGAGGAACGTAAGCCCCATACCCGATAATTCCAACCGGATGATTTGGTTTTAACAAAATAGGATCGGTTGCATAATCATTCATCATTAATTTATTTTCTCCATTCTGCTAATATTTCCTGGGCGCGTTCCACCCGTACATTTTTTTCTTGCGCCAATTGAGCTGCCAGTTTTGATATTTCTTCTTTTTCAGCACCTGCCGTGATGGCTACCTGCCGGGCATGCAGACTCATATGACCTCTTTGGATACCCTCGGTAGCTAAAGCTCGTAAGGCTGCCAGATTTTGTGCCAGACCCGCTGAAACAATAATCTCAGCCAATTGCTGTGCGTTTTCCACTTTCATAAGGGATAAAGCAGCTTTTGCAGTTGGATGAACCCTGGTAGCGCCTCCGACGGTGCCAACCGCCATAGGCATCTCGATGGTTCCCAGCAGATTACCATCCTTATCCTTTGCCCAGGTGGTCAGGCTGGTATATTTGCCAGTTCGCGCTGCATAGGCATGGGCGCCAGCTTCCACAGCCCGCCAATCATTGCCGGTAGCGATCACAATCGGATCAATAGCGTTCATGATACCTTTGTTGTGGGTGGCTGCACGGTATGGATCCACAGCGGCGAACGCCCAGGCTGCGATAATCCCATCCCGAACCTCATCGGCAGAAAAATCACCAAAAGCCAGTTTATCTTTCAAAATTGTAACCCTGGCTCTTGCCAATCTTCTGTCAGCCAGGTTGGTAAGTATACGTAAATGTACTTTTCCACCGGTCAACGTTTCGATTTGAGGGGCTAACGTTTCGGCTGCTGTATTAACTGCGTTGGCACCCATGGCATCGCGCACATCAAAGATCAGGTGTACCACCAGGAAAGGACCGATGGAGGAGTCGTCCATCACGCGCACCTCAATATCACGTGGTCCGCCACCATATTTGCTCAGTACCGGATCAACTTTACTAGCTCTATCCAATAAGTCTTGTTTGGCTTCCAATATCTTAAGTCGGGCAGTGTGAACTTCATCCAGATCGATGACCTGAATTTGGGCGATCATTTCTGGGGCTGTGGTGTGAGCAAAGAAACCACCTGAGGAACGAGCCAGTTTTGCCATATAAGATGCGCTGGCGACTACTGAGGGCTCTTCCAGCACCATGGGGATGAGAACTTCCCGTCCATTGACGATGAAATTGTGAGCAATACCCAATGGCAGACTGAAAGTGCCAATCACGTTCTCAATCATGTGATCTGCCTGCTCGATTTTCAAACCATTCACACCACTCAAAACTGAGATTGTTTGAGAATCCAGATTTTGGGTTCTTTGGAGCCAGGCATGCCGTTCTTCCAGGCTCATGTTATAAAATTTTGTCTGATCTCTCCCTGATGCGGATACCATGCTTCCTCCGGATTTTCATCCTTTTTTCAGTGTATACTTTGTTTTCTGAGGTTGGTGGGTGTTTTTGGTGGGTAACTACCCACCAAAAACACACAGACTCCTAAAATGAACAAACCTTTTTCACTTATCGGGCAAATTGTAGTAGACAAAGGCTGGCAAAAACTATCAGATTTATAGATTTCTCTGCTTTATTTTCAAAGTTTACTCCAAAAATCACACGATTGTTTTGGTTTAATTAATTAAATTCCAATAACTCGATTTTAGTTTCAACACTATATAAAACCGAGTTATTAAAAAATCTTTGTCTGATTTATTTACAATGATTTTAGAGTGTGTATGAATCCCCGGGCTGTAATACATGCACCCTGCAGCCGACTTCTTCTTTCACCCTAGCAGCCCAGGCTTTTCCATCCTGTGCAATCAAATCCCAGGTATTGAAATGAATGGGGATCACATGTTTGGGTTGAAGCAACTTGACTGCCCGTAAAGCATCCTTAGGACCCATAGTGTAATTATCCCCAATCGGAATAACTGCTAAATCGATTCCTTCTTCTCCAATCAGCTTCATGTCCCAAAATAGACCGGTGTCTCCTGCCATGTAGATCTTCTTTTGATCAATAGTGGTCAATAAGAATCCAGCCGGGTTACCACCATAGGAACCATCCGGTAGCGCGGATCCGTGCAATGCAAGCGTAAGCTTGAGATATCCAAATGGATATTGGAAACCTCCTCCCAAATGCTGACCATGAGCCTTTTTAACTCCCTGCTTCCCGAGCCAATTTACAATTTCAAAATTTGAGATCACTTCCGCATTGGTTCTCTTTGCAATTGCAATGCTATCACCTACATGATCCCCGTGTCCATGGGTGATCAACAGGTAATCCGCCTGAACTTGATCGGCTTTAATCGGAGATACCGGGTTTCCATTGAAAAATGGATCGATGATCAGTTGATAGCCAGATGTATTCACCCCAAGGGTTGCATGCCCATACCAGGTAATTTGTGTACTCATATTTCCTCCTAAAAAACTTAAGATTACTCAACCACAAATTCAAATTCACTGGAAATGTTCTCGTTACCGGCGATATCATAAATTTTGATAAAGACTGTGTGTTTTCCAGTATTGATGTTGATAGGATTACTATACGGCATTTGGGTGTTGTTGCCAACGATTTTTCCATCCAACCACCACTCAATCCGCTCAATCCCGGCACTGTCAAATGCTTCTGCCTGTAGTGTGATGGTACCTTGCGAGGACCTTGATATGGTACGACTTTCTGTGGGGTAAATGATCTTGCCTGTGGGAGGTGTGTTATCCACAGATACCTGAATGGTGTGTGTATCTACCTGGAAATTCTCGCGAATTACCATCAAACGCATGGCATAAAGACCATCATCTGTTTCGGTGGTATCCCATTCCATAATCTTGCGGTTGGTGATCCTGCGGGTAAGATCTTCACCAATCTGTAACCAGGATGTTGGATTCAAACCCTGGCCGACCTGGATGCGATAACTGATTAAATCCTGTGTTTGCACGGTTCCCATGATGTCTACAACCCCACTCACGTAGCTATGGTTGGTTGGGGATGTTATCAGCCCATTTTCAGAAGGGTTGGGAGCCTGGATTAAATCATAATCCTTGGGTGGCACAACGATTCTATTGGCGGTAGCCCAGTCCAATGCATCTTCCGGAACAAGCATGTAGGTTCTGGTTTCAACCATTTCTGCGGGAGTGAATACGGTTGCCAACAATTCCGTTTCTCGATTGATTTCGTAACTCTTGAAGAGATTATCATTTCCAGCGGGCTGTGTTCCATCAATAAAAATTTCAGTGATGGTGTCGGGGCATTCTCGGGTAGGAAGCAACCCTGATAAACTACAAACTACAACCTCGCTGATACCGGTGGGCTTTTGCCAATTTTCCACAGGTAAATTCTGGTGCAACCACTGCATCATGGCATACCAGACACCGCCTGCGATCTTGGGATTCAATTCAAAAAGGTCTGGTTCAGACTGTCCGAACCAGATCACACTGACGTATTGAGGGGTATAACCGGCAGTCCAGATTTCATCCTTATTAAAGGTAGCAGCAAACTTAGCCCCACTGGGTCTACCAATGTCCAGCAGATTAGGATATCCCAGCGTTGCCCGGCGTTCGTAATCGTCTCTGAGAATATCATGGGTCAGATATGCGAGTTGAGGACTCAGAATTGCCTGGGAATCTGTTTGAAAATTATCCAAAACCAGACCATCAACCATTTCTACATGGAGTAGTAATTTTGGCTCAATCAATCCATTGGCAGGATTTTTGATGCCGAAATGCGTACCAAGTGTAGCAAAAATACTGTAGAAATCTGCGACTTCTAAAATTGTGACACTTTCTCCGGAATAGAGCATTTCCTGAACTTGATCAAGATTGCTGATGGTGTTCAAACCGAATGAATTAGCACTGCGCGATACCACATCATAACCTATCTGATCGAAAAGCCGGTTGACTCCGGTTAAATAATCATTGGCAAGTGCGGTTCGAAATCGCAAAGGGCCTTTATATTCTTCAATAGGCAATTGATAGGCAGACAAATACTCGGATAGGTATGCCGGGATATCCCAAATCTGAGTGGCTGGTGAGAACCCTCTGGCAAATGCATTAACGGCAATTAACGGTGTCAGAATAGTGCCGCCTTGCTTGCGCGCATTACTGGCTGATTCTTCTTCCCGATTCAGATTACCAACCATTGCATGGACTTCACCACTGCGTGGGTTCAGAATGATCCCACTTCCCATCAATTCAATACCATCCATCGACTCATCAAATAGCGACGGCAAGAACCTTTCTGGGGAGCAGGTGGTATTGACACTTGTAGATCCTTTCACTCGTTTCAACTGACTGATTAATGTGCAGCGTAAAGCTTGTTGAATTTCATGGTCCATGCTTGTAGTAACACGTAGACCACCCATTTCCACCCGCTCTCTGCCATAGATCTCATACAATTTATTTATTACCAGGGAAGAAAAAGCAGATGCGATTTGCTCCTGTTCCTGAGCTTCCGCAACGACTTCCAGATTTGATTTCATGGCTGTGTTGTAATCCTCATCTGAAACAAAACCGTCTTCATTTAACTGTTTTAATAAGTTTGCCTGATTCTCCAGGGCAGCCTGAGGTGCATCCATTGGGTTGAGCGCAGGGGTTTGCGACGTGGACACCAACAATGCTGCTTCCGCCAGATTCAATTCACTGGCATTTTTATCCAGATACAGACGTGCGGCAGAATCAACGCCAATTGTATAATGACCATATCCACTGCTGTTCAGGTACCATTCCAATACTTGCGCTCGGCCATACTTTTCGGTGATTTGAGCAGCCAGCAGACGCATGCGTAAAATGCGGTTCAGGTTCATTGGCTCATCCCAAATCAGCAGCTTTTCTACCAATCGCTCGGCGATCGTTCGGTCAGAATCTGTTGAAAGGAAATTTCTGTTATAGCCTGGACTGCTCCAAAAATCGGGTTGGTAAACCGCTACGGTGAGCTGAACAACATATGGGCTGATAAATTCTGGTCGATTGGGATCCAATGGCAGAAAGCGTCTCTGGATACCGGCTTCTTCCAAACGATAGATTTCATTTTCATTGTTTTTATCCATCAGGATCGTAGGAGATAGCAGGATGCCGTTTTCAGGATCAAGATATGCAGGAATCCAGTCGGTGGTTGGCAAATTGGTTGTCAATTGCGTGTAATAATACCCGACGATGACCGGAATACTCGCTACAACAATCAACACGACAATAAGTGAAACCAGACTCACATGACGAAGTGAACGCCGTGCTTTGAAAGACTTTTGTTTTCGTCTTTTTTTTCTATCTTTAACGATCAGGAGCGTTTGTAAGCGTGATTTCATTGGATCAGGATCAATCACTTTGTAGGCGTGATTGTAGCAGTAGCAGTTATGGTGGCAGTAATTGTGGGTTTGACCGTTTGAGTATTTGTAGGTGTTTTTGTGGTTGGCAGCACAGTTCTGGTATTAGGGGTAGGAGAGGGAGTTTCACTCGGCGTAGGTGTGGCAGTGTAATACTGATTGAGGTAGAACTCGGCAGTGGCCTTCCATTCCGGTAAAATGGCTTCGGGGTCTAATTCCAACATCCGTTCCCAATCTCGTTTGGCAACATCGTTTTTCAATTCTTCTAAAGCAATTGCCCGAACAAAGTACATGTGGGCAAGTTCATTATCATTCTCAGCCAGTTTTTGGCATTCACTTGCCTTTTGGTATGCATTCCCTGGTTTTTTCAATGGAAAATTGGCTTCGCTAAGAGTGATGCAGGCATTGAAAGACTTTGGAGCCAGTTTGAAGGCGCGAGCGTAATCTTCAAATGCTTTTTGATATTCTTCCATAGTAGTGTAAATCACACCACGTTGTGTAAACCCTTCATAATAAGTTGGATCTCTTTCCAGAATTGAGTCCAATAATTTGATGGCTTCCTCAAAATTATTGTTGGCTGCATAAGCAGTCGATAGCAGGATCTCTGCTTCAGGGTCAAAGGATGTGTTGTATCTGGTATAAATCAACAAAGGATCTAGAGATGCCCTGGGGTTACCACTTGCCTGAAAAATCTCACCCAGGAATTTATATGCACTTAGCAGTGTCAAATCCTTCTCCAATGCTTTTTCTGTGTAATCGATGGCTAAATTGAACTCATTCTCAGACAAAGCGATCCGCCCTTTCGCCAAATCGAGCAGTGGTGTATCGGGTAGAAGAATCTCCACATCCTCCAGATATTCACGGGCTGATTCGATGTCTCCTTCCTTAACATAGGCTTGTAAAAGCGCAAGATAAGCTTCCCCATAATCCGGATCAAGATCAACACTGGTAAGTAGGTCTTCTACTGCCTCATCAATTGTATCTCTCCGAAGCAAGTTTATCTTTGCTCTGCCGTAATATCCCGGAGCAAAATCAGGTCCGATTTTAATGGATTCTTCATATGCTGTCAGCGCATTGGAAAGTTCGCCAATTTGAAAATAAGCTTCTCCCAAATGGTAATAGAGATCAGGAGCATCTTTTTGAGTTTGAATTGCCTGGTTGAAATATTTTATCGCCTCCAACCAATTGTCTTTCTGATAATTACGCATTGCGATACTGAAAGCCTCAATGATCGGATGCGGTGTAAAGACGTAGATAGGAGTAGGTGTGTAAGTGCTTTGCAGAATATTCCAGGGAGCGGTTGGTTCGATAATTCTGGGGGTAAGTGTAATGGTGGTGGTTGGGCTGGCAGGGTAGGTAGGTGTAGGCACGGCAGTTCCCATAGCAGCCAGGTTGCGTCCACGGAACAACCATAAGCGATTGGATCGAATTGCCAAAACGACCAATACGATCACAACGACCAGACCCACAAAGGAAATGCCTACTTTTAACCAGGGAACTTTTGCGGGAGGTTTTTCCACAGGCCCCAAGGGTGGTAATTGCCATTTGCGTTTTTGGGCTTCGAATGGAATTGCCAGACTTTCATCCGCTGGAAGATCCCCCAGCATGATTAAACCTCTCCTGGCCAGCTTATTTTGCGGATCGAGTTTGAGGGTCTGATTGAGACAATAGCGACGCTCTTTAATACTATCCACCACAGCGCTCATCCACAACCAGTAATCAGGGTTTTCCTGGTTCTGCTTTAGCAGCCGAGTTAAGAGATCTTTACCACGGGCACGATTCCCCGCATCAATCGCACTCCGGGCTTCCTGAAACATCTTCTCTTCTGCAGTAGTCATGCATTGAGTTTAGCATAGCCCCAAACTCACGACAAGGGATTTGTGAGAAGAAACTTTCCCTCTAATTCATGGTATCATTCGAACCATGAAATCCAAATCAATCCATCCACTCTTCATCATTTTGATGTTTTTCCTTGCTAGCTGTGTCCCGTCCGGTCAGCTTACTATGCCGGATAGTGCTTTCACCAGCACACCCGTGACACCCACTGTCGCACCAACGTATACATCTACCATCACTTCCACTTCAACCCCACGCCTGACCTCCACACCTTTACCATCACCGACATCAACCCCTCGGGTACATACCATCACGTCTGGAGAAACATTGTTGGGGATTGCCTGGATTTATAATGTTTCTCTGGACGAGTTGAAATCCATGAACCCGGATGTAAACCCGAATATTATGATTGTGGGGACTGACTTGTTGATACCGGTTGCAACGCTTCCGCCAGCCAATCTGACATTGGAACCCACGCCCATCCAATTACCACTCGAAGGTTTGAATTGTCTGCCGGATGCCGATGGTGGTGTCTGGTGTTTCGTGTGGGTCAACAATACTTCATCCGAATCCTACGAAAATATAACCATCGGGTTTAACCTGGCTGACTTACAGGCATCTCAGGTCTTTTCCAGTCAGGGTACAGCTCCACTGAACATCCTATTGGCTGGCGAGAAAATACCGGTAGCTTTATATTTCCCTGCCCCGGTTCCGCAGCCTTTTCAAAAAAGTGCTCAGTTTGTTTCAGCGGTTCCCTATAATCCAGCATCAGGTCGTTATCTCTCCATCAGTGCGGAGGTGATTTCTGATAACTCAGCCCTTGAGAATCAACTCCTCACCATTGATGGGAAATTCACGCTGGACGAACCTGCTTCCAACATCACAATTGTTGCCGTCGCGATTGATGACCAGGGGAATTTTGTTGGCTTACGACGTTGGCAATCATCTTTGTCTGAGCCCACAAAAGATGGCAGATTTCAAATCGATTTAGCTGCCGTGTCTGGCAAGATCGCCGAATATCTTTTATTTGCTGAAGCCCAACCTTAAAAATTTACCAGATCAGGTAGCTACCATTGACACACAATGGTTCATTGCCTGGCACTTTCAGGCATAAGGAATATGTCAACACGCTGCCATTTTGTACACGTTTTATCCCTGGAATGGTAATCTTACTGATGCCATATTGGTCTGTAGCTGGTACATCATAAAAATATTCATTGGCATCTGGCAATGTGATTTTCAAAACTGCTGCAATGTTTTGAAGCGGAGTTCGATTTTCGGTGCGTAAAACCTGAATCTGTAATTCCTGCTCTTCATTCAAAGATACGTGGGATGATTTTTCCTGAATGTGTACCGTAACTGTTTGGGCGGTATATTCAAAAAGAACCACCTGTTCGGTCTGAATGTTCATTGTCTGAAGAAATTCTTCCCCTAAAGGCACCATTTTTACTTCCTGACTGCCGGGCAAAAAATCCAGACAGTAATTCTGAAAACATTGTCGGATATGATCGCCATCTTCATAAACTTCACATAGTGGACTGCCGGAGAGTTCTCTGCCACCATGTTTGATGATGAATTGGTCAAACACCGAAGGAACATGGAACCCATTCGGGCTGTTGACCACATAAAACACCATGTTATCCTCCAGGGAGTATAGCTGTGGACCCGGTTGATCCCGCCTAACCCCCAGACGAACCGGGACATCCAACAGATGGATGGTTTCAGGCAAGGCTGGATTTCCAATAAACACGGCATTCTGGTAAACCTGTTGAATCAATCCGGATTGAATTTCAATCGGGGCGGTTAACGGTTCACCAAATGCATCTAATTGTTCAAATCTTTTAATAAAACGGAGGAATGGCATTGTAACTGTGTTGGCATTTACGTTCACCACCGCACCTTGCCTGGCAGTAAATTTACATTTTTCGTCACAGGTATGAGCGCCATAAGCCAATAGCTGAATCTTTTCATCAGGATCATCTATCTGGCGATAAAACCCAATATTTTCAAAGTATTGCTCGATCCGTTTTTCCTGCAGGTTGTATCGAACACCTGTGAGCAGTTTTCCGGATGTAGTTTCTCCTCCCAATTGTTGGAAAAGAGGTATGAACCCTTCATAAACCTCGAGTGTTTCATTTGAGGTTTTTTCATTTAAAGAAGCATTCACCCCCAACATAGCACCGATGGGAAAGAAAAAGTAGCCTCGATTTTGACTTAATTTCGGATTAAAACACATTAAAGCATTTTCGGTATATTGGCATTGATTTTCATCCCAGGAAAATACTTCTGAAATGACAGGTCCAAGAACTACACTACCACCCATTTTTTTGTAAAAATCCCGGAAGGATTTATCAATACCATAGACTCTATTATTGGATCCACTCAGATCACCACTACTACAAGCAGCGAGTAGAATCGACAAAAATATGAAAGAAAATAGGGTTTTATAAAAAACGGTTTTGATTTTCACATGGACCTAAGAAGAATTATTTAATTTAAAGAATCGT
Organism: Chloroflexi bacterium HGW-Chloroflexi-3; assembly: GCA_002842045.1. Taxonomy (GTDB): domain Bacteria; phylum Chloroflexota; class Anaerolineae; order Anaerolineales; family Anaerolineaceae; genus UBA6170. The sequence continues at coordinate 21,894 of PHBX01000029.1, read as the reverse complement.
AATAGTTATCCCCAAAAAGTATATCAAATTCATCCATTAATAACAATTGACGTATCTTTTCTCTTAAGTGGTCGGGATATTTTTGACCCGTAACCTTAAATCGGATTCGTATGTATTCTGCAATCCAATTTCTAATGGGGTGAGGGGATAAAAATTCAATTTTTCTCGAGCCAGTGTTAAATCTGCACACATACGGCTGGGACCGCCATCATTGCGGATGTTGTAAACCACTTCCGGGCTTTTTCCTGTAATTTCTGCGACCAGACGTGTTAATTCTCGCACGCTCGTTTCTCTACCACTCCCAAGATTGATCGTCTCGCGATTGATATTAGTCGCAGAGACTGCGGCGATCAGTCCATTTACCACATCGTCAATGTAAATATAATCTCTGGTTTGTATACCATCGCCATGCACAACCAGCGTCGAATTCGAATATGCTTGTTTCAGAAAGTATGGGATAACCGGGGGATGGGTAGGTGGCATTTGTTGTCCTGGGCCATATGCATTGAAAATTCGTAAATTTACTGTTTCAATACCCCACAAGCCGCCAATGGTGTGAATGTAATATTCAGCGGAAAGTTTAGAAACTGCGTACGGTGAGCGAGGTTGTGGAATGGCGGATTCTTTCACTGGTTGAGAAGATTGGTTCCCATAAATGGCACCCGAAGAAGTGAAGACCACCCGGCGAACACCTACATCACGCATCGCCTCCATTAAGGTGACAGTGCCACCGACATTTACCAGGTTATATTCCCTAGGATACAGGACTGATTCGGGCACTACAACCCGGGCAGCAACATGGTAGACGCAATCAACATCCTGCAATAATGTCCACAATTTCGGCCGATCGTTGATATCACCGCGGATGAATTCAACATCTGGCAATAATCTGTCTGGATCACCCGTCGAAAGGTCGTCTAATCCCCGTACATAATGACCTTCCTTAACCATTTTGTTCGCTAATGCTGAACCGATAAATCCTGCGGCGCCAGTGATAAAGATGCGCATAATCACCTATTTGTTATGAATGAATGAGATGTTATCAGACTTTGATAGTTTTTTCATTTATCGATGAAAACGGATCGTGTAATGATAAAATGTTCCTTCCAATAAAAAAAATCTCCAATTCTCAAGCTGAACTCATTATAGCACATCGAATTCCAATCAATTTAAAACCATCATTCATTTGAAATCAGAGAATTCTGCTTGTTAATTTCCTAATTCCGGGATTATCCCTATAATTAGGGAGAAGATAGATTCAGCAAAGAAAAATTTATGAAACACATTATCAAAGACTTTAATCCTTTATCAGGAAAAAATGACATAACCACTGCCATCCGTGAAGTTATAAAGTATTATGGTGTCAATCTCAGTGAAGAAATGCTGTTTGGTCTGGGCGCTGGTTTACATTTCTACTATTTCAATATGCGTAGTCTGCCTCATCCAGTCATCGGTGGCAGAATGCTTCCCAGAAAATTTGAGGAAAATCTCACCCAGCATAGCCATATCAATATACAAATTAAAACCACGGAAGATGATAAATCTGCCTGGAACTTGCTGAGGAGTAAACTCATTCTTGATCATCCAGTTATCGTTTATGTGGAAATGTCTGAACTGGATTATTTACACATGCCACCGGATCAACGCTTTGGGAGTCATTGTGTCACGGTATTTGGTTTTGATGAAGAAAAAAATGTAGTCTATGTATCCGATCGTGATCAGGTGGGGTTTCCAATCACTGTATCTCCCCATGAACAACCTCAGAGTTTCCATATGATTCCCATGCCGGAACTCTCCAGAGCCCGTATTTCCAAATTGGAACCTTTCCCTCCGGATAATATCTGGCTGGAGATTGAGTGGAATTATTATCATTTTCTTACCCGCGGTCAGATCTTTTCTGCCATTAAGGAAAATATGATTCGATTTCTTAATGCTCCTCACACCTCTGAAGGCTTGAGAGCGATCTTATTATTTGCCCGCTCCATGGATAAATGGAAAAATTGGAGTGCGGCAAGGCTTAATCGAGCAGCTCTGAACGCATTTATCATGATAGATCAAATTGGGGGTACTGGTGGTGGCGCATTTAGAAAAATGTATGGAAATTTTTTATTGGAAGCGTCTCACCAGGCAGCCGCCCCCGCTTTAGGTGCGATTGGAGAGCAATACTTATTCCTGGGTGAGCAGTGGGATGAAGTTGGACACCTGTTTTTCAACCTTTACCAGGGTGAACAGCCGGATATTCTCGAGGATATAAAAAATAAATTGCTTCAAATTGCAGTTGTAGAAAAAGGCCTTGCCAACCAATTACTTTCTGTCATTAATGCTATAAGCGAGTAATCTATTATCCCGGAAAGTGTTGAATGCAAGCTTGCAGGGCAATTGTGATTGCCGTCATGCAGGTACCCAAACTCATCGACGGAGCGATCTGGTTTTTTTCAACCACCTGTTTGGGTAATGATGGTAGGTGAATAAATCCACACAGACTTATATTGTCAATGAGATCAGCATAATACAGACTGCTATAAAATACCTGGTTACACAAATAAGCCCCAGCGGATAATGAAATTTCCACTGGAATATGAGCAGCTCTCAATTGGTTATGAATCAGGTTGACTGGTAATGTTGAGAAGTAAGCCGCAGGACCATCTTCAACCACTGATTGATCACGAACCTGACCCCCTGAATTATCCGCAATTCTAAAATCCATCCAATTAATAGCTACCTTTTCGATGGATACAACCGGTCGATTCGTTGCTTCTCCCAAAAGGATGATAATTTCAGGTCGAATTGCCTGGATGGATTCTCTTAACCATGCTACTGCTTTTACACTGTCGACAGGCAGAATTTCCCGAATCAGGTTGTGTTCTGAAAATGAATCTACAGGGAAGTTCTTAATAACTTCTGCTGATGGGTTGGTAGAACTTCCATTAAAAGGTTCAAATCCAGTCAGAATGATGTTCATTTTTTGTAACCTCTTGTAAAAAATTTCTTTATGAGTGTAACATCGTTTTTAAGGGTTTTTCAAGTACCTGGTCAATAGACCGTAAATTCCTCGCTTAAGGTACGAAGAAGAACCTGAACTTCCGCGGGTTGATTCAATTTGAATGATGGTTTAAAGTAGTAGAAATAAAAATTATTCGTATTTCATCTTTGGGTCAAAACCAACCCTGAATTATTGAAAAGATACGAATTATCTTAGCAAAGAGTGAAGAAATGGCAAAGAAATGATTAAATTAATGATTGCTGATGACGATGCGAAAGTACGTTCCGCAATCAACCTGTTATTAGACCAGGATCGAGCTTGTTGGCAAGTCATCGCTGAAGTTCGTAATGTAAACGAGCTGTTTTTAATGGTAGAACAAGAGAACCCACAATTATTATTGTTGGATTGGGAATTACCAGAAGAATGTTGTGGGGATAAACGACCTCCATATTTTTGTTTGAAGGATCGAATCCATCATTTGCGGGAAATAAATCCGAATTTGTATATCATCGTTCTTAGCAGCAAACCTCAGGTAAAATCTGAAGCCATGGAAGCTGGAGCAAATAGCTTTGTATCAAAAGGAGATCCACCAGAAATCTTTTTGAATGCGTTATATACTATTTGTGAGAAACCATCTGAGTATCTCATAGGGCCATCTAAGAAGAAATCAGCGTATGGAAATTTCGCACCGATTTTATTGTAATTAACTCACTCCAAAAAAAATCCCCTACAAGAATTTTTTTTGATCAAAAAGCTTCTACCCGGTAGGTGTTTTTTGATTTTTAAGATCTCAAAAATAACGATGCGCATAGCTATAAATTCAATTAAAAAAATAGGTGAAACGATTTATTAAATCCACGAGCTGAATATAATTAATCAAGTAGGTGATTCTTGTAAGCAAAAATTTGATTTTCTTGATCATTCTTCCGGAGGATTTTATGTATATAGCCGCAATTGACCAGGGTACAACCAGCACTCGTTTCATTATTTTTGACCTGTCAGGTAAAATCATTGCATCCGAGCAAAAAGAACACCAGCAGATTTACCCGCAACCCGGGTGGGTGGAACATGACCCATTGGAAATCTGGCAAAATACGCAGGAGGTGATTACCAACACACTTCAGAGGAGTGGTATTCGGACCAAGGAAATTGCTGCGGTGGGAATCACCAACCAACGTGAAACAGCTGTCCTCTGGGAGAAATCTACTGGCAAATCTGTTCATCCTACAATTGTCTGGCAGGATACCAGAACGGATAAAATTTGTTCACAATTGGCACAGGATGGGGGGCAGGACCGCTTCCGTGCTAAAACAGGACTACCTCTGGCGACCTATTTCTCCGGTCCAAAAGTGAAGTGGGTCCTGGATAATTTTCCTGAAATTCGGGAGAGGGCAGAGAATGGCGAAATACTCTTCGGAAATGTTGATACCTGGTTGATCTGGAATCTCACCGGTGGACCAGATCATGGATTGCATATCACCGATGTGACCAATGCATCCCGTACCCTGTGCATGAATCTGGAAACTCTGGATTGGGATCCAGAAATTCTCCAGATTATGGGAATACCACGTGTGATGCTTCCACAAATCCGTTCATCCAGCGAAATCTTTGGTCAGATTAATCTGGGTCAATTATCAGGTGTTCCCATCGCTGGAATTCTGGGTGACCAACAGGCTGCCCTCTTTGGCCAGACCTGTTTTGATGTGGGCGAAGCCAAAAACACCTATGGCACCGGTTGTTTTATGTTATTGAACACAGGCACCAAGATCGTCCAATCGGATAATGGCTTGTTAACAACCGTGGGTTATAAAATTGGAGATGCACCTGCAATCTATGCGCTTGAGGGATCAATTGCCATAACCGGTGCGTTGGTGCAATGGTTGCGGGATAATCTCAACATTATTCAAAATTCAACAGAGGTAGAACCACTGGCAAAAACTGTTGAAGATAGTGGCGGAATCTACTTTGTTCCGGCATTCTCAGGTTTATATGCCCCTTATTGGCGCAGTGATGCCCGTGGTGTGATTGTCGGGTTGACACGTTATATCAATAAAGCTCACCTGGCGCGGGCAGTTCTGGAAGCCACTGCTTACCAGACGCGTGAGGTGTTGGATGCAATGAACAAAGATTCAGGTGTTAACCTGAAAGCGCTAAAAGTGGATGGTGGCATGGTTTTTAATAATACATTGATGCAATTCCAGGCAGATATCCTGGGGGTACCGGTGATCAGACCTACCGTGGCAGAAACAACAGCCTTGGGTGCTGCTTATGCTGCAGGTCTGGCTGTAGGTGTCTGGGAACAGATAGATGATTTACGTGCCAATTGGGGGATGGATGCGATCTGGCGTCCTCAGATGAATGTTGAGCAACGTGAGAAAATTTATGCGGGGTGGAAGAAAGCAGTTACCCGCACATTTGATTGGGTTGAATAATATTACGATTTTTATGGATATGTTATGATTGTGAAAAAATTTACAATGGAGCAAAACGCATGGATAAACCGCAAGCGATTGTGATCGGAGCTGGATTCACCGGGGTGGCGGTCGCTTATGATCTGGCGCAGCGTGGAATAAAGGTCACAGTTCTGGAACGGGGACCGCTTGTCAATGGCACTTCTGGTAGAACGCATGGACTCTTGCACAGCGGTGCCCGTTATGCAGTGGATGATCAGGAATCCGCTATCGAATGCATAGACGAGAATCTGGTTCTGCGCAAGATCATTCCGCAGGTGATTGAACCCAACGGTGGTCTCTTTATTGCATTGAATGAGTCAGATATGGCGTATCGAGAAGCATTCATACAGGGCTGTGCGGACTGTCATATCTCAATAGAAGAATTAAATCCCAGACAGGCATTGACGCTTGAGCCTAACCTCAATCCAAAACTGATCACTGCGTTCAAAGTCCCGGATGGCACCTTTGACCCCTTGCGCCTGGCGATGGGATTCGCTGCTTCTGCCAATACACATGGAGCAGAATTTCACCTCTTTTGTGAAGTGCAGGATTTTATCCTGGATGGAATGGGTAATGTAAAGGGTGTAAAGTATCTTGATCGCTCATCAAATCAAATTAATGATATCAATTCTGATATCGTAATCAATGCTGCTGGAGTCTGGGCCGGGGAAGTGGCAGCACTTGCCGGAAATATTGATCTACCCATCAAACCGACCCCGGGTGTGATGGTGGCGTACGATCAACGTTTGTGCCAGCGTGTGATCAATCGACTGAACGAACCTGGCGATGGTGATATTATCGTTCCACAGCGCAAGATGATCACGGTTGGCACTACCTCCTTTGAAGCGGATAATCTGGATTACATTCCGGTTTTTGATGATCAGGTACAGCTCATGTTCGATCGTGGTTGTGAGCTCATCCCAGCCATTAAGCACACCAAAGAACGCGGAGCTTTTATGGCATCCCGTCCACTCCTGGATTCGGGCACAAAGGGACGCAGTCTGACCCGAACGTTCAAGTGCTTCGATCATAAAGAATCTGATAATGTCGATGGGCTGGTAACCATCACAGGTGGGAAAGCCACCACCATGCGCCTGATGGCAGAAAAGACAGCTGATCTGGTTTGTCAGAAATTGGGTATGCATGTACCCTGTCAGACAGCTGAAATTCCAATTCTTTCATACCGTAAGTTTCACATTGCTCAAACCCGGGAGGTCGCATGACACAAACCTGGTCTATTACTTACGAAATTTTCCGGAAAAAAGGTAGCCAAGCTGCCCATTATGATCGTTTTGAAATGAAAGTCGATCCGGATGAGTATGTACTGGATGGCATAGAACGGATTTGGGCATTCCATGATCGCTCGCTGGTCTTTTCACATGCCTGTCATCACTCTACCTGTGGGGCTTGCGGTATGGTTGTCAATGGCGTTGAAAAACTTACCTGTATCACACCCATTCGCTCTGTGACAAAGGATGGCGGTGTCATTCGTGTTGAACCCATGCGGAATTTTCCTGTCATCAGTGATTTATCGGTGGATATGACTGTCTTTTATCAACGCATGGAAAGTGTCGGACATCAACCTGTTGTATCCATTGCCCATGAAGATAGTAAGGGAAAATTTGACCCTGATGACGACCTGTTGCGGTTATCCGATTGTATCGAATGTGGACTATGTATCAGCGCCTGTCCGATTGCGCTGACAACACCAGCCTATCTTGGCCCCGCTGTCCTGGCTGGAGCGCAACAATCCGGGGATCTTAATCTCTGTGTGCTGGAACTGGTTGATTCGGAAAACGGAGCCTGGCGCTGTCACAGTGCCTATGAATGCACAGAAGTATGCCCATCGCATGTCGATCCAGCCTGGCGAATTATGGACTTGCGCAAGAAATTAGTATCCAGACGTATAAAAAAATTCTTTGGTGTAAAGTAGGAGATAAAATGGCAAAACATCCACAAAAACCTATAAATCTCATAAAATGGTTCGATCCTCGGAACAAGAGCCTTGGTTCCTGGGCATTTATCCTTAATCGAATTACCGGTCTTGGCCTCACGCTTTATCTCTTCCTTCATTTAATTATGCTGGGACAATTAGCCGGAGGTCCTGAAGCCTATGACGGTTTTATTGCTCTCGTAAAGAATCCCATCTTTTTGGCTGGCGAATTGTTGGTGATCGCTGCAGCTTTCATTCATGGGTTGAATGGAATTCGAATCGGGATTACCAGCTTTGGCATCGCCGGTGGCAAGCAAAAGCAACTCTTTATCGGATTGATGACTGTGGCTATCATTGCCATCATTTATTTTGCTATTCGTATGTTTACCCATTAATAAGGAAGGAGAGAAGTATGAGAGACGGTTTTGATGTTACTCCTCGATCGGGTGAAGGTGCTGGGCTCTGGTTTCTGAAGATTCTAACAGGTTTTCTGGTCATTGTTGTATTAATTATTCACCTGATCGTCAATCATTTAATCGTCGAAGGTGGTCTATTGACCTACGCCGATGTTGTCCGCTATTATCAAAATTCCATTATCCCCATCATGGAAATTGCATTCCTGATCTTTGTGGTCACCCATGCATTAATGGGTTTACGCAGCGTGCTGCTCGACCTGCATCCATCCAACAAAGTGCTTCGGCTCATCAATTATGGATTGGTCGTTCTGGGTATTGGTTCTATTGCTTATGGCATTTGGTTGGTATTGGTCATTGTGGGTCGAGGATAGATTTTCCCTTCATTGACACCCCCCTCAATTTAGGTATAATTGCCATGCGACATTGGCTCACTAGCTCAACTGGCAGAGCAATTGACTCTTAATCAATCGGTTCAGGGTTCGAGTCCCTGGTGAGTCACCTGACATCTGTGGGGAAAAACGCCGTTACCCCAAAACTTAATAAGGATTTGCGCTTCGCAGGTCCTTATATTTATCTTTAAGTTCTTCCAATATTGTTTTTCTTTCCCACCCCTCTATTTTTTGGTATAAATAAAAACATCTATTGGTCTAAGGATTTCAAATGAAAAAAATTGCTGTTATGTTTGTTTGCACAGGAAATATTTGCCGATCGCCCATGGCGGAAGCAGTTTTCAGGAAAATGGTTTTGGATAAGGGATTGGTTGACCGTTTTTTCATTGCTTCTTCAGGCACAGGAAGGTGGCATGTTGGCGAACCTCCCCATGTTGGTACCCGCTTGATCCTATCCGAAAACAGGATTGAAGTTGGTGGCAAACGTGCCCAACAACTTCAATCGCAGGATTTTAAGGATTATGACTATGTAATTGCTATGGATCAGGAAAATGTGGAAGATATCCAGTATTATTTCAAACAAAAAGTAAGGCGATTGATGGAATTTGCTCCCAAAAGATACCCGTTGGATGTGCCGGATCCGTACTATGAGCATAATTTTGATGAGGTGTATAAATTGGTCAATGCAGGATGTGAGGGGTTGCTGAACAATATTATCGAAAATGAAGGATTATGACAGCTCTACCAGCTACCTTAAACATAGCTTTGGATCAAGCGCTCCAGGAAATTGGGGATCCAGGACCTGTTGTTGAGATCCAATCTCTGGGGGGTGGTTGCATCAACCATGCATCGCAGATTGTAACCAGCAATAGTCAATATTTTCTAAAGTGGAATCCACAACCATTACCGAATATGTTTACCGCAGAAGCAAAGGGGTTGGGATTATTGGCAGCTGTTAATGCCATCCGGGTGCCTGCTGTCATCAAAGCGCAGGAAGCGCAAGCTGGCGTCCCAGCTTTCATCCTCTTAGAATGGATCGATCGTCGCTCCAGTTTCGATCAAAAAGTCTGTGGTCAGCAATTGGCGCAATTACACTTAAAAAGTGAATCACTTCAATATGGGCTGGATCATGATAACTATATTGGTAGCACACCGCAATACAATGCCTGGCAAGCTAACTGGATAAGCTTTTTTCGTGATCAGCGCTTGCAGCCACAAATAGACCTGGCAAAACAAAACCGGCATTGTGGACATTCCCGCCGCCAGAAATTGGATCGACTTCTTTCTCATCTGGACGATTGGATCGGAGGAATCCCTCGCAAACCGTCTTTGCTGCACGGTGATCTCTGGGGTGGTAATGTGATCGGGGATGAAAAATCCACCCCGGTTTTAATAGACCCTGCGGTTTATTATGGAGATCGTGAAGCAGATCTGGCTTTTACGCAAATGTTTGGCGGTTTCAGTTCTGCTTTCTACCAAGCATATCAAGAGATTTATCCCCTGGAACCTGGTTATCAGGATCGTTTTGAAGTTTATAATATTTATCATATTCTCAATCACCTGAATCTCTTTGGTGAAAGTTATGGATATTCACTCGATTCTGTCCTGAGACGATTGGTAGGCTAAAGATGTTTGTTTTTCTTTCAAAATTCTTGCCTTTATGGTTTTATCCACTGGGTCTCGTCTGGTTACTATTGATTGCATATTTGTTTCTCACCCGCAAACATTCCGGGGGTCGGAAGTCACGCTGGATCATCATTCTGGTGGTCGTGATCATTTTTGTGGGCGGCAATCGTTGGGTACCAGCCATCTTGGCAAGATCTCTTGAATGGCGTTATCTACCTTCAGAAAATCTACCGAAGGATAGTATGGTTGTCCTGTTAGGTGGGGGAACAGAATCACAGCAATATCCACGTCAAATGACAGAAACCAACGGTGCGGGTGATCGGGTGTTATATGCCGCCAGATTGTATCAATCCGGAATCGCCGGGCAGATCTTGTTGAGTGGTGGCAATATCGAATGGTCTGGCTCACGCACCACCACGCCAGCCCAGGATATGGCCGACATCCTGTTGATGATCGGGGTTCCGCAAGAAGCGCTCATTCTTCAGGATCAATCGCGTAATACCGCTGAAGATGCGTTCTACAGTGCAGAGATCCTGCGTGAAATGGGTGTCGACGAGATCATCCTGGTCACTTCCGCCAGCCACATGCTGCGTTCGGTAGCGCTTTTTGAAAAGCAGGGGTTCAAAGTCATCCCTGCCCCGGCTGACTACAGCATCACCCAGGACAACTGGCAGTCGCTCTGGCATCCGACATTTGCGGAAGTGCTGGTCGGTCTGGTTCCAAATGCAAGTCATTTGTCGGATATAACAATCGTGATGAAAGAATACATCGGGATCGTGATTTATCGTTTGCAAGGATGGTTGTAATTATTTAAAAATATTCTGTATAATAATTCAGTATTTAAAATCCCATAACAGCAGGTGTCAACATGACAGAGTCAAAACCTCCCTATGCACCACCCGCCATCATTTTTGAAGCGGATATAGAAACAAGTGCTGGTGTTTCAAGTCCACTAGGTAAAACAACCCTAAACCCCCTTGACGCGGAATTGCGTGGCTGGGACTGGCCGGTTGAATCCGATTACTTAACCCCCAAAGAATAAATTCAAGAGAATAGCATGCAAAATTCCTGGTTGAAATTATCCAGGTTCATTTTGGTTTTATCAAAAATCAAAATCGGATTTCTGACGGGTTTGATATTGGTAGTGCATGTTTTCACGCTGGCTTTCTCGACGGGAAATATTACTCATGTAACAATTGCACCTAAGATCGAATATCAGAGAACAAATAACTCCATCACCTTAAGCTTACATATCCCATCTATTCAATGGAAACTCACAGATGAGAGAAACTCCATTTCGATTCCAAATGCAGAAATTCTTACCAATCCTGGAAAACCGGACATTCCATATTTTTCCACGACGGTAGTGTTGCCTGCAGGCTCCTCCCTGCAAACCTTTATCAATATTTCGCCTGAACTGCGTGTTTCTGCGCCGGACGTTCTGAAATATTCATCCACCTCTGAAACCGGATTGATTAACAACTCACCAACCATGGGTTACAACTCATGTGCGCAGGAAATATCAAAAAGCCAAATCCAAATCGGTGATCCGTTCTGGTATCGAGATCAGTATCTTGTTTCAATCAATTTCTATCCAATCCGCTGGGATTGTGTATCAAATAAATTTTTATTCAACAAAAACCTCGAACTCAAAATTACGTTTGATGACCCGGTGAAATTCTCTGAAAATTCAAATATTGATTTACTGGGTGCTAGTAATCCGCTGCAGCCAGACATCATAAATTTTGATGATAGCTCTTTGTGGAAATCTAATCCTCCCGTTCTGTGGGGGGGTGATCTTCGAGCACCATGGGAAACACGTGCCCGAATGGAAATTGAAGATCAGGGCATCTACCGGATCACCTATGAAGACCTTCATCAAGTTGGGTTTGATCTGGAAGGATTAAATCCTGTTTATTTCCATTTGGAAAATCAAGGTCGAGATGTTGCCTACCAATTTGAAGGAGATGATGATCAATTCTTTGAACCAGGTGAATCCATTCTCTTTTATGGTGAGCAATTTCAAGGTGATTATTTATCGGCGTTATATGCGCATCAAGCAGATCACTGGCCAGCATATGGATCCTGGCAACCAGAATTTTCTGACTTTATGTTGGAAAAATACACCAACACAAATGTATATTGGCTTTACCTATCTGATACACCTGGTTTGAGAATCACAGAAATAGATGGCGCACCGCGCTCGGGGAATCTAGTTACTACCTTTGTGGATCAAGCTCGCTTTGAGGAGGAAAAAGTCTGGTGGACAACCCATTTCACCAATGAAGATACCTGGTTTTGGGAATATTTAGAAGTTAAAACCTTTCCATTGACGAAAAGTTATTTGGTTAATTTAATTGATCCAGTGATTTCTCCAATACAGGATGCTCAGATTGAAGGTCAGATTGTTTCAGCCACATCCAGTTCAACCATCAGCCCTGATCACCATCTTCAATTCTCCTTGAATGACCAACTCCTGTCTGATGATGATTGGGATGGGGCTGTTCGCCATTCCTTTTCGGGATGGATCAATCAACAGCATTTGATATCGGGTGAAAATAAATTTTCTTACACAGTTCAATCGGTGGGATTACCGGCTTCTCGTTATGGGTTTGATTACTTCTCAGTTAGTTATCTTAGAGAGTTAAAGACAGTGAATGGCCAACTGTTATTTAACATTAATCCAGCGGAAGCTGTTGATGTCCAGATTTCTAATCTCTCTTCCCCAGAAAATTATTTGTGGAACATCTCGAATCCTTTGAAGCCATTCGTCATTCAGAGTCCTGAATTTGAAGCCGGATTGCTTACATTTAATCAGGATATTTTAGAGACGCAGCAATACTTCGTTTCAAACCTGGATGCGATCAAAGCTGTTTCAGAAAATCTCTCCGTGTACTCACCGCCAGATCTCTTGTCTCCCAACCAACAAGCCGATTACCTGATCATTTCACCCAAACCATTTCTTGAGGATTTACAAACACTGGTAGATTATCGCTCATCCCAGGGGTACAGAGTTCGGCTGGTCGATCTGCAGGATGTATATAACCAATTCAACTTCGGCATCGCTCACCCCATTGCGATTAAGAACTTCTTTGGGTATATCTATCAGCATTGGGAAAAACCAGCACCGATCTATGTATTATTGGTTGGAGATGGGCATTGGGATCTTAAAAATTTTAGAACCTCAGAAGAAATTTTCATGCCACCAAATTTTGTCTGGGTCGATCCGTTGCAGGGTGAGGTGGACAGTCTCAGTGATCTGGTTGCTGTGGCTGGGGATGATATCTTTCCGGATGCCATGATTGGTCGTCTGCCTGTCAACACCACGCAAGAATTGCAAGCTTTTATCAATAAAACCATTCAATTTGAAAACGGGGATTCTGATTGGAAAAGAAACCTTACCTTTGTGGCAGATAACTATTACCTCCAGGATCCGGATAACTGTACTGATAATGATCCGGGGACAGTTTGTTCGACAGATCCAGCTGGTAACTTTCCAGCCATCGTTAATCAGGTCATTGCTGATGAAATTCAATCTCCATACCAGATCAATAAGATCTTCCTGGATGATTACGATTGTCGATCTCTCTCTCTCGATAATTGTTCAACGGTTACGAATGATATTATTCATGCTTTTAACCAGGGGAACCAGATCATTTCTTTCAATGGGCATGGCGCAATTCCCTATTGGGCAGCTGAAAAGGTCTTTCATGTGGATTATATTCCGCAGCTTTCCAATCAGGATTTGTACCCGGTCGTGTTTTCATTGGATTGTGTTGATGGATACTGGTATTTTCCACCCAATTTGGAAGGTCAGACTACCGATCGTCGTTCTTTGGCGGAAGAATTGACCCGTGTCGTAGATAAAGGTGCAGTTGCCATGCTCTCATCACCTGGCAATGGCTATGTCAATGGCCATGAATTACTCCAACGTGGATTTTTCTCAGCCTTCTCAACTCTCACATATCCCACCCTTGGTGCCATGGATCTGAATGCAAAATTAACATTGATGGCAAATCATGGCAATGATAGCCTGATTTTTACCTACATGATTTTTGGAGACCCAGCGTTGCAGTTATCTCCAATTCAATGGGGAATCTATCTTCCTTTGGTGACACGATGACAAAATCAATGCAATCTTTTATACATGCTCAAATCATCTCAGGTCTGAAGAATAACGATTCTTTTCGTTTCAAAGTTACCGGGAATTGCATGAAACCATTGATCTATAAAGGTAATTGGGTGTTCATTGAACCCATTCTCACTGATCCAGGAATTCAGAAAGGTGAAATTGTTTTGATTGACCGTGGAATGGATTTTGTCGTTCACCGTCTCATCAGGATAAACGATTCAGAAATCATTGCCCAAGGAGATTGGTCAAAGTTTGCTGATCATCCGGTAAAAATTGATCAGGTTTTGGGATATATTGTTGAAGTAGAAAAACATGGGTACCGATTACGATTGAATCATCCTTTTGTTCGTATCATCAATCACAGCATTTTTTTTATTTCTTCGCTGTATCGAAAATTTTATTTACACAAAGGAGTTCCATGAAACTTTCAAGCATCCCAGTTCAAAATGAAGAAGTTTATTATCACAAGGTCGAAAACGAAGGACTGCTGGTTCACGGTCAAAAAGGTAAAGTGCGAACTGTGAATTTTGTGGGAGATTTCATCTGGAATTTGATCGATGGACAAAAATCAGTTGCCCAGATCATTGACCAGGTTAAATCGAAATTTAATTATCAGGTGGATACAATAAAATCTGATGTTATTCATTACCTGCAGGAACTTTCTGACCGTTCTCTTATATACTTAAGAGAAGAATGACAGGCATTAAAAAACGTTTCTTACCTCTTGCAATTTCCTGGGTTCTGGTGCTGACGCTTTTTGGATCGCTCCAGATTGTTCAGGCTGCCGTGACCCTGGTTTCATTGGATGCCTACCCTGGTAATCATCAGGTGATTTTGGAGTGGGAGACAGCGACGGAAGCGGATATGCTGGGCTTTTATATCACCCGCAATGGGCAACCTAATGGGAATTACACCAGGGTCAGCCCATTTATTTTTACGCAGGGGTCACCGGTCAGTGGCCTGGTATACCAGTATATTGACGTAAACGTGATCAATGGCCAAACGTACTACTACAAATTGGAAGCTGTTGATAACAGCTATAACAGTGAATATTTTGGACCGGTTTCAGCCATCCCCATGCAAATCACGGCTACCCAAACACAAACACTAACCCAAACGAGTTCTACCCAATCATTGACTCTTACTTCTACACCAACCATCACATTAACCCCAACGATTAACCTCACCCACAGCAAAACACCTACGCGAACATCTACATCCCCATTTTCGTTCGTAACCAATACCCCCACCATGACATTCACCCCGACGCCTAGAATTTCACCAACGGATACCAGGACTGACACTCCGGATTTTACTTCAACCCCGGAAATTACCCGTACCCTAAAAATCATCAGTTACAATGTATTTACGCCTACTGTTACACCTGAACCAGAAGAAGTGAGCCCTTTCAGACAGGGTCTGATTGGATTTATGATCACAATCGTGATTGGTTTTCTTTTCATCATTACTGTTATCATCATCCAAAGGAATCACACATCGCTTTGAGATTCGGAACCATCCATATCATCTTATTATTTAGCATGTTTGTTGGTTTGGCAGGCTGCCAGATTCAATCTCCTTCAAACCTTCCACAGCGGGAAGTTTCACAATTACGAATGGTTGTGCCAGGTGAGGGGTATTTTCAGATAACCCGGAAAGAATGGGAAGAAAATGGTCTGGCAATTCATGACCCTGATCAAATACAATTACTGTATCAAGGCGAACCCCATCCGTACTGGTTAAATGCTGAACCAAATTCAAATGATCTTGCCGTTCGTTTCTATTCCCCTCCAATTTCTCCAAGTATCAACCTTAGTGAGAACGTTTTTATTTTGTCCGAGGGACAAACAGAATCTATAAATCGTATCGCTCCCCAACAAGCACCTCTTGACCTAAGCAATTTTCAAAAAACCTCAACTGGATTTTATGGAGAAAAATACGTACAACCATCCCTTTATCTACCTCAGGTAGCAGGTGAAGATCATTGGCTTTGGGCTTTATTCCAACCCAATCAACCCATTTCACAGGAAATCCAATTGCCGCAAGAATCAGTGAATAGCATGACCTTCCGGGTTCAAGTCTGGGTTTCTCCTTCCAATGTAAAAAATCCCGTGCAACTATTTTCTGCGTCTATCAATGACCAAGTTTTAGAGCCAGTTCTGGTTGAAGGGCAGGGTTGGCAGGTGATAGAATTTCAACTGGATCCAACTTATGTGAACCAAAAGAATAACTTTTCCATTCACACAGTCATATCCACGGATGACCTACCAGGAAAAATCTATTTGGATTGGATTGAAATCGAATATTCTCTTCCAGTTAATCTTGGTAATCAGGTTCAATTGTTTGCAGTTCGTGATAACCAACTGTTGACTTCAACAAGTTCTGCCAATGGCACATTAGCCGTAATGGATAAAAATCTGCAATTTCCGGGAATTTATTTGCTTCAATCTGATAACCAGTTTAAGTTAACCAATCAACCTGACACAACTTATGCCTGGATACCGGATGACCAGTTTTTCCCTGTCTCATCCATTCAACCGATCCTAAAAGAGGAGTTTTCGTTACCTTCGCAACCGATTGATTATCTTGTGATTGCACCCAAAATTTTTTTTCAAGCGCTTTCGCCTTTGATTGATTTACGGCAAAAACAGGGCTTAGCGACAATGATCATGAGCCCGCAACAAATCTATGATATATACAATTCTGGCACCCCGTCGGTTGAATCCATTAAAAAGTATATGCAACAAATCAATGAAATTAATCCAGGGCAGTTAAAATACCTGTTGCTGGTAGGTGACTATACATTTGAACTTGTAGAATATCAGGAATTAATCGGGTATGTACCATCATTTTTTATATCCACTGACCAATCAGGGGAGACTGTCAGCGATTATCCTTATGGGGATCTGAATGGTGATTTATCCCCAGATCTGGCTGTAGGACGTATTCCTGCTACGACACCTGAACAGGTAACCGCCTGGGTAGAGAAAGTAGCCTTATATGAGCAATCCATCCCTTTTAACTGGAATCATATCACTGCTATTTCAGATCCTTCGGAGGTAAATTTTCTTGAATTAGCAAACAATTTTTTACTCCCGCTTTCGGATGAATATCGGATTCAATTATTAAGTTCTCCAGATCCTGATGAAATTAATGAATTATTCAAAAGTTCTTATACGCTGGCTGCTTATTTCGGTCATGGCAGCATAGATCTTTGGGGAAAAGACAAAATATTATCAATCCCAATGGTATCCGAATTGCCAAAATCACCTGCACCACCGGTCCTTATCAGTTTTAGCTGTTTAAATGGTTATTTCATCCATCCAGAAAAAAACTCTCTGGCAGAAGGTTTATTGTTCTATCCCGGTGGGGGAGTTACAGGAATTTTTGCGCCGACTGGCCAGACATTGATGGAAGTTCAAGAAAAATTAATGCAATTCTTTCAAATTAGGATACAATTAAAAAGTCATTTCCGAATTGGTAATCTAATGATCCCTCAAAAGGGGGAGAGATTCCAAGAAAATTCCTCCATTGCAGACATACTAAAGACCTATATATTCTTTGGCGATCCTGCTATGATCATTCCATCACCAATTCAATAACTTTGTTCAGGAAGGCAAAATATGGATAAGCAATTGACCTTAAAACTATTTTCTCTGATTGGCATTTTATTGTTGTTTTTGTTTATTCCAATGCATGTTGTTTGGGGTGGACTGGACTTCCAGACTGTGCCTACTCTTCCTCCCACTGCAACAACCACTTCCACTTCTACACTCACACCGACTGCAACGATTACAGTGACACCAACGTTTGTAAATACCAACACCTCAATTCCCCCTACACCAACATTCACAAACACATTAATCCAACCAGTGCAGGCTTCCCCAACTTTTACCAAAACTCCTGAGATCGTTGTGACACCGCCGCGATCAAACTGGATAAATTATGTTCTCCTGGCATTGGTAAGCGCAATCGCTATCGGTACCGGAGCAATAGGATATATATTAATTTTTAGGAAGAAAAAGCCATCTGCTTAATTGTTCAAATCACTTTCAGAGTTATGTCACTCATTTACCGGATTAACATGAAAGTAAAGGTATTAATCTGTGGATAAAATAATATATTCATCATTTTATTGGGATTAAAGCCAAATTTTCGGTTACAATAACCTGACGATATCGGGGAATGTTAATGCATAAACCGTAAAAAAATATCCCAATAAATGTCTTAAACGAAGGTGAACCAGCATTTTAATATTTTGTTATTTTTCCAAATAATCAAATGAATTAGAGACAAAACCATGAAAAAAAAATTAAGCTTTCGATTCTTGATACTTCCAATCATCATCACACTATTTTTATTAATTCCTGAAAATGTGGTTTGGGGGGGACTAAACTATCAGACTGTGCCGACCATAGGTCCAACCAATACGCCCACACGAACAAAAACATCCACAGCAACTCAACCTTTCAGTACACAAACTTCGGTGGGGATATCTACATCCACGTCTGTTTCGATTTCAACCATGGTAGCAACGGCTACATCTACCGCGGAAGCGACCCAGGAAATACTTTCTGAGAACTCTCAACCAGAAAAAACTGCGTCAATTTCCATAATTGAAGAATCTCCACAATCTGAGAGCACCTCCGTGGTTGTTTTGCCAGTTGTCTCGAATGGAGATTCTGCGCCAGATGAACAATCCGGCCAGGATAGCAATACACCTATCCCGGCTTTTGTATTTCCATTGGTGGTGGTATTGTTATTCGTGATCATTTATCTCTCCACGAGATTGTCGTTGAAAAAATCACAGGATGAAATTCAGCCCAAATAACAAATGATCAAAAAGAAACTGATCCTGGTTTTTGTTCTAATTCTTGTTGCAGGCGTGGTATTCTGGGGAATTAATCTGACACGTCACACCATCCATCTTTACCAGGCACGCCAGGAAGTAAAAATGATGCTACTGGGAGGACTGGACAGTGTCTCGCCGAATTATGCTTTTCAACTCCTGAATGAGGTTGAGCAGGATTTATCAGTAATTGATCGCAGTCTTGGGTGGTCGTATCCTTTTTTGAACTTAACAGGAAATATGACATCCCAGGTACAACCATCCATCAAGTACTTAAAATCATTAACCCGCTATGCCCTCCTGTTTGAGGAAAAATTATCCCCGTTTATGAATAGGGAAATTGATAATGGGGTCGAATTGACCAGCCTGATCAATACTATACTGAACGATGAAGCATTAATCGCCCAGGCAAAATATTATTCAGAAGACATAGAACGACAACATAAAAAAATTGATATTTCAGCTTTGCCGTTCCGCTTCCAGGATGATTTTCAGATGTTGGAGCCCTTCATCCCGGCAATTATCTCATCCGGCAAGATATTTCCGTTATTGCCAGACCTGGCAGGTATGAATGCGCCTGTCCAATATCTGCTGCTTGCTTTAAACCATGATGAATTGCGAGGGGGAGGTGGGTTTATCACCGCCATGGGTACCGCCACACTTAATAGTTTGATCGATATCAATTTTGAAATGCAGGATTCCTATCAGATAGATGACCTGGCCAAAGTGTACCCACTCCCACCGCAACCACTCCAGGATTACATGTTGGCAGGGATCTGGGTGCCGCGTGATGGAAATTGGTCTGCAGATTTTCCAACATCTGCGCAGACCGTTCAGAGTTTGTATGAATTATCCACCGGTCAAAAAACAAATGGTGTCATTGCCTTCGATCAACAGACCGTTCAGAAGTTCCTGGAGATAATGGGACCGATCAATATTGATCCTTCGGAGGAACTATGGGTAAATTCGGACAATGTGTTGGCTTACATGTACGAAAGTTGGGGTCAGGCCAGCGATTCCGAAAATTGGTGGGCTAATCGCAAGGATTTTGTGGGCATTCTGGGCAAAGCTATGCTGCAAAGTTTGATCAATACCCGTGACTATAAAAAAATGATCGCCCTGGTGAAAGTCTCGCATGAATTGCAGCAAACCGGCCACCTGATGGTCTATTTCAATGAGCCAACCGTTCAATCCTTACTGGCGGCAATAGCGTTGGATACTTCGGTCCAATATCAAGGTGGGGATTTTTTGTATTGGGTCGATTCCAACATAGGTTTCAATAAAGTCGACGCGGTCATGCTGCGGAAATTGACTTATGAAGTCGATTTAACCGATCTGGATAATCCCACAGCCCACCTCACCATGGAATACGAACACCCAATAGATATTGAGGTGCCCTGTGTGCATGAAGCCACCTATGGCAAGGACATCGACTATACCAACATGTTTCAACGTTGTTATTGGGATTACTGGCGGGTGTACACCGCCCCCTCCACAAAACTGCTGAATGCCAATGTTCAAATTGTGCCTGGTGACTTGCTCCTGAGTGGAAAAGACTGGACGGGAGAGGTGGATCTGGAAAGTGATCTGCCAGGTTTGGGTATGGTGGCAGGCTTGCAGATTGTTCCCACGAATGCGATCAGTAAGATAGAATTGGATTTTGAGCTTGATCCGAAGATATTGATCTATCAATCTGGTATCATTGGTTTTGAACTTAATTTGCAAAAACAATTGGGATTGAAGGAATTACCTTTTGAATTTTCAGTAATAATTCCAAAAGATTATAAATTTATTGACTGTCCTGAATGTAATGGAATTGAAAAGAATTTGGTTATTCATTCGATGAAAATTCGAAAAACGAATGAAATGATCTTGTTTTTATTTTCGAAATAATATTTATAAGTTATTGTTAAGTAAACATTTTCTAAAAATATAGTAAATATTATGGAAAAACCAAAAAAATATTATTTAAAATTGATTATCATTTCGTTAACAATATTTACGAATATAAGAATGAGTTCTGATGCAGCAACACTTCAATATACACCGGAACAATACGATACATTAATCAGGTTTGGTATCACTGCTCCTTTAGGAATTGAAGGATATGATCTTGAAAGTATTCATGCACTTACTTTTTTGGATTGGGCAAAGGAGAATCCAAATGTCCCAGATGGGATTGAATACATTCATGTATTAAAAATGAGATTTGTTAAAGTTACTGAGGATGATGAATCTGGTAGTTTGGATGAAGCGGCATATCAAAAATTTTTGATAGATTTACCAAGTTTAGTGGCTAGAAATCCAGGTGCTGTGTGGCTAATTGGTAATGAACCTGATAGAAGAGCTGTTCAGGATGATCTAACACCTGAAAAATATGCACAAAGGTTCTTTGAAGTAGCCACGACCATTAAGAATATTGATCCAAATGCAAAAATTGGATTTGGATCAATTGTTCAACCAACACCTATAAGAATCAGATACTTGGAGCGAAGCTTGACAGAATTATCAAATCTGACAGGATCAAAAGAAAGCGCTTTAGCACTAATTGATATTTGGAGTATTCATGCTTTCATATTAAATGAAGTTGGAACTTGGGGAGCGGATATACCACCAGGATTTGATTGTGTTGTAGATAGTTGTGATGATGCAATCTTAATAACTGATTTTTCCGATACCTATTCAATTGATATTTTTATTGAAAGAATTCAGAATTTTAGAGATTGGATGAAATTACTTGGTGAAAAAGAAAAACCTCTTTGGATTACGGAATATGGAAGTTTATTTTATTATTGGGAAGTATATTGTCCTGATGAAGATGAAGAATATTGCCAAAATCCTTATAATGGATGGCCAACTGAAAGGGATACCATAAATTTTATGATTGAAACATTTGACTTTTTGTTGTATGCCACCAATATGAATTCAGGTTATTCAGTTGATAACAATAAATTAGTTCAAAGATGGTATTGGTATAGTTTAAATGACCACCTTTATTCCTTTGGGGGAACATTATTGACTAAGCAACCTTTTTTCTGTAATTTCAAATCAGAAATATCCATTTTTCTTTAACAATTTAGCAATTTATTTCCACAATAATGTTTTCCTATCTG
>PHBX01000028.1 GCA_002842045.1 Chloroflexi bacterium HGW-Chloroflexi-3 | reverse complement strand
TGCTCTGCCGTATTGAGCTACGTCGGCAAGTAAATTGTTAAGTTTCAAGCCTTAAGGCGCGTAAGATTATACCAGTACAATGCCAGCAAGGCAAGGATTCTGTGCCGGTCGCAGAGTCTATCAGAAACCGTTATCAGAGTCAAGGATTCTAAATCAGATTCTAGATTAAATCAAACTTTAAACTCTTACTTTCCGCAATTCACCTTCCTCAAGTATAATCATAGCGAAAGGGATCGTTAAATATGGAAATTACCTGGTTTGGACACTCATGTTTTAACTTAAACGAACGGGGTTTGGCTACTGTCATCACAGACCCATATGATGCTCAGGCTACCGGACATTCGCCTTTGAGCATATCAGGAGAGATCGTCACAATCAGCCATAATAAACCTGGTCACAATCATGTTGCTGCAGTCCAAGGTAACCCTTTTGTTATTTCCGGTCCTGGCGAGTACGAAATTGGTGGTGTTTTCATCACTGGTCTTCAAACCAATGGTCATACCACCCCCATTGCAAAGGATGAACGCAACACCATGTATGTTTTTGATTTTAATGGTATTAAAGTTGCTCACCTGGGTGGGATCGATCGCCTTCCTAATCAAAGTGAAGTGGAAGAACTGGGAAACGTTCATATCATGCTAGTTCCCATTGGTGGCAGTCGCTCGCTGAATGCAGTTCAGGCAGCTGAGATCGTTAATTTAATCGAACCCAATATTGTTATTCCCATGCATTATATGACCGAAACATCTATCATAAAACTCGAACCACTCAATAAATTCATGAAGGAAATGGGCCTATCCAATATCGAGCCTATTAATTCATTCAAAGTCACCAGCCCACGTAATTTACCTGAGGAAACTCAGGTAGTGGTGCTGGAAGCCCTGAATAAATAAGAGGTGATTATCGTGATGGTAAAACTGATTATGACCTGGGATATCTTGCCTGAACACGAACAGGAATATTTTGAATTTGTCGTGCGCGAATTCATTCCAGGTGTACAGCGTCTTGGACTGGACTTGCAGGACGCCTGGGCAACCGTCTACGGTGAACACCCCCAGATTCTGGTAGGCGCAACCTTTCCGCCCACCATCCATCCCAATACAATACTGGATTCACCGGAATGGATCAGTTTACATAATCAACTCATGGATTACATTGAAAATTACACTCAGAAGCTTGTCAATCCACAGGGTGGATTTCAGTTCTAATTTTTCATTTCATCCATGATCAGCCAACCACTCCTGGAATGGTATGCCATTCATGCCCGCCAATTACCCTGGCGTGATCATCCCGACCCGTATGCCATCTGGATTTCTGAAATTATGCTGCAACAAACACGGGTGGAGACTGTCATTGATTATTTCACGAATTGGATGCGGACATTTCCTGACATTGAAACCTTAGCCAATTCATCCGAACAGGATGTTCTCAGACAGTGGGAAGGATTGGGATATTATTCCCGCGCCCGAAACATTCACAAAACCGCCCGGATTTTGCAAAGTGATTTTGATGGTCAATTACCAGCCAACCCTCAGACACTGCTGAAACTTCCTGGAATCGGGCGTTATAGCGCTGCAGCTATCACATCCATTGCCTTTGGGATGGATCAGGCAGCCCTGGATGGCAATATTCGCCGCATCCTTTCCCGCATTTTTGATATTTCATTACCCATCCGCACCCCGGCTGCAGAAAAGTTATTCTGGGAGCTGGCAGAAGAGAATCTACCTGCCGGAAAAGCAGGTAATTATAATCAAGCATTGATGGATCTGGGAGCCACCATTTGCCTGCCCGGTAAGCCGAAATGCCTGCTTTGTCCTTTGCAAAAGCACTGTCTGGCTCTTGAACGGGGTGTGCAGGAACAGCGCCCCGTGATCCCGGAAAAGAAACCGATTCCTCATTATATTGTGACCGCAGCCATTCTCCAGCGAGAGCGGCGTTTTCTGTTAGCGCAACGACCAGCCAACGGTCTCCTCGGTGGGTTATGGGAATTTCCCGGTGGCAAACAGGAGGAAAACGAAACATTGCCAGCAGCCTTACAACGCGAGATTATGGAAGAATTGGGGTGTGAAATCGCAGTGGGAGCACATTTCGGCGAGTATCAGCACGCTTACACCCATTTTCGCGTTACGTTGCATGCTTTCATCTGTTCATTGGTAAAAAGCGAACCCCAGGCAATTGAAGCATCTCAACTTGCCTGGGTACCAGTAGAGCAACTTTCTGATTTCCCGATGGGTAAAATTGACCGGCAGATTGCCGAACAATTGCAAAAAAACGCCCATAAATCATTATAATAAAATTAATGAGAGATTTCTCTTTAGATCGCGCAAAAATGGTCCGCGATCAGATTGAACGTCGCGGCATAAAACATCCTGGGGTCCTGGCAGCCATGCGTGAAGTCCCCCGGCATCTTTTCGTGTCCATGGAATACCAGAGTGAAGCCTATGCAGATTATCCGCTTCCGATTGGCTTTGGTCAGACAATCTCACAACCTTATATCGTCGCTTTGATGACGGAACTTATCCAACCAGACCCCCAGGATTGTGTGCTGGAAATTGGTACTGGATCAGGATATCAGGCAGCTGTTCTCAGCCAATTAGTCAGACAGGTACACAGCATCGACCGCCATGCAGAATTGGTGAAAGGTGCACAACGGATTGCCGACCAACTTGAGCTGACCAATATTCAATTTCATGTTGGTGATGGCAGTTTGGGATTGCCTGAGCACGCGCCATATGATGCCATCCTGATCACCGCAGCAGCCCCACAAGTTCCCAAACCATTGTTGACCCAGTTAAAAGTGGGCGGCAGATTGATATTACCGGTCGGCGAACGTTGGCAACAAAAACTTGAACGCTGGATCAGAACGGCTGAGGAGTCCTTCGACCATGATCAGGATATCCCTGTTAGTTTTGTACCTTTATTAGGGGAATTCGGTTGGTCTGAATCGGATTGGTAACCTTTAGTGCACTTTGAGTACCTTCACCTGCACGTTATCCTCGCCTACCATATCTTTCAACCGCCGCATCAATTCAGGACAATAACCGGTTGAATCATTGGGAAACTCCATATCAACCCGTTTGCCATATTCAAAAATCATCAGGCCAAATTTATCCTTGCCCGGGTAGGATCGCAACAGACCAACCACACGCTTAATACGCATTAAACCACGGTCGGATTCATTTAAGTTTGCCCGTAGAATGACCGTCATCATTCTGAATTCATCTTTATTGGGATCCCTTAATTCAAAAACCCGGTCTAATGGTGGTATTACAATCGGGACTTTCTTCGGACTTGGAAGGATCTCATTAGCAAGATCCTGACTTATCATCGTTTTTGATTGAAATAACCGGCCCTGTACGTCATTCATACCTGGTTCTTCATTGATTTCTGGTTTTACTTCCGGGGTGATGTCTGGTGTAATCTTGATGGGTTGTTCATCTTTCTCTGGCAGTGGCGATTCTTCAGGGAATTCCTGCATCATTGGTTCAGACGGTGGAAGGTCCGCCTTATCCTCTGCTTCAATAATCTCAGGAATGTTCTCAAAATTTTCAAAGAAGGTTGGGTCAAAAAATGGATCCATGGAGTCATCAATTTCTTCCACGTGGATAAACGCATCCATTGCAAACTCATCATCAGGCACAACTTCCTGTTCTTCTTCGGCTGCCTGATCATCACCACCGAATTCAATATCATAACGGTAACTTAGATCGACAACTTCCATTTCCTCTATTAATTCGTTATTCTTCCCCTGATCCAGGACCGAAGATAACTCGTCATTCGATACTGACCGAATGGCATCTGCCAGAATTTTTGGGTCGCCATTCGCGCTATCCACTTTGCCATCAACGATCAGGATTCGATCTGTTTCAATTAAATCCCGATTGGCTTTCCAGACACTGGGAAATACAACTATATCCATGGAACCGAATAAATCGTCCAGGGTGACAAATCCCATATCATTTCCAGATTTGGTCAGGTGCTTGCGAAAACGCGATACCATCCCCGCAACGGTGACACTGTCTTTATTTTTCACACTACCTAATTGAACCGAGGTGTGTGTGGATCTTTTTCGTAGAAAATCACGGTATGGTGTTAAGGGATGGGCAGACACATACATGCCAATTAATTCTTTTTCCCATTCCAATAATTCTCGAGGATTATGTTCCTGAACATCTGGCAATACAATCTCTTCGGTCACATTCTCCACCAGACCAAAAATGCTTAATTGTCCACTCTCGGCTGCCCTGAAATGACTGCTCGATACTGCCACTAACCGGTCTAACGCATCCAAAATGGCTCGGCGTTTACCAAAGCGATCTAATGCCCCCACACGCACCAGGCTTTCCAGCGCTCTTTTACCCACCGCTCGCAAATCCACCATCTGTACAAAATCATTAATGGTGCGGATTTCACCCTTAGCCCTGGCGTCCATGATCACCTGCACCGGACCTTGCCCAACATTTTTTACAGCACCCAATCCAAAACGAATCACCGCGTTGCCGTCTTCCAGATCTTCAATCGAGAAGTCCCATTCACTGCCAATCAAGTCCGGCGGCATTACTTCAATCCCCAGATCACGACAATCCAGCACGTATTGGGCAACTTTCTCGGTTTCGTTCTTGGTAGCTGATAACAATGCCGTCATGTATTCAATCGCATAATGTTTTTTCAAATAAGCAGTTTTTACTGCGATGACACCATAATCTGCAGCGTGACTTTTGTTAAAACCGTAATTGGCAAATTCTTCCCAATCCTTGAAGATTTGCCCGGCGGTTTCCTCATCCATGATGCCACGTGAGACTGCGCCTTTGACAAATTTCTTGTGATGATAGGGAATTTCCTTTACTTTTTTCTTCGATATGGCTGAACGCAATGCGTCTGCTTCTGATGCTTTGTATCCGGCAATTTCCATCGCAGCGAACATAATCTGTTCCTGATAAATGGCAATACCAAAGGTTTCATTAAAGATCGGTTCCAGCGCATTATGTCGGTACTTCACCGGCTCTTCGCCATGCATGCGTTTAATATAATCCGGGATGAACTGCAGCGGACCTGGCCGGTACAACGCCACCATGGCAATAATATGTGCCAGGTTTTTCGGTTGCATCTGAACCAGATATCGGGTCATTCCTGTGCCTTCCAGCTGGAATACACCTGCGGTGTGTCCTGTTCCCAGAAATTCAAAAGTTTCCGGATCATCAATCGGAATATTGCCCAGATTCAGGTCAACCCCATGTCTTTTTTGGATCAAGTCGCAGGCGCGTGCCATAACCGTCAGGGTAGCCAGACCCAAAAAGTCGACTTTGAGCATGCCCAATGCATCCAGATGAGCCATTTCATATTGCGTTACCGTCTTGACCGGTGTGTCATCGGAATTGCTCGTTGGACGGTGCAGAGGGACGTACTCATCAATTGCCTGGTCTGAAATAACAATACCGGCTGCATGCGTGCCCACATTTCGAACCACCCCTTCCATATGTTGGGCAGTATCGATCAGTTCCTTTAAATAAGGTGTACTGTCATACAGTGTACGCAATTCGTTAATCGAAGCCAGCGCATCCTGGATACTGGCTGGTTTACTCCCGATTGTTGGGATCAGTTTACTGACCTGATCCACCTCGCTCAAGGGGATATCCATTACCCGTCCGACATCCCGAATAGCCGCTTTTGCTCCCAGGGTACCAAAGGTAATAATGGCTGCCACTTTGTCATGCCCATATTTATCTGCACAATACTTGATCAGACAGGAGCGTTTATCATCCTGAAAATCCATATCAATATCTGGCATGGATATACGGCTGGGATTCAGGAAGCGTTCAAAAATCAATCCATGTTCAAGGGGTTCCACCAGGGTAATATCCAGTGTGTAGGCTACCATGGACCCCGCAGCTGAACCTCGGGCGTTATACCAGATGCCTTGCTGTTTGGCATACATACATAAATCCCAAACGATTAAAAAATAGGCATCAAAACCCATATTGTGAATAACAGATAATTCATAATCCAACCGTTTTCTCACTGTCGAATCATTCGCTTTGGGTCCGTAATTCCGTTCCAATCCTTCATTACACAACTTGCGCAGATACGTTTCGGCTGTAAATCCTTCTGGAACATCAAATTTTGGTAAGTGATAGCCCTCATTCTTCAGGTCAACATTACACCGTTCTGCAATCGTTAACGTATTTTCGATCGCTCCAGGAATATGACCAAACAACGCCCGCATCTCCTCCGGGGAGCGCAGATAATAACTGTCATCATTCATCTTCATTCGGGTCGGGTCTTTTAATAGTGCCCCGGTCTGAATCGCCAGCAGGATGTCCTGATATTTTGCATCTGCCTGCTCGATATAATGAACATCGTTGGTGGCAACAAATTGCGCATTGTAACGTTTTCCCATATCCAGCAAGTGTTGATTTACCTGCTTTAATTCTGCCAATGGATGATCCTGAAGCTCGAGGTAGAAACGGTCGGGTCCAAAAACTTCATAGTACCAATCCAGCATACCCGCAGCTTTCTCGAGGTCATTTTCCTTCAGGGCGCGTGGAATCTCTGCTGAAAGACAACCCGAGGTGGCGATCAAGCCTTCAGAATGGGCTGCCAGAAAATCATGATCAATTCTGGGAACATAATAAAACCCGTCTAGCTGGGCTGCACTGGCAATTTTGAGTAAGTTTTTGTAACCCGTTTGGTTCTCTGCCAGTAACAGGAGGTGCGAACTGCGTTTATCCAGTCTGACTTCTTTATCCGTCATACCGCGGGCAGCCATATAACTCTCCAGCCCGATGATCGCTTTCACCCCCTCAGCATTGGCAGCGTTGAAAAAGTCGATCGAACCAAACATGGTGCCATGATCCGTTATGGCAACAGCCGGCATGCCCATCTCCTTTGCACGTTTTACCAGTTGTTTTACATTGCTGAAACCATCCAGTAATGAATACACTGTATGTACATGCAAATGAGCAAATGACATCCGACCTCCTTGAAAGAATCAAATTTGGGACAAAAAGAAATTGCGAAAACCGCAACCAGTCATTATTTAGAACCAACCACCTGAGCTTGCCATGTTCTCCCCGTCATTATAGCATGACCAAAAATGAATTTAAACCCAAAAACTCTTAAAATTTAACGACCATTTTTGTTTCTTAAGATAGAAAAAAGAAAATTTAAGAAATCCAATCTTAAAAAATTGGTTGTTTACACAAATACATTTTATTGTAGTCACATTAAACATAATTTCGAGTAAAAATACACCTGGCAACTAGCCTCAAGAACTCATCAACTCAAGTCTTCAAGAACATTTGACACAAGACAAATGACCTCGACAGAAATTCAACCCTCAGGTAAACTCAGAGACGGCTTTTCTTTCAATTATGTCTATTGAGAATGATATGTTCAAACAATTGTTTAGCGACAGGCGGTTTTATTCAACAATGCTAAAACTCGCCATCCCCATGACAATCCAACAATTCGTTAATTCCAGCACCAACCTGTTGGACGTATTAATGATTGGTCAATTAGGCGAGACAGCCATTGCATCTTTGGGGCTTTCGAACCAGATTTTCTTTCTCCTCATCCTGTTTCTGTTTGGTATTTCCAGTGGCTCTGCTATCTTCACTGCCCAATATTGGGGAAAAGGTGATTTAGGAAACCTGCGTAAAGTAATGGGGATCGGCCTCACCATGGCAATTACAGTAGCATTGTTTTACACTTTAATAGCATTGCTCATACCTGACAAAATATTAAGCATTTACACCAAAGATCAAGCTGTGATTGAGCTTGGCAGTCAGTACCTGCGCATCGTTGGCGTTGGTTATATTTTTACTGCCATCACCCTGATATTCATGTCAGTCTTGCGCAGCACCCAGAATGTACGCTTACCAATGGTGATTACAATAATCGCGCTGACCACGAATATTTTTCTCAACTACTGCCTTATTTTTGGCAATTTTGGTTTTCCAGAATTAGGAGTACGTGGTGCTGCGCTGGGAACTACAATCGCTCGGATATTTGAAACCTTCTTAATGATTATCTTTGCATATCGTTTCCGTACTGCTGCTGCTGTAAAATTCCGTGAACTGAAATATTCTTTTTCTTTCTTTAAAAAAGTATTGCGCACTTCTTTACCTGCAGCAGTCAACGAAGTTTTCTGGTCATTAGGCATCACCACATACTATGCAGTCTATGCTCGTATTGGTACCGATGCTGTAGCGGCAGTTAATATTAACTCCACAATAGAGAATATGACGTTTGTAATCTTCATTGGTGCCGCAAACGCTTGTGCGATTATGATTGGAAATGAAATTGGAGCCGGGAATGAAAACAAAGCCTTTGATTATGGTTTGCGTTTCCTTATAATTTGTATCACGCTGGCTATGATATTTGGTGTTTTTGTGATCATCCTGCGTCCTTTTATTCTCTCGCTTTATGCTATTGAGCAAATCTCCTACGATTATGCCTATAAGATCCAACTCATATATGCGCTCACTATGTGGATTCGGGTGGCAAATCTTATGATATTCATTGGTATTCTTCGTTCAGGTGGTGATACCCGCTATGCTTTGCTGGTAGAAATGGGTTCAATCTGGCTAATTGGTGTACCTTCAGCATTGATTGGTGGATTTGTTCTCCAGTGGCCTGTCTATTATGTCTACGCGCTTGTTTTGTCAGAAGAAATTGTGAAATTAATGATTGTGTTTCCCCGTTTCCGCTCAAGAAAATGGGTTCACAATTTGACGAGTGTCACGGCTTAATCTAGAATCATATGTAGAGCAATCATGAATAAAGTTCTGATAATTTTTTCCCTGCTAATCTTTTTGCTTTCTGGCTGTGCAGAGGTCATACTAACCCCTCCTGTTGATAGAAAGACACCACTCTATGAATCTGTCGGTGATTATCTCGACCGCACTGCTTCCGAAAAAGCTGCCATTGATATCATTATCAATCAATACGGCTACGAAGCATCTCGACTCCTTCCTTTAAAAACAACCCGCAAAACCTGGACAGACACATGCCTGGAAGTTGCACCGATAAGTGATGTCTGTGTTCCTGAGGAAATCCCCGGCTATTTCATGCTGTTCTACGCTGACCATTCAATTTTCGAAGCACACACAGATCAATCTGCTCAAAAAATCTACGTGCTTAACTACCTGAGTAAATACTCCACCCCGGTTGAAGTGGCAATCCAGTATCTGGCAAAACAACTGGATATTCCCACCAACAAAATCCATGTGCAGTCAAACGAGCAGATCGATTGGCCTGATTCCTGTCTT
Organism: Chloroflexi bacterium HGW-Chloroflexi-3; assembly: GCA_002842045.1. Classification (GTDB taxonomy): domain Bacteria; phylum Chloroflexota; class Anaerolineae; order Anaerolineales; family Anaerolineaceae; genus UBA6170. Next base: position 33,817 of record PHBX01000028.1, on the reverse strand, counting down.
GGTGTTGTATCAGAGGATATCGTGTGTGTGCCAGTTCTCACCCCGGGTTTTCTGATTCAATTGGAAGCAATGGGCGTTGTCTTTGAATTTCACGCCGATATCTATGGCAGCCGCTTGATCCCCATTCAATAAAAAAGGCAGCATTGCAGCCACCTTTTGGTTTCCAATTCTGAAATAACAGCTTACAAATCTGCCTGCCCCCAGGCTTGCATCAACTCATGAAAGAAAATTATCATCTTGCCGTATGATTCTACCGAAATTCTCTCATCAATTCCATGCATCCTGCCTAAATCTTCGGCGGTTAATTTAAAAGGAGAGAAGCGGTATGCAGCATCACTGATGGGTGCATAATATCTGGCATCGGTAGCACCCATGACCAGATAGGGAGCCACCGCAATCCCATCAAAAACTTTACGTATCGTGTGTTTCAAAATCAGATACGATTTTGTTTCGGTCGAAGAAACCGGAGAAGCCTCCCAGGCACCATCTACAACCGGTTTAAATTCGACCTGATCATCCTTGACGATTTTTCGAACGCGGTCACATACCATGGCAATGTTATCTCCAGGTAACAATCGAAAATTCACAATCGCCTCGGCATTCGCCGGTAAAACATTTTCCTTAATGCCTCCATTGACAATAGTCAATGCTGTGCTGGTGCGGATCATAGCGTTGGTGGTGTTATTGGCTTCCGCCTGCATTTTGATGATGGGTCTGAAAAACCAGATATTTGAAAATACAAACTGCATACCAAAAGAAGCAGCCGATCCCAAATTATTGATCAAATCTTTTAATGCTTTCAATCGAACAGGTTGTGGGTTGGTATCCAATCGCGCCAGAGCGCGGGCCAGTCGGCCGATGGCCATATCTTTCCCTGGCATGGAAGAATGTCCTGGGGATCCCTCCGCACGCAATTTGAGACTCAAATGACCCTTTTCAGCCGTTCCAATTAATGCGACCGGTTCATCTACCCCGGCAATCGTCCCTTCCATGATCGCACCGCCTTCATCCACCATGGCAGCCAAATGAATACCCTGTGCATTCAAGTGTTCCACAATCTTCGCTGCACCATATTGACCACCCAACTCTTCGTCTTGACCGAAGGCAAGATAGATCGTTCGTTCAGGTTCGAAACCTTTGCTCAGCAGCAATTCCGCAGACTCAAGTGTGGCCATCATCTGTGATTTGATATCAATGCTGCCACGCCCCCAGATAAATCCCTCTGCAATCGCGCCAGAAAATGGCGGATAAGTCCACTTATCCAGTGTGGTTGGATCAGCCGGAACTACATCCTGGTGCGCTGCAAACAAGATAGGGTTGCGATCCTTTTGTTTTCCTTCCCAGGTGAATAATAGACTGGCATCACTGATGATTTCTCGTTTCATCTTTTGATGCACCAAAGGATACATTTCCTCTAATTTTGTGTGCAGCTTCTTAAATGGCTCAAGATCAAAGGTGCTCTGTTCTTTGGAAATGGTTTCCAATTGAATGACATCAGCCAGGCGATTTGCAGCACCATCAACATCCACTTCCACCAATTCTATTTCTTCGATGGGGGGTAATGAACGCATTGCGCGCGCTGTGCGAATCAGCATGAATGCTGCCAGAAATAACAAAATTACTACTATGATTATTAAAGTTTCCATCTTACCTCGAATTCATTCTCAATTCTTTTCTGAAATTCTTCGATTTTCTTGATGATCAGAAAAAGGAATTTATCGGACTGATTATAGCATGCCTTTGTTTGAAGACATTTGTCACATCATTAACTGGGATTTACCCACAACATGCAGGCATGTTTCAATGATAATTATCTTTACATTCAGGAAAATTTCCACTACGCAGGAATGATCCTCCCCATTAATATTAGAAAATGAATCATCAAGAATTAGCGGCGTTGCCCATATTTAATTCATTTAAACCTTACCAGACCCAGATGATCAAACCTTTTATTGAGTTTTGTTCATTTCCTGCGAATATGGTAATATTCCATCAAGGTGATCGGGCTGATAATTTTTATATTCTGACAACAGGTGAGATTGCTTTGCACTTTAAACCATACGATGGACCTTCGCTGGTGATTACTAAAATTACATCTGGCGATGTCTTTGGTTGGTCTGCAGCATTAGGGCGTTCCAAATATAGCGCTACAGCTATTGCGACCAATGAAATAAAAGTCATTCGCATGCAAGCCAGCAACCTGCAGAAATTATGTGCAATTGATCCTGAAACAGCTGCTCTCTTTCTCGATCGCCTGGTTGGTGTAATATCAGGAAAATTAAATAACTCACATCAAGAGATCCTGAATTTATTTAGTAACGGGATGAATCTCAACAGTGATTGTAAAAGGAGAATGAATTTAAATGGATCCGAAAACAGAATTTACGCTTGAAGATCAAATGCGCGGTCTGATTGAACAACTGGACGCCTATATCAGTACATATCATGGTGGGTCAGTTGATTATATTGCTTATCAAGATCGGGTGGTTCAAGTTCGTCTGGGAGGAGCCTGCACCGATTGCCCATTATCCAGTACCACTGTTAAAGGTTGGATTGAAGGAACCTTCAAGCAATTCTTCCCTGAAGAAGTGGATGCCGTAGAACAGGTACATTAAATTATTTTTATTCAAGAAAAACTTCTACGTGTTCCCCGTCTTTTTCGTCAAATACATCCACAATTTTGCCAATGGTGCCTTCACGTATGAATTGCATCAAATCTGACGGATCTAATCCTTGAATCTCGGTTGAAAAACGCGCACCCATCTTCATGCCAGCACTGAGTACACTGACTGGTAAACGCACATTTACTCTGGCTTTGCCTGTGTTGGTATCGGTCACACGAACGCGGAAGAACTTGGCTACTCGCCCCGATTCCTCCACAGGTTGACCATCTTTTTCTCGCTTGACCGATTGTTCGATAGAATCCAATAAACGAATACCATCCTCAGCAGAAATGACTCCATCTTGAATCATTTTTAGTATTCGCATTCGTTCTTCTGAACTTACCATGATCAAACTCCTTCATCAACACATCAATCTCAGCTTTCATATTTTACCATGCTAGTTCATCATTGATAGACTCACACGCTGGATGATTCTTCCCACTTCTTCACTGCCTGGCGGATGATTCGTTTTACATCCTCATCCGGAACAGCGTTAATACCATCATAATACTCGTTTCCCACCCATACAGTCACCCCTTTATTGGGCAATTCTGTCAGGCGAATATTCCTTCCCTTTAGAGAACTGCTCTCTAATAATTCCTGTAAGACTTCATCCACCTGCTCCACGATACTTAATTGCTGTTTATGCTTTTCAGCGGATTTAGGAGGAACAATTCGAGGGACAACATCCGAAGAATCAAGGTCTTTCACTTTAGGAGCAGGTATCGATTCTTTTTTTGTTTCCACACCTAACCATGTTTGCGCTTCCTGCAAGTTTTTTTCCAGACGATTGCGTTGAACAAAGCTCAATTGACTGGCATCTCTGATCCACTCATCTCCAAATAAAACAGCAAATTGATCGTCCTTGATTGACCGTCCCAGGGTGACCAATTTGGTATGAGAAATATCTTTGACCACCTCTTTTTCAGTCGTAAAATTTTTATCCTTTTGGATAACCTCTGATAATGGTGTGGTACGATCACGTACTTCTGCCTTTTTTGTTGATCTGGAAAAATATATTACCAGAAAGACGATTAAACCTGCTAACAATAGACCTGCAATCACAAAAAATACGATTACAATCATATTGGATTGAATGGCCATAACTCAACCTTCCTTTTCTTTTGTTCGGAAAGAGCGGAATCCGGGCTGACAAACAGGGCAAAAATGCGTTCCTCGTTGACCAACCACTATCTTTTCAATTACTGTACCACAAATCGGGCACGCCTGTCCACTGCGGCCATACACCCGAAATTCATTCTGAAAACTTCCCCCACGATATATCCAATCGATGCTGGCTCCATTGCGCTCAATTCCTTTTGCCAGAACCTGTTGTATGGCTGCCAGTAATTTTAGAGCCTGTGGTCTGGTCAATGCAGCAGAATTATTCAATGGATGGATCCCAGCAATATGTAAAGCTTCATCTGTGTAAATATTCCCCATACCGGAAATAAATGTCTGATCCATCAATAAAGGTTTTAACTGTCGCTTACGGCTGATCAAGCGCTGATAAAAATCTTCTGCATCAACAATCTCCAGGGGTTCGGGTCCCAAACGATGCAGCAATCCGGCCAGATCTTTCCGCAACCAGACCCTGCCAAATTTACGTGTATCGTTAAATGCCAGATGGTAGCCATTTTGGAACCAGACCACCACACGATCATGTGGTAACAATTCCATCATATCTGGATCTACCCGCAAATCTCCACTCATACGCAAATGTACGATTAGGAATTCATCAGCCAATTGAATGATGATAAACTTTCCCCGGCGGCGCACATCCACCACCTGTTGATCTTCTATACGGTGTAAAAACTCTTCCAGACCTGGTTCAGACAGCGTCTTCTGCCATAAGATTTCTGCCCGCTTAATCTTCCAGCCAACAATAGCCGGTGCATCTCGCCCCCCTGAACGTAATGACCTGCAAATGGTTTCAACTTCCGGCAACTCTGGCAAGCTCAACCTCTATTCGTTGAACAATTCGCCCACACTGCGGCCTTCATTAGCACGCCGAATGACTTCGCCAATCAATTTGGATATGGTCAGGATCCTTAAGCGTCCAGTGAAATGCGCTTCTTTTTCTTTCGAAATCGGAATGGTGTCTGTGGTAATAATCTGCTTGACTGGTAACGCGCCTAAATTCTCGGCTGCGTTCGCCGATAAGCTGGGATGCACAAACGAGATGTAAATATCCCGTGCCCCGTTTTCTTTCAGCAAATTAACGGCTTCGACCATCGATCCACCTGTATCCACCTCATCATCCACGATGATCACATCGCGCTCGTGAACATTACCAATCAGGTTCAAAGCTTTGGCTTTAGAATCATTCCCTGCCCGGCGTTTCTCTATAAACGCCATCGGTACATCCAGCGCAGCCGCGTAATTGCGACCTTTTTTCGCAAATCCCAGATCCGCAGTGACCACCACCGGGTCAATCATATTGGGTTTCAAGGATTTCAGATAGTCGAGTTGTAATGAGAAGGCCGAGAGCACATCGCCAGGTATGGAGAAGAAGCCCTGAATCTGCCCGGCATGCAAATCCATGGTGATGTAACGGTCTGCTCCGGCTGTTTGAATCATATCTGCCACCAACCTTGCTGTGATGGGTACACGTGGTTGGTCTTTCTTATCCGAGCGCGCGTAGCACAGGTATGGAATCACTGCTGTAATACGTGCAGCCGAGTCCAATCGCAAAGTCTGGATCAGAATCAATAATTCCATCAGATTGCGGTGAACGGGCGGAGAAGTCGTTTGCATCACGTAGCAATCCTGACCACGTACGCTGCTGTGCAATTTTACAAACAGGTTCTCATTTGGGAACTCGATAATATCTCGATCCATCATATTTAGCCTGAGATAATCCGCGATCTTTTGTGCCAATGTAGGGCAGGATGTGCCTGCATACAGTTTTATACCCCCATACATCATTTTTTCATGTCGTCCGTGACTGGTATAAGCCATCTTCCTTCACCTTCTTCTGGGATTTACTTTCAGAGCATAAAACATAGTAATTCTAGCATCTTACCTCAATACCGAACACCGGATAATCCTCACCATCTGTCCGGATTTTACTCCCCATACGGATATGGATTTCCGTGATTCCTATTTTAAGTGTAGACGATAACCCGGAAAATGCAATCATAGTTAAGAATTTTTTAGGCTATCTATTCTCTTTTAAATTAACTTCCATGTAATTTGGACGATTCTTTACATTGGGTCACTTGTTTTGACAAAAACGATTCACTAACAATTAACTTCGGGAAGGCATCAATTTCTGATTAATTTGAGTCAAAACATATCGTAACCTTAATTTTATCCTTTCTAAAATCGACTTCTTAATAGAATAATGCATAAAAGTAATATCTTCCACCTTTGGAGTCAGTAAACTATAGATCGTTTGTTCATAGATCTCAGTGCCCACCCTCAATGCGTCCTTAACTTGTGGATAATGAACCAATTTTCCCTCAACCAGCTCCAAATATTCTCGCGGCGTTAAACTGGGTGCACCACTAATACCAGCATTCGCTAAATTTATCCGTAATCTCCGGTATGCCAACGTGGCCGGATGCAACGCCATCTTTTTTTCCTGTCGGCGGGAGCGGATAAAGCGCACCACAAGCCAGCCCATCCAAACGACACCACAAAGGATGAGTCCACCTGAAAGAATTTGCAGCCAGACCCAGCGATTGTTTGCTTGCGTTGTTCCAGAAATTTGCGGGTTTACTTCGTCAGTATCAGAATTCTGAAATGAATATGCAGGAACGGATTGTGAAGGCGTTGGTTCAAACGGTATCCAGCCATAACCAGGAAAGTACACCTCCACCCAGGCATGCACCAGATCCCCGGTCACTTCAAAATTCCCCTGTTCCGGAACAAATTCACCTGGCGCATAACCAGTGACCAATCTGGCAGGGATCCCTTCGATGCGCAACAATATCGCCATTGCTGAAGCATAATACGTGCAGAACCCCGAATTCGCTTCGAACAGGAAATAATCCACCACATCCTGATCACTGGCAGGCGGTATAGATTCCAGATCATAGGGCACGGATTGCCGTACATAATCCTGAATTTTGATGACCCGCTCGTAGACCGTATTTTGTCCCTCTACCAGTCGTGCCGCCAGATTACGCACCCGCTGGGGTATGGTCTCCGACAATTGTAAATATTCCTCTTGAATTGACTTGGGGAATTCACCGGAAGCAGTCTGGAGCATCTCTGCACTCACATTTGGCACCCAGGAGATCACTTCATACTGACTTATAAAACCGGTAACAATCTGGCTGTCATCATTAAGCAGTGATACCAGTCTGATATCTTCATTCAAAGTTTGTACCGGTTCTGCGGCTGAAAATAAGCGACCACCAGCCGCCCGGAATAGTGTAAAACGTTGATACAGTGCTTTTCTGCCTTGTTGTGGCGCTTCCGCCAACAGTACATCGCTTTGCTCATCCAGTTCTGCTTCCACCCATCCTGAGCCAGTATATGTACTGTAGATTGCCATCCGCCAGGGACGTGGTGTCACATCCCCCGTTCGTACCCACATCACAGTACCCTCCATCTGTGGAAGTGGAATTCCAACCTGGGATAAATCCAAAGGCTGTAAAAGCAATAATTCTTCATTACGTGTCTCAGGTGGTCGATAAACATATCCTTCCGAACCTGCATCCTTTTCAGGAGAAAGTTTGGGGGTTTTCATCTCTTCCACCCAATTCCGGATTTCCCGCCAGCCTTCCTGCGTTGTAATGGTGGGAGCAAGATTGGCGGCAAACAACACCACAATGCTGATCACAATCATTGCCACATACCAATCAATCCACAACTGCTCCGGAAAATCGATCCTTCGCCGTTGCCAGTTTTTCTCTTTTTGAGAATAATGACCATGGGTTATCAGTACAATTCCCAGAAACAATGCTGCCAGAAGGATAAAAACATCTTTGCGATCGTTCTGTAAAACGAAAGCAATGGAACCCATTAAAGGGAGTAAGGCTATCCAATAACTCGTTCGACTATTCAGGCATGTCACCAGCCATGAGGTAGATACCCACGCCATTGCAATCAGAACCATAGCCCAGAACCCTTCATCATAAATAATCTTTTGGGGTTGAATGGATTGCAGCCAGCTGTTTGCCCGTTCCAGAAATAGAAAGGTTTGCCAGTTCGTAATTTCAAGCCAGTCGTAGAACTGAATCCCATTTACTCCGGGAACAATTTTTCCGACAAACTGAATTCCAAAGCTGAGAGCCATCAATAAGCTATAGAGCATACCCCATGCCATCGACCAGCGTGTTTTACGCCCATTTCCCAACCTCAATGGATTCCAGATCTTCCACAAGGCGTGGTCGATTTCTAACCACAACCTTGCCAGTGCCCAATGTGATATATTCCCAACGACGTAGAACCCCCATTCCACCCAATTGAGGTTGAATGTCACCTCGCTGAACAATGCGGGTGCTGATACCCATCGCTGCCGCCTGCTCTTGAACTGCCTTTGGATTTCCGTCCATGCCAAAACTCGTCGGATCCAGAAGAAAAGCCCAGGCTTCCCTTTCAGCAAAGCTGTGCGTCATCTGTGCCAGGTTGAACATCCAATCGCTTTGCATTGAAGGGGTCACGACAATCACCAGATCCCTGGCAGAGATCAAATTAGTGGTTGATTTCAATGTCTCAGCCAGATTTACAGGCTGGGTGATATGTAATGGTGCCAGTGCTGACAGGATTGCCCAAAGAAAAGCAGGTCCCCGTTGGGGTAATAAAATACAGGGCGGGTCAATACCTGCAAATAAACCCACCGCCCTGTGCTTATGAATCAATTGAGATGCCAGTGCTGACAACAACAAAATCAGCGTTTCCTCACTGGAATCCTGCCAATCCTCGAATGACACCAATCGAATACGCCGGGAAATCACTGTGATCTTCAATACCAATCCACAGAGCGGGCAGCCAGCCTGTGTTTTGCACACAGATATTTTCTTCCAGTTCATCGCCTACCTGCATGGCTGCATAATGCAATTTTCGGGTGGCATGTACATGACCAGCCAGGGATCGTACCCATCCATATCCACTAAGAATAACCCCTGCCACAGATACCAGGCAGATAACCACCACTTTGATCGGCATGAAAATGTACAGGAATAACAATCCGAGGAGAATTGCAACAATCCCTGGCTGCTGCAAACGAATATCCACCTCACCATCCTCCAGGGTCTGCTGCCATACCTGGTGCGGAGGTCTGATCAGTCTTTGAATCCAGTCCCATCCAGTAGTAATTTTTCTGTTCACTAATTAACTATACAATATCTGTCCGGCTTTTGTGATCCTTTTGATGTAAAACAAAACAGCACGGATTTTGTACCATGCTGTTTGAAAAGTTCATTTTGAACTGCTTGTAGCTTACGGATGCAGTCGATTCGGTCCGCGGAAGAGATAGACTGTTTCACGGATATTGGGCAGCTTGAGCATGACCATCAACAGGCGTGAGAGTCCCATGCCATAACCACCATGCGGAGGACAGCCGTAGCGGAAGAAGTCCAGATAAAATTGGATCGGGTCTGCAGTCAGACCTTTTTCTTTCGCCTGTTCCAGCAATACGTCGTAGCGATGCTCTCGTTGGGCTCCGGTGGTAATTTCGAGACCATTCGCCAGTAAGTCAAAGCTGCGGGTCAGATTGTCACCCTTTTTCATATGATAGAAGGGACGCACAGCAAATGGCCATTCTGTGATGTACACAAAATCACTGCCTGTTTTTTGTTTGATGTAATCGCCCAGTGCCCGTTCCGCACCCGGGTCGAGATCATTTTTCTTCTCAGGTGGTAATTGGTAACCGACCTCTTTTAAAATCTTGTGCGCTTCCGCCATGGTCACACGCGGGAATGGTACCTGTGGTACTTCGATCTCCAGACCGAACACTTCTTTGATCGCATCACCATGAGCATCTTTGACGCGTTGGTAGGCGTATTGCAGCATGCGTTCCTGATTGGACATGACATCATCTTCATCTTCAATCCACGAGATTTCCAGATCGATGCTGGTGAATTCGGTCATATGGCGCGAGGTGAAGGAAGGATCAGCCCGGAACACCGGACCAATTTCAAACACACCTTCAAAGCCAGCAGCCATGGCCATCTGTTTGTAGAATTGTGGAGATTGCGCCAGGTAAGCTTTGGTCTCAAAGTAATTAAGCTCGAATAACTCCGCACCGGATTCACTTGGGCTACCCATTAGTTTGGGTGAATGCATTTCAATATATCCACGTTCCACCCAGAACTCACGCAGAGCCATTTCCATGGTGGTTTGCGCCTGGAAGAGCAGCAGGTTTTCTGTGCGGCGCAAATCCATAAAACGCCAATCCAGGCGATAATCCAGCGCCGGTAAATTGTCTTTTTCACCAAATGGTTCGAAGGGCAAAGGAGATTCCGCCAGGTTTTCCACTGCCAGTGATTCCAGCTGGATTTCCAATCCGCCCAGTTTCACCTGAGGATTATCGCTCACCTTGCCGGTTACCCGCAAAGCAGATTCAGTGGTCAGGGTGGAAATCAATTCTGCCAGCTTCTCGTCATTTGGTTTCCAGTGTGTGATCTGCACCATTCCGGTTTTATCACGTAAGACGATAAATTGAATTTTCTTCTGATCGCGTAATACATGCAGCCAGCCCTTTACCATGACGGTCTGGTCAAGATGTGCTCTTAATTCTCCGATGGGTGTTCGTTCCATGTTGATCTCCTTCAACTTCTCATTTCAGATTGCCAACAATAATCAATCTATTGAGGTGAATCTCTGATTCAATTTTATTGGTCAAATATCCCCAAAGTATATCTTAATGCCCTTATTCGGGCAATTAGCTCGTAGCTCATTGCACATAGCTGATAGCAAAACTTTGAGCCATGAGCCATCAGCCATCAGCTGTGATCTGTGAGCATCTCTTAACAGCTCAAGCGCTCAACAACTTGATCGCTGCACCTTGCGGTGATATTTTCCGCTCCAACATCTCCCCCAACACCGCTTCAATCCTGCTCTGATCCACCTGCTTGCGCCACTCGGCAGCGAAAGCTGCCATTAATAACTCATTTAGCTCTTCCTGCAAACGAGCTGCATCGCGTAATTGCCATTGGTTGTGTGTCCGTAAAAATGCTGCATGCTTTCCTATCGCTTCCACCACATTTTCGATCCCGACACCCTCGGTCGAGACTGTTTTCAACACTGGTGGCGTCCAATGCTCATTGGTGGATTCGATTTCTTTCTGATCCAACTTGACCGGTTCAAAAGCCAGTTCTTTGTGATGAAAACGATCAATGGCTGCCACCTGTCCCGGTCTGGCAAACTCCAGGCTGGCACTCAACGCCCGCAGGGTATTATCCGCCAGGGGATGATCGGCTTTGTTCACCACCAGAATATCGGCAATTTCGAGGATACCTGCCTTAATCGCCTGAATGTCATCCCCCATACCCGGTGCTTCCACCACAATCGTCGTGTGTGCCAACCGGGCAATATCCACTTCCGATTGACCGGCACCTACCGTCTCAATCAGGATCAGATCAAAGCCAGCTGCATCCAGCACCCTGACCAGGGCAGAGGTTGTGCGGGCAATGCCACCCAGATGACCGCGTGAAGCCATCGAACGAATGAATACCCCAGGATCATCTGCAATATCGCGCATGCGAATGCGATCACCCAGGATTGCCCCACCCGTGAAGGGACTGGATGGGTCCACGGCTACAATTGCGACTTTGCGAGGTTCCCCTTCCAAAGGATTTCTCAATAAACGTGTCATCTGATTCACCAGCGAGGATTTCCCCGCCCCCGGTGATCCAGTCACCCCCACCAGATGAGCCTTGCCACTGTGCGGGAAGAGCGCATCCAATGCTCCTCTTCCAGCCAGGCTATCATTTTCCACTTCGGTCAATGCGCGTGCCAATGTCCGCCGATTGCCGGCCAGAACTCCCTGCACATCAACCGTGCCGCGCATCTACTCCTCCGCCTGTCCTGAGACAAGCTTGCGTACGTCGTCAATCACCTGTTGGGTGGTTGTTCCAGGCCCATAAACTGCTCGAACCCCCATTTCCTGCAATGCCAGCCAATCTTCTTCGGGGATAATACCACCCACAAATACGGCTACATCACCTAACCCGGCTTCCTTCAGACTTTCCACCACCCTTGGAACCAGCGTCATATGCGCTCCAGACAGGATGGATAGACCGACTACGTCCACATCTTCCTGTAAGGCAGCGGTGGTGATCATCTGGGGTGTCTGCCGTAAGCCGGTGTAAATCACCTCCATGCCTGCATCCCGCAGGGCTCTGGCGATCAATTTTGCGCCGCGATCATGTCCATCCAATCCGGGTTTAGCGATTAATACTCGTATTTTTCGTTCCATGCAGACATCACCTGCCAATCATCAAATTCTACCTCTATTATACCTGTTCAAGAATCGCAGGCAGCGGGATTTTGTTCCACATTTATACTACCATTTAGCACCAAATTTCTTAACGCTACAATCAGTTTATCCAATTTCCATTGATGCGTTTTTCTTCAGCCAGCTACCACCAAAGCTGAAGAATAGCATTCCGGCTAAAGCCAACCAACCCATCCAATCACCCAGGCGGGTTATGATGGTACCTTTCCCGTTACCAATCTGTACATCTGCCACCAGGGTCGCTTCACCACCCTCCGGAAATGCAGCCAATGAGACGATGCGGCCGAATGGGTCAATAATCGCCGAGTCAAATCCACCATCTGCTTTTACCATTGCAATCCGGTTTTCTACAGCCCGAAAAACCACATGAGTATAGTGTTTCACAGCGATACTGCCCCAGTCGTTGGAAGGCACTCCCACCAATTGAACTCCCTGACGAGCTAGTTTACGGGCTGTGTCGGTATAATCCAGGTCGTAACAGATGATCGTGCCCAGCACACCCAGATCGGTTTCATACACCGGGTATGTACCCCTTGTCAGGCTGGTTTCACCCCCAAACACCACTGGATGATCTTTACCGAATACACCCAGAAATTCACCTTGCGGATTGATCACAGTGGCTTCATTGCGGAAACCTTCCTCCAGAATAACCAGATACCCCGTTGCCAGATACGATTTCGTTTCTTGAGCCAATCCTGTCAGGTTCAATCGATCCTCCACCTGTGGATCCCAAAGGAAAGCTCCCTCAGGCCAGACGATAAATTCAGCCCCTTGAGCAACAGCATCGCGCGTTTGTGCGATCATACGTGTATGAAGTTGTGCTACCAGTTCATCCTGCCCCATATTAACGTTGACCACCGGGGATAGGCTAGGCTGGATCGCAGCTACTTTACGAGTTTCTGTATCCAGTGGTAAATTGAAGAGTATGATGCTGAGCACAACCCAAAGTGTGGTGACGATTGCGCCAACCCATTTCCAGCGTTTCAGGAGGGCCAGATCCATAACAGGAACATCCTCAGCCAATTTCCAACGCTTGTCCATCCAGCTCATCAGCCATAAGGTCAGCACATGGTTGACCATCATTACCAACATGCCCATTCCGATGATACCAAAAATGCTAACCGGTTGGATCAACCACAATTGTTTGTAAAATGGATACGCAATAAAAGCCCAGGTACCTGCAATCGGAATGAACAAACGGATCATTTCGGTTCCTCCCCAGGAACTGATCCCACTTATCACAAACCAGCGATATCCGGTTTTACTGTGAAATTTTCGCAATCCATTATCGGCCAGAAAACTGATTCCCCCTCCAATTAGCGGTAACCAGACCATAAAAGTGCCAATAGGTGCAAAAACTGGACCCAGATAGCCCTGCAACCAGACCGCGATGCCAACAGCAGTCGCCAGGGATGAGAGTTTGGCAGGCATGATGCGGTATTGTGCAATCAGCTACTCACTGACCTGCCATAAGCGCAACGCAAGATCATCATCCTGGGCTTCTTTGGATGGTTCCACAATCTTACTTTGGTAAAAATATGCACCACTCACGCCTGTTACCTCTGGCGAAGAAGCCAGATAAATACTGGTTTGCGCACCATTCTCCGGGGTTATTGCCCTCTTCTGGGACCATTTAACAAAAAGCGGACATAGACCTTTTCCATTGTGACCAAAATTGGTAGCCACAAATCCGGGATGCAGTACATTTGCTGTCACCTGGCTGCCTTCCAATCGTCGACTTAACTCACGTGTAAACAGGATATTCATCAGTTTGGATGTTCCATAAGCAGTCCAACCTATGAAAAGTCCTTTTGAATTCAGGTTATCAAAATTAATTTTTCCCATAGCGTGCGCCCCGGAGGAAACATTCACGATGCGTGCCGGTGCACTGGATTTGATCATGTCCAGTAATAAATAAGTCAAATAGAAATAACCGAGGTGATTGAGTGCAAAGGTCATTTCAAAACCATCCACACTTACCTCGCGTCGGTTAAAATAAAAGTCTGAACCAGGATTTACAGGATTTTGGGGTTTTTGATGATCTTGCTTTTGTGGCGAGAATTCATTAAGGGTATTCTGGGTAAATTACAGGATTTACAGGATGGGGAGTTGGAAAAATGGTGAGGTGTGACAAATAAAAGTCTGAACCGGGATTGGCAAGATTATGGGGTTTTTGATGATCTTGCTTTTGTGGCAAGAATAAATTAAGGGTATTCTGGGTGAATTACAGGATTTACAGGATGGGGAGTTGGAAAAATGGTGAGGTGTGACAAATAAAAGTCTGAACCGGGATTTACAGGATTTTGGGGTTTTTGATGATCTTGCTTCTGTGGCAAGAATTCATTAAGGGTATTCTAGGTGAATTACAGGATTTACAGGATGGGGAGTTGAAAGGAAGGGAAGTCTGAACCGGGATTTACAGGATTTTGGGGTTTTTGATGATCTTGCTTTTGTGGCAAGAATACATTAATGGCGTTCTGGGTAAATTACAGGATTTACAGGATGGGGAGTTGGAAAAATTGTAAGGTGTGATAAATAAAAGTCTGAACCGGGATTGGCAGGATTATGGGGTTTTTGATGATCTTGCTTCTGTGGCAAGAATTCATTAAGGGTATTCTAGGTGAATTACAGGATTTACAGGATGATTCCTTGAAAAACAGGGAAGTGATGCTGAATTTGAATTTTATATTTTCTAAAAAGTTTGTTGGGGTATTATTTGCCTGGTTTGTTTAGTCTTTTGAATTGAAGGCTTGAAGCACCAAAGTTAATCAGAAGTCCAATGTCCATGTTGAAAGCTTCTAAATAATTGATTGCCTGCGCAAGATGGACATTTTCAATCCGACCAACAGCCTTAATCTCCACCATAATTTTTTCTTCAACAAAAAAATCTACACGTCGGCTGCCGATTTCTCTAAGATCATAATGAATAGGAATTTCGAACTCCCTAACAAAGGATAAACCTTGCTTTTCCATTTCCATTGCCAAAGCACGCTGATAAATAACCTCTTGATAACCAGCGCCAATCTGATTATGAACACTCATCGCACAACCAATTATTTTTTGTGTAATCTCCCAATGCAAATATTTACTATTTCCCATGCTAACCTCGATGTGGTTCAGAACAATAAATTATCCCTATTCATTCATCAATGGAATTTCACCTTTATTTTATTATATTAATCACCGATCATAAGCCATTTCTAATATCACAAATATTCGAATTGTCCAAATCCTCATCCTGTAAATCCTGCACAACCACACTCATTAACCTGCCATTCCAAAATGCAATCATAGCCTTTCCATCAAAAACCTTAAAATCCTGTCAATCTCAGTCCAAGCCCCCATCCTGTAAATCCTGCAAATCAACACCCATTAACCTGCCATTCCAAAATGCAATCATAGCCTTTCCATCAAAAACCTTAAAATCCTGTCAATCTCAGTCCAAGCCCTCATCCTGTAAATCCTGCACAACCACACTCATTAACCTGCCATTCCAAAATGCAATCATAGCCTTTCCATCACAAGACTTAAAATCCTGTCAATCTCAGTCCAAGCCCTCATCCTGTAAATCCTGCAAATCAACACCCTTCAACCAACCGCCACCAAATGCAGCACCAGTCAATCCATCAAAAACCTTAAAATCCTGTCAATCTCAGTCCAAGCCCTCATCCTGTAAATCCTGCAAACCAACACCCATTAACCTGCCATTCCAAAATGCAATCATAGCCTTTCCATCACAAGACTTAAAATCCTGTAAATCCCAGTTCAGACTTCCCTTCCGTCCAAGCCCCCATCCTGTAAATCCTGCACAACCACACTCATTAACCTGCCATTCCAAAATGCAATCATAGCCTTTCCATCACACGACTTAAAATCCTGTAAATCCCAGTTCAGACTTCCCTTCCGTCCAAGCCCTCATCCTGTAAATCCTGCAAATCAGCACCCAATAACCAACCGCCACCAAATGCAGCACCAGTCAATCCATCAAAAACCTTAAAATCCTGTAAATCCCAGTTCAAATCTTTTCCTACCAGCTACGAGCCACAATGCCACTCACCGGCGGGATCACCAAATCCCTCACAAATCCACCCTGTACCACCAGCTCCCCATTCGCCAGGACATGCTGTAGCACACCACCATCCGGCAGCAATCCCTGCACATCGATAGCCACATGCCGGGTCTCGCGTGAGCGATTGAGCACCACCAGCAGCTTCTCTTCCCCTTTGCTTCTCAGATACCCGATCACATCATCCTGCGCGTACAGCACCTTGAAATCACCATCACGTAAGGCCGGATACGCCTTGCGCATGCTGATGGTGCGTTGATAGAAGCCCAGCATCTGGCTATCCCATTGGCGGTTGTCCCACGGGAATGCCTTTCGACAGTCCGGATCATTGCCCCCATCCAGACCAATCTCATCCCCATAATAGATCGATGGTGCTCCAGGATAGGTCATCAGGAACAGAACCGCCAGCAACATTAAATCTTTATGCCCGTTCAGGAGACTTAAACAGCGAGCTGTGTCATGGCTATCCAGCAGGTTCATTTGTGCCAGCACCGCCGCGCGTGGATATTTCTCCAACAATTCCTGCACATAGACAGCAAAATCCTGCACATTGCGGATGCGCAAATCTGGTGCGTGTGCAGATATCCAGTGCCCGAACAATTCCTGGTTAACTTCATCACCGCCGAAATAAATCCAGATGCCATAGGTCAGCAAATAATTCATGACCGCGTCAAACTGATCTCCCGCCAGCCAGCGTGAGGCATCCTGAGCGATTTCACCGGTAATATATGCATCCGGATTGGCTTTCTTAACCACCTGGCGGAATTCCTGCCAGAAGGCATCATCATCAATCTCATAGGGTACATCCAGCCGCCAGCCGTCAATGCCCTCATCCACCCAGTATTTTGCCACCGAGAAGATATAGTCGCGTACTTGAGGGTTGTCGGTATTGAATTCCGGTAAAGCCGGAATCCCCCACCAGCAGCGGTAATTGGGTTCGGCATGGTAAGCATTCAATGGGAAACCACGGATATCAAACCAATCCAGATAAGCGGATTTCTGGTCATTTTCTAAAATATCATTGAACTGGAAGAAACCACGGCTGGCGTGATTGAAGACGCCATCCAATACCACACGCATATTGCGTTTATGCGCTTCCCTAAGCAATTTTTTGAAGGCTTTATTTCCACCCAGCATCGGATCCACCTGGAAATAGTCATGGGTATGGTAGCGGTGATTGCAGGCGGACTGGAAAATTGGATTGAAATATAAGGCGTTCACCCCCAGGTCCTGCAGGTAATCCAGCTTCTCTACCACCCCCAGTAAATCGCCACCTTTATAGCCATAACTGGAAGGAGCTGAATCCCAGTTTTCCAGGTTGTTGGATTTCAACACCTTCTTCGATTTTGCAAACCGATCCGGAAAAATCTGGTAAAAAATGGCATGGTGTACCCATTCTGGCGTGATAAAGCTGTTCATTTTCAACTCCCTTCTGACTCAATCCCATTCAAAACAAAGCGCTTTCCGGTAACTCACCCTGAAAGCGCTTTTTTATTCCCTTATCCAATCATCCGTTCAAACTGGACAACGCGTGAAGTTCCGCTGTCCACAAATTGCTTCTGTTGATAATGCCGCCCATCCCTCAAAATCACATGTAAGGAGCGTACTGGGACTTCATAATCGCCCTGGCGTTCAAAAATTTCCAACTCTGCTGTGTGATCATCCCCGCGTAGCTGATAACGAGTGGTGGCAAACTTTCCTTGTGTGTAATCCAGAGTGACACCATCATCCTCATATAAGGTGAATTCTGCTTTATCACCAGGGAAAAGATGTAAGCTCAATGGTTCCAAAGTCTTCTCACCCACATATTGCATGGCTGGTCCCATTGGGATGACCGCCCCCGCACGTACGTACAACGGCATTCTGTTCAGAGGCGCTTCAGCCAGGATATGGCGACCACCTTCATGGCGATAGCCATCCCACCAGTCATACCAGACCCCTTCCGGCAGATACACCTGCCTGGCGGTTTGACCCGGTTTCAGGATCGGAGCAGCCATCAGATAGCGACCGATCAATACCTGATCATCAATATGGTATGTTTGTTTATCCTGCGGATAATGCAGGAACAAGGACCGCCAGACCGGGTATCCGCGTTGCGCGGCTTTCCAGAACACAGAATAAATATAAGGCATCAGGCGGTAACGCAAGGATAGATAATCCCTGGCGATGGCTTCCACTTCTTCGCCAAACTGCCAGGGCTCTTGCGCTGCTGTCCCGCTGCAGGTATGTCCACGGCTGAAGGGGTATAAGGATCCAATCTGCATCCAGCGAGCGAACAGCTCAGGAGTGGCATTTCCATAGAATCCACCAATATCGGCGCCTACAAATGGCACGCCCGAGACGCCCATGTTCAGCAATTGCCCCATCGACATCTCTAAATGTTCCCAACAGGATCCATTGTCGCCCATCCAGGAAGCAGACCAGCGCTGCACGCCTGCGAACCCAGAACGTGTCAGGTGGAAGGCTCTTTCATTCGGCCTGGATTTGCGCATGCCTTCAAAGGATGCCTGTGCCATTTGGGAACCGTATAAATTATGTAACTCGGCATGCGTGGTGACCTCTTCGGGAGCACCCTGTTCCGCTTTTAACGGCAGCGTACCACCACGTCCACCTCCCAGACTGAAGGGTCTTTCGAATAAAGTGGGTTCGTTCATATCATTCCAGATACCACTCACGCCCTGTTCAACCAACCCATGCTGCCAATCCCCCCACCAATTACGCACCTCCGATCGGCTGAAATCCGGGAATACTGACTCATCCGGCCAGACAAATCCGGAGCTGATCTTGCCACGCGCATCCCGTACAAAATAGCCTTTCTCCACCCCTTCCCGGTACACGGCGCAATTCGGATCAACCTTCACCCCCGGGTCTATGATCGTAACCACCCGGAAATTCTTCTTTTTCAAATCCGCCAGCATGCGCTCCGGAGTGGGGAAGCGCTCATCATTCCAGGTAAATACCCGAAACCCATCCATGTAATCGATGTCCAGATGAATCACATCACAGGGAATTTCTTTCTCGCGGAAGGTGTTCACCAGTTTGCGTACTTCCTGTTCGCTGGCATAACTCCAGCGGCTCTGGTGATATCCCAACGCCCATTTCGGCGGCATTGGCATACGACCCAGTAATTCAGTCAGATGTTCAATCACATCCATCGGCTCCGGACCATAAGCGATATACACATCCAGTTCTTCGCCCTGGGAATCAAAACGTAATTTCCCTCGTTCGCTCAGGTCAAATGTGCTTTCCCAGGTACTGTTGACATACACACCATACGAAAAATTCTCGCACATCACCAGATAGACTGGCACAGCCATATACATCGGATCCACAAAGGCAGTATGCGGTTCAGCCGGATCGGTGGCCCAATTCTTCATGGTCTGACCCTGCTTCTCCATGCGCCCACCACGTTCGCCAAACCCATAATATTTTTCACCTTTTTCAATTCGTTTGGTAAACCAATAGCGGTCTTCTTCCCAAACTGGTGAGGAAGCATCGGTGAAAAAACTTTTGCCATCGGTGGTTAACATTTCCAGCAGGGCAGTATCTTTGTCAATTCGCACAGTGAAAGTTGAGCTATTCAGAAACAGCGCATGTTGTGTCTGTTGTAAATTGACATCCACACCACGAAAGGATTCATCCGCCAGGGGCACATCCCAGCTATGTTCTTCTTCAAAGTCTCCACCAGGCACTATGCGTACACGTACCAGTTCAGGCTTCAGGAATGTCACCCGCATGTGAGGATCACCACAATCGACCCACAATTCACTGCCTAAAAATCGATATTCCCTTACTGCCCCCAGCATTGCACGCGCTTTAATCATGCTGCCTCCCTACCATTCGTTGATGTGAATTCTCTCCGGTAAAAAGCGGTCTACAACGGGTAGTGGTTCCGCCGGATAGCCAATGGGTACCAGAGAAAAAAGATGTATCGTATCTGGCAATTTTAACAGATTTTTCAATTCACGTTGTCTGTCCGGGTCGGGATATACCCCACACCAGACCGCACCCAGACCCAATCCATGCGCAACCAGTTGCAAACTCAATGTGGCTGCGCTGCAATCCAATGCCCAGCGTTTTGGATCAGGAAGAATCGTCTCATCTGCACATACCACTACCGCCAGACTCGCCTCCGGTGTCATGGCTGCAAAGGGATGTGCATCCGGGATCTTACGCAGGATTTCCCGATCGGTGATCACGTAGAATTGCCAGGGTTGGCGGTTGCGAGCGGATGGCGCATGCATGGCAGCCTTCAACATTAACTCAATAGTCTCAGCGGGCACAGGACGATAATTAAAATTTCTCACGCTGCGGCGTGTTAATAAAGCTTCCAGTACTTCCATGATCTACTCCTCAATTGATTCAAGAATATCCCTGGCACTCCGGTCACCATATACCACCGCGAATAACCCCGGAAGATAGCGATCCATCATCCACACATTCGGGTAAACAAGATTAGAGACCAGTGCATAACTTAATCCCTGCCCTTCAAAATCGATGCTGGTGCGAAAGCGTACTTCGCCATCTTCAAAGTCCATCTCAAAATTGCCAATGCGCATGCCATAGTTGACCAGTGTGATAAATTCAGCCATCTTAAGCCGTTTTTCGTCCGGCACATTGATCGGAAAATAACTGTAAAAATAAAAAATATCCTGCGCTTCGTTATACTCTGCCTGGCAGGAAAAGCGTCCATTCGCACCCCAATGGTTCATTCTTAAAACCATCACCCCGCGATCCTCTGTTTCTACAAAGAACCACTCATCTTCCGAAAAGAATTGCTTGATTGTCTCAAACGCAACACTCATTTTCTCACCTGGGGCACTGAGATGACTCGATTCTAGCACACAGCCAGAATCGGAATAGCAAAATTAACCTTAAATTATCGCTTAATATATAAAACCGGCGCCTGATACGCCGGCTTTATGGGGATGGAGAGCGTCCCTATTCTTTTAAGTGCTTGGTCTGGTCTACCTGGGGACGAGACAAGATCAGCACTTTGCTGAAGAAATGGCAAGTCATTGTTAATTCAATTTCAATTATAGAATAATTCTTGTTTGGATTGTGTATCAGAATTGTTACGGTTTTGTTACAACCTGCATGGTGTTAATACCTGGTCTTGACCAGCTATGCTTGCCAACAACAAAATCCCCTATTAATTCTTTAAATACATATTCGTGTCGGTTCTGGGTAATCCGGTGTCATCAAACAGAATATTCATATCACCATCCCCTTTGATGCGCACGCTCCAACCGATTAATTGCGTGGAAAATGTGGTTGCCTGACAGGCATTCTCCAATAAATACTCAATAGTTGCACACTGGTCTTCGCTATAAGTTGTGGTTGAGGACGTACCGCCAACATCAATGAAACCAGTCGGCGCATATATCAGCCCCGCAAAATAGGATTCATTCGTCCCGATCAATTTGATGATCCCTTCATTTTCACTGTCCATAAAAAACAGAATCCCAAAGGTCTCACTTTCTGCCAGATATTGTGCGGATAGTAAAACGATTGCATTTCCAGTGATGGTGATATTTGAATTTTTCGGGTTGTTGGGGTTACTGACATCCTGCTGCATAAAAAATGTTACCCCATCTCCGACGGTTCGCCCTCCGGTGATGGTCAGATCGCCGGTCATGCAGAACAATCCACCCGGTTGAAAGGTCACCTCGCCACCTTGAATATCGATTCTGGAGTAATTGCCAGAGGAAATAAATTTTTCCTGATTATTGACCACTTTAATAGATGTTGGCTCTCCGTATTCACTACAATCTGGTTCGTCCAGATAGTCAATGACTAAAACATCCTGGTCAGCATTGTATTCCAGAATATCCTCCGGGTGTAGATCTGCGTTTTCATACACCAGATTCAATTCATAATCTTCACCCACCGTTACAGAAAGACTGGATGTGCCATTGGCAACCAGACAGGAATTGGAGAATGTCCCCCCACCAATGATGTTGATCACAGCGCTGCCGGCAAAGTAAGTGCCTCCATCGGTAATATTCTTGCAGGTCTCACTCAATGAAATGATCGCATTCCCATAACCAATATTTTCACTTGAACGCACGCGGGTGATCGCTTCATTGGTGGTTACCAGGTCGGTTGGATAAATCAGATGCGCAAAGGCGGTCGATATCGATGATGTAATCTTTACATTTGTATCAATATAGTTGGGGATCTCATCGGATGTGCACTCAACCACCACTCCATGTTTTTCATAAATTTCGTCTGCATCTATCCCGTAATTCTCAACAACCTTGCCATTGCGAATATAACCCAGATAGGGCAGCTCATTCACATGATTTGATAACGCCGAGGTTCTGGCAGCCAGATACGCCACGGCGATGATATTTCCACTTCTGCCAAATTTGCCTGTATTGGGATTGTAGGTGGAACTGGCCGGGCAGCTGAAGTCCGTTCCGGGATCATCAAAACCCGAATGCAGGACTGCACCGCCCCCAGCCAGACTGGCTGCGTCGGCTGCATTTTGGGCAAATCTTCTTTCAGTATAGATCATACCGCCATCCACCGCCAGGGCTGCTACAATCAGGATCACCACCAGAGAGATCGCTAACAAGACAATAATTTGTCCCTTTTCCTTTTTAATTCCCCATTTAAATTTCATTTCATATCACTCCTGATGGATTAATTCCCGGCAACAGGGTCACAATAATCGGTCGGCAGACTGGCATTTTGCAGCACAAGATCAAACGTCAAATTAAAATCACTCTGATTTGCCTTATCGGAAAAATCGAATTCCAGCTTTATAGTTTCCTTTGCCAATAGATTCCGGAGAGAACCCGCATAGAAGCTTTCTTCTATGATCGTGATAGGTGGAAGCTCATAAGCCTGTCCATCCTCATTCAACCAGATGGGGTTCCCATCCCAGTTGATTGTTTCCAGAATGACTTCGTCATAATACTTCGAATTCCAATCAATGTTTTCAATGGCGAACACGATAAAATTCGATTTGGATGACTCATTCAGCACTTCGATGTATAAAATGGACGAATCCGATGGATCAACCTGAAGACCTGATTGTTTAAAGTGCACATAATCAGCGCATAGCTCCCGAATCATGGGCACCGGTGTGCGCTTGATTTCCATCATGATGGTTCTGCCATTATTGGCTTTCACCGGCATCTCCGGCACAATGCCAACAATCGGTTTATACAGGGTCTCCACCTGCACCTGCACGCGATCCCCGAATGCCGGCTGATAGCGGGGGGTAGTATTGCTACAGGTAATACTGCCATCATAACAATTACCCTTCAGTGCAATGAATTTTTCCTTCCCGGCATCGGCAATCCTGAAGCAACTGCCGGTGATCACGCCCGGAGAGGACTCATAAAAAATGATCACATCCTCAAAATTGACGCCCCCAAAAAAGCCCATATCCACGGCCACATTGGCAATCTCAGCACATTGCAGGTAATTCGGCTCCCCTAATTCACCCACCGAGGATGCAAAGCGGGACGCCTCCCGGCTGGCGGTGTAGACCGAGCTGTAGGCCAGAAAGAAGCGTGAAAGCTCAATTACCCCCCAGACGGCCAGCAGAAACACCGGTAAGGTCAGCGCAAACTCCACCATCGCCTGCGCGCGTTGTTTCTTTCGAATTCTGCTAATAAAACGTACCATGATCCCGCCTTTGCCAGGTGCATTGCTGTACATTTCACATAAATAGGATATAACATTTTGATCTTTTTGAAAATACGTAAATCTACGTATTTTTAATAGAATCACCCCTTATTTCTGCTTTTTTCCTTACAAATCTTAAGAAAGTCTCTTTTTTTCACTTTTTCAGCAACATGCCAGGTTGAATCGACTGGCAGATCAGGATATGTGGCTATTAAATGTCAGCCTGACCACCAGAGAGTAACTGCATCTGTAGATAGGGATGTCGTCTGAACAGCTTCCACCTGTCACGCGGGTCTTTTCCTTCAGCACATACCTATTATCTTTTCTTGCACATTGATTGAAAATAACAATAAAAATTTCCACTAACGATACAAACTCAACCCCAGTGAAAAACCCCTGATTCTCACCCCCAATTTTTCCTGCACAAATTCAACCACAAGATGTCAAAAAACTTTTTTTATTTCCCGAAATAAAAAACCGGCGCAAGCGCCGGTTTCATCAAACAAAGGTGTGTTATTGCAGTAGGTGCATCCTCCCTACTATGTAACTGTTTACGGTTTCATCATAAAACACATCAAGAACAGAAGTACCGACAACTTTCACGTACCAACCTATCAGTTGAACATTAAAAGTAGACGCCTCACATCCTTCAGATAAAGTACAACCAGCTTCATCCAAAGTCACACCATCTGAAGTTCCCCCAGCTTCAATATTCCCGGTTGGTGCAAATACAGTTCCTGAAAATAATGATGTGTCGGTGCCAACAAGAGTAATTAGTCCAGGATTGTCTGCAGCCATATAGATTAACATACCAGCCATCGGGTCAGAAGTATCATAGGTTGCTGTCAGACGGACATTAGCATTACCGGTAATTTTGACGTTCCCCTCTTTCATAAAGAAGGTCACGCCATAACCTGTTACAGTACCACCAGTAATTTCCAGATTGTTAAATAAACAATATGTACCCGGATCAAATTTCCAGGTGCCATTTGTGATCTTAATGCCAGAAGGATATTTGCCAGGTTTATAAGTATTTCCATCAATCACACCGTTGTCTTTACAGACAGGTTCAGTCGGGATTTCAACTGATAAAGGATCTGTATTTCCAGATGGATCTGGAGTAAGTGTCGCTCCACCGATGAGTGTAGCGTCAGGATCATTCAGAGTGATACCAGCACCTCCCTTTACTGTTACATTTCCTCTTGCTATTAAACATGAATTGGAATGTATACCACCACCAAGAACATTGATAATACCGGTTCCGGTATATTCCATTCCATCCGTATTGTTCTGGCAGGTATCACTCAATGAAACGATTCCATTTCCAAATCCTATATTTACCCTTGGTCTGGCTCGGCTAATAGCAATATTGGTCGTCACCAGATCGCCAGGGAAGATCAGGTGTGCAAATGCAGTTGTAATTCGGGAAGTGATTTTAACCTGGGTGTCGATGTATTTATCTACCGCATTACACCAGATGACTATTCCATGATCAGCGTCCATATCATTACTGTCATTAGGTGTAGACTCCCATAGACCATTGCCTTTATATACATTAAGTCCTAGATATTCCAAACCAGGGAAATTATTACTTGCGGCTACATTTTTAGCTACAGTGATTGACTTTTGTATCGCCTCCTTAATCTTTGGTTCTTCACAGCTTGTAAAATCCTTGCCAGTAATCTGGTAGAATTCTTTGTTGTCAATGGTTAGTTTTGTCTCCATATAATTCAATACAGCTCCACCGCCAGCCAGACTGGATGCATCCGCTGCATTTTGGGCAAATCGGCGTTCAGAGTAGATCATCCCGCCATCTACGGCCAATGCTGCTACGATTATCAATACCAGCAGGGAAACCGCCAACAGCACAATGATCTGCCCGCTTTCCTGTTTACTTTTTTGTCTGATTTCTTCTTTCATCTCACACCTTTTCTTAAAATTACTCACAAACTGGAATTCGAATGACTTTATCTTGAATGGTTGTTTCAAGACTGATACTTTGACCCCCGATAAAAGCACCTAATAATGGCATAGTAATTGGAAAATTTGGATCCTTAACAGTAACTTTAATAATATCGCCAGTATTGACAATAAATGAACATTGCTTTGAGCATGTGTTTCCGTTAATTTCTACTGTCACCTGTACCCTTGAAATGTCCACTGCCCCAGTTGTTACCCTTTTAATAATTTCATCACAATCACGCGGGAAAATAGAGCCATAACTCGCCCCCTCCTGTGCGGAATCACGCATAGCAATATAGTAAAATGTGATTCTTCCCAGATCTACAATCCCGGATATCAAGATCAATAGAATCACCAGACTCACAGCCAGTTCTATCATACTCTGGCCTTTTTCATTTGCTTTAATAATGAACATCTTTTTTTTCATTGATTTCTTACCTTATTTCATTGTAAAAAAATTAATACACAATTGGACATTCTTGATAGTCCCAGCCTAAAAACCGAAATTTAATATTGAATGTCAAGCCGACATTATTTGCATTTTTTGTAAAACCAAAATAGACTCTTTTAGTTTGATTAGCTGGAAGATTTCGATTCAAAGTGCTCTTAAAATCTGTTTCAACAATATTTACGGGTGGAGCAGATATTCCTGACCATATTACATCACTCAAATTACCCCAGCCAACTGTGCTTAACTCTCTGCCATTTGTATCAGTCCATTGAATATTTGTTACTTCAACCAGTTGATATGTTAAATTAGGAGATTTATTCTTTATATCAATATAGACAGTTTTGTTATCATATTTTGTGGGAGGTTTTGTAATTACAATATCATTCAACATATCGGTGCACGTGGGAGGTATGATGGGTGTTATTACCATTTCAATCTCATTCATGATCGTCCGCCCGTTCTTGGCTGAAACCATCATGCCATCCGGCAAAACCAATCCGACAATTAATGGCTTGTATTCTGCTGCAACCTCCACCACCAACCGGTCTCCCAAAATTGGATCATAACTTCCACAATCTGCCAGCTTTGTTCCAGGCGTTGATTCATAATAAATTATCACATCACTAGCATTAACTCCTCCAAAGAACCCTGACTGTTGTGCTCTTAATGCAATTTCAGAACAATTCACATAATTTGGCAGGTTCTTATCTTCACCAACAGATGTTCCATACCTGGCAGCTTCCCGACTCGCGGTATACACCGAGCTGTACACCAAAAAGAATCTCGAAAGCTCAATCACGCCTATTACCGCCAGCAAAAATATCGGCAAAGTCAGGGCGAATTCCACCATTGCCTGCCCGTATTGTTTATTTTTTATTTTCTTCATCCATCTTCCCATGATCTCACCTTTTCCAGGCACTTGTTGCTACTTGTGCCATTTATAGAATAAACTTTTTTCTCTTATTGTAAAATACGTAGTTCTACGTATTTTTGATAGAATCAGTCCTTATTTACCTATAAAAACCTTACAATTCCCTAACAATGACGGCTTCCTATTGATTAAGTTTTAATCCGTGCTGAATTGCATAGCGAATCAACTCGGTTTGGCCTTTAATATTCAGCTTGCGCATCAGTTTCGCGCGATGCACTTCCACCGTGCGGGAGCTGATTTTCAACATCTCGCCAATCTCCTGGTTGCTATACCCTTGACCGGCTAATTGCAACACTTCCCGTTCACGATCCGACAGGGTATCGTACGAATCCCCTGCGTTGACATGCATCTGTGCATACAATTCAATCGCCCGATCTGCAAAGGGGGCACTCAGGTAATGTTGTCCAATGGCTGCTTTTTGTATGGCTTCCACCAGTTCTTTTGGGGTGGCGTCTTTCAACACATATCCATAGGCACCATTCCGCAAGGCTTCCAGCACATAAGATTCATGATCATGCATGGTCAGTACCACCACCCGGGTGATTCTGTGCACCTGACGCACCACCTCCAGCCCGTTGATGCCCGGCATCATCAGATCCACCACCAGCACATCTGGCTTCAGATGTTCGACCACCTGAATCGCTTCCAGTCCATCGCAGGCTTCCCCTATCACCATGAACTCCGGTTGGGTTTCTAAAACCATTCTAAAACCTTCCCGCACCACAGTATGATCATCTGCCAGTACAATTTTGATCATGATGTTTCCTCCTGCCTGAGGGGTAAGCGTACCAGAATTCGGGTACCTTGCCCGGGTCTGGTTTGAATTTCCATATCTCCCTGCAGCAATTTAGTCCTTTCTGCCATACCGGTCAGCCCGCTGCTGCTACCGGCTTTTTGATCATCCAGATTAAAGCCAGTACCCTCATCCTCAATCATTAATTCCAGTGAGTCTTGAAAAGCTATCAATTGGACATAGACTTTTACGACTCCTGCATGGCGAGCAACATTGGTTAGGGATTCCTGTGTAATGCGAAAAATAGTGATTTCAATCTCGTTGGTGAAGCGTTTCTGTTCCAATTCCTGGGGGTCAAAATCGACTGCAATCCCGGTCTGATGGGTATAACGTTCAAAATACCATTCCAGCGCAGGCAACAATCCTAAATCATCCAGCATACTGGGACGCAGGTCCAATGACATTTGCCGCACCTTGCGAATCAACTCATTCACCAGTCCCTGTGCTTCTTCCATCTGCTCCATGTTCATCACTTTGCCACCATCGTCTTTGACCAGACGTAATTTTAATGCTGTCAGGTATTGACCAATTTCATCGTGCAATTCTCGCGCCAGGTTGCGCCGTTCCTCTTCATGCACCCGCACCAATTGATGCGATAACTCCTGTAAATTTTCCTGGCTGGTTTTTACCTGGTTAAGCAAACGTGTGTTGGTCAACACCAGCTCGCAAAGACCACCCAATGAGGCTGCAAACTGTTTCTTTTGATCATCCAGAAAAGGCATTTTATCAACATACACATAAAGCACCTGTGATTGGTTGCCCCAATTCAATGGCACCACGATGGAATAAAAGATATCCTCCTCAAATCGTCCATTTAGATCCAATGAAGAAATCACAAAAACCGGCTTCAGAGAATAGTAAGGCAGTAAATGCTCGTAGATCGTGGCAGGGATAATTTCTGTGATCTCCACCCCATGCGCTGCGATGGGAATCATTTTCCCTTCCTGGTTGCGCTCTCCCAGCCAGCACATCCTGGATCCAAAATGATTGCCCACTACTTCACAGATGGTGGTTTGTGCTTCCGCTAGATTCTTTTGCTTGAGGAACAGATGGGAAATATCCAGGAGCACCTTCATCTCTTCATAGCGTTGCTGTAATGAATTTTCCATCTGTTTGGTCTGGCTGATGTCTCGTCCTACACCCACGATGCCTGTGATTTCACCAGATTTTTCGATTAAAGGACTCATGGAGATTTGATAAATAAACGTATCCGCCTCAAACCTGGTGCTGGATTCATACATCAAGTGTTCACCCTTGATAACTCGTTGGGCTGCTTCGCGATGGGATTGCCAGCTTTCCCGCAAATACAAGGGAATCTTATCCTCATCATTCAGATCGGTATCACGTAAGCCCAGTTGTTGTGCCCGGGTACCAAAAAACTGTAATTTGGAAAGATTGGCATCAATCGTGAAAATGATATCTTCAACCGATTCAACGATGCCCACGATTTGCTGCTGCAGGGCATTGCGCTCCTGCTGGGAAGTTTCCAGAGCATCCAACATGCGATTGATATTAGCACCAACACTCGCGATTTCATCTTTCCTGTCCACTGTCACGCGTCGCGACTCGAGTGGATTGCCGGCAATGACTTGCACTTCACGCGTCAGCCGTGATAGGCGTGACAACACAGTTTGCTCTATCCCACCAAAAATGATCGCAGCAAACACCGTAGCAGAAACAATCAACGCCAGCAACATATACCGTAAAACCACATCTGCATTCCGGGCGACATAACGATATTGTTCCGCCCGTAAAATCAGCGCTGGTTGTTCCTTCATATCATCGATTAAGATAAATCCCGCGATATGAAACTCTGATACCGGCAACATATAGGTATCTTCGCTGCTATTCAGGAAATAATTCCGGGCAATATTCATGTCACTGGTTAAATCACCTGTATTGACCAATCCCATTTCAATCGGGAACTTGACCTGCCGGGCCAGAGATTGGATGTCCGCTTCGTCAAAAAAGCGGCCGAGGATCACCTGCCCCCGGATCTGGGTTTTTCTTTCATCGGTGAAAATCGTTTTGGAGACCATCATCAAGGGTTGATTGTCCACTACCATAATGCCCAGACGATTCGTGTTCTGAGACTCGCTATCCTCTACCTGGAACACTTCTTTTATATCTGCATCCGTTCCCTGATCAAAAATAACGAACATTTCATTCTCGAAATCATAAACTCCCCCATAAAAAGATTCTCCATCTGAATCCAGAATCAGCATGGCATCCAGATTTAGTTCCTGTAGAACATCTGCCTGTATATGTCTCTGCAGAAACTCTTCGCTTTCTTCATTGATAAAGGTCCTGATTTCCGGTAAGTTCGCCCATTCCTCAGCCAGATAATTCAAGAGAATGAAATTATTATCAAACGCTGCCTGAACGCGCTGCATATTCAGGATATTCTGCTGGCTCTCCTCATATTGAAAATGACGGCTGAACACCATCTGCAGACTGATGGTCAAAACAACTACCAGCAACAGAAAAGTGAGAAAAACCGTGATGATCGTCGTGCGGCGTAAGCTCAATCAGAACCTGCCTTCATTCCTAAGCCTCCCATTCAATAAACCCACATAGATTGGTTACAATTTCAATGCCAGGATGTGAACAGGCATCATCCATTCCGTCTAAGTGGTTTCGCCTGCCATCCCTTCCATTTAATTATACGACAGGGAATTGGAACTATGATTTTTATGATTGGATATCGAATTAATGATTGGGTGAATGAATCAGGTTGCTGTTTATTATGTGGAAATTTGCAACTAAATCAATCTTAAGATTGAAAATTATCATTATCAATATGCATCAATCTTATTCCCAATTCCCCATCATAGCCCACACCTGTACCCTTGGGTATCCTGTAAATCCTGCCCAAAAAATCATAGTTCGGATTCTCTCATATTCAATCCTGTAAATCCTGTCCAAAAAATCATAGTTCAGACACCATTCATAGTCCATCCTGTAAATCCTATCCAAAAATCATAGTTCGGATTCTCTCATTTTCAATCCTGTAAATCCTGTCTAAATAATTACCCATTTCTTCATTTTTCCTGTATTATCATTAATAATATGAAAGTTTTTTATTTCCAATCTGATCAGGGATAACCTTGGAACACTCAAAAAAACCTTATCCCTACTTAAGTGATTGGCTCGTCATCTCCTGGCGCTGGCTGGCTCTCTTCCTTTTAAGTCTGACCTTTGCCACGCGACCAGACTTCAACTGGCTAATCATCCTCCTTCTCATTCTCATCGCTGTCTGGAATCTGACAATGACCACTCTGGCGATCATCAATGTACGCATGCCGCTGCATCGCCTGGTCAATGTGTTCTGCGATTTTGCCTTCACTGCAGCGTTGTTTGTATTGGGTGGAGCTATGACCGGTTCGCTGGTCTGGATCGGTGTGGTTGCGATTGTTAACGCCGCCATTTTCTTCCAGTGGCGGGGCGCATTTATCCTTGCTTTCCTCTTCTCAGCGACCCAGATCGGCTATGCCATTTATCTCAATCCGATTAACCTGACCGCCTGGATGCCTTTCGCCATCATCCTGGGATTGAATTTCCTGATCGCTGCGATCGCAGGGTATGGCAGCACAGTGGTCTTCAATAGAATCCGGGAAAAGGAACTCACCACCGAACGACAAGTTCACGATATTGAAACCCGGGTCAGCAAGCACTACCAGAAACGGATGGAATCCCTCGCCGCGTTGGTGGAAACCCTCAATTCGACCCTGGATTACATCGTGGTTTTGGATATCATGCTCGACCAGAGTCAATCTGCAATCGATATCATCGATCCAAATCAGGATAAGATGACCTCAGCCGTGCTGCTCTTTGATGAATCGAAATTGATGGTCGTGAACTCCCGCCGTTTTTCTCCCAGCGATACCAACCTTAAATTCCCAGCCAATAGCGGACTCCTGCTGGAAACCCTGCAGAAAGTGGAGCCACAGATCATCCATAACCCGGCAATGGATCCCGAACTTTGGAAGATCGTCTCGTTGCAGAATTGCAAAGTTGCCATCACCTTCCCTCTTTCACGCGGCATGGATGATTATGGTGTCATGCTCTTTGGCCATCCCGACCGGAATTTCTTCACCACCGAAAAGATTGAAGCGCTCAATCTCATCAGTCGCCAGGCTGTGATTGCTATCCAGAATGCTCGTCTCTACCAGCAGGTGGAGCAAGAGAAACAGACGATCGTGTCTTCACAGGAAGAAGCCAACAAGAAGCTTGCCCGCGATCTGCATGACGGACCCATTCAGTCAGTCGCATCCATCGCCATGCGCCTGAGTGTCGCCCAGCGGCTGCTCTTCCACAAGCCCAAAGATGTGGCAGCTGAACTATCAAACATCGAGACACTCGCCCGTCAATCCACCGGTGAACTGCGTCACATGCTCTTCACCCTGCGCCCCCTCACCCTCGAAACTGACGGTCTGGTGGCAGGACTGCAAACGATTGCCGAGAAGAATCTCAACACTTATCAACAAAAAGTACGTATTGACGCGGATGAAGAAGTGGTCAAAAAGCTGGATCAGAGTAAACATTCCACCGTCTTTTATCTGGTGGAAGAAGCAGTCACCAATGCCCGTAAACATGCACAGGCTGAACTCATCTTGGTTCGTCTGAGGCATTCTGCTAAAGATTCAGAGATCGCAGTACTGGAAATTATGGATAATGGTATCGGCTTTGACATCAACAAAGTCAACCAGAAATACAGCCACCGCGGTAGCCTGGGTATGGTAAACTTAACCGAAAGAACTCATCTGATCAATGGACTGTTACATATCGATTCAGTCCCTGGCAAAGGCACCCGAATTCGCATTTTTATTCCACTCACACCTGCAGCGATCGAAAGAGTGCAAGCCGGAAAAATTGATCTGCAACAATCATAATCTTCATACATCGAGTCCACTATGCCTGTTCTGGCAAATATCTACTACACTCAGTATCAGGGGAGTTCATCTTCACGTCCGCCCGTGATTCTGATCCACGGCGCTGGTAGTAACCATCTGTGTTGGCCAGCTGAGATACGCCGGCTGCGGGATGCCACTGTCTATGCCATCGACCTGCCCGGTCACGGTAAATCAGCCGGGACAGCTCACCACCTTGTTTCCAGCTACTCCTCCGCCATCATCGATTTCATCGCCCGGTTGGGACACAACCGTGCTATTTTGGTGGGACATTCACTCGGAGCAGCCATCGCGTTGCAGCTTGCCCTGGATCACCCACAGCATATAGCCGGATTGGTATGCATTTCAGCGGCTGCCAGCTTCCAGATCGACCCTACTGTCATCAATTTATTCCGGTTACATCAGACACAAAAGAAAGCCCAGGAATTATTAGGACGTTTTTTTGTTCCACAACACGGCAAAACAAATTGGTATCCCAATCTCATCAAAAGCCTGCCAACTGTTCGCAACAGCCTCTGGTATGCAGATCTTCGTGCCGCAGAACAATTTGACCTGCGCGGCCAACTATCCGGGATTACCATACCTACATTGGTTTTATCCGGTGAAGAAGACCCCCTGGTGCCGCACTCCAACGCAACTCACCTTTTCCGCCAATTGCCCAACGCCAGGTTTAAAGGATTCCCACAGCATGGGCATTTGTTGATGTTGGAAGATCCCACAGGCGTTGCACACGAAATCCAAGGATTTTTTGGGGAAATTGTAGGGTAATGGCTTGCCCTTACTCGGGCAACCACAAGGGACATCTGTTCCAACTAAATAGGAATGGAATAAAATAAAAGGATGGAAAATGAAAAAGAGCAAAAGAATATTGTAGAGATAGAAGACTTTTTACGAACAATCATCGAGAAATTAGCACCACTAAGGAGTGAACCGGTAGGTAAAGGGAGACCGAGAATCTTACCAGCGTTGTGTTTGTGGGCAGGAGTAA
>PHBX01000003.1 GCA_002842045.1 Chloroflexi bacterium HGW-Chloroflexi-3 | reverse complement strand
GGTTTCATTCTCCTATTGTGTCTCTTTTTTTCTCCGCTGTATAGATTCTTTTGTCCTATATAATTATTGATGAATGACTCATATTACCTGAGTAGTTACTAACTTTTTTGCTTTTAGTTCAATTTTATTTGTTGAATAAAAATCACCAAACAGCTTTTTTTCTATATCTTTTACTCTCAATACTAAATTCCAAAGATTGCGATCGCTTATCGCAATACCTGCTAAGACTTCGTATGGTGATTCCTTGTGGTCATGTCCGCTTTCATCAACAAATAAAAATATTGTCATTGCTGTTTCCTTAAAGTTTTTTAGTCAACTTGTAAAAAATACTTACAAGTTGACTCTACAAATCCTCTTCCAACCCACCCCAGGGGGCATAGCGCTCAAAGGGAATATCAAATTGCAGCAGAATTTTGCCCACCAGTTGATCCACCATCTCCTGAATGGAATCTGGCTTATGGTAGAAGGTCATCATGGCTGGCAGAACAACCACCCCCAGATCATTCAAAGTCAGCATGTTGCGCAAGTGAATGCCGCTTAATGGCGTCTCCCTGGGTACTACCACGAGCTTGCGACGTTCTTTGATGCATACATCAGCAGCGCGCAACAACAGATTCTCTGAATATCCGGTGGCGATTCCAGCCAGGGTTTTCATGCTGCATGGAACAATGATCATCCCGGCGATGCGGAAAGAACCACTGGCAACAGTAGCTCCTAATTGATTGTTAGCATGCACCATATCCGCCAGCCCGTGCAATTCTTCTGGCTCCATTCCCAATTCCAATTTGATGGTTTCTTCTGCCAATCGAGAAATGATCAAATGTATTTCAACATCGGGCTGTCTACGTAACGCTCGTAAAACTTCAACCCCGAGAAATGCACCACTTGCTCCACTGATTCCAACAACGATTCTCAATGCGACCTCCAATTCTTTATTCTTCTATTAAATTTTATCGTAGATTTTAGATTAGAAAGGAATAGCACCAAATCTCAAATAGGCTGCAAATCTTTTCCTCAAACCTTCAATTTTTACGCAAAGTTCAAACCATTATTTGTGTGTAATTCGAAAAAATTCATCTTATAATTGCTGTAAGGTAATCAATTCATATTACTATCTATACGCATGTAGATAAATTTTCTCACCCGACCCATTAATATCCATTCAGACCTCTCAGAAATGTTACACTTGGCACTCCTTGACCCGCAGAGTAATTTCCGGTGCTTTGATCTGCCTTATCGCTTAAGTTCCTGGGCTTTGGATTCAGCTGATAATGGCCAGCTCTGGTATAAAGAAGGCCAGCTAATAGCCTGGGCAATTTTACAAACTCCCTTCTGGGCTTTGGATTTTTGTATTCATCCAGAGTTTGAAGAAGGGATGTTACCAATTATTTTGAAGTGGGCAAACCAACATACAACTGCACTACTTGACACCCAATTCGGTCATCCATCCTGGTATGCACAGGTTTTTTCTGATCAGGTGGAAAGGATACATGCGTTGGAGGAAGCCGGGTATCGTAATCAGGTGGATGTAGGCGAGGATTCATGGAGTAAAGTACTCATGCAGCGCTCCAACCAACCACGTGAAATAAATACCCACCACCATCTGGGTTTACCGTCAGACCGCTCGCAGGAATAATGGAAGTATTTGCATATGTGGATTTGCACCAGACAGTATTCTGCAGCAAGAATATGACCATTGAATGGAGAAGCAGGATGCTGAACCTTCCCGAATATCAACCCGATCTGGATATTGTGGTTGAAGCTCCTGATGGCTCCCTGGCTGCATTCTGCATTGGTTGGATGATAAAGGATAATCATGGTGAACTACACGGTCAGATCGAGCCGCTTGGCTGTCATCCCAACTTTCATCAACTCGCATTAGGTCGGGTGGCACTCTGTGAAGTTTTGGATCGGCTTCTCAACAAAGGGGTTAAATCCATTTGGGTGGAAACTGATAATTATCGAAACACAGCCTTCAGACTCTATCGAACTTTCGATTTTGATGTTGTTAGAGAGGTCTTCATTTTCCGAAAAGATTTCTGCAAATAATCAATTTTTCTATTTTAGAACAAGGGATTCTGATACAATCATCATCATCGGAGGTGAAAACATGGACAATAATGCTTTGATAGAATTTACCCGGGATATCATTCGAATCCGCAGTTTTAGTGGTGAAGAAGGTCCCGTTGTAGAGCGGATTGTACTCGAGATGAATCGTCTCGGCTATGACGACGCCTGGATTGATCAGGCTGGCAATGCTTTGGGATTGATACAGGGTCACAAACCCGGCAAATGTATCCTGCTGGATGCACATGTGGATACCGTCAATGCGAATCCGGAGGACTGGCACTCAGATCCATGGGGTGCGGATATTCGCGAAGGACGCATTTATGGACACGGTAGCGCTGATACCAAAGGCAATCTGGCTGCGATGGTGTACGGGGCAGCTCAGGTGAATCGCGAACAATTAATCGGCAGCATTATTGTGTGTGGCTCGGTGCACGAAGAAGTGATGGAAGGCGGCAGTCTGCAATTGGTGATGAAGGAAAACCAACCTGATTATGTAGTCATCGGGGAAGCCACCAATCTGCAACTCAATCGGGGTGGTCGTGGACGTGCTGAAGTCGTAGTCGAGACCATCGGAAAATCTGCCCATTCCTCCTCGCCTGAAATAGGAATCTGTGCCGTGCATGCCATGCTCCGATTGATCGAAGCGATTGAACAAATTCCATCCCAACAGCATCCGTTTCTTGGATCAGGCAGCATGGTATTGACGGATATCATCTCCTACCCTTATCCAGGTAGTTCAGTCATCCCCAATCGCTGCCGGGTTACTTTTGACCGACGACTATTATTAAATGAAACGATTGATTCAGTGGTTGATGAAGTGAAAACCTGTGCCCATACTGCCAATGTGGATTGTACTGTTACGGTTCTGGATGGTCAGGAGACTACTTATCGAGGACATCAGATGCGGTCTCCCAAGTTCTTCCCGGCCTGGGTCCTGGATGAAGAACATCCGTTGGTACAACATGCATATGCTGCCTTGAAGAATGTAAATTCCAACACTGAAATCAAGTCTTTTCAGTTCTGCACCAACGGCGCATCCAGTGCAGGAATGTATGTCATACCAACCATTGGCTATGGCCTGGGTAAAGAGACAGATGCCCACACCACGAATGAATCAATTTCCATTGAGGAATTGGACCAGGCAGCGCTTGGATATCAAGCGATTATTCAAGCAGTTCTCAGCCATTAAGATAAAAACCCGGTACTTATAGAATGAGTTGCAAATTCATCCTAAAGTGATTAACCTAAAAATAGAATTTTTCGAAAGGATCAAATGACCAATCAGCTGATCAACAATCTCAAACCACTCGGCTTCACCTGGGAAACCAGTGATCCATTTTTGTTCTGCGTTCACTATTTGGATCAATTTCCAAGAGGGAATGATCAATTGGGTCCGGCTACATCACTGGATGGCAGAGCAGAGATCTGGGACAGGATTTCACAGTGAAGGATGGCTGGCGCATGTATCATGGCGATGTCGTTCCTGGTTTTCCAGGTCACCCTCACCGTGGATTTGAAACGATTACCGTTGTTCTGGATGGATACGTGGATCATTCCGATTCTCAAGGCGCATCCGGGCGCTATGGGATGGGTGATGTGCAATGGATGACAGCTGGTAGTGGCCTGCAACATGCAGAAATGTTCCCATTGCTTAACCAGGATCGACCCAACCGCCTGGAGCTCTCCAGATCTGGTTGAATTTGCCAGCTGTCAAAAAATTTGTTAAACCATTTTATAAAATGCTGTGGGCAGAGAAAATGGCAAAATTAACCATACAGGACGCAGCCGGAAAGAAAACCCACATTGAGCTGGACATGAACCAGTGTGTTTATTGCTATTACAAGCCAGACCAATTGAAGAACCCGTGGTGCAATACGGACCTTTTGTAATGAATACCCAGAAAGAAATATACGAAGCCTATGCCGATTACCGTAAAGACCAGTTTTGTGATTGCTCTCACCGGCGGGTGGGGTTTGATGGCACAGTGACGATTCCACAAGATTCACATTTGAACGCCGCATTGAATTCCCGGATGGCACCCAAATCAGTGTACGTAAAGATTCCACCCTTTGTATGGAATCAGGTTTTTGTGGATTCCTCAATTTTCCAATCCATAAGATGATGCCTGACACAGAGAACACGCAGATGCGATCACTGGTTATTGCCATGATCGAACGCTGCCCATCCGGTTCATTAACCTACTCCATCCCCCCCATTGAGAATGATATTGAACCTGACCTGCCAGTTCAGGTGGCGGACACCACTGAAATCACTGATGAAGTCCCCATCATGGGACCACTCTGGGTCACTGGTAATGTTGTCATTGAACAATCTAACGGTCACTGTCTTCCCTGTTTTCTTGACGCAGTGGTAGGACTTATTTATAATGAAACCTTCTATGAATCGAGATCCTAATTTTAATTGGCAAAGAATTAAACAAAACCCGAAACTATCAGCCTGGTGGTTATACGCTAGAATAACAGGAAATAAAAGGGCATTACCAAATTTTATAATCGCTGGTACTGCAAGAGCAGGTACTACTTCGTTATTTCAATATCTATCGGATCATCCAAAAATTCTTCCATCATTTAGAAAAGAAATTAAATATTTTGATATCCATTATTTTATGGGCATTCAATGGTATCGTTCACATTTTCCATACATCTATAAATTGAAGAAAATTGAAGGACTAACTGGAGAAGCATCGCCAAATTATTTAGGTCATCCGACTGCAATGCAAAGAATAGCGTTAGCTTTACCAGATGTCAAAATAATTATCATATTGAGAAATCCAATAGATCGTGCCTATTCACATTACCATCTTTCAATAAAAGCAGGAGACGAGAATCTAAAATTCAATGAAGCGATAGATTTAGAACCTGTAAGGTTAAGAGGGGAAACTGAAAAAATTATTGCTAATTATACATATCCTCAAGGTAATTTCATTAAACATAGCTATTTGAGTCGAGGTCTTTATATTGAACAGGTACCTAAAGTTTTCAAATTATTCAACTTAGATAATATATTAATATTATCTAGTGAAGATTTTTACCGAGATCCAAGGAAAATTTTTTATCAAATACAGGAATTTCTAAATTTGCCAACTTGGGAACCTAAAAATTACAAAGCATTTAAGCAAAGTGTCTACCAAGAACCAATGGATGATGAGTTGCGAAAACAATTAGTTGAATATTATCGGCCATACAATCTAAAGCTATATGATTTTCTTAATCGAGACTTCGGTTGGGAAAAATAAAAAAATTATCCTAAAAACATATTTTGTAAACCAACCTAAAGAAATTACTTTCCTAAACCGAAAATTCTCAAGCTTTTTCGTAACTCGAAATAGAAAAGAAATAGCATTAAGTTCCATTTGTTCCAAATACGTCAACAAATCTGGTTCTATTTAGCTACGTTAACCTGGATCAACAATAAATACTAGAGAATTAATATAATTATTTAGTTCATCCCAGTTTATAAATTCTGAATCCAATCTAAAATACATTGCATGGTTATTAACCATATATCTTTTATATCCACTTAAATATGGTGAAAATTCTTCATCTGTATTTGCTTTTAATTCGACTAAAACATCAGGTTGATATTTTCCAATGGAAATTGAATAATCATATTTATAATGACCAGGTCGTAAAAATGTTAAAGTTTCTAAATCTTTAGGAATTTTTACATCCTGTCT
The DNA here is from genome assembly GCA_002842045.1 of Chloroflexi bacterium HGW-Chloroflexi-3. GTDB lineage: Bacteria > Chloroflexota > Anaerolineae > Anaerolineales > Anaerolineaceae > UBA6170. Next base: position 105,316 of record PHBX01000003.1, on the reverse strand, counting down.
GGCAATTTCAGAATCTGCTTTTCCCATAAGATCATAAGAAAATCTTTCAGAAAAATAGGCAACATTTCCAGCAGCGCCAACTAGAATTTTTGCATCAGGGGAAGTAAATTTTTTAACGAATATGCCATCTACAGCATATCTTTGGCTACCAGGTGAATAAACGGTGGGTTGTAATAATAGCCAGTATTTTAGTGAATTTCCATCCAACAAAGTGTTAAAGTTTATTAATCCAAATAGAACAAAAAGAATCAAAACAAGCTCGACGCTTCTGCTTACCCATTTTTTTATATTACCTTTAAATTCTGCCTGACTATGATCTTTGATTAATTCGAAAATATACACTGATGCTGACGTAAATAACATCAGGAAAAAAGGAATTCCCAGAACGATAAAGCGATTGGCACCACCTCGATGCTCCCAAGCATCTCCACCAACATATACACTGTATGCACATTGTCCTAAAAATAGGAGAAATAATAAAATAATGTATTTATTCCTTTTGAAAAGAAAAATTAAAAAAGGAACAACCAAAAAAACCGGTCCAAGATTCCAGGCAAATTTAGCAAACACATATAATCCTCTTTTAATTCGCAAGAATGTCGACATTCCTGTCATTTTTAGATAATATGTATTCGGCAATAGGTCTCCATAATAGAAATACCTGAATAATGTTTGACCACCCAAAAATACGAGCAGTGAGAGAAAGCCCCATAGAACGTGTTTCATTCGATTCTGTGGATTAAAAATAATTAGAAATACCCAAATAATTATATAAGAAACAACCATGTCCATCCGAATCAATAAAGTGAGTCCAAGAATAATATAGACCCCTTTTTTAAATTTATTTCCTTCAAGAGATTGGATGGATAACCATACAACAATCAGTGTCAATAATATAAGAATACTAACTTCTGTTCCTAATAAACTCCAATTGCTAATTGGATAATAAAATGCAGTAGAAAATACACTCAAGAGGGTGATAAAAATATTATTATTTGAAAGAAAAGCTGAAATTTTCTTAACAAAAATAAGCGATATCAGAACAAAAATTGCTCCACTAATCTGAATACATAAAGCCATCTTGCTGATGGGTATGGGAAAAAGGTGGAAAAACGCCATATACACAACCCAAAGTGGATTTGTGTATCCTTCTATGTATTCTCCTCCCGCATTCCAGACAATTCCATTACCATTTGCGAGATTCCGAGCATATTGCAACGAAATGGTCGCGTCATCAAACAGAATGAATATCCTTTCACCTTCGTGAACAAAACTGCTTTGAAAAATAAAAATCCCCGCATAAATGGAGTATAAGATTAAGATCAAGACCAATCCAAGATTGTTGATTTTCAATTTATCCTCGAAAAATTTCATGCTTATTCATCACTGTTTACTTATGCTGATTAGATATTTTGTTCACGAATAATTTGATTATTCTGAAGGTAATCCCTTGTTATTATAATTTCATATTTTGTAGAATAAAATTAATTTAATAACAAAAATATTTGTATTTTCCCTTTAATAATTATACAATTTTTTTTAATCCTAATTATCCATCACAAATTTATTAATTTTAATCGTACCAGGGTTTCTTCTGTAGGAAATCCATCTTCAAACCAGCCCATCCTACGATAATATTTCTGCAATGCATCTTTGAGATATTCTGGGGTCATTGCTTTCCCAGCAATCGGACCAACTTTGGTGGGTTGGAAGAGCCGCGCCGACAACATATCATCTTCAGCAGTGAACCCTTCTCGTAGGAGATACATTCGGGCGGTATTGATGATCCGTTCACCAATGCTGATTATCTCATGCATATCCATGTTCCACCCCCCAGCCGCATTGAGCGCATCGACCATATGATGAAATTCATACGGATAAAAATGACAAATGACGGCGCTATCCAGAAAGTTTTTGAAGGCGGTTTCATAAAAGAAAGCCTCAATTTTATGATCAGAAATCCCCCACAATTTCAGAGGGGTTTCTATTCCCAATTCACGTAAGCGTACACAAATATCAGACCCATCCCAGGTGGCAAAGGTGTCATTTAAATTCGCCATATGATCAGCACCTGTTGCAGATACAGCATACCCCATACCAATGGCGTTTTTTAAGCGCGGATCATGATAAGGCAATTCCTGACCACGGGCGACTGCGAGCATCTGATCACTTTCCATGCCGATACGAGTTGCCATTCGGGCACTGCCTTCAGCCATCCATTCACCGAGATCTTCACGATGAGCAATCTTTTCAATGCTATCCAGTAAGGACTGCCCATCGCCAAATTTTGGCATGTCTTCAAATCCGTTGAGTAAGCCTTTATCCACACATTCCATGGTAAACGCCACGGTACCGCCAGTGGAGATTGTATCCAGGCCATAGGCGGCACAAAGTTCATTGGCTTTGCCTACCACGAGGGGATCATTAATCTGGCACATTGGTCCCAGACCAGCAATCGATTCATACTCAGGTCCACCATAGCGGGGATCAATGTAAACGTCACCAAGGTGCTCTGCCACCAGCTTGCAACGCACCGGGCAGCGATTACAGGTGTCCCGGTCTTTGATCAGCCATGTGAAAATGGAAGTTGCATCCAGTTTTTCAATGCCCTCCAGACTACCATCCTGATAATTACGTATGCCCGTCACGCCCCCATCATGATTGCCTTTGACTGATCCGGAGGTGCCATACTGTATGGCCCAACCCATCATGTCCTTATAATTCGCGGTGATCCACTTTTGGGTGATTTTCATGATCTCTTTATCTGCCAGACCAATCTTAAACTTGCCGCGTACTGCTACAGCCTTGAGATTCTTGCTGCCCATCAATGCCCCCAAACCTCCACGCCCGGCTGCGCGGTTAATATCATGCATCACAGCAGCAAATCTCACCAGGTTCTCACCCGCTGGCCCGATCTGGGCAACGCGGATCTTTTCATCATTCAATTCTTTGCGGATTTCTTCTTGGCAGTCACCTGTTTTCAAACCCCATAGGTGATTAGCATCACGAAGTTCTGCGCCACCATTCTTAATCCACAGGTACACTGGTTTCTCAGCTTTTCCCTGAATCACGACTGCATCAAAACCAGCTTGCTTGCATTCAGCACCCCACCAGCCGCCTGCTTCTCCGGATGCCAGTGCCCCAGTGAGGGGTGATTTTCCACCCACTGCATGCCGTCCTGTACCCGGTAGTACAGTTCCGGTCAAAATACCAGGAGCAAAGATCAGTAAATTGTCCGGTCCCAAAGGATCAATATTGGGAGCCGTTTCCTTCAATAAATAATAAACGATCAAACCACGACCACCAATCCATTTGCGGAAGAAGTCATCGCTATGTTCATCGACCCAGATCTCACCTGTGCTCAAATTTACCCGCAAAACTTTTCCCGAATAGGGGCTATTGCCAGCCAGGAATTCTGATCTCATTTCAAATTGGGTTAAGCCCTGGTTCGTTTTCATTATCTATCCTCCAATAATTTGTGGTACACAGCGAATTTCCACACCGGGTTGTATGATCTCATTCTGATCCACAACCACCCCATCGACCAGTACGACATAAGCCGCACCTGGTTTGGTAATAAATCGCTTCAATACCTCAATATAGCGCTGGCCGGCAGCAACCTCAACTTCCATTCGTTGCGCCACCAATGGTTTATCCAGAATCAGGTTAGCTGATTCTGTGAAATTACTACTGCTTAATTTGCTCATTTCATTTTCATCGCACACGAAGGTGTTCGTAGGATAAATCCTACAAACACCTTATTTATGCAAATTTGTTTACTTTTACAATAAAATAACTAGAAACGACCACCCATGGTCAGAGCCATCAGGGCTTTTTGAATGTGCAGTCGGTTTTCAGCTTCGTCATAGATCACAGAATGTGGACCATCCACGACAGCATTGGTGGCTTCGTATCCACGATCAATGGGCATGCAGTGCATGTAGATGGAGCTCTTCTTGGAAAGATCCATACGACGTTCATCAGCAATCCAATCCTTGTGCTGATCACACATTGCCTGGACGGCGACGGGTTCTTCGGTTTCCATGATGGGACCCCAGCTCTTGGCGTAAATGATGTCGCCATCTTCGAAAGCAGCATCCATATCATCAATCACTTCGAATTTTGTACCATGTTCGGCTGCATGTTTTTCTGCAGATTCGAGGCATTTTGGCATCAACTCAAAACCCTTGGGGTGAGCCAGGGTGACGTCCATACCAAAGCGGGTCATTAACATCACCAAAGCTTGTGGAACGGACAGAGGGCGCACGTACTTGGGAGCGTATGTCCATGAAATGGTGAATTTACGGCCGCGCAGGTCATTGCCGAACTTCTCACGGATGGTCATCAGGTCTGCCATTGCCTGGCAGGGGTGGTCAACATCATCCTGCATGGAGATCACAGGAATATTGACATGGCCGGCTAACTCATATTGATATGCCTGGCCGATACCGGTGCGGCAATCACGCACAGAGATACCATGACCATAGCGTTCCAGAACGCCACCAGTATCCTTGGAGTTCTCACCATGTCCGACCTGGGTTGCACTGGGGGTCAAGTAGATGCCATGCCCACCTAATTGGGTGATGCCAGACTCGAATGAGTTACGGGTTCGGGTTGATTCTTCAAAGAATAACATGAACAGGGTCTTGCTGCGTAGAATATGATCATGAGGTTCACCCACCGCGAAACGGCGTTTGAGATCTCCAGCCATATCCATCATCGAGAGCAGCTCGTCATTCGTCCAATCTTCGGTGGTGATGAAATCTTTTCCAAATAGTGTAGTTTGCATAAATTCTTTCTCCTTTATTATGTTTTGATTATTATGATTTCGCTCCAGTGACCTCTTGATAGATCACCGGGTAAAGCGCATAGAACATGGCAGCTTTTTTCAATTTTTCGAGGTTAACCTGATCCATGGCGGTGTGAACGTAGGGTTCTTCTTGCGGACCAAACCCCAGCGTTGGGATGCCAGCCACACCGGCTGAATAGGTTCCATCGGTGCTGAATTTCCAGACATCAACTTTTGGAGCCTGCTGCCACAAAGCTTCATAAGTCTCTTTGCCAACCTGGATAATTTCAGCGTTTTCCTCAATTAACCAACCGGGATAAAATGAGGGGCCATCCAATTGTAATCCGGTATGGGATTTTACGGGTTGAATCGGTATCTCCACTGAAGCGCCTAATGGACCCACAACTTCCTTAATTCCTTCCACAATCGATTCGGCAGTTTCTCCGGGTACCAGACGGCGATCCAGAGCCACCTCACACCAATCCGGAACAGAATTGGGTGTATGCGGTCCGGCGATCAGGCTCACGACTTGCGTGCCGGGTCCGAACACGGGATGCACCGGTAAATGTCCATTCATGCCTTCCAGAGCTTCGATCACGGGAGCCATTTTGACAATTGCATTATCTCCCAGGTGAGGAGTGCTGGCATGCACAGCTTTGCCCTTGGTGCGAATGTGCACCTCACAACGCCCGCGATGTCCACGGCGCAGGGACAGATCGGTCGCTTCCGCAAGCAAAACACATTCAGGTTTCAACCCATCGCGTTCCACCAAAGATCGCAGCGCAAAACCTTCTGCATCCTCTTCCAGCGTGGCACCCATCACTACCACCGAGACATCCTCGAGCAATCCTAATTTATTCAGGATGGCGGCTCCATACACAATTGAAGCCACACCAGCTTTGCAATCAGAAGCACCCAGCCCATACAGAATCCCATCTTCAATCACTGGTTCCAGTGGTGGATGTGGCCATTGACTGGCATCACTGACCTCATTGGTATCCAGATGAGCATTGAACATGATGATACGCTTCCCCTTACCAATGCGGCCTAAGGCATTACCAGCGCTATCAACCCAGACATCGTCACAACCTATCTTGCGTAGTTCTGCCAGGGTACGCTCCACTGCCGGTCCTTCCTGGCTGGTGTAACTCTGAATACGGATCAGATCCCCCAGGAACTTCACCATATCCGCATTCATATCATCAATCAGGGCTTCAATTTTTACTTTCAGTTCGTTCTTGTTGAGCATTTTTTGCTATTTATCCTTTAGAAACCGTCTGCAAAAGCGTCCACAACCGGTTTAATGTCATCCATCATCGGGTAGAGGATCGGGCAGGTCACACCGGCATCCACGTATTCACGCACTTTCTTGCGGCATTCGTCTGAAGTACCAACTGCCATCAATTCACGCACTACATCATCCGGAATCACTTTAGAAGCTTTGATATAGTCTTCTTCAGTGGCCGGCCAACTCATGATCGACTGTACTTTTTCCAGCAGTTCTTCGCTCACGCCAGATGCTTTCATAATATGCGGTTCAGTTGCCAGGTAATAAGCCACCAGTTTCTTGCCTTCCGCCATAGCCGCCGCGGGGTCTTTATCGGAGAGACAGCAGACCAGCAATTCAGGACGATCTACATCAGCCAGGGTTTTTCCAGCTTTCTGAGCGCCTTTTTCCACCAATGCCACTGCCTTTTTAATGTAATCCACAGAGACCACGTAATTCAGCACAACACCATCGCACAATTCGCCTGCCATCTCGAGCATTTTATCGCCGGTTGCGCCGATATAAATTGGAATGTTACGCGGACTGCGGTCACCAAAAGCGACATCCAGTTTGACTCGATCCAAAGTGACAAACTCACCCTGGTAAGAGACCTCTTCCATGGTGAACAACTGGCGTATGGCTTCCACATTCTCGCGCATGGCTTTCAATGGTTTAACGCGGTTGATACCCACACGGCTGGCAATTGGTTCCCACCAGGCACCCAGACCTAACATTACACGGCTCTGACCATCCACCAGACCACCCAATTCCCACATGGTGCTCCAGCTGGCGGCAATCACCGCCGGGTTGCGCGTCCAGATTGGCAGTACACCAGATCCATAGCGTAATCGTTTGGTAGCTGTTAATAAAGCACTCATCATGACGATACAATCACGAGCCAGCCGGGTATCCGCCTGCCAGATTTCGCTGAACCCACGTTCCTCGGCGTACTTGGCAATTTCCAGTTCGTATTGAATATCGTGTTTATCCTGCAAATAAAGCGCTACTCTTTGAGTCATATTATCCTCCTTCATTTCGTGTATATTGGTTGAGATCAACCATGGGATATCGGATTCTATCTCCGTAATTCCTACGTTCAGGTTTATAAGTCGCATCGATTCCAATTTTGGTGTGCACACCACGGATATCTGCAGTGGGGTCCATCTCATGCCCTTGCGACCCTTCCACCAGGAAAATATCCTTGGACCAATCCACACGATTGGTCAATGCCCAGGTCACATCGGCGGGATCATAAATATTGACATCCTCGTCTACCACAATCACCTGTTTAATATTTACATGTGCTGTAAATGCCGCCATGGCAGCATTTTTAGGTTCACCCGGGTTACTCTTCTGAATCTGGACAATAGCAGAGAACCCATTCCCATAGGGTGGAATGTGCAAACCAGTGACATTCTGACTGACATGCTTGACAAAGCTCAGCAATAAAGGTTCGCGTGGTAGAACGTTGCCAATGTAAATATGCTCATCCCACCCCGGAACAATGGTCTGGAAGATGGGCTGATTGCGATAACAAATGGCAGTCACTTCAAAAATCGGTGATTCCCATAATTCGCCATAATAGCCATGGAACTCCGCTAACGGGCCTTCTGCCTGACGAATATCAGGCGGTAAATACCCTTCGATCACAATTTCTGCATGGGTGGGGATATCAATATCCACTGTGACACCTTTGGTGACTGGCACTGGTTCACCACGAATGGCACCGGCAATGGCCAATTCATCGCCATCATAGCGTGCCCCGGCGGCGATCATGATCGCCGGGTCAAGCCCAATCGCCACCGCCACCGGCAAGCTTTCGCCTTTGGCTTGCATGACCTTATAGAATTGCATGACATGCCGCCATTCATTAACATTGAACCCGAAAGTATGTTCCCCCAGAACCTGCATTCGGTTATAAGATAAATTTCCACGACCGGACACAGGATCTTTGGTGACAATCACCCCACCGGTGATGAAGGGACCGCCATCATGCAAGCCGTGCGTTGGGATCGGGAGCTTATGCAGATTAATCTCACTGCCGGTAATGACATTCTCTTTCCAGGCAGCTTCCTGTTCGCTCGGTTTGGGTTGAATGCCATGTTTCAGATCCAGGGCTAAATTCATTTTCTTGATAATATCTTCTTTTTTACATTCCAGCGCTAAAGCTGCTGTATCAGGACTGATGACTGCGTTGGCAAAAATTGGCCAGGGAAAACTTCCCTCAGCAACCTTTGGATGATTAAAAATGACACCGTTGCCTTTCATCCTTGCCAGGGTGGCAGCCACATTCGCCAGTTCATGTACCAGATCAACAGGTCGGTCAACAACCGCCAAACGGCCTTCTTTTTCTAACAATGACATATAACTTCGTAAATCTGTTATTTTTTCCATTTACTTCCTCCTGATTGAATTGGATAGGTACCCACTTCCCGGGCAGTTTCCAGCATCGCCAGATAATATTCGGGTTTCACCCCTGGATGAATGGAGTTGCTGCTCGAGATCAAAAAACCACCACCTGGTGCAGTTGCCTGTATGACAGCTTGCGTTTGTTCCTGGACAGCTCCAATGGGTCCATTCACCAGGACAGTCGAACAATCGATATTTCCAATGAGTGTCAATCGATCACCATAGATTTGTTTAATTTCAGCAATGTTCATATTCGCACGTGGTTCAATGGCTTGAAAGGCATCGATACCACTGGCAATCATATCCTCTAATAGACTGTTCACATTGCCATCGGTGTGTTTGATGTAGGGAACACCATAACGATGGCAAAGATCTGTAAGTTGCTGCATGCGCGGGAAAACAAATTTACGAAAATGACGTGGGGAGAAGATCGGTCCCTTATTGGCTGCCCAATCAAAGGTGGATCCGATTTCGACATCAGCGGATGCCAACACCATTCGGTTTTTACCCATCCGCTCCAGCACCATATCCACAAAGGAAAAATCCCACGCATCCGGGTCAAATGATTGGCTTTCCAGATGCGTTGTCAATTTTTCCAGTTCGGATAATTCCCCCTGGCGTAAGGACGAGTCCACCATGTCATACACATCCGATTCAGCAGAATAATCATAGATCACCCACTGCCCGGTTACTTCGTCTAAGAAGTATTCCTGAACGCTTCCATTTAGTATGGCGTTGTTATAAGCCAATCCTCTGGCTTTACCACCAAATCCGCATAGATTTGACCTTCCAAGGACATATTCCGCCGTCGGGTTATCGATGGTTAATTCAAATATCGGGACGCGATCGGCTTCCTGATGGGCAAAGGCTGTCAAGGCTCGTTCTTTTCCGTTCATTAATCGATCCCTGCGCGTTTCTTCAGCATTTTTAGAGCTGAATTACATTCTTTGACAAGCATTTCTTCATCAATCTTGGACAGTTTTCCATTCTGCATCAGAATTTCTCCCGCTACCATCACTGTGTCCACATCCTCGGAATGGGCACACAGTGTCAGTGCAGAGGTTAAATCGTGCACCGGGGCTGACCACAAGGTGTTCAGATTAACCATCATCAAATCTGCGTCCGCTCCGACTGAAATCATTCGGTCTGACAGTGACATCCGCAATGCCTGTTCATTGGTAACATTGGTAGCGTCCTGATGCGCTGCTCTCGCCAGGCAGATTGCCATCTTGGTGTTTTCCAAACAATCCTGGGTATCATTACTGGCGGATCCATCGGTGCCCAATCGCAGACGGACACCGCGCTGCAGCATCTTTCCTATCGGAGCAATCCCTGAACCCAAAACTGCATTACTGACCGGGCAATGAACCACCAGTGCATTACGATCTTTGAGTAAATCGATCTCTGAATCATCCACCCAGACTGCATGTACAATCTGAGCGTGATCATCCAGAATTCCCAGCTGATCCAGCCAGGTAACCGGTCTTAATCCGGTTTCATTCAATGTCATTTCCACTTCTTCCAGTGTTTCGGATATGTGGATATGGGTAAAACTACCATGCTTCTTGGCCTGTGCATGCGTTTTTTGCATCAATTCGCCGGTTGCCCGCCATGGGGTTAAGGGACCTGAAGCAAACGTTACTTTGCTTTCTGGGTTTTGCAGGCTATACCAGTGTGACAGTTCGTCCAGGATAACAGTACCACGCTCGGGATTATTTCCTCGATCCGACCAGGCTCTCGCGATGGTACAACGGATGCCAATCTCTTCTGCTGCTCGTTTGACAGCTTCTGTGTGTTGCGGCGAATGGGTGATTTTGTGATGATCAACCACATAGGTAACGCCACCACGCAGGTTCTCTGCCAACCCTAACAGGGATGCAAGGTACATCTCTTCGACCGAGAAAGATGATTGTAAAGGCCAGATCAATTCCTTCAGCCACTGCAACAAAGGCCTGCCACTCGCCAATCCTCGCATAAAAGATTGACTAAAATGTGAATGACCATTCACAAAGCCCGGAAGGACAGCCATCCCACTGGCATCGATGACCTGATCAGCCTGTACCAATGCTTCCTGATCAGGATTGCCAGCCTGAACAGTGGATATCTTTCCGTTTTCTATCGTGAGATAGCCAGGAGTCAACCATGCATCAGACTGGTAAATATTGCCATTGTGGATGAGGATTTTTTTGGACATATCGTTTTTAGACCAGACTCCTGCCGCCATCAATAAAATACACCGAGCCGGTGGCGAATTCATTTTCAATCAGGAATTCTGCCAGTTTGGCAACATCCATGGGTGTTCCTACTCGTTTTAACAACGAATTTTCGATCGCCCATTCCACTTTAGCCGGTGAAGGATCCGGAGGTAAAAGAACGGTGCCAGGCGCAATTGCATTCACCCGAATCTCCGGAGCTAATTCAAACGCCATGGATTTGGTCAGGGCAACCAGACCAGCTTTACTGGCTGCATGATGAGCATAGTCATTCCAAACCTGATAGGCGGATAAGTCGGTGATATTGATAATCACACCCTGCCCCTGCTCTTTCATTATAGGAGCGACTGCCTGGGAACACAGGAATGGTCCTTTAAGATTAACATCCAGTGCCAAATCCCATTCCGCTTCACTGATCTGTAAAAACGGTTTTCGTAACCAGATCGAGGCATTGTTGAACAACACATCAATCCGGCCGAAGTGCTCTTTTGTTTCCTGCACGAAGGATTTGATTTCTATGCTATTGCGAATTTCGACTTTCTTCACAAAACACTTCACCCCCAGCGCTTCTATTTCCTGCTGGGTCAGCTGCCAGGGTTCATTCTCCTCATAATAACTGAAGGCAATGTTTGCTCCTTTGCTGGCAAAATAGAGCGCGACTTCTTTTCCTACACGCATGGCAGCACCGGTAATTAGAATGATGGAATGTTCAAGTTTCATAATTTTTCTCCTTAAAGTACGGTTGCGCCACCATCGACGACGATCATCTGACCGGTGACAAATTCTGCTTTGATAAGATACTCCACTGCCTGGCAAACATCTTCGGCTGAACCTAATTTCTGTAGCGGGATATTTGGGATCAATCCCTCCCAATGTTCATCTGTATAATCAGGTGGCTTCAATACCGCACCTGGTAAAACAGCATTCACCCGAATGTGGGGTGCCAGTGCCATCGATCCAGACCGGGTGATGTTCCAGAGGGCTGATTTAGAAGCGCCATGGTGAACCCATCGCAATGCAGGTTTAACGGCCGACTCATCAATAATATTGATAATCACGCCGCCACCCCCTGCCAGCATTAACGGGGCTGCTTTTTGCATGAAGAAAAATGGACCTCTGGCGTTGATATTCATGACCTGATCCCAAGATTCCGGTGTCACATCATAAAACTCCCCTTCAAAAAGTACAGAAGCACTATTGACCAGGACATCCATTCTGCCAAATCGCTTCTGCACCATTTCGATGGTTGCATCGATTTGTTTAATGTCGCTCTGGTCGCAGCGGATTGCCAGCACTTCACACCCAAAGGTGCGAATTTCCTGAGCTGTTTTTTCGGCAGCTTTCACTGAGGAATTAAAGGTAAAGACCACCTGGGCTGCCCCCATCTTCGCTAAAGTGAGGGCGATCGCTTTGCCAACACGATGCGCTCCTCCAGTAACCAAAACACAACATCCAGATAATTCCATTACGCTCGCTGCCTTTCTGAGATTACTTGTCCCACAATGACCATAGGAATGGCTGTTCAATAAATTGCTTCACACGCTGTAAAAAGCGTGCTGCTGGTGCCCCATCTATCAGGCGATGGTCGAAAGAGATACTGAGTGACATCATCTCATGCACCACGATCTGTCCATCCACTACGACCGGTTTTTCATGAATTCTTCCAATACCAAGTATCGCACTCTCAGGTGGATTGATCAAAGGGGTAAAGGCATCTATATCAAAAGCGCCTAAGTTGGTGATGGTAAAGGTACCTCCGGTGACATCGTCCCAGGTCGCATTCCCTGCCAGTGTGCGCTGGATGACTGCATCCAGATCCTGTTGAATGCATTCAAAATTTTTATGATCTGCATCTCTCACAACCGGCACCATCAAACCGCGAGGGGTATCCACGGCTAAGCCAACATTCACCTGATTGTGTTGTTGTAGACCTTCGGGCAGTAAGCTGACATTCATATACGGATGCTCGATGATTGCCTGTGCAACCAGTTTAATCATCAGGGTATTGTAGGAAATCTTAATTTCTTTCTTGCTTAACTCCTGATTGATTTGTTTTCTGGCTTTCACAAACAAACTGGCATCCACCTCGGTAGTCAAATTAGCCTGTGGGCGTTCGTTCCAGCTCTTACCCAATCGTTCTGCAATCACTTTGCGCAAACCAATTAATGGTTCGGGAGCAGAAGGTTCAACAGGTGCGGGAATAGTCTTTTTGCATCTTTCCACATCTTCTTTGCACACCATGCCACGCGGACCGGTACCGGTTACACCTGCCAGATCAACACCTGCTTCAGCGGCCATCTTGCGTGCTACCGGTGTGGCTTTAATGGCGCGCAATCCTTCTACCGTCTTTTCAGGGAGATCAGCTGTAACAATCATACCGCGGATGCCTGAACCAGAAATCTGGTCTATATTTAATCCGGCTTCCCGGGCTACTTTCCGGGCACGTGGAGATATGCGAATTTGATCAAAACTTTTGTTGGTTACGCCTGCAGGAGCTTTCTCCATGGTAGATGCTGCAGTAGCAGTAGTCGCCTGCACTTCTTTTTGCACAGCGTGATGCGAGCTGCTTTTCTCTCTGGTATGAATTAATCCCACCGGGCTAAGGATCGGTACAACAATATCCGGCTCAATTTGAATTTCCAATTTGCCACTGGCGGGAGATTCTATATCCAGTGTCGCTTTTTCATTTTCAATGGAGAACAAGGGTTCACCTTTATCAACCCATCCTCCATTTTTTTTGTACCATTCAACAATTTTGCCTTCCACCATAGTCAGACCAAGACGCGGCATCACTACCTGGTAACTGCTGGTAAATTCCTGATCACTCATCGAATTGAACCAACCCTTCTTTATGCTTTACCGCATAATTTCAATGCAGCCTGGATGATATCATTTTCATTCGGCAATACATGATTTTCCAATTCCGGACTATATGGTAACGGGACATTCATAGCGCCAATGCGTATGATCGGTCCATCCAGGCATTCGATCGCTTCTTCTGCCAGTATGGCGGAAATTTCAGCGCCAGGACCGGATCGGCGATGGGCTTCATGCGCAATGACTACCCGACCCGTTTTTGCCACTGATTTGATCAGGGTATCCTTATCCAGTGGTACGAGTGTACGCGGATCAATTACTTCAGCATCGATACCCTTGCTGGATAATTGTCTGGCAGCTGCCAAGGCTTTCTGTACCATAATTCCAACACCAATAATGGTGACATCCTTACCTTCGCGCACTATGGCAGCTTGACCGAAAGGCACCATGAAATCCGGATCTTCCGGTACAGGTCCGGTCAATGCATACAACATTTTATGTTCAAAGAATAAAACCGGATCCTCCCCGCGAATGGCTGTTTTTAATAAACCTTTGGCATCCGCTGGAGTGGCGGGTGTCACAATCTTTAATCCTGGAACATTCATGAACCAGGATTCCGGGCTCTGCGAGTGCTGGGCAGCCGAAGAACCGGGAGCACCACTCGCCACGCGGATGGTCAAAGGTACATTGGCTTTGCCACCGCTCATAAAGCGTGCCTTTGCCACCTGATTAACTAATTGATCACCAGCGCACATCAAAAAATCACCAAACATGATCTCCACAATTGGGCGCATCCCCACCAGCGCAGCTCCCAGTCCACTGCCGATAATATTCAATTCAGAAATCGCCGTATCACGCACACGTTCATGACCAAATTCAGCCAGCATACCATTCGAGACACCCCAGACGCCATTGAAAACACCAACATCCTCACCCATCAAGAAGACAGAAGGGTTGGCGCGCATTTCTTCTACCATGGCTTCACGAATTGCTTCAGAGTATGTAATTTCACGCATTGTAAACCTGCCTTCTTCTTAAAATACCAGTCCGTTGTGGGTATCTGCATAAACGCCTGCGAGTGCATCTTCCACAGCAGGTTTCTCGGCAGAAGCTGCAAATGCCACCGCCTCATCCAATTGCGCAATCACTGAACCCTGGATCTCTTCCAGATCGCCATCGTCGAATAAGCCAGAATCGACCAGTTTTGCTCGAAAGCGTACAATGGCATCCTTGCGCTGCCAGGATTGAATTTCCTCCTGTGTACGATAAACCTGAGGATCACCCTCATAATGACCACGGTAGCGATAGGTTTTGGCTTCTATCATTGTCGGTCCATCCCCTGCAATCGCACGTTCGCGTGCTTCACGCACAGCTTCATAAACCGCCAGAATATCCATTCCATCCACGATCACACCCGGGAAACCATATCCCTGCGCCCGGATTGCCAGGTCTTCAATTGGTGTGCAACGATGCATGGCAGTTCCTTCGCCGTACAGATTGTTTTCCAGGAAAAAAATCACCGGTAGTTTCCAGACACCTGCCTGATTGGCAGCTTCATGGAACGAACCTTCATTGGTAGCCCCATCGCCGAAGAACGCGAGTGCCACCCGTTTTTCCTTACGCATCTGGAAACCCAATGCAGCACCGGTCGCCATTGGGAAACCACCACCCACAATGCCATTGGCGCCCAGAATGCCCAACTTAAAGTCAGCAATGTGCAGTGAGCCGCCACGTCCATTGCAATATCCGGGGCTGCGGGCAGCCAGTTCAGCCATCATATATTTGGGATCGCCACCCTTGCCGATCAAATGTCCGTGTCCGCGATGAGTACTGGTAATTACGTCTTCCTGGCTCAATGCCATACAGGCACCGACTGCGGTAGCTTCCTGGCCAACACAGGAGTGGATAAACCCTGGGATTAATCCCCCACGTCGTTCTTCAATGGCTCGTAATTCAAATTCGCGTACCAATGTCATCCTGCGGAAGAATTCAGCCAGAATGTCGCTTTCATAGGGTTCTTTCATCTCATTTGCTTCAGGTCCAGTTCTCATAATGTTCCTTTGTCAGAAATTATATCAAGCAGCTTTTTTCCACAAACGTTCGGCTGCCTGTTGTGATCTTTTTCTTAATGCATCCAGATCAGCATCCTGCACCACACCGTTGGCTTTCTTCACCTTGCCAGCAGCGACTACTGTATCCACATGGGATGCATTGCAATATAACAATAATTGTTCATAAATATTATGCGCACTCAAAGGAGTGGGTAAGGTCGGCTTCACCAGCATGAAATCCGCTTTCCAGCTTGGTTTTATACAACCTAATTTTTCCATCCCAATTGCCTGGGCCCCACCTACTGTTGCCAGATGCCAGACCAGATTGGCAGGCATGACGCGTGGATCGGTGTGGGCAGCCTTGTGGATCAGGAATGCGCCACGCATCACTTCGAAGAAATCGGTGATATAGCCATCGGATCCCAGCCCGACTGTAACCCCAGCTGAGGTAAGCTGTGGTAACGGTGCAATCCCGCCACCCACTTCACAATTGGAGAGTGGCATGCTGGTTACGCGTGCTCCACGTTTTGCCAATAACTCAATTTCATGTTCGCTGATCTGTACACATTGCGAGACCAGCATACCAGGTCCCAACACACCCAGCGCATCATAATGCTCCAGGGTACGTAGACCATTACGTGCCAACATCGCATTGGGTTCATAATGGCCTTCAGAGCAGTGCATATGGGTCAGCACACCGTGTTCTTTCGCCAGCGCAAATGCTTTCAGAATGAACTCATCCGAGCAGGTAAAGGTGGTATGGAAACACATCAATCCCTGCACCAGACCGCCATCCTGCTTGCCCCAGGCAATCATATCCAGATTTTCCTTCAATCCCAATCCACCATTTTCTTTGCTGACTCGTTCGGTTGCTTCAAAGGACAGGATGCCGCGCTGCCCCCACTTTTTGACTACCTCTGCCTGTTTTGTGAGTACACCAGGCAAGGAATATGGCGCTTCGGTGCAATCATAGAATGCAGTAACACCGGAACGCAGCATCTGGGAACAATTCCAATCCGTGGCAGCATTCACCAGATCGGAATCAAGCTGATCTTCCACCAATGGCCACCAGAAATCCTCCAAAAATGGCATGAATCCATCCGGTGCTTTGGTCAGGGGGATGCCATGCGCCAACACCCCATATAGATGCGTATGAGCATCCACAAATGCAGGCAGTAAGACCTGATCCGGTCGCTCCCATATTTCATCCTGCGGATATTGGGGTTTCAAATCAGCTTTGGGCGCCACATCGGTGATCTGGTCATCCACAACCCGGATACCAAACCCTTGTTTGGGAGCTTCCATGGCTGTGGTTACCAACCACTGCGGAAAAATGAGTAAACCTTTTTTTGTCATCATATCCAATCCTTTAGCTCTGATCCCTTTTCATTAAACAGGGATAATGGGAGTTCCACATTTCAGATAATTTCCAATTGGTTTTTCTTCCAGTAATTCACCGTTTGCAATCAACTTCCTTCCTTTAATGAGGGTCTTTACCGGATAGCCCATCAGAGCGAACCCTTCATAAGGTGTGTAATCGACCTTTTCATGTAAATGGTCAACTGAAACAGAAAATTCCTTGTTTGGATCAAACAATACCAGGTCAGCATCAGCACCCACCAGTAAACTGCCTTTTTGAGGCCAGATGCCGAAGGCTTTTGCCGGATTGGTACTGCAAAGGGCAACCCACTGTTCCGGACTGAGCATTCCGGATCGTACACCAAAATGATACATCATCGGGTAACGCAGTTCAATGCCCGGTATACCGCCTGGAATGCTGCGAAAATCACCCAGGGCTGCCTGTTTTTGGGGATGAATGGTGAAAGCGCAATGATCGCTGCCGATACTCAAAACCGAACGCTGCCGTAAGGCATGCCAGATGGCTTGTTGATCATTTGGAGTTCTCAAGGGAGGAGAACAAACAAAACCGGCAGCCACCTCCGGGTTCTCATCCTGATAACGTTCGCGATTGAGTAACAAGTATTGTGGACAGGTTTCAGCCACCAGATTCTGGCCATCGCGTAAGGCTTTGCCAGCTGCTTTGACCGCTCCACCAGTGGAAAGGTGTACCAGATATAGATTCGTACCCGAGACTCGTGCCAGGTAAATCATTCTTTGAACTGCTTCCACCTCTGCCAGAGCCGGGCGGCTGTGTGGATGCCAGCGCGGTTCCAGTTTGCCTTCATCGACCAGGGTCTGGGTGGCATGCCGGACAACAGCGTCATTTTCGGCATGTACCATCACGATCCCATTGATCGCTTTGACAGCATCCAGAACAGCCACGATCTCATAATCATTTAATTGCATGTCCCCATAGGTTGTGTATGTTTTAAAGGAAGAAACACCCTCTTCAACGAGGGATTTGATCTGAGGTATGAGTTTCGCATCTGCAATGGTCATGTGTAAACCGTAATCCAGCCATGCCTGACCCTCAGCTTCAGCCTGGCGAGCCTGCAGTGCCTCCAGCAAGGATTGACCTGGCAACGGCTCCACAAAATCAAGAATGGTGGTGGTGCCACCATGGGCAGCTGCCAAAGTTCCGGAAAACCAATCCTCACTCGTTCTGGTGGTAGCGGTGGGCATATTCAAATGCACATGTGGATCAACCCCACCGGGTATCACCATTAAACCGCTGGCATCGATCGCTTCTTGTCCTGTTAAGTTCAAACCGATAGCTGCAATCTTGCCATCTTTGATGCCCAGGTCGGCTTTCTGTGAACCCGAATCGCTGACCAGTAAACCACCGTGTATGACCAGATCAAATTCATTCATCATAACGACTCCAAACCCAGAACCAGGTTAGTACCGGATCGTCCATCCAGTTGAACACGGGATCCAAATGCATCCTGGGTAACTTCCAATGCTACATTTGCGATTCTGGCTGATTGGATCCGTTCCCCAACCAGAACTATTTCTACATCCCCAGGGGCTGCACCGACTTCAACCAACAACTGACTTCCATTGCGCGTGTAGGAAACTTCTATTGGTTTACAATCTTCATCTTCAACCAGGATCTTTTCACTCTCCACCGGAAGATAGATCTCAATGGTCAAAGGATCCATCGGTTTTTGATTGACAAAATCCATCTCCGGTCCCATCGGGATGACAGAACCAGCTTTCACCCAGAGGGGTAAGGTCTCCAAGGGTACATCAATGGTTAACCATTGTGGACCCGTCAGCACTGCTTTCGACCAGTAATCCACCCAGGTGCCAGCGGGCAGATACACCTTGGTGCGTCCATCACGGGTCAGCACCGGGGCAACCAGGAAACGATCACCAAACATATATTGCAAATCAACATGCTGGGTGGTAGGGTCATCCTGAAATTCAAGCACCATCGGACGTGCCATCGGGATACCGGTACGTGTGGATTTGACAGCTTGCGAATAGATGTAGGGTAATAAGCGGTAGCGTAATTTCAAATACTTCATTGAAATCTGCTCCACTTCTTCTCCAAACGTCCAGGGTTCACGCGCTTGTTTCCCATGGGCACGTACATGCGAGGAGAAGACACCTATCTGCATCCAGCGAGCATAGACCACTTCGTCCTTGGGAAAAGAATCTTTAACTTCTTCTTTATAGGACTCGTTGAAATCCACATGGAAACAATCATCAAAGAAATGAGGTGAATAATCAAATCCTCCCACATCATGACTGCTGAAAGGCACACCCGACAAGCCATAACCCAACATTGCCCGTACCTGACAGGCAAGTTGATTCAACGTCGAGTAACTATCCCCGCCCCATTGCACAGGATAGCGCTGTGAACCAGCATAGGCCGAACGCCCCCACACCAATCCCCTGCCAAATTTCTTTTTAGTTAATTCAAAGGCAGTGCGATTATAGATCAAAGGATACAGATTATGCATCTCCAGACCATTGCGGCCATCATAGTAAAGACCATCAATCGGAGCCTGTTCGCCAAAATCCGTCTTGAAAACCGCTGCCCCCAGGTCGATTAATTTTTCTAATTTCCCTTGCCACCACAGGCAAGCTGCCGGATTGGTGAAATCCACCGCTGCCAGACCTTCTTTGTCACTCGTGAAGGCTTCCATCACGTTGCAGACTTCCCCTTTTTTATCCTGAACAAAAAACCCCAACGCTTTTCCTTCATCAAAGAGCGGGTGACTCTTGGGGACATACGGGTGTATCCACAAACAGGTACGCACACCCTGCTCACGCATCCAGGCCATCATCTCATCCGGTTGTGGGAAATGTTTCTCATCCCACTCATAATGACACCAGGGACCATCTCCCATCCACCATGGATCCAGACTTAACACATCACAAGGGAACCCACGCCGGCGCATTTCGGATACCACTTCCTCCACTTCCTGACGGGAACGATAGCCAGCTCTGGAAATCCAAAACCCAAATGACCATTTTGGTGGCACCGGTGCGAAACCGGTCAATTCGGAATAACGTTGAAGAATGTGTTTGTAAGTGGGTCCATAAATCAGGAACATATCCAGCTGCGAATCCCGCAGATGGATCGAATAACTGACCGAGGACTCGCTTCCCAATCGGAACAACATCGGGAATGAAGAATGAATGAATAACGCATACCCGGCACTGCTTAACAGTAATGGAACATTTTTATAGGAACGAGAGGTACTGACATTGCCGCTATCCACTGCCCAGAGCGGGATTTCGTGTTTCCATTTATCCAACGATGTGAATTTCTCCCCCAGCCCATAAAAAGATTCACCTGGTTGAATCGCCACACTCTGCCGTACAAAATAATCTCCGGATTCTGAGACCTCGAAACCTGTTGGCGGTACTTCAAATCCGGGTCCATAGGCACGATCTTCCGTGCTCTCCTGATAAAAGATATGGCCTTTACCAGGTACGGGATGGTCATAAGCTGTTACCTTCCATTTATGAGGAAATTCCACCCTTATTCGTGGAGTGGCTACAATCAACCGATCATTTTGCTCCTGAACCGAAAAGGGTACTGAAGGAAATTCACAGTTTACTAGCATATCCGACCCGCATTCAATGATCCCCTGCGGATTCATGCGCATACGGAAAACATCCACATCAATGACATCCACATGGTAATCCAGCTCTTCCCCATTCGCCATGTTGCAGTGCAGAATAACCCCGGTATCGGTGCGGTCAAAAGCAAACCAGGCTCGGATATAGTGTCTGGGATCATAAACATTTGTAACATCCAGCGGCTCAGCGATGGATTTCCAATCAATATTTTGTTTCATACAAGTTTTCCTTTAGCAATATCTGTGGAAACAGTCAGGTTTTGACCTTTTCGAATTGTTGAATCTTTTTGGTTGGTCAGGAAAAAATGCAATGGAACTCCCAGAGTCTTTGCAATGCGTTGCAAGGAATTGAGTGATGGGTTGGATTTTCCGCGCTCGATCTGGCTCAGAAATACAGCTGAAAGACCTGTCTGAGCAGCCAATGCGCGTAATGAGAGATTGAGTTCATCACGACGTTGTTTTAATTTTTGCCCGACCAATGAATCCACCATCATTCAAACCGTCAACTTATTATAAAAATGTGAAAAAGAATTAACCAAACAAATTTGCTTGATTTTGATTTTCTGCCAGCTTGGAAGCGTCAGAAAAGGAGAATATACGAAAATTTGTAAAGTCTTACTTTACAATGTAAAGTTTAACATAAACCTGACTGAAATTCAACTATTTTTAAGGTAATGAATTGACTGATTTAAGGGGATATTTTTCTTAAAGATCTCCACCAATTGATATAGCGTTTACCACCTGGATCATGATTCATTAAGAAATCCATGGCGCGAACGGTCTTCACCAGTCCCTGAGTCTTTGGATTGACAATAGCCGAATGCAGACCCCAGGGAATGGCACCAATCAGGAAAGCCAGGTCAAGCACCGTCTGATCTGGCATACCAAAGCCAGCATTGCCAATTCCCAATATGGTGGTAACCTCTAATTCTTTCTCAAAAATTTTGAGTGTTTGCAATGTAACTTCAAATGTATCAGGTTCTGCCGACGAAGCCAGGCAGATTCCATCCATGACCAGATCTTCCTTGGGGACACCGAAGCCTTCACAGGCATCCATGATGACCTGTGCTTCGAATACCCGTTCTTCGACCACTTTTGGTAAACCATAGGCATCCCCGATCGGCATGCCTACCATGGCAGCACCATACTTTTTTGCAACCGGCAGAATAGCATTAAGTACTTTCTTCTCTGCAGAAACAGAATTAATCAGGGCTTTGTCTGGTGCAATCGCCTCCAAAGCTGCTGAAAGCGCTTCGACATTACGCGAATCGAGGGCAATCGGACAACCTACTTCTTTCTTAACGGCGTAAGCGATTCTTGGTAGTAACTCCACCTCGTCCAGATCCTGGTGAAAAATCAAGATATCCACCATATCCAGGCCTGCCTCATAACCTGCCCGGGCGAATTCCAATAAACCACTAACATCTCTTGATTGAAGTTGTTCAAATATATGCGGTGCTTGATCCATGATCCGTAATTGATCGTTGATCAATACGGTAGGAAATCCATTTCCAATCAAAAGTTCTCCGTTTGGTGATGTTAATCGTGTTGTCATTTGACGACTCCTTGTTCTTTTAACATAATTATATAAATTTAAAGAGAATAAAAAATTTAAATTCAGTTATTCTGGAAATTCAATAGTACTGCCCGCAGGAAAAATCTGAATTCTATCTCCCAATTTTTCCATCAGTCTGTCAATCGCATTTTTGCCGGTGCAATGATTCAGATAAAAATTGCAGTCTGGGTAACGCTCCTGAAAAACAGCGATGATATGATCGAGATACTGATCATCTGCCGAAATCAGATGGGTTCCACCAATCACTCCAATGCTTGGGTCGCCAAATACTTTCTTAGCGTGTGATAAGGTATTCAGTATGCCTGCGTGACAACACCCGCAAATCAGAACATTCCCGGTTGCCGTTTTTAATACCAGCGAAATATCATCCTGATAGGAGTCATGTTCCCAGCCAGCCTGGGTGTGAATCACGTGATGTTTACTGATGCCCATTCTTTCTGGTCGTTCCTGGATGGTGCCTGTTGTCCATAAGCCAGGTTTAACTTCGGCAGGGTCCTCACCCAGTTTCAGGTAAAAATAGTGTGACAAATCCGATTCCATCATGGCAATGCCAATGGGTTTATGCACATGGTCTTTATCTGAATATCTGGCTCGGAATAGATCACTGTTTGCATACAATGGTATCGTGGTTCTTTGTGGAATTATCGCTGCTACACCACCGGTGTGGTCATAATGCGCATGGCTGAAAACCAGTGCATCAATGTTGATGGGCGAGAGTCCCAACAAATTCAGATTATGAGATAAGACCTCCGGGCTCTGACCGGTGTCAAAGAGCACATTGGAGTGCTGCATTTCAATCCAGAAGGATACCCCATGCTCTTTCTTAAGATCTGAACCTTCCTTAACTTCGTCATTCACCACACAGATTATTTTTGTCATAGTTATTTTTCCAATAATTGAATGATTTCGCTCGATAAACTAATTTCTAACAAGTATGGCCCCACCAGCCACCGGATCAAATCCATCCGGCCAGATGGTGTGTTCGTTATATTTGGCACTGCCAAAATAGGCATCTTCCACGCTAGCACCTTTCAAATTGGTTCCCCGCAGATCCGCATCATCAAAATTACACCCTTTCAAGAAGGCCCTTTCCATGTTGGTATTCCGTAAGTTGGCGCTTGCAAAGCAGGCGCGTTTCATGTTAGCCTCCTTCAGGTTGGCACCTGCCAGATTGATCCCCATAATATTGGAGCGTTTAAAGCTGGCTCTTTCCAAGTTTGCGCCAGCCAAATTTACATTCGAAAAATCCGTGCCGTAAAAATCGGCTTCACTTAATTCCGCTCTTTCCCCACCCTCTTCGCCGGCCAGATATTTTGCATGCCTAGCAAAGATTTGAACAACATCTTCATATAGGTATTTTTTCATAAAGTATTCCTGACAGTTCTAAAGCGTGTGCGATTCCACTTAATGCAAAAGTTCTGTGTGGTCGATCAATTTACCATCAATAAAAGCCTGCACGGCTGTATCAATATCGCTCATGTCGGTTACGATTGGTTTAATATTTAATTGGCGCATACTCTCATAAGCCCCCATACCCATACCACCACATAATAAGGCCACGCAATCAGAAATAATCTCTGCCATGCTGGCATGTTTTTTATGCGATCCCTCATCCATTCCATGTCCAGCACTCCTGTGTTCGTGCTCTTCATGTTGCGCGGCAAAATGCCTGTGCCCCATTTTCTCACGCATTTCTTTTTGAGTTACTTTTCCTTCTTCGATGGTCACAACAAGATAGTAAGGTGCTCGTCCGAAATGCTGGTCGATGGTTTTTCCATCACTGGTTATAACTGCAATCTTCATAGATAACTCCTTTTTTAAGGTATCAAGAGAAAAGTGCCTGCCACCAGGCTCTTCCCGTTCATCCGATGGATATAGCGTTAACAAAATTTGTGCAACTTCTTCCCCTTTGTTTTCCCAACAATGTGGAAGATGTGCTTCAAACACAATACTGTCCCCTCTTTGTAAATTGAATTCCTCCTGGCCAATTTGATAATGAATACTCCCCTCGAGGCAATAAACAAACTCATGTCCCGTGTGTACGATCATGCGGTCACCACTTCCCATACCCGGTTGTAATGTAACCACAAATGGCTGAACAACTTTGCCTGCCAGGTCTTTTCCCAGATTCTGCATCTGCGTGCTCCCAAATGAAGCAAAAGGTCTTTGCTCGGCTGGGGTAAAAACCACCCGTTTTTCAATCTGTTCAGTTTCAAAAAAAGTAGTGATCGGTACATCCAATGCCTGAGCTAATTGCTGCAAGGTACCCACGGAGGGAGAGGATTTTCCATTCTCTACCAGACTCAAGGTATTGACATTCAAGCCACTGCGTTCTGCCAAAGCTCGTAAAGAAAGTCCTCTTTTGGTGCGTAACGATCTCAGATTGTTTCCCACCATGTTTTCAGGATACGATTGCATGCTCAAATCATCTTGTTGGTCACTCATGGTTATTCCTCAATATTTTTATACTAAAATTATAGTACAATATTTAATTATTGCAATTTTTAATACCAAAATAATGATTTAAGTCATATGTCTTCCAAAATTAAGAATTCGTGTCAAGTAGGGCTTGACTTACTTGGTATTCTATATTAATCTATTAATATAGATTAACCATGTGGGTAAAATTCTCCTTTCAACATATCCAATAATATCCAACCAATTCACCCCGAGGTAAAAATGACACCAGATTACAACCCCGGCAAGCAACTCAATAAATTGCGTAAAGAACGTGGCTTGAGTTTACGAGAGGTAGCACGGCGTACTGATTTGACTGCTTCCTTTCTCAGCCAGGTAGAACACGGCACTTCCAATGTATCCATCGATTCTCTGCGAAGAATTGCGGAAGCACTGGACGTTCCCATGATGCATTTTCTGGAAGAAGTACCGGTTGACATCGATGATATCAACGAACACATTGATCCAGAACCGTGTGAAGATGATGATCGCACCAGAGTCTACTCTCCGGTGGTGCGGGCTGGCTGCCGGCCACGTTTGATCCTGCCACCATCCGGCTTGGAATATCAGCTACTGGTCCCCAACCTGAGCACCAAACTGGAAGCCATCATTGGACGAGCTTCTCCCGGCACTGGAAATATTGCCCGTAAATTGCGCAGTGAAACGGAAGAATTTATTTATGTTTTATCTGGGGAAGTTCTAATTGGTCTGGAAGAGGAAGAATATATTCTGCGGACAGGTGATTCGATCACTTTCCACGGTGATCAACTGACCAAACTAGCCTGTGCATCCATAGATCGGGAAGCTTCCTGGATTTCTGTGATCACACCACCGATTTTCTAGTAGTACTATCCCGCCAACAACCTCATTTGGAACTTCAGTGAAGGATTGAATTCCATATTTCATCCTGGTGATTATTCTTTTCTTATTGTTTTTATAATCATTGCGGAGTAACCACCAAGTCAATGAACAATTCAGTATTACTTTACAAATAAAATTATCACTTGACAATTTATCCTTAAATCCTGTATCTTTATAGTAATCTTCAGTGTAACTTTCAAAATTTATCACCAGGTTAAATATGACTGAACTTTCATTTATAATTCCCGAATTTAGTTCCTCATTTGTCAATGATCACAATCAGGAAGCGTTGGCGGTCTGGGATGCTTTTCGGGCAGGAAAACCGAATCGTCCACCGATGGGGAAAAAATACGCTTTGTTTGATATGCCCTATCCGGATCCTTTTCAAGCAGGCTGGTACGCTACTTCCACACGAATTTATCAGGAATTGCAGGAATACCTCGCCAGAAATCCAACTTATTTGGATCGACCGGTAACCATCGAGCCGTACGGTTACTGGACCGGTGGCATTTTCACCCTGGCGGTTGCGCTGCGTGGTCATGAATTAATGACGGATTTATATGAAGATCCACAATATGTGCATGATTTGCTCAGGGATTTTCTAATTCCACTTTACAAAGAATACAAAGCAGCTCTCATCACCCGTGAGCATTTCAAGATCCATCTTTGTGGAGACGCTAGTCGCCACTTTAAGACACTAAAAGATGAACTGGGTGTTAATGAGTTTGAGGTAGGGTTCCCAATCGATTTTGGTTTGATCCGTCAACAATTAGGACCGGAAGTAACCATTCATGGTGGACCCAACATCATGCTTTTAAAAGATGGAACACCACAAGAAGTCGCACTGGAAACAAATCGCATTCTGAATTCAGGTGTTCTGGAGGGTAGCAGGTTCGTTTTACGCGAAGGGAATAACCTGGCACCTTTCACCCCCTTTGCCAACCTGGATGCTATGTACCAACAGGCACGAAACATTCGATATTAATCATCTGATTTTTTAAAACAAGGAGAGTATATGTTTCAAAAACATGCAACATTATTTATCACCCACCGAGGTGAACGCCACCAGCAGGATGCGCTGGGAGCAGCACCGGCAGAACTGGAAGTTACCATCTTGCGCTCACCATCCAAAGAAGAAATTATGGCTGCCTTGCCTGGAAAAGAGTTTCTCATTACCGAGCGCACCGGAGTCATCGATGCCGACATCATTCAGGCTGGGAAAGACTTGCGTTTGATCCAGAGGCTTGGCTCACAGACCTATGATATTGACCTAAAAGCAGCCAGGAAAGCAGGCATCCCGGTTTGTTATCTACCGGTGAGGAGTTGCATCATGGTGGCGGAACATATGGCGCTGCAAATTCTGGCACTCGCCAAACGCCTGCGTGAGGTCATGGATCTGACCGAAGAAGCCAATGACTTTGGCCATCCGCCACAATTATGCGACGAGGATTACTTTGCTTATAACTGGACGGGCCGCGAAAATCTGCTGGGGTTGTGGGAATCTACGGTTGGGATACTGGGTTTCGGCGAGATCGGTACAGAACTCGCCCGGCGACTGCAGGGATACGGCTGTCATATTCTCTACAACAAACGCAATCCACTACCACAGGAAGCAGAACAGGAATTGCATATCCAATATGCAAGCGTGGATGAGTTATTGGAAAAGAGCGATTTCCTGTGCATGCTATTGCCTTACTTCCCGGAAACTGCCCTATCGTTGAACGCTGAATTCTTCGCCAGGATGAAACCAGGAGCTTGTTTTGTCAGTTGTGGTGGCAGTGGTGTGGTGGACGATCAGGCATTGGCTGATGCTCTTGCCAGTGGGCACCTCTACGGTGCAGCGGTGGATACATTCGGGCATGAACCGATCTCGAAAGACAGTCCATTCCTTCCCATTGCCCGGCAACCCCGCACCAACCTCGTCATCACCCCGCACACGGCTGCTGGCAGCGCTTCTGCCTCCAGCAAATCCCGTGCTGGTGATTACACCAATATCCAGCGCATCCTGGCTGGTGAAAAGTTGGTTGGACGACTGGTGTAAACAAATTTTCATATATCGTTCATTTCAGTTTTCCTCCGATTTCTGAAACCCCCTGTTAAAACCTCTGATGATTAAAACCCATCAGAGGTTTTGAATTAATCAGAATGAAACAAAATAATGATTTATTTAATTATGGATTCAACAAAGTGAAAGCGCGTTGAGGATAATCTGTGATAATGCCTGTGACTCCCATTTCGATCAATTTCTGCATATCAGATTCTTCATTCACTGTCCATACATTGACAGCGTAGCCTTCTTCCAATAATAATTTCACCTGTTTCTCATATGTCACTTTCATTCCCGGATGAAATGCCTGGGCATCTAACTCTTTCATTAACGCGAGAGGATCCATAATAATTTTATTAACCAAAACGCCTGTTGGTAAATCTTTGTTTATACTTTTTACCTGTTTCAAATATTCCATATTAAATGAAGAAATCAGAACTTGGTCTTGTATGTCCAACTCTTCCACTAATGCAACAACTTTTGAAACGATGACAGCATCCGCTGGCGTTTCACTGGCATCTTTTATTTCTATATTCACCCACCATTGATTGTCTTTTGTATAAATCAATGCCTCACGTAACATTGGAATAGGTTCCCCTACATATTCATTAACAATTTCTGGGGGAACAATTCCCTGTGCAATCTGATCAAAAGGATCACTATCAACGAACCAACTACCTACATCCAATTTTTTTAAGTCTTCCAAAGTAAAGTTATTTACTGACCAGGGGGAACGATCCGGGAATACTTCTGCAACATTGGATGTTCTTTCCAAGGTATCATCGTGCAAAACAACCAGCTCACCGTCCACACTCATAGCCACATCCAATTCCCAGCCATCTGCATGATTTTCAAAAGCCCTTTTGGCTGCGGAAATTGTGTTTTCTGGAGCGATCGAGCGTGCACCTCTATGTGCGATGATTGTCACTTTCGAGTCATTTGCAGGCATAGGCTTTTCCTCAAAATTTGGATTAATTGAAGTAGTCTGATCGGATGAACATGCCACCAGACTTAAACCAGATAATGTTAAAATTAACAAAATAAAGAATGTATGTTTGATCATTTTCATATTTATAAGGTACAGGGTGTCCAGGAATTTGGACACCCTGCCCTTTTCTAATCATTAATCGAGGGTCAATTTACTCAGTCTAGTCCAGACCCATTGATATATTGTACTCAACAATCGCATCCGTCACAATCTGTGCCGCTTTATCTAAAGCTTCCTGTGGGGTTGCCACACCAGCCAGGACTTCTTCGATGGCTGCTTCAATTGTTTGGCGTGCAGTTGGAAACACACCTATCAAACCACCCTGGGTAACACGATTATTCGGTGCCAGATGTAACTGGTTGACAGCGGTTTCAAATTGTGGATATTGGGCTCTCCAATCCTTTGCCAAAGTAACATTATAAGCAGTCTGTCGAATCGGGAAGTAACCAGACATTGTATGCCAATAGGCTTGTTGATCTGGTGAGCTTTGGAATTTTATGAATTCCCAGGCGCAATCCAATTCTTCTTGTGGTCTGTCACTTATCATCCATAAGGATCCTCCACCAATGATTGTTCCGGAAGTATCAAAGGCTTCTTCATTGGGGCGAGGGAGAAAAGCTGTGCCAATTTCGAATTTTCCAGCGACAGTATCCATTGCACCACGCAGTACTGCAGTAGAGTCAACGAACATGGCTGTTTGCTCAGCGTAAAAAGCTGTACGTACATCAGCGTTTGCCCGCCCGTATTTACCCATGATACCTTCGTCGTACATACCCTTCCACCACTCAAGAACTGCTACACCTTCCGGGCTATTGAATGTCGCTTCCGTTGCAAGTGCATCACGACCATTTGCGTTATTGGCATAATAACCACCGGAAACAGCTAACAATTGTTCAAAGAACCAGCCGTAAATGCTCATGGATAAGCCAGAAACAGTTACATTTCCAGCGGCATCTTTTTGAGTCAATACTCGTGCAGCTTCCCAAACCTCTTCAAAAGTCCTTGGGGGATTTTCTGGATCCAATCCAGCTGCTGCAAACATATTTTTGTTGTAATACAACATGGGGGTTGATGAATTAAATGGCATGGAAGCCTGTCTACCTTCAACTGTATAGTACGCCAACACATTCGGTTCAAGGTCAGAGACATCATAATTTTCCCGGTCAATGAAATCCTGTACTGGGACAATTACTTTCAAGTCAACCATCAATCGTGTACCGATATCATAGAGTTGCATTACAGCGGGAGTATCTTTGGATTGAAGACCAGCTTTTAATTTATTCAAGGCGTCATCATAAGAACCCTGAAAAATAGGTTCTACATAACATTGAGTTTGTGATGCATTGAAATCATTCGCCATCTGGGGGATCGCAATACCACCAATATCTCCACCCATACTATGCCAGAAGTCGATTTTTACCACTTCTTCAGTAGTTGGTGGCGCTAAAGTTGGGGTAGGTTCAGCCACTGGTTCTTCGACTGCCGGTTTCTCAGCCGCTGGCTTTTCAGCAGCTGGTTCTTCTGCAATTGGTTCTTCTATCGGCGCTTCGGCAGCCGGTGCGCAAGCTGATAATACCATTGCCATTAATACCAGCAAGCTTACAATATAATATAAACTTTTCTTCATTTCTAACTCCTCCTACTTACATTTAGATAAAATCCGCTGGAGTTTACCCTTTCACGGCACCAGCGGTTAAACCACGAATCAATTGACGATTACTGACCACAAACAACGTCAGTGTAGGAATCAAAATGAAAATCACACCCGCCATAACAATATTAATCATCAGACGTTCCTCGTCCTGTAATAGGGTTATTCCAATTTGTACTGTTCTCATTGAAGAATTATTTGTTATTAGCAAAGGCCATAAGTATTGGTTATACGTCTGTAAAAAGCTATAAACTGCCAGAGTTCCCAAGGCTGGACGTGCCAGGGGCAACACGATTGTCATTAAAAATCGGAAGCTTCCACAACCATCCATCGTGGCTGCATCTTTTAATTCATGTGGGATTTTTAAGAAGAACTGGCGCAAAAGGAATGTTCCGAAACCGGTAGCCATAAAAGGTATTGCCAAACCCTGAAATGTGTCAGTCCAACCCAATGTTTTGATAAACAAATAATTTGGTATAATCGTGGCTTCCCAGGGAATCATCATAGTTGATAAAAAGACCAGGAAGAAAAAATTTCGCCATTTGAATTCAATGAACGCAAAAGCGTAAGCAGCCAGACATGCTGTGATCAATTGTCCAACCATAACCAATGTAGATTGAACAACACTATTGAACAGATAACGTCCTAAAGGAGCTTGCGAAAGTGCACGTTGAATATTTTCAAATCGAATTGCAGTGGGAAATTGAAGAGGTGGATATGACCCCATCTCTGTGTCAGACATCATGGCAATATTGAAAGCTGACCAGATTGGATACAGGATAATTATCGCAGCAATGATGAGGATCAAATATTGGCTGATTGAACTCCATAGGCGTCTACTGAAAATTTGATCCTTCATTCGTAATGCACCTTTCGCTCAACAAAGACAAATTGCAGGATCGTTAATAACAACATGATAAAAAATAGCATGATCGCCTGAGATGCGGCAAAACCATATTTTCCATTAAAATAAAACTCACGATAGATGGAATATACCAATAAATTGGTCGAATCTAACGGGCCCCCTTTTGTCATTACATGAATAGGTGTGAACGTTTGAAATGCTGCCAGCATATCAACTACCATTAAAAAGAAAAAGGTCGATGATAACATTGGCAATGTGATGTGTAAGAATTTATTCCAGCTATTTGCGCCATCAATCATGGCACTTTCAAAAAGTTCTTCAGGAATTGTCTGTCTTGCAGCAAGAAGAATAACAGTATTCAACCCAATTTGTAACCAAACTGTTGTCAATGCAACCGAGAGTAAGGCCGTCTTATGACTGACCAACCAGGTCAAGTTATGGATTCCTACCAGATTCAGTAAGTAGTTAACACCAACTGTAGGATGGTAAATATAAAGGAACATCAAGGATGCTGTCGCACCAGAAATAGCAATAGAAATAGAAAAGATCATTCTAAATACAGAAATCCCTTTGAGTTGTAGATCACCTAATAATGCCAACCCGAGGGAAATCAATATTGTGGTTGGCACCGTATAGAGGACAAACATCAAAGTCCTACTAAAACTATTCATAAAAGTTGTGGTTTGAAACAAGCGTTCGTAATTCATCAATCCAACAAATTTTGCTAAGCGACCAATCGGATCGGTAATATAAGCGCTAATTTCAAAGGATCGAATCAGTGGAATGAACACAAATGTAATAAAAAGGATTAGAGCAGGACTTAGATACAAAATTGCCTGAAAAAAGGTTTTAACAGCCCGTTTTTGACGACCTTTTTTTCCAAATTTGCTTGAGAGCGATAATTCAGAGGTTAGTGCCGTTTGATCCATACTTTGAGTCCTCAAGAACTTTGACTGATTTAAATGTGTAAATTATTTAATTTGAGATATAGGGTAGTTGGAATAATTTAAAGTTTAAAAATTATAGCATGCAGTATTTTTTTATTGCAAGCCAATTAATGTACGTATTTTTGTTTTTATGCCGAATAATTCCTAAACAAAGGTTTTTCAGATCCATTCCTTCTTCATGTGAATTTTTTTCATTTTGTAAATTAGGGGACCAGGAAAGAAATCTGATTGTGGGATGAATAATTCATTTTAATGATTAAAGTGGTTGACTTTTTATTAAAAATTTGTTAGGATGTACGTACATTTGATTGATCCCTCTTTTTGAGAAATATGAAAATAATCGACAGAAGATCCCCCCTTCCTTTATATAGCCAGCTAAAAAATATTCTGCTCCAGGAATTGGATGAAGGTTTGTATCCCCCTGGCTCGGTTTTACCACCGGAAATGACACTGGTATACCATTACGGACTCAGCCGCGCCACAGTGCGTCAGGCGATTAAAGAATTGGAACATGAAGGTTATATCAGTCGAATTCAGGGAAAAGGCACGATCGTCATTCGTGAAAAAAGCTCCCTCAACCGTGGGTTATCTCAATTGACCAGTTTCACAGAAGATATGAAAGCCCATGGATATGAAACCACAACAAGAATTCTGGATTTTGAGGTTACTGTAGCCTCACACAAAATTGCTGAGATGTTAAGAATTCCGAAAGAAAAACCTGTCATCCATATTAATCGGCTCAGAATAGTAAACAAAATTCCCGTGGCAATTAACACTTCCTACGTCAATCTGCCTCCTGAGATTTCAATGTCCCGAGAAGACCTTGAGCGTACTGAATCCCTTTATACATTTTTTGAAATGAAACGCATTCCTCTGGTGGAATCAGATAAAACCATTGAAGCCATTTCTGCCAGCGAAGAACAAGCCACGTTATTGGGTGTACCAATGGGTAATCCATTGTTAAAAGTAGAAGGTGTTGTCTTTACCCTAAATCATCAACCCTTAGAATACCATGTTGTCATCAGCCGAAGTGATATGTATAAATATTCACTTCATCTACTGCGCTAATCAGGAAAACAATCAGATCATTTTGTCCATTTTTAGGACGAGAAAGGAGAACTTCGATAGGACGATCGATACAAAATTTTTATATCAAGTAAATTTGTTAAAACTATCATATTAAGGAGAACAAGATGCAAAAAAAATCAATAAAAGTTACTTTTTACCTGTTGCTGGCATTCGCCCTGCTTTTGGGAGTTGCCGGATGTGCGCCTCAAGCTGCGCCAGCAGCCGAAGAACCGGCTGCTGAAGAACCAGCCGCTCCAGTCGTCGAGAAAAACAAATTCGAAGGTGTTGAGTTAACCCTGGCATCCATGACCGATCAATACGTGACCGCCTTCCGTGTATTGGTTCCTCGCTTCACCGAAGAAACCGGGATCAAAATTACATTGGATGAGCTCGGATATGTTGATCTGTATCAAAAATTGACAGCTGATTTTGTTGGCAAGACCGCTCAATATGATCTCATGACAGTCGACATCGTCTGGTCTGGCGAATATGCAGCCAATCTTTACACTTTACCCCTGGATGATTTCATGGCAAGAGACGAAGCTGATTTGAATCTCGATGATATCATGCCCGTCGCCTGGACATTGGGTGAATATGAAGGCAAACACTGGGCTTATCCGATGGCTGGTTATGCCAACGTGCTCAATTACCGCAAAGATGTTTTCGAAGCTGCAGGGATCGAACCTCCCAAAACACAGGAAGAATTATTGGCTGCTGCACAACAATTAACCGAAGGTGAACAGTATGGTATCGCTTTATTAGGTGCTAAAGGATCCGCTGTAGCTCAGGATTACATGGCCTTCGTGCAACAACATGGTGGCTCCATCCTGGACGCTGATGGTAAAGTAGCATTGAATACACCCGAAAACGCTGAGATCCTCGAATTCTTCGGTGAATTGTTCAAATACGCTCCTCCAGGATCAACCGATTACTGGTGGGATCAACGCGAAACCGCCTTCCGCTCTGGCATCGTTGCCATGATGGAAGGTTGGAGTATTGCTCGTGCTGGATATGAAAATCCCGAAATTTCCTCCGTGGTTGGTTTGGCGGATGTAACTGCTGCCCCTGTTTCCGAAGGCATGGAGCCAAAATATGGCTTCGGTGGTTGGGGTATTGGTATCAACGCCAGTTCAACTCAATTGAAACAGGAAGCCGCCTGGGAATTCATTAAATGGCTTGCTTCAGAAGAAATTCAAAAAGAATGGGTGAAAAATGACGGTGCTCCCATCCGACGTTCTACCCTTACCGATCCTGAATTAGTTGCCATGTATCCCTGGTTCCCATTGATGTTAGAATCATTTGAAAAAGGTGATGGCGATTATCGCCCCAGAATTCCAGAATATAGCATCATTCAGGATGCCCTGGGTACTTATGTAAATGCCTTCCTGGTTGGTCAGGAAACTGCTGAAAGTGCCTTACAAAAAGCACAGGAACAAGTCGAAGCCAATACCAAATAAAATAATGTTGTAATCAGTATGGATGCCTGCTTGAACAGGTATCCATACTATTGAATAATTAGGAGCAATATTGATACAAACCTTTACACAAACAATAATCAAGAAATTTAAAGCTGATCCTTTTTTCTGGTTGTTGTTTCCGCTCTTACTTTATATTGTTGTTATTGCGATTTATCCTCTATTTTTTTCTTTCAGGATCAGTCTATTTGATTATCGTTTGACCGATCCAAACCAGACTCAGACATTTGTTGGATTAGAAAATTACATACGTGCTTTTAAGGATCCGACTGTATTAATTTCCTTAGAAAACACATTGATTTATGTTGCTGGAACTGTTACTGTAGAGCTGCTTTTAGGCTTGGGATTGGCGTTGCTCTTCTCACCAGAAACCAAACTGGCGCAGTTTGTGCGCTCTTTCTTATTAATTCCGATGGCTTTACCACCACTTGTGGTCGGTTTGATCTGGAAATCTTTATACAATGCAGATTTTGGCGTGATCCCTTACTATCTGAAACAATTGGGACTTGATGTAGGCAGAGGTCCTTTGGGGGAATTATCCACGGCGATGCCGGCAGTGATGTTAATTGACGTCTGGCAATGGACACCCTTATTAATGATCATTTTTCTGGCGGGGCTGAAAAGTTTACCGCAAGAACCTTATGAAGCCGCCTATGTGGATGGTTCCAGCCGCTGGCAGAGTTTTATTTATCTCACATTGCCATTAATGAAACCCACCTTTTTGATTGCATTCTTACTGCGCACCGTGCAATCTTTCAAGGTTTTTGACACTATTTATGCCACAACAGCTGGCGGTCCAGGTCAGGTTACTACCGTGTTAAATTACCATATTTATACGGTAGGGTTAACTTTTTTTGACATGGGTTATGCTTCCGCACTGGCAAACATATTATTGGTGATGGTTACTGTTTTATCCATTGTTTATATTTTAGTCATGACAAGAAGACAATTATAGGATTTATTATGTATAAAAAACGAAGTATCCTTGAAAAAACAATCCTGATTATTTTATCCCTTCTTGCAATTGCATTCTTTCTGATTCCCATTTACTGGTTGCTTACGACATCGCTGAAATTTGGTCGGGACTCATTTGCCATTCCCCCTACATGGCTATTTTTTGACGCAACTTTGAAGAATTTCACAGGTGTTCTGGCGCAGAGCAAGACATTCATGTACATCAAAAACAGTATCATCATTACATCTGGAACGACATTCCTTTCCTTAATATTAGGTGTACCCGCTGGATATGCGATCGCACGCTCCAAATTTCGTTTTGTGAAAAATTCAGCCTATTTCTTCTTGCTGTTATTAATGCTTCCCCCGGTAGCCATGTTGATTCCTTTTTACCTGATCATGCGCGATCTCTCGTTGATCGGGACTTACATGTCACTCATTTTGCTCAATACCGTTTTTGACGCTGCATTTGTGGTCTGGATGATGCGCAGTTACTTCGCCGATGTACCGTTGGAAATGGAAGAAGCTGCCCTGGTGGACGGCGCTTCCCATTTCAGCGCCTTTATCAAAGTTGCCTTGCCACTCTCCGTTCCAGGCATTATTGCCTCTGCTTTGTACACAATTATTTATTCCTGGAATGACTTCCTGTTCGCCTTAATGCTCACCTCACCAACCACCAAGACGATACCTCTCGGAATTCTGGCATCCTTCAGTTCTGTAGAGATTAGTTGGGGGAAAATGGCTGTGATGTCCATCTTTGCCATCATTCCGGCTGTACTCATCTCCCTGTTCTTAAACCGCTACTTTGTCCAGGGATTAACCGCTGGGGCTACCAAAGGGTAGAACTTATGATTACCAGTTTCAAAGCTTCACACATCATCTTTGGTGATGATCTAAAAATAGTAACCAATTCGGCTATCCATGTGTCAGATGGAAGAATTTTATCGATCGGAAAACCCGTGGCGGAAGCTTTTGAAGTTGATCTTGGTCATGCCCTTTTAAGCCCTATGTTCATCAATGCACATTGCCATCTGGGTGATACCGGCGCAAAAGAATTGGGCGTTGGAATGCCACTAGAACAGATGGTGGTTCCTCCCAATGGGTTAAAACATCGCTTCCTGGCAAGTCTGGATCAGGAAACTCACATCCGGCAAATGCGCCACGGCTTATCCGAGATGCTGGCGAGTGGAATCATTGCCTGTGCCGATTTTCGCGAGCAAGGTCTGGCGGGAGTGCAGGCATTACAAAAAGCTGCGCTGGGATTACCGATCCAGGTGATTTGCCTTGGAAGAATGGCAGAAAATCGAAATGCCGCGGAAACGAAACAGGAGACCATTGAAATTCTTGAAATCGCCGACGGGCTGGGGATCCGGGATGTAGCTGCCTATCCAATTTCGACCATCCAGGATTTGCGCAGAGCGTATCCTGAAAAGATTTTTGCTATTCATGTCTCGGAAGATGCTGAAGCAGAAAAGAAATCCATCAGCGATTTTGGGAAGGGGCAAACAGCAAGAGCCCTGGAACTTTCACCCGATTTTCTGGTGCACCTGACCCACACTCCTCGGCGTGAACTGGAGATGGTAGCTGCAAGTAATACCAGAGCAGTTTGTTGCCCACGAGCGAATGGGATTCTCGGTGATGGGTTACCGGATGTCTCAGCGTGGATCGCAGCTGGCGTTGAATTTGGCATTGGCAGTGATAACATGATGATCGCTTCACCGGATATGTTCCGAGAGATGGATTATCTTTCGCGTATGCAGCGCGGACTGTATCAGAATCCAGTTGTGATTGATTTTCACCAGATTTTCAGCGCAGCCACCATCCAGGGTGCCAGAGCGCTCAAGATTGATCAGGATTTAGGATCACTCTCGCCAGGAAAAGAAGCCAGTTTTCTGGTGATGAATCTGAATAGTTCAAATTTTATTTTCACACATGATTACATCAGTGCAATGGTGCATCGGGCCAATATTAATGATATTTGTAACATCTACATTAAAGGAGAAAAATTCGTATGACAGAAAAAATGATACGCGTTATGTGGGCAGAAAGACCAAATGAGTTAGAACTTCGTCACCTTCCTCTTCAAGAAGTAGGTGTGAATGATGTCTTAATCCAGGTTGGGAAAGCAGGAATTTGCCCCTGGGATTTAAGAGCATTTTCGGGATTATCCTCTTCAGTGGCATTTCCACGCGTACTTGGGCATGAAATGGCTGGTGTGGTAGCTGCTGTGGGTGAAAATGTAAAATTCATCAAACCCGGTCAACGTGTTGTGCCGGATATGGGTGTCAAATGTGGTGTCTGCAAAGCTTGCCGCAGTGGTCGCGAGAACCGCTGCCAGAATCCCCATTTTCAGCAATTCGGTGGTGGGTTCGCCGATTATGTGCGCGTTCCTGAAAAGAATGTACACATCATCAAACAGCCATCCACCAGCCTTAAAGCAGCTGCCTTCACCGAACCACTCTCCTGTGTGGTGCGTGGACAAAATATGCTACGTCTTTACCCGGGTGAGGTCGAACTGGTGGCAGGGTTAGGACCTATTGGATTGATGCATCTGCAGGTAGCCAAGGCTTTTGGCGCACGAGTGATCGCTTCGGATCCGGTGCAGGAACGTCTGGTAAAAGCCAAAGAATTGGGTGCTGACTGGATTGTCAACCCAAAGGAAACGGATGTGGCTGGTATGATCAAAGATGTCACTTCCGGCTGGGGCGTCGACGCGGCTGTGGTAACGGTTGGATCAGCCCGTCTGGTGGAAGATATAGTCCCAATGTTGGCTCCGGGTGGACGCATCAATATTTTCGCCGGTATTTATCCCAAAGATCAATTGCACATCGACCCCAACCTGATTCATTATGGTGAATTCATCATCACCGGTTCCGCGGACAGCACTCCTGCTGATTTTAACGTTGCACTCAATATGATCGAGAGCGGTCAGGTCAACACAGAGATATTGATCAGTCATATGCTTCCTTTGGAAGAGTTGGGTAAAGGCTTTGAGATTGTGAAGAGTCTCAAAGGTTTGAAAGTCATGTTAGATATTAACGATCTGGAGTAGATCATTTGAAACCTTTTGTGCTGGCAGTGGATGTGGGTACATCTTCGTTAAAATCAGTCGTTTACGCAGTTGATGGAAGTATATTGGCATCCGAAACCAGCTCTTATGAATATGCATCCCCGCAGGCTGGCTGGGCAGAAGCTTCCCCTCAGGATTGGCAGCAGGCCATGGAAGATTGCCTTTCCAGATTATCCAAAATGCCAGACCTATTACAACAAATTGAAGTCATCGCTTTCACAGGGCAGATGCATACGGCTGTCCTACTGGATGCTGACCTGAAACCGCTGGAACCAACCATTTTATGGCTGGATCGACGGGCAGCAGCAGAAACCAGTGAACTACAATCCGCTTTTCAATTGCCACCGTATCAATTGAATTCCACCTACACATTACCAAAATTGTATTGGATGCGTAAACATCTTCCCGATGTTATTCAAAAAGCCCGGCATTTGCTGTGGCCGAAGGATTATTTACGCTTCCTGGTTACCGGTGAAATCTTAACGGATATTACCGAACCCGGTGGGGCTGCCTTACTGAATTGGAAGACCCATGATTGGGCAAAAGAACGTCTAACTTATATTGGAATAAATCCGGAAATTCTACCACCCATTTTGCAGCCAGAAGATGAAGCTGGAGCATTGTTACCACAGGTGACTGAAAGATTTAAGATCAATCCACACGCAAAGGTAATCGCCGGCGCAGGGGATGTGCTGGCGCTCATCTCCAGTGCCCCACCGGCCAAAGGCAGATTGAATTGCTCCCTGGGAAGTTCCTCAATGATTTTTTGTCCGTTGGAACCAAATGAAAGCGTTGTAGATCCACAAAACCGGATTTATACCTATCCATTGTTGCGGGTTCCCATGCTGGGTGGTGTTTCCTCCACCACCGGTGCGGCATTGCAATGGGCTTGGAAAAATCTTTATCCAGACACACCCTTCGAGTCCACTATAGCAGAAGCGTTGGATGTGCCTGCCGGCAGCGATGGTGTCTTCTTTCTGCCGTTCCTGTCAGGGGAACGTTCGCCCTTCTGGAATGATCAATTACGTGGCAGTTTTCACGGATTATCGCTGGCGCATTCCCGAGCCCATCTACTTCGGGCAGTCATGGAAGGAGTCGGATTGAGTCTGGCATATATGATACAAATTTTTCATGAACTTGGTGAGAATATCCGCGAAATTGCCCTGGCAGGTGGCGGTACAAAAACACCTGGTTGGCCTCAAATGATCGCAGATATTTGCCAGGTACCGGTCTGCGTTTATTCCGGTCAGGAAACGGTTACACATGCCTTGTTTGCATATGCTTGTCTGTCTATGAAGGATGATCGTTCGTTTGAACAGGCGCTTTTGGATACCTTTGATAAACCAGACTGGTTGTATCCAGATGCAAAAACAACCAGCATCTATCAAAATCTACTTACCCGCTATAAAGCTCAGGCTGAATTTAATCAGGAATTATTAAATACCAATTAAGACGTTTTGTTATTATTATTTTGCTTAAGAAGGAGAAAAAAATGTTCGGAAAAAATAGAAGGTTAAACAGGTTATTCGTCGGAAATGAAAAATTATGTCTGCTTTCCCCCCTGGATCACGGTGGATGGTTGGGACCGGTAAAAGGTCTCGATAATCCGGAATGGATTGTGGGAGAAGTCGTAGCTGGGGGCGCCAATGCGGTTTTGGCATCTCCTGGGTTCCTGCAAGCTGCCCAGAAATCATTGAAGCCGGAGACTGGTCTGGTATTGAGAGTCAGCCTGACAGCTGGTCTCAGCAAACAAGGTACCCAGGAAACACCCATCGCCACCCTTGATTCCGCCATCCGAATGGATGCGGATGCTGTGGTTGTCTCGGTCTTCTTTGGACGTGAAGGAGATATCGAGATCTATCAATGGCTGGCTGCATTAATTGAAGAATGCCGCCCATTTGGTATGCCTGTGATCGCAGAAATGATGCCCCCCGAAAATGTTTCCTACGATCCGGTTGCAATCGCGCATGCAGCTCGTATTGGTATGGAAATAGGTGCCGATGTAATCAAAACCAATTTCTCGGGTGATGTCGCATCCTTCCGGTCTGTTGTGAAATCCGTCCCCATCCCAATTATCGTTGCTGGTGGTCCTAAAACCGGGAATGAAGGCGATGATGCCACAGTGAAGATGTCCAAAGCTGCCATCGAAGCCGGAGCCAAAGGGGTTGCGATTGGCCGGCGTGTCTGGCAATCCGATGATCCCCAAGCTGTGACCCGCCAGGTAGCAAATGCCTTCTGGAAATAAAATAGTTGAAGCAGTAACTTAAACATACTGTTTTCTGATACCCCTTCTTAAAACTCTGGTGGTCTCGATCACCAGAGTTTTTTGTAATAAATGTACTCAAAATCATCGATTAATGACAATCGACATACTTAAGTCAATTATATACAATATAGGAGATGACAAATTTTAATAATGAGGAGAATCAAATGACAAAAACCACTGAAAATTTGAAGACCGCATTTGCCGGTGAAAGTCAGGCATTCCAAAAATACAGGGCATTCGCCAAAAAAGCGGCTACAGATGGATTTGCCAATATTGCCAAATTATTCGAAACCACAGCCGAAGCTGAACGAATTCACGCCGAAGGACACCTGAAAGCGCTGGAAGGAATCAAAGACACCCTGGCCAACCTGGAAGAAGCCATTTCTGGCGAGACATATGAGTTTACCGAGATGTATCCTCCCATGCTGGACGAGGCAAAGGAAAGCGGGCACAAAGCCAGTCGTATGTTTGGATATGCTCCTGCTGCAGAAGAAGTTCATGCACGCATTTACACTCTGGCTTTGGAAGCGGTAAAACAAGGTAAAGATTTAGACGTCACTGATTTTTACCTCTGCCCTGTTTGTGGTTATATTGAATTAGGCAAGAAACCGGAAAAATGTCCGATTTGTGGCGCTATCGGTGAGAAATTCGTTTTACTTTAATGGTTAAAACCAGGATACAAATATAAAAACAAGGGTCAAACGAATTTAATAAAACCCTTTCCCTCACCTGACATCTTTATATCTACGGTGAAAGAAAGGGTTTTTTCAAAATTAGTTGCATCCAATTCGTTTCTCACAGTTATGGTTCATTCCCGCTCTAATCAGTTTAGTATCACAAATCATCTGGTCAAAATTGTTAACCTTTTCTTTACAAATCCGTTATAATTTTATTCTCTATCAATTATTACTTATTTAATTTCATTCATGATTAATTCTGTCAACCACAATGATCCATAATTTACAGTTTTTTCCATAACAATCTTTTCAACCAACTTTTCATTTGTTAAGAATATCCAAAATAAAAATCCAAAAAAAGAGGTGCCAAATGAGTTTTACTTTCTACTTTCCCACTAAATTGATCTTTTCAGAGGAGGCTGGTAGTGATCTCCTCGTGGAACTGGCATCTGCTCCCCCGGATGGTGTATTACTCCTGACCGATAAAGGCATCATTCAGGCAGGAATTGCGAAAATAATCCTGAACAAATTAAAAGAAAAAGGCTTCACACCAGTCGTTTTCGATGACATTCCCGGCAACCCGAATGTGCCGGATGTGAAAAAAGCCTTAGCTGCGATCGAAGGAAAACATATCACCCATGTGGTGGCTTTAGGCGGTGGTTCGGTGCTGGATGTTGCCAAAGCGGTCGGTCTGCTTTTAGGTGACCCGGAATTGGATTACGAAGAAGTGCAATGGCGGCGTCAAGCCATCAAAAAAGCACCTTTACCCGTGATTGGTATTCCCACCACCGCAGGTACTGGCAGCGAAGTAACACATGTGGCT
Organism: Chloroflexi bacterium HGW-Chloroflexi-3; assembly: GCA_002842045.1. Taxonomy (GTDB): domain Bacteria; phylum Chloroflexota; class Anaerolineae; order Anaerolineales; family Anaerolineaceae; genus UBA6170. The sequence goes on along the minus strand of PHBX01000003.1, from coordinate 63,048 downwards.
GTGGTAGGAGATAGCAAAGGTTTCAAAATGGGTGTATTACATCCAGCCATGTTCATGAAAACTGCCATTATCGATGGAAGCCTGATGCTTTCTTTACCACCACAGCTTACCTCCACCACCGGAATGGACTCTCTGGTGCATGCCATTGAGGCCTTCCTCAGCAAGAAAGCCAATCCGGTCTCGGATATGTTTGCCCTATCTGCCATTAAGGCTATTGTAAAATGGTTAGCGGAAGCTTACAAAAACGGTTCCAATCTGGAAGCCCGTAAGCAGATGGCTATGGCAGCCACACTGGCAGGCATTTCCTTCGATCAATCTTCACTAGGATTGGTGCATGCACTGGCAGGTCCGCTGTGTGGCACCTACCATCTGCATCATGGTTTAGGTGTGGCAACATTGCTGCCTGCAACCCTGGAATTTGATGCCCCAGCCATTCCGGCTGACCGCTGGTCGATGCTGCGGGATGCTTTGGGATTGCCTTCAGATGCAAAAGCAGATGTGTTGGGTGATTTTGCCCGCCAATTGCTAAAAACCCTCGATATGCCCACCCACTTGTCTGAAGTCGGACTGGTCGCTGAACAAATCCCTGCGATTGCCGAAACGGCGACCAAAATGGCAATGATCGGTTTTAATGTTCGACCCGCGGATATGGAAGATTGCAAAAAAGTGCTGGAGACCGGATTATGAAAATCTTAGTCATCCATTTATCTACCGGTGAAATACAGGAGCGGGAATTACCCGATCCATTAATGGCTGGCCGTTATCTCTCCAGCTACCTGGTGACTGAATTTGTCGACCCCAAAGTCGATCCACTCAGCCCGGGAAATGCGCTGGTCTTCACCACCGGGGTTCTCGCCAACTCCCGCACATCCACCGGATCACGTTTATCGGTTGGTTGTAAAAGTCCGCTCACGAATGGCATCAAGGAATCCAATGCCGGTGGTATGGGCGGTGATGCGATTGCTGCTCAGGGCTACAGAGCGCTGGTCTTCCTGGGTGTTGTGCCGGAAGGGAAAAAAGCGGTTTATCATCTGAATGAAGACGGCGGCTATCTCGATTACGAATCCGCAGCAGATTGCCAGGGTAAAGGCAACGAGGATACCACTGCTTATCTTTTGGAAAAATTCGGCAAGCAAACCTGTGTGATCAGTATTGGTCAGGCGGGTGAACAATTAATGGGTGCCGCTGGCATCGCCGTAACCGATGCGGAAGGCAACCCCTTCCGTCTGGCTGCCCGTGGTGGCGTGGGGGCTGTGATGGGTTCCAAGGGATTGAAAGCCATCACCGCTCCCTTACCACCACGCAGTGGACAGGAGCTCTCCAAAGATGCCCGCCAACCCATCACTGCTTTCAATAAACATGTTGCCACCAGCGAACGGGTGGGTGTTCTGCGTAATTATGGTACTGCATCCACCGTGATGCCGGTTCAGGTGATGGGTGGTTTGCCGGTACGCAATTTCAGCAAGGGTCAATTACCGGATGCCACACCCATCGGCGGAGATTTTATGCGTGAGGTCATTCTAAAACGCGGTGGCGAAGGCAAATCCACGCATGCCTGTATGACCGGTTGTGTAATTCAATGCTCAAACGCCTTTGCCGATGAAAAGGGTGAATTGTTGGCTGCCCCGGTGGAATTCGAAACCATCGGTTTATGTGGCTCGAATTTAGAAATCGCCTCGCTGGATGGCATCGCCCGCATCAATCGCTTATGCAATGATTACGGGATGGACACGATTGAAACCGGTGCCACCCTGGGTGTGATGATGGAAGCGGCTGAAATGAATGTTCTACCAGCCGGCATCAACCGGGAAGATCTCCCGCGTTTTGGGGATGTGGAATCAGCGCTCAATGTGCTCAGCCAGGTACCTGAAGGCACCATCATTGGCAATCTGGTTGGCGGAGGTGTGGTGGCTGCTGGCAAGGCGCTGGGTGTCAAGCACATCCCGGCAGTCAAGGGACAGGCGATGAGCGCTTATGACCCACGCGTGGTAAAGGGCACGGCTGTCACCTACGCTACCTCCCCACAGGGTGCCGATCACACTGCCGGGTTGACGGTCTTCTTCCCGATCGATCACCGCGATCCCAGTCTGGCGGTCAAGTTCTCCAGGATTGCGCAGATTCAACGTGCTGCTTACGATGCGCTAGATTTATGCGCGTTCAATACCAGTGCCACCGGACAACGCCCCGATATTGTGGTAGCGATGTTGCGCAAGGTCTATGAGGTGGATTTGCCGGATAATTATCTGGATATTCTCGGTCGCAAAGTGATCGACCTGGAACTGGCTTTCAACCGCGCTGCTGGTCTCACCGCAGCTGATGACCGTATTCCGGATTTCTTCAAAACGGATGCACTCACCGAAGTGGTTTCCACTGTTTTTGATGTGCCGGATGTGGAATTAGACGCTATTTGGGCCAGCTGATGAATACTTTTGATGTCATCATCGTGGGCGGCGGATTTCTGGGTTTATCCACCGCCTACCAGCTCTCCAAAATGGGGGTGAAAACTCTCTTGCTGGAGGCTGGAGATATCGGTGGTGGCACTTCGGCGTCCTGCTCCGGACGCGCCCAAACCTGCGAAGGACATCTGGATCCATTGAATATTCAGATTATCCGTGATGGTCTGGCACGCCATGAGACGCTGGAAGAGGAATTAGGCGCGAAATACGACTGGCGCAAGATCGGTCTATTTCTGTTGATCAAAAGCGAGGATTTATGGCAGCGCTGGCAGGAGCGTTCAGCTATACTCACCCCAGCTGGAATCCCGACAGAGGTGGTGGATAGAGCTGCTTTACAAAAGGCTGAACCCAACATGAGCACCAGCCACCTCCTCGGTGCAGCTTATTCAGTCGAAGGTATGCTCGACCCTTTGAAATTTTCGCTGGCATATGCCAAAGCTGCCCAACGGCAAGGTGCTGTCATTCTGGGCAGATCAAAAGTCAATGGGTTCGAGGTGAAGAACCATCTAATCACTGCAGTGAAAACCAAAAATACGGTGTACCATGCAGAAAAAGTGTCCGTCATGACCGGAGCCTGGACGTCCAAAGTAACCCGCATGGCAGGTGTAAACGTCCCGGTTCATTTCACGCATGCAGAAGCCCTGGTGACCGAACGCATCCCCACCATGATCTTCAATAACGTGGAACTGGCTGATTTCTATGAGACCATTCATGGCAAAGCCAAAGCGGTTGCCATTGGTGTACATCCGCAGTTAAATGGTACCCTGGATATCTCTGAAGCAGTCACCACCACAGACAAACTGAATAAAGGTGTCAGTGCCTGGGGTGTAACCTCCATCAGCAAAGAATTGGTGCAATTGTATCCTTTCCTGGAAAAAGTGCGGGTCGTGCGTACCTGGGGACGTCCCACCTCCTTCACCCCGGATGAGGAACCGTTGGTCGGTTGGGTACCGGAGGTCGATAATCTCTTCGTTGCTGCCAGCCTGGTCATCACCATTACAACCGTTCCTCTTCTCAGTGAGTGGATGGCATTGATGTTACAGGGAAAGACACCTCCGGTTTCACTGGAAGAATATTCACCTGCAAGATTCATTCAACAGCCGGTTCATTTATGATCACTACGCGAGAATGACACAGAATACCCTGCGTTCGTTACCAATCAAAAAAATGGTTCCTGGACGGATCAGGAACTTTACATCGTGCTGGCTTTTCCTGGTTAAATTTTTATTTGAAAAGGATGATTAATAATGGAATTCACGGGATATATGGACTTTTGGTTTACCGACCGTCCTCTGATTGAGCGGGTGGAACCATTCGCAAAATTAGGTGTAAAACGATTGGATGTGTGGTGCTGGCGATTAATTGATGTTGCTGGCATCGCAGAAGAATGTAAACGTCACGGCAGTATTCTCAACTCAACATTCGATCATGATATGGGTTCTCTGGCAGACCCGGCAGACAATGAAAAAACATTAAGAACCTGGGCAGAGACACTCGAGATGGCAGAGCGTTATAATGTTGAACACCTCTTCATTTTCTCTAATCAGATCGATATTATTGATGGTAAAGAATGGTCCAAACGCCTTTCAGGTAATTATTCAGAACCACTCCAATATGCTAATCTTCTTGACCAGACCGAAAAAATTATGAGGATGGTTGAGCAAACCAACGTGGAAGTGTGGGTAGAGTGCCTGAACCAGAACCCCATTCAGGGTGATATTCTGGTACGTGATCACGAACTGGCGGCTGATTGGGTGCGGCGTATGGATCATCCTCAATTCCGGTTGGCTTTCGATTGTTATCACCAACAGCGTAATGCTGGCAATCTCATCTATGGCATGGAAAAATTCTGGGGACTCTATCCCACTTTCCACATTGGTGATGTACCTACGCGTAATGAACCAGGCACAGGCGAGATAAATTTTCCAAATCTGGTGAAAAAACTCAAAGAATTGGGGTATGATGGATTAATTGGTATGGAATTCCGTCCATCTACAACCGAAGCCGAAGCCTTCGAAAAAGTAAAGGCAATATTTCAAGCTTAGATATAGGAGTGTACATGAATATTAAAGGAAAAACTGCTCTGATTACAGGTGGAGCTGTGCGTATTGGCAAAGCCATCACCCTGGGATTGGCAAAAGCTGGCGCGAATGTAGCCATCAATTACAACAGCAATGCAGAAGAAGCCCAAAAAACAGCTCAGGAAGCCGAAGCCTTCGGTGTATCCACCATGATCGTCCAGGCCAATATTGCTGAACTGGAGCAAGATTATGAAATGTTTAACCAGATCCATGAAAAAATGGGGCTGGTGGATATCCTGATCAATAGTGCTTCTCCATTTCACACCACGCCGGTACCCACCGATGATTTCACTGCCTGGCATATTGTCACCGGGGTGTTGGTCAATGGCGCTTTTTATGTTTCCAATCTGGCCGCTAAAGACATGCTTGCCAAAAAGGAAGGGTCCATCATCAATATCGTTGACCTGACGGTTTGGGAAGCCTGGCCAAATTTCACGGCGCACACTGTGGGAAAATCTGCTTTGTATGCACTCAATCGTCAACTGGCACTGGAATTAAAACCATACGTGCGCGTCAATGCCGTCTGTCCCGGCCCTGTTCTGGCACCGCCCGATTACTCTGACGAGAAGATTGCCCGTACCGCAGCCAAAACTTTGCTGGATCGTTGGGGTACCCCGGAAGACGTCTCGCATGCTGTCAATTTCCTGATTGAAGCCGATTATATTAATGCGGACGTGATTCGTGTGGATGGCGGGCAGCGTTATGCCACTCGAAAAACAGAAGCCGGGTAAAAGGAATTATTATGGATAATGTACGTCGACTCAATCGATTATTCAAACCCGATGGTAAAGTGCTCATCATGGCTATGGAGCATTCCATCATCTTTGGACCCACCAAGGGTCAGGTCAAACCAGGCGAGACCATCGTACAGGCTATTCAGGGTGGTGTGGACGGCATCATGACATCCTATGGAATGGCCCGTCATTTCGCCAAAGAAATTTCCCCGGTGGGGTTAATCCTGCGCTCGGATGGCGTTGCCACCATTCTGGGACCGGATGTGGAAGCACCAGTCTGGTTCGGTGTTGATGAAGCACTGCGGCTTGGCGCGGATGCGCTTTGTATTTCTGCCTATCCGGGCGATGAAAAAGAAATGCGCACCTTTAACAACCTGGCAGAAATCACCTCCAAAGCCCATCACTGGGGGTTGGCAGTTCAAGCGGAAATGGTGCCCGGTGGGATGATGAGCACCCCCGAATATCGCACCGTAGAACGGGTTGCTCTGGCTGCCCGAGCTGGGATTGAGCTGGGGGGAGACTGGGTCAAGGTTCCTTATGTGGATGGTTTCGAAAAGATCGTGGAAGCCTGCTACAAACCGGTCGTGATCATGGGTTCCAAAAAACGCAACACAATAGAAGAATTTCTTACTGAAATGAAAAAAGCCATGGATGCCGGTGCTGCCGGTGGCACCATTGGCAGGAATATCTTTGAATCCGATAATCCCGGAGCCATGGCTGCCGCTCTGGCAGCCATCATCCATCAAGGCATCTCCGTGGATGAAGCTGCTCGGATTGCAAAAGGATAAACCACATGGAAGATTTGATTCTCAGTGTAGATGTTGGTACAACTGTTATCAAATGCGTATTGATTAACACTGTCGGGGAAGAACGTGGTGTGGTCGAATATCATTGTGGTCAGATTTCCAAACCGAATGGCATTGTTGAACAGGATAATGAGGAGATGTGGAAACTGGTTATCGCCACCTTGCGTGATTCAAGGGAGCATGTCACAGCAGATCAACGTATTCGTGGGATTGTACTTTCAACCCAGGGCGGCTCAGTCATCCCGGTGGATGAGAACTACATGCCCACCAACCATATGGTCACCTGGCTGGATTCGCGAGCGCTTCTGATTGTGCAGGAATGGAGCAAAGATGGAACTTCACAAAGAGTACGCCAGATCAGCGGCTGGTCTCCACAGCCAGGTCTCCCCTTTTCGGTGATTGCCTGGTTCCAACGCAACGACCCCAAAACTTTCAAAAAGACCCGATACTGGTTGCCGGTCAACGCTTTCCTAAATTACCGGCTCACCGGACAATCCTCCACCAATCCCTCCATGGCAGCCGAGATGTTGCTAACAGACATCCGCACCTGTGAATGGAACCAGGAATTGTGTGACATCATTGGTATCACCACCGATCAGTTACCGCCGGTATTTGCCTCCACTGCTGTGGTAGGAGAATTAACTGAACAGGTCTGCCAGCAAACCGGGTTACCACAAGGGTTACCGGTATTTCAGGGGGGACAGGACCACTCTGCGGAAGCATTAGTGCTTGGTGTACTCGGCAGCGATCAGGGATTCCTGGCTTGCGGTACCGCCTGGGTGATCAATGCGGTCACCCACCATGGGAACGTGGAGCAAATACCACCACAAATGGATTTAAATTTCCACGTCATCCCGGATCTTTGGATCGCCAGCCAGTTCCTGGGTGGTTTTGGTGCTTATCCGGAATGGATGCAAAAGCAATTTTGGGAAAATCAAGCCACTAGCAGCAAGCGAGAAAACCGCTTCGCTGTCATGAACCAGGCATTGAGTGAAAACAAACAACTGGATCCCAGCTTGCTCTTTCTTCCTTTAAATGGTTCTGCTTTTGCTCGGAATGTTCCACCAGGAGGTGGTTTCACCGGTTTGCGTCTTGATCATAAAGCGGTTGATATGACCCGTGCTGTCCTGGAAACCTCCGCATTTGAAGTGCGCTGGGCGTTGGAATCCCTGAAAAAAGAAGGCACTCAGATCCAGCAGTTATGGATGATTGGCGGTGCTGCCCGTAGCCCCATCTGGCCACAGATTATTGCGGATGTGAATGGCGTCACCGTTTCGCTGACGACCTACAGTCATGGACCTGCCATGGGAGCTGCCATGCTGGCTTGCCTGGGGTTGGGTGTTTATCAAACAGTGGAAGAGTGCGCCCAATTTTTCAAAATCCAGAAGAAAGAAGTGCACCCAGATCTCAATCTGGGAGAATTTTACCAGGCTAAATTCGAAAAATATCAAAAAGCCATCCAGGAGCTTGATTGGTAATGAGTTCATCCGAACATTATTCACCAGAATTCCTCAGGGACATCCATGCCATCATGATTGACATCGATGGTACACTCATGCGAGGAAATCTGGCTTTACCCGGTCTGGTGGAGTTTTTTAATTTTTTAATTGCGCACAACATCCGGTTTCAGGTGGCTTCCAACAATGCCACCAAAACCCTTTCTGCCTACCAGCAGAAAATCAATGCTTTTGGAGCAAATCTCTCCATGGATAACATCCTGACCTGCTCCACCGTGACTGCCCTTTATTTACAGAATAAATATCCGGGGGGTAAGGTTTACATGATCGGTCAATCCGGATTGGAAGAAGCGCTAACCCAGGTGGGTATCCAGATTATAGATGGCATGAATGGCAAGGCGGACGCTGTGGTCGTCGGTGGAGATTACAGTTTGACCTACGAGAAGCTGAAATATGCCAGCCTGCACATCCAACAAGGCGCTGAATTCATCGGCACCAATCCCGATCTGCTCTACCCCACCGATGAAGGTCTCGTGCCGGAATGTGGCATGACCCTGGTGGCCCTCGAAACAGCCACACAGGTCAAACCAGTTATCATGGGCAAACCGAATGCCTCAATGTTTGAACAGGGTATGAAAAAGATGGGGGTCCAGCCAAATGAAACTGCCATGCTGGGTGATCGTCTGGAAACCGATATTCAAGGCGGAAAAAATGCTGGTATGAAAACGATTCTGGTGGAAACTGGGGTTGACAACCAGGAAACAGTCATCTCCAAGGGTATCCAACCTGATCTGGTCGTAGAGGACCTGTTTGAATTAATCTCTCTCTGGGTCGAGCAGCGATCACGAGGTACCCTTGCATAAGCACTTTGATGCCATCGTTGTCGGAGCCGGTTATATCGGGAGTTCTGCTGCTTATTATTTAAGCAAAGCTGGCTTGAAGACCGCCATTTTCGACCAGGGATCCATGGCGGCCGGCGCATCGCGTGCCAATTATGGCAATATCCAGGTTCAGGATCTGGAACTGCAGTTCAGTGTCCCGATGATTCAGATGGCGCGCACCCGCTTTGCCACCCTTGAACAGGAACTGGATTGGGACCTTGGGCTGAGAAAACTGGGTGGTTTGCTACCCATCGAAAATGAAAATCAGTGGAACATTCTTTCCAAAAGAGAAAAATCATTGCAAACCATTGGCATTGCATCGGAACTGGTCCAGGCTAATCAGTTGCAGGAAGTCGAACCCTCCATCGATCCGGTTCACCTCCTGGGTGGACTATACCACGCGGATGAAGGTCAACTCGACCCCTTCCAGTTGATCAATGCCTATCTTACCCGTGCTCGCCAATCCGGTCTTCAGGAATATTATCATTGCCCGGTCACCGGTTTTAAACTGGAACATGGGAAAATCAAATCCATTGGCACACCAGCAGGAATTTTTTCCGCAGATCATATCATTCTATGCACTGGTGCATATACCAACCGCCTCGGAAAAATGTTAGGGCTCGAATGGGATGTTCTACATTATGTATTGGGTCAGGCGATGGTGACCGAGCCTTTACCGGTTCAATTAAGAAACCATCTGGCGTCCGCCTCCTTCTTTGAGATGGGGGCTGATATTCCCAAAGGTGTTTTGCTTGCCAATATGGCCATCAGCCAATCCACGCACGGCAATCTCTTGCTGGGCGAATCCATGTATGAGGCAGACCATTTTAAAACCCACATTCCAAATAATTCCCTGCAATGGATCTCTCGTTCTGTGTTGAAATATTTTCCGATCTTCAAAAAACTGCGTATTCTGCGCGGCTGGTCAGCTGCCATTGCAGATACAAGAGATGGTCTTCCGTTATTAGGTCCGGTAGCAGGAATCGATGGTCTATATCTTGCCACCGCTTTCCGCTCTACCGTCATTATCACCCCTCTGGTCGGTGAAACGCTGGCACAACTCATCACCACCGGCACCAGTGAATTGGATATTCAAGCTTTTCTACCAGAAAGGAATGCTTATGTTTCGCATTAATAAAACCAGTGATATGCTCCCTGCCATTCAACGTGGCAAACCTGTTACCATCAGCGTCGATGGTACACCGATCGAGGCCTACCAGGGCGAAACTGTGGCGGCTGCCATGCTCGCAGCAGGTATCCGCACTTTCCATAAGAGTCATAAACATCAGCAACCACGCAGTTTATATTGCGGCATGGGGGTTTGTTATGAGTGTCTGGTCACCATTAATGGTGTGCATGCCCAGCGCGCCTGTATCACACCGGTGGAAGAAGGCATGCAAATTGAGACTTGCAAGGAGTTGGAATTATGATCGAATCGTATGAACTGGCTGTGATTGGTGCCGGACCCGCCGGCATGGAAGCAACGATCAGCGCTGCGGGTTTTGGTGTGCGTACGGTGTTGATTGATAATTATCCACAACCCGGTGGGCAATATTTCATGCGCATCCCCTCCGCATTCAAGGTGGATTATGAAAACAAGACCGAAACCGCCGGACGAAAGCTGATTAACCATGTGTTGAAGGTTCCCTCCCTGAAGATTCTGAATTGTCTGGTATGGGGGTTGTTTCAGGAAGATAATGGTAGCTGGCTGGTTGCGCTCTATGGAGAAAATGCTCCTAAATATATTCGGGCAAAAAATCTGATTTTATCCACCGGTTCGTACGATACGCCAATAGCTTTCCCCGGCTGGACGTTACCCGGTGTCGTCACCAGTGGTGGCACTTTGGTATTGCTCAAGAATCAACGGGTTACCCCCGGAAAACGTGCCCTTATTTCTGGCACAGGTCCGCTTTTATTTTCAGTGGCAGCCCATTTAATCGAAGCCGGTGTGGAGGTGATAGCGCTATGTGAAGCCAATCACATCCTACCACGTGGCATCAAGCATGCCTTTACCATGCTCAAACAATGGGACCGTTTGACTGAAGGTGCAAAATACATGAAAACGATCCTGGGGGCTAAAACTCCCTATAAAGTGGGTTGGTCAATCGTGGAAGCCAGAGGACATGAAGCGGTAGAACAGGCAGCCATAGCAAAAATGGACAAATCCGGTCGCCCTATACTGGGGACAGAACAGGTTTTTGATGTGGATCTGGTGGTGAGTGGATTTACCTTGACCCCCAATACCGGTCTCCCGCGCATGATTGATTGCGAGATGACCTACCAGGCCGGTAAAGGTGGTTGGATCCCTGTGCGAGATGCCGATTGCCAGACCAGTATTCCTGGTGTTTATGTGATCGGGGATGGCGCTGGTGTGGGTGGAGCCGAAAATGCCCGATTGGAAGGTAAGATCGCTGGCGCGTCGGTAGCAAAAAACACCGGGCATCTCAGTCCCAGCCGCGAAAAACAGATCCGTGCTGAAATTCAGCCTGGTTTACACCAGCAGCAACGCTTTGGTGCTCTTCTTAGCGACCTCTTCACACCTTCCGTTGGATTGGTTTCTTTACTGAAGGACGATACCATCATCTGCCGCTGTGAAGAGATCACCCTGGGTGAGATTAAAGAAGCCATACGAATGGGAGCGCGATCGATTGGTGAGGTTAAGATGTTAACCCGCACCGGGATGGGCAATTGTCAGGGACGCATGTGTGAGCATACTGTGGCTGCCATCATCGCACATGAATTGGCAGGCGAAGGTGTCACTCGTGAAGAGGTGGGGTATTACTCCATCCGTCCGCCCTTACATCCCCTGCCCCAGAGTTTCCTGGCGGATGCTGTGCCGGAAGAGTAATTATTTATTAATATGGGTACGGAGAAATTTCACTCCGTACCCTTTTTAAAATTTAAAACACCGGTGGAGTGATGCAGCAAATAATGACCAATTCTTCATCACTGACGGAGCCAAACTCTACCAGCATGTCGCCATCATAGTAGATCGTGTCTCCGGCATCAAGAATGAAGGTGTCTTCAGCAACCACAATCTTCATTTTTCCAACCAGGACATGCATCCACTGTTCAGTGGATTTTGATAAAGTCATTGCAACCCGGTTGGCATGCGGTTCCATGCGAATGATGTAACTCATCATCTGTTTGGAGAAATCGGCAGTTAGAAGGTCATAACCAATTTTTGTGTCCGGAAAAAACACTTTGGTGCGTTCATTGGCCCGCACAACATTACCATTGCTTCCTTCATTTAAAAGGTAGAAGATCGGCACTTTTAATGCTGTAGAAATGCTTTGTAATGAATTTAACGAAGGAGAAACCTGATCATTTTCTATTTGACTTAAAAAGCTGGCAGTTACACCAGCCAGATCCCCTAATTCACGCAGGCTTAATCCCAGTTCTTTTCGACGAAAGTTGATCCGTTTCCCGATTTCCATCTTTATCCTTTATCTTGTATTGTGTGGCTTTATTGTATTGTTTTTTTATGGACAGAATCAAGTTATTTTAATCTATTTTTAAGGAATTTTGTACTATATGGTTGATAATAAAACCAATTTATCCCAAATAAATAGATGATTAACTCAGGACATCACCAATCCACCATCTACTTCAATGGCCTGACCGGTTAAATAGCGGGAATCTTCTGAAGCCAGGAAAGCAACAACACCAGCCATTTCCCAAGGTTCAGCCAGGCGTTTCATTGGACAATCATTAGCGCGCATTTGCAGCCATTCTTCACCGGTCATGCCATCCATCCCACCTACTTTGCTGGCAACTCCGCGAACCATATCTGTCAGGGTATTTCCCGGGCATACTGCATTTGCTGTAGCTCCAAAAGGTGCCAGTTCCATCGCCACCGACCGCGTTAGCCCAATCACACCACTTTTTGAAGCGGAGTATTCGGCAGATGCCGGCCAGCTGGTTTTTCCAGCCATAGACGAGATATTGATAATACTGCCAGATTTTTGATTCATCATGATCGCAGCAACTGCCTGATTGGTAAGGAAAACGCCTGTCAGATTGATATCAATCAATCGGCTCCATTGTTTCAATGAAACCTCTACCAATGGTGATCCTGTGTAGATTCCAGCTGACGCAACAAGAATATCTACCCGGCCCCATTTTTGCATGACAGTATCGATGGCTGCTTTAATACTTTCCGGATTGGTCACGTCGCAGTGCAAAGCCACTGCCCCTGTACCTAATGCCCGCACTTCTTCTGCGATTGCTTCATTTAACTCATCGGTAACATCCAGGCAGGCGACAAAAGCACCTTCCTGCGCAAAGCGTTGGGCACAGGCTTTTCCAATGCCATTGGCTGCACCCGTAATGACTGCTACTTGATTTTCAAATCTCTTCATCTTCCACCTCTTTGTATATTAACTATTAAGAATCTTCATCGCTTCATCGATGGAGACGTTTTCATGAATCAAGGCTGCAATCGCTGCGACCATCGCTTGTGGGTTATCTGCCTGGAAAATATTTCTGCCAATGGCCACACCTTTGGCACCCACATCCAAAGCAGCACGGATTTTTTCGAGCATATCCCGTTCGCTGCCTTTTTTGGCACCACCCAGGATGACTGCCGGTACATAACAGGTGCTGGTAACCGCTTCAAAACCAGGAGCATAAGGGATCTTAACCCAATCCGCCCCAATCTCAGCCCCCACTCGGGCTGCAATGGCAATACTTTCAGCTGTGCGCATATGATCCGGGCTGTCAAACCCACCAGGCACCATCTCACCCATCACGGGTAAACCCCAGGCATGTGCTTCCCCAACCACCATCGCCAACGTTCGCAAGCTGTCTTCTTCTTCCGGCGCACCCGGGAAAGCGGAAACAGCTACCGCATCTGCACCAATGCGCAAGGCATCATCGATTGACCAGAACATGGAACCGGGTCCCATCTTGCCTAATTTGGTGCCACCACCATCCAGACGCATGATCAAACCCAACGGTTCAATTTCCTCAGCGAATTTCTCTGCGGTACCATAAGTGGTCAGGATGGCATCAGCGCCACCGGCTGCAATCTGGCGCAGGATCTCTGCGGGTTGTTCCATTCCTTTGGCAGGTCCATCGATCATGCCATGATCAAAAGCAACGATAAAGGCCCGTCCATCCGGACGAAAAATGTGTTTCAATCTACGTGTTCTCATTTTATGAAATCCTCTCAAATAATTCTGGGGTAATCTGGTAAACCGCGGGTTCACCAGCGAAAAACCTTCTTAATTCTTCCACAGCCAACTCGCCCAGCATGGTGCAATTATCGATGCATCCGGCAATATGCGGGACAACCACCACGTTGTCAAGTGTCCGCAAGGGACTATCGGCTGCCGGGGGCTCGGGATCGGTCACATCCAGGAAGGCAAAGAACCGTCCTTTGCTCAATTCGGTAATCAAAGCCTTTTCATCGATCAATGTACCTCGTGCGGTGTTGATCAATAAAGCATTGTCTTTCATCAATGCCAATCCTTCTGCATTTAGCATATGATGTGTATTTGCATTCGCTGGTGCATGGATGGAAACCACATCGGATTGCTTTAACAATTCATGCAGCTCTACTTTGGTCGCACCCAACTTATTCGCCTCTTCGGCTGTTACAAATGGATCATATAAAAGCACATTCGGCTTGAATGGCTTGATCAGCTCAATCACATGCCGACCCACATTGCTGGCACCAATAATACCAACATTCTGACGGTATAACTCACAGGCGTACCAGCGATCCCAAACCGGGGATTCACGCCAACCACCTGCGCGCACATGCTGTGCCAGCTGCCAAATGCGTTTCTGTCCAACGATCATTAAGCCCAATGCTGTCTCTGCCACTGTTTTCGCCAGCGCAATGCCGGTGCTGGTCAGATGCATTTTTCTTTCCCAAAAGTCATCGCTGACGAAGCGTTTGACGCTGCTGCCCATATGCGCCATGGCTTTTAGTTTCGGGGCGGCATTCATCACATCCGCATCCAGTTGTGCCACACCCCAACTGGTGATACAGCCATCCGCCTCTGCCAGGATTTTTATTAATTCTTCTTTTTCGGTTGGTTCATCCCCTGGATGATGGATTACATTGGCGAAAGCTTCCAGTGCGTCCCAGGCTTCCTGGCTGAACATCCTCTTATAATTGGCTTTTCCAATGGTGATCGCTATTGTTGGTTTCTGCATTCTACCTTCCTTTTTTTGCATTGAATTTTTTTCTACTTGTTAAAAATATAATTAATGGTTTCTATGAATAATTTCCTGATATTGTTTAAATCCCAATGTGTACAAATTTGAGTTGTCAGGATCAGCGGTTATATCGCGAGCTGGCTTTTTGAAGAAGGCTAAGGCAGCGTCGATATTTTCGTACACGCCGCAACCCACCCCAGCCAGAATAGCAGCGCCTAATGCTGGCCAGTTATCATATTCAGGGATTTGGATGGGTAAGCCGGTTATCTCAGCAAGAATCGATGGCCAGATCGGGTTTTGTGCTGCACCTCCCACCATCCATAAGCGTTCAATCGGCTGCTCCGCCAAACGGACGGCTTCCAATGCCCAGCGTAATTCATATCCAGCGCTTTCCATGATGGCGCGCGCCATTTCTGCCCGGGTATGATTGAAATCCAGTCCAATAAAACCACCTCTGCGTGTTGTTGCCGGGTCAGCATGACCCCCAGTCATTGGAAGGAAAAATAATTCCTGATTGACACAGGTTTGATTTAATACCTGATTAAAAATAGAAAACTTCTCCTGTCTCGATTCTGACTGCCCCAGACCCTGCCAGGCACGATTCAACCACCATTCGACAGAAGCCCCCAGGCCACCGAGCGATTGCGAGAGAGTCCATCTTTTAGGATAGGCATGGAAATTAAAGCTTAGTTCGGGAGGTAATCCACCCATTTCTGCAGAAGTCATTACCCCGGTGAATACCCAGGCGGTACCACAGGCTAACAAATATTTACCGGGATCATTGATTCCTAATCCCAGTGCTGTACAAACCTGATCGTGCCCGCCATTAACCAGTATCGTTCCAGGCTTCAAACCTGTCAACTGGCAGATATCGAGGCTGATTTTCCCAATGATTGTCCCGGAGGGTTGTAAGACTGATAACATCTCCGGGAGGATGCCAGCCAGTTCACACAGCTCGGGACTCCATTCAGCGTTATGAATATCCACCAATTGCATGCCACCAGCATTGGAAGGATTGTTGATGAATTTTCTGGTCAGTCGATGGGCAATAAAATCATTGACAGAGAAATAATGGGTTGCTTTCCGAAAGACTTCCGAGTTGTGTTGACGTAACCAGGCAATTGTTGGTAAAGGCAATCCTGAGTATAATGACCAGCCACTGATCCGCTTGACCTGCTCCTGAACACCAGCCTGTTGCCAATCGTTGACCAGCTTTTCGGTGCGTCCATCCAGCCAGGTGATAATCGGGTAAACTGGCTCGCCGGCTTTATTAGCCGGAAGCAGTGACCCACTCTGTACCGACATGCTGATTGCTTTGATCGACACCTGAGCACCAACCTGATCCACTATCTGGCGCAGAACCGTTAGCACTGCCTGCCAGATTTCTTCTGGATCCTGCTCCACCCAACCAGGTTGTGGTGACCGATTATGATATGGGTTGGAACCTGCTCGCGCGATTTCCTGCCCATTCAGATTAAATAGAACGGCCTTGGTTGAGGTTGTACCAACATCCAGACCCAATAAAGCTTCGATCATCCAACAGCCCTCATAGACGTAATCATGATCTAATCAACCACCGCACCTGCTCGCACGAATAACTCTCCGCAGACCTTTCTGGCGCGTGCCAGCATAGCTTTTTCATCCGTGAATAGGATCTCTTTTCCGCGCATGAGGATTTTTCCGTTCACGATCACTGTGTCCACATCCCGGTTGCTGGCATTATAAACCAGGGCAGATGCCACTTTATGCACCGGCATTGCCATAGGTGTATCCAGATCCACCAGAATTAGATCCGCTTTTTTGCCTTTTTCCAATGATCCGATCTGGTCTGGTAATCCAAAGGCGGTTGCGCCGCCCCGACAGGCCATCCAGAGTACTTCTTCCGGTAGAAGCACCATGGCATTCAGAGTATTGACTTTGTGCAGTAAAGCCGTTGTTTTCAGCACCTCGAGCATATCCTGGTTATTATTACTACCAGGTCCATCGGTCGCCAGAGCAACGGTGATCCCGCGTTCCAGCATTTCCGGGACACGAGCCACGCCGGATGCCAGATACATATTACTGACCGGGCAATGCACCACCAGCGCTTTGTGTTTCTCTATAAGATCCATTTCAAAATCTTCCAACCAGACACTATGTACCAGTTGCATATGCGGACCCAACACTCCCAGTTCAGCCAGCCACTCGATGTGGCGGGATCCTCGCGCTTGCAGGTTCATTTCAACTTCTGTACGGGTCTCTGCAACGTGAATATGGGTACCTGACCCCCATTCATCGGAGATTTTATGGGTCACACACATGGTATCATCCGTGCAGCCCCAGGGAATTAAGGGGCCAAACTCCACCCGGATTCTACCATTGCCATTCAGCTGCCATTTTTCCCGTAAACGAGTCGTTTCAGAGATGATGCGTTCCTGATCTTCCATAAAAGTGGGATGATAATTCATATCCGCCCAACCACGTGCCAATAAGAACCGTAACCCGCTTTCCTCTGCTGCCTGGCAAACCCCATCATCATTGAAGGGATCGGTGTGAATGTATTGATGGTCAATCACCGAGGTTGCGCCACCACGAATATTCTCCATTAAACCCACCATGGCTGCCACATAGGCTTCTTCGGGGGTCAATGCTTTGGCAACTGGCCAAATGGCTGCTTCCAGCCATTCCAATAAAGGTTTATCATCCGCCAGTCCGCGAATGAATGTCTGAAAAAGGTGGGTATGCGCATTGACCATGCCCGGCATGACCGCCATATTTTTTGCATCCAGCACCTGATCTGCTTGTAAATACGCCTCTGGAGGATCACCAGCACCAACATCAATAATGAGATCATTTTCAATCAGAACATAACCCTGTTTGAAAATCTGTTTTTCGTCATTGAGAGTGATCACGGATCCATTTTTGATTAAGACTGTGCTCATTTGGAACACCTTTCTATCTGTGAAAATTCATAAAGTTTTCGTTTTTAGGATCGAATTCTTTTTACCGGGCTCAGATGTTCAATATCAATGATTAAGCCATCCAGAATTGGTTCAAATTGGTCTGCCAATTGCGGGTCTGTCCAAATTCGCAAATTACTATCTAATAACAACAAGGCTGATTGCGCAGTTCCGGTCAAGAGATTGATA
Source organism: Chloroflexi bacterium HGW-Chloroflexi-3 (assembly GCA_002842045.1). Lineage (GTDB taxonomy): Bacteria > Chloroflexota > Anaerolineae > Anaerolineales > Anaerolineaceae > UBA6170. The sequence continues at coordinate 45,337 of PHBX01000003.1, read as the reverse complement.
CTCATTTCCAGATCATCTTTCACGCGTTCGTTGACCAGGCTGCGAAAATCCTGCAATGTTTGCGCAGCCATAATGGATAACTGGCTGATACGGGCTGGAAATTCACATAATAATCGCTGACCCTGCATTTCCTCGCCGGCATTGCGTAGGGAAACCAATAACCCGATCGCGTTGGCATCCTTATCGCAGATATCCAACAATTGCTCCTGGACACTTGCTAATTGATCCAGTCTGGCTTGGTACACTGTGCTGTTTTCATCTAAAAAGCGCTGGGTATTGCGGATACAGGCAAATCCCAATGAAACAGCAGAGACAGCAGCATAGGATATTACCGCGCCTGCCATAGCATGATTCTGAAAACTGATTTCATGGTTGAATTCTTTTACGCTCAGATCTGTAATTTGATTTGTCATACGTTCCTCCACTCGCAAACGGCCATCCAGCCGTGCACCTGTTTCCTGGGTGATGCCACCTTGATCGATAATACATTTCACCAATTCACGCCGCATAAAATAGTCGGATTCAAAATGGTTAAAATCATGGATATTCAATAGATCACATCCCAAAGACTGATCATGGCAGTTTTCCCAATTGCCAGCCAGTTCACGCACAAAACTGGTGGTTGCCATCAGAAATTCTTTTTCCAGTTGCTCTTCTAATGCGATCCCATTAACCTGGATTGCTTGTATTTGGATTTCTGCTCGGGTTTTACCAAGCCGAACGGTATAGCGCACCTCATTGCTGAATTGTAGAAAACCGCGTTCGGTGTTGGGTTCGCCTGGTAAATCAATGCGTTTGGCATTATCGTGAATCAAATCACGCAATTGCCAGCCGGTTAGCTGGTAAAAGCGAATAGTATCGGCAAAAGGCATCACATTAAACCAATCACCAAAAGTTAGTTGCCCACCAACATTCAACCCACGTCGAACACAGCTAGAGTCAATCATCGCCATATCCACCGATTGCCCGGCTTTCCTTAGTTGTTTGGCCATGCCATCCGTGATGAAGTTAGCCAGAGCCAATTCTCCCGATGCAAACGTGGCGCGTACATAATCCGTGCTCAGTTTTGCATCGTCCCCCACATTACCGAGTACGCGTGCAAAATAACTACGCGCCCTGTGAATTAAAGGTTTCATGACTTTTTGTTCGAGTAAGTGATCAACCGGTATTGTTTCGGTGGGGATCAGGCGAACATGTGCCACAGCAGCGGATTTCTGGCGAATGCGTAAATCGACTCTGCCAAGATATCTTCCCAGAGAACCCGCCTGCACGATTGGAATCCCATTCACGATATTGTGAGGATTGAGACCCTGGTGATTCAATTCATGGTGGGAATGCCCACCCACAATCAGGTGGACTCCTGCGTAGGGGAGACTCTTCGCCAGTTCCACATCCCCTGCTTCAGCCGTGATGGCTGAAGTGGCTGCCAGGCTGTATCCCAGATGCGTTAACAAAATCACCACATCACATAACGGCCGTAAGGCAGGCAATATATTTAATGCTGTCTGCACCGGATTATAGATGCGGCTTAATTTTTTGCTGATTTTGTATTCTGCTGAGGTCGCCAACCCTATGATACCGATACGAATGCCTTTCACCACCATCAGTGCTGCTGGGTAATATAACCCTTCCAGAAATGAACAATCCGTCAGGTTGGCTGCCAGAATCGGAAATTTGGCATCATTTTGAATAGATTGCTTTAACACATCCAAACCCATATCAAAATCATGATTTCCCAGTACCGAAAGATCTACCCTGGCTTCGGAATATAAGCGATAGCTGGCATGTACCGGATTGGACTCGAAGGTATCGTCCATCAACTCATCGAAGACAGTTCCGATACAATCATCCCCTGCAGATAATGTCAGGACTGCGCGATAAGGATCGTTTTCTACTTTTGTGCGTTTTTCATTGATCTGATTCGCCATCCGGGTGAAGACTGGTTCGTCTCCTTCTGGCGTAAAACGTACCAGATGACCATGCACATCGTTAAAATGATAGAGTGTTAAAAAGAAATCATTGTTCTTCAATCCTGGTAACGATTCGGGAAACAAAACCCCTTCATCAGGAATGATTTCTTCGATTAATCCAGCTGTTGGATCACCTGTAAATAAATACAGCTCTCGATCGGATGCATTTTTCGGATTGGGATACCCTTTATGCAGCCTTAATCGGCCCTTTTCTGTATATATTATGTTTTTTTTTGTCAAAAAACAACTCCTAACGCAATCAAGAGTAAGATCTATTGATTTTTATCCCTTTACTGCACCTTCCACCATAGCTCTGAAGAATGTTTTTCGGGTGAAAAGGAATAGGATAATAATCGGTGCGGCGATGATCAAACAGGCAGCTGCCAATACCTGCAGGTTTATAATGTTCTGACTGAGAAAATCATACAGGCCAAACATGGCAGGTTTGAAATCATTCTTGGTTACCAGCAGATAGGCAACAATGAACTCATTCCACACATTTACAAATGTTAAAAGAAATATTGATATCAATCCTGGCATTGCTAACGGCATCGTGATACGGAACATTGCACCCAATGGGCTGCAGCCTTCAATGAGAGCAGATTCTTCAAGTTCTCGTGGGATCGCATCAAAAAATCCTTTCGTGATCCAGACACTGATTGGAAGATAAAATCCAAAGTAAACAAAAATCAGGAATAATCTATCATCAAAAAATGGTAGATTTTTTCGTAAAATGATGCTCATTTGATATAAAGCGAGCATATTTGTAATCAATGGAATACCGGTAACAGCGTAAATAGCAGTCATTAAAGCATTATGACCTCGAAATCGATAACGAGAAAATGCAAAACCGGATAGACTGGCAAGTAGCGTAACCCCTAATGCTGATGAAGACGCGTACATCATCGTGTTGGGAATGTAAGTTTTAACGAGGTTACCGGTTAGTGCCCACCCTAATAATGCATTTTCATCAGGTTTTGGTGCGAAAACACGTTGGTAACCTTCCACAGCCCATCGGCAAGCGCTCCATTCGAAAGTTTTATCTGGGGTATCACATGGAAAGAAGATAGGCGGCTTTCTGGTTATATCAGCCTGTTCTTTGAAGGAAATGGTGATGGTAGTAACAATTGGAAATACAGCAAATAAACAAACAAAAATCAAAGCCAGGTTCACAAATCTGGTTTCCCATGCGCGGCGGGATAAGTAATATGATCTGGGTCCACTCATGTTATCTCCCTTTCTTATGCAGCTGAGTAGCTCGTAGAACGAGGAAAATCAAAAACCAGTTGACAATTGCTATCATCATGGCCAAAGCAGCCGCCCTGCCAAATCTTAATTGTCCCCATCCAAGCACGTATAAGAAATAGCTCAACACATAAGTAGCGGTGCCTGGTCCACCCCCAGTAAGGCTGAATACCATTCCAACACCATTCATCCCCCCTAGTATCAGGTTGAATAAGGCTACGACCATAGTAGGAAGGATCAATGGAATTGTGATATGGCTGGTTAATTGCCATCCATTAGCACCATCAATACGAGCACTTTCAATCACTTCGTGAGGAATAGTTTGTAAAGATGCTAATATTAATAATGTGATAAATGGTAATGCTCGCCAGGTAGCTGCCAGGATTAAGAAAATCATTGCTGGAGACGGTGGAAATGGGAAATTTCCAATTATGGATGGTGATCTTGAATCAGTAAGAACTGAGATTCCCCTTTCAGCAAATATTCCAGAAAATAAACCATAATCCGGTGTCACCAATAATCGAAATACCAGACCTGCAATAATATCGGCAATGATCCATGGAATAAATAATATGGTTACATACAAACCAGTTAAAGGTACGTTTCGTTTTAACAATTGCGCAATAATAAATCCAAGCGTCAGGGTCAACGCAACATATCCGACCAGGAATATTACTGTGTGCCCAATACTTTCTGGAAATAAATTGGCTTTCGTCAGACGTTCAAAATTTTCAAAACCAACATATTCCCAGGAGGCACCCTTACGCTCTTGTAAACTCAACCACATCGTATAGAATGCGGGATATACCTGAATAATGAGAATAACAATAACTGTCGGTAGGATTAACCAAAACGGTAATGATTTTCGAATTTCAAACCGTTTTAGAAATTGAGCGGGATTCTTTTGCATAATATCACCTTTCTTTGGGTGAGATTTCTGAATAATAAACCAAATTTTCTGAATTCATACCAACTTCAACTGATGTTGAAGATTTGGGGATAACCCGGCGAACAAGACCATCTGACTCCATCATTGGCCAGCACGATAACAAACTCGAAAAAGATTCCGAAAAGCAAGTTGTTATCTCTATTCAAAATTTTCGGATATTAAGGATCGAAGGTGAGAAGGTTTTACAAGCCTTCTCACCTTCATTCATTTCATTGCGAGAAGTGAATCAGAAGATCTGATTAGTTATTGTTGTATTCATCCTGAACTTTTTGCAGTTCAGTCGCAATATCAGCCGTTTGATCATCTTTGATCAACTTGTAAATGACATTCATGATCATTTCACTGGCTTCATCAGGACGTTCTAAATTACTGACAGCCATTGTGCATTTGCTATTGTTAATTGCAATAGCAGCTTGCTGGTAGAAAGGTGTCTGCATATCGGGGTGAGCTTGTACAGATATTAATGCGGGGAAACCAGCACCTGGTCCTAATACATAGTTAACGTAAAGCTCCTGATCAGTCATCAACCAGTTAATGAAGTCATAAGCAGCTTCCACATTCTTGGCACCAACGGGAATACCAACACCCTGAACATCAATGTTACAACCGGGGGTATTTCCTTCCGGAGCAAACATCGGGCGCATGATCACATCACCAGCTGCAATTGCATCCAACATATCCTTTTCTGTACCGGTGCTGTATTGTGTACCATCAGGAGCAGTTAACGGATTGATATAACGATATCCAAATAAACCGGTTGGGAATGCACCAGCAGAGGCATCCTTGAAGGAATCCTCTTCAATCCAGCCGCCAGCGAATACTGTGTCTGGGCTGTAACCTTTGACAACTGTTTCTCGAATAAAACTGATCGCAGCCACATTTTCCGGGGTGTTGAGTACCATGTTCCCTTCATCATCCTGATAACCACCACCAAAGGAAGCGATTACAGAATAAAGACCTCGTTTTGATCCACTACCACCATATTGAGTTGAACCAAAGTATGACCAGGCGTACAAACCTTCGCCTTTCAAGCGTTCGGCCTCAACCAGGAATTGTTCTGGGGTTGTTGGGAATCCATCTGGATATCGGTCAGCCCACACATAGGTGAGATAGGGTCGCTCTGCGGTTGGCACACAATATAGTCGACCATCAGGGGCTCTACAGGTATCCAAAGCACTATCTTCCATATCTTCATACCATTCCTGAGCCATTATCCAATCGGTCAGGTCCATTAATGCGCCGTTATTTACATAGGTCGTGACCTGTGCACCACCTAATTCAACTATATCCGGTACATCGCCGCCAGCGATTACGGCAGCAACTAATTCCGCGGTCATTTTGTCCCAGGCTTTGGGAATATTATTCCAATTCCATTTGCCTTCAAAAGCAGCGTCGAATAACGGAATTGTATCGCGCAGCCATTGATTACCAACGCGTTCGTCACTGGCCGGGTCTTCGTTGTCCTGGTCATATTGAAACCAGGTCACTAATGCCTTTTCTTCGGCTGGGGCAGCAGGTTCGGCGGGTGCAGCCGGTGCAGCCGGTTCAGCCGGAGCTGCCGGTTCAGCAGGTGCAGCTGGTTCAGCAGGTGCAGCGGGTGCAGCGGGTGCAGCCGGTTCAGCAGGTGCTGCTGGGGTAGCAGCGGGTTTACAACCCACCAGACCGATTGCAAAAACGACCAACATCAGAGCGGTCAAAAATAAATATTTCTTGCTTTTCATTCTTATTCTCCTTAATTTTTTTGAATCAGGTTTTTTGACAAATTAGTAATACACAGATATTTTCTAATCAACCACCTCCTTTCGTCACCACACATAGTACATCCATTCAGTAATTCGTAAAAAAACATCAAAAGTTTATGATGAAGTATTTTCTCTCCCCTTATTTTCTGGGTATGGAAATAAATCTCTCTGATATGAATTTACAAATATTGTGATGATCAGATTGATTTATTTGATTTGTTGTAAACAAAAGATTGGGTTTATTTTTAGTCTTTTTTTTCAAATTTTGTCGTGGAAGTGAAGCTTGTATCAGCATTACTCAAAACTCCCAAAGATAGAAGAATGATTCAGTATTACTAAACAATTTTTGATAATGATCTTATAAAAGTAGTCTTTTATAACGGAGTATTCGATGATTTCATTTCTGGGAATAAGAATATAATAGCATGTCGAAAAACGCTTGTCAAGTAGAATTGAACTGATTTCAAGTATAGCTGAATATTTTAAGGTTTTCAATCCTTATTTTCCTTGCACCAGTTCATCAGGATGAGTTTAATTTTCCAAATTGTGTGTCTGTATTAGAGGAAAACACATTTATTTCTAAATTATTCAATAATAAAGCTGTGGTAAATTAATACGCACAGCTTTTTATATTGATAGTTTTTTCAAGTATTACTTAATTAGTTATTTGAATTGTACTCATCCTGAGTTTTGGTTAGCTCTGTGTAGATATCTAAAGATGGGTCTTCCTTAATCAAACGGTAGAATATTCATAATCAATTCAGCAGCTTCATTTGGTCTTTCAAGTGTTCCCTGCCAGGGTTTACAAGAACTACCATTAATTGCAATAGCTGCCTGCTGATAAAATGGGGTGTCGAATGCCGGGTGACTCTGCAGCATATTGCCTTCATCATCATAATAGGTACCACCGAAAGATGTATTGATTGTCCATACAGCACGGCTGGCACCGTCACCACCATAAGCTGTGGATCCAAAGAAAATCATGGCAAAAAGACCTTCTGCTTTTAATCGTTCAGCTTCTACCATGAATTGTTCTGATCATATTGGAACCAGGTGATGAATTCCTTCGCTTCGGCTGGCGCAGCAGGTTCCGCTGGTTCAGCAGGCTCAGCTGGTTCAGCAGGCTCAGCTGGTGCTGGATCATTTTACCTGGCTCAAACTGCACGACCATACCAAGCACATGGAACAAGCCAAACATGCGCTGGTAAGCCTGCCAGAGGGTCTGAGCCATTTTTACATCCACCCCAGCCTTGATACCCCGGAAGCGCGTGCCATCTTCCCCGATTGGCAGGCAAGAGTAGCGGATTTTGAAGTCTTCATGAATGAAGGTATGAGATTTTTTCTTAAGAATGAGGGCATTCAAGTGATCGGTTATCGCCCCATCATGGGATGTTTACCCGGCAAGAAAGGAAATTGATTCCTTGTGAAATGTTGATTTAATTTCGTTACCAATCAGGAGGTGAATAAATGAAACGAGCATTAGTGATGAAAAATCGAAGTTATCGACGATTTGATGAAAATGTAACGATACAACTAGAAACATTGATAAATTTAATCGATTTGGCACATCTGCCCGCTTCGGGTGGAAACAAACAACCTTTAAAATATATCCTCTCCTATGAACCGCAAAAGAACGCCAGGATTATTAAGTATCTGGGATGGGCTGCCTATCTGAATGATTGGGAAGGTCCTGCAGAAGGTGAAAGACCATCTGCGTATATCATCATTCTGGGTGATAAAGAGATCAGTCCCACAATTGATTGCGACCATGGTATTGCATCGCAAAGCATCCTATTAGGAGCAACCGAGTTGGGCTTAGGTGGTTGTATCATTCACTCAGTCAATCGTGAAGGATTGCGAAGCGAGTTCGGGATTGACACAAGGTATGTAATCAAACTGGTCCTGGCGATTGGCAAACCTGTTGAGCAGGTTGTGGTGGAAGACCTACCTGCAAGTGGGGATTATAAATATTGGCGGGATGCGCAGCAGGTCCACCATGTACCAAAACGGTCCCTGGATGAGCTTATTTTGGAAATCTTAGAAGGAATTGCAAAATTAAATAACCTTAAACCTTGTTACCTTGCAAACACTAACAAATCTTTGAAGAAATTGTCATCGCAAAAACATATTTAAACTATTTGATCTTGCCGGTGTCTTTTGAGTGAAATTGTTTGATGCCAAAATCTCGCGAAGCGCTAAATCACCCTCTATGCTAGCGATATACCATTTTCCATCATATTCTGATGAACCATTGATCAAACCATCATAAAACACAAAGCCACCAGAACCTTTCGTGTTGGATAATAGTGCAAATTATCCACAGCACTAAACTACTATCGCCTAAAGGCGATAGGTTTGAAGGTCGAATGAAATTCGACTAAAGTCATCCTTCCACACTAAGGCAGGGGTTTTTGACCCTATTTACAGACAATAATTATTTATGAAAGTGAGGTTTGATGGGCGTTCCTGTTGGGCATCCTTTTTTTGGAAATCAATATACTGATGGTGGATACATTCTCGGTACTTTTAAGTACGATTCTGGAATAGCTGGAACAGTTTTTGATAATTCTTCAAAACTTTTTTCTAATAAAATTGATAAAACTCTAAGCGAAATATTAACAAGGCAAAAGCCAAAGAATCAAATTTTGAAAGTGCCTAATACTAAGGGATTTGATCTAAATATTCTGATTGCTGGAGGTATTGAATTAGGTGTTTTTGCTGGTGGATATTTGTTTTGTAGACATATAAGTGAAAAAACCAAGGCTAAAAAAGATGTTCAACAATTCATTGAATTGTGTCAAGTAGGTACTTGTACCCATTGTGGTGAACCGCTTAGTGGGTCGCGATACATTCCGGAAAGTGAGGCCGATAGCCAAGGTGCTTACATGATTTGTAATGAATGTGGTGAAAAAAATTTCGCTTGGTTCCCTGATGAAAACGACTCGTCTGAAAAAGATTTGGGAAACCATAATGAACAGGTTTTTGAGGAAAATACGCAAAGTCAAAAAGGAGAAAACTAATGGTATCTTATGGGTGTGGTGAGGGTTGTGGGGTTGATAATGATTAAGTGACTTTTTTTTCAAAAGACATAGATATAGAAAACTGCTTTAGATGAACAATTCAAACCATTTCAGGAAAATATTCCATCTGTATATCTCTTTTTGCAAGAAAATCAAAATGCGTAGAGCCGTCAAGTTAATGGAAAATGATTATGAAATCGATCCAGAATTGACTGTTTTTACTGATCTAGATGGAGAGGAGTTTTTTTAATGAGGTTTAGGGAGATATGGATGATTAATTTAGGTCCAACCGTTAAATTCCTACCGATCACCTTCAGAACTCACTATTCTTCGAGATATCCAATACTGAACCAAACCCAAAATCAAATCACAGAAGAGTGCAAGCCCACTTAAAACGAGAATACCTTCGACTAATTTATCATAATTCAATAAATTCAATTGTTGACTCAAATAAAATCCAAACCCACCTGCACCAACATAACCCACCCCCAATGTTGCAAATATGGCAATCAATAAAAGTGATCTGGCGTTTGAAATGAATATTACCCAGGTGGTTTTTGAATACATTTGATCAAAAATCATTTTCATAACCATTGCCAGGGCAAAAATTGCAAGTACTGTCCCTACCATGACAGTTCCGGTGAAGTTTCCAAGACCTAGCTTTATGACCAACAAAGGGGACCAAACGAATATTACGGATAAAAATATTACAGTTCGCCAGGGGATAAGAATTGTTACCCAACTTCTATACAGTTTTTCCCTGGGTTGGGTAAAAAGTAATTTGGCAATTAAATGTCCGAGACTGCCACCCAAAGCTAATCCGCACATCCATCCCACAACTGAAATTAGCATGTGATTAATCAATAAGGATGTATCCATAGTGCCTCCCTTGCAAATTATTACATTTCAACCAGTCCATTTAAATTATACAATAAATCATGGTATTTCAGGGTAAACAATCTGAAATTCAATCAACATTCTTTTTTTTATGTGATTGACTTTTCCCTTCAATTCGCTATAATATCAGTATACGGTATACCGTATACTGATATTTTTTTAAAGGATATTTTATGACGCCAAATTCATCTGAATTTCACCTCGAAATTCCTTTCAGTCCATCTGTTCAACTGAAATTATCCCAGGCTCCATTTTTATTGAGTCTAGCGCAAAATGATCAATCCACTCCTCTCTTCCAATGGCAGGCAGTCCGTGCCAGAAGGTCAGGGAAGTGGATGGAATTGTTCACTCATTCGGTAAAATCCACCCCAAATGTTTGGGAAGTCAATTTCCAATCCGTCTCTGATAATACTTCCATTGTAACTTTGGTCATAACCGTACAGGACAACATACTCCAGGCTAACCTGAGCACCACCGACTCCACCAACGAAGCCTTAGCCATCGACTTCGCATCCCAACCAGATGAGCACTACCTGGGTTTCGGAGAACGTTTCAATCGCATTGACCAGCGCGGTCAGGCGATTGACCTGTATGTGACCAACGGGGCATCCGGAGGACTGACTTACAAACCAATCCCCTTTTTCATGTCCAGCGCGGGATATGGAATACGATTGCTCACTGCTTACCGCGCCAAAGTGCGCCTGGCCTGTTATGATGACCCCTCAGTCGTCTCGATCCGTACGGAAAACAACCAGCTCTCCTTCCAGCTATGGACCGGAAAACCATTTGCTGAATTGCTCACCCGCTACACCCAATTACTGGGGAAACCGCTCTACCAGCCCCCGGCATGGATCTTCGGACCCTGGAAATCACGCGATTGGACAGCTGAGACTCAATCCACTGTGGAAGAAGATTTGCGATTGCAACGCCAACTTAATCTTCCTGGCACAGTTAAATTAATCGATGCTGCCTGGGAGTCACAGTTGAATGATTTCCAGTTTAATGAAAACTTTCCCGACCCGGAAGGAATGATCGCAGAAGCCCGCAAACTCGGATACCGGATTGTCATCTGGGTAGGACCCTGGATTGTAAAATCGGATGCCAATCAGCCAACCTATGATTATTGCGCAGAACAAGGTTTCCTGATCAAAAATTCCGCCGGGGAAACCTATGTACATCGCCTGGGGAATAGCCCCGGATTCATGGGCTCCTGCCTGGATTTCACCAATCCTGCCACGGTAGCCTGGTGGCAGATGCACATCGAAAAACTGGTGAAGATGGGTTTTGACGGTTTCAAAACAGATTTTGGCGAGCAGGTACCGGATGACGCTGTTTTTTATGACGGTCGTACCGGACTTGAAATGCACAACCTCTACCCCCAAATTTACAATCAGGTCACCTATGAAGCCATGCAGCGCCACACCCAAGGCATTCTGCTAGCCCGCTCCGCCTGGGATGGCTCTCAACCCTATTGCGCCTTGTTCAGTGGTGACCAGAGTTCCGACTTTGGGCCTGCTACTGGGTTACCGAGTGTTATTAAAGCTTCACAAAATGCAGGCATATCAGGCTTCCCGTTTTATGCCAGTGACATTGGTGGTTATTTTGGCACCCCCACTGAAAAAGTCTTTGCTCGCTGGATTGCATTTGGGGCATTTCTTCCGATCATGCAATTACATGGCCTGGGTTCCCGCGAACCCTGGAAATATTCTAAGTATATTTTGGATTTGTACCGCCATTATGCTCAAGTTCATACAGATTTGTTTCCTTATATCTATACGCATGCTAATTTAGCTTCTAAAACCGGGGTTCCCATTGTTCGTGCACTGGCCTTTGCCTACCCCGAGGATCCCTCCATCTGGAATCCCTTGAATGAATTGCAGTACCTGTTTGGTAAGGATTTATTGGTCTCACCTGTTTATTCCGGCCATAGTGAGATATGGAGTGTCTACCTTCCTGCTGGTGGCTGGCGGGATTTCTGGACAGGTCAACCTTATTACGGTGGTCAGGAAATCACCTTACAAACAGCTGTGGAAGATATTCCGATCTTCGCCAAAGCAGGTGCAATTATTCCATTCCTGGATCCCTCGCCTCACACTTTGCTACCCGTTCTGGATGAACCCGAGATCAAAGTCGCCGGGAATGACCTGCGTCTGCAAATCTATCCCGGCGCGAATGGAGAGTTTCATCTATATGATGGTACCATGTTCACCTGGCACGAGGAATCCAGTACTCTCGTGATCACTGACCAGCCATTGGATCGCTGGATATCCATTCGCTTGATGGATATTGGATATCGATTCTTACACGCGATGGATGAAACCGGAGACGCTGTTGATATTGAAACAACCGACCTGAATGGCACAGCAGGGCATATTCGCCTGCGAACTACGAAGGGCCATTCGTATACGGTGATATTTAATTAAAGGACGAAATATGACTCGAATATCAGAATCAAATGATTGGCAACAAACTTTAAAACCGATAAAAACTCAAACTTTACTGGCAGATCAGGTATATGAAAATCTCTCTCATGCCATCCTGACCCAAAAAATCAAACCCGGCCAGCACCTGGTGGAGCAACCTCTGGCTGACCAGTTAGCTGTCAGCCGTATTTCTATCCGCGAAGCCATCCGTCGTCTGGCGCAGAACGGTCTGGTTGAAATCATTCCTTCAAAAGGTTCGTTTGTGGTCAACCTGACCGCAGAAGATGTAAAGGAAATCTATCAGTTACGTTCTGCCCTGGAAATCATCGCTCTTAAAGAAATCATGTCAGCGGAAAACCATATTCATCTTTCCCTGCTGGATCAAATTGTGGCAAAAATGATATCACTGGAACAAAAACAAGATCGTTTGCAAGGTGCTGCACTGGACAATCAATTTCATCGCACCCTGATGAATTTATCTGGATTAACTCGCACAATTCGCATCTGGGAACAGATGTCCACACAGATTACAATGGTCATCTATACGGTCAGCAGCCATTATCCATCCTATGAGGGGCTGGTCGAACGCCATGCCAAACTGGTGTATTTGATTCGCTCGGGTAATTATGAAAATGCCGAAGCCTATCTGCGTGAGCATATTCAGCAGGGAGCAGAATTGCTCTTATCTGCTATGAGTCAAACCAATTAGAAATAATTAAGAGGACATTATGAAAATCAATCAAATTGAATGCAGTCTCATTGAGTACCCATTACCTGCGCCTTTACGACCCGCCTGGGCGCCTGGACGTGTCTTTAACACCACCAATTGCACTCTGTTACGCGTGCATACAGACGAAGGTGTCAGTGGTGTTGGTGCCGGTCCAGAAGTTGGCATGCTCGGCATCAATACCTTTGCAGATCTGGTAGCTCCCTATATTCTCGGCAAAGACCCCTTCATGGTCGAACAGATCAGTCCCTATCTGCGGGTAGCAGCCCGGGATGGCAGTTACCCGTGGGCGTTCGAAATGGCACTCTGGGATATTATCGGCAAGGTTACCAATCAACCAGTCTATCGACTGTGGGGTGGATTCCAAAACCGCATGCCAGCTTACGCCAGCCTGGCAGAAGTGCCCAGCTTCGAGGAACAGGTTGAACGCATTCACCTGCTTCACAGCAGTGGCATGCGTGCCTTCAAATTACGTCTTCGTCGTCCCAGCATCAAAGAAGATATTGCCCTGGTAGAGCATGTGCGTTCGGTGTTCGGAGATCAGATCGACCTGATGGTGGATGCCAATCAGGCGCATGTGATGCCCTCCCCCAAACCGATTGGTGCCTGGACTTACTTTGAGGCATTGACAGTCGCTCGTGCCATGCAGGATCTCAATGTTTTGTGGGTTGAAGAACCCCTCCCCCGTTACAATTATCATCAACTGGCTCAACTGGCAGAAGCGGTGGATATTCCGATTGCCGGAGGTGAATTAAATATCGGCCTGCACGAATATAAAATGCTGGTGGATATGAATTGCTATGACATCATCCAGGCGGATGCTGCCTTCTCGGAAGGGATCTTCCAACTGCGCAAAGTGGCGGCTCTGGCAGAAATGTCCTTCAAAAAATTTATCCCGCATACCTGGTCCAATGGCATCGGGTTGGCAGCCAATCTACAGCTGGCTGCTTCCTTGCCCAACTGCCCCTGGTTTGAATTCCCGGTTGATCCACCTGGATGGACGGTGGCAGCCCGCGATTTCATGCTCAAGAAACCTTTCCAGGTGGATGAGGATGGCACCATCAGCCTAAGCGAAGCACCCGGACTGGGATTGGATCTGGATGAATTGGCGATTCAACGCCATACCAAACAGCATTGGATCAGTAATAGAGTCCTTTGAGGTTTACGGGTGTTTTTGGGGGTAATTACCCCCCAAAAACACCCGTAAACCTCAAAGGTTAAAAAATAGTGAAAGGATTTAACCATGTGTACAGAAGCAACTTTAGAACAGGACATTCTGGTGTTAGCGCTTGCACCACGGGAAAATCGTAAAAAACTGGCTGTCCAGATTCTCAACCTGACCTGGGAGAAAGGTCTCTACCCGGCATCGATTGCCCCGGTTTACCAGTCATTGGGACGGGGTGAACTTGCGCCCATGACCATCCCAGCTTTCAACGTGCGCGGTCTGACTTATCCCCTGGCACGGGCGATCTGGCGATCAGCCATACAGGCTAATTGTGGTCCCATCATTTTCGAATTGGCGCCTTCGGAATCATACGGCTGTGACCAGACTTTTGAGGAATATGCTGCCATGGTGATGGCTGCAGCTTTCAAAGAAGGGTATCGTGGACCCGTCTTTCTGCAGGGAGACCACTTCAGTATCAATCAACTCAGTGATGCTGAACCCCTCACCGATCTGGCGTTGCAGGTGATTGAATCCGGCTTTTACCAAATCGATATCGATGGCTCACACCAGTACAACCCACAGGCGGAAGAGCTGAGCGATTTTCATGCACCGAATGCGCAGGTGTCCGCCCGGCTGATCGACGCCCTGCGACAGAAACAACCAAGAGCAATTCACCTTACATTGGGGGGTGAAGTGGGTGAAATCGGTGGCCGCAATACCACGGTAGCAGACCTGGTGGCTTTTCAGTCTGAAATCAGTAAGCATCTCCCCCCCGGCATAGCTGGACTGGATAAGATCAGCGCGCAAACCGGCACCACCCACAGCGGCATCGTCTTGCCGGACGGCAGCACCGGTCGGATGAGCATGGATTTTTCATTAATCGCTCAACTGGCACAAAAATCGCGCCAATTCGGTTGGTCTGGCATGGTGCAGCATGGTGCATCCACCCTACAAATTGAAGATCTGGCACAGCTTCCGAAGGCCGGTGTGGTTGAGGTCCATCTCGCTACCCAGATCCAGAACATCCTCTTCGATCACCCCGCTTTCCCGGCTACCTTACGGGAGCAGATGAAACGTGAACTGGTTAACACCTCACGCGGGGCGGAAGGGGATCATCTGGAAAATTCAACCGAGTTGAGCGAAGCACAGCGTTTTTATCGGGCTCGCTGGGCTGCCTGGGGCATTTACAAAACACAGCTCTGGCAGCTGCCACCTGAGGTGATCGCTCAGGTGAGTGACAGCCTGTCGGATTGGGCAACAGCCATCTTCCAGGCGCTGCAGGTCAACAATCGCAGCCAGGTGTTATCGGACTACTACTCCGGAGGAACATTGTGAAACAGTATGATGTCGTCGGGTTGGGATTGGCAACGCTTGACATCCTGGCGCAAACACCGCGCCTGCCCAATTCCAATGATTGTTTTCCAATCGCTGCCCTGGAAATGCAGGGTGGAGGACCGGTCGCGACTGCCTTGGTCGCCCTTGCCCGTCTGGGTGCCAGCTGCAACTATCTTGGATCACTGGCAGCAGATGATACTGCCCGGCAAATTATCGCAGAACTGCAACGATATGGCATTGATGCCGGTTACTGCCCACAGCGTGATTGTGGTGTCTCCTCAGCATCTGTCATCCTGGTGGAACAGAGCAATGGACAGAGAGCCATCCTGTTTCAAAAATCCACATCGCTGGATTTACAACCGGAAGAAGTGCCAGAGGAAGTGATCAAAAGTGCGCGTGCCCTGCACCTGGATGGATTCTTCACCCTGGCTGCCATCCATGCAGCTCAATTTGCCCGGAAAAATGGTGTCTTAGTCTCGTTTGATGGTGGTGCCGGCGAGTTGATGTGGGATGAACTGACAGAACTGCTGCCGCTGGTGGATATTCTGGTGGTTGCAAAGAAATTTGCCCTGGATACAAGCGGCGTCCAGGATATTCTCGCAGCGGGAACTCAATTATTGAAAACCTATCAAAACCAGCAGGTTGTTATCACCGATGGTGAGCACGGCAGCTGGTATTGGGATCGCCATACCCATTTCCACCAACCGGCTTTTCCAGTGGACGTAGTCGATACCACCGGCGCGGGTGATACCTTCCATGGCGCTTACTTGTTTGCTGTTTTACAACCGGACTGGACCCCGCAATATCGTCTCAAATTTGCCAGCGCTGTCGCTGCATTAAAATGCAAACAGTTGGGCGGCAGAAAAGGCATCCCAACCCTGGCCGAGACGCTTGTATTTCTAAACTCACATTAGTCAACCAACACATCATTCTTCATCTGAAAGGGTTTTTTTATGAAACAAGACAATCCATTAAAAGTAGGGTTAATCTCAGTCGGTGTCCCCTGGTTTGACCAGGATGTAGCCAGGCAAAACCTGGATCAGACGCGCACATGGCTGGAACAATCCTGGACGGTGGTCGGTCCAACTGAGGTGATCGTCGATACCCCCACCCTGGAAACCGCCATTCATGATTTCCAAACCAACCAGCGCCCCGCCGTGCTGATCATCCAGATCGGCACATTTCCGGATGGCGAAGTCCCGCTCCGTATTGCCGAGCAGGTGCGTGTGCCGGTCATCATCCACTCCCTGCCCGAACCGGAGATCGACAAGCGCATTGCTATCAACAGCCTGTGTGGCGCCAACCTGACCACCTTCACCCTGACCGAGATGGGATTCGCCCACAAAGCCATCCATGGCTTCGTCAAAGATCCTCAGGTACAGGTGCAGATGGCAGCCTATATCCGCGCCGGCCTGGTGCTGGCTGAACTGCAGGGTAAACGCATCGGACTGATCGGTTTCCGAGCCCCCGGGTTTTATCCCTGTGTGTTCGATGAACTGCTCATCCGGCGATCTTTTGGGGTTGGTATCGACCATATTCCTCTCAGTGAAGTTGTATTGGAGTTGCAGAAAAGCAACCAAAAACCTGCCCCCGTCCAAAACTTCCCCAGAATTGAAGGTGGAGAACTGCCTGCAGCTTCGATCCAGTCAATCGAAAAATATTACACCGCGCTTGGTGCCGTGCTGGAGCGCAGTGGACACGACCTGTTTGCCATTAAAGACTGGCCGGAGATCATGGGACTGGATGATCCGGGTGGCATCTGGCCAGGGTTGGGCTGGCTGCTGGACGAAGGCTACTTGCTGGCACCCGAGGGCGATGTTAACGCTGCTCTGACCATGGCGATCCTGCATGGATTGACCGGCTCCACCCCCTTTTTTGCCGACATCAGCGCCTGGGATGATGAAACCAATGCCCTGGCACTCTGGCATTACGGGGGAGCCCCCAGCCTGGCTCATGAACCGCAGGAAATCCGCTATGGTGAAGAAGGCCGCGAGGTACAGTTCACACTCAAACCCGGACGCGGCACCATGGTGCGCTTTGGCTACCACCATCAACAATTCCGCATTATCGCTATCAGCGTTGATGTGCTGGATAAGCAGGTGCAATTGCGACGAGCCGGTGGATGGGCACAGACCGTCAAACAACCAGCCCGCGATGTCGTCCAGACCATGCTTGATGATGGCTGGGAACACCACGTTGTTCTGACGTATGGCGATATCCTCCCGGAATTACGCGCCATTTCAAGATTCACCGGAATTCAACTGACAGAACTCTAACCATTTTCTGCCGGGTTCGGAGTGACCATGGTTGCAGCGAACATCAATGACGGTCATCACCCCCTTCTACATCCGAACCCGGCGTTTTAATCGAGCCACCGGTGCATTGCACCTTGTATACAATACAGTTATAGCTTGGAAAAATCGTAGATAATTGAAGTAATCCGGTTAGTCCCGGACAGCAGGTGGAGCGGGAGGTTATTGCTCCTTGTGGATCGAAAGATCACGTCTTGATACAGATTACCTCCCGCAACTTTCTCACACTAATGGCTGACCTCGCACGATTCCCCTAACCTGTTGTGGACTATCCCAGCAACCGGGGTAGGGCGTTCCACTCGGTAGGGAGGGCTCATTGCTACAAGCATGCCTGGAGATGGTAACTCGAGGTTTAAGAGCCAAGGTGCAATGCACTTTTGAACTCAAGATTCTTCATCGCACCTTTCCAGTCAATGTAGAATTTTGGTCCTTAAGTGCAATGCACCAGAAGGGAGAGGTACCCATCCATTAAAGATCTGAACTCTGACACCATTATCCTTGCGTGCACTACACTAATTCGTGAATTCATGTCGCATATCACCCTGTGGGTTCGTGGACGGCAGATCTCCCAATCCCCGAAGAAGGTCACGGACCGTTCCCCTACATTTTACACCCTTCCCCATTCGAACACATTGTACCCATTCGTTCATTCGTTTTCTATTCGTTGACGGCAGGATTATTACCTACCCACTGGGAAGGTCTTATCATGCCCTTTGGATTCGGATCATTCTCCTAAAACTACTCAATCCTGTTCCTCGTCACTTCACCCAACACCTGCATCTCATCCACAACCACAGCGCTGGCCGTCGAAACACTCGACATGCTGACATCATCCAGGAATAGGTTGGAATTCAAAGAACTATTCGTCATAACTTCGAACATCAAGGTCACGGTTGAACCCGTAAAGGCGGACAAATCAACTACCCTCTCTACCCATCCGCCAGTATTCTTGGCGACACAAAGATCGTTGCTTAGTTTCTCAACACCATTGATTTTCACCCTGAAATAATCATTACCACAACTATCTTCAGAACCAATCCAATACCAAAAATGCAAGTAAGGACCTGCAGCAGAAATGGATACAACCTGGGATATTCGTGATATTTCATTAATATCCCCACCCAGCCATGCTGCCCATGTACCACCATGTGGAATGAACCCGGCAGGAAATCCTGAATTCATGATCAAATCATAACCATGGCTTGAATCCTCCGTCCACGATCCATCCTGACCAGCTTCAAACCCTCCATTCAAAATTGGATCAGAGAATGCAACCCCGTTTTTGGTGACTAACGGTAAAAACACCTGCGTCGTTCCCTTCAAAAACCCCATTGCAGCTAATACATCAATCCGGGGTTTTGTAATCCCATTTCTCGTATCAAGAATTGGAACCCCCGTTGTTTTGAAAGCGGTCAAAATCTGATCAACTGTTGCACTAGGAACCGCGGATCTAATTAAAGCCCAGGCTCCCGCCACATGTGGTGTTGCCATGGATGTACCATTCCAGGTTGCATATCCCGTTCCTGGAATTGAGGAGGTTATCCATTCTCCTGGCGCTAATAAATCCAATATAGAAGCGCTGTTCGAGAAATTTGCTACTACTTCAGTCCCATAATCTGTTGTTGCTCCAATGCTCACCACGGAACTGATGCAAGCTGGGCTTGCAATTGAGCTCGTATATCCTTCATTACCGGAAGCAGCAACTGTCACAATACCAGCTGTTCGTAAATTATCAACTGCTGTTTTATAAGCTACATATGTATCACAAGTTGCAGAATTGCTGTAGGAACCACCTCCCAAACTTAGATTTACCGAAGCTATTGAATTTGTAGAACTTAATGTATAAACTCTTTCGAGCCCTTTTATTTGGTCCGATTGCCAACTACCAACTTCATTAGATCCATCATCAAGTCTTGAAAAAACCTGGATAGCAATTAAATCTGCATCTTTTGATACCCCTTTAATCGTAGAATTATTACCAGTTACAATTCCAGCAACATGCGTACCATGATCACATTCTCCAGCAGGACAATAACCACTGATGTAAGGTAACGCTGAATTTACTGCAGTAGTAGCACTTACTCCACCCGGACATAAACTGGTTGTTGGTGGATTGGATGTTGTGCTTGTGGTCGAATAACATGCCTCAGAAACTACCTTGCCCGCCAATGCCGGATGATTCTTATCCACCCCCGTATCAAGCACAGCCACCACTTGCCCCGCCCCCGTATAACCGGCTGCCCATACATCATCAGCGTTGATCAACGGTACACTTTCAGTGAGCAGAGGCTTCATGATCTGATCTTCTTCAATTCCAACCACCAGCGGTGACTTAAGTAATCCTTCAAATCCCGCCCGATCAACTTCCATTGCCATAAATGGGATGTAATCAAATTCATGCACCAATCTTACAGAATATGGCCTCATTTCATTCATCAATTCATTCTGTGCTTTATGAATCGAAGGAGTCAAGACCTCTGCCTGCTTTGTTTGATACGGTATATTCAGCTGAACAATCACCCGCAACCGGTCCTGCTCTTCGAAACGCTCCACCAATCCCTGACCCTTATCCCCAACCAGCGGTAAGCTTCCTTCACCCTCCCCCACACCCGTCTGCGCCTGCACAATCCAGCCAGACGCACCGCTCACAAAAATCAGGAGCACCAGTAACAACAGCGTTCTCTGCAAAACAGCTTTCTTTCGGAGATCGATCTTCGATAAAGTCAATTTTTCCAAGTACTGCTCCAACAATATCCAATCTATAATCTGGATATGTTTATATTATATTACCAATTTATCAAGAAATCGTGAATACCACATATCAATAACCTTACATTTTTACCAATCAAATATGACCTGAATATGACTCAAAGCACTTTTCCGATTACATCATTGCTTCTATAGTAATAATAGAGTAATAATGCATCTAAAGCATGGTTTATGTTTATCATGTTGGAGGTTTAAGATGAGTCAGGTTGCCATTGTCACCGATAGTATCGCCACCATCCCCGATGAGATGCTCAAGGCGCTCAATATTCACTGGGTGCCTTATTATATTCACCGTGGAACCGAGGTCCTGCGCGATCTGGTCAGCATCAAACGTGAAGAGTTTTACCGCTGGCTGCCGATTGCCCATGAATTGCCAAAAACCGCCAACCCCGGGCCCGGTGATTATGAGACCATCTATGAAAAACTCTCCACCGAAGAAGGCGCACAGGAGATTATCAGCATCCACATGTCCTCGAAAAGCAGCGGTGCTTACCAGGCCGC
Source organism: Chloroflexi bacterium HGW-Chloroflexi-3 (assembly GCA_002842045.1). Taxonomy (GTDB): domain Bacteria; phylum Chloroflexota; class Anaerolineae; order Anaerolineales; family Anaerolineaceae; genus UBA6170. Next base: position 24,282 of record PHBX01000003.1, on the reverse strand, counting down.
CACCATCGGACGCAGCGCCATTCTCGAGCGCCTGCCGCAACTACGCATCGAGGTCATCGATACCCTCAATGTCTCGATGTGCCATGGCTGGACTGTGATTGAAGCTGCCCGCGCAGCCTTACAGGGCAAATCCATCGATCAAATCCTGGCACGCATCCATTCGATCATCCCGCGCACCCAAATGATCCAGACCGCGGACACGCTCAAGTACCTGGCGATGGGCGGGCGCATCGGCAAAGCTGCCAGCATGCTCGGCTCGCTCGTGAACATTAAGCCGCTGATCGGCATGCGTGACGGCGTCATCGTACCGCTCGGTAAAGCGTTCACCCGCAGTGCTGCCTACAAAATGATGGCAGAAGAAGTGCTGCGCACGGCTGGTGATAAAGGCAGGGTCAAGATCGCTTACGTCCATGCTGCCGCCCGCGACGAAGTCCTCAAGATCAAAGCACTCATTGAAGGGCGCATCAATGTCGTTGAAGAGATCATCGTTGAACTTACCCCCGCTCTCGGTGTACACTCCGGCCCTGGCACCGCCGGCATCTGCTTCTACCCTGTCGAGGATGGGGAAGTAGAAGATTAATATAATCTTTTTGAAATGATAAAATCCCGGCAAATCACCCATTGCAGGGATTTTATCATTTCCCCATATTTTTTCCGGACGGTAGATCTAGTTCAACGGGCAGCTATCTGCCACACGGGTACCCAGGAAGTTCACATCCGGGTGAGCGTCACTCAGCAGATCGCCGACAACATTGAACGTGGCAGATAGTGCCGGTGCGTGCTGAGCATATCCTCCAGCACCACATTTGCCAAATCCTCATCGGGGCCGAGTGGATGTGCCAGCAAGGCCCGGTAAGCAGCAGCCCGGTCACCATGCACCGCCGCTTCCACTGTCAGCAGCTCGTACTGCTTGACCTGTTCAAGCAAGGCATAATTATAGAGTGGCAGTGGATGGGTAGGGATTGGCTGCACTCCGGAGCGATTTACCTTGCAAGGCATTTCCAATACCCACTCTTTCTCCCAGCCTTTTACCTGACCGTTATGGGCAACATTGGCGATGTGGATTTCTCCCAGATCATTCCAATACGAATCAATCATACTGGCTGCCACACTGGAATAATAAGCACCACCACGTTTCATTAATCCCACTGGAACTGTGTCACAGGCTGGATCAGCATATTGAGCCAGTAATTCTTTTTCCACTACCATCACCTCTTCCGCCCGTGAGGGTGGCCAGTTTTTTTGCATGGAAACTTTTTTGGCTTCCTGAAAATAATATTCAAGATAGTCGTTTGGGATTACGCGTTGTTTTTCGATAAAATCCGGATTAAAAGGTGGTTCTGGCATAGCACGCAGTTGTTGTACATACCCGTTGAAGACTTCATCCCAGACATCCTGACCCTTCAGCCTGAAACCAGAATGCCAGGTAAGATGATTCAGTCCCAGGGTTAACAACTCGCCATCCGCTGCTTTGTAAGCCACTCCATGCTGTTCCGATAACCACTGCAGGATCTTCATTTTGGTGGTAAAAGCCGAATTACATACACCTGCCGCTTTGATTTTTGGGACGTAGCGCTGAATGGCTTCCATGATCAATCCGGAGGGATTGGTGAAATTCAGCAAAAGCGCTTCCGGAGCTACCTGCATTATCTGATCACATAGATCAAGGATGACCGGTATTGTACGCAAAGCTTTAGACATCCCCCCAATGCCGGTCGTCTCCTGACCGACCAGATCATGCCGGCGCCCAAGATATTCATCCTCGCGACGTGCCACCATCTGACCCACCCGCAGCTGAGTGATCACAACATCTGCGCCTGCAAGCGCATGTTGGCGATCCCCACTGAAAACAATCCGAATGGGCACACCCGCACGATTCACCAGACGTTGCGCAAAACCACCCACCACTTGTAAACGGGCAGAGTCAATATCCATCAGGTAGATTTCTTCGACTGGTAATCTATCCACCCGGTCTAAAAAGCCGTTGACTAACTCAGGTGTATAGGTGGAGCCTGCGCCAATGACTGCAATTTTCATTTATGATCCTTCTGTGCTGTATTGGTCTGTCGTTAATTTATTTTTGAATAACTTATCAGCGGAACAAATTGTTGAACCAGCGTTCGACTCCGCTCTCAATCTGCGAACTTCCACTGGTAAGATTCAACAACAGTATCATAAAACCGATAATTAAAATAAAAATAATAAATCCAGCCGCAAAGTCCCTACTCAAAGTCCTGAATATTTTGGTTAATAACCACATAACCAGTACTGCCCCAATGAAAACCAGTACATACCACAACTCATTCGTCATCGGATAGCCGAATAAATACGGGGGAAAACGCAAGTCACACCACCTTTCCAGCGATGAATTTGTATCGGTTCATTCATATTATAGAGGATTTTGCCTGAAAAAGAAGATTAATTGTGTTGAAATCCTATATTAACCGTACTTACGGATATATTCCTCTGCCTGTCGCACCAGATCTATATTTCCGACGAACAAAGGAGTGCGTTGGTGCAGACTGCGTGGTTGTAAATCGAGGATATCCTCAAACCCTGTCGAGGCTGCCCCACCTGCCTGCTCTGCGATAAATGCCAGCGGATTGGCTTCATAGGTCAATCGCAACTTGCCTTCCGGTTTGGAAATATCCCAGGGATAATAGAATATGCCACCCGACAGGAGCGTGCGGTGGAAATCGACCACCAGAGAACCCACATAGCGCATCGAGATGGATTGGGTCTCGCTGGTCATTGCCTGTAAATGTTGTGTGAACTTCTGAACCCCGGGAGACCAGCGATTAAAGTAACCCTGGTTGACGCTGTAATAAGTCGGGGTATTGGGCATGCGGATATTTTCATGCGAAAGCAGAAATTCACCAATCGATGGATCCAGGGTGAAGCCATGCACACCCTGACCGGTGGAGTAAACAAACATCGTACTGGCACCATATACAATGTAACCAGCCGCCACCATCTTTCTCCCATTTTGAATGCAATCTTCGATTGTTCCAGCTCCGGAAGTACTCACCCGGGAATAAATGGCAAAGATGGTCCCCACGCCCACATTGAAATCAATATTGGAGGAGCCGTCCAATGGATCATACAGCAGCACATATTTCCCGGTTGGGTATTGCTCTGGGATGGGGATTATGTCCTTGTGCTCCTCGGATGCGATCACCGCCAATCGACCGGTGTGATCATTGAGCATATAGAGAGTTTCATCCGCCAATCTATCCAGTTTCATCACCTGTTCACCCTGCACATTCACATCGCCGGTTTTTCCAAGAATTTGCGCCAATCCGGCTTTCGACATCTGACTGGCGATCATTTTGCCTGCCAGCGCAATATCGTACAATAAATTGGTCAAAACACCGGTTGCTTCGGGATGGAAGCGTTGCTGTTCCAGAATATGCCTTTCAATCGTCATGATCGTATCTATATTTGACGCGAATGGTGAACTTGCCATGAAAATTCCTCCTGTAAACAGTTATGTTTTTCTATAAAGAGGTGAAAATCCAAAACCAATCTCTCACGAGATTCCTCCTGAGAGACCAGCCTAACCTCTTCTTAAGATTGTAGTCATCCCTGAGAATAAATCAAATAACAGGCATCATCTTTTTCTGGATTTTTGTCAACCAAAGACGATATATTCGATAGTCAGTAAACTGGGCGATCTATTCATTGACCATAATTTCAGGATGGATGGCCGCTTTAATGACCGGTTTCTGATATTCGGCCAGTTCCGTGCGCAGGCGCACTTCTCCCCTGGTCTTGCGAACATACAGGATTGTCAGCGCAGAACCCACCAGAATCGCCAGGATCCCCACCAACCCGGCTTCAGGACCAAAGGCTCCTCCGGTGAGTAAATCAGGACCACCTTGCTGTATGCTGATCAGACTGGTACCGCTCCTGGACCCACTGACCGGAAATCCAAAAATATTGCCCTGAAAGAAATTCCAGGTGATGTGTAGACCTATCGGGATAGCCAATTCTCCGGTCAATACAAATCCCAGGCCGAGGAACAAACCTGCCAATACCAGATTGAGCGTGGAAATCCATGTGGCATTCGGATTAGTGGCATGTGCGAGGCCAAAAATGGAAGAAGAAAGAATATATCCAATCCACAAAGCGCTCCGCGGACCTAATTTTTTCCAATTTAAGCCTTCAACAATATTTCTTAAATGATATCCGCGAAACAACATCTCTTCATAAATCCCCACGCAAATAAACCCTACTAACATTGCCAACCACCCGCTCAGGAAGGAGGAGCCACTGGTTCGCATAGTGCCTGCAATTGTGATCCAACCAGCAGCCAGTTCAATTAGAAAGATCATCATCATTAAGACAGCGCCTAACACCAGCCCAAAACCCAGATCCAACCACCATTGACGAGAAAAATGGAAACCAAATTCGGTAAACTTGCGCCGGTCGAGCAACCAGCCAGCCAGCAAAAAAGTCAGGACGATGACCACCACCGTGCCAACCCCAATCAGCGCAAAAAACCAACCCCCTCCCAAACTCATTAAAGCGCCCATCAAGGCTTCCTGATTGAGTAACAATTCCAGATCAGCCTGCCCGGTCGCAGCCATGATGAGCATGGCAATGACCCCCAGAACCGTGCTGATCAAGGTTAACCCCAACAGGAATAGTCCTCCCTGGATCAGAATTCGCCACAAGGCGCGTATTCTTCTTTGTTCTTTGTTGTAGAATGTGTTCTTCATTACCCTCCTCACTGACGATAATTGTGAACTGTTTGAATGGCAATTTTAAGGTTTTCCCAATTCACCGTGGATGGGATGGTGCAATCCGCCCCCAGAATAAACCGATCTGGAGCAGAATCTAAAACGTCTCGAACTATACCCTTTACATCTGCAGATGAACCGGTGAGAATCGCCCCCAAACGCTCCACACCGCCCATGAACGGTCTGCCAAACGTATCCGCCACCTGCTGCGGGCTCAGATGTTGTTCTCCCAGCTTCAGGCTGCAGTTGACTACATCGCCAGGATAATCCAGGAAGGGGGTCAGGTCGGTATAACCATCCACGTAATCACAGACATGCAGAATGTTGAATTCACATTTTTCATTGATCTCATTCATCAGGGAGAGGTCAAAAGGTTTCACGCATTCCTCAAACAATGAAGAGCCCTCCAGGCGGCCGGTTTCACCACCCTGCGTGGAATGATAAAAGCCATCCACCCCGGCAGCAATACAGGCACGCACAAAGGTACGCAAACTTTCAGTGATGGTTTCCATCCCTTTTTTCACCGGTTCAGGATTCACGCGAATCTGATCCATCAGAACATCTCCACCTACTGTATGCCCGGCGCACATAAAAGGCGAATACAGAGTCATGATCACCAGGGTTTCTTTCCCGGCTGCCTGCACCAAACCGCGGGCAATTTCCACCTGATCCTGGTAAAAATCCATACCGTATAGCGGCATCTTCAGCCAGTCCTCTGGTTTGCGGATCTCTTCACGGAAGGGAAAGACAGTCTCATATTGAATCTTGACAAAATCCATGCCTGTGTAACGGAAATATTCCAGATGCTTATCGATGGCTACGTGCCCATGATGATATTGGGGGTCAAAGTGCAGAAAAAACGCCGCCGGGATATAAGTCTGTTGTTCGGATTCATCCAGCACCTGCAATACCAAATCGCGTTTATTCATTCAATACCTCCTCATCACGTCATGTATTACAAATTCTCCGACCAAAGTGTGACCCGATTTCCCCCGGATAGTCGGGAAATTTCGAGCGCTTTTTCTACCTTGGTCAATATTTCATCTTCCTGCTTGCCATGCAGTGGGTACACCGCAATTCCGATAGAAACCGTCAGAAGGATTTCTCGTCCATCGCACTGAATTGGGTCATTCTCAAATGTCTTCCGCAATTCTTCTGCGCGTGTCAATCCAAATTCATTCGTTTTTGCTGAAAACAGCAGCAATAATTTATCACCCCCATATCGAAAAGCCAGATCATAGCGTCCTATGGATTCTGTAATATATTTCGAAAATCTTTGCAACACAAGATCCCCCGTGGAATGACCATACCTTTCGTTGATTAATTCAAAATGATCAATATCGATAGTCATGAAAATTAAAAGATTCCTCGCTCGATCCGAGCGTAAGATCTCACGTGGCAGTATTTCACTCAGATAGACTCGATTAAACAAATCGGTTAATCGATCCCGTAAAGACTGGTCCTGTAATTGTTCTTTTAACTGGGTCAGTTCGCCTGAATTCTCCTGAAGTTGCTTTTCCAATTCGTTAATTTTATACGCCATCTCTTTACGCGTAGTTATATCATCCTCATAGGCCACATAATGGGTGATTTCACCACTTCCATCTGTCAAAGGACCAATTACGGCGGATTGATAAATGGATGTATCATCCTTAATAAAAATGGACTGGGGGCTTTGTTCAACAATTGACTCAAATTTCTTTTTCTCTTGCTCCACATCATCACGAATTTTATTCGCGCTGATAGCGATATCCAATGATTGGGTTAATGCCCGGCAGGAAAGATACCCAACCAAACCGATCGATCCAATCGCCACAACCAGGCTAACCTGATTGCTAAACCAACCTGGCAATGCAAGTGATCGAAAAATAGGTGGGAAGATTCCAGACACCATCAGGAAAACCAAACCTGCACTATAAATGAAAATCAGAGCGAAACCTTTGGGATTAAAAATCATCCCCGCGATCATCAAATAATAAATGACAAATATAATCCCGGATAATTGATTAACAGACTCAAACAATAGCAAAGCGGTTATTAACACATATCCCTGGATCATAAAAAGAATGGCCGGAACCTGTAAAATTTTATTCCTGAGTAGATCAAAGCAAACAAAAAGAATGATCGCGCTGATGGTAAATGCCACCAAAAGTCTGTATTCTTTAAAAATCAAAGTTACCAACGCGGAAGCTATCATGAATATTAAGCTGACGACAACAATTGGCAACAATAAATTGATCCTGATTTGGTTTGCTTCCTCCCCTACCTGTATGGGATCCGATAGCCTGGATTGAAATAATGATCTTAACATTGCAGGCATTTCCTCCTGGTAATGATTGTCTGAAAATGGGATTCCCAAAATTTTGCTCTCATGATTCTTTATTTTAGCACTGTCAGCGTAATTAATCCTCTATCCAATCTAAAATTTGGACTCCTTCCGGTAAGAAAGGCTGCAGTCTTTTTGAACAGATCCATCCATAGATTTCCCAAATCTGCTCCAAGACCTGTACCACCTCACCTTGATAGATTTTTCTTCGTCCTGATTTCTTCAATCCTTTAGCTTTAGGACCATGCTTCAATACGCGAATAGCAGATTCGATGATATCCTGTGGTTTCCACAAACTCATCCGGAATCTGCTTTTTCCCTGCTCTATTATCTTTTAAGTACCGCGGTCGAATCGCTTCGATCATCTCCCGTTTACTTCTTTGACTCATCATTTGCTCCCTCCGCGGAGATTTATTCCGCTCTAGGGTAACATTCTTTTTGAGCCAACGTTCTTTTCTATAGTAAGATTATTTGTGAGGCAATTCGTCCGTTTGGATTTGATTGAGCCAGAAAAAAGTAGGATGGCTAGGCTTTCCTGGAATTCACTAAGGTACCGTGATCGGGCAAACTACGGCGCTCTTCCCCTGCATCCAGCGAGACATAGGGCATGCTCCAGCGGAAGATCCACTTGGCATCTTCCGGGGTAGCATTTATACAGCCATGCGAACGTGGTTCTCCAAATGCATTGTGCCAGAAAGCACCATGGATGGCGATGCCACCTTGAATATAGACACACCAGGGAACCGCCGGGGTGGAATAACCGCTGCCACCTGCTTCTTCTCCGGAGGTCATATTCTTAGAAATAATCTTCCAATGCGTTAACAAGGTTCCTGGAGGGGTGGAATAATCAACTTCCTCACCGGAATAGTCCAACGTGTAGTGAATCCCGGTGGACACCTGGCAGTAATAAACTTCGCGATTGCCTTCAAAACAGGACAATGTCTGATAATCCAGATTCAATGTCATTGTCTTTTCCACCGGATCGACATCCGGACTGATGGTGGAGACGTCTTCATTCGTCAACACTTTGAACCCAGCGCCCTCCCCCCAGAAGTATTCCCCATAACTCCCTCCATAACCATAACCACGGCCATTGGCATCTTCGTTCCAGCGATACTCCACAAAGCCATTGCTGGTGCGGATGCGATCCATCCAGACCACCTGGCCATAATAAAGGCGTGGAGGAAAATTGTATGATAAGTGATCATTCAACCATGGCGAAGCGATGTTGCCTTCATGTGTCAGATCGACATATGGCACAGTCACTTCTGCCCAGAAACCACTCTTGCCAGCCGGGATTTCGGTAATGGGTGTGTTGGGAATATTTCGGGTGGGCTGTAAGACCGAGCCATACACATATCCCAAGGGTGTCTCTACATATTTCTGGTTGGATAGCCCACCAATCACATTGCCAACAACTTCCTGATCCCATTCCAGTAAAGTATCCGCAGCCAGGTTTTGAATGACATTATCCGTCCCGCCTGCATTGGTCGGCTTGCTGCGCAGGTAGATCCCCGGATCAGTCACCCGCCCGATGATCTTGCTATCCGGGAATTGTGGCAGACGTTTTGGGATAGCCAGATACTCCAGTGGAGACAACCTCAACGGACGGAATGCCAGGGTACCCAGACCAATACCAGCCACCTTCAAAAAATCACGTCGTGATAAGTTTCGTTTCAACATCCTTCACATTATAACGCAAGTGGAGTGTAAAAAAGGATGAGCTGTATAATAAATCTTTCAAATCTAATTTCTATCCAGTGTTGGGTCATTTTTGCACCAATTTTAACAATTCTATTGACAGATCAACGTTCATCTGTATAATAAGGGAAAATTATCCCCTGAAAGGGTACAACTTAAGAACCCAATGCACATTTCTGCCCTCTTTTTCCTTTTTGCTTATTACCTTACTTCCATCATTATTATGAAGGAAAAATATAAGCGTTGGGATGGCAGAATCAGGTAGAAGACCTGCATATAAAACAAAAGTTTCAAACAAAAGCCACCTCACACAGGTGGCTTTTGTTATCCTCATAGGGGAAGACGACCCACACCATTTTTCAGGAGGTAAACCCAAAAAATCATTTTCACCCATCGTACGAATTCAGAAACAAAACTTATTGATTACAAGAAGGAGATATTATTATGTCACAAGAACCACAGGAAATGAATTTAGTTACTTCGGATCGTAAACCAGTGCTGACAGCCCGACAGGTGGGGGTTGCTGCCGCCTTTGGAGGTGCAGCTCTGGCATTGGTATTGGCAGGTGTCACCATTCCCATCCCCGGAACACCTGTTGTTACTGATCCTCGTGAAATCTTCACAACCATTGGAGCATCCTTAACAGGACCTATGGGAGGTATCGTAATTGGGTTATTAGCTGGTATTGCTGAACCCGGTATCCCCCTTGCCAGTCTATTAGCACACGTTGTTGGTGGTTTATTCAATGGTTTCGTTTATAAAAATTTAAGCTGGCGGTTTCGAAACAACAAAGTAGCCAGTCTGGTTGCCTGGGCTTTGCAGGTAGTTCTTTATTATGTATTAATTGTTGTTCCATTATTCGTTGTTGGTTTAGCCGTATTTTATCCCGATCCGGAGTACGGTGGATTGTTAGCATTTTTGGGTGCTTTGGAAGTTGGAGCTCTGCCCGAAATGGCACTCACTACAGTCGTTACCACTATTATTATGGCAGCACTTCCGGAGCGTTTCAGACGACCGTTGTGGTAACTGCCACTCAAAATCACATGGAAGCTGGTTCCAGGCCACTGCAAAAGCGGTGGCTTGGAACAACTGAAGAAGCAGGATTATGACTTATCCAATTGAATTTAAAAATGTTTCATTTTCATATTCCGGTAGCCAGACTTTGGCTTTATCCGAGATCAATCTAACCATCGAACCTGGTGAAATAGTGTTGATAACCGGTCCGGCCGGCAGTGGAAAAACCACCCTGTGTTCCTGCATTAATGGGTTGATCCCGCATTTTCATGAAGGACAACTCAGCGGGGAAGTTACAATCGGACCCTTCAATACCCGTAAAGCCCGGGTTGGTGGCTTAGCATCCCTGGTAGGTATGGTCTTTCAGGATCCGGAAAGCCAGCTGGTGACCAACAGCGTATTGGATGAAGTTGCCTTTGGTCCTGAAAATCTTGGTATTGCACGGGAAGAAATCAACCAGCGCATCCAGTCGGCTTTGGAAGCTACCCGTCTCGCTGGGTACGAAGAGCGTGAACCCCATAATCTCTCCGGTGGCGAACAGCAAGCCTGTGTTATTGCTGCCACTTATGCCATGCACCCGGAAATTTACGTCATGGATGAACCCCTGGCAAACCTGGATCCGGCTGGTCGTGCTTATATTCTCAATCTGGTTGTACAGGTAGCCCGGCAGCGTGGAAAGACGCTGGTGATTGTTGAGCATGCTCTGGAAGAAACCTTACCCCTGGTCGAGCGAATTATCATCATGGACAAAGGACGCATTGTACGCGATGGTCCCACACAAGAAGTGCTTGCACAGGGAGATATTCCACATGTTTTTAAACGACCGGATGTGATGCGGCTATCCGACCATTATCAACTGCCAGATATGCTCTTAACACCAGGTCAATTTCATCAATCGCTTCGTCAGAAGTATTCCCTTCATTCACTGGTCAACAAAACCTTTCAAAATGGTTACATTTATGGTGGTGAACCGGTGATTGAATTTAAGAATGTCAGTTTTTCCTACAACCAGGAAAAAGAAGCTTTACACGACGTGAATCTCAGCATCAAGTCAGGTGAGATGGTAGCGATTTTAGGCCGCAATGGATCCGGGAAAACGACCCTGGTTCGGCATGTAATTGGCTTGCAACAACCTTCACAGGGTAGTGTCCATGTTACCGGAAAAGATGTAGCCGTGACACCTACCCATATCTTGGCTCGCGACGTTGGTTTTTGTTTTCAAAATCCCAACCATCAGATTGTATCCTTTACGGTCAAAGATGAGATGACTTTCGGATTGAAGACTCACAATGTCGATCCTTCAGAATTCGATAGCCGGATTCGCGAAGCACTCGAAATCGTCGATTTGAGCGATAAAATCGATTGGGAGGTTTTCGATTTGGGCAAAGGTCAAAAACAGCGTCTGGCGCTGGCTTCGGTGTTAACACTCAAGCCAAAAATCCTGGTGATTGATGAGCCGACCACCGGTCAAGATCCGGAAATGATCGACGAGATTTTTGCGATCATCAAACGGTTAAATGAAATGGGAACCACCATTCTGCTCATCACCCACCGGATCGATTACGCAGCCTTATTTACCAAACGAGCTGTTGTTTTGCAGCATGGTAGGATATCATATGATGGACCCATCCGTGAGCTTTTACTGGATCATGAATTAATGCGATCGAATTCACTGGATTTACCTGAACTCACGAAATTAGCTGTAGAACTTTCCGACCTGGGTGTCCCGGGCTGGGCAGTCGGATATGATGAAATGAAATCTTATCTGGATCAAATTGTAGAGGTGCAACATGGCAATTGAATATCAAAAAGGAAATTCTCTACTTCATAATCTGGATGCTCGCACCAAATTGTTAATGTTTATCGGGATAACCATGGCAGCGGTCATCATCATGGATCCGATTTTAATGGGTATATTATTTTTACTGATCTATTGGTTGGGAACAAAAGCGATTGATCGCCGGTTATTAAATCAAAATTTACGGGTGCTGGTGGTGATTTTTCTCACCTTTTCACTCTTTCAGATTATCTTTTTTACCCCCAAAGATGCACATTTTCTATTTTACCTGGTTCCATTCAAGCAATGGATTCCAGTCACCGTTGAAGGGTTGATTCGTGGGGTGGCAGTATTTTTCCGTTTTTTCAGCGTGGTTCTTTCAGTGCATCTCATGCTTTACAGCACACCGCCTGTCGAACTGGCATTAACCATAACCGAAAAGGGGAAACGTAAATTTACATCAGCCGATATAATCACCATACTGGTGATTGCAGGGGTAATGGTAGTGGCGACCCTACCACTGGTGATGAACAGCGAACCGATCACCTGGTTGCCTAATCCCCTGTACCAGACACTGTTCATATTGATTGCCTGCCTTGTTTTGGCTTTTGTGGTGCAACGGGTAACATCACGTGGCTTACCCCCTGAAATGGGTCTGGCTTTGACCCTTGGATTTTCTACAGTGGGATTGTTGACCAAACAGACACAAAAAATTACCGATGCACAAAAAGCACGAGGCTATGATGTTAAACCAAGGAATCTGATCAGACGTGTGCAGGTATTGACTGCTTTGCTGATTCCTATTTTCCTGGCGACATTGGAACGCTCACAGGATATTTCGATCGCCATCCTATCGCGTGGTTTTGATTACAACATCAGTAAACGTACTTTCCGGCGTGAATTTAAATTTCAAAAATATGATTATGTATTCATGGCGGGTAGTCTAACCATAATCCTGGCTGGTATGCTGTTGAATCATTTCCAGTTGGGAAACCTGACAGAACAATTCATTTTCAACCTGATGAAATAAAAATGGAGGAATCAATGACAACTAAAGTCACTCGTGAACAAGTATTTTTTGCCTTTCAGCCAGAATTAACACCTGTTGCACATGTGAAGCAGGGTGAAGAAGTGATCATGGAAACCCATGACTGTTTCGAAGGACAACTTAAAACTTCCTCTGATTTGTTGGATTCTTTAGATTGGAATCACATTAACCCGGCTTCCGGACCGGTGTATATCGAAGGAACAAAACCAGGCGATGTTTTGCGTATCGATTTGCTTAAAATGGCTGTTGCCAATCAGTCCATCATGGTCACCTTGCCGGGTGAAGGCGCGTTGGGTGATCAAATCACCGAGATGGAGACAGTGGTGTTAAAAATGGACGGTGATTCAGTCGTTTATAAGGATAAAGTGAAAGTTCCTAAAAAACCGATGATCGGTGTGATCGGGGTTGCCCCAGCCAGCGGATTGGTTCCGAATGGCACACCCGGCGCACATGGTGGCAATATGGATTGCACCCTGGTGACCGAAGGTGCCAGCCTGTATTTCACAGTGGGAGTGGAAGGCGCTTTGTTTGGTGCTGGAGATTTTCATGCTGCCATGGGCGACGGGGAAGTTGTCATTTGTGGCGCAGAAACTCCGGGTGAATTTCGTTTCAAAGCACAGGTGGTTGACTCACTCAAAGGGTTACCCACTCCCTTCCTGCGCAATGAAAACCTCGTGGCCGCTATTGTCTCCGCTCCCACACTGGATGAAGCTGCCAGTGGTGCTACCCACGCCATGGCACGCTTTCTAACTCAATTTGTCGGTCTATCCGTAAATGACGCTGGGATGTTAATGAGCCTGGCAGGCGAGCTCAAATTTTGCCAGATCGTTGACCCGGAAAAAACAGTCCGTTTTGAATTTCCTGTATCAGTATTGGAACAATTAGGGTTCAGAATGGATTAATCATTTTGTGAGTTGCTTATTATTACCCGATGAGTTGCCAAGCTTTTTTCATTTCTCTCCGAATCAATCACTCCCTGGATAATCACCTGGGAGTGATTGAGTTTCCACCCTTTTTATAACCCTCCACGCCATAACCGTTAACCAGCGGGATGGTACTTTTTTCTGTCCAAAATCCCAACCTTTCCAGACCGTCCAGATGGATTCGAGGGTAAATCGACCCTGCTCATCGGCTTTGCTTTTCATCAACTCCAACATTTCAAGAAAACGGGGATCTGAACGTACCCAGGGAAAATTGGACAGGACATCCAGGACGTGCATCAGATCGTACCAGACAAAAGGAACTTTGAGCTTTCGAAAATCAGTGCCCATGTAAAAAATGTACGGGTGCTGGGTCTGGCTTTCCTGCCAAAGATGAAGCAAGGTCTCCACGCCGGTATGTGCAGCTGGACTTTCCCTTAGATCATCAAAGGTACTCATGGCTTTCAACATGGCTAATGTAGCAAATGGACAGGGATCTTCCTTTCGCCCGGGTCCACGAAATTTACCCAATTCTTTAGAGACTGCACACGGCCAACCATTATCCCGAACCAGATTCTGCAAATAATCCACTGACTGGCGAACAGATGGTTCATCCTGCAACCCAAATTTTGCCAGCGAATAAGTGGTTAGCGGAGCATCGCATAATGCCCACGCCCAGGTATCCTGATTATTGCCACCAAAATGTATGGGAATATTAACCGGCAATTGGAAGGGACCTTCAACAGATTGATGTTCCAGAATACGTGGGATGATACGTTCCATACCCGGATCTGTAGCTTTGAACCCCAAATCAGCGATAAAGGTCAATTTATGAAACAACTGTCCAGCACTCTTGTGGCTGGATATGACCATCCCTGGCCAGTCCATTAATTCGGTGAGGACACTTTCCACATCCTCAGACTCCAGCATAGCCTGACGATCTTTCATCACAGCCGGTAAGGTTTCTGGTTCACCCAATAAATCCAGGCGCGTACGATATGCCACCCAGGGTTCTCCTGCTAACAGCCAGTCAATTGGAATGTTCATTAGTTCTCCATTTAAGATTTATCTGAATTATGCTATTTTATCGTCGATAATCTTCACCTCAATCGATACATGCTCCAACCCCAAATCCTCCGGGAGACGTGCTTTATATTCTTCTGAGGACAAGACATGCTGGTTAACAACAGAAATGATGGCTGCATGAATATTGGGTCCGATCGACCATACATGCAGATCTGCTACCTGGCTTTCGCCATCACTTTCTATGCAAAGTTTAATTTTGTCCTGGAGTGTTTTGGATACCTGTTTATCAAGTAAAATTGCGCTGGTGGAACGCAATAATCCGACTGACCAGCGCGTGACCAGGATCGCCCCAACGATACCCATTAATGGGTCCATCCAGACAAAACCGAAGTATTTGGCAGCCAGTAGCGCCAGGATTGCCAACACAGATGTGAGCGCATCGGTGAGAACATGCAGATATGCAGATTTTAAATTGTGATCATGCTGGTGATCGTGATTGTGGCCATGGTCGTGAGAATGATCAACATGATCGTGATCATCAGAATGAACACCTAAAATAAAAACACTGATGCCATTGACAATCAAACCTATGACTGCCACCAGGATCGCCTGGTTAAAAATGATTTCTACGGGTTCAATTAAGCGGCTGGAACTCTCCCATGCCATCAGCAACGCGAAAACAGCCAGCAAAATCGCCCCGCTGAAACCTCCCAGAGCATTGACTTTGCCAGTGCCAAAACTGAAAGCCGGGTTATGGGCATTCTTTCGTGCATACACATACGCGAATGCATTGATGCTGAGGGCTGCAGCGTGGGATGCCATGTGCAGACCATCTGCCAGCAATGCCATGGAACCAAAAAGGATGCCAGCTGTTATTTCCACCACCATCATGGTGGCAGTGATGCCGATCACAATGAAGGTGCGCAGCTCGCCAGGGCGTTTTTTGTCCTGCCCGAATGAGTGGCTATGGTGTGAATCGTATATGTCATTCTGCATTTTTTGATCTCCTGTCTCTATCAACAATAGCATTTTTATTGATTCTAAATTGATTCTCGTCACAATCAATTTCGGTCAGGACCCCCATTTGGAAGATTCATTTGGTTTTTCGTTATCTCAAAGATTAATTATACAAAATAGAAGATAAATCATCGCAATAAACCCATCCTGATGGGTATATTTGACGGTGATATCACCGTCAAATATACCGGAATCACTCATTAATAAAAGATAATCGAAGAGGATTGGATTATATCTTAGAAAATATTAAGATAATATTAGTCCAATTAATGGTATGATATGAACAAGAGGTATGATGCCTGACGATCGCTTTGGAAGAAATATTCATTATTTACGGATCAGTCTCACCGATCATTGTAATCTGCGCTGTTTGTATTGTATGCCGGAAGATCAAACCTTCCTTCCCAATGCAGAGTTGATGCAGGATGATGAAATCATTCAATTACTTCAACTGTTCACATCACTGGGTTTTGATAAAATCCGGCTGACAGGTGGGGAACCAACCGTACGTGCACATATTGTTGATCTGGTGCGTCAAATGGCAGCCACCCCCGGTGTGCAGTCATTATCCATGACCACTAACGGTGTCCTACTTGGTAAACTGGCTGCTCCATTAAAGGAAGCGGGGTTACAACGAGTAAATATAAGCCTGGACACCCTAGACACGGGTCGTTTCAAATCACTGACTCGCTGGGGAAAATTCGAAGACGTCTGGGAAGGCATTCAGGCCGCCGAAGCTGTTGGTCTGACCCCTCTCAAACTTAATATGGTGGTGGTGCGCGGTCACAATTTGAATGATGTAGTTCCCATGGCAAATCTCACCTATGATCATAACTGGCAGGTACGCTTTATCGAGATGATGCCATTTGCGGGGCAAACTGATTTCCAAACCAATCTGGTAGTCAGTGATGCAGAAATTCTTGAAATGGTCAGCACACAACTGGAAAAACCAGAATTATTGAATCGTGGTATTCTGGATGGGGAAGCGCGTTTATACCGTTTACCGGGCGCTAAAGGCACATTGGGTTTCATTTCCTCTGTCACCAATCCCTTCTGTGCAGGTTGCACGCGTGCCCGTTTGACCTCCGATGGTAAACTACGTCTTTGTTTGCTCAAGGAAAAAGAGGTCGATTTGCTGACACCTTTACGCGCTGGTGCTACCATTGAGGACCTGCGAGCCATGATTCTGGATGGTATCTGGTGGAAGCCCTGGGGGCACGGGCTGGCAGAAGGAGAATTTGCCACCAATCGCACCATGAGTCAAATCGGCGGATAAATTCCAAAAAGATGATACAAAAACCTGATAAACCTCTACACTGATTTGACATTTGATAATTAAATCGGTATTATTTCGATATGAAATAATTTGATCAGGAGGTTTAAATGCCTACACATTATCAAGGTACGCCGGAAGAAGAACTGGCACTTGATACATATATTAAACTGACCCGTGCCACGGATACAATCAATGCCCGGTTATCATTGTCCAGCTCCATGCTGGAATTAACCATCAGCCAGTTTGGCGTGTTGGAAGCTCTCTATCACTTGGGACCACAGGCACAAAACATCCTGGGCGAAAAGATTTTAAAAAGCAATTCTAATATGACCACCGTGATCGATAACCTGGAAAAAAGGCTTTTGGTTCAACGCGAACGGGCAAAGGATGATCGCCGTAAGATTATTGTTCATCTCACCGAAGCTGGTATGAATTTGATCAAGGATATTTTCCCTAAGCATGTGCACGCCATCGAGCAACAATTTTCAGTTCTCAGTTCGGATGAAAAACAGTTGCTTTGTGATTTATTACGGAAATTAGGAAAACAATAATTAGCTAACAATTTTATTGGTAAATTAATTTATTTATTTGTAAGGAGTGTAGAGAAATGGAAAAAAATCTTCATATTTTAGGATTTGCGGGAAGTTTACGCAAAGAGTCTTACAATCGCAAGCTTTTAAAAATTGCTGAGGGTTTATTGCCTGAAGATACCACTTTTGAAACCTTTGGCCTGATCGATATTCCTGTTTTTAATGAAGATGTGGAGACCGAAGGTTTACCCTCAAGTGTTGCAGCCTTTCGAAATGCTATCCAAAAAGCAGATGCGCTGCTTATTGCCAGTCCGGAATATAACAGTTCCATCACCGGGGTGTTGAAAAATGCCATCGACTGGGCATCACGTTCTTATAACAAACAACCCAATCCATTGATCCATAAACCGGTTGCCATCCTGGGAGCTGGCGGACGTGGAGGTACTGACCGCTCACAATATCACTTACGGTCAGTCTTAAATCACCTGAATATGTATGTGGTTAATAAGCCTGAGATTCTGATCAATATGCCCGGAAGACAGGTATTTGATGAACAGGGGAATCTAACGGATGAAGTAGCGGTGAAATTGATTAAACAATTGCTGCAGAACCTGGTGGATTACACATTATTGCTTAATAAGTAGGTGTTTTAGGCTCCGTTCCCAATGGCGGTTCGATTAGATTTTTATTTGTGGAATTGTTTTTGTTGAGCTCATGGATGATTGTATCAACAATATGAAGTCCATTTAAGCGCTCAATGTAACACAATGCTGAAAGTGAATCACTGAGGAGATCATCAATGTTGCCCATTTTTTGATGACATGTCATCTTCAATAGCAGCGCGAGATGAAAACTGGGGTCTACCTTCATACATTCGTTAGCATATTCCAAACTTTGGGTAAAGTCGTTTAAGTTAATGTAGGTCGAGGATAAAAAATAATACAAGTAAGCATTGTTTGGATCAAGCCTGGTAGCCGCATGCAGGAAAGCTTTGGCATGATTTATTTTCACACCTGGATACAATCCATTGGCAAGATATTCCAGCGCTGTTCCAGGAAATTTATCGCAGATAGCTTGATGAATTTCAAAGAATTCTTCTGGATTGTGTTCCATTGAAGCAATGATGAGCATAAATTCATAATATAGTGCTTTATTTGGGTAAAGTTGGATCAATGATTTCAATATTACTTTCGCCAAGGAGAACCTGAGTTGTTGAATTAAAGAATGGAAATGTTCTTTTTTGAAGAAAATTTGTTGTTCTGGCATACTGACCTCTAAAATATAGAATTATTGTTCTATTATCATCGAAAATAAAAAATAATTCAAGAGAGAATTGTCAAATTAAATCTTAAATTTTCTTATGACATCTGACACAATTAAGGTAACCAGTTTACCTGAAAGACATAATCAGAAAATAATTGCTGAGAGGAGAGAGATTCCGTTTTCCAAATTCCAATTTTTGAACCATCACTCAGCCCGGTTAACGAATCACTTAAAAATAAAACTTTACTACCATCCGAACTCCAGGAAAACTGAGTCACAATTTGTGATAGATCATTAAAAACGACCTCATATGAACCATCCGGAAGAACCCACCATAATTCACGTTGTGGAATTTTGGGGTCAACCTGCACAACCGCCAGCAATCCCTGCCCCTGGGGGTGACAAACTGGATAATAGTAGTTATAACCCAGGTCAAAAAGATCACTCCCGGTAAAGTAATCACGCATGCCTGTCAATATTTCGACTTGATAGATGATAGAAACAATCGGGAGTCCTTCTTCTTTTACATCTGAATAGTAAAAATAGCGTTCCTCTGGGGACCAGCAACCCGTGTCCTCGCTAGATGGATCCGCGAAACCCACTTCTTTACTGGAGCCGTGAAGAATCACGGTCCCGCCATCCATCCCCTCCCAGAACGTGATCCATTGCCCTCTGGATGACCAGATTGGATCATAACCAACTTTATTAACATCATCGATTATCTGTGTCGTGGTTCCGGTTATCAAATTCAAGATATATAACCTGGGTAATTCTCCATGAAGAAAGGAAGTTCCATTGCCGGATTTCTCGATGGTGAAAACAACATCGTCTCTGACCGGATTCCAGTCAGGAGAAGAACAGCGATCGACTCCGCAGTCCAGTATCATACTTTGTCCTTGCCCATTGCGATTCATTAACCAAAGATCTAAACCCGAGCGATCGTTAGATTTAGAAAACAGAATCTGCTCACCATCGGGAGAAATAGTAAATTCAACGATTTTGCCATCTGTTTGTGTCAGCTGTATTTCAATTTCGGGATCATTCTGAGAGATCTTAAACAGCTCTTTTCCGTTGCCAGCCCCTTTAAGAAAAACTATCTCCGGTTCACGGATAAATGCCTGCCATTCGATAGATTTCAGGCGGCTTGAATTTGAATCAAGGGATGCTTCAGGATTTTGAAAACCAAAGCGGATCGATTGACCAGAAAGAATTGAGGTGTCCGGCTGCCAGACAGCCAGATCTTCTTCCAGCCAGTTCCAGGTACCGGAAATTACAGGCTCCATGTAAAATGATGCAGTCACCACTTCAGGCTCAATATCCTGGGAAAATTGGAATTGCAACCGGGGATAGGAACTGAGGATTTCTGCTGTATTCAGCCAATTTACCCGCACCTGACCCCCATCCAGCACAGATAAGGCGGTTTTCGTGATCCATGAAAGCAAGAATGGCGATAAGAACAGGAGGATGATGATCGTCCCAACCATTAGGAGTGGATAACGAATAATTTTATAGCGGATGTGCATACTTTTAAGAACTTTCAGGATTGCACATTATACCCATTGGAGATTTGCCCAGGGTGCTTGATACAACAACTCTCCGGCGACAAATGTTGCCGCCACTTGCTGATCTGCAGACAATAAGACAAAATCAGCAACAGCGCCAGGGCGGATTACTCCCCGGTCTCTCAGCCCAAGAACCCTTGCCGGGTTAGCCGTCCAGCATGCCAGAGCTTCCTGGAAGGAACACTTTGTAAAGGACTGTAAATTTTGAAGGGCTTTGAGTGGTGTTAAAGCGCTGCCAGCAAGGGTTCCATCAGCCAGTCGAGCTGAGAACCCGTCCACCTGAATTTCATTGCTCCCCAATTGATAGGTACCTGCTGGCATACCCAGGGCAGCACTGGCATCCGTAACCAATGTCAGTCGTCGATTGCCTAGATATTGCCAGGCCAGGCGTACCAGTTCAGGGGCAACATGCAAGCCATCCAGGATCATCCCAAACGAAACCTCTTCCTGTTCCAGTACTACCATCACCAATCCTGGTTCACGATGATGGATGGACGTCATCGCATTGAAAAGATGAGTTGCATAGCGAATTCCTGCCCCGAACCCGGTACGCGCCTGATGTGCGTCTGCGAGTGAATGTCCAGCACTCATCAGAATCCCACGCTGGGATAAGGTGATGATGAGGTTGATGGCACCCGGTATTTCCGGTGCAATCGTCACCATACGCACCCCGTTTTGGGGAGTCCAATTCTGTACCAGGCGTGGATCAGCCATTTGGAAGAAACCTTCGGCATGAGCCCCCTTTTTTTTGGGGTTCAGAAAAGGACCTTCGAGATGTAAACCCGGCAAATACGTACCATGATAACCAGCCGGCTTGGTATTCATCCAGACCTGTAAGGCGTTTTCCATCACTTCCAGCGGACTGGTGATGATCGTAGGCAGACAGGTGGTGATACCGAATTCCGGCAATCGTTCTGCCACCCGCCAGATCGAATCAGGCTGGCTGGTGAAATCATAGCCAAAGGCACCATTGATCTGCAGGTCGATAAATCCGGGAACAAGATCATATTCCAGAGCACGTATGTGCCGTCTGGCTTTGTTCTGGTCCCCGAGGGTTATGAATTTTCCGGAATCGACTGACACACGTGGTTCCCGATTAAACATTTCTGGATGATAAATTTTTCTGGCATCGATCGTAAACATCGTTTCACCTATTTACCCGATAATTTTGATCTCATTATACACAATTCAAATTGAGAATGGCTCTTGTATGCAAATGATTGGAACACGGCAATGGAAACTGAAATCCAGGATGTTCACTGCTGTTCTGCTATTACCGAATCGTTAGATGCACCAGCGTGCCTTCACCAGGTTGACTGAGAATCTTTATCTTTGCTCCAATGCCTTCAGCCCGTTCCTGCATAAATCCCACCCCAAAATGATCTGGTTGTATCTCATTTGGATCAAAACCCACCCCATCGTCCTCAATTACCAGATTCACCAGGGAAGGTTCCACAAGGAATAAAATCTTGACTTCAGATGGTGTGGCGTGTTTAACAACATTGTTCAGAGCTTCCTGTGCAACACGGTAAATTACCAATTTTTGTTCGCCCGATAAGGAGGTATCCGGATCAATTTTCTCGGTGTAATCAATAGAAATACCCGTCCTACCTATGTAGGCATCCATCAGGTGCTTAAGAAGTTCCCTGGGATTGGCTTCGACAATGGCGTTCGGACGCAGTTCCATCAGAAGGGTGCGCATCTCTGCCAGTGCGCCTCTGGCCAACTGACGCATCTCAATCAGGCGTTTTTCAGCCTCTGGTTTGTTTACTTCATATAAACGGGGTAGAACCTCAGCGATCAGGCTGGTGGAAAACAATGTCTGGGTAACCGAATCGTGTAATTCACGCGCCAGACGATTTCGTTCATTCGAGACTGCCGCTAATTGTACTTCTTTCCTTAAGGTTGAATTCTCGATCGCTAAGGCTGCTTGTTCAGCGATCATCATCGCTAAACGAGTGGTTTCTTCATCAAATTCACGGTAGTTCCTAGAGAACAAATTCTAGGATTTTATAGACAATCCAAACATCATCCATTATCATTTTCCCTGATCATGCATAACCCTTCCAATCAACCACCAACACAATTACCGGAATGGATCTTAAAATACTTTCCGCGTATGACCGGATTATGGTTGCAAACACCCAACTGGTTCCATCAGGCAGTTCGATTTGGGATGGTAGGTGTACTCAACACAGGTGTCGATCTGGGAACCTACTGGATTTTGACTCGTTTTGTTCCTTATTTCTTCAATGCTCCGGTGATTGCCAAAGCACTCTCTTATATCCTTGGTGTGGTCAATAGCTATATCTGGAATCGTAGTTTTACTTTTCGTAGTCAGGTCAGATCACTAAAACGTTTTATAATCTTCTTCCTGATTAATCTGATTGCGGTAGGTATTAATAGCGGATTGATGGCATTGGCTCTGCACGTGCTGGAATTACCCGAATGGGCAGGGCTACTGATGGCAACCACCATTACTATGACCTGGAATTTCATCACCAGTAAATTTGTGGTCTTTCGCGAACCAGTTAATTGAAACTAGCCCTTCTACTTTTGCAAACGTTCTATACGCGCCTGCAGGTAAGGGCTGAAGTAGCCAATATAACGTTCCTGTAATGCCAGAATTTGCCAATCCTTGCCAGTTACCTGTCCACGACAGGTTTCTGCTCCGCAACTGCAAGGGAATTCGTCAAAATGGTTATCCTCACTCATGGCATAATCGAAACATAATTCTTCTCCAGCGGTAATATCGCGCATGGCTACCAGGGATATAGGGGTATTGAAGCCAGCATTTGGATTGCAGGAATGGTTGAAATAATCAGCTGGATCACCCTCCAATAATGGCACCTGGAAAAGATAGTCCCAAATTTGTAATCCGTGCGATTTGTAAAATGGCGTTAACTGCTCATACTCGTCATAGCTAACCACACGCCCACCCCACATAGCTAAGAGTTCATCTTTCTGAATGGGTTCCAGGGCAAAGAGTCCATAACTGCCCTTTTGCGGCAACGACCGCATTTCAATTTTTGGATTTAAGTACGAATATTGATGACCAGTCATGGTATGATAATGGACCTTTCTACCCTGAGAATCAGATAAAATTTTTCAGATGATTATAATCCAATCCAGATCAAACCCGCACAAAATGAGATCTGTTGAAATTGTACAGCCAGTCCAGCATGCTGCATCAAGGGTAAATCCCGCTCCATGATCCAATAATATTCATCATCCCAGGTATCAGGAAATTGGTTAGCGATTGCGTGCATGGCTTCCTCAGAGGCGAACATTAAATCCCCGATGATGATGGTTCCACCCTGATTGAGATGTTGGTGTTTGTTCCGCAGCAGTTGCTTAATTTTTTCTTCGATGGGGAAATGATGAAAGACGTACGCAGAAACGATGTGGTCATACTTCTCAGGAAAATCAACCGGCAATGGATCACGCACATCCGCCACCGAAAAATGCAGTTTTGGATACTTCTTGTTTGCTCTGGTAATCATCTGGGAGGAGAAATCGGTACCCCACACAAGACATTCAGAAGCTGAGAATTCAGCCGCAAGATTGCCAGTACCACATCCCAGATCAAGCACTTTTTGATTGGGTTGAGGATTCGCTACGTTAAGAATTGACTGCAAAAGATCTGCATATCCTGCAAAGGGAAAACCAGCTTCTGCGGCGATATCATTGTCGTAATTCGCAGCCCAGGGATCGAATTGCTCAGGTAGAAATTCCATCATGCTCCTTGAATTTTCTGAAAAGATCGAATTAATCTTACACGAAAATGGTTAATTTAAGAGTCAAATTCTGGAGTAGATTGAGAGAACTGTATGGGGAAACTGTGCAGATACTCCACTCATCGAAGCCTGGTAAACCTATCCTTGGATTCAAATCCAAGGATACTTAAGTTTCAAGAGGCTGTCCAAAAAGAAGAAGAAACCAACGCTTATTGACCAATTAATTGGATATAGGGATTCTTCACCCAGAGGCTGTCCAAAAAGAAGAAGAAACCAACGCTTATTGACCAAAATAATTGGATATTTAGAAAAACAAAAAAATTAGTAGCCTAAACAGCTGCTA
>PHBX01000027.1:45495-87501 GCA_002842045.1 Chloroflexi bacterium HGW-Chloroflexi-3 | reverse complement strand
TCAATGGGAAGGATTTGTATGCAGAACCAGTTATTCCCAAAGCTGTTTCTTCTATTTTAGATATGTTATCTTCAGGACACTAAAATGAGCAAGTCGGGTGATCGTTGAAAGTCTCCCATCTCCGGTCGTTTTCCCCTTTCGCCCTTCGCTGTACGCATCATACCTCGTAAGAAGCGAATGGGGTTTTGAGTACTAGGTGCAATGCACTTCTGATTCCAAGATTCATCATCGTAATAATCCATTTGATGTATTCTTCTTCTCTCCAAGTGCAATGCACCGTAATACAGGATTATTTAAAATATCATCTCCAACGCTTTACCACGTTCAATCAACGCATTCTGTTCTTCCTTAGAAAGCGGACTGAATTGCTCGCAGGCTTGCAGCACCATGGGTATAACGGTTACATCGCCTGCCATACAAACACCGGTCACATCATGGGAAAGCACAAAATTGATCGCCTCCTGAACTGCGGTCGGCGTATGATAGGGCTCATACCATGTAGTGTGGGTTTTGGGTCTTTCCTGCCATGGTGCCTGCGCGATCGATTTAATGATCATGCGGCCAACATTGCATTGCTGGCAGGCTTCAATCAACGCCAGCGCATCCTTGCGATAGGCTTCCTGCCCCATCAGCCCATAATTGAGCGGGAACATGACCGTGTCAAAGTCAAATCGTTGAATGGCCTGCAGGAATAAGGCGGGTGTTAGCATTCCATGACCGGTAATTCCTAAATATTGTGCCAATCCTTCCTCTTTGGCTTTCACCAGCGTCTCAATCACGCCTCCTTTTCGCATGGCTGCATCCAGTTCTTCCTGTGATGTGATCGCGTGGATTTGATAGAGATCAAGTTGATCTATCTGCAAACGTTTTAACGAGGTCTGCAAATCATTCCAGGAAGACTCTGCTGTGCGTTCCATTGTTTTACAACCCAGAAAGAAGCGCTTTCTTTCCCGCTTCATCCAGGGTCCGATACGTTCTTCCGCCATTCCATATTGCGGCGCAACATCGATATGATTCACCCCGGCTGCTAACACCTGTTCCATGACCGTATCCGCCACCGATTGGGTGATATCCCAGAAGGCTGCTCCACCAAAAATTGCAACCGTAGACATATGTCCTGTTTTTCCCAATAATCTTTTTTGCATCCCTTCCCTCCTTATAAATTAGCTGTTCTTAATGATTGTATACAAATGCTTCAGATTTTTCACTACCAGATCGGGTTGAAAGGGAGACAAAGGGACATCTTTTTTGTTCGTCTCTCCACTCAACACCAACACCGTACGCAACCCGGCTTGTCCCAGCGCGATATCCGTGTATAGGCGGTCTCCCACCATGCAGATTTGATCGGCTCTCAGCCTAAATCGTTTCATTAATGCACTGACCACCGGTGGATTGGGTTTGCCAATAACATAGTCCGGATTGCGACCGGTGGAAGCTGCCACAAAGGCAATCATGGCACCAATATCCGGCATGACGCCATTTTCCAGCGGGCAATTGATATCCGGGTGGGTGGCAAAATAGGGGATTCCGGCACGCACACCATCACAGAGTCGCCATAATTTCGCATAGGTCAGGGTGGTGTCAAATCCCAGTACCAAAGCCTGGGGGTGCTCTGTGACCAGAGTAAAGCCATGCCCCATGAATTCTTCTTCCAATGCTGGCGTCCCATACAGATCAATCCGTTGCATGTGTGGAAAATGCTCTCGCAGGAAGAGCGCGGTAGCTTCCCCGGAGGTAAAAATCAGGTTTTCATCTACATCCAGTCCCAGCCGGTTGAGTTTATCCGCATATAAGCCACGATGTTTGGAAGAGTTATTGGTGAAAAATAAAAAGGGGATATTTGAATGCTTTAAGTAATCCACCAACTCAATCGCACCGGGCAACAACCTGTCACTCAGGAAAACTGTGCCATCCAAGTCCAGCACAAAAGCCTTGATCCCGGATAAAATCTCGTGTGGAGCTTGTGTCATTGATTCGCTTTCCTCAATCCATCCAACGCAACATCTTTGATAGCCAGTTATTCTTGTTCTCATCCTGATAGGTGCTGAATAGCTTGCCATTCTGTCCATTGATCATAACCGGATATCGCTCGGCACCCAAAACCAGCATGACGCTCCATACCGGAACCAGCACCAGTTTGTATTGTTCAACGGTTACGCGGCTGGTATTTAACGCTAAATTGCGGATCGGTTGAAAATTCACATCCGTCAAATATTGGCGTTCCGCTTCCAATGCCAGTTTGCGTGCACTGATAGCGGCATCACCAGCTGGCACATCATAGCTCTCCGCCATCCAGTTGACCAGATACTGATAATCAAATGCCACCAGGGCATCAAAGTCATAACTGTTCATCAAGTCGTTCATCAGCCGTGGACACTTGCGTGTGGCAGGCACCCGCATATCGTCATAAAAGATGGCTTTGGTGCTGCTTTGGGGATACCATTGGCGGTTCTCTTTGATTTCCAATTGCCAATCGATGAATCCACCTATATCGAATGTCCAGATCGGTAAATAGATGCCCTGCATGGCTTCGAATTTTCCTGCATTGGCATCCTGACTTCCTTTCCACCACCTGATCAGTGTCTTATAAGCCTGACTTTCGGTCAGACTAAAGGGAATCAGGGCACCTGGTAATAGAATTTCCCTCTCTTCTTTTTGCACCACAGCATAATTTGATTCGCAAAATGGGCATTGCCAGCTGAGTTGCAGCACAGGTATGATGAATTCCACCCCACACCCCGCACAAAGTGATATCTGGGTATTGACCGCTTTGGAATGCCCCTGACCAGTTGCAAGGGAGATGAAAAAATTGGTTTCTTCGATTCGGGTGCCAGGTTTTCCCCGCAGAGACTTTACCTCACAATTTTCACACACCAACGATTGACCATCCGCCGCAAAGGTCATGCGGCCACCACATTGTGGACAGATAAATTGCTTCAGGTCATTGGTTGGAATCTGCTGGGCAACTTGCTCGGGTAAGTGATCAGGATCAACTATTTTTTCAGTTTGTAATTCCCCGTTCAGAATCGCCAATTGACGGCGAGCCCTTCCTTCGGTTGGATCCATTGCCAGAATCTTTTCAATCCAGTCTCTTTGTTCTGCTTCGGTTGGAGAGACCAGACTCAAATAATACATGGCATCGATTTGTTCTTTTACCGGTGGATCCTGATACAAATAGCGTTCCAGATATTTATAAGCCAATTGCTTCTCACCAACCTTGGCTGAAGCAATACCATGTACCAATAAATCTCTCGAATGGGGGTTGTAGCTGACAGGTTTTTTCATTTTTAACTCACAGGAAATCAATTGTTGATGGTTAATTGTATCAATCTTTCAGGGAAAACAAGAGATACAGCATTGATGCCATCCAGCAGACTGAAAAAGAATTTTGAATTTCTCAATTTAGGAATCAATGGGGAAGAAAGCGCCACAAATACAAACGAAGGCAGAAAGAGTCCCAGGGTTGCCAGCAGCACATAACCACAGGTTCGATGCTGGGTTCCATTGCCTTGATTAACCCGAACGCAGCTGGACATTTGACCGAGACAACGGTATAACTGGAAGCAGCTCCTTGTTCATACACATCTTCCCATGCATTACAGCCACTTAACAATAAGATGATGAATATTAGTCCAATCATCAACATGATGTTTTTTGACATCATTATTGAACTCCTTTTTCCTTTACAGCAATAATATCGGTGAAGTAATGAAAAAATTTTTATTGAGAGAAAAAATTGGCAAAAGCAAATATAATGACCAGCAATCCGACCGGAATAGATAAGCAAGTTAGTAGTGCCCTGTCCTTGTACTTAATGATTGCCAATATGCCGAGAATAAATCCGAGTAATCCCATCAATGCAATGAGTGTTCCAGGTAAGCGCATCACTTCAGACAATTGCACCAAGGTTAAAATAAGAAAAGCAATACTTAATCCAGCTGACCATTTTCCGAAGCGAGATTTTGACATAAAAGTAATATTCATTTCTACATCTTCTTGATTTCGAAATTATTTTTCAAAACTCTGATGGAATAATTTGATTTCCATTTCTAATAGGAACGACGATACCAGGTTTGATTTTCCAGAATCCAGCCTTCAGATCCATCGTTAAAGCTTCGCACCTTCCACCAGGTCTCTTTACCAACCCATTCAGGCCCTTCAATAATCTCGAAATAAGTATCCGTCGCAAGCGTTGTTACTACATGAGCCGTACGTGAGGGTTCTGCACGCAGATTCAAGGGGGGATCACCTCCTTCTTCTGTAACTACGTACACATCACCCACACGGAATGCCAATACTTCCGAGATTCTGCCACCCGGCACAATAAAATTGACTGTCCAGGCGGGCGCATGCGGAGGATCCTGCTGCAATTTTTCACGCCATGCCTCATCAGTTAATCGCTCCTCCCGTGGTTGGATAAACTCATAATAGCTGAGCACACCACCCTGGGCAACATAGATTTCACCATTGATCGGAATGGCTACATAAATGCGGTTCAATAAACCAACCCCAACCTCCATGATCTCGTGTTCAAAACCAGAAACAGCCGCGATGACCGGAATCGGGTCTGGCTTCATCGAATCCCCCATGTAACCCATTGGATCCACACATTCCTTATATTCCAGGCAGCCGGCAATGCGGTAATAATCATCCTCACTGAGGACCTCCCCGCGCAGTTCGCGTTCAGCAATCGTTCCGAGACTCTCCATCTTTTCACCCAGCTGCATCAAATGGTTCAGATACTCCTGTAAACCCGGTTGACCGGTAAATTCTGATTGCACCCAACCACGGTTCTGCCAATCGAATATCGTCGCACTCAAGCCATCATACAATGTGCGTGTGGCGAATGCCAGGCGATAATACACATTTGGATTGGGCTCGACATAAGCTGGAGCTGGCCCAGAGACCGGTGGACCTCCTCCTCCCAACCCTTCCGGCATTTTCGTATACAAAATGGTATCATGTTTCAATTGTGCCCAGCTGGAGAGCATGCTATTGATTTCCTTATAACGCCAGGCAGGTGTTTGCATATAGGAAGGATAGGACAGCCCCTTTGGCTCAATTTGTGCCTGAAATGAAAATTGCCAGGCATTGTAAAAACGATCTGTCCAGAATTCTTCAGGCAATTCCTCGACAAAGTGTTTCATCTTCTCCAGCTGTTGCGTGTAATTCGGATAACCGGTCTCACCCGTTAATGTCAAGCTCTTCTCTGCTTCTGCTGAGCCATACACAGCTGCCAGGTCCAAGCCCTTCGGAAAGGCACGCCGGGTAACCTTATCGGTGATCAATTGCTGGAAAATGAAACCATCCAGGGTGAAGCGTTGACCCATGAAGCGCCAATCGCGTTCGAATTCCATCTCCAGAGAGGTGTCCTGAAAAGTGGAGTTGATTTGCGGTGCCGGTAAATCTTCTACTTGTGAGAGAAACTCCTGCCATTTATCCTCATCCTGCAATAACTCCAGATAAATATCCGAGCCATACACACTTTCCATCAGCTCATTAAGTTCTATCGGACCCGGATCATCAGAGGGTCCAATGATGAAGTCCAAAACTGCGTGGATAGACAGCCAGACTTTATAGGCTGGTACCCCTTCCAGTTTGGCTTCCCGCAAAGCTAACGTGATCAGTAATGGCGCCCTGCTGGGGGAAGACTGATTGCCCATACTCCTCAAGCTGAAAGCTACCCGTCCCAGCCAGGTCATACCACGAAAATACTGTTGGAGTTCAGGGCTGCTGGTGTAATGACCTACCGGGCGATAGGCTGTGTAATCATCTATTAAACCCGGAATTAACGTAGATTCACCCTTTCCGGCTTCAGCAGTAATCTGATCCAATTGTTCCGCAATCATTACCTCAACCTCGTTGGGCAGCGGGTATTCTGGTGAAAATAGTTTAAGGGCAACAGCCAGGTAATTACTTGCCAACAGGGCATCTGGTTCTATATTATCTCCAATGCTGGATTGATAATATCCATCCACATTAAGATAAACTGTTTCCAAAAGCTTGATCATGATCGGACGTAAGGCTTCTTTTTCCATCGCTTCTAAAAGATCATTAAAGCTCACGTGCAGGGCATGATACACTGCATCTGTGGTCAGAAAGTATGGTTGCCCCTGCTCTTTGGCAATTGAATAACGGATATCTTTAAATTGTTCCTCCTGGCTGTTAATCACGATAAAACCGTTTTGAGCCAGAAAAATTTGCTGATCAACCGTTAACCCACTGATCACGTCCCGGTTCTGGATACTGCTTAATACCACGGGTAACTTGCCATACGGACTGAGATCATCCTCTGGATCATAAACAGACATCGGTATCATGGTCAGGTTCTGCCAGGAATTGGTGCTAAAATCCACGGGTGCAGAGACAGGTCTGGCAGTCACTATTACGCCTGGCGTGGAAGAGGACGCCGGCAAACGAGTGACTTCTTCTGGAGAAAAATCAGGGGTTGGTGTCACTGAAGGTACAAACATCTGACAGCCACCCACAATAAAGATCAAAAACACGAACAACCATTTTTTCACTTGCATACTACCTCCAGATTTATGAATCCCGTTTAAAAGATTATAGCGAATTCTCATCAGATAGTCGTATCCATATGAAAAAATTCCTACTTGCTTTTAATGGCTATTTTTTGTTACCATAGACATGAAAGGGGTAAAACTTATGGCATCGACTGTTCAACCCAATTCTTGGGCGTTCTTTCTGATCATTATATTCTGCCTGGTGTTTGTTGGTATTGGGGTTAGTATGTTGATTAAATTGGTGGCAAGTTTCAGAAAAGCCAGCCAAAGTAAACAATGGTCAACAACGAAAGGTGAAATCATCTCTTCAGAGTTGGATGCACAAACCAGCGCAGATGAAGAAGGTAATCGATCCACCACCTATATTGCACAGGTATTTTTTCGATACCAGGTGGGAGGATTGGAATATGAAAGTAGCCGAATCAATTTCAATTATGGTATGAGGACCAGTAATATTCGCAAACAACAATCGATTGTTGAACAATACCCTCAAGGATCAGCTGTCACCGTTTTCTATGATCCTGATAATCCTGAAGAGTCTGTTCTGGAAAGGCGAGTAAATGGCGCATTTACTACCATTCTTGTGTCTGCGGTCTTCATTATTATTGGATTAATCGTAGCCGTATCCTCACTGGGTGTGAATTCCCCTACATTTCTGAAGAACCTTTTAGGAAATTAAGTCAATTCAGGCCACTCACCAGGTTCCATAAATCCAGCAGGTGGTGCCCCGAGCGCCTGGATCAGACGTGCCCAGTAATTCACCTGGGCAGCCGTGGTCGCCAATATAACAATTTCTTTTTCAGTGAATGCCGCCTTTATTTTACGCATTATCGCATCCGGAAAACTCAATGGTGTGGCAGAAATCAGTTGGGCATATCGCAATGCCAGACGTTCACGATCCGTGAAGGTAGTGACATCTTCTGCCGAAACCAGTCCCTGAATGGCTGCTAATTCCTGTTGGTTGATGTCATATTCCCGGAAACGCTGGCTGTTCATATCGATACAAAACGGACAGGCTGCGCTGAATGAAGCCTGCATACGCACCAGTTTAAGCATGCGGGCACTTAGATTTTTGTCAGAATGCGCCACCAGAGCTTCCATTACGCCCGAAGAGTATGCAGCTTTAGGGTACCAGGCTAGCAAGCGAGGAGGTAATAGATCTTTACCGGTAACCCGCCGGGTTACCCACAAGCCAACCCGTAACCAGATCGGTATCCGTGCTGGTGGTGCGATGATTGTCGTTCCCATTATCGCCTCACGTAGATCGAACGACGATATCGCAATGCAGACCAATCTTCATCAATCGCCACCATACGTACCGGTTGATAACCCGCTGCTGAAATCACATCCCAGCCATTATCACGGTTGAAATCCGCCTTGTATTTTTTGGATGTGCCTTTGGGATAAACAAACCAGAGGATCAAATCACCACGCGCCTTAGCAACCAATGGAAGTGAGTGTTCGTCAATCTCAGCTTTTCTGGTAACGAATACAAGCGCGAAATCGATTTCGGTCACCTCGTCCAGATGTCGTTTAATTTCCACGTCTGTTAACGTACCCAATTCACCTTCAAAACTCCTGGTAGCGTTCAACACCAGGATTTGTTTCTGGTCTTTCAGATTTAATTTTTGAAAAATGGTGGGCATATTTACTCCTTTGATTCAAAATTATTATCATTTAAAAAAATAGAAACCCAATGTAGATGTGATAGGTCTGGAAATTAACGATTTATAGTGATTTACAAAAATCAATCATCTAATAAGCGCGGATTAAGG
Source organism: Chloroflexi bacterium HGW-Chloroflexi-3 (assembly GCA_002842045.1). Taxonomy (GTDB): domain Bacteria; phylum Chloroflexota; class Anaerolineae; order Anaerolineales; family Anaerolineaceae; genus UBA6170. The sequence continues at coordinate 79,202 of PHBX01000027.1, read as the reverse complement.
ATTTTCTCCAGGGCGGAACCACATAATGAAAATGCAAAGCCGGAAAGGAGTAGTAGGATTAATGGACCAAGAACCCAATAGCGAGATCCATAAAGCGCGCCTTTTGAAGCAGCCTGATAAATCACAGTGCCCCAGGTGGGTAGACCCGTACTGATATTAAATAATCCTAGAGTTGCTTCCAGAAACACAAAACTAGGAATCAGAATGACTAATTGTGGTACCAATACCGGGATAATTCTCGGCACCAAATATTTAATAATTATTCGGAAACTGCTAGCGCCATATGCTCTGGCAGATTCAATGTAAGGTGATTCGCGCACTTGCAACAAGACTGATCGAAAACTTTTCAATGGCGCGCCAAACACATTTAATAAAATAACAATTATGAATATTACCCAAATACTGATTCCAAGATATGCATAAGCCAATACACTGATCGCCAGAATGGGCAAAATAAGGTTTACTTCTGTCAACCGCTGGATTAAATCATCCACCCAACCACCAAACCACACTCCAGTTGCTGCCAGCAACATGGAAAGAATTGTTGTTGCTAATGATCCAAACAACCCGATGATTAGTGCGAATGGCATACCCCAAAACAATGGAACAGACAAATCACGTCTCAAGTAATCTGTACCTGCCAAACCATACACTTGCCCCAACATCACCAATTCAGTTTTGATATCACTTTCTGGTTCAAATGTAATACCATTAATTCTCAACTGATAAAGTCCATTCAACACTTTGGGTGTATTCGTGTCTGGATTGGCAAACAGCAAATAATAATAAGGAGTGGGAAAGATTCGGGTGAAATTAAACCATTGTCCCCAGTTTTCATTCTGGGATACCAACCGACGGGCAGGAATATTTTCTTGAAAATCATAAGACCTTTCTTCACTTACACCTAATCCTTTCAGGTTAAACTCTCTACCATTGGATGTGAATTAATTCGTTATACGACAACACAGAGAAAGAAATAAATAAATCAAAGAAAATTATAGCTGACTCCAAACGTGGTTTTGTTACCCTGACCGGCCTCATTGGTGGCTTACTCTTAAAAGATGCACCTGTCAGCCAGGAAGAAAAGAACCAGCTACGCCTGCCTTACTGGCGTGCAGTGCTCAAAACCTTCAGTTTAGAAATTGTTCGTAAAAACAATATCCTGTTTCTTTTATTTGTAGCTGTCTCCATCAACGGAATTGCCTGGCAGGTCACTTTCCCCTACCTGCTTATCTATATTGAACATTTCCTGGGATATGACAAAGGTACCCTGGGGTTGATCATGGGCGGCGTTCTGATCATCACAGCTCTCAGCACCATCCCGCTGGGGATACTGGTTGATCGCATTCCCCGCCGCACCTTTATTCTGTGGATGGCTTTTGCAGCAGCTGTGACTGCTCTGGTATTCTCTTTCGCCCGTGAGATCCCATTCCTGCTGTTGTCCGGAGTACTCCAGACAGTAGCCATGGCTGCGTTTGGCATTGTCTCCGGTGCCTGGTTGAAAGACCTTTATCCTACTCAACAGCGTGGCCAATTCCAGGGGGTACGTATGGTTTTTTGGGTTTTGCTGCCGATGGTGATTGGACCGGCTATCGGATCCTTTCTGATTCGCTCTTATGGGATTCCTACTTTATTAAATGGTGAAGCAGGATTTATTTCCACCCCGGTCATCTATTACGCCGCTGCAGCGATCAATTTACTGGCTCTTCTTCCTTTACTGCGGATCCCCAAACAAATTAGATTGGCAGAGGTGGATGTATGACCCCTCCAGATTGGTCTCCGGTTTCAGTCAAGATTAAGACCGGTTGGGCAAAAGATATTGATCCACAGTATCCTTTACCTGAATATCCACGTCCGCAACTGGTGCGTGCTGACTGGATGAACCTGAATGGACTTTGGGAGTATGCCGTATTAGCCAGTGAACAGGAAATACCACTGCAATATCAAGGAAAAATCCTGGTGCCTTTCGCGGTTGAATCATCTCTCTCCGGTGTTGGTAAACCTCTTCTTCCTACTGAACGCCTCTGGTACCGGCGCACCTTTGAGATTCCCTTGGAATGGAAAAGCCGGAGGATCGTCTATCTGGCAAACGGTTTGGCTCGAGCCGTTACCCGAAGTTTATATCAATGAGATTAACTTGACACCAAGCATTGAGCCAGCCCGGCTTGCAGTGCATGTTTCTCTCTCAGATGAGTTGGAGGAGCATGAGATCCTGGTTGAATTATTAAAAGAGGGCATCGTTTTGACACAAGCCTGTGGTGTTCATGGGCAAAAGATAATCCTTGAATATCCAGATGCACATCTATGGTCGCCCGAAGACCCCTGCCTGTATGACTTGAAGATTACTTTGAGCGATAAGAACCAGATTGTGGATACTATCGATTCGTATTGCGGCTTCCGGGAGATCAGTTTGCAACCGGATGAGCAGGGGACGCCACGTATATACCTTAATCGAAAACCAATCTTTCAGTATGGTCCTCTGGATCAAGGCTACTGGCCGGATGGCCTCTACACCGCCCCAACGGATGAAGCCTTGTGTTACGACATTGAATTCTGCAAATCGCTGGGCATGAACATGATGCGCAAGCATATTAAGGTCGAGCCGGCTCGCTGGTACTACCATTGCGACAGGCTGGGGATGCTGGTCTGGCAGGATATGCCCTCTGGAGGAAAGGTTCCACAAACTTTGGTACTTGGCATGGGATTCCTGCTCAACCTCAAAATTCGGGATGATCGTCTTTATCACTGGTTCGGCCGGGAAGATCCGCTGGTGCGTGAGAATTTCAAACGTGAATTACAGGCAATGATGCAGACTTTACACAATCATCCTTCCATCGTGGTGTGGGTACCGTTCAATGAATCCTGGGGACAATTCAATGCCAGAGAAATCGGTGATTGGGTCAAATCCAGTGATCCATCCCGTCTGGTGGATGTCGCCTCCGGCTGGTTCGACCAGAGTAATGGGGATATTTATTCCATTCACAAGTATGTAGGACCGGCCATGCCACAAGCTGATGACTCTCAAAGAAAAAGGATTGGTGGCAGCCATCTACACTGAAATTTGTGATGTGGAATATGAGATCAATGGCTTTCTGACCTACGATCGCGAGGTGATAAAGATGGACAGAGAAGTAATTCACGCTGCCCATCTTGAACTAATATCACCTGTCTAAAAATCATTTGCGAATACAATATTCTCAAAGTGAGGTAGCCACCAACTTCGTTTTTTGATTGTGTTTTCGCAGAAATCTTGTGGAAAGCCATAACAACACAATCATCACGATGAACACTTCAATAAAACCAACCGAAGCAAGCAATGGTAATTCCAATCCTTCTTTAACAAGCGTAATCAATTGCTCACCTGGCTGAAATACCGGCCACAAAATAAATCCAAAGGCCTCTTCCAGGCGCATCAACATCCATCCACGCCAGAAAATGGCTTCAAAAAATCCAATTGCCAGTGCCAGGCAAATGAGAGGTGCCAATTGTTCAAACTGCTGAAGCGCGAGATCTTTGAATCCCCCCGGAAGGATAATACCAGCAAGGACAACCTGCAAAGTCAGGCTGAGCAAAAGATTTTTCTTAGTTATACCAAGATCACGGATGGGACGTTTTTGCCTGAACATCAACCAATAAAGCGGCAATCCAATACCAAAGAGGGTGGCAGTGACAATCGCATACAGCAAAAAGTAAGGAATGCCTCCCCCGGTATCTGCCCCGACAATTACGGTGGCAGTGTATAAAGACGCCACCACCAAAATCCAGGAAACACCGACGACAACCAGATCTTTACCTGGTTTCCAACGCACCACAAATAAACCCTTAATAAACCCCAATAAATTGTTATCCATAAAAACCTCGCCTGGGATGTTAGTTATGCATCAGTTTACTGCGAGGTTTAATACATTTCATCCAATAGAAGGTGGTTTTTCGCCTGGTCAATTGATCAGGTTTATCGATAAAAGAAGTCTATAAATGTTTAGTCCTGTGAGTGAAGATGTCTGTGATGTAAATCTGGCCAATGTGGGTGAGCATGGCTTAAGAAATCATGTTGATGTAGGTGTGTATGCCAGCTACTATTCTCAGCATGCTCATGATGATCATGGTGGCCATCATCATGGCGGTGTGGGTGATCATGCGTGACACCTTGATGAATATGGGTGTGCTGATGTTGCTCGCGCATGAGCAAAAGCAGTGACCCAACGAATAAGAGGATTGCAATCGCTAACTGCCAGGTAAATTTCTCACCAAGAATCAAAATCGAAAGTAATATCCCCCAGAATGGCGCGCTGGAAAATATCAATTGACTGCGGGTTGCCCCTAATTGTTGTGCTGCCGTTATATACAGAACGATGCTAAACCCATAGGCAAAAACACCCAGGATCAAACCACCCGCTACAGAGCCGAAAGAACCGGTTAAAGGAGCAATGCTGACACCAATGATTAGGTTGGTTGTCCCGGCTACCAGCCCCTTCCAAAGCGTGGATTGCGCCGGGGTGATTCCATCTATTAATGCAGTCAGGTGATTGTCAATCCCCCAACTAACACAGGCAAGTGTAACCAGAATCCCAGCGAGAATGCCAGCAGAGCCTTCTCCAGAGGTTAGAATGATGGCGGATAACAAGATGCCGCCCGCCGCCATCCATCCTGTTTTTGTCAGGTGGTCTTTGAATATAAAGTGCCCAAGAATGGCGGTAGCAACCATTTCCAGATTGAGCCACATTGAAACCGAAGCTGCATTTGCCAAACGCAACCCGGCTAGCAGCAACACAGGCCCCAGCATACCGCCAAACAGAACAGCTCCCAGCAGGCGAAAAGCGTTTTTGCGATCCATATGCCAGGGCCAGGTAAATTTTTTATCCCGAATTACCAATATGGCAACCCCCAGAGCCGCACCGATGTACAGCAGACCCGCTAATTGAAAGGAAGTTAAATGGTCCAGCAGGTTTTTACTGAGAGGAGTCGCTGCCCCAAATAACAAAGCCGATAAAATCGCAATTAAAATAACTGGAATTTGCATGATAAAAATCAAATCCTTTTATGAATGGAAGTGGGTAGCGCTATTAATTATTTTCTTCTTCAGGTAGAACCTGAATACAGCCTTCAGCAAACCCGACTGTAACCTGCTCGCCATTCGGGAATAATTCCATCACATACGGATCGGACTCGACGCAGGTCAGTAACTGCCCGTTTACTTCAACATCGTATTCTATCACATCGCCCAGATAAACACCGCGTCGAATGATGCCAGAGAAGAGTTCGCCGGTCTTATTAATGCGGATCATTTCAGGGCGGATAATGAGGTTGACCGATTCATGTTCCCGAAAATCACGTTGAATATTTAATAACTCGATCACTTCATCAAATACTTTCACAACCAGATTCTGCCCACTTTGTTTCTGTGTAATTCCATGCACAAAATTAGCACGACCAATAAAATTCGCTACAAAGCGGCTATTGGGGAAGCGGTACATTTCCACCGGTGTACCAACCTGTTCAATGATCCCATTATTCATAACCACAATCCGGTCTGATAATGTCATTGCTTCGATCTGATCATGCGTAACATACACACTGGTGATATTCAACTCCTTCTGAATGCGCCGGATTTCAAAGCGCATTTCCTCGCGCAGCTTGGCATCCAGATTAGAGAGCGGCTCGTCCATCAATAAGACTTTGGGCTCCATAATCAATGCCCTTGCCAATGCAACCCGTTGCTGTTGCCCACCCGAAAGCTGGGTTGGCGCTCTATCTCCATAACCCTGTAACTGAACCAGATCCAGCACTCGGTTCACTCTCTCCTGAATGACAGCCTTGGGCAAACGCTGCACATTCAAACCATAAGCAATATTCTCAAATACATCCAGGTGCGGAAAAATGGCATAACTCTGGAAGACCATTGACATATCGCGTCTGTGAGGTGGCAACATATTAATTTCGTTACCATCCAGAACGATCTGTCCTTCGGTAGGAAATTCAAACCCGGCGATCATCCTCAGGGTTGTGGTTTTTCCACAGCCACTGGGACCTAATAATGTAATCAGCTCTCCTTTTTCGATATCCAGGTTGACATTATATACGGCGGTAACTTCGCCTACACCTCCGCGAGCTGGAAATATTTTTGTGATGTTTTCTAGAGTTAAGTACATAAGTTCCTCTCCGGTATTTTAAAATCCCTGGCTCATATCCACAGAACCTCTACCTTTAAATAGTTTATTGACAAACAAGTTAAGCACAAAAATGGCGATCAAAACAAAAATGATAATCACGGTTGAATACGCCGCCGCGATGCTGACACCACCTTGCTCCCACTCACTCAGGATGGAAGCGGTTACAATCCTCCATTTGGCTGAGATCAGGAAAATGATGGCAGAGACGCTGGTCATATGCCGGGTAAAACTGAAGACCAGTCCGGCGAACAAAGCCGGTAAGATCAACGGCAAGGTCACCTTACGGAAAGTATATTGAGAATCCGCCCCCAGCATATTGGATGCCTCTTCAATCGATGGATCAATTTGCTGCAGAGCCGCCACACCCGAGCGCACGGATGCGGGTACTGAGCGCACAATAAAGGCGCCCATGATAATATACGCACCACCCACCATGGCAAATGGAACACCTACAAACGAAAGTGCACATGGAACAGCCAGTGTCAAAATGCCAATACCGATCCGAGAGATTTTTCTACTCAAATTTTGTAGTAATAAAACCCCTGCAAATACCAATGCAATTGCAAGAAGAGCCGGTGTGGGTTGTACAAGCACCTTGATATGATCTGATGCCTGAAATATTGCGTTACTCCAAAAACCGCGCTCCAAAGAGCGACTGAAATCCGCAATTGGTTTTGAAATCATCACAGACCAATTGGTGGACATCACGTAAATTCCCAACACTGCCAGTACCAGTGGTTTTCTAAATACCTTTTGGGTAATCATCATATAAATCGCCACCACCAGATAGAATCCACCCAGGATGTAATACATATAAGGTTCATATACCTGATTTAGTGCCACTCCTGTCGCTGTACCCACCACCAGGATGATGATCTTTTCCCAGCGGGTCTTTCCAACCACCGAAGCAAAAAACAATGCCATCGCCGCATAAATCACTATTGCTAATGCCAGTGGTGGCTTGTTGAATGCCATTACAAATCCAATACCCAAAATCGTACCAGGAACAGCTCCGCCCAGATTGGAGGTGAAATCAAGCACCGATTTCCCGGTGAAGTTTTTCCGCACCACCAGCCAGGCAATGATCATACCCAGGATGGCTGCGAATGGCGTTGCCAGGGCACTCAGGAAGGTAGTATCCAGGATAGCTTCGACGCCCCGCGTGAGAGTCATTTCCCAATGGCGCAAGGTAGGCGTGAAATCCACCCCCCAGGCAGTACTGAAGGATCCATAAACAATTGTTAAATACAAAAGCAGAATGAAACCGATCATCGCATACGTTAAAATATTAAAGAACCAGCGAATAATGGGGTCTTTTTCCAGGATGATCGATCCCGCCGGTTTTCCGGTTACGGAGATATACGTACGGCGATTTACGTAATAACGTTGAACGAGAAAAATTACCAGGGTGGGAATCATCAACACAAAGGATAAAGCGCTGGCTTTCTGATAGTTGTATTCACCGATGACCGCCAGGAAGATTTGAGCAGAGAGTACCGTGCGATTACCCGACAGAAATAACGGATTACCCAAATCTGCCAGCGATTCGACGAAGAGCAACAGAAATGATGCTGCAATTCCAGGGGTCAAAAGTGGCAAGGTGATGGTGCGAAACAAATGAAATCGCCCTGCACCCAGGCTGGATGCTGCTTCCTCAATGGCTGGATTTAGCCGCTCTAACATGGCTCGCAGGATCAGGTAAGAAACAGAGAAGAATGTGATTGTCTGTACGATAACCAATCCATCCAGACCATAGACGTCATTCATGCCCTGTATAAAAGTGATTCCAAAAATTTTTTTTGTGATCAGCCCATTACGACCAAACAATAAAATCATGGAAAGCGCCAATGCGAACGGGGGGGATACGGTTGGAACCAATGCTAACCAATGGATGTATTTTTTTCCGGGAATATTACAACGCACCACCGCATAAGCAAAGATAAAGCCAACCAGTGTCCCTGTTGTGGCTGTTAATAAACCCATCAACATGGTGTCGTAGAATGCTTTGCGTAATCCTGGGCCGAAATAATCATCAAAATAACGGGCAAAGTAGGTGACATCAAATGCACCTTCTTTAGAAATAAAACCACCGGATACGGACCGGTATAAAGGGAAGACTATAAAAACAAATATAAAAATGCCAGATAATAACAAACTCATGAAGAGAACCGGATCTCTTCCGATGAGGGTAAATTCTCTTATTCGGTGAATGATGGTTGAGGTTTTGGGGAGTGTTTTTTCAGTCCTGGTTGGGGAAATTTGCATGATCCATCCAATTTATCATACAGGGCGGCTTTTGCCGCCCTGTATTTCATTCAATATTTTATTGTTTCAGGTTTTCAGCATTCTGAATTTCATTGGTGAATTTATCCACGAATTCAGTCTTATGCGTGCCTGCCCAGATGAAATCATAATCAATCAAATTGACTTCCAGAAGCTCTGGGTGAGAAAGTTCAACACCATTGACAGTTGGTGCCTGGTAAGCATTGTATTTCGGGCCTAAAGACTGACCTTCTGGTGAAATTGCCCAGTCAAACCATAGTTTGGCTGCCTGCAAATTTTTGGCGCCTTTGATAATTGCCTGGCCACCAATTTCATAACCAGTACCTTCTTCAGCGAAAGTTAATACCAATGGCATTTGATTGTTTTCAATTTCATTGACGGTATCATGGGAGAAAACGATTGCCACAGCGGCTTCACCCTGACCAACAAATTTGGCGGGGGCTGCACCACTCTTGGTGAATTGAGCTACCTGGCCAGCATATTTCTGGATATATTCCCAACCAGCTTCCTCCCCACGAATCTGTAAAACAGTGGCCAAAGCTGTGTAGGAAGTACCAGATGTTGAGGGATGGGCTACTAAAATCTGACCTTTAAATTCTGGTTTCAAGAGATCATCCCAGGATGTTGGGGCTTCTACACCGGGGTTAGCTTCCAACCAGTTTTTATTGGTAGCAAAACCCAGGCTACCAACATATACACCCACCCATTGATTATCAACATCCTTCATTAACTTTGGATCACGGATATTGCCATAATTGGGTGAATCATACGCTTCCAATAATCCTTTTCCTTTGGCTGCAATAAAACTATCGATCGGGCCGCCCCACCAGATATCAAATGTGGGATTATCTTTCTCAGCTTCAATACGGGCTAAAGATTCGCCGGATGACATGCGTACATAGTTCACGGTGATGCCATATTTTGCCTCGAATTCCTGTTTCATACCCTGGCACCATTCTTCCTGTGGTGTACAGAGCACGTTCAGCTCGGTGTCAGTAATGACATCTGCCGCTGGTTCGACTTCTGCTGGTTGGCAAGCAGTCAAAACTGTTGCAATCAACAGAGTCAGAAATAGAATAAAACTTACTTTTTTCATTTTTTCTCCTCCGAATTTGGTATTGGCACAGATGTGCCTGGAAATTCTTCAATAACGAACTGAAGACGAACGACAATTCTATTATATAGATTTAACAATGGAAGTATATAGAAAACAAACTGCGGATTTTTAGAAAAAAGTCATAAATTTCTGATGGAAAGTGATTTAACGTCTTGATGTTATCATAAGAAATTTCACGGGATTTAAGGAGTTGCACTGAGTAGAATCAGTGTACAATACAACTTGATATAAATTTCTTAGTTTTGTGATACTTAACACCTAGACAATCATGAGCAAATCCAGCCTGCTTAAACCAACCATTCTCTCCTTATCTTTTCTGTCGATACTCTCCGGAGCAGCAGTCTCCCCGGCCCTGGGCAGAATTCAGCAAGCCTTCCCTGATGCCAGCCCATTAGCCATCCAGATGATTCTAACCCTGACACCCTTGTTTATTATCCCTTTCAGCCTGTTAACCGGGTGGTTTTCTTTGATCTTTCGCAAACGCCACATTTTGTTTGTCGGTTTGATCATTTATTTGCTTGCTGGTGTAGGTGGTGGCCTCATGAACAACATGACCATGATCCTGGTCATGCGTGCCTTACTGGGCGTAGGAACCGGCCTGATTTCCGCTCTTTCGCTCTCCTTGATAGCAGATTTTTATCATGGGGATGAACGTTCCAACACCATGGGACAGTCTTCGGCAGTTGCCACCATGGGTGGAATTGTCTTAACATTGTTATCCGGCTGGCTGGCACTATTCAGCTGGCGCTTTGCTTTTGGCGCTTACCTGGTGAGCCTGATCGCCTTAATGCTGGTTTATTTCTTTTTGCCAGAACCGCCCACCTCAAACCAAACCGCATCCACAAAACCTGACAAGTTGCCATTCGGGGTGTATGGCATGGGGTTTCTGACAATCTTATTGATGATTGTTTTCTATTTAATCCCAACACAAATCGCTCTCTTTATCCAGGATGCCGGCATCGGGGATGCTGGGCAGAGTGGCGTCAGCATCGCTACCATGAATCTGGCGGCATTTATTGTTGGGCTGGCGTTTGGACGAATCCGGAAATTTCTAAAATCCTTTTCCACGTTAATCGGTCTCGTATGCCTGGGTGGCGGTTTGATTGCCCTCAATTTTGTGCTTACATTTCCTGCTGTGTTGGTTTCCCTCTTTTTTGCAGGTATGGGAATCGGCACCTTGATGCCGACCATCTTTCTGGCCACAGCCAATCTGGTCCCGAATGAATTGAACGGCCCGGCTCTTTCCATCACCAACAGCAGTTTATATCTGGGACAATTTATCTCACCGCTATTTTTCACATTATTCGCTTCTTTATTCAATTATCAGGATGTAAAGGTTAATTTTTTTGCTGGTGGTATGTTCACAATGATCGCCGCGGTAATATTTATCGTCTGGTTATGGGTTCGCAAGCGGCAAAACGCTTCTGAACCAACTTCTTCATAAAGTACAAACAATAATTGGTAATCATTTGAATTCTTCATCTTCACAATCTTCTCGCTCTCTCTCGCTGGCTGTACTTTCGTTATCTATCCTGGCTGTATTGGCTGTCACCGCAGTTGCCCCAGCGTTAGGTCGTATTCAGCACTCATTCCCGCAAGCAAGTAAGCTGGAATTGCAAATGATGTTGAATTTTCCAGCTTTATTTTTAATCCCCTTCAGTTTACTATCAGGGCAATTTACATTGCGCTTTAAAAAACGACACATCCTTTTTACAGGATTGGTGATCTATTTTCTTTCCGGCGTTGGCTCTGCCTTCATCAAAGACTTCACGGTTTTTATGGTGCTAAGAGCTTTTCTTGGCATTGGCATGGGGATGGTTACCCCATTGTCGTTCTCGCTGATTGCGGATCTGTTTTCTGGGGATAAAAGAGCAAAATTGATGGGGTTTTCTTCAGCGGTCGCAACATCCAGCGCTATTTTGATGTCTTTGATCTCTGGTTGGTTGGCGCTCTACAACTGGCGCTATGCTTTAGGAGCTTATGGGATCAGCCTGTTTGTTTTTATCATGGTCTTTTTTTATTTACCGGAACCGCAGTCCTCAGATGAAACGGTTAAACAGGCCAAATTACCCATGCTGGTGTACGCCGTCGTTTTATTTAACTTATTTTCTATCGTAATTTTTAATTTGATATCCAACCAGATGGCATTTTACCTGAAGGATACCAACCTGGGAGATTCAGCAGAGAGCGGGATCGCGATTGCCGCTTATCAGGGAGCTCAATATTCCTTTTTTCACTCATCAGCACAATTTTTGGGTTCTCCTCGGTTCGTTTTTACTTTCTCTCCGCTGCTGTCATGTGTGCAATGGTGGCGTTGATTATTTTTTCTGCAAAAATCAACCTCAGAAGAATTAAGCTGGGGAAGACTGTTGGATGAGACAAATTTCCACATGTTTCTCCTCTCTGAAGTTTGAATTTTTTCGATAATATGCAATAATATTATTGTATTAAATTAAAACCCCGATTATCAAATTCACAGATAACCATATATAAACAAGGGTAAAAGCTTATGAGGGTCGCTATTGTTATCAGTATTGCAGCGCTAATCATCGTATTTGGTGCTTTAATGGTGGTATCTGATTTTACTGCCTACCTGGGTAGTAATCCGGTCACCTGTAATAATTGCCACCTGATGGATGCAGCCTACGAAGGCTGGTATCACGCTGCGCATTCTTCCTGGGCAACCTGTGTGGATTGCCATGCTCCACATGCATTCGTGCCCAAATATCTTTTCAAGGCGTATTCCGGTTACCGGCATGTGACTGGCTTCTTGTTCAAGGAGCACCCCATCATCCTGCGTGCCATTCCGCTATCCAAAGATATTATCCATGAGAATTGTATTGGCTGCCATGAAACAGCTGTGGAAGACATTGCCTTTGGTGCAATGGATGAAGGACGCTATTGCTTTGATTGTCATAGAACCATCGCCCACGGTGAACGTGGAATTTCTATCTTACCGTATCGAGATCAGGAGACAGACCGATGAAAAAAATTTCACCTATTATGATATTAAGTGTAACGATTGCTATTCTGGTAATTGCGGTATTGGGATTGTTATGGTTCATCCAATCACAACCGGATCCCATTCGAGGCATACCACCGTTGACAGATGTCTCTCCAAATGAACCAGATTCTTCTGTTTGGGGTGTTAATTTTCCCAACCAGTATTCTACATTTTTAATGACGGCAGAGAATAATACCCGCACGGCTTTTGGTGGTTCCGAGCCTGTGCAAAAATTAGAGGTAGACCCACGCCTGGTTGTCCTATTCTCCAACATGGCCTTCAGCAAGGATTACAAAGAAGATCGCGGACATATGCACAGTGTCACAGATGTGGAGGAAACTGAGCGGGTAAACGAAACAACTCCAGGTACTTGCTATTCCTGCAAAAGTGCCAATAATGTTGAGCTTTGGAAAGAAATGGGAGCTGCTCAATATGCCAGCACACCTTTCAGCACCCTGGGTAAGAAAATTACGGAGCCGATCGGTTGTGTAAATTGTCATGATTCCGCCAGCATGCGTCTGGTCGTCACCAATCCAGCTCTGGAGAAGGCTCTGGAAGCGCAGGGAAAGGATTGGCGCACCTTCACGCGTCAGGAAATGCGCAGTCTGGTGTGTGCCAATTGCCATGTGGAATATTATTTTGCTGGTGAAGGCAAGCTACTGGTTTTCCCCTGGGCAAAGGGAATGAGAATTGAAAACATCTCCGAGTTTTATCAGGAGATTGATTTCAGTGATTGGACACATGGCGAATCTGGTGCTCCGATGATCAAGATGCAACATCCCGATTACGAGCTCTTCACAGCTGACAGCACCCACTACAAAGCCGGTGTCGCCTGTGCGGATTGCCACATGCCTTACACCAAGGATGGCGCTGCCAAATTTTCCAGCCACAACATGCGCAGCCCATTGCTCAATCCCGAAGCCAGTTGTGGCACCTGCCACACCAGTGTCAACTATGTGACCGAACGAGTTTCCATTATCCAGAATCAGGTTTGGGATACCATGGTCATTACCGAAGATGCGATCATCGAAGCCGCCTATGCCATCAAAGCCGCAGCCGATGTCACCGGAGTTGATCCGGTTTTATTGGCGGAAGCTCGCCAGTTACATCGCGAAGCCCAACTGCGCTGGGACTTCATCGCTGCTGAAAATAGTATGGGCTTCCACAACCCATCCGAAGCCTTGCGCATTCTGGCCTCTGCCACCGATATAGCCCGTCAGGCCCAACTCAAAGCTATCGAAGCCACCGGACAGGGATTGAATATCCAGGTGAGCACACCATAATCATCCTTAAACACTGATTTACTCCTAAACACCGCTGAAAGTGGAAAGCGGTGTTCTTAATTTCTATAAATCCATTTGGAAAACAAAGGTAAAATTACAAGAGAAGACTCTGAGCAGAAAATTCAACCAGAATGGAACTCTTATGCAGCGAATTTCCCAATATTTTTACAGTAAATCATCTTTTTGGGTGTTTCTCATTACACTGGCTTTGTTTGTTGTGTTTATGCTTGTGGTGCTGCCCTCCGAATCGGATCGATCTGCCCAGGTCACCGGGTCGGTCACATCCCTGGACACTACCTTTTACTACACCCGTGATCAACTTTACCAGATTGCCGAAGATTTTGGCCAGGAAGGCAGACTATATTATCTGGATTCCCGTATTTCCTTCGATATCGTTTGGCCGCTGGTGTATACCTTCTTTTTGATCAACACGATCAGCTGGATATTAAACAAGACCATTCTCGAAGAGTCAAAACTGCGCCTGCTCAATCTGGTACCTCTGGCAGCTATCCTGGTGGATTATCTGGAAAATATAACCAATATGGTAGTGATGTTTCGCTATCCTCAACCGACAGATATTCTTGCCAGCCTGGCAGGTGTTATCACTTCCTTAAAATGGGTATTTGTGGGGGGTAGTTTTCTGATTCTGGTATTTGGTGTTGTGCTTTGGGCTGGAGTAAAGACCAATATTATTAAGACATAAATCTAAATTAAGAATTTATTAAGAAGCTTGTTAATCAGATTGAATTTGTCGTAAATTACGATATACTTTCTTCCAATCAATACCTCATCCTTCTATTTAAAAAGGATGTCAAGGAGCGAACATTGGCAAGGCAGAAAAAGAGCAAACAAAAAATAGATCCATCCATCTGGGTAATCCTGATTGGTGGGTTAATGTTGGTGGTGGCTGTGGTGGTGCTGGTTATTCAGGCGCAACAACCGGCGCAATCAGCCATTGTTTCACCAACTTCATTTGTCCCCTATCGGGAAGTGAATCGTGTTACAGTGCAGGATGCCAAAGCAGCATATGATGCCGGCTCTGCTGTGTTTGTGGACGTACGTGGAGATGAACTGTATAACACCGGTCATATACCCGGAGCGCTCTCCATAGCTGATACTGAAATGGATTCACGCTTTAACGAGCTCGATCCAAACGCCTGGATCATCACCTACTGTACCTGACCGGCTGAAGAATCCAGCGCCCGTGCGGCGACTGTTTTAATGGCAAAAGGATTTACCAACGTCAGTGCACTCAAAGGTGGTTTACAACTCTGGCAACAGAGTGGCTATCCGATGGAGTAAGCTCATTCCTTACGGGTCAACGGCATGCCTCGCCCTGGTAAATGTCTAAACTATGATCTAGGTGATTACGTGAAGGTCCGATTAGCTCGTAGTTCGTGGCTTGTAGCGGGCCATCCACGGTGGTCTCGATGACGAATATCACTCGATAACGGTTGTTGTTTATCTGAATCATGATTGGGCAGCTGGTCATATTGCGATGATTCATCCACATGCTGGTAAATGCCAAACCAGCTAAAGCAGGTTGGGCCTGCCCAGCAACTGGTCTTCAGCCCGTTTGGAATCTGGAAGACACGGATTTCAATCCGCGACGATGGGGAACCAGTGGCATGGGGGTGTGCGACTCTGTATCCGCGTGTCCGAGTCTAGGGCTCAGCTTTTTCAGAAATTGACCACCTGAAGTATGTCATCCACCAAAATCACCAATTTGTTTTCACTGCGTTATTTGGCGAAGGTATTATATAATAAGATTATCATTTTTTTTTTTGCAGGTCTCGTTTGCTTCTTAATGGTAACAAGGCCTTTTATGTATTAACTTTTGTTGTTTATCAACGTAGAAAAAGTGAACAAAGTTATTCAAGAAATGCAATTAGAGGATTCCTGGATATTTACTACTTTGATGGAAAACACCGCGGATAGCATTTATGTAAAGGACCGCGAGTGTCGTTTATGGCTTATCAATCGAAAAATGGCGTTAAGTTTGAACGTTTCGGATCCAAGCGAGGTTTATGGTAAGACGGATAAAGAATTATTTGGCAAAGAATTTGGTGAAAGAACCATGCAGAATGATCTACAAGTAATGGAAACAGGTCAGCCAATCATTGGATTGATTGAACGATATATCAATTCTGAAGGGGAGTCAAACTGGACTTCCACCACCAAATTTCCCTTACGCGATGATCGCGGCGAGATCATTGGTTTACTAGGCATCACACGCGATATTAACGAATTAAAAGATTCCGAGATGGAGTATAAATGGCTGGCAACCCATGACCCGCTTACTTCTTTAGCCAATCGTTATCTCCTGAATGACCGTATCGAACAAGCCATTTTTCGTGCTAAAAGGGACAATGAATTATTCGCTCTGCTCTTTATTGATCTGAACAGTTTTAAAGAGATTAATGACATAGCCGGGCATGATGTAGGCGACCAGTATCTCATCAATCTCGCTAGCATCTTAACAGAAAATTTGCGCACTACAGATACAGTTGTGCGATACGGCGGTGATGAATTCGTGGTGCTTTTAGATGGAATTAAGAAGATCGAGGATTCCGCCCTCGTGGCAAAAAAACTGTCAAAAAAGATTCGCGATGAGACTGATCCACAAGATCATACTGTCACAGCAGCAATTGGGATCTGCGTGTTCCCACAAAATGGGCAAACCCCAGAGGCTCTTATAAAAGCGGCTGACCAAGCCATGTATGAATGCAAAAAATTAAATCTCCAATATAAATTCGCTTAGCCTTTTTGGTTATTTGAATTTGATCAGACCATTCCAACCCGTCTGGTTAAAATCCAGGTTTTGTTTTATTCAACTTTCTGACGTAAACCATCATTCCCGACATTATGATTTCTTGAATCCTCTTTATTGTCTTTTCCTCAAGGTTAAGTGATAAATTCACAATAAGATTAATTCGTCTCTTCTCTATCCCTGCTTCTTTGAAAACCGTATAATTATTGTAAGAATACGATCCAACAGGAGAAATAAAATGGGCAATTATACAGATGAAACCTATGGTGAACTGATCGCCGATCCATGATGACTGGTATGGTGAGGTTGATCCTCACATGCTGGAGTTGCTCACCCGCCTGGCCGGTGGCGGCCGTGCATTGGAATTGGGGATTGGCACAGGGCGGGTAGCACTTCCATTGGTGGAAACCGGTATCAAATTGTTTGGCATTGATGCTTCGCCAGCCATGGTGGAACGCTTGCATACCAAACCGAATGCGGATCAAATAACGGTTGCGATGGGTAATTTTGCCACGATTCCATTTGAAGAACACTTTGATTTAATCTTTTTCGTCTTTAACACGATCTTTGCCTTGTTGTCTCAGGAGAATCAAATTCAATGTGTCAAGAATGTAGCAGAACACCTGGAGAGCAAAGGTTTGTTCGCAGTGGAAGCTTTTGTACCAGACCTGGCACGCTTCCAGGGTGGTCAAACCGTGCGTGCCATTCAACTCGAGAGCCAGGAAGCACGTCTGGATGCATCAATGCTCGACCCGGTCAACCAGGTGATCACCAGTCAGTTCATTGTGCTGGAAAAAAGCAAGACCGATGTGAAACCAGTCAAGATCCGCTATATTTGGCCATCCGAACTGGATTTAATGGCACGCCTGGCAGAATTGAAGTCAGTTTATCATTGGGATGATTGAGGGCAATCTCCTTTTTCCACTAGCAGCAGTAAACATATCGCTATTTTTGGATGTACCTGATTGCGAAGTTGAGTAAAATCACTTTTGTTTTATGAAAACTGTTTCCGGCACGTGTAATCCAACATTTGAATAGCATCATTCTACGTGGTAGAATCGCTATGCAAGTAAGAATTTCCTTCAGGAGGATGATATGACAGAAACAACTGGCACCTTTGCCGTTAAAAAAGGTTTGGCTCAAATGCTCAAGGGCGGTGTAATCATGGATGTGGTTACAGCGGAGCATGCCCGCATCGCAGAAGATGCTGGCGCGTGTGCGGTAATGGCACTGGAACGTGTCCCGGCTGATATCCGCGCGGACGGTGGCGTGGCGCGTATGAGTGACCCCGAATTGATCCTCAAGATCATGGATACAGTCACCATCCCCGTGATGGCCAAATGCCGGATTGGACATTTTGTGGAAGCACAGATCCTGGAAGCCCTGGGGGTGGACTATATTGATGAATCCGAAGTGCTTACCCCGGCTGATGAGAGCCATCACATTTACAAGCACGATTTCAAAGTACCCTTCGTTTGCGGTTGCCGTAACCTGGGCGAAGCATTGCGACGAATCGGAGAAGGGGCTGCCATGATCCGCACTAAAGGCGAAGCCGGCACCGGAGATGTAATCGAAGCTGTGCGCCATGCGCGTACAGTGCTGGGTGAAATCCGCCATCTGCAAACCATGCCGGTGGAAGAATTGATGACTTATGCCAAGATGATAGGGGCACCTTTTGAACTGGTGATGGAAGTGCATAAAACCGGTACATTGCCGGTGGTCAATTTTGCTGCGGGTGGTATCGCCACACCAGCAGACGCTGCCCTCATGATGCAATTAGGCGTGGATGGTGTCTTTGTTGGCTCAGGTATTTTCAAATCTGGCGATCCTGCCAAACGTGCCGCCGCCATTGTTAAATCAGTCACGCATTATAACGAACCCAAAATACTGGCTGAAATCAGCCGCAACCTGGGTGAACCCATGGTGGGCCGACAGATCTCCAGCTTGCCTGAAACAGAATTGATGGCAGGTCGCGGTTGGTAGGTAGTATGCGTATTGGTATTTTAGCATTACAAGGCGCCTTTATTGAGCATGAAAAGATGCTCCATAACCTGGGTGTGGAAACACAACAGGTTCGTCTCAGCCAGCACCTGAACGGTCTGGACGGTTTAATCATCCCGGGTGGAGAATCCACCACCATCGCTAAACTGGCCATTGATTTTGGATTATTCGACGATTTAAAAGCCTTTGCATCCGAGCATCCCGTCTGGGGCACCTGTGCCGGAGCAATCCTGTTGGCAAAGGATGACCAATCCAACCCACCCCGACTGGACGTGATGGACATTCAAATCGTCCGCAATGCTTTTGGTCGCCAGGTGGATAGTTTCCAGGCTGATCTGCAGGTAGCAGCGCTGGCTCATTTAAATGGAAGTAATCCAACCTTTCCAGCTGTCTTTATCCGTGCACCGATCATCAACGCCGTCGGAAAAAAGGTTGAGATTCTGGCTCAAATCGGGTTTGATAAAATTGTGGTTGCCAGGCAGGGTCACTTGCTGGCAACTGTATTCCACCCGGAACTGACCAACGACGATCGCTTCCATCGTTACTTTTTGGAGATGATCCCATCGAAGTAAGACCTTTTGGCTGGTTAGATTTAATGCATATCTGGCGCTATCGTAACCAGATTCTATGCACCGACAGTATTTTGGGGTTGACCCATGGCAATCCGATTGGTAGTTCTGCCATGCTGGGCCATTTACGCATGGATTACAGCAGCTACAGCGGCATTGCTCGCCCCGGGAAAGGTTTAGCTCCCTTTATCGGTCAGATCAATTTCAATCCCGGTGATCAAAACGCACACTTAACTTTTTTAGCTCCTGAGCCCAATTTGATGGATCGTGCTTTGCTGGCTTTATTGGATCATCTTTCCTGGGAAAGCAGTGGTCGTGGTGCGTTGCGCTTACTGGCAGAAATCAACGAAGATGAATCCGTCTTTGAGATGTTGCGCCTCTCCGGATTCAGTGTATATGGCAGGCAGCAGGTTTGGCGCTTTGTTGATTATCCACACAATGGTGAAAAGAACCAGTTGTGGCGTTCGTTTCAACAGATCGACCAGCATAATCTGAACAACCTTTATCACGCAGTAGTACCACCTCTGGTGCAGGGATCTGAAGCCATGGACAAAAGACCCGTCCAGGGTTATGTTCATTATGTGGATTCTGAATTGCTCGCTTTTGTGGACGTCACCAATGGTCCAAAAGGAATCTTTCTGACACCAGTTATACATCCCAACATTCGTGAACCTGAAAAATTACTGACAGATTTACTCAGGTTGATGAATACCTCCAATGGACGCCCACTCTATCTGGCAGTTAGGGATTACCAATCCTGGATGAATTCTGCCGCAGAGAGCCTGGGTGGAACACCAGGGAATCGCAAAATCATGTTGGTCAAGCACCTCATCAACAAGCAGCGTGTCAGCGTACCAGCGACCATTCGTAAAGTCCTGGAAGCGCATGGCACAGAGACGTCATCTCCGATCGTGCATAATTCAACAAAAAAATAAAAAAGAAACTTCTAATGATATAATCGCATCAAATAAGTAGACGGGTTAATGTCATTCTAAGAATAGCCAGTTATGATGGTTGTTTCGATGGATGAATTAGAAATGGAGACAGGTGGAGACACCTGATAATTGAATAAATAACAGGATTTTTTTAGGAAGAATGAAGCAAAGAAAAATTACAGATGATCTGCAAGCGCTGATGGAGGTTCTACCTCTGGAAATTGCTCAAGCATTGGATGAAGCAGATAACAGCGACAATTTAATAGAGATTGTAATGGATCTGGGTCGCACACCTAAAGCTCGCTTCGTGAAAGACGAAGTGCCTCTTTCCGAACGTGAAGTAACCCATGAGGATATTGATTATGTGGTCACCCGCATTGGAGATTTTGATGCCGACAATCGTGCTGGTTTAGAGCGTACCCTGCATCGTATCTCCGGTATTCGCAACCGGCGTGGACAGGTAGTAGGTTTGACCTGCCGCGTGGGTCGCGCCGTTTATGGCACCATTGATATTATCCAGGATCTGATCGAATCCGAAAAAAGCGTTTTACTTCTGGGCAAACCAGGAATTGGAAAAACCACCATGCTGCGTGAAGCTGCCCGTATCCTCGCAGAAAAAAAGCGCGTGGTTATAGTGGATACATCTAATGAAATTGGTGGTGATGGTGATGTTCCACACCCAGCCGTGGGAATGGCGCGCCGCATGCAGGTTGCCAAACCATCCTTACAACACGAAGTTATGATTGAAGCAGTCGAGAATCACAACCCGGAAGTGATAGTGATTGATGAGATCGGTCGCGAATTGGAAGCGCTGGCAGCCCGCACGATAGCCGAACGCGGAGTGCAGCTAATTGCCACAGCCCATGGCCGTACCCTTGAAAATTTGTTACTGAACCCAACCCTCTCCGACCTGATTGGTGGTATCGAATCAGTAACACTTTCAGATGAAGAAGCTCGCCGGCGTGGCACCCAGAAGACTGTGCTCGAACGCCGCTCTCCACCAACCTTTGATGTGCTGGTTGAGATTCAGGAGCGTAACCGCATGGCAATTCACCCGGATGTTTCGGAAGCTGTCGATTCGCTATTACGCGGTTATCCAATCCCCCCCGAAGTACGCTATCGCAACGAAAACAACGAAATCAAGATTGAGAAATTACCGGCGCCATCCATCACTACCCGTGGTGCGATGTCACAGGGAATGCGCCGCAGCAATGAAAATGGACGTTCTGTCACACAACCGCGTCCGGCATATGCACAGTCACCATCACAACCTGTCATACCTGTCAATAACGATCCCGAAACCGGGCGGATGCGTACCGTTAAGATTTTCCCCTACGGGGTAGCACGCAACCGCCTGGAGCAGGCAGCTAAACGCCTATCCGTACCAGCGGTGATAGTGCGCTTACCAGAAGAGGCAGATATCATAATGACGCTGCGTACTTATTACCGTTCCCGACAACAGATATTGATTGAAGCTGAAGACCGTGGTACTCCGCTTTATTTCCTGCGCTCCAACACCATCAATCAGATGGAAAAGACATTAATGGAGATCTATAACCTCAATGGTAATAATTTAACGCAAAATGATGATTGGCAATATGCATCTCAAGTAACAGAAGATGGTATACGCGCTGTGATGAATGGACAGCGCTGGGCAGACTTACCACCAGCTTCCTCGGCAATTCGCCGCTTACAACACGAGATGGCTCGCCAGGCACAGCTGGTCTCCCATTCCTATGGGAAAGATCCCAACCGGCGTGTACGCATTTTTCGTGAATAGGACTGTGATGTTTATTACCCTGGAAGGTCCGGAAGGCAGTGGCAAAAGTTCACAATTGCCCATCTTAGCAGAATGGCTGCGTGCAAAAGGGCATAACATATATACCACCCGGGAACCAGGTGGCACGATGATCAGCGATCAGATTCGCACCATTTTGCATGACTTAGAGAATACCGCCATGCACCCGCGCACTGAAATTCTCCTGTATCTGGCGTCTCGCACTCAACATGTAGAAGAGGTAATCCGGCCATTGCTGGAGAAAGATATGATCGTGCTTTGCGACCGCTATGCCGATTCAACCCTGGCTTATCAGGGATATGGTCATTGTGTCGATATTCCTACATTGAAAAAATTACTTGATTTTTCTACAGGCGGACTTTACCCGGATTTAACCATCCTTCTCGATCTTGAAGTTGAGGTTGGATTGGAACGCCGTATACAAAGCGGTGGTGAATGGAACCGTCTGGATGCTTATGCATTAGCTTTTCATAAACGTGTTCGTGAGGGATACTTAAAGCTGGCTGCAGAAGAACCGCAACGCTGGCGGATTGTTGATGCTGCCCAACCCTTTGATGATGTGCAGAAAGCTCTGCGTGATGTTATCTGGTCTGAACTCGTAAAAAATTAAAACTGGGGAGATGAAGAAAGGTAGGAACCCTTTAATGAAAAAACTTGGAACATTATTTATCTTGTTAATTATAGCTTCTTTGGTTTTGGCTGCATGCCAGCCAAAAGCAGAAACGCCGCTTGTGGAACCAAAACCGCAAAATCAAATTGGAAACGAAATTGTGGTTGAACAAAATTCTACAGGTTTTAAACCCAACATGGCTGGTAAGATCACAGAATGTACGCTGGAACAATTGATCCCGGTGATTCCGGCAAATCAGATTCCTCCTGTACCGTTGGCAAGTAAAGATGATTGGATCAAAGGCTCTGTAGACGCAGAGATCTCCATAATCGAGTACAGTGACTTCCAGTGTCCGTACTGCTCCATCGCCGCGCCACAACTGGAAAAGTTCTATCTCGATAATGCTGATAAAGTCAACCTGGTATTCCGTCATTTGCCACTACCCAGCATTCATCCCAAGGCATTTCCAGCTCACCAGGCTGCAGAAGCAGCTGGATTGCAGGGAAAATTCTTTGAAATGCATGATTTATTATTTGCAGAACAACAGGATTGGTCAGCCAATACCGTTTCAGTTGAAGGATTTGATGATTATGCCCTCGAATTAGCTAAGAAACTTGATCTGGATCTGGCTAAATTTGAAGAAGATTACAACAGTGAATCTGTGTTGAATAAGGTTACACTCGCATACACCGATGCCACAGAAAATATTGGCATCAGTGGTACCCCGACTGTGTTTATTGTGATCAATGGTGTTCCCTACTCTTCCTCGTATGATTACAACACCCTTTCCAGTATCCTGAAATTGATCGAACTGGATAAGAACCGCTACACGGAATGTCCACCCATGGTTGTGGATGTAACAAAGGTTTATGAAGCAACCATCACCACCAGCAAAGGTGATTTTACGGTAGAACTTTACCCCGAGAAAGCGCCTCTGGCTGTCAACAGTTTTGTGTTTCTGGCAGTGGAAGGTTTCTATAACAATGTAGAGTTCCATCGCGTAATCCCAGGATTTGTTGCTCAGGTGGGAGACCCCAGTGGTCTGGGTATGGGTGGCCCTGGATATGAATATGCCAACGAAATCTCTGATTTGAAATTCGACTCCGCAGGTGTGCTGGGTGTTGCTAATGCCGGCGTCGATACCAATGGTAGCCAATTCTTTATCACCTATGCTGCCCAAACAGCGTTGGATAGCGGATACACGGTCTTCGGTAAAGTGATCGAAGGCATGGATGTGGTCACCAGTTTGAACGCAGTCGATCCCCAACAGGGTATTACGGCCGAAACACTGGATAAAATCCTTTCGATCACTATTACTGAAAAATAATGGCTGAAGGATCAATGCTGCAAGGAAGAGCAAAAATCTATGCAATTGCCCAGGTTGTCATCAGCAGCCTGGGCTTTTTATCCAGTCTGATCGGGGGTGGATTGTTGTTGGCGTTCGGATTCTTCAGTGGGATGATTGATCCACTGACAGCCAATGATGCCGGCTTAATGCTGGTTATTGGCTGGACTTCCCTGCTGATTGCTGCGGCTTTTATCCCGGCTTTGATCAGTGCTGTTTTTCACTTACAGGGCAGGCCTATGCCAGCCTTGCAACCATCCACTCAACGGATCATCAAATTTGCCCTTATCTTAATCTGGATTGTATCGATTCTGGGTGTATTGCTCATCAGCCGTTTTCAGGTACTTAACCTGATCACATCCTTATTGATTATTCCACTGGTATTAGTGCCCATTCTGTTCTTTTTCATGATTGGCGCCAGAAAGCTGAGCTTGGGAAACCGGCCGCGAGTCTGGGGGGCTGTGGCATTCAATTTTTCCATCATGATGCCAGTGGTATTACTCGCAGAACTGGTATTGTTCTTTTTTATTTTTATGATTGCCGCGATCTGGCTGGCAGGACAACCCGAGTTACTCTCGCAAATCATGATGTATGCGGAGCAGATTTCGAGTGGTTTGATGAACCCACTGGAAGCAGAACAATTCGTAACGGATTTAATCAGTCGTCCAATTTTTCTAAATGGCAGCATTCTGGTGGTGTCAGTTCTGGTACCGCTGATCGAAGAATTCTTCAAGCCCATGGCAATCTGGTTCCTGGCAGGTAAACGTCTGACCCCATCACAAGGTTTTGTGGGCGGATTGATTGGCGGGGCATGTTTCGCCATGCTGGAAAGCCTGGGAGCAGTTGGAATCCCTGCCGAATCGGAATGGTTGATGCTGTTATTTGGTCGTACCGGAACAGGGCTCCTGCATGTGACTTTATCCGGCCTGGTGGGTTGGGGATTTGCCAGCGCTTTCTACAATCGCAAATGGGGGAGAGCCATTTTCACTTATCTTTTAGCTGTAACAATTCATGGTTTATGGAACTTCTTTGCACTGCTCTCTGGAATTGTTCCAATATTGCCAATCTCAGAAGAGATGGATAACCTGCCTGTGCTATTAGGCCAATTGGGGGTGTTTGTATTGGTGGGGTTATTTGTGATTAACCTGGTATTGCTCTTCAACGTCAACCGACAGCTGCAACAGCAACCCGCCGAATAAAAAAACCTGATCACGATAATTTGTAATCAGGTATAGGTATCAGCGTAATCCTGCGTTATTTTAAAGTCGTCTCGAGACTCTTGAGCAACACGGGAATGGCATGTAAGGCGCTTTGCTTCCATGTTTCGGATTGTTCAATCTTGGGCTGCATATATACATTATTGACAGCGCACAGGATCTGCAAGAGACGATAAAGCATTAGTCGGCGTACTTCCGGTTTGACACCATAACCTTGCAGGAAAGCGATCCGCCATTGATCGAACATGAATGTGAAGGGCGGCTCAATCAGAAATGTCAGATCATAAGCTGGATCCCACCAGAAGGTGTCTCCCAATCCTGCTATGCGGGTAACCTGCCAATCAAGTCCTTGTTTTTCCAGGTAGATCGTCCAGGGGAAGGGGCTGCCATGCACCATCACGGGTTTATGGTTCTTTAAATAAGCCAAATTTGCCTGCCAGACATCCACAATACGTTGGTGAACCAGTTTGTTCAGAACGCCTTTGCTGGCTAATGCTGCCCCACTACCACCTACAATTTCATTTTCAAACAGGTAATCTGTAGGAGAGACATCAATCAATTGTTCAGGATCATTCATCCATGCACCAGACTCTTTCCCCTGAATTGCATGCAAGCGGCGATAGAACTGACCCACACCCCGATACATGGCTTTGATCTCCTCATCCGGTTTCAGTCGCATTAAACGATCCAGACGATCTCCAGTCCCCTGTTCAACCACAATAAATGCATGGCCGATCTCTTGTCGGCTATCATCCACCACAAGAACTGGTGAGATGGGAAGACCATTCTTTTCTAAAATCTCGGTTACCCGGTATTCATGTACGCTACTATCGATCCAGTCTGAATTTACGTTAAATTTATATGCCACTGCCTTTCGATCTGAAAAATGGACGCGGAAATTATGACGCACCCAGGTACCCAGATCCTCAATCCATGAGATTGTATTTTCTGGAAAATGAGATTGAGCCAAACGGAGAACATCGGTTTCAGTTATCATACATCTCCTCCCAAATTTGATTTTACATTAAGATTAGCAGAAGGTAAACAATTTTCTAACTGATTCCTTCAATCAACAGCATTGGATTTGATGACCTGTGAATACCAATGTCCACTGTCCTTGATAATACGCTCCTGTGTCTCGTAATCCACCCAGATAATACCGAAACGTTGAGAATAGCCATATGCCCACTCAAAATTATCGAACAGTGACCATACAAAGTAACCAGCCAAAGGAATGCCAATCTGAATCGCTTGGTGAGCCATGCGCAAGTGCTCACGCAGGTAGCGGGTGCGGTGCTCATCACGCACAAGACCATCATCTCCCGGTGCATCCGAATAGCTGCAGCCGTTTTCAGTGACGTAGATTTTAGGAATCTGGTACTCGAAATGCAAACGTCCCAGAACGCTTAATAAGCCTTCGGGATAAACTTCCCAGCCTATCTCGGTGTAGTTTTCATCGTTTTTAGGTGCCGGGAAGAGAGTCTGAGGTAGATTTTGGTCTTCCGGAACTTCTGTGTTGCGAATCACAGTGCGCCGATAGAAATTTAAACCGATGAAATCAATAGGCGTAGCAATGTCTTCCATATCACCTGGTTGAATATATTTTGTTCCCTCAGGCAGTAATCCTTGTTTTGAAATGAAATGTGTTAATTCAGCCGGGTATTGACGCCCTGCCAAAGCTTCCAAATACAAGCGTACCCAAATAGCGTCTTGTTCCAACCTTGTCTGCCGGTCAGGCACACTCGCAGAAGCAGATGGGGTATGGTTAGCGTTAATCACAATCCCAACCTCACTGCCTGGGCTGTTCTGTTGGATCAACGGTACTGCCCAACCATGTGATAGTAACAGATGATGAGCACTTTTGAGTGCGGAAACAATATTACCCTTGATGCCAGGGGCATGTTCTCCGTGAAGGTAACCCAGGTTGGCAACCACCGACGGTTCATTGTGGGTCATCCAGTGTTTGACACGGTCTCCCAAAGCACGGGTGATGACATCCGTATATTCGACAAAAGCTTCGGCAGTGCTGCGTACAGGCCAACCACCAGCTTCAAACAATACCTGCGGCAAATCCCAATGATACAGGGTGGTGAATGGCTGAATGCCTGCCTCGAGTAGTTCATCCACCAAACGACTGTAAAAATCAATGCCGGGCTGGTTAACTCTTCCAATTCCCATTGGCAAGATTCTCGGCCAGCTGATCGAGAAGCGATAGGCTTTCAATCCCAGCTTTATCATCAAAGCTACGTCCTCCCTGTAACGGTGGTAATGATCATCTGCAACATCTCCGGTATCGTTGTTGAGAATTTTTCCAGGGGTATGTGAGAAGCGATCCCAGATGGATTCGCCCTTGCCATCCTCGTTCCAGGCACCTTCGATTTGATAAGATGCAGTCGCTGCACCCCAGATAAAATTTTCAGGAAAGAGTAATTTTGTGTTCATGGTCCTCCAGTGAAATTCAATTGAGTGATTTTAACCCAGAATTGATGTTTTTGCGTCTCAATTCACGATCCGAAAATAAGAACTAACTTATGTTGATGAGACTCAATTTTTTACCACTTATTGACACTTCTCAGAAAATAATACGTATAAATAAATGTGTCCTTTCAATAATTAGCGGACAGGGTTGTATGGGTTGTGGATGCGGTGTGATCCTGTTGATCGCATTTCTGATAATTGCCGGGTCGATCATCTTCGGCACGAACTGGTTCAGTTTCTTCTAACCTCTATTAACTACATAAACAGAAATCACTCAAATTTCGAAAAAAACAACTGTACCCCCGAAAATTCCTCCACCTCTTCCTACAAAAACAACCGGAAAGTAGTCTCTGACTGGTTATGATCGCCAGGTAACCACCTGGTTACCGCCATTTTGCTTGGCTATTGACCAGGCCTGGTTAGCATGCCCCAACAGCATGTCTACACTTTTTTCATGATCTGCACTGGTACAGGCAATCCCCATGCTGATGGTTATCTGGGTTCTCAGTTTATCCAATTCGAAGACATGTTCGCGCACATGTTGAAGTAGCCGTTCTGCCAGAATTTTAGCATGTTTGCATTCGGTATTGGGTAGAAGGATCACAAATTCCTCACCACTGATCCGCCAGACCAGGTCACGACGACGAAACTCATCACGCAGCATAAGAGATAGCTCCACCAGAATCTGATCAGCGATCAGATTACCATGCTCCTGATTGACTTTTTTGAATTGGTCCACATCCACCATGATCATGGAAACAACTTTGCCGTAATGCTCAACATTAAGGTGGTCATTTTCCAGGATGGTGAGAAAGTGTTTGCGGTTCAATAAACCCGTTAGTGGATCAGTAATCTGGGATGGAGTAGATGCCAATAGGGATGGGCGCATCAGATTGAGCTGCTCACGTAAGCTGCGACTTTGTTGTCCCAAGAGCCTGGAACTTTTCTGGGTCTGCTCAACCTGATGCATGATTTCTAAACTGCGGATGCGTTGCACATCCTGTTCTTTCTCAATCTGTTTTTCGTAGCGATAGAAACTCTCAAAGTGATCGAGGGATTTATCGAAGCTGCCAGTTTGTTTATATCCCCTCGCCAGGGCACGATGGATGCGGATACCCTCATGACGCATATTGAGTTGTTCGGATAATGCTAACGCTTCCTGCAGGCGACTGAATGCCGGATCGTAATCCTGTTTTTCGAGCGAAATCTGACCCATCGCCAATAACACACGCACTTTGCGATATAGCAATCCATGCTCTTCAGTGATCTGTAATGCCTGATCGAGATGTTTGAGAGCCTCTTCATAATCCATGAGGGCTTCATGAATACGGGCATGAATAACCAGCGCTTTGGTTAGTTTATCCATGGCTTTAATGCTGCGATAGATATTGAGGGCCTCGTGCACATGATGTTGAGCCTGTTTAAAATCTCCATTACGCGTGTCCAATAAACAATAGTTGAGGTGAATATCCGCATGGGTTTTGTTGATGGGTAGAGCTTCCATCTGATCAAACGCCTGCTGAAAATAGCGATTCGCCCAATCCGGTTTGCCCATCTCCATATATTGACGACCAATCAGGTTGTAGAGCCTTGCCTGCCAGCGACGATTGGAGAGTGTCTCGTAATAACTCAAAGCCTGCCAGGAGAATTCGAAACCCTCGGGGGCATTTCCCAATGCAAAGTTTGCCTTAGCAAGTACTTCAAATGCGCGTCCATTCAATAAGTCATCTTTGATCTGGGTGATAAGGGGCAATGCCTGATAAATGCTGGAAATCGCCAATTCATAATTGGTTGTTTCCAGGTTAAGCAGACCCCGTGTAAAAAGGCTATTTGCCACAACAGCGGATCCCTCCGGATTGGATTCATCCAGACTCTGAGCCAGGCTTACTGCTTCATCTACCACACGTATCGCATAGGAAAGACTACTATCTTCCAGTATCAGTGTTAATTCATTCAGTAGTTTGACCTTTTCGAATGAATCCTGGGTTCGTTCGATTTTCTGTTCCAAATCCTCAATAAGTGCCTGCTTCATGCCAACACCACCATCGTCTAATAGTTAGATTCTACCCGAATCCATCAAAAATAGGCTGTTTTGATATTTATGCCCGAGGATGATGATTATTTTTAGTCGAAGGCAGGTTGATCGGACTTATCTTCCCAGACCATGATGTGCTGGGTATTGCTTCGACTTGCTCTTTCCAATACCTGATCTGCGCGTTGAATGAAGGCATCCACCGGCAGGTCTTTTTTATATTCCACCAATCCAGCGTGAAACGTGAGAGCAAGTTTTTCACCGGCAACCTCAAAATCAGCGTCTGCAAAGTGCTGACTGATACGATTAGCAACTATTTTTGCATTCTCCAGGCTGGTTTCTGGTAGCAGCATAATGAAGGCATCACCACCATAGCGCCCGATCACATCCACGACACGTAATAAATCTTTGAGACGCCGGGCAACCCACTGCAGTACCTGATCACCAATCACGTAACCAAAACGCTCGTTCACCTGACTGAAATGGTCAATGTCGATAATCAGCAGGGAGAGCGGGTGTGGGTAACGCATAACTCGCTGGATTTCCTGCTCAGCAAGGTCATAGAAGTAACGCAGGGTGTTAACTGATGTGGTCACATCCAGGTTGAGTGCTCTGCGATATTTATCTTCACTCTGACGTAATGCTTCCTCCACCCATTTCCGTTCAGCAATCTCCTTCTCGATCTGATCATTTTTGTTTTGGATGATACGCGCTTCTTTTTGCAGGGCATCAGCCCGAATGATTGTTTCAAGGGTCATGTATTTCAGATCATTCTTCTCACGTTTAATACGCTGTTCAATCTGATAAAAACCCTGGAAATGCTCATACGCTTTGCGGTAATCGCTTTGTTCGGCATAGATCTGTGCCAGCTTTCGATCGGCACGCAGGCAGCCTTCTTCGTAATGGATTGTCTGGGCCTGGGCACTGGCATTTATCAAGTGTTGAACGGCTGAAGTCAGATTTCCACGGTAATGATCGACTTCACTGAGCCAGATAACACACGAAATCTCATCTGTGTGATAATGCTGATGTGCAGCCAGTTGAAGTGCCTGCTCAAAGAGAACACTGGCAGCATCCAGATTGCCCTTGCGCAACTCATTCTGCCCTTTCTGGCGCAAATTATCAATGCGCACCGGTAAAACACGCATATCCTCCGCCAATTCGATAGAACGCATCAAATACTGATCAAAGACCTCATAATCTCCAAGCATTTTGTATGCTGCTGCCAGGAAGTTGTAGGCATAACTGAGCTGAATGGATAAATCACGACTATGAAACAGAGGGATAGCTTTTTTAAGTTCGGTAATGGCCGGTTCGATTTCTCCACTGACCAGATAGGTTTGTCCAATGGTCATGGTGATTTCACCCAGCAAACGTGGATCGTGCAGATGATGTGCCATTTCTAATGCTTTGAGGAGGGAAATCATCGCCTTGTTGTATTCATTCAAATGAACATAAATCATCCCAAGCAATCTCAAGGTGGATGCCTGGCTGAGGTTATGGCGCAGCTCAATATAGATGTTAAGGGCTTCTTTCGCCTGAGCGAGCGCCAACATCGTATCTCCCTGTTCGAGATGGAAATGTGACATATTGAAAAGCGCATCCGCAACACCTTTGGGATACGGATTGTGGCGAAATTCGTCAGAAGTGGCAAGCTGATAAGCTCTTTTGCTGAGATCCAGCCCCTCTGCTGGCGCAAGGCTGATCATATCATATGCAGCTGCATTGAGCGATTCGATACGCTGGATGATTTCAGATTCCTGAACCAATCCTGGTCGGGTGGGGTTGTAAAAAAAATTCATCGGCTGGTACCCATCTCTTTTATTAATTTGTCAGTCATGGAGACTGCAGTCTATATGTTGCAACATTTGTACCAGATATCTCGAAGCGTCTACACCGATATGGTCTTTTTTTCACAAGTATGTTAAAAATAGGGCATGAACAAAAAAACCGATATTCGTATCTACCCCGACCTCTCAACCTTGGAAGACGCGGTTGCAAAGCACTTTTTGCTGGCAACCAACCAGGCAGTACAGCAACGTGGTCAGGCATTGATAGCCTTATCCGGTGGCAGCACCCCACTGGGATTATTCCATCTGCTGGGTAGTGATGCTTATCGCGCAACACTACCCTGGACGCAGATCCACTTCTTCTGGGTGGACGAGCGTTGTGTTCCACCACAAGACAAAGAAAGCAATTACGGGCAGTTCAAACGCAACGTGCTCGACCCGCTTAAGATCTCTTCACAGCAGGTACATGCCATAGATGGCTATCTACCTCCTGAGGAAGCAGCCCGCAATTATGAAGAAATGGTGCGCACCTGGGCAGAGCAAGGCCAGGAACTTCCCCGCTTTGACTGGGTGTTGTTGGGCATGGGCAGGGATGGACACACCGCTTCGTTATTTCCGGGCCAATCAACTGCTTTAATGGAAGAGCGAGCTGTGATGGTGGTTACAGCGCAGTACGAAGATAGACCTTCCATCCGTGTGACCCAGACTCCACGAATTCTGAATCTGGCAAGGCAGGTGATTTTTATGGTCAGCGGTGCACAAAAAGCGGATCGTCTCCAGGAAGTGCTGCAGGGAGAGCATGATCCAATGCGCCTGCCTGCCCAACGGATTCAACCTGTGGATGGCCGCCTGGTGTGGATGCTGGATGAGGCTGCTGCCAGTAAATTGTAATTAATCCCAATCTTCGGGATTGTAACGACGCAGGCGTTTGATCTCGCCGTGTTTCTTTTTACTTCCCACGCGAGTTGCTCTGGCAGTCACACTGGGACGGGTGGCTTTGCGTGGTTTGGGTTTCTCAGTAGCCTGTCGAATGATTTCAATCAACCGCTCCTGGGCATCATAGCGATTTTGCTCCTGGGTGCGATATTGACGGGCATGGATCATCAAAATACCATTTTTATTGATGCGTCCCCCTGCAATTTTAAACAAACGTTCCTTAACCTCATCTGGCAGGGTCGATGCAATGACATTAAAACGCAATTGAACGGCTGTGGAGACCTTGTTGACATTCTGTCCCCCGGGACCAGCCGCACGAACAAAATCAAATTGAATTTCATTTTCTTCAATTTTTACTGAAGGTGTAACCTCTATCATTGTTTAAGTATAACAGTTCGCCCCAGTTTAATCTGAATGTTTGTTGTTTGAAGATATATCGATGAATTCAATTCAGGACTAACTGAGTAATTAAGAAATCAATTATAATGTGCCTAAACAAGAGGTAAATTTATTATGTCCAATAAGGTTTCAGTACCATTAACAAATAATGAGTATAACGTTTTGAAAAATAATTATATTATTTCAGCATGTTGCAAAAGGCAATTGAACACAGTTACATTAAGTAAATCTGGTGCTGAGTTATTATTAACATTGAATGAACTCAAAGAATTAATAGGATATATTGCTACTGAAGCAAACCATGCTCTTACAAAAAGAAAGAAAGAAGAACTGAATTCGATATGCGATTATCTTGAGTCCATTGATAACATTTAATCAGTGGGCACAAATTCCGTCGGAGGCTGCGCAGGGTCTATGTGGATAGACATAGTAGCGTGGAATAAGGTAAGTTACCAATGATGATGTACAATAAAGGTAGAATTAACATGGATTAGGAAATGAATCCTGCCTAGGAGGAAAACATGATCGTAACAGCCTGGAATAATGGTGCTCATAGCCGTAATGGATCTGGCTATGGCTTTAAAGTATCGGTTGCAGATAGAGATTTACATTTCAAACCAGAGTGGGATGTGATTGTGCTGGAACTGGAGGGAGAAGAACCCTTCGATGTGAATATCAACAAGGAAGCATTCTGGAGTGAAGCCTGCCGCGAATTGATCAGCCCTGAGATTGGCAGGTGGTTACGACAACAAGGACTGGCTCCCTGGCCAAAGGGTAATCCCCCTCATTTTGTGGTGGATCCTTTGGAAGACAACCGCTTCAGTGTGTCGAAAGCTGGCAAGAAATCCGGCAAAAAACCATTCTAGTAGGGGTAACCCTTGTGGTTACCCGTTGTTGAAACCCTTGTGGTTACCCGTTGTTGAAACCCTTGTGGTTACCCGTTGTTGAAACCCTTGTGGTTACCCGTTGT
>PHBX01000027.1:0-45459 GCA_002842045.1 Chloroflexi bacterium HGW-Chloroflexi-3 | reverse complement strand
AACCCTTGTGGTTACCCGTTGTTGAAACCCTTGTGGTTACCCGTTGTTGAAACCCTTGTGGTTACCCGTTGTTGAAACCCTTGTGGTTACCCGTTGTTGTAACCCTTGTGGTTATCCGTTGTTGTAACCCTTGTGGTTACCCGTTGTTGAGACCCTATCTCACGCTTTTCCACATCACATCCAGCGTTCGCAGGGCTGTGAAGCTGCGTTCCGTCCAGGCTTCATAGCTGATATGAAATCCATCATCCCGGTATGGATCCATACCCTTGTTGGGCAAATCCTGGGCTGCTCGCCAGAAGTTCCACAGCGGTAAATCATACTCATATGCCAACTTTGCAGTGCTGTAATTCAGAGAATAGTCACCTTCGGCATTATCGGCTTTGGTTGCCAGGATCGGCACCACCCCTTCTTCAATCAACAGGTCTAGTATCTGACGCATATAGTCTTCATAGCGTTCGGTGGTACGACCTAACCACCACAATTCCAGGCTAACGATTGCAAAGCTGGGATTATGGAGGCGCAATTCACAGGCCACCGGGCTTTCACCCAGCTGACAAAATTCCTGATCCGCCCAGGTAGGGTTAATTACCGCAGCCGCATTAAAACCGCCCTGAACAGCATAACCATCCCGGTCGAAAGAGCCATTGAACCAATCGATAACCGGTTGCAGGTTGGAATTCTCATCGCGCAGTTTGTACCAACCTGGTTTATCGAACAAACCCATGAAGGCTTCTTTGACATTATGGCAATCTCCAATTTTGGAGAAATGACGCGGATCATTACCGAGTTCAATTCCTCTTTGATAGATCTCGTAGACCCGATCAGTCGGTTCCGGGACAACAGGCCAGTTCATCCAATCCTCAGGTGGCAGGCGTGGATCGGGTGTTGCGTTGGGTGTGATTGTCGGGGAGGGGACAGCGGTATTGGGTTGCAGCGGCGTACGTGTGGGTATCAAGCCTGGTGTTGCAGTAGTTTGAAGCTGAGCAGCAGAGATGGGTACTACCGGTGTACATCCAACAGTAATGATCATGATGAATATTGAAAGGGACAATAATGCTTTCATAAGAGCGTTCTCTGTAGAAACATTATAATGGTAATAGTTGAGAGTCGAAAGTTGAACTCTTTCGTTCTTGCGTTTTAAAGATAAAAATCAAGTGGGGTGAGCCACCCGATTTTTGTTACTCAGACAGTTTGCGCAGTTGATGATTGATTCTGTGTAAGCGTTTCTTCAACCGAAAGATGCACATCTCCACAATCCATTTTTCATGCATCAGATCACGGGGGGATGTGAAGGGTTCAGAGTGCATGAAGAATCGGTGTTGATTCCGTTCACCCGTATCGCTGCCTGGCCGCGATGTATACTGTGTCCGTCTTGCTCTGTGACGAAATCCTTCACCAGGTATGAGGCAACTCTAGGACTGATATTTTCCTAGCAAGGTGTTGTAGGTGTTTGGATATTCCATAGGTAGTGCGATGCACATGGCGCTGGATACGCTCCTGCTCGTGAGGGGTTTGGGTGGTGCGTTAATAGCTGTTCTCAACAGCTGTTCTTAAAATGCGCGTCATTCCGAATTGCCTATTGACTCTCTAACATGGAATTGCTATAATAAAAATATCTTTGGGATCGATCCCAAAAAAATATCAAGACCTTTCTCTCCAAACCCCATGTCCAGTCTAAACCTGATTAAAATTGCAAAAATGGCCGGTGTTTCACGCTCAACTGTCTCACGCGTGCTCAATGATCATCCTAATGTGAGCGATGTTGTGCGTGAACGGGTGCAAAAAATCATCCGCGATACCGGATACCAGCCGAACCTCTCGGCGCGGGCTTTACGTTCGCGGCGTTCAAACATCATCGGGTTGGTGCTGCCGCAAACTATGGATACCCTCTTCAGTGATCCTTATTTCCCCATACTCACTCAAGGCATTGCCCAGGCCTGCAACCAGTATAAAAAGACCTTGGCACTTTTTATTGAGGGCAGTGATAAGGATGTGGTGCAGCGTGTTACTCAGAAAGGGTTGTTGGATGGCTTTGTGATTCAGTCCGGCAAATTACAGGAAAGTTTCTCGAATAAATTACTGGAATCAAATATCCCCTTTGTGGTCGTTGGCCGACCGGATATTCCCGGGCAGTCCTATATCGATGTTGACAATGTGCAAGGAGCCATCCAGGCGGTGCATCATTTACAGGGTCTTGGTTATCAGAAAATTGCGCATATCACCGGTGACATGGATACATTCGCCGGGAAGGACCGTCTGGCGGGCTATCGTCAGGCCATGCAGGATTCTCCCCTGGGGTTGGATGAAAACCTTATCCTGGAAGGTGATTTTGGTGAAGAAAGCGCTTATTTAGCTGCGCAGTCTCTGACGAAATGGGGTGTGGATGCCATCTTTGTTGCTTCCGACCGTATGGCACGTGGGGCTATTCGGGCTTTGTCGGAAGCCGGGCTGCGCGTTCCTGAAGATGTTGGGATCGTCGGTTACGATGATCTTTCACCGGCGATTGCTGCTCATCCAATGATGACCACAGTACGCCAACCGGTGCGGGAATTTGGCTATAAAGCTGTTGAACTGCTGCTGGAAAAATTGGAAGATGAAGATTCACCCATCCGTCAGTTGATTATTGATGTGGAATTAATCATTCGTGATTCTTGTGGCGTCAGGCAGCGTTCAGCAAAAGCCGGGTGTTTTTAAAGACTGTTTGGACCTTACGAATTTTATTAAGTCGGATGGGGATCAATTTCAGAAATCTTTATAAGAGATCTGTTATGCGTCATAGTCGTAATATCCCAATCCCCCTGATTACAACATATGCTTCAGAAATGAGCGCACTGAACTTGAAAAATTTTGCTTGTTTTTTTATCTTGGTTTGGGATCGATCCCAAAAAGTTCACTCAAAAAAGGAGGTGCCCTATTCCCAAATTGTCGATTAGTCCAATTTTTTGGACCACCCATATGTTTATCTTAAAAGGAGAAAAGGAAAATGATTAAGAAATTCAGTATTTTGTTTGTTATTGTGCTGGTTTTCAGCATGCTATTGTCTGCCTGTGGTACACCCGCTACACCGGCGCCTGCCGTCGAAGAGCCTGCTGCGCCTGCCGAGCCTGCTGTCGAAGAGCCTGCTGCGCCTGCCGCGCCTGCTGTCGAAGAGCCTGCAGCCCCTGTCAAAAAGGTAAAAATCCGCTGGTTTGTCGGTCTTGGTGCAGGTTCTGATGAGGGAACATTTGCTCCACAACAGGCAGTTGTCGATGAATTCAATGCTTCGCAGGACAAGATTGAATTGGTTCTCGAAATCATCGATAATGATGTGGCTTATGACACCCTCGCCACGCAGATTGCTGCCGGTAATGCACCAGACATTGTTGGACCGGTGGGCATCCGCGGACGTGACAGCTTCAAGGGAGCATGGTTGGATCTTCAACCACTGATCGATAAAAACAATTATGACTTGAGTGATTTCGATCCGGCTCTGGTTGATTTCTACGATGTCAAAGAAGAAGGCCAACTGGGTATTCCTTTTGGTATCTTCCCATCCTTCATGATATACAACTTTGATCTTTTTGATGAAGCCGGACTCAACTACCCACCAGCCAATTACGGTGAAAAGTACGTTTGGCCGGATGGCAGAAAAGCTGAATGGAACATGGATACATTGAGAGAAGTGGCCATGGCCTTGACGGTTGATAGCAATGGCAATGATGCCACCAGCCCCGATTTTGATCCAGAGAGCATCGTCCAGTTTGGATTCATGAACCAGTGGACAGACCCACGCGGGATTGGCACCTTCTTTGGTGCAGGTTCCCTGCTGGCAGATGACGGTACGACTGCTCAAGTTCCAGATGCCTGGCAGGAAGCCTGGAAATGGACCTATGATGGATGGTGGACTTCCTGGTTCATCCCCAATGGTCCTTATGGTGGTGCAAGTTTCCTTCAGGGCCCCGGCGGTCCGTTCTCATCTGGGAATCTTGCCATGGTGCACCTGCACATGTGGTATGTTGCTCCCTGGTCTCTGGGTGAGGTTCCTTGGGACTGGAACCTTGGGGCAACACCTTCCTATAAGGGTACCATCACCTCAAAGATGCATGCCGATACTTTTGGTATTCTCAAAGGAAGTAAAAACTATGATGCTGCATTCGAAGTGTTGACCTTTTTGCTCAGTGAAGAGGTTGCACCCAAACTATTGACCGTTTATGGTGGTATGCCGGCACGTCTTTCCTTGCAGGGTACCTATTTTGACACCTACACTGAAGCCAATTTCCCTGGTAAAGATATCAACTGGGACGTGGTTGTGGGCGGCATGCTCTATGCGGATAACCCGAACCATGAGTCCTGGATGCCCAGCTTCCAGGAGACCACAGACCGCTACAACGAGTTCTGGAACTATCTTGCGAACACACCTGACCTTGATGTAGATGCCGAAATTGCTGTGCTCAGAGATGCATTGCAAGCCATCTTTGACTCAGTCCGTTAACAGACAATTGAATATAACCATTCTTTCGCGCGCGCGCGACGCTCGGCGCGCGAAAGAATATTAAGGTTTGACTATGACTGATATTGCATTACCACTTCCTGGTAAACAAAAGAAGGCCAGGAGCAAGCTTCTCAAAACGGAAGCAAGATGGGGTCTGTTGTTCCTTAGCCCATGGATAATCGGTTTCCTGGCTTTTCATATCTTACCCATGCTGGCATCATTCGGTTTTTCATTATTTGACTTTAACCCGGCCGTACCAGATGAAGCCACTCTCATCGGCTTTCAAAACTGGCAGCGGGCGCTTACCGTGGACAAAGAAGTGCTGCTTTCCTTTACCAGGACCATACATTTTGCTGCTATATCCCTGCCGATCGGCCTTGGTTTTGCGCTATTACTTTCGATTATCCTGAATTCAAAAAGCGTGATTGGCAAGACGCTTTTTCGGACCCTCTTTTACATGCCATCCGTGATCCCGGTGGTTGCCACAGTGCTTATTTGGAATGGTGTCTTGAATGAACATACCGGGTGGATTAACTTGATCATTGAAAACTTAACCGGTATCCAGGTGACCGGTACACAGGGTCTTCGCTGGCTCGCAGACCCCAGATTGGTCTATTATGCTTATACCATGTTCGGCCTTTGGGGAGTTGGTAATGCGATGATTATATTTCTGGCTGGCCTTCAAGGAGTCCCCACAGAAATGTATGAAGCTGCTGAGATTGATGGTGCCAGCTGGCTGCAACGCTTATTCAAAATCACATTCCCCCTGATTACGCCGGTCATCTTCTACCAGTTGGTATTGGGTGTGATCGGTTCTTTACAATACTTCCTGGCGCCATTTGTGTTGAATCAAGGAACAGGCTTTCCTCAGGGAATAACACGTTTTTACATGGTTTACTTTTACAAACAATCGTTTACTTTCTTCAACATGGGTTATGGTGCGACCCTTGCATGGTTGATGTTCATAGTGGCACTCATCCTTACCATCGTTTTATTTGGAACTGCAAAGTATTGGGTTTACTATGCTGCGGAGGAAAAATCATGAGTGAAAAGATGAAGAGACAACGTAAACCTTTACCCAGGAGGATACGTAATCGCATCACAGCTATGCTGGTAACATCCTTAACGCTCGTTATTCTGGTCATTTTTCTGATTCCCATGGTTTATGGTCTCGTTAATGCCTTGAAAACTGATGGGCAATTCTCCAAAACGGGTGCACCATGGTGGCCAGCTACAGAAGAGCAGTTTGAGTATCAGGGTAAGAGCTATGATGTTTACAAAGTCCCAATAGATGGCGATATCAAAGATTTAGCATTGGTCATCAAAGGCCGGGCGCAGAGTCAATTTATCGATCCGGAAAAACCAGAAGAAGGATTAATTGTCTGGGAAGGAGCCTGGCGGCAATTGGATCGCTCATGGGAATTTGATCCGCAATGGAATAATTTCGCAAAAGCATGGAAGACCATTAATTTTCCGAGATTGTTGGGCAATACCGTTAAATATGCAGGCATCACCACATTCGGGGCAGTATTGTCAGCCTCTCTTGTTGCCTATGGCTTTGCACGCTTCCGTATTCCTCACAAAAAAGTGCTCTTCATTTTAATGCTTTCAACCGTCATTCTTCCTGGTGCTGTAACTTTGATCCCCACTTACTTCGTTTTCTTAAAGCTTGGGTGGGTGGGTACATGGCTGCCGCTGATCATACCCGCGTTTTTTTCATGGGGCACGAATGTCTTTTTGATCAGGCAGTTCATCATGTCCATCCCCCGCGATCTGGATGAAGCAGCCATGATGGATGGAGCCAGCCCGATCCGGATATTCTTTTCAATTATCATTCCACAATCCATTCCAGCCTTGACGGCGGTGTCTTTATTTCACTTTTTCTGGGCTTGGAATGATTTCTTCGGACCTTTGATCTATCTGGCGGGGAATCCCGAAAAATATCCCATCACGGTTGGGTTGACAGCTTTTAATAGGCTCTACTCACAAAGCGCAAACTTGATTCAAGCATCAGCTCTCATTACAGCCGTTATCCCCCTGATTGTTTTCTTCCTTGCTCAACGCGTCTTCATGCAGGGTGTTGTAATCACTGGTGTGGAAAAGTAAGTAAATCCAAATGAAAAAAATTATTATTCCCTTTACTGTTTTTAGTTTACTATTATCGAGTTGTCTGGCGGCAACACCTGCAAATACGCCGGTCGAAGATCGATCTCCGATACAACCGGCTGCTACTGCAGCTCCTCTGGAATCAACATCCACGCAGGCAGCACCTCTGGAAACTAAACCGGCATATCTTGACTCCAGTCTGACCCCCGCAGAAAGGGCAGAAGATTTATTGAGCCGCATGACACTGGCAGAGAAGATTGGCCAAATGACCCTGATTGAAAAGAACAGTCTGCCAACGGAAGCTGTTTCACAGTATTTTATCGGCGGTGTGCTGAGCGGTGGCGGTGGAGCCCCTTACCAGAACACACCCGCAAGTTGGGCAAAAATGGTGGATGATTATCAGAAAGCCGCCCTTGAAACACCCCTGGCTATTCCGATCATTTACGGGGTGGATGCCGTTCATGGGCATAACAATTTGAAAGATGCTGTCATCTTCCCGCACAACATCGGGTTGGGCGCTACCGGCGATGAAGACCTGGTTTACCGTATTGCCCGCGCAACCGCTGAAGAAATGATTGCCACCAATATCCGTTGGAATTATTCCCCGGTCATTGCCGTCCCCCAGGATATCCGTTGGGGCCGCACTTATGAAGGTTTTGGCGAGGATACCGGTCTGGTTACCCGCCTGGGTGTAGCTTACCTGGAAGGTCTGCAGGGCGCTTCGCTTGCCGATCCGCAGTCTGTGCTGGGTACGCCCAAACACTTTATCGGTGATGGCGGCACGACCTGGGGTTCATCCAAAACCAGTAATTATCAGATTGATCAGGGTGATATGCTGGTGGATGAAGCCGTGCTGCGTGAATTGTATTTACCGCCGTATCAGGCGGCTGTAGATGCCGGTGCTCAATCGATTATGGTTTCGTTCTCCAGTTGGAACGGCACCAAAATGCATGCCCAACGCTATCTGTTGACCGATGTACTCAAGGGTGAACTTGGTTTTGAAGGTTTTCTCGTTTCCGACTGGGAGGCCGTTGACCAGATTGCCCCCAATTATTACACGGCTGTCGTAACCTCTATCAACGCAGGGGTGGACATGAACATGGTCCCGG
Source organism: Chloroflexi bacterium HGW-Chloroflexi-3 (assembly GCA_002842045.1). Lineage (GTDB taxonomy): Bacteria > Chloroflexota > Anaerolineae > Anaerolineales > Anaerolineaceae > UBA6170. The sequence continues at coordinate 37,773 of PHBX01000027.1, read as the reverse complement.
TGAAATATAAAAAATTCATCGATACCCTGACGTTGGCAGTAGAAAAGGGCGATGTTTCCGAAGATCGCATTAACGATGCAGTCATGCGTATCCTTAAGGTCAAATTTGCGATGGGATTGTTCGAGCATCCCTTCTCCGATCCGAATGATGTTAACCAGGTTGGTACACAGGTACACCGTGATCTGGCCCGTGAGGCGGTTGCCAAATCATTGGTTTTGCTTAAGAATGAAAATAACGTACTGCCGGTCGCCAAAGATACTGTGACTATTTTTTTGGCTGGAGAAGCAGCAGATAGTATCGGGACACAGTGCGGCGGTTGGACACTTGCCTGGCAGGGAGGCAGCAATATCAAAACTGCCGGTACGACCATTAAGGACGCATTGGAAGCGATCCATCCGGATGGTTTTTATTTCAACCGCTTTGGAAAATATGATAACGCCAATGACGCCAATGGCAATCCACTTATGGCCGATGTTGGCATTGTTGTTTTGGGGGAACAGCCTTACGCCGAAGGTGTTGGCGACCGTGCCGATTTGGCTCTTACCAAGAAGGATGCCGATCTGATAAACCGTGTCGGCGAACGAAGCCGAACAGTGGTGGTGGTTCTGCTTTCCGGGCGTCCCCTGGTTATTAGCGAGCATCTTGATCTGGCAGATGCCTGGGTAGCTGCCTGGCTGCCCGGCACCGAAGGTGAAGGTATTACTGATGTTCTCTTTGGCGACCTGCCCTTTACCGGTAAGACCCCCTTCACGTGGCCGCTGAACATTGCACAGTTGCCCATCACCAAGAATATGCAACTGCCGGCTGATCTATGTAGCCAGCCGCTCTTCCCCTTTGGATATGGGCTCTCCAACGACCAATATATGGCTGTGGAAGTGCCGGTCTGCCCATAAACCGGGTGAATTTTCCGGCATAGAAAGGTTTATTAATGATCAGAATCCAACAGTTAAGAAAGAGAATGACAACCTTCCTTTTGCCTGTATGGCTCATGGCTGATATGCTTTCGGCATGCCAGCCGGCTGCGGATTCTGTCGTCCATCCGTCTACAAAAATACTGCAAACTACCCATACACCCGCAACAGCACCGACTCCAACCCCTCCCTGGATCCGCGAAGGTTGGGAGCTTGTATGGCAGGATGAGTTTGAAAGAGAGTTTGTTGATCCAGATAAGTGGACGATGGAGATCGGCGGGCATGGGTGGGGCAACAACGAAAAGCAGTTTTACACGGATAGAATGGAAAATGTCCGCCTTGAAGAAGGATGCCTCGTCATTGAAGCGCGCAATGAGTTCTTTATCAGGCGGGATTTTACATCCGGCCGCATAAAGACCCAGAAAAAATTTTCCTTTACTTATGGTCGCGTCGAAGCACGCATGAAGCTGCCTGATGGTCAGGGGTTCTGGCCTGCCTTCTGGATGCTGGGCAGCAACATTGATCAGGTACCATGGCCAAAGTGTGGCGAGATCGATATCATGGAACATATCGGTCGCGAGCCAACCCATGTGTATGGAACGGTTCATGGCCCTGGTTATTCCGGGTCTGGTGGGGTGGGACACTTCACCAGCTTCCCGAGCGGTTCCCTGTCAGATGAATTTCATACCTTTGCCATTGAATGGGAAGAAGATGAAATTCGTTGGTACGTGGATGATGCACAGTTTTTTAAACTGACCCCCACTCAGGTGTCGGGCGAGTGGGTCTTTGATCATCCCTTCTTTCTGTTGATCAATATGGCAGTGGGTGGATATTGGCCGGGAGAGCCCGATGACACAACGGTCTTTCCCCAGTTCCTGTACGTGGATTATGTACGCGTCTACCAGCGACCGGATCTTGCAGGTACTTACAGCCCTGCCGTCACAGTTGAGCCTTAATGATGGAAAATAGGATTTAATGATAAACAAAAATTCATTTACCTGTATCGTAATGACATGCTTATCCCTGCTTATGCTGGCAGGATGTAGAGGAGATCAGATGCGAAAAGATGGATCAGCTTCCCCTGCATACATGGAGATCCCGCGAATCTATCTTGGCAGCTTCCATGGTACGAAGAGTTCCAGCGTGAGCCTGCATGAAAAGATTGGCAAGGGCGTGGCCATCTCTGCGGCCTACCTGAACTGGAGTAGCGGCTTTAATACAGGAAGTGAACATTGCTCTTGCATAACCCATCCCGGAAGGACACCTACCTGGAAGAGGCTGGCGTTAGAAGGACGATCCTTCGTTCTGGGTCTGAAACCATCACCATTGAGGGTGCTGTGATAAGGAGACCTTATACGCAATGCGTTCGCAATGGTGAGTATGAAACTATCGAAATGTTTTATAAATAAAGGAGAGTAGAGATGCGTGAAGAACTTTTATACCGACAATTTGGCAGGAGAAGTTTACAGGTCACTGAAATAGGGATAGGACTGTGGGCGGCAGGCGGTGACCAGTGGGGTAAGACAGAGGACCAGCATATTCTCAATGCAATCGATTATGCATTGGACGCAGGTGTCAACTTTTTCGATACAGCAGATGTCTATGGGGCTGGTCACAGTGAGGAATTGCTTGGAAAGGCAATGCATGGACGGAGAGAAAAGTTTGTCCTTGCCACGAAGATAGGCTGGTTCAACTTCGATGGCGAAAAGGGACACAGCGCTTACACATCACCTGATAAACTCATTACCGGGGTGGAGGAAAATCTCAGGCGCCTGCAGACGGATTACATCGACATCATCCAGAGCCACATTAACTTCAGGGAGGTGACCATGGAAGTTTTCATCGAAGGCTTCCAGAAACTGCAGCAGACAGGCAAGGTGCGTCACTACGGGGTTTCAACCAGTGATTTTGAATATCTGAAAGCCTTCAATGTCGATGGCAAATGTTCAAGCCTGCAAATCGACTACAGTATTCTCAATCGAACCGCCGAAGCCGATATCCTCCCTTACTGTCAGGCTAATGGAATCGGTGTGATCGCACGCGGCTCGCTGGCCATGGGCATCCTGGCAGGTAAATTCACAACAGAAACAAGTTTTGATGAAGGCGATTTCAGACGCCGGTGGCATGAAGAACCGGAAGAGCACCGCATCTTCGTAGAAGATTTAAGAAAAGTTGAGATTTTGCGATCGCTGACAGATGGACGCAGCCTGGCTCAGTTGGCGCTGCAGTTTGTTCTTGCAAACCCGGCAGTTTCCACGGTGATACCTGGTGTCAAGAACCCCGCACAGGCACAGGCAAATATTCAGGCTGGTCTGTTATCTCCGTTGACCGCGGAGGAACTCGCGGTGATTGACAGTGTGGTTCCGCCCTGTGGTGGCCGCAAAATTTGGCCAGCCTGACCTGGCACCTGGGAGTTTGATATGCAGACTGGGCACTCATCCGGATGGTTCTTTATCGATCATCAATGCACATTTGAATTACTGAATCCGCAAAGATCCAGCTATTTATACTTCCCGCTTCACAACTCGCGGGGCATGATGTCCTCGATCACACCCACCCTGCATGGGGATGCAAAATCAGGCCAGGATGCCTTCCTTATGTGTCCGGTTACTGTCGAAGATCTGCACAATACCAGATCGGGACATAATTTTTGGCTGTTGATCGATGGCGTACCCTGGTCAGTTGCAGGGCTCGGTGCTCCATCCTCTCAGCACACCAGAGAAGATCAGGTTGATCAAGTGAGCATGCAGGCTGGATTTCTCTGGCACACACTAAACCGCAGTAATCCGGACAATGGTTTATTTGTCTGTATCACGAATTTTGTACCGGCAGGTGATGAAGCCCAAATCGACATCATCCTGGACCACTTGCCGCAAGTCCCTGATTAATCCAATAATTGATGTGAGGATAGAAATGACAAGCAACTTAGAAAATCTGCTAAAACAAATGACTGTGGAAGAGAAAATTTCTTTGCTGGCCGGTGCAGACATGTGGCATACCACGCCGGTGGAGCGCTTGGGAATTCCGTCCATCCGGGTTTCGGATGGTCCAAACGGCGTCCGCGGCGTGACGGACAATTATAGCCCAACTTCAGCCTGCTTCCCCTGCGGATCTGCTCTGGGAGCTACCTGGAATATTGAACTGGTGGAAAGGGTCGGACAGGCGCTGGCCGAAGAGGTCAAGTCTAAATCTGCACATATCCTGCTTGCACCGACCGTGAATATCCACCGCTCACCGATCGCCGGTCGCAATTTCGAATGTTATTCTGAAGATCCTTATTTGAGCGGTCAGATGGCCTCTGCTTATATCCAGGGATTGCAAAAGAATGGGGTGGGAGCCTGCATCAAGCATTTTGTCTGCAATGATCAGGAACAAGAACGCCAAAGCATCAGTTCAGAGGTTCAGGAAAGACCCTTGCATGAAATTTACCTCGAACCATTCCGCATTGCTATCCAGAAGGCCAAGCCCTGGTCGCTCATGTCTTCCTACAACCGCATCAACGGCATTTATGCCAATGCTAATGATTATCTGCTCAAGAGTATTCTCAAGAAAAAATGGGGTTTTGATGGAATTGTCATTTCGGATTGGTTTGGCACCTACGATCCCAGCACAGCCAGGGGTGGATTGGATATTGAAATGCCCGGTCCCGCTCGCTGGGCTTCAACAGAGCATGTTAGAGACGCTCTCGAACGAGGGTTGATCGATGAATCGGATATTGACGATAAAGTGCGCAGGATATTACTAACGATTGAACGGGTGGGCGCTTTCGAACGCCCTGAATTCATGCCGGAAAGAGCCGATGATCGGCCTGAACATCGCAAGCTGATCCGAGAAGCAGCTGCCGAATCAATCGTCCTTTTGAAGAATGATGGTCTCCTGCCTTTGAACCCGCTGCAGGTTAAAAAACTACTTGTTATTGGTGAAAACGCCGCACATCCGCAGATCGTTGGCGGTGGGAGTGCCCATGTCAATCCCCACTATGTGGTTTCACCCCTGCAGGCCATCCAGGAGCGCGTTGGAACGGAGATTGAAGTAACTTACACCATTGGCTGTGTGAGCCATCGCAATCTTCCGGCAGCAGACCCCCAATTATTCCTGGACAAGAATGGAGATCCAGGTCTGAATTTCAGCGTTTTTGATAACACAGATTTGGCGGGTGAACCCGTTCTGGAGAGAAAGCTTCAGCGCACCAGTCTCTCCTGGTTCGGCAATGAAAGTCCAGCGCCAGGTCTGGAACACTTTTCTCTACGCATGCAGGCCCAATTTGTTCCCCCGGAAAGTGGGATCTATACTTTTGGTTTGCAGTGCATCGGGTGTGGGCGCCTGCTTGTGGATGGGGTTGACCAGTTGTCTTTCAAAAAATACCAGGGTCCTGAAGAATGGGAAACCGCCCGGGTGCTACTGGATTGTGATAAGGGTATTCCCCGTGAGATCATCGTGGAATATGCCTGGGCAGGAGAAACTGACTGGCGCATGGTGCGTCTTGCGCTCCTTCCCCCAATGCCAGAAGATCCGATTACTTTAGCAGAAACGATGGCTAGGGAAGCGGACGCGGTCCTGATTGTGGCAGGTCTGACCAACGAATGGGAAAGCGAGGGATTCGACCGGGTGGATATGCGCCTGCCTGGCCAGCAGAATGAACTTATTTCTCGTATAGTGGCATCCAACAAGAATACTGTGATCGCATTGAATGCAGGATCACCCCTGGAAATGCCCTGGGTGGATGAAGTTTCTGCAGTTTTGCAGCTCTGGTATCCAGGCCAGGAGATCGGGCATGCCCTCTCGGATGTGATCTTTGGTGATGTAAGCCCTTCTGGTAAGCTACCGACCACCTTCCCGGTCCGCCTTGAAGACAATCCTGCTTTCATTAACTTCCCGGGAGAAAACGGGAAAGTCTTATACGGTGAGGGGATTTATGTTGGCTACCGCTATTATGATAAGAAGAACATCCAGCCGCTCTATCCTTTCGGGTATGGATTGTCTTATACCAATTTTGTGTATTCAGACCTGCACTTTTCCAGTGATAAAATCGGACCCGATAATGTACTCCAGGTTTCATTTGATCTTTCGAACACAGGCGCCGCGGCAGGCAAGGAGGTGGCACAACTGTATGTTCGGGATCTGAAGGCACGCCTGCCACGGCCGGTAAAAGAGCTGAAAGCCTTTACAAAGGTGTTTCTGAATGTCGGGGAGACCAGAACCATCACAATGAGTCTTGATTCTCAGGCTCTGGCTTACTATGATCCTTCCCTTGAAGCATGGGTGGCAGAGCCGGGTGATTTTGAAATTCTGGTATGTTCTTCTTCCCGCGACATCAGGCTCAAAGGACTTGTCACTTTGTTGGAACAGCATAAATGAATTTGAAATAAGGAAAAACACGATGCGTTTTGGATACTTCGATGATGAAAACCGTGAATATGTGATCACCCGGGCGGATACGCCTTTACCATGGATCAATTATCTGGGCAACCAGGACTTCTTTGGGCTTATCTCCAACACAGCGGGAGGTTATTCCTTTTACAAGGATGCCCGCCTGAGGCGTCTGACCCGCTTTCGCTACAACAATGTGCCCCTAGATATGGGCGGCAGGTATCTGTACCTGCAAGATGAGATCAGTGGTCAGTTCTGGTCGCCATCCTGGATGCCGACCCGGACAAAACTCGACAGGTATGAGTGCCGGCATGGAATGGGATATACGAGGATCCTTTCAGAAAAGAAAGGGATTGAGGCCGAGATATGTTACTTTGTCCCACTCGGCGCCTCCCTTGAAGTCTGGCAGCTGAACCTGGTAAACCATCGGGAGCAAATCGCCATGCTTGGTCTTTTTTCAGCTGTTGAGTTTGCGCTTTGGGATGCCTGGGATGACGCCACTAACTACCAGCGTAATTTCAACACAGGCGAGGTTGAGGTGCCGGTTTTAAAACCCGCCACGGAAGGTTTCTCGTTGGAAGGAAGTACGATCTTTCATAAAACAGAGTATCGTGAACGAAGAAACCATTTCGCATATTTTTCCTGTTCTGAACCCCTAACAGGTTTTGACACGCAGCGGGAAGCATTCCTGGGTGCCTATCGCGGCTGGGATGTGCCCCTGGCTGTGGAATCTGGTCAGGCCTTCAACTCAACGGCACACGGTTGGCAACCTATGGGTTCGCACCATCTCCGCCTTCAGCTCGCACCAGGTGAACGAAAGACGATCATTTTCCTGCTCGGGTATCACGAAAATGAAGCCTCGGAAAAATTTGATCCATTTGACTCACAGACCATCAACAAAAAGACTGTCTGGCCGGTCATCTCGTATTACCTCAATCCCCAAAATGTATCCACAGCCTTTCGTGATCTTAAAGATCACTGGGATCAGCTCTTATCCAGCTTCCAGGTTTCCACACCCGATGAACACACCAACCGCATGGTCAATATCTGGAACACCTATCAGTGTATGATAACCTTCAATATTAGCCGTTCAGCCTCCTATTTTGAAAGTGGTGTTGGGCGTGGAATGGGATTCCGGGATTCCAACCAGGATTTGTTTGGTTTCGTTCACCTGGTTCCTCATCGTTCCCGAGAACGTATTCTCGAACTGGCCGCTACCCAGTTGGCTGATGGGGGTGCCTTCCATCAATACCAACCCCTCACCAAACGCGGTAACAATGATGTCGGATCCGGATTCAATGATGACCCCCTCTGGTTGGTGATAGGAGTTTCAGCCTATATCAAGGAAACGGGTGATTATGCGGTCCTGGACGAACTGGTGCCCTATGAAAATTTGGATGGCACTGAGACACCCCTGTATGAGCACCTCCAAAGAGCTGTTCAATATACGCTGGACCATCTTGGGCCAAACCAGTTGCCTTTGATCGGCCATGCTGACTGGAATGACTGCCTGAACCTGAACTGCTTTTCGGATGTACCTGGACAGAGTTTTCAAACGGCTGCTAATCAGGTAGGTAAGGTGGCCGAATCTGTCTTTATTGCCGGGCTCTTTATTCTGGCCTGTCAGGAGATGGAGGATCTGGCCAGGAGGTATGTCCCTCCAAGTTCTGCAGACACTTTCATCAGGCATCCAGGCGGTTTTTATGCGAAAAATGCAGCCGAGATGGAAGAAGCCGTTTGGTCTTCAGCTTGGGATGGGAACTGGTTCCGACGTGCCTATGATGCCTTTGGACAACCAATCGGGTCGAAACTGAACCAGGAAGGCCAGATCTTTATCGAGCCGCAGGGGATCTGTATCATGGCAGGGCTTGGACTGGAGGATGGCAGGGCTGAACAGGCACTTGATGCCGTTGCCGACCATCTGGCAACGGAGCACGGGATTGTCATGATGCAACCAGCTTATTCCCAGTACTACTTGCATCTGGGTGAAATCTCCTCCTACCCACCAGGCTACAAGGAGAATGCCAGCATCTTCTGTCATAACAATCCATGGATCATGATTGCCGAAACGAAGATCGGTAGGGGTGACCGTGCTTTTGATTATTACCAGCGCATCAACCCCTCTGCCCGGGAAGCAATAAGCGAAGTCCATCGCAGCGAACCGTATGTATATGCCCAGATGATTGCTGGCAGGGACGCACCTACCCATGGCGAGGCTAAAAACTCCTGGCTGACCGGCACGGCTGCCTGGAGTTATACAGCCATCACCCAGCATATCCTCGGCATACGGCCCACCCATGACGGTCTTGCCATCAGCCCCGTCATGCCTTCATCCTGGCAAGGCTTCGAAGCCGTGCGCCAATTCCGTGGCACGACCTACCGGATCCAAGTACACCGCACGGGGTCTGGCAACCAGGTCAGTCTGCGCGTGGATGGACAGCTGCTTGCAGGGCACGTCATTCCTCTCCCACCAACATCCAAGGCTGAAGTATTGGTGCAGGTTGAGGTCTGTTGATATGAACACTGGGCTTAAACTACAGAAGGGAATCAACCTGGGTGGCTGGCTTTCCCAGTACCATACCTTTGATCACGACCACTTCAGCACCTTTATTCAAGATGCCGATATTGCACGAATTGCTGATTGGGGCATGGACCATGTTCGCCTGCCGGTGGATTATCCCATCCTTGAAGAGAAACAGCCTGCGGGGGACTTCACGATTACCGGCTTTGCCTATCTTGATCGTTGCCTTGCTTGGTGCCAGAAATACAACCTCAAGCTGCTCATTGACCTGCATAAGGCACCTGGTTATGTCTTTGATTGTTGGAAGGAAGCATCACTCTTCAATGACCCAGCCCTCAGTCAACGTTTTCTGCATCTGTGGACGACCCTGACCGAACATTTTCATGGTGTCGAAAACCTTGCCTTTGAGCTGCTGAACGAGGTCATGCTGCCAGACTCGGCCCCCTGGAATCTGCTTGTAGGGGAGGTCATATCGGCTATTCATGCCATGGATCCTGCACGATGTATCATGTTGGGAAGCAATCACCACAACAAGCCTGACCAGCTTCAGTATCTTGAACTTTACGAGGACGAACGCATCCTTTACACCTTCCATTACTATCATCCGATGGTTGTGACCCATCAACATGCATATTGGGTACCGGTGCTTGAAAACCTTGAGCACGCTGTTGGTTATCCTGGCCCCTATCCCGATATCGATTATTTTGGGAAAGAAGCGATAGGGAAAACCATGGACCGTTGTTTCTTGAAGGCTGCTCTCCAGCCGGCCCTGGATTTTATGGAAAAGACGGGTAAAACGCTCTATTGTGGTGAGTTTGGGGTCATTGACTGCGCCCCCATGGCCACCCGTATCAATTGGACCCGTGATATGCTTTCCCTTTTCTCCGAGCACGGCATCGGTTGGGCAGTGTGGTCCTACAAAGCAATGGACTTTGGTCTTGTCGATCGCAGAGGTGAGGTTGTCAATGAGGCGCTTGTACAAATGATTTCACAAAGGCAGGCATAAAATGAAAGCGCAGTTACTTGATATCTTTACCTACATCCTCCTGGTTGAGAACCGTGATACAGGGGTAGAGAATTCTGCCTATTGCGCCTTGGCACCCCTGAAAAGGGAATTTATCCAAACAACAGCCAGGCAGGAACTACCAGAGTGGTGGTCCTGATCTCCATTTTGTTTTAGAAGGAGTACACATGCAGTACGGTTTTTTTGACGAGAAAGCTAAAGAGTATGTGATCACCCGGATGGACACGCCACAATCCTGGAGTAACTATCTTGGTTCCACTGAGTATGGTGCTGTCATCACCAATAATGCGGGAGGTTATGGGTTCTTTAGATCTGGTGCTAAAGGACGCTTTCTGCGCCTGCGCTTCAATAGTATCCCCATGGACCAACCCGGTCGCTACTTTTATATCAAGGATCAGCAAAGTGGGGACTACTGGTCAGCTTCCTGGCAGCCGGTGGGCAAACCGATGGACAAGTACTACGGTACCTGCCGTCATGGTACTGCCTATACTGTCATCACTTCCGAATATGACGGCATTGCGACTGAGAGCACCTATTTTGTTCCTCTTGGGCAGCACTTTGAATACTGGCGCTTAAAGCTGACCAATAAATCCCCTGTGCCCCGCAGGCTTTCTGTATTCACATATTGCGAATTTACCAACCAGTGGGATACCAACCAGGATCAGGTCAATTTGCAGTATTCACTCTTCATCATCAAGGGGGAGTTGATCTCGGAGAATATGCTGCGCGTAGTCTACCATGACAACCTCATTAAAAACACCGGACTTGAAAGTCCAGGTGATCAGGCTGGACAGAACTGGATGGCTTTGGTTGGTGCGGATCTGGCGGCTTATGATACCAGCCGGCAGGCTTTTTTGGGCACCTATGGTAGCTACCAGAAACCCCTAGCACTGGAGAAAGGTTTCTGCAGCAACAGCCAGGCCTATGGGGATAATGCCTGCGGGACTCTGCAATCCAATCTACTGCTTGCTGCGGGCGAAAGCCGCGAACTGCTTGTCCTGCTTGGAATTGGTGATGCCCGCAGCTTCGGCAGGCAAACCGTGTCTGAGTTTGGCACCCTCGCGCGGGCTGAGCACGAACTGCAAGTCCTTAAATCCAGCTGGCATTCCAAGTTGGAAAACCTCGTCGTTCACACCCCTGACCCCGAATTCGATGCAATGGTCAATGTCTGGGGTCCCTACAATGCGCTGATTGCCTATGCCTGGTCACGCGCTGCCAGCCTTGTGTACAACGGTGAGCGTGATGGTCTTGGTTTCCGCGATTCAGTCCAGGATGTCCTGGGGGTTGTGTCAGCCATCCCTGAAGAAGCTGGTAAACGTCTTGAGCTGATGCTCACCGGCCAGCTTTCCAACGGAGGAGCCATGCCCATCGTCAAACCTTTCGAGCATCGCCCTGGACACGAACCACCTACCCCCGAGGAGGAACTGCGCTCAGATGATTGTCTCTGGTTCTTCAATTCCATCCCGGCATATGTCAATGAAGTAGGATATCTGGATTTCTATCGCAAAATTGTCCCCTTTGCTGATGAGGGAGAAGATACTGTGTTTGGCCATCTCAAACGAGCCCTCCTCTTCAATCTCACCCGCACCGGTGCCCACGGTCTGCCTTGCGGTCTCTCCGCCGATTGGAACGATTGCCTCCGACTTGGTTTCTATGGAGAAAGTCTTTTTGTCGCCTTCCAGTTGCGTCTTGGACTTACAGTCTATGCCGATATTTCTGAAAAACTTAACGAACGAGAAGAAAACGCCTGGGCACTTGCAGAGCGAGATGTGCTCGACTCCCGCATTCAGGCTTGTGCCTGGGATGGGGATTGGTTTATCTGGGCAATCACCGAAGACGGCATCGTTTATGGATCCAGAAACTACCCAGAGGGTAAAGTCTATCTGAATACCCAGGTCTGGTCGGTTATCAGCGGTGCTGCCATGCCTGAACAGGCTGAAAAATGCATGGAGGCGGTTCAACAGCATCTGGCCACGCCTTATGGATTGATGCTGGCTGCACCGGCTTTTGTTGAGACACCCGTAGACGTGATGCGAGCCGTTGTCTTCAACCCGGGCATAAAGGAAAATGCCGGCATTTTTAATCATATGCAGGGCTGGGGTGTGATTGCCGAGTGCATGCTGGGGCATGGCGATCGGGCCTATGCAACCTATCGTGCCTTTATGCCTGCGGCCTACAACACACGTGCTGAACTGCGTCAATGTGAACCCTATGTCCAGGCTCAGACCACCTACTCAACCTATTCACCCCGTGCTGGTAACGCCCGTACCACTTGGCTCACCGGTGCTGCGGCTTGGGCATACTATAGTGCCACCCGTTACATCCTTGGCATCCAGCCGGAGCTGGATGGATTGCGTTTGGTACCGGTCATCCCTTCAACATGGAAAGGTTTCACTGCCATGCGGTATTTCCGGGGTGTGCACTATGAGATCCAGGTCGAAAGAGTGGGGCAGGGTAATAAGGTGCAGCTGGAAGTGGATGGCCAGGTCATTCAAGGTACGGTCGTTCCTCTGCCACCTGAAACCGTGCGTAGGGTTAGGGTGCATGTCAAGATAGGCGGACCTGATACGCCTCATCCATGAAGGGCGAATAACCACGCTCGCACTGAACAAGATTGAATGGTATCGAAAACGCACCTGTGTATAGAGGTATGGATATGCTTGTGGTGAACACGCTCGCGGGCACAAAAACGACTTTGTTGGTGCCATTCGCACCGGACATCACCTTTTGCTCTCGCATGGCTGGGCAGTCCCACTTATCCGCCGCAACAGCCCGGGGTGTGAAGTGGGTGCAGTTATTAACGCCAATCACAGCCCACTGGCCTCCAACAGTAAAGTTGATCGTATGGCATTCAATATTGGTGATGGTATTTGGGTGCGTTGGTATTCTGGATGCCCTCTATGGTCGTGGTTACGATCACCGTACCAGCGTTTGGCAAAAATAAAACCAAAAGGAGCTAACAAAAGACTGGCAATAAAAGCCGGCATACGTACAGCCCATTCATAAGGACCGAAGAGTTTGTATGTCAGATGAACCAGGAATGTGTGAAAAACATGATTGTTGGGAAAATGATAATCGGATAAACCATTAGCCAAAGGTTAAAAAGCAAAAACAACAGCCGAGTAGGCTTCATCGTGCTGCATGGGGCGCTGGATTAAAAAAATCCGCATCAAAAAAGCGAGAATCAATAAAGCCAGCAGTGTCAGGCAGACCTCCCTATCACAAAAGGAATGCAAAGCGGCGAATAGCTTTTTCCAGCTGAGCAGAAAATCCTTAATTGAATCCGGAATTTTCTTTAGAATCTGTACTATGAAGAGTTTTGTCTCTTTAAAAAGGATTAATCCAAACAGAAAAATACCAGAAAATAACCCTGACAGGATCAAAAAGGGGAGTTGGATGATCTTATAAATCTGAGGTTTAAAGCTTTCTAGATAACCGTCTTTTGCCAGGTGGTTTACTATGGATGCAGTTGTATCATAGGGGTTTAGAAAGAGGATAAAGATCGATAATGAAAACAGGGTAAAAAGGATTAACCCTGCTGGAAGTAATAAAGAATAATCTTTTTTCAGATTCTGTTTCTTCATAAATGATGATCCTAATAATATTTATAAGATAATGGACAAATCTGTGAATATGGTAATGACAATCTACAATAAAATCAAGTACACAATTGATTTTTCATTGAATAACCTATAATGCTTTTTTTTATATTTGATATAAACTTAGGTTATGGACAGAAAAATCAACATCAATATCTCACAAATTAGTTCTCCAGCCGAAATTGACCTTGCCGCATTTGATTTATGGCTAAAAAATGGAGTAAGTAATTCCGAAAAAGATTTTCCAATAGACCAATCATTGCAATTAATTTTAGATAATATACCTCAAGAAGTTTTTTGGAAGAATCGTGATTCAGTTTATGTTTGGTGCAATAACAAATTTGCTGTTGTTGCTGGCGTAGAGACTCCCGATAAGATCGTCGGCAAAACAGATTATGATTTGGCCTGGACAAAAGACCAGGCTGATTGGTTCCGTTGTGTCGATCAGCGAGTGATGAGTAATAACTCACCTGAATATCATATATTCGAACCACAAACACAGGCAAATGGCAGAATTGCGTGGATGGTTACGAACAAAATGCCTTTACATGATAAAGATGGTAATGTTGTGGGAGTTCTGGGAACAGCCGAAGATGATACAAAACGCAAGGAAGCTGAGGATACCCTACAAAAGGCACTTGATGAACTTGAAATGCGGGTAAAAGAACGCACTGCAGCCGAACGGGAGCAGCGGAATCTGGCAGAAGAGCTCAGAGAGACGTCCTCCATTCTTAGCAGCACCCTTAACTTGGATGAAGTTCTTGACCGAATTCTAGTTGCAATTGGTCGTGTTGTACCCCATGAGACGACGAATATTATCTTGGTAAACGGATCACAGGCGCATGTTGTACGTTCCCGTGATCAGGCTGGTAAATATGGTATTTCACAAAATTCGGGTGGGGCTTTTCCCCTTAATGATTTCCCGAACCTTGCATACATGGCCACAAATCAACAACCCATGATTATCAGCGAAACGCAAGACAATCCGTTATGGATACTTAAACAAAAAACGTCCTGGGTTCGTTCTTACCTTGGCGCGCCAATTCAGAAAGACGGAAAAGTCATTGGCTTTATTAACCTAAATAGTGCTACCCCGAACTTTTTCAATGCATTACACGCTGAACGACTAAGAGCCTTTGCCGATCAGGCTGCTATTGCAATTAATAACGCGCGACTATATAGCCATGCACATGAGTTGGCTACTTTAAAGGAGCGGCAACGATTGGCGCGTGATTTACATGATGCTGTCAGCCAGACCTTATGGACAGCCTGTTTGATAACCGATGTCCTGCCAACTTTATGGAAAGAAGACCCAGATGAAGGTCACCGAAATCTGGAAAAATTACAACGACTAACCCGCGGTGCATTGGCAGAAATGAGGACATTGCTCCTGGAGTTGCGTCCGAAGGGGTTAGTAGAAGCCACACTTGGAAACCTGCTCGAACAATTAGCGCAAGCTCTTATGAGCAGGAAGAAACTCAATATCTCGGTAATTTTGGAAGGGGAATGTCAGTTACCACCTGATATTCAGATCGGTTTTTATCGACTTGCTCAAGAGTCACTGAATAATATTGCAAAGCATTCGAGAGCAACTAGTGTGGTTATCAATCTGCAATGTCAGCCAGATCGCGCAAAACTTGTTATCCAGGATAATGGACGAGGATTTGATCAGAGCAAAATCGTTCCTGAAAGTTTAGGAATCAATATAATGCGGGAACGCGCCGAAACGATCGGCGCCACGTTGGAAATATCCAGTAATCCTGGCCATGGAGTTTGTGTTACTGTGGTCTGGTCTGCAAATTCACGAGGAAAATCAAATTGATAAAACCAGGGCCAATACAAGTATTAATTGTCGATGATCATGATATGTTGCGCGAGGGATTGGCATCCTTCCTGCGCGCTTTTCATGATTTTAAATTGGTAGGAGAGGCATCCAACGGAACTGAAGCAATTAGATTATGCCGAGACCTCAAACCAGATGTTATATTGATCGATCTCATAATGCCTGAAATTGATGGTGTTACTACTATACAAATTATTCATCAAGAAAATCCGGATATCCACATCATCGCGCTATCCAGTTTTAATGATGATGGTCTGGTAAAAGGCGCATTAAGAGCAGGTGCTACTGGTTATTTATTAAAGAATATTTCAGCAAATCGACTGGCTGAAGCGATCCGTGCATCGCATGCGGGTTTGCCCACCCTCTCCCCCGAAATTGCCCAGACCATTCTCAATAAACACGATACACCCGTCGTTCCAACCGGAAACAAATTGTCTCATCGCGAAAAAGAAGTGCTAAATTTAATAATAACCGGTTTTTCCAATGCAGAAATTGGACAACGACTGAATATCAGCACATATACAGTAAAGAATCATGTAAGTAATCTCCTGGTAAAAATGAACGTGTCGAGTCGAACAGAAGCTGTCAGTCGAGCATTGCAACAAGACAACTAGTCCGAATGGACTAGTTACTACTTCACAACAATAATCCCTCCTCATAACCATAGAGAAAGGGATTTTTTTTATATCATATAGTTATTGGAGGTTAATTTTTCCGTTTGAAGCGAATAAGTATCTCTTTTGAAGAATTACCTGCGCTTCTTGCACTTGTCCTCTCTGTTTGTTTTGTCACAGACTAATTCTATGTAATAACATACCTCTGGTGCTCCATAAGATGTTTTTCACTTATTGATAGCTGAATGGATAACCGCTTTCTTGGAGTATTGCTTTAAGCAAAGGAAAGTTATTTTGAATAAATTACTGTTAGATAATTCCGTCAAAACCCACTAATTCCATATGAAACCAGGACACCTTTTATGGAACTAAAATACATAATTTTGATTCTCAATGGATTAACCCAGTCCGCCATACTTTTTGTTTTGGGAAGTGGTCTCACATTGGCCTTTGGCTTGATGCGAGTTGTCAATTTAAGTCACGGCGCTTTCTATATGCTTGGCGGATATTTAGGATGGTCAGTGGTGAAGGCCACTGGCAATTGGCCATTAGCTCTGCTAGTTGGTGGCTTATCGATCGCGTTACTAGGATTTTTGTTTGAAAAGACGATGCTTGGCCGTGTAAGAGGTAATGACCTTCCAGAAACTCTTCTTACCGTTGCACTTTCAATGATCATCGCAGATGTCTGCCTGGTTTTTTGGGCACGCACCGCAATTACATTGAATGTACCACAATACCTGAATCCAACGATTACCATCCTGGGAGTAACTTATCCCGGTTTTCGTTACTTAATGATGGTGATCAGTATTTTGATAGCAGTATCCTTGTGGTTCATCTTATACAAAACAAATCTTGGTAAAGCGGTTCGTGCCGGTGTCGATGACCGAGAAACAGTCAGTGCTTTGGGAATAAATATCAATAAGATTTACACCAGTGTGTTCATGCTTTCAGGGCTTTTAGCCGGGCTTGCCGGTGTCCTCGGCGGGTCATATCTACAACTAAGTCCAGGCGGTGACACCACGATTCTAACCCTATCACTTGTGGTCATCATTGTTGGTGGAATGGGCAGCTTGCTGGGCGCAGTGATTAGCTCTCTCATTCTCGGGCAAATTATGTCATTTGGCCTGGCATTCGCTCCACAATATTCATACTTCCTGATCTTTATCCCGATGGCTCTGGTACTGGCATTACGCCCGCAAGGTTTGTTTGGGAGGCAGATATGAGCCGATTCCGAATCAATCCAGTCAAAGTGACCTTTTATGTCATCGCTGCAATTTTTCTAATTCTTTTACCCTATTATGTTAGTCAATACACAGTTACAACATTTATCAGAATAATCTATTTTGGATTTCTTTCCCTCTCAATGGGATTTCTCATCGGTCAAGGGGGCATGATTAGTCTTACCCAAACGGCCTTCTTTGGCCTTAGTGGATATATCATCGGGATTTTTGGCGTTGAACGTGGATTAATGTTCCCCTGGCCTGATTTAATGGCGATTGGCGCCGTAGCGATAATGGCTTTTCTATTTGGGATGATTGCTATGGGCACCCATAGAATCGTATTCCTTATGATCACGTTGGCTTTTGGACAAGTATGTTGGGCATTCGCAGCCCAGAATACGACCATTCTCCGGGGCTGGTCAGGTATCCGTGGAATACGCCCGTTTGTCATTTACGGAATTAACTTTAATGAATATCAAAATTTTTACTGGGCTTCCCTGATTTTATTTGCGCTTGGTATTTTCATCCTCTGGCGAATATCTAAATCTCCATTTGGTTTGGCGCTAAATGGTATCCGCGAGAACCCGAGACGAATGGCAGCAATCGGTTACCCGGTTTATTGGATAAGAGTTGTTGCTTTCCTGATAGCCGCTGTATATGCTGGCCTGGGGGGTATCCTCGCTGCCTACAACACCGGAATCATCATGCCAACTACGATTCAATTAAGTCGGACAATTTGGGTTTTGTTGACGGTAATCCTTGGAGGAGCCTCCTTTTTCTTTGGACCAATCGTCGGCACTTTCGTGGCGGTTTGGTTAGATGTACTTATTAGTGGAGTAACTGAGAGATATAACCTGGTACTTGGGGTGGTTTTCCTGATTATTGTTCTCTTCTCACCTACAGGCATAATTGGAATTTTTGACCAAATGCGAAATGATAAAAAATTCAATTCGATTATAAATTTCTTTTCTCCGAAAAAAGAGAAGCCAAATTCTTGAGAATAAAGGAGGTATGTCACCCGTAAATATATCAAAAGAACCAAGCAAGGCTGCACGTTGCATAAATTGTTGTCAAACAAAAATTAATTAAGGAGAGAATAGAAAATGACTAAAAAGCTGTATCTGATTGTCGCGATCGTATTGGTATCCAGCATGCTTATGTCCGCATGCGGTGTTCCTGCTGTCGCCCCGGCTCCTGCTGAACCTGTTGCTGAACAGGCTGCACCTGCTGTGGCAGAACCTGCTCCTGCTGAACCCGCTGCAGTTGCAGAAGCTGGTAAAATTAAAATTGGCATGATCAGTGCTTTCACTGGTCTTTTCTCGGGTTTTGGTGAAATGCAAAAACAGGGTGCGGTTTTGGCTTTGGAAGAAGCCAACTATATGGCCGGCGGTAAGCAGATTGTACTCATTATGGAGGATGATCAACTGGATAACGAACAGGCTATCACCAAATCCAAGAAACTCGTCGAGCAGGATAAAATCGATATCCTCACCGGTATGGTATCAGGTGATGAAGGTCTTGCAGTCGCAGATTATATGAAAGACAAGAATATTCCTGTTATTCCCATGTACTCTGCCTCTGAAGATATCACAATGCGCGAATTCCATCCCATGATTGTGCGCACCACATGGACTGGCGCTCAGTCGATGGATGTTTTCGGCTACTGGCTAGCCAAAGAAAAGGGTTGGAAGAAAATTTACCAAATCGGAGAAGATTATTCCTTTCCATGGAACCAGAGTGGTGGATTTATGCGTGGATTCTGCCGCGGTGGCGGTGAAGAAGTTTTCAGTGTTTGGTCTCCTCCCGGATCAACTTCCGACTTTTCTTCAATGATTGCTTCAATTCCTTTGGACGAGGGTTACGATGCGGTTCTTTATAACGGTGGTGGTGGTGATGCGGTGAATTTTGTAAAACAATTTGTCGAATTGGGATATGACAAAAAGATCACACTCATTGGTCAGTCAAACACCTTTGAAAAACCTGACCTTGACGCTCTGCCCGTCGATATTATCGGTTCATACTCACCCCATCATACAGCCGATGACCTGAATACGCCTGAATGGAATGCCTTCAAAGAAGCATTCAACAAGCGTTGGGGCCGCAATCCCTCTGCTGCTTCTGAATTCGCTTACTCTTCAATGCGGGTTATTTTGCGGGCTATCGACGCAGTGAACGGTGATGTTTCTGATAAGGCAGCATTGGTGGATGCCATGCTCAAGGTTGATATGACGGATGATCCACGTGGTCCAGTTTCTTTGGATCCAACATTCCATTCTGCCATTGAAAATGTATATATCCGTGAAGTAGCCAAGGCTGAAGATGGCACTCTGTATAACAAAGGTATCTGGACCGTCAAAAATGTAAGTCAGTTTGGTCCTTATGATCCTGAAACCTACTTGAAACAACCGATCGATGGTAACACGTATCCACCCCAGAAATGCTCTGACTTCCCGCCTGTGATGTTAGATGCAGAAAATGTCTATGAGTTTGTGGAATTTGGAAAATAAGTACGTTACTTACTCATCGAATCAAATAAATTAACAGGATATCTTGATGAAAAAGCCCGATCAGCCGCATGCCCTAACCATTACAGCTGTTTCTAAAAACTTCAGCGGTGTTCAAGCTGTACGCTCAGTCAGTTTTGAAGTTCCAGTTGGAGAACGACGTGCTCTGATCGGGCCAAATGGCGCTGGTAAAACCACGTTGTTTAATACCATTGCAGGAGAATTGGTTCCCAATGAAGGCAGTATCCATTTCTTTGGTATCGACATAACCCGCAAAAGCGTACAAAAGCGTGCTAACCTGGACCTCGGTCGTACCTATCAAATTTCTCAGTTGTTCTTGGATCTCACTGTTGAAGAAAACCTCTATCTGGCAGGATCAGGTGGAGCTACAAAGGCATTCCGCTTTTTTGGCCCCTGGAAAAATAATAAAGCGGAACTTGATTGGGTTCAAGAAGTTACCAATCAGGTAGGATTGCATAAGTACATTTCTTCAAAAGTATCCGAGCTTTCTCATGGTTTGCAACGTCAACTTGAGATAGGTATGGCGCTGGCTATGCATCCCCGATTGATAATGTTGGATGAACCAGCAGCAGGCTTATCGCCGTCTGAACGAATCATCTTGACTGACCTAATAAAGAAACTGCCACGTGATGTGACTTTAATCCTGATTGAACACGATATGGAAATTGTTCTGGATATCGCTGACAGGATCACTGTTATGTATCATGGATCGGTTATTGCTGAAGGAACACCGGGAGAAATCCGCTCAAATGTAGAAGTGAAAAAAGTTTATTTAGGGAGCTCCTATGTCTGAATCGATTAGAAACCACCAAGCAAGCCTGGAAATCTCGGATCTTCAAACCTATTATGGCAATAGCCACATTCTCCAGGGTTGCTCTTTAAAAGTTGGGAAAGAATGTGTTGCCGTTTTAGGACGCAATGGGATGGGTAAAACCACCCTTATGCGCTCTATTATGGGCTTGATCCCACCTGAAGGTGGAAGTATCCGTTGGCAAAACATTGAGCTTTCCAAAAAAGAGCCCTTTGAAATTGCCAAATTAGGAATAGGGTATGTTCCCCAAGGAAGACGTCTTTTTCCTTCATTATCAGTCGATGAACATTTATCCCTAACCTATCGAAAGACTGGGCAAGAGGGAACCTGGGATCCTGCGCGAGTTTATGCCCTTTTTCCTGAACTGGCAAATCGCCGAAAGATTAGTGGTACGCGACTGAGCGGAGGAGAGCAGCAAATGCTCGCCATTGGGCGAGCTTTGGTAATAAATCCCTCCATCATTCTCTTGGATGAACCTTCAGAAGGGCTTTCACCAATTGCGGTTGATCTTGTTATTGATACCTGCCGGAAATTACGCAAAGAAAACATATCGATACTTCTGGTCGAACAGAATATTCATGTTGCTGAAGCACTCGCCGACCACGTCTACATTATGCTAAGCGGAAAAACTGTCTTTGATTCTGAAGCCAATAAATTTTTAGAGAACCTGGAGTTACGCGAAAAATACCTGGGGTTGTAATAAGTTCATTTAGATTCATAATCTAGGTATTATATTGTGATTAGTAGATTTATGCAGTTGTAGACATCTGGCAGGAACAATATTGTCGAACACATTTTTTTGAAACATTTCTTTTAAGGAGGATTTCGCATGACAAAAACTGTTGCAATTCTTGGCGCATTTGATACAAAGGGACAGGAATTTGCGTTCCTAAAATCTGAGATTGAAAAGTATGGCTGTCAAACATTTATGATCAATGTTGGAGTGCTAGGCGAAGGACCATTTCAGGCAGATATTACCGCAGAAAAAGTGGCTGAAGCCGGTGGAAGCAGCCTTCAGAAATTGGCTGCCGATAAAGACCGGGGAATTGCCATGGAAGTTATGACCCGCGGTGCCGCGATAATCGCCAAGAAACTTTACAGCGAAGGGAAATTTGACGGCATCATCTCCATGGGTGGTAGCGGTGGCGCAGTTGTCGGAACAAGTGCCATGCGCGTTCTACCTGTCGGGGTTCCCAAACTTATGGTAACAACCGTTGCGGCAGGTGATACCAGTGCCTATGTTGGCACAACTGATATCACCATGATGCCATCGATCGTTGATGTATCCGGTTTGAATCGCATCAGTCGCTCGATTTTTTCCAATGCCGCGGGTGCAATGTGTGGAATGGTAAACGTTGAAAAAGTTGTGGCCACTTCAGAGGAAAAACCATTGATAGCTGCCACAATGTTTGGAAATACTACCCGCGCAGTCGACAATGCACGGAGAATCCTCGAAGAAAAGGGTTACGAAGTCCTGGTTTTCCACGCAACTGGTACTGGCGGCCGGACGATGGAAATGCTTGTGGAAAACGGATATTTCGCCGGAGTTTTGGACATCACAACAACTGAATGGGCTGATGAAGTCTGTGGTGGCGTACTAAGTGCAGGTAAAACAAGATTGGAAGCCGCTTCAAAAGCAGGTATTCCACAAGTTGTCACCCCGGCCTGTATTGATATGTGCAATTTCTGGGCACCCGAAACAATTCCTGCGAAATTCAAAGATCGCCTCATGTACAAATGGAATCCGAACATTACACTTATGCGCACAACACCAGAAGAAAACATGCAAATGGGTGAAATGTTTGCCGAAAAACTGAATATGGCAAAAGGTCCTGCGATGGTATTCATTCCAATGGGTGGTTTCTCGGAAATCGATTTTCCAGATAAGCCCTTCTGGTGGCCAGAAGCTGACCAGGCTTTCGTGGATGCTCTTAAGAAAGATCTACGTTCTGATATCCCGGTTGTAATAAGTGATAAAGACGTAAACAATCCCGAATTTTCTGAAATGGTTGTTGAAAAGCTAATTGAATTTCTAACAAAATAAAAGGAGAAAAAATGGCAATATCACGTGATGAAATTCTTCGAAGACTTCATGCACAGATTGATGCTGGTAAACCGATTGTAGGTTGTGGAGCCGGGACTGGTATTAGTGCAAAATTTGCCGAAGCTGGTGGTGCCGATATAATTATCATTTACAACTCAGGTCGGTATCGTATGGCTGGACGCGGTTCACTCGCTGGTCTGATGCCATACGGTGATGCAAATGGGATCGTAGTTGATATGGCAGCGGAAGTCTTGCCAGTGGTTAAAAATGTTCCAGTTTTAGCAGGCGTCTGCGGTACGGATCCATTCCGCATAATGCCGATATTTATCAAACAACTAAAAGAGATGGGCTTTTCGGGGATCCAGAATTTCCCAACAGTCGGGTTGATCGATGGGAGTTTCCGTGCCAATCTTGAAGGTACCGGTATGGGCTATGATAAAGAAATCGAAGCGATACGGATTGCCCATGATATGGACTTCTTCACCTCCCCGTATGTTTTTGATGCCGATGACGCAACAGCCATGGCCAAAGCTGGAGCAGACCAATTAGTGGCCCATGTTGGGCTTACCACTGCCGGATCGATCGGTGCCGCGGTTGCATTTACTCTTGATCAGGCGATTGAAAAAGTGAGGGTCATTGCCGAAGCCGGCCGTAAAGTCCGAAAAGATATTCTAGTAATCTGCCATGGCGGCCCTTTTGATGAACCCGATTCCGTCGGCAAAGCCCTTCCGCGCATGCCAGGAATTAATGGTTTCTTTGGCGCATCTAGCATTGAAAGGCTGCCAACTGAACGAGCCATTACTGGCCAGGTTAAAGAATTCAAATCACTCAAGTTGGGCTAGGTTTCGAAATCCCTACCCAAAAGTGAGAAGTTCGACAAAACATCAATGATTATCAAACTGCTGGATTCACCCTTCCGGCAGTTTGATTTTTTCAATTCAAAAATCTAGTTGGTATTTTCCACAATCTAATAATCATTCGTATATCAAAGTTTTTATAAGATACTACCATGGCAATTCCAAGAAATGAGATTCTAAGAAAGCTTTATGCAAAGGCTGAGCTGGGTATTCCAATCCTTGGCGGAGGTGCTGGGACGGGTATTTCGGCAAAAAGCGAAGAAGCCGGAGGCATTGATCTGATAATTGTTTATAACACTGGACGTTACCGAATAGCCGGCAGAGTATCGATGACTGGCCTATTCGCGTATGGGGATGCCAATGCGATCATGATGGAAATGGCAGGAGAAGTACTGCCTATCGTCAAGAAGACTCCCGTCCTTGCGGGGGTTAATGCCACTGATCCATTCCGAATGACGCCTTTTTTTCTAAAGCAGGTTAAAGAGATTGGCTTTTCTGGTGTCCAGAACTTTCCGACTGTAGGACTTTTCGATGGGAAGATCCGGAATAATATGGAAGGTACTGGCCTGGGATACGATAAAGAAGTCGAAATGATTTCACTTGCCCACGAGATGAACCTTTTAACAACTCCTTACTGCTTTACAGAAGATGAAGCACGGGCTATGGTCAAAGCAGGCGCGGATTTGATAGTGGCTCACGTAGGAATGACGACAGGTGGAACAATCGGTGCCACGGACGCAATGACACTTGACCAGGCAGTCGAAATCACGATGAAAATTGCGGATGCTTCCAGGAAAATTCGAAAAGATATCCTAGTCATCTGCCATGGAGGCCCATTCGATGAGCCAAATACCGTGGAAAAAGCATTGAAGATGATGCCCGGAATCAATGTTTTTTATGGCGCAACCAGTATGGAGCGTCTGCCTGTTGAACGTGCAATTAAAGAACAGGTGCAAAAATTCACAGAGATTAAAACAATACCTTTTAAAGGCTAGGTCCTTCAATTGAGAGAATTTCGGATAATAATGCCAGATATTTGAGGTAAACAGGTAAATTTTATTTACAACAAATGTCATTTTCAGTTCCCTCTCTTCTGTTGAGGTATAGTTGGAACGCCGCGGGGGGGGCTGTGAAGCCCCCTGTAAAGAAACCATTAAATTCCGCTGCATGACCAACCTTACAATTACAATTGGTCTACATCCGAGACGTGTACAAAAACTCTAACCGGCTCCAACACATCAATACTTTTACCGCCCCTTGGTCCATAAGCGCCTGGGGAAATCCGCCATCAACCCTCAGGCCATGAAGGCCCACTGACCTCCAACAGTAAAGCTGATCGTATGGCATTCAATATTGGTGATGGGATTTAGACGGGCTTTTCCGCGCTGCACATCAGGCTATTCAGAATTACTCCTTATATAAATTGATATTCAATCGCACAATTGAATAATTTTGGCACAAAAAAGCGCAAAGAAAAAATTTTTGGTAGGGGCTGTGTCCCAGACCTGCCCCGGGGATGATTCGACATGGCTGTTCAATGGTGTGAAAATGTCTGAACTATGATTTTCATGATTTTATGATGGGTTATGATGATTTACCAGAGGGAAATAAAATTGCCAGGTACGATTAAAGATATTGGGACGCTGGATCACAACCAGCATAACAATGGTGATCAAACTGATTATTTGAATCGGAATTTGTTCACGGCTGATTTTCCAATGAAAAAGAATTGAAAGAATAAAGCCTGCGGCTAATGTATATCCAAAGCCAGGTACTGCACCCAAATTCAAAACCTGCCAGGTTTCGGACAATCTGGAATGTCAAAGTTTGACAGATTGACAGCGCCCAAGAACACCCCCACATGCGTGGGGAAAACAGGCATTAAAATCTTTTCCTCAACCGTACTCTCCCTTATTGGGCTTGGGATTTTCCCTGATCAAGGGTGGGGAATCCCCTCATTTGCAATATGACTGGGTAATGCGAAAATCACTTTTGTAAATAGACTTCTTGCACAAGTGTTCCCGCGGCCTGGGACGATGGCGAGGACGCCACTTTGAACAGGTATTATTGTGGACATTTGCAAGAAGTCTGATATCGAATTGATAACTAATTATTTTTGGAGTATGCTAAGGGTGTAAGCCTGCGTATGCATCAGGAGTTGTAATATGAAGAAAGAACAGCTTGAACAGGAACTGAAGACCGCACAAAAAAGGATCAGGGAACTCGAAGCCAATCTTAAAATTGACGAAATGGAGTCCGCTCCTTTCCGTTATGTTGTCGAACATTCTGTGGACTTGATTCAGAGCGTCTGCGCGAATGGACGTTTCGAGTTTGTCAACCGCGCCTGGTTGGATTCGTTGGGGTATTCGCTCGAGGATATAAAGTCACTTGAGTTAAAGGATGTCATCCACCCAGACCATTGGACAAGATGTGATGACGCTTTTAATCGCATCCAAAATGGGGAACAAATCCCCCTTATACAAACTGTACTGGTTGGCAAGAACCAGCAGCAAATCCTTGTGGAGGGAACTGCATCTGCCCGTATTCTCGATGGAAAATTCCATGCGACCTATAGTGTTCTGCGTGATGTTACCAAAAGCAGGAGGGCGGAAGAATCCCTGCAAGCTAATGAAATGAAATTCAGGCAGATGGCAGAGAACATCCATGAAGTTTTCTACCTCACCGATTTGAAAACTGGCACGTTGATCTATATCAGTCCTGCATATGAGCAGATTTGGGGACGTACAACTCAAAGCCTGTACGAAAACATGCAATCGTTTGTAGAAGCTATTCATGCAGAAGATCGTCCTCGCGTATTTGCGTCACTCGAAAAGCAATCGAAGGGGGTTACAACGGACGAAGAGTATCGCATAATCCGCCTCGATGGTTCAATCCGTTGGATTCGCGACCGAGGTTTTCCCGTTCTGGATGAATATGGACGAGCATATCGTGTATCTGGGATTGCAGAAGATATTACAGACTTCAAGGAAGCCGAAGAAAGGTATCAAAAAGCGGAGCAGCGTTATCGCGACTTGTTTGAAAATGCGCCTGTAATGTATGTCACCACGGAAATGACGGGCGGAATGCCCATCGTTGCAGATTGCAACCGCTTCTTTCTAACGAGTCTCGGGTATGACTATTCACAAGTTATTGGCAAGCCGCTTGCAGACTTTTATTCTCACGAATCGAAATGTAAACTGCGCGAGAACGGCTATAAGCGCGCCTTGAAAGGGAATTTTTCAGATGAGCGAGAATTGGTCACCATTGACGGCGAGAATATTCCTTGTTTGATCGAAGCAGTCCCCGTTCAGAACGATGCAGGCGAAGTGATTGGGACGCGGGCCGCGTTTATTGATATCCGCAAACGCAAGGAGGCGGAAGAATTGCTTCGTCTGTCGCAGGAGAAATTGAACGAGGAAATGAGACGTCATACGCATGACCTCGAAAAACGTGTGGAGGAACGCACACGCGAGTTGGAGCAGGCATACCAGGAACTGCAATCCAGGGCGGCGGAAATCGAGGACCTATATAATAATGCTCCTTGCGGCTATCATTCGCTCAACGCTGAAGGACAGTTTGTAAACGTTAATGACACCCTACTAAGCTGGCTTGGACACGAGCGTGAGGAATTGATTGGCAGTGATATTAAGGACTTGCTCACAAGGGAGAGCAGGAAAATTTTCGATACATATTTTCCTTCCTTAAAAATGGATGGCAGCGCCTATGACCAAGAAATGGACTTCGTTCGCAAGAATGGGCAGATCTTTTCAGTAAGCCTGAGCGCGAGCGCGGTTACAGACAAACAGGGGAACTTTTTGCGAACGCGCACCACTACCTTTGATGTCAGTGAACGCAAACTCGCGGAACAAGCCCTGCGCGACAGTGAAACCTATGCCCGTCTATTGTTTGAAGCGTCTCCCGACCCGATCTCGGTTGCAGACGTAGATGGAGTTATGATAGATGTCAATCATGTGTTTGAACAACAGCATGGCCTTGCGCGTGAGGTGGCGCAGGGGCGTAACATTCGAGACTTGGGGATTTTTGACGATCATGATCTGCAAAAGGCGGCTGATTATATCGCTGGTGTTCTATCTGGGGGGAATCCAGCGCCTATTGAATTGGATTTTCCCAGCCCTGATGGCGCAACTCACACGTTGGAATTGCATTCTTACCCCATTTTCGATAATAACAAACAACTGATCCTGAGCACCAGCCGCGACATCACAACCCACAAACAAGCCGAACTCGCTTTGCGCCTTGCCAATGCAGAGATGGAACGCGCCTTGAAATTGAAGGATGAATTTCTGGCGAATATGAGTCATGAATTACGAACGCCGCTCAACGCCATTCTTGGGATTGCAGAAAGCCTTCAAAATCAAATTGGCGGAACCTTAAATGCAAAGCAACTCAAGTATGTACAGATCATCCGTGAAAGCGGAACCCACTTGCTGACCCTGATTACCGATATTTTGGATCTCTCCAAGATTGAGGCGGGTCGTATGGATCTTGAATTTCAGGATGTTTTGCTCGAGCCGCTTTGCCAGGCCAGCCTGCGAATGGTCAAGGAATTAGCGCATAAAAAACAATTAAATGTCACTTTCAAAATGGATGAACGCGTCCAATCAATACATGTGGATGAACGCCGAATCAAACAGGTCCTGGTCAATCTGCTCACGAACGCGGTCAAGTTCACGTCGCGAGACGGAAATGTTGGGTTGGATGTTTCCGCTTATCCCGATAACAAACAAATCCATATTGCGGTTTGGGATTCAGGAATTGGCATCGCGAAGGAGGAGTTACCACACCTGTTCAAGCCTTTTGTTCAATTGGATGCGAGCCTCTCGCGTGAATATTCTGGCACGGGGCTGGGTCTAGCGCTTGTTGCGCAAATGGTGCGTTTGCATGGCGGCAGTGTTAGCGTGAAAAGCCAGCCGCGCAAAGGCAGCCGATTTACGATCACTCTTCCTTGGGATGAATCAAAAATCACGAATATTACACAGCCACACCAATGGACAACAATGGAACAAATCCTTTCAAATCGCTCTGGAACGATTTTGCTGGTTGAAGATACCGAGGCGGTTATTTTTGTCACCATCGAATATCTTGAAACGCTGGGATACAAGGTTTTTGTAGCGCGGCACGGCGAAGAAGGCATAAAACTCGCGCAAATCCATCACCCCAATCTCATTCTGATGGATATCCAAATGCCTGGCATGGACGGGTTCGAAGCCACGCGTCGAATCCGCAATGAGCCAGATCTGAAACACATCCCAATTCTTGCCATAACAGCCCTCGCTATGCCTGGAGATCGCGAGCGCTGTTTAGCGGCAGGCATGAACGACTACCTGAGTAAACCCATCATCCTGAAAGAATTGGCAGAAGCGATCGCAAAACATATTTAAAAAGGAAGGAAGGTTATGAATCCAATTATCCTTGTTGTAGATGATGAACCAATCGGTCTTGCCACCATTCAATCTCTCCTGGATGGAGAGGAATATTGTGTTGAAACTGCTCAAAATGGAAAAGAAGCACTAGCGAAAGCGGATGCCCTGACTCCCGACTTAGTCTTGCTGGATGTAATGATGCCTGGCATGGATGGATTCGAAGTCTGCCGCCGTCTCCGTTCGGACCATCGGCTTGGTGAAGTCCCGATCATCATTCTCACTGCCCTGGATGACCGTGCCTCACTTCTGCGCGGACTCGAATCTGGCGCGGATGATTTTCTCACTAAGCCCGTGGATGGACAGGAACTGCGAACGCGTGTCCGCACCATAGTGCGGCTAAACCGTTATCGCACCCTGCTACAGCAACGCGAAAGCCTGCGTGAAATGGCGGAGCATGTGGTCACTGCGCAAGAGCAGGAACGCCAGCGCATTTCACGGGAATTGCACGACGATCTTGGGCAAACACTCACGGCGCTCATTTTGAACTTGCGCAAGACGCAGAAAAGTATCGATCCTGCCAATCAAGTTTTGCACGATCAACTTGGAGGATTGATCACCGATACAAACGAGGCTATTAGCAAAGTCCGTTCACTGGCGCAAGGTTTGCGTCCTCCCATGCTGGATGCCTTGGGTATAAATCAAGCATTAACAAACTATTGTGACGAATTCAGTCAGCGGATGAACATTCCCATCAATGTGCAAATTGACAAGGCTCTTGATGGTGTTTCCGATTTGCATTCCATAGTTCTCTATCGCGTTTTGCAGGAGGCATTGACCAATATCACCAAACATGCGCAGGCGACAGAGGTGTGGGTAGAGCTTGCATCAGATGAGGGGGCGCTTAATTTGACGGTGCAGGACAACGGTCAGGGAATGCGGCGGGTTGAATCCGATGGTATTGGCATCCTCGGCATGAAGGAACGTCTTGCCTTGATCGGCGGGGAACTCATCCTGCAATCCACGCTGGGAAATGGGACGATCCTGACCGCGCGTTTGCCGATCAAAGAGAGGTCGCTATGATCCGCGTTGTCATTGCTGAAGATCATTTGATGGTACGGGAAGGCATTCGCGCCTTGCTTGAAATGGAAGGGGATATCATTATTTTAGGCGAGGCGGGCAACGGGCAGGAAGCGCTTGATCTCGCTGAAAAACTGAAACCCGATGTGATCGTAATGGATATTATGATGCCGCGTTTGAACGGCATTCAAGCCGCTGAGCGAATGAGGGAGTTCAAACTTTCGCCGCGCGTCGTTTTGCTTTCGATGTATTTAGATGCAGGGCTGGTGCATCAAGCGTTAAAGAGCGGCGTGAAGGGTTATGTATTGAAGTCATCGGTCAGCGATGAATTAATCCTGTCGGTGCGCGCTGCGGCGCGCGATGAGACGTACCTAAGCGGTATCGTTTCGTCCATCGTGATCGAAAGTGCCATCAACCCGCGCATGAATCCCGACGACTCATCGGGGAATCTTTCGCCGCGTGAAAAAGAAATTCTGAAATTGATCGCGGAAGAACATACCAGCAATGAGATCGCTGTAATGCTTTTTATCACTGAAAAGACCGTCGAAAAGCATCGCTCCAACCTGATGGCAAAATTGAACGCACGCAACTTGGCGGGTTTGGTACGCGCGGCGGTCAAGTTTGGATTGGTGGATAGGGAGACTTAAATTCACTGGCAATCAGGGATTACTTTGTTCCCAATACGGGAATCCCCATATCGTTTATTCATTCGTCCACCGTTATAGTATAGGCACTGCTCACAAGGTAGTGCCTATACTATTTTTGATAAGGAGAAAATATTGACTAACCAAGTTCTCATCATAGACGACGAAGCTTCCAGCCGTGCCATGCTTGACCTGGCTTTGAGCGAAGAAGGTTATGCTCTTGAATTCGCCGCAAACGGCAAACAGGGTTTAAAAAAAGCCGAAACCCTGCAACCCGACCTCATCCTGCTCGATGTAATGATGCCTGGCATGACGGGCTTTGAAGTTTGTCAGCGCATCCGAAACGGCATCCAGAATTCGGAAGTCCCGATTCTCTTGCTCACCGCTCTCGACGACCGCCAATCTTTATTGCGCGGACTCGAAGCGGGTGCAGATGATTTCATTTCCAAACCTTTCGATACATCCGAACTGCGCGCCCGCATCCGCGGAATAACGCAACTGAATAGGTATCATCGGCTCAATGAAGAGCGCGCCAGACTCGCCCAAGCCTATCAGGATTTGGAGGAAGCCTACGACGCCACACTCAAAGGCTGGACGCTGGCACTGGACTTGCGCGACAAAGAGACCGAAGGCCACAGTCAGCGCGTTGTAGCCCTAACCGTCCAATTGGCGCGGCAATTTGAAGTGGAGGTTGAGGCGCTCAAACACATCCGCCGCGGCGCCCTGCTTCACGACATCGGTAAAATCGGCATTCCCGATTCCATCCTGCAAAAGCCTGGTCCGCTAACGGATGAAGAATGGGCTGTCATGCGCCAGCATCCCATCTTCGCGCGAGACATGCTTGAGTCCATCGCTTATCTTCGCCCCGTGTTGGACATTCCATTCAGCCATCATGAAAAATGGGATGGCACAGGCTATCCACTAGGACTCAAAGCGGATGAAATACCTTTCGCGGCAAGGCTCTTCTCCGTTGTGGACGTGTGGGACGCGCTCACTTCGGACCGCCCCTATCGCCCCGCCTGGAAAAAAGAAAAAGTGATTGCCCATCTGAGAGAACAGTCTGGCAAACATTTTGACCCGCATGCCGTGGAAGCGTTTTTAACACTGATTTTGAAAACATCAAACCAACCAAAAAAGGAAAAATAAAATGAAAATTAATAAATCATTCTCGATAGTTCGTATCTTCGCCATCGTTGCGATGGCAACTGCATTGATCTTTGCAGGCAATGCCTTCGCTGCATCCAACTCTGTGCCTGAGACCTCTTCAGGTGACGGTCAGTCTCCCATTACTGGATACACTGTTTCGAACGTGCACTACACACTGAGCGACAGCGACCCCACGCTCGTGACCGCCGTGAGTTTTGATCTCTCACCTGATAACGGCGTGTCTGCCCCACAGACCGTCCGCGCTCAGCTGGTGGATGGCGGCTCCTGGTTTGTCTGCTCATCTCTTGACGGAAATGCCTGGTCTTGCAATGTCACCGCTACCGAAGTTATGACCGTTGACAACCTGCGTATCGTTGCTGCACAGTAAAGTATGAAGTAACTGAACTGTCCCGCAGGTTCGATTTTCTCAATCGTGTTTTACCAATGAACCTGCGGGACGCTAAAGGGTTTTGAAAAATGAAATTTAGATCTCAAAAATTATTCTGGCTTATTTTTGCCATTATCGCTTTCATATCTTTCTGGGTCACCTTTGCCCCACGCCAGATCGGTGGAAAGGTTTCCTACATCATCATTCGTGGTTCCAGCATGGAGCCTGCCTATCATCAAGGCGATCTCGTCCTCTTGCGTGAGAGACAAACATACCTCATCAACGACATCGCCGCGTATCGACATCCTGACATAGGATTGGTCATTCATCGGCTTGTAAATGATGACGGTACACACTTCACCTTCAAAGGCGACAATAACACCTGGCTGGACGATTACTCCCCCACACAGGATGAAATTATAGGCAAGGAATGGTTGTACTTCAGTGGTGTTGGAAAAATTGTAGAGTTTTTACAAACCCCGTGGGGTTTGTTGATATTGATTGGAGTTATTCTAATGTTACTGGTTGATTGGTTCCCCAAAAAAAATCGCGAAACAAAACAACCTCAAACGGTTCACCGTTTGCCTGCCGCGTTACAAACACTTGAGACTATTTTCATTCTTGCAGGCGTTTCTCTTGCCTTATTGTCATTTACCAGGCCCACCACAGTGGATGCGGTCAACAAGCAAGCTTTTCAACATGTTGGCATTTTCTCCTACTCTGCGCCTGCCCCTGAAGGCATTTACGACCAGCCGCGTGTCGAAACAGGGGCACCCATCTTCAATGCCGTCACATGCAATTTACAAATTGGCTTTCAATACAACCTGATGTCAACCTTGCCCATCAAACAGGTCAATGGCACATACACCCTGCGCGCTTTCCTGAAAGATGACATCGGTTGGACCCGCACGATCCTCAAACAAGAAGGATTGTTTGCCTCAACTGCCTTTGAAACCTCAACACCGCTCGATATTTGTGCGGCACGCGACATGCTTGCGAGCATTGTCGAACAGACAGGTGCCAGGCGTCCGCGCTATGCCCTCGTCATTCAAATGGATATTCACGCGCAAGGTATGCTTGCAGATCAATCGTTTGATGATACCTACAGTCCGCAAATGTATTTTACAATGACCGATAACGAACTTTACCTGGAAAAAGGGATGGTGGACTCATTGCAACAGGCAGGATACGTCACCTCTTCGTCCCAAGTCGAAAATCTTTTTAGCCTCCTTGGGCTGACTCTACCTGTATCTTTGCTCCGCACCCTCGCGCTTGCCCTTGCTGCGCTCGGTCTGATGATGATTGTAGTCCGAACCCTCATCCTGCCGCGCTTCATCAAGAAAGAGGATGTTGTCGAAGCCCGCGCCGAATCCATTTCGTTTCTCGTGCAGAGCCTGCCGAATGTCCAAAGCGATCAAGTGATCGAGATTTTACACCTTGATAACTTGCTGGAAATCTCCCATCAACTCAATATGCCTCTTCTCGAATATCGTGGAGGAAGTGAAACGATCCTGTTTGTCCGCACCGCAGACTCATTATACCGCCACACTTCACAGGAAGATACTCATGAATAAGAAACTCAAACTATTCCTTATTGGCATTGGCTTGAAGGCGACTATAACACTCGCCTTCACCATGGGTGGGTTTGCTTCATCCAATAACATTGCTCTCAGCGGTCTCATGGAAAGCGACATACCACTCGAAGCCAGCTCACTCATTCCTCAAGAGTGTTCCTACATGCAAATCACCAACCTTGTAACCAAACTCGATGAAACTGCTGGGGCCTATCTCGGCACACCAGGTAATGACCTGATCATTGGCGCTCCTGGCAACGATATGGTAATGGCAGGCGACGGTGATGACTGTATCGTCACGGGTGGTGGTGCAGATGCTGTCATGGGTGAAGGTGGGGATGATGTCATCCTTGCAGGCGAAGGTATCAACTACATTGACGGCGGAGATGGAATAGATACTTGTTACAGCGGCGGCGACTTGTCAGAGACGATCATCAATTGTGAGCAATGAGATGAAGATGCGAGCACAACAATTCTTCAAAGAACTCAAGGAATTCACCGCTCAGGGAAGCATCATTGATCTTGCCATTGGCGTCATCCTCGGAGCAGCATTTGGAAAGATCACCACATCGCTAGTTAATGATATCCTCATGCCTCCAATTGGCTTATTGCTGGGAGAGGTAAATTTTTCCAATCTGTTTATCAACCTGTCAAGTCATGCCTATCCCACCCTCAAATCTGCACAGGATGCAGGCGCGCCGACCATCAATTATGGTCTCTTTATCACTTCTATTGTTGACTTTGGGATCATCACCCTCGCCCTCTTTCTACTTGTTAAACCCTTCAAAAAACTGCGCGCCAAAAAGAATCAAAATTCTGTCACACAACCCTGTCCCTATTGCTATACTCAGATAGACCAACGCGCCACACGATGTCCACAATGTACCATGCCAGTCAAGTTTGAACAATCGAAGTAAGTTATCTCATCAGGGGTTCTGCCCATTGACTGCAGCGAATGAAAGTATAACACCTCAGCTAGAAGCGCAAATTGAATCACATTTAGGAGGAGTGTCCATCTATCTGACATGGGAAGTTCGATTTCCAGATAATCGAGTAGAGCGGGTGGCTAACCACTCCCACTCGCAACACTGGACAGAGCACAGATAAGCATAAATCTGTGAGAATGTTAATCTAACGACTGGCATTCACGAAGCATGGCATGGATGGGTAGCAAACAGTGGACTCGCTTTTGAACCCACCGCATTAAGTGGTTTATACTCCCACCTTAATACGAGTAAAGTCTTCCAATCTTTAATGTATATAAGCTAGGGAAACCGCTTTCTGTATCGATCCAGACTTGACGCTGCAAGACACGGCTGCAATCCCCTGTCAGAATAGGGTTTCGATGAAAGGGCACCACGGTGAAATAGATACAACCGCCATATACTTTGGCTTGGTGGTATTCTGGTATGGATCAATTATATATGCCCACAGGACAACCGGCGCACCAGAACTCGAAGTGGTGTGTTGCCCGACACATGCTATCCATCCTACTAGGTAAGCATTGATTTCCTGGATAGCGTACAAATTTGTGCCCCCGTTTTTCCAGATGAAGGAAGAGAACAGAGAACAATCCCACGTAGAGAGGAGAAAGAACATGAGTTGGTCGATGCCACCTGAGATGAGCTGCAACAGGTGCAAGCTGGTCGGGTGAAAATCACATTGCTTCGCACGTAACACTATACAACAATATTTCGTTATAATGGGTAAAGTCGTCAATGAAAATACAGTCTCTTGAACAACCCATCGAGGACCAGCATGAGCAAAAACTGGTCAGGCAGGCGATAGCAGGAGATGCGGAAGCCTTCGCTGGCCTGTACGAACTCTACGTGGAACGAATTTACCGCTACACGCGTTCACGTTTGGGTGATGATCAAACCGCAGAAGATCTGACCTCGCAAGTTTTTCTCAATGTCTGGCAGCACCTGGACCGTTATCAACAGCGCGGCATCCCCTTCCGAGCCTGGTTGTTCCGCATTGCCCATAATTCTGTGATTGACCATTATCGCTTGCAAAAAGATACTGCTTCGTTTGAGGAGATTGAGGCTGCCTATACACCTGAGGCAATAAGTATGGATGAGATAACCCACGAGACGCTCGAAAACCAACGTATCCGTCAGGCGATCGGCCATTTGACCGAGGAGCAACAGCAGGTAGTACGCCTTAAATTCATTGGTGGTTTGAATACCCAAGAGACAGCCAGGCTGATGGGTAAGCATCCGGGTGCCATTCGCGCTCTGCAGATGCGCGCTCTTCAGGCTTTAGGAAAGATTCTGGAGTTGTAAAATGACTGATTTTGACATTGTGCTGGACGAGTGTTTACAGATGCTGGCAAGCGGACAGGAGACGTCGGAGATCCGCAGGACAGGTGTCGATCTTCGAATAGAAGATTGTCTTTCTCGATTCCCGCAATACGCGACCGATCTGAAACCATTGTTGGAGGCAGCCAGCCAGGTGAAACAAAGCTACGCCGCGCCATTGCCAAATGGAGCGCGGGCGCGCATGCGCGTTCACCTGACAGCCCAGATGCGCGCCCACCCGCGCCGTAAGCCTGCGATTTTTTGGAAAATCCCCCTGCCCCTACACACCCGCCTTGCTTTAGGGTTACTAGTGGTTTTTATCGCTTTTCTTTCGGTCGGCACCGCCTTTGCCCAGTTCGCCCAACCGGGCGATGCGCTGTATGGTTGGAAGCGCGCCAGTGAGCAGGTTTGGCGTTTTGTCCACCCAGATCCTCTCGAAGCTGATTTGGCTTTAGTACAACGGCGGGTAGACGAACTCATCCGTGCAACAAGTGATGGGCAGAACCAGGCCTTTGTGGTGGCTGAGTTACGTCTGGCCTTAGGGAGCCTGGCGATTTATAAGGCTGAGGAAGACCAGCTACTGGTTGAAGCAGCGCTGGCGGGTCACTGGCAGGCGCTTCAACAGGCCGGATTGAATGTGGCTGAACTGGATATCTTGTTTAACCGCGAAGAACCTCAATGGACTATCCCGAGTCTCACTCCCACAACAAGCTCTACAGACGTTCAGGCAATCTCCACCATCGACCCCTCTATTGACAGAACGCTTCCGCCGCCCACACCCATCCAAACCCCGACGCTGATAATTCCAACTGATTTGCCGATCCCCATACCCACTCTCATTCCTACGTGGATCAGCCCGTAAATCAGAGCAAATGCATAACATAATCACCCCGTTATTCGTTCTTAAAGGTGAGACTGTTCAAACAGAAACAGTCAAACCTAAAAGGAGGTTTAATCATGATCACTATTAAATCAATTCTGACTATTCTTGTTGCCCTGGGACTTAGCCTGGGTGCAGCACTGGAGATGGGTGAGCCTGCTCACCAGGCCGCCATTCACCAGGCAGTGAGTGAGATCGGGCAACGCGTCAAGGCTGTTGCTGATGTTGGGGCTGAGGTCTTCCTGGGCGCCGAGGCTACCACCGGTTTCGCCGGTAGAGACACAGCATCGGCTGAGGTTGGTGTGCAAACAGACGCTGATGTGGGTTTGTCAGCAGGCGTGGAAACGTTCTTGCATCAGGCGCTCTCGACTATTGGCAACTTGTCCACCCAGTCCCAGGGGCAGGCCAGGTCTGATGCCAGTGTATCGGTAACCACCGATCTTCCGGATGTTTCGGCTGACGTTGATCTGGGGGTGGAACTCTCCGTTGGCACCAATATTGGTTTGGGAAAATAATTAACGCTCAATCTTAAACAAAAAGAGGGTGGCAAATTTGCCACCCTCTTTTTGGTGCGCCCAGCATGGGTGCTGGCTAGCGGGTGAAAGACCCTTATGAAGGTCAAGGATTTTCCATCCTGCGTTTGCCCGACGATCTTGGTGACTCCACGCAACAATTGGGGGTCATATTCTGCAGACAGGCTGTGTGGGTTTACCGGCACCTGAAAAATATCCACATCCGGATTATCGTAACCTTCCAGAAAATACACCAGGGGACCTTGTGCGATCGCGAATTTACCCCTGCAGGACACCCCACTCTCGATTAATGACCTGATATGACGCTTTGCGTGGATCATATCCGCTGGCAGTGGGGGGGTGTTTGCGAAGCACCCCGAGATTTTTGTCAAGGGGCTACAGCTCATGGATAATTCTGTGTGATCCTACCCCCAGAGGCTGTCCAAAAAGAAGAAGAAACCAACGCTTATTGACCAAAATAATTGGATATTTAGAAAAACAAAAAAATTAGTAGCCTAAACAGCTGCTA
>PHBX01000026.1 GCA_002842045.1 Chloroflexi bacterium HGW-Chloroflexi-3 | reverse complement strand
ACCAGTTTAACACCCAACAGTTGCACTAATCATGAATACGAACAGCCTATCCCTAGAGATAAGGGGCAAGGCGACGAATACGTTGGGCAATCTTGGTACCTTTTACTTCAATCATTTCAGATAACAAGCGTTTGGTGCGATCCGAGGTGCGACGGCGCAAATGGCTTTTGCCACCTTTGGTACGAACCAACATGCCCGACCCGGTTAAGCGAAATCGTTTTGATGTTGCTTTATGGGTCTTCATCTTGAATTTGCCAGTTCTTGCTTTACGAGGCACTTTTAATCTCCTCTTCTAAAAAAATTCATAAAATTTGCGGTCGTTTACGACACGCGACCGCAAATTATACTATAGGTTTAATGATTTGGACAGGTGAAAACTTTGATAAGTTTCTGGAAATTAATCTTCCGATTCTTCCATGTCCTCTGTTACTTCATCAGTTTGAATGACTTTTATTTTACTTTTTACTGGTTTTGGGTTGGCAGGTTTTGCTTTCTTCCCCACACCTTTAGTTGGTGATAATAACATAAACATATTTCGCCCTTCAAGGTCTGGTTTCTGTTCTACCGTAGCAACATCTGATAATTCCTCAGCGATTTCCTTGAGGTCTTCCAATGCGATTTCAGGGTATGTGATTTCGCGACCACGGAAACGAACCGTAACTTTGACTTTCATTCCCTCTTCGAGCCACCGTCTTGCATCCCGGGTTTTAAAACCGCGATGGTGTTCATTCGTTTTTGGACGCAATCGAATTTCTTTTGTTTCTATTTTTGTTTGCGCTTTTCTAGCT
Source organism: Chloroflexi bacterium HGW-Chloroflexi-3 (assembly GCA_002842045.1). Classification (GTDB taxonomy): domain Bacteria; phylum Chloroflexota; class Anaerolineae; order Anaerolineales; family Anaerolineaceae; genus UBA6170. Next base: position 93,151 of record PHBX01000026.1, on the reverse strand, counting down.
TCTCGTTCTTTCTTAGTTCTTTCGTACAGGAATTTTCCGTAATTCATGATACGACAGACTGGGGGATTGGCTCCTGGAGCGACTTCAACGAGATCTAATTCAGCCTCGCGAGCCATTTCCAGTGCTTTTTGTACAGTTATTAATCCTACGTTTTCTCCTCCAGCTCCAATCAAGCGAACTTCTTTTCCTTTGATTTCTTCATTTACCCGAAAATTTGATGTACTAATGGTCTTACTCCTTTCAAAAGTTGAACAAATTAATGATTCCTTTAAGAAAATGAACTTGTATAATATACCATATCTTAAATATGATCGTCAATAAAACACGCTTGATTTGAGATTTCCACTTCTAATTCCATGAAAAAACAGAGGGTTTCGAATCAAGAAGCCCTCTGTTTGAATTAGCATTATGCTAATTCTTTTATCTGTTTTTGGGTAAATTGAATGAAATCATCCACTGTCATTGCACCGGGATTTTCTCCATTGCGCATTCGTAAGGCTACCTGACCAGCTTCAACTTCTTTATCACCAATCACCAACATGTAGGGTATTTTTTGAAGTTGAGCATTTCGAATTTTAGCATTCATACGTTCATTGCTATCATCCACTTCCACACGTATACCAGTGGATTTTAATTGCTGGGCTACTTCATGAGCAAAATCAATGTGGCGGTCAGCAATTGGTATGATTGAAGCCTGGACAGGCATCAACCAAACCGGGAACGCACCACCATAATGCTCAATTAAGACACCCATAAAGCGCTCGACTGAACCCAATAATGCCCGATGGATCATGAGAGGGCGGTGTTGCTGGCCATCCTCCCCGATATAGGTCATATCAAATCGTTCAGGCAAATTGAAATCGAATTGGATGGTGCTCAGTTGCCATTCACGTCCCAAAGCATCAATCATTTTTAGATCTATCTTCGGTCCATAAAATGCAGCGCCACCTTCGTCAATATCATAGCTCAGGTTTGCTCGGTCAAGCGCTTCTTTAAGAGCTTCTTGTGCTCTTAACCATTCCAGCTCTTCTCCGACTGATTTCTCAGGATTACGGGTTGACAAATAGGCGTGAAATTCATTCATTCCAAAATGACGCAGTATGTGCAAACAAAAATTCAGTGTTTTGTCAATCTCTTCTGGCATTTGATCTTCACGGCAGAAAATGTGAGCATCATCCTGGGTGAATCCTCGCACACGTAACAATCCATGTAAAACACCGGAGCGTTCATAACGGTAAACTGTTCCCCATTCAGCCATTCGCATTGGGAAATCCCGATAGGAATGTAATTTGTTTTTGTAAATCATAATGTGGAATGGGCAGTTCATTGGTTTGGCATAATAATCATCCTCTTCAATTTCCATAGATGAAAACATATTTTCTTTGTAGAAACCCAAATGTCCTGAGGTTTCCCAAAGATGTGCTCTTCCGATGTGAGGAGAATAAACAATATCATAGCCATTCGCCAAGTGTTCCTGTTTACAATAATCTTCAACCAGATGACGAATAAGTCCTCCGTTGGGATGCCAAAGGATCAAGCCAGGGCCAACTTCCTGATTGATGGAGAATAAATCCAATTCTTTACCTACTTTACGATGGTCACGCTTCTTGGCTTCTTCGATTCTCCATAAATAATCCTTTAAATCTTCTGGATTCTCAAACGCGGTACCATAAATTCTTTGCAGCATGGGGCGTTTTTCATCTCCACGCCAATATGCCCCAGCAACGGACAAGAGTTTAATGGCTTTGGGATTGATCTCATTAGTACTCTCTACGTGCGGACCACGGCATAAATCTACAAATTTATCATGTTTATAGATGGAAATATCTGGTTTTTCCTCTAACGGATCACCATGTTCATCAGTTCCACCTTCTTCAAGTCCTTTTATTAACTCGACTTTATAAGGTTGATCATTAAAAATATTCAACGCTTCTTCCGCGCTCAACACTTGCTTTTCAAATCTATGATTCCCTTTAATGATATGTTTCATACGTTTTTCAACCTCTTCCAGGTCCTCTGGGGTTAGTGGTCGTGGAAGATCAAAATCATAATAAAAGCCATCATCAATTGCAGGTCCAATGGCATATTTAGCATCCGGGAATTTTTCCAGAACAGCCTGTGCCATGACGTGTGCAGTTGAGTGTCTCACTTTGAATAAATGTGAAGCTTCATAATTTACATCAACTTTTTTGGCCATTTTTCACCTCTTTCTCTTAATTCAGTATTTAAACAAAAAACTCTTGCCACTGGGGCAAGAGAACTTCTCGCGGTTCCACCCAGATTACTCAAAAAATGAGCATCTTGTCTATGCTGATAACGGTTGCGCCGGTCGCCTTATTTTTTTGCTTCAGGTTTCAGCTCACAGGTGGTTTGTAGTGGGCGGTATAGGGCTCGAACCTACGGCCTCCGCGATGTCAACGCGACGCTCTAACCAACTGAGCTAACCGCCCGCGTGGCGATATTATAATTTACTTGAGGGGATATTGCAATAGGAAAAATTGGAAATTGTACGGTTAGGGATTTGAGGATCTACCTCATTCTGATTAATTTTCTTATCCTTCCCTATCAAGCTCGTTAATGGTAAAATTTTCGACGCGTCCTAAGGGATTGCCTGGAGAGGTAGCGTAGTCTGGCCTAACGCGCGCGCCTGGAAAGCGCGTATACCGAAAGGTATCAAGGGTTCGAATCCCTTCCTCTCCGCCAAATCAAGAACCGGTCATTAATACAATGGTTGGTTCTTTTTTGTTGTCAAATTAGTAGATTAATTGAATAATAATGATGAACTTCTTTAGAATGAGGTATGTAAATGGATGTTTTTGAAAATATGAATCATTATTATAAAAATTACGATGAAGATGGTCGCCTTTTGCCTAAACATGGCCAGGTGGAATTTCTGACGACCATGCGGTATATTCAAAAATATCTTCTCCCCGGAAAACGAGTTCTGGAAATTGGTGCTGGAACAGGTATATATTCCCATGCAATTGGACGACTTGGTTTTGAAGTTGATGCTGTTGAACTAATACAACATAATATAGACATTTTCAAAAGCAAAATATCCGAAGATGAATCCATAACGATTCATCAGGGAAACGCGACGGATCTTTCATTCATCGACAGCAATCGCTATGATATTTCACTTCTTCTTGGTCCGATGTATCATCTTTTTACAACAGAAGACAAAATCCAAGCGCTTTCAGAAGCACTGAGAGTAACCAAGACAGGTGGTATATTGTTTGTGTCATATTGTATAAGCGACGCTTCTATCATTTGTTATGGATTTAAAGGTGGAAATGTCAGTAATCTTATTGAAAGAGGACTACTAGATCCTGAGACATTTAAGACACATTCCAATCCTTCCGATATTTTTGACTTAGCCCGTAAAGAAGATATAGATGAATTGATGGAGAATTTCAATGCTACTCGTCTTCATTATGTTGCAACTGATCTTGCAACAAATTATATGCGCGAGTCAGTAAACACTATGGATGATGAGATCTTTTCAATTTATCTTAAGTATCATTTTTCGATATGTGAACGGCCAGATATGGTTGGTGCTACTCATCACAGTCTAGATATTTTCAAAAAAAATGAAGGATAAATTTTCCTACATAATGAGGTTTACGGGGAAAATTTGGATTTTTTCAAAAAATTGAATATTATCTAATTTTCAGGCACAAAAAAACCATCTCAGTTTGAATGAGATGGTTTTCCATTTTAAGGCTTAATTATTACCTCAGATAGTTAATTTTTCGTCCACTCAATAACTTCGACCCCTGTATTCTCGGGGATATTTTTTATGGCTGCTTCCAATGGCATATTCCGGACTTTACACAATACGGTTGCGATTGCCAGACCATGCGAGACCACAATAATCGCCTCCTGATTATGTTTTTCAACCAATTGATCCAGATAAGCATACATGCGTTCTGCCAATTCGCCGATGCTTTCACCCCCAGGTCTGCGTTCAGAATAAGGATTGTTATATACTGCCCGGACTCTGTCTCCCATAGATGCCAAAACATCGTTAATGTATAACCCTTCCCAATCACCTTGATTGATTTCTCGTAAAGCTGAATTGGTTGTGATTGGTAAATTCACTTTCTTTGAGATTTCCTGAGCTGTTTGAACGGCACGAATAAGATCACTGCTGTACAATGCGGAAAAAGCTTTTCCATTAAGAGATTGAGCCATTGAATGGGCTTGTTTAAGTCCGGTAGCATTCAAAGGGATGTTTTTTTGTCCCTGATATCTGTGCTCTAAATTCCAATCGGTTTCTCCGTGGCGGATTAAGTAAATTGTTGTACTAACCATAAAAATTTCTAACCTTATTATTGATGATTACTTACTAATTTTTTCTTTTATTACCAATGACCATAAATTATATTCCATAAAAGCAATAATTCCGAATACCCTCCACAACCTTATAGATTGTTACAAGATCATTCAATAAAAGACCCTCATACGAGGATCTTTTATTGAAAATCTAAATAATAATTGATTATTTGTTCGCTTGTTGCTGCAGTAACCGGACGTAATTGACAACATCCCAACGCATTTCCGCAATTGGCAGATTCTCCCGCAGGTGAGGCATCTTCCCTGGTACTCCTTCAGTTATAGTGACAAAAATTGCACCGTCACTCAAGGCGGTTCGATCTTCATCCACCAGACTGACAGGGGGAAATTTTCTCAAAAATGCGCTGAAGCCGCCATTGCCTTCTCCAGTATTGCCATGGCATAATGCGCAACTATTATCATAATGACGTTTTCCTTTGGTAAGTGAATTAGATTCAGGTGGCACAGGATTGACGGGTACACCCAGTTCAGGGATATAGGCTGCGCCTTGAATCGGAACTGAGCGGGCTGGAAGCGGCAAGGGATCTTCCATTGGTCTATAACTGGCCTGAATTTCCATTAAACTAACCCAGTCGATTTTGATGACATCGTATGTAAACAATAAACCGATGATCAGAGGGGTGACCAAAGCACCCATTACGAGAATTAATTTTTTTATCATGGTTGTTTTACCTCCGAGACATCAACAATTTCTGCCCCTAAATCTTGTAATTCAAAGCAAGTATCTTCATCTGCATGGGTCGGACAATTGAATAATATGCCGATATATCCATCACTTATTTTGGGATGATATCCTTTAGGACCAAATGATGGTGAAAGCATTTCAATGAATACACCCAAAAAAGTGCTGATCAACAACCCCAGCATGGTTAATTCAAAAGTAACGACAATCGATGTTGGTATGGGTGTAAGCGGCATGCCCCCAACAGATAATTTATACAGGTTTGGAACCAGAAAGTTCAGCAGCATGGCGATTATGAAACCAAAAAGCGCACCTGCAACTGCAATTTGAGGGACACGCGTCCAGGACATCGGTCTTCCCAATATTTTTTCAGAAAATGGTACACCTGAGATCACAGATATATCTTTATCAGATATTCCATGGTGGTGAAGTGTCTCGATGGCTTCAGAAGCCTGGTCTACCTGGTCTTCCTTGAAGAGGATCATACGAACATTGGTTTCCATTTTCTCCTCCTATTCCAATTCCGTAACCGAAGGAATTTCGGTTTTTCCGACTTTTCGTAGCGTATGGCTCATTTGACCTTCCTGCACTTCCCAAATGGGTACCAGAGGAATGATTCTGGAAGCGATCAAATACAGGAAAATGAACAAACATAAGGTGCCCAGGGCAATACTGACTTCGATGATGGTGGGATTATAAATTCCCCAGTCAAATGGGCTTCGCTGGTGACCTAATGTCAGGGGGATGATGGTGTAACGTTCGGCATACATACCTACATTCACCAATATGGTGATGATAAACATCAGCCAGGGTGTACGACGAACTTTCTTGTTCCACAGGAATAACCAAGGAATGGCAACATTGCAGATCAGCATGGTATACCAGACCCATGCCGATGGACCGGTCGCATGTAGGGTGAGCACTTGTTTCAAGGCGGCATCACCTCCATACCAGGCAAGAATGTATTCATTGAAGAAGAAATATGCCCAGGCCATTGAGAAGATCAGAATAAGTTTGCCGAGTGCATCAAAGTGTTCCTTACGGATGAAATAATCCATATGTTTCATGGTTGAACGTAGTATGTAAAGAATGGTCACCACCGCTGACACACCTGATAGAATAGCACCGATAATGAAGTAAGGTCCAAAGATGGAGGATTGCCATCCTGATACCATGCTGACTGCAAAGTCCCAGGAAACAATGGTATGAACCGAAAACATTACCGGGATGATTGCGAAAGCAAAGATGGAAATTGCTTTGCGTAACCGGAACCATTCTGCTTCTGTTCCACGCCAACCCAGTGCAAGAAGTTTATATATGAAATGACGCCAACCCGTAGAACGATCACGGGCCATTGCCATGTCTGGAATGAGTGGCAAGAATAAATAAATGGTACTGCTCAGTAGGTACGTCGTGATAGCCAGAAAGTCCCATACGAGAGCTGAGCGGAAATTCGGCCACAGCCAGCGTGCATTTGGGTATGGAACCATCCAATAAAAGACCCATACACGGCCCAAGTGGATTAAGGGATAGAGAGCACCAGCTGCCAGACCAAAGGTGGTCATCAACTCTGCTGCTCTGGTAAATGGACGTCGAAATTCAGCTTTGAAGACCCTCAGAATGGCAGATACAAATGTTCCAGCATGTGAAATACCGATCCAGAAGACGAAGGTGACAATGAAAATGCCCCAGAAAACTGGGCGGCGAATACCAGCAACTCCCATTCCAGTAGCAATCATATATCCCCAGACTCCAAATAATAATACGGCAACCGCCAATCCCAAACCTATCACCCAAGCCCACCAGTTACGGGTGGTGGTGGTCATGGCTTCCATGACCATTTGATTCATTTCATCGCGTGGCATGGGATCCAGCATCAGGTGCTCTTTGCGTAATTCATCAGCTTCAGATTCCTGATGTGGACTTGCTTTTGAACCAATAAACGGTTTTACATCAGCCGCCATATGATTTCCCTCCCTTCAAATATGTTACCCTGGGTTCTGTTCCAAGATTTTCTAATTCTTTATAAGCACGATCACTTCGCACCATCTTGCTCACCCTGCTTTCAGGATCACTGAGGTTTCCGAAAGTGATCGCATCGGTTGGGCAAGCCTGAGCGCATGCCGGGGTTACATCGCCATCTTCAATCTCTCTGCCTTCTGCAGAAGCTTGCTGTCTTCCTTTCACAATCCTTTGAACGCAGAAAGTGCATTTTTCCATCACACCCCGTCTGCGCACGGTGACATCTGGATTCAGATATGAATTCATAGGCGCAGGAATTTCATAATCAAACCAATTGAAGGTGCGGGCATGGTAGGGGCAGTTGTTAGCACAATAACGCGTACCAATACAGCGGTTGTAAACCTGTAGATTGATTTTTTCGACTTCTGAATGTAGTGTTGCAAAGACCGGACAAACTGGTTCGCACGGCGCGCTGCCACATTGTTGGCATAACATTGGTTGATGGTCAGGAGTTACTTCAGGATATTCACCTTCCCAGTATCTACGAATTCGCATCCATTGCATTCCACGACCGTAAGCCATTTCATCTTCGCCTACAAAAGGAATGTTGTTTTCCATTGAACAGGCGGTGACACATGCCTGGCAACCACTACAAATATCAAGGTCGATAACCATGCCCCATTTTTCATCTTGTGCTTCTTTTGCAAGTAATTCAGTCATAATGGTTCTCCTTTTTGTCTCTACCTCTAATGTTCACCATAAACGCCTTCTTTGCTTTCCTGGCGTGCTAATGGTCGTCGTTTTCCTGTGGGTTTGAGTGTGACTGTAGTGTCTGATAAGGCAAGATCGCCAGCCTGATTGACATCGGTTGACCAAACAATTGCTGGATTACAACCTCTTCCTTCTGCAAATCTACCTAAAGCGGTATGCCCCTGGCCAAATGGAATGGCAACGGTGTCCGGGCGAATGGCCGGGTAAAGATATACGATGGCTTCCACAGAGAAATCACTGTTTGAAGATTTGACTTCAACGATATCATCATCATGAATTCCAAGTTGTTCAGCCGTCTTTGGGTGAATTTCTACCCATGAATTCCAGGTGACAGTTGTCATGGGATCAGGAGTCTCCTGCAACCAGGGACGATTTGCTCCGCTGCCATCACCCATTTGTGTGGCATATGAAACCAGGTGGAATGTCTCGCCTTCTTTTGCACTTTGAGGAGTGGAAAATGATAATTCTTGATCCAGATTAATATCTACCTCCGAAGAACTTAATTCAGGGGTTGTTTTCCACCAACCACCAAACTGTAACCATTTACTCCAGAAGGTGGGAAGCTCTTCAGCAGAGTAGAAGCCTTTTTTCTCAATCAGAGGAGTTATGGTTTTCTGTAGGAAATCAACTTCATCTGTGTATTGGATTCCAGAAGCCAGTTTTCCACTGATGGATAAAATGGCAGCCAATAGAACATCAGCAGTGGCTTTGGTATCATGAATAGGGGCAACAACGGGCTGAATCGAAGAATAAGCTTCACGATCACTGCCCAGTAGAACTCTCTGATAGCCAAAAGATTCCAACGCGGCATGATCCGGGAAAACGTAATCGCTCTCAACAACCGTTTCATCTTCAAAAGTACTGAATGAAATCACTGTTTTTACTTTTTTCAATGCTGCTTGAAAACCTGCAGATGCAGGTAATTCAAAAACAGGGTTGGTGCCATGGATAAAGAGCGTATCTAATTCACCTGTATTCATCTTTGCTATCAACGCATTTACTGCGGCAAAATCAGATGTATGATTTTCTCCAAATGTGGGGAAGATGCCACCAGGTTGTGAAGTATTCTCAACCAGAACATTCAATGCCATTATCGCTTTGCCTGCATCCAGACCATTTTTGGTTGTCAATGCAGAACCACCAGGTAAAGCGATTGCCTTGTTTTCTGATCCAAATAATTCACCCAGTTGAAGTAGTTTCTCCATGCTAATACCTGAAATTTGGGATACATCATTCAGGTTAACTTCAGCGAACATGGCAGGGGTTGGCACTCCAGCTTTTGTTGCAGCAATTTTTCCAATTGCTAAAGCTACCTGACCTTCACTGCCTGGTGTAATTGGGATCCATTCATCAGCGTTAGCACTTGATAAAGATTGGCGTGCTTCAAAGGAAACAATATATCCACGTTTTCCAAACGGCTGTTTGCGGAGCTGACGAAAACCTCGACTGTAAGCTAATGGTGAAAGCCAGGTTTCCAAAAAATTAGCACCAAATGAAAATACAATATCAGCATTTCCTATATCGAAGAATGGGATTTGATCATAACTATAAAGTTCCTGGGTAGCTTTCAATAATGTAGATCTGCCTTCAAGAGTCCCTAATGTGCCATATCGAACTGGTTTGGTAAATCCTCCCTTTTCTGAAATCTCCTGTACCAGATCGTATAAATGATCGGATTGTAAACCAAGAAGAAAAGCAGTTTTTTGTGGATTTTTCAATCCTTCTGCTACGGTATTGATGGCACTTTGCCATTCCATAGCTGTTGTTGTGCGGCTACTTCGGGCTCTTTTTTGTGGACCGGTTATGCGATCAGGATTGTAAACACCTTGAACAGAGGTTAATCCTCGAGAGCAGACTTTTCCTTTATTAACCGGGTGCCCTGGATTACCTTCTACTTTAATGGCGCGACCTTCCTGAGTTCTCACAATCAATCCACAACCGGCCGGGCATTCCTTACAGGTTGTCGCATAATAGGTACTCACACCTGTCTGGTTATATTCGGGCATATTGGCATAAGCCTGCCGGGTCACATATCTGGATGATGGACCGCAACCCGTTATAACAGTTGCTGCAGTTACACCAATTCCGGAAATTTTTAGAAAATCGCGCCTAGAGATTTTTTCAGTCATTGATTTCCTCCTTGATTAGTAATGACACGTGGCGCAATCCGAAAGTAAAACAAATTCTTCCGGAGTGGACATTTTCTGATGACAATCGAGGCACCAACCCATATTCTGACCTTTTTGTGGTTCAGCAACTGTCATACGGGCAACATCACCATGACAGGTTTCACAGGTCAATTCTGCATTGATATGTGGTTGATGTGAAAAAACAACAAAATCAGGTTGAATGGCAACAGGTACCCAGGGAATTTGTTTCCCTTCAGATCCATAACTTGCAACCAATTTCAGGTTGTCATTGCGAGGTTCAATTTGTTGATGACAACCCCAGCATTTATCTGTGGTTGGCAAACCTGCATTTGGACCTGTAGCAGCACCAGTGTGGCAGTAAGAACATTGTGCCCCCACCCCAATATGAAAATTATGAGGAAAAGGAATAGGCTGTTCAGGTGGAATTTGTGTGTAATAAATCCCGCCTACAGCTCCTCCCAATAGAATCAGCAGCACCAATGCACCGACAATCCGAACACTTGAGCGCTGCCATAAGGGTATTGAAGATTTCATAAAAGACTCCTTTTATTAAAAATACTACGCTCGCCGGCTGCGCAATAACCACACCAGCACCAGAATGATTCCAACAAACAATGCCCCTAGAAGGATTGCAAAACCAAGACTTGTCGCCATGGCACCAAAGGCGGTGACGATCCCGGAGAACCAATTTTGGGCAGGTCCACCAAGGTTAGCAACCGGTTCAATTTCCATCGGTTCATTAGTGGGGACTTCAAAACCAGTTGGCAGAGATGATTGCACATAGTACGCCACATCTCGTCCATCTTCTGCTGTCCAACCTAATTCATAACCCAGAGGCATTTCTGGTGCACGAGCAGTCCCGAAGCGTGTGCGATGTAAGAATCGCCAGGGATCCTGAACCACTAATGTGCCCAAAGATACTTCAGTTCCTTCATATCGAAAAGTTGCAAGCGTACCGTCATCACCATGACAGATGGAACAGGCTTGTTCGTACTTTTCTTTGCCATTCACCAAATCACCCCCGGTGACTTTTCGGGTGACAATGTCAATGTACTCATTATCATCAATCAAGCCGGTTTGAATAAATGCAATAACACTTTCAATATCGTCATCACTCAACATGGATGTGAAATTGTGTTGGGCGTCGGATGATCCATCCAGTGCTTTTACCAGGGTGGATTGATCTTTCGTAGATGCTTCCAACAGGCCGGGGAAACCGGTACTGTATGAGCCAGATCGGAATGCGCCATCAATTCCCTGGTAATCCCAACCATGACAAACAACGCAACGCCATGTATCTGTGCCAGAAATCGTATTGTTAGACTGTCGTGACCAGATGGGGTGGTTACCAACCGGAATCGCCGCGTCAGAAACGACGCTTGTCCAATCATCATAAATCTGGGCGCCACGTGAAACGGGGCTGATTTCCTGGGAATTATCCCGAGCTGAGACACTTGCAAAGGAAATACTGCCAATAATGACCATCAGAATCAAGATAACGATGAAACTATAAATTGGTTTTAACTTGTTCATCTGTTCGCTCCTCTAATAGATTGGGTGTGAGAACTAATTTATCAACGAATTACAACCATTAAGGACTTCATTATCAAAAAATTTTTATTGGGTATTACATTAAATTACAATAAAATTATATACCAAATTTATGATATTTGTCTGTATTAACCCACTACAAAACCAATAAAAAAAAAAGACCTGTATTAATTTTCTATGGAACCCTATTTGTTATAATGAACATCAATATAAGCAACATTAGTTATCAAAATCAACTATCAGTATTGTACATGAATTGAGAATCAAAATGGATAAAAAAGCTGGTCAAATTTCAGTAAAAATCGAAAAACCAATCTATGGGGGAGAGTTTTTAGCAAGATTACCGGATCATCGACCTGTTTTTGTGCCATTTGTTTTACCAGATGAAATTGCTATGGTTCAGGTTACTCAAGACAAAAAAGGATATGCTCGAGCTGCCTTGATTAATGTAGTTGAACAAAGCAATAAAAGAGTAATTCCTCCCTGTAAATATTTCTCTCAATGTGGTGGTTGTCATTACCAGCATATGGAATATGCTGAACAATTGAAACTAAAACAACAGGTTGTTCTGGAACAGTTCTCCAGAGTCCCCGGCTTTAGTGAACAAATATTAAGGAATATTATTCCATCTCCGAATGAATTAAATTATCGTAATAATGTTCAATTTTCAGTTAATGAAAACGGAAAGTTAGGATTTCAAGCTTTTGGATCAAATCAGATTATTCCGATTGATGATTGTTTTCTTGCTGGTGAGCAAATCCTGCAAACATGGAAAATGTTAGATCTGGAGCAATTCCCCGGATTGAAAAGAATTCACATTCGGGAAGGTTTGCAGGAAGAGATTATGTTGATTTTGGAAAGTGACAATTTCGTTGAAATCCCTTCATTGGAATTAGATGTTCCTGTTTCAGTTGTTCATTTGAGCGATATGGGCAAAATTGTTATGGCAGGGGAGGATCACCTGATATATCAGGTTAAGGATCAATTTTTTCATGTTTCTGCAGAATCATTTTTTCAAGTAAATATTTCTCAAGCTGAAAAAATGATTGATCTTGTTTGTGAATATTTGCCAACCAATGGCAATACGCTTCTTGAGCTTTATACTGGTGTGGGGTTATTTACTCGCTTTTTGGCAGAACGGTATGAATTAATTTATGCAGTTGAAGAATCATCCTCCGCATGTGATGATTTTGCTATTAATCTTGATTTGTACGATCATATTAATTTGTATGTGGGGTCTGTAAAGGATATTGTTCCTCAACTGGATATTCAACCTGAAGTTATCCTCTTAGACCCACCCAGAGCAGGTATAGATCCTAGAACTCTGGAATCAATTTTGTCCAATAAAGCACAAATAATTGTTTATGTATCCTGTGATGTTTCAACATTATCCAGGGATCTAAAAAGATTGATTGAGGGTGGTTATCACCTGGTTGAAATCACACCATTTGATATGTTTCCACAGACATTTCACATTGAATGCGTTGCATTATTAGCCCTGAATGATAAATAAAAGTTCTACTCGCCAGTTTAGCTAAAAAATCTCAGAATTTTGATCAACCAATTGAAAATAACAGATTGATACCTATAAAAGTAAACCTGAATTGGGACCTGAACCATTGGTATTGATGCTCTACAAGTGATACAATAACTCATCTTTCTTCAAAGATCGAATTTGAACTACTTTTTCCCTGTTTTTTCTTTTAGAAAGGTAAAAAGCTCAAGAAATTGTTCATTTTTAATTTTCAATGAGGGAGGAAATATAAAGTTACGGAATTTTCGTTACTGAATGAAAATTTAGAAAGGGTTTTATCATGGATAAAAACAAATTACCAATTTTGAGCACGGTTTTATATGTTATTGCGGGATTACTCATTGTTTATTCAATTTGGGCAGCTTCTTATTCTGCCAATTATATTTCTACAATGATGGAACAAGGTCAATTAGTGTTTAGTGGAAACGAATTTGAAATTGTTAGCTTCTACATGTCAAATGTTGCACAATATGTGTTATTCGCTATTACACTTTTCGTTTTAGGAAGAATTGTATTATATTTTTCATTCATTGAAGAAGAGGAAGAATTGGTTGAATCAGTTAAAGATTCTCCAACTGAAGAAGAGGTCAAAGTTTTAGAAGACTAAACCGATAGATTTAAATAAATTATTGGTTAAACGGATTATTTTTCTAGCAGAGAATTGGAATATTTATTGATATCCTTTTTTCAGGAATTTCTTCGTATTTAAGAAAACATTTCAAATTTACCCAAAAATGGAAACCAGGATAATCATCAAAGAGACTTCTAAAGAAGATTTATTAAACATCATGTCCTTATGGAATGATGGTAAGGTCATGTCATTTGTTGGGTATCCACTTGGGCTTGGAATGACTTTACCAAAACTAATTGATTGGTTAACCTGGGCGATTTCCAAACCATATCGCTGTCATTATTCCATCTATCAGCATGAGGTTGGTTATTGTGGAGAGACTTTCTATCACGTGGATGGAAAACATAAAACGGCAGCTTTAGATATTAAATTACTCCCTGAAGCCCAAGGTAAAGGCATCGCAGAATACGCACTTCGATTTGCAATAGAACAAGCTTTTTTTCAGGGGAAAGGTAAAAGAGTCTATGTGGATCCACATCCAGACAATGTTAAGGCGTGGAATTTATACAGAAAATTGGGATTCATCAGTAAACCACGGCCCAAATATTTAGAGCCATGGGACACCTATCTGGAAATTACAAGAGAAGATTGGGAAAATAATAGACCTAATGATGGAACAAAAATAACTCTTTACTCGTCATGAAATTAAGGGGTATTTTTTTCATTCTAATGTTCTATAATCTAATTGATTTCAGGAGGTCTATTATGCGAAAAACAATGATTACAGGCGTTATTGCTCTCTTTATCGTTGTGAGCTTCTCAGGATGTAATTTATCCTTTCAGAATTTAAACCCAACACCTTTTTTTCCAACACCTAACTACACCATGACGGCTTTGTTTTCGGTTGATGAAAGTCTGGCTACAAACACTCCTCAGGATTTTGCAATCAACACAGCGGAACCACTACTTCCGACCATTCAACCCACTACTCAAGCCACTGATGCACCTACGCAACCTGTACCATCCAACACAGCATCTCCGACCGTGATACAACCAACGAATACCTCATTGCCACCGATGGCAACGCATACAGCAGTAACCGTGAGGGGAGGAACCTGGGTAATTGGAAAATATATGAAAACACCACCTGTTTTTGATTCAATTTGGGATGAATGGGAAGCAACCAAATACCCGGCAAAATATGTTGTATATGGTGCCAGCCAATGGGAAGACTCCGATGATTTGGAAGGATCCTTTGCGGTAGGTTGGAATGAGACATATCTTTATCTGGCGGTAAAAGTTATCGATGATGTTTATGTGCAAAATGCAACGGGTCAGGACATTTACAAAGGCGATAGCCTTGAAATTCTGTTTGACACAAACCTTTATGGTGACTTAAGTTCGACCAATTTAAGTTCAGATGATTTTCAGATCGGGATCTCTCCAGGGAAAGGAGATATTGATGGAGAAAAAGAAGTCTACCTTTGGTACCCATCCGGAAAAGCAGGCCGAATCAATGATGCAATCATTGCTTCGTCGAAGAGTGATGGAATCTATCGTGTAGAAGTAGCAATTCCCTGGAAAATTTTCAATATCACACCTGCCAGTGGTCAACAGTATGGTTTCGGGTTATCTATGTCTGATAATGATGATCCAAGCGAGAATGTTCAGCAAAGCATGGTTTCGAATTTACGAAACCGGAAATTGGTGGATCCAACAACCTGGACTGTTCTGACGCTGTCCAAATAATAATGATTGAATAGAAATAAAGATTGCTAACTATCTCAAAATAAAATAGAAGCTAATTCTGCTCGATAAGTTCTGGTAAGCTCATCATCCTCGCCTAATAATTCAAATATGGCGAGGATTACTTTTTGCACCAGACCACCACGATATCTTTTATTTTGTCTGAGGATTTCCAATAACCCATCCAACGCAGATGGAATATTATTTCTTGATGCCAAACGAATGCAATTGGAAAAAGCAAAGTCGAGATCATTTTCCTGGGGCAAATTATTTTGTTTCAGGTACCCAAGAGCTTCTGCGTAAGGCAATAATTTTTCAGCAGTAGCATATTGTTTACTGGATGGAAAATTTCTCAAAATTAGCAAAGGTTCGAAAGGATCTCCCAGTCCTAATTGGGCCTTTGCCAAACCTAACAATATTTCTGGCCGGTCAGGATATAGTTCAATTAATTCAAGAAAGTTTTCTTCCGCTTCTGCCCATTCATGATTAGCCAGGAGGCTTAATCCCTTTTCCTGGGCTAAACTATCTTTGCTGGGGGGTGTGATATTGGTGATGAAAGTTCTCACACGATCTTCCGGTTGAGATCCAACAAAATCTCCAACAACTTGTCCACCACTGAATGCCTTGACGGTTGGAACGGTTCTAATACCAAATTGAAGAGCCAGATTCGGATTTGAATCAACATCTACTTTTGCCAATCTGAAACTACCCATTGCTTCATAAGCGATTGCTTCTAATAACGGGCTGAGTGTTTTGCATGGGCGGCACCAGGTAGCCCAGAAATCCACAACAACCGGTGTGTTTTGGGAATAAGCAAGTACTTCGTATTCAAAATCAGATTCATTTACATCAATAATAAATTCAGAGGGCATCTGTTTTTTGCTCCAGACTTTAAAAAGGTAATCATTCTTAAATTAATTGTATCAAATCTTTGATGATGTAGATGATTATTCTCCTTCTTCTTCACCCAATTGACTTCCTGGTTGATTCACAAAAATAACATCGCCGTGTACATTGACAACAATCTTAAATCCCATCAAGCCCATATAGGATCTAGTTTCGCTCGGGATTCCGGTTTCAAGTAATTTGTCAAATTGATCGTCCATATTCTTTAATTGATTAGCAATCATTGCATAAGTGAAGATATCATCCTGACCAAGCATTTTCGCTGCTTGTTGACTGATAAAATCTTCTTTCCCTTCGATCATTTCTCTCATTTGATCAAGTACCTGACGATCAATCGTTTCTGATAAAATATGGCGTTTAAATCCATGATCATTCACGACATAACAGGAATCCTGTCCAATGTAGACATTGTCCACCTGGTTATCATCTTCATCAAAAACTAATCCGGCAAATAAAGCATGTATTGACATTATTAATTTTCCTTAGATAAAGAATAACATAGTAGTATTAACATTCTAAAAGATTCTGATAACAATTTTTCAATCGTCTTTAAAATATGTTAGAAAATGTCTACTCTTGTCCCGGTCTTTCCCAAATAGGTTTCTTCACCGAATGGAACAGAGGGGGACGACCAGCGATAGATCCATTGTGCATCGGCTGGAGTTAAGTTTATGCATCCATGGCTTCTTGGTTTTCCAAAGTCATTGTGCCAATAGGTTCCATGGAATGACACTCCACTCTCCGTAAGATAGGTTACCCAGGGAATTCCTGGCAGATCATAGCTATTGGGTGCAGCTGGATCACCAGCTGCCATATGGCGAGAGGGTCGTTTCCGATTGGTTAAATAAGTCCCTGGTTGTGTGCGGTAGTCTCCATCAATAAAGCGTGCACCAGTAGCTGTTTTCGCATAGAAAACAGGATTACCTTTTTCGTAGGCAATTACAGCCTGGTCCAATAATCGGACCTCAATTTTTTTTTGTTCGATTGGAATTTCAGGGGAGATTGGCGTGATTTCCTCAGGTTCAAAAAGGTGCATGTGAGTTGCTTCAACGTAATAATGAATCTTCCACTTGTCATCGGCAATCTTATACCAGAGCTTCTGGTTGTTATCTTTTACAGCGCTTTTAACCCAGAATACCGTTCCATAATATAAACGATAGGTAATTAAATGTAATGATTTGGGGTGCCAGACTGCATTCGTAAAAGGAACTGTTACTTCTCCTAATCGTCCACTGGAAGAAATTTCTTCCACTTCGGGGTTGGTACGAATACAGACAGGTTGAATCGCGCCAGAATGAACAAAACCTTCATTTCCCATTTCATACCATATACGATTATAAGCTGGTTCTTCATCACCAACAGTGACTGAATTAATTGGATGCACGTGATCTTGCCAGAGGGTACTGACTAATTTTGAGGTCTTTGATGGTGATTGAAATACATCAACGGTAGATGGAATTACTCTACCATGCGATGGTGTCGTATCAGCGAGAATTGCCTGAGTTTTAGAAAAGAAATGATGATCCAGATGAGGAAATGCCAATAACCCCAAAAGTCCACAAGAAGACCTTTTTAAAAAATCTCTTCTGGTTAATGGTTGATTTTCAGAGAATAATTTCACCAA
Source organism: Chloroflexi bacterium HGW-Chloroflexi-3 (assembly GCA_002842045.1). GTDB lineage: Bacteria > Chloroflexota > Anaerolineae > Anaerolineales > Anaerolineaceae > UBA6170. The sequence continues at coordinate 75,298 of PHBX01000026.1, read as the reverse complement.
TTCGTACCTTTGCTACGGATGTACATTCACCAGTGTGCCAACAGAAGCAAAATCAAATAGCCAGCCAGCTTCAGGTGTCCGCATGTTCACACATCCATGGCTCATCGGTGTGCCAAAATTATCATGCCAATAAGTGCCATGGATACCATAACCCTTATAAAAATACATTGTGTATGGAACGTCTGGTAAGTTATATCCGGGACCTCGCATGTCTGCGTATCGATATTTCACCCAGATGTGATATTCTCCAATAACTGTCGGTGTTCTCCAGGTACCTGTGGAAACAAGGAATGAATTCACCACATTTTCACCGATAAAGGCGTACAACATTTGATCACTTAAGTCGATATCGATCCAGCGGGTATTTTCATCCACTTCTGCTGGGATTTCAACCCCATAATTTGTAGGCATGGTCGGTCTCGGAGTAAAAGTTGGGGTGAATGTAGGTGTGGATGTTGATGTAGGAGTTGAAGTAGGTGTATTGGTTGGAGTAGCCGTGGCTGTCGCTGTTGCTGTTGGTGTGGCTGTGGAGGTGGCTGTGGCTGTGGCCGTAGGTGTGATAGTCAGCTTTTGAATAACACCTACCGGCCTTTGGGAGACAGGTTGCCTGGCGAATACTGTTTTTATCGTAGGGAATACGAACCAGGTACCAAAGAGAATCAGGGTTAAAAAAACGATCAGACCAGCTGCTTTTATCCAAAGTGTGTTCCCGGATGGGGTTTTCGTTGGTTGAGGTACCTTTGCTTGCTCAAATGGAGGATTTATAACAGGGCTTTGTTTCTCTTGCTTAAATTTTCTTAGTCGTTTAATTGCCCAATCCATTCCCTGACGGGCGCGTTGGGAACCTGGATTGATTTCCAATGCTTTGATAAGATACCGGACACTATCTTCTGGTGGAGAACAAGCTGCCAGTATCAGCCATCCCTCTTCCTGATAAGGTGCAATATCTATGAGCAGCTTTGCCCATCTCAGAGCTTCTGGTATATTTTTGGTGCGTAAATGCTCACGGGCTTTTAAAAGTGCCTGTGAGGTTGAAAATGATGAATTTTCCATTATGGCATCTCAGATAAATAATTATCCGGAACGTTTTCTTTGCCAATAAAACATTCTATACCAGCAACGATACCATCCGCAACTAAGTCTGGTTGATAACGAATGATTTCTTCGTCCAGGTTCAAAAAACCTGTCTCAATAATGGCTGATGTAGTCTCACTGCTAATTTCGCTAAAGGTGTGATAACTGGTCATGTCAGGTGTTATGGTATTGACATGAAATTTTAGGCCTGTGATTTCATGATATCGATGGATTAAACATTTTTCTAATCTTTCAGAGCGATCCTGATATTGACTTTCAGCCGGAGCAGCTACTTTGAAGCCTGTTGCTGCATCATTGATATATTCGCAGGAATCATTATGAATGGAAACAAGAGCTAATCCTGCATATTGATTCAACCGAGAATCAAATTCTTCTAATAGATCAACTGTGTAACCAAGAGCTTTTAATTTTTGGACAACCAGTGTAGCAATTTTTAGATTTGCTTCCATTTCTGTAAAGCCATCTGAACAAACTGAGCCGGAGTCATTTCCATAATGTCCAACCACGATTCCTATTCGGGCTGGAGGTAGTTGAGTTGATGTGGGGTAGGCAACATTGGATTGCGCTTGCCAAATGTCATAAATATTTTGCATCTGGTTGGAAAACAAATTGGATGGTGTCCACATGGTGAAAATGGTGGCAGCCAGAATAGCTATTCCTAAAATACTTAGAATTGCATTTCCAGCATGAAAATTGTTTTTTCCTTTTGGAGGAGATTTAGTATTAATCCGATTACTTTTGAACATTTTTAGATAGTACCATTCTTATTTTTCGATTGCAAGTAAATGAAATATAGTCAAAATGAATGAATTCACTCAAAAAGCACAGATTATCAATTATAAATATACACGAAAAAAGTATAATCAAATTTAACAATCTCTTATCAATAAAAAAGGATGAAAATGAGCATTACGGGTGAGGAATTAAAACAAGTTATGAGAAATTGGACAAGTGGAGTTGCTATTGTCTCCAGTGCGTTTCAAGGGATTTATCATGGAATGACGGTTAATTCTTTTACTTCCGTATCGATTGAACCACCATTAATTGTAATAACTTTATCTAATAATACTCGTACCTGTGATTTGGTTAAGAAATCACATGAATTTGGGGTGACAATTCTTTCTTCTCTACAAGAAGAAATCAGTAATCGTTTTGCAGGAAAAGTGGGAGATAATGAAGATCGTTTTGCAGGTCTCAAAACCTTTTCTCTTAAAAGTCCTTCTTTATTGTTAACAGGTGGATTGGCATGGGTGGATTGTGCTGTAATTAATGAAATTAACCTGGGAATATCAACATTATTCATCGCAGAAGTGGTAGCTTCAAAGACAGACCAGGGTGATCCATTGTTGTATCACGATCGAGATTATTATCGATTAGGAGAGAAGAATGGATAAGAATTTGAGCGATGAAGATAAGAAGATACTTTTGCTTGTAGCACGGGAAGCAATTGTAAATGCTACACAGAACAAATGGATTGATGATCTGAATTTGGCTAATTATTCAAGGCTACTTCAGGAACACGGTGCTTCTTTTGTCACACTGCATAGAAAAAATGATGGACAATTGCGTGGATGTATCGGAGCTTTAGAAGCCTATCAACCATTGGTGCAAGATGTTCAATATCATGCTGTTGCCGCAGCGTTGGAAGATTATCGGTTCCCTTCAGTGACATTCAATGAAATTCATAATCTTAACATTGAAATATCCCGATTAACTGCTCCGGTCAATTTAAAATATGATAATCCACTGGAACTACCTGGTATGTTAAAATCTGGACTTGATGGGGTGATATTAAAAGATGGATTTCGGAAAGCCACATTTTTACCACAGGTTTGGGAACAGCTTCCAGATCCAGAAGAATTCCTGGCGCATCTTTGTCGAAAAATGGGAGACCGCCCAGATCGATGGAAAATGAAACTTCTGGAAGTTTCGATCTATCAAGTTGAAGAATTTCATGAATAAAAAAATCCCTCAATATTTATTTTTTGAGGGATTTTTAACGCGAATGAGATATTAGAGTGTTTTTAATCCTTTTGCTTCTAAGTAACCCTGGCCATAGAAATGTCCCATGATTGCGAATGAATACGGGACAGTCACTAAAATTCCAATACCACAGGCTATAAATCCTAATGACGCAACAAAACTGGCTGCCAGTGTACCTCCGAGAATTAGCAAATAGGTGACAAAATTGTTTTTCACCAGTTTAAATATTTCTCCAAAGGCAAGACCGGCTCCGATAGAATCTTCTACTGCAACCTTAGTGTAAGCAGCTGGAAGCATTAATCCCATGGCGATTCCGTATAAAAGCATTAAGAAACCAAAACAAATACCAGCTATTGCAACCACAAAGCCTAGAGATTGTTCCCCACTTTCTGAAGCAACTAAACCTAAAATGAAGATTGGTAAATAAAAAAGCATCATTGGAATAGAATAAACAAGACCAACCACCCAGGCTTTGAACCCACGGCCTAAATCTGCACCAAATTCCATTTTTGGTAATGGACTCGGATTGTTTCTAATGACGTTCAAAGTAACTTTTAATGCCCATCCCAACAAGAAAATCTGGCCAACAATAGGAATGAGTAACCCAATTAATCCAGGGATAATAATTTTCTTAAACCATTCCGGATCCTGAAAAACAAAAGTAAACGCATCTGCAAATTTCATATTCCCTACTCCTTATTTATTATTGAATGAATTAATTAATCTTAATAATACAATTTTTGTGCCAATACACCGAAGATTGATGAAGAATCAATTTTCAATTTTTTTACGATTGTAAAAACATAATTAAAAATGTGTAAAATGATTCACATTTAGAACGAATAAAGTTGCTCGTTTTTGGGCAGGATCATCAGCAGGCTCTAAGTTTGTTCGAATGATCTCCATCGCTTGATCCACTTTTTCGTCTTCTAATCCAATAAATAAAGTGGAATTTCCACGTCTGAGGAAGCCACCTGTGGAAGCAATATGCGTTACTCGAAATTCTGCTGAGGTTAGGGCAGTTGAAACAGGATTTGTATCTCGATCACGAACGATAGCAATAATCATTTTCATGGTTATATCTCCTCAAAGTGTTCAACATCTAATGCAAAAATATTTGCGCCACCAATCGTGATGGGTGTTGGCGCTGGTAGAGGGAGTGGTGCACTTTCAAGTGGTACAGCAATATATTCCACACGTTGGCGACAGGTTTTCTTTAAAGTCTGCAATATAACTTCTTCCTTCTCGGCTGGGAGGCCTAAGAATAAAGTTGCATTTCGTCTTCCTAAAAACCCCCCGGTGCTGGCTAAGCGCGTTATATGAATATTCAATTTTTCCAATGCACTTTCAGCATGGTCAACATCCTGCGACTGAATAACAGCCATAAGTAGTGTATCTGGGGCTTTTGTTTGAGAATTCATTCTTGATCCTTTCTTATCTAGGATGGGATCTTAATTTTTTGCAAATTCGTGGTATTAAGTTCAATTATTTTTCCATCAGAAGTAATGATCATATGTCCTTTTTGTGAGCAAATTACCTTAAGTCCTCGATGAAAAATTTTAATCTCTTCTTTAAAAACACTCGAACCCATAAATTCAATTTCATTTTCTGTCCAGCGATGAATGCCAATTAATCTAAAAAAGATTTTTAATGGAATCATTCCATTAATTATATTATATTCACCTTTGCAAGTTCCATCATGTGCATCATATAGTTTATAGAATTTTTTTGATAATCGCAAATTTTTTATAACTACTTTCATTAAGTTAATAAAAACTTTCTTTGCCAGATCCAATTGTTGGTTATCAATCAGTCCTTCCAATATGAGTGAATTCAAAGGTAAATCCACTGAATTTGTGTGTGTTTTCCCGGTTGCCAGATATTTCTTTGGAATCAATGAAAGCCCAAAATTACTCAAAAACTCCTTTTCTAACCACTGGTCTACCATTTGTTGGATGTGTATTTTGTTATTCTCCTTTATTAATATAGAGAGAAATAAACTCAAATCCACCATGGAATATTGTGATGTACTGACCTCTACTGAGTTATCATCTGGAAGCCCAAGAATATTAATGGAGGATATACTCTCAAACACATTTTCGGTAGTACTGAGGCCGGTTGTGGTACTCCAAATAAAATTCCTTGGTCTAATAATTTCGAGTACCTCCTGATTTTCAAACATTCCTCTTATCTCTACAGTGATTTTTCTGGAAAGTTCAGGGTGAGTAATGACCCGTACAGTCAATCTTTGAGGTGATTGCAGATTTTTCTCCAACATATGAATGCCTGAACCGTTTTTTTTCAGGATGGAGACTTTACCTGGTGATTTTTTGGTTTGAATATCACGATAAGCAAAATATTTTTGTTTAGGATTCCATGAATCGTCAATATTCTTTACTAAATTTGTTTTTTGGCTCTCCAGCCAGTTTCTTTCTGGGAAATCAATCTTGAATTGATCAGCAATTTGTAAACATTTTTCGCATTCTATAACTAATAGACTGTTGAGGAATGGTGATTCAATCCACCTGATATTTATTCCATATCCTTCTTTGTCCCATAGATTGTGAATCGGTAAATCCTCGTATAAAGATTGCAATGCATTTTCCCAATGATAGGAGGTTTTATCTATAAAATTGGATAGCCAATATTGTAAGTAGGAGATTAACTTATGCAGATATGCAATTGCTAAATCTTGGGATCTTTGAGCATCAAGAATTTCTTGACCGATCGTTGCTAAGATAGGAAAAGCATGGAAACGAGCCAGGAAATTTGAAGGGTCTGAATGATTAGGAATAAAGCCATCTTCTCTTTGAAAAAACAAAAACTCATCAAATACAAAATGAATTAAATTATGTTGTTTTGGTAATACATGCAGGAAGTACCATAGTTGAATTGGAGAAATTCCTTCATTTTTTTGAATTTTAGCTGTTTCTGATTGAAATATCGTTTTTTCTGGATGTCGATTCTGAACCAGAGATAATTTTTGTTGTGATTCTGTTCCTCTTACGATTAATTGTTTGGCAGAATTCTGGCTAAAAAGCATTACATTATCCCATTCGGGATTTCCTGTGTCAAAAAAGAAGAAATCTCTTTGATGAAACAATTTATTTCGTGTTGTCTCTTTATCAAAATCTAAGCTTTGAAAATTTACAACGCTCTCCAGGGACTGAAATTTACCATGCTCAAATGCCAGACACCACTTCAAGTTCTGTGATGAATCTGAATCAATTTCCAAAATGCTTGCGATGGAAGTTTGCCCTAGTTTACCGGTTTGTGAAGGTCCACTGAGGTAAAACACTGGGAATAGATCCTTTGTTTTTCCTTCTAAAACATAAAATAAGTCAGATTGCATTCCTCTCATCTGTTCCCCACCAGATAAAGGTTTTAAGGAAACAAGATATTGAAGATTGCCAGAGAATTTCTGTGAAGATTTGTTTTGAATGGAAACCTGTCCATAAATGGAATATGAATTTGAGATGAAATATTCTAAACTGAAATGAATGCCTGCGAAAACTTCAACAGAAATATTCGTGTAATTAGGCAAAATTTCATTAATGTTTGGTTTTTGTTCGAATTGCCTAAGGTTGATCCTACTTTCATTGAGGTTTGAAAAAATGGGTGTGATTCTCAAACTTAGTGCCTGTAATCCAAGTGTGCTGTAAAGAGAAATTCCACCTAATTCACCTCCTTCATATTGGATTTCCCAGGAATTATCAAATGAAATATCCTCTTCCGATTGTTGAGAATCATTTACAAGAATCAAACTGAAAGGGTCTTGTGGAGCTATATTCATTGGAAACATAGCCTGATTGTAAAGGGAGAGTTATTCACGGTCAAATGAAATATGCTAGAATAACAAAAGAATTTAGTTTCGAGATAGCTTTGGAAAATAAGATGGAAAATGACAAATCAAATCAAAATAATTCAAATAAAGCCGATCCTGCTGATCGATTGAAGAAGTTAATTGCATCACAAAAAGATTATGACTCATCTTTGGAAGAAACAGCACCTAAACGCAAATCCAACCTCGAAAGTAATCCAGATGTGCCAAATCAAATAGAAAATGGTGACCATGCCGGGATTAACGATCGACATCCAACAGGTGATCCCGAGTCCACGGCAGGTTGGTATTCAGAAGATTTATCAGAATTAGAAAATGACCAATTCTTTTCACCTGACAATTTATCTGAAAAAGGAACAGAGAATGTAGATGATTCCCAAGGTCGGGATCAACTATTCACAAAGCAGGAGCTAAACGAAAACCAACCTGCAGTGGATGATCTCGAAAAGGTTAATGATCTTGAGAATAATTCTGTGACAATTCCAATTGATGATTCAAAAACGACTCCTGTGACATCCAAAAAAGAGACTCCAAAAGCTATCGAATATCAAATTACACCACTAGAAGAAGAAATAGAAAAAACACCTCCGTGCCCTATCAGGTCTTATACACCTCCTAAAAATCACACACCAGTGATACCACCACCTGGCGCAACTCAACCCATTCTTCCGAATAAAACGAATGTCAATGATACTCAGGCAACCCGGGTTTCTCCAGCAGCTTTTCGAAATTCACAACAAAACCAGACAATCCAGCAATCTGCCAGTTTTCAAACCGCTCCAACGAAACCGAAAATAACTAAAAAAACAAAACCACCAAAACCAACAAAATCTTCGAATGGAAGCGATTTTCAACAAGCCTGGGGATGTTTTATCCGCATGGTGCTGATTGGATTATTCATCCTTGTGTTTATAGTGATAGCTGCTGGTTCTTTTGGGGTTTACCAATACTACAAAATAGCTCAGGCACTACCGCCAGTAGAGGAATTACGAGAGAAAGCGGCAAAATTTGAGACAACACGCATTCTCGACCGTGATGGAAATATAATATACGAAATTATAGATCCAAATGCTGGTCGGCGAACATACGTGCCATTAGAAAAAATTTCACCTTATTTAATTGCAGCAACTATCGCAACGGAAGATAAAGAGTATTACAACCATCCTGGATTTGATCCGGTGGCTGTTGCGCGGGCATTCTGGCAAAATTATACAGCGGGGGATATTGTTTCGGGGGCTTCGACAATCACCCAACAATTAGCCCGAATGCTTCTTCTGGATGATACAGAACGATACACACGTACTTATGAGCGAAAAAGCAGAGAAATTGTTCTGGCTGCTGAAATTACGCGCAAGTACTCCAAGGAAGAAATTCTTGAGATATTTTTGAATGAAAATAATTATGGAAACCTGGCATATGGTGTTCAGGCTGCAGCAGAAACATATTTTAATACAACAGCGGAAAGGTTGACTTTATCACAGGCTTCATTCCTGGCAGGTTTACCACAAGCACCGGCTGTTTATGATATTTACACCAATCGGGAAGCGACTTTAACCAGACAAAAGCAAGTTTTAATATTGATGTATGAACTTTCTCAGGAAAAGAATTGTATTTACGTAAGTACGAATCTGGAAAGAGTTTGCGTAAATGAAATTGCCAGTGCTGCTCAGGAAATTGAAAATTTTGAATTTAATCCCCATGACTATAGTATGATCCATCCACACTGGGTAAATTATATTCGCACTCAGTTGGAAAGTCAGTTTGATCCTCAAACCATTTATCGCTCAGGTTTTACTGTTTATACTACCCTGGATCCAGTCATTCAGAATAAAGTGCAATCTGTTATACAAACTCAAATTGCCGGGTTAGCTGATAAAAATGCAACCAGTGGGGCAGCAGTTGTTATTCGCCCATCGACTGGTGAAATTTTGGCAATGGTAGGATCAGCTGATTTTTATAAAGAAAGTATTTCCGGTCAGGTCAATATGGCATTAGCTCCTCGTCAACCAGGATCATCCATTAAGCCATTGGTTTATCTGGCTGCTTTCGAAAAAGGTTGGACGCCTGCTACATTAATTTGGGATGTTCCAAGTGAATTTCCGCCATCAGGTGATCCGAACGATCCTCGTGAACCGTATAAGCCTGTTAATTATGACAATCGCTTTCATGGACCAGTGACATTACGATCAGCGTTGGCAAATTCATTTAATATTCCAGCTGTTAAAGCTCTGGATTTTGTAGGAATTTACGATAATCCCGCTACATCTCATCCAGATGGTTTCATTGACTTTGTTAAAAGAATTGGAATTTCAACGTTGACAAGAGAAGATTATGGTATGTCATTATCTCTTGGTGGGGGAGATGTCACTTTACTGGAATTGACAAACGTTTATGCGACAATTGCAAACACAGGTAACCAGATACCCCCGGTAGCGATTACCAAAATCGTCGACCATTTAGGCAAGGTTGTTTATGAATATCAGAATCCAACACCAAATCGCGTAATTCGAGAGGAACACGCTTATTTGATCAGCACGATTATGTCCGATAATCAAGCCCGAACTCCTATGTTTGGTGCCAATTCGGTCCTGAATCTTCCTTTCCAGGTAGCTGTCAAAACAGGGACCACCAATGATTTTCGCGATAACTGGACATTAGGATTCACACCGGATGTTGCCGTTGGAATCTGGGTTGGTAACGCTGACTATACACCAATGATCGATACCAGTGGATTAACTGGTGCCGCTCCTATCTGGGCCGAGACGATGCAATTTGCTGTAAACAGACTGGTAGGGAATAATTCTGCCAGTTTTGTGCGACCGGCAGGAATTGTGGATAAAATAATTTGCACGATTTCTGGAACCGAACCCTCTGAGTGGTGTCCCAATCAAAGAACCGAAATTTTTGCATTTGATCAACAACCATTGCCAAGAACAGAAGACCTTTGGCAAAAAATTAAAATAGACACCTGGACGGGATTACGAGCATCTTCAGCATGCAATGAATTTACCAAAGAAGAATTCGTTCTGAATGTTAATGAGAAATGGGCAGTTAAATGGATTGAAGACACATCCGATGGGAGGAATTGGGCGAATAATTTAGGTTTTGAAAGCCCAGTTTTGTTTGTTCCTGAACGGGAATGTAAGGCTGATGATCCGAAAGCAAAAATAATATTCGCTGGTATGTCTGAAGGACAGATGATAACAACAAATCCATTGGATATTTACGCACTTGTTGATGCAACCCATAATTACAGAAGGATGAGGCTTGATTATGGACGTGGATCGGATCCGAACTCCTGGGAAAATCTAGCTGAGTTTGATAGGAACTTCCAGGATGTAGATCTTATTTATACATGGGATTTATTTGAAGATGAAATTGCGCCTGGTGATTATACTTTGAGAATAAGGGTTGAATCGTCTGAAGATGGTCGATATGCTGAGAAAAAGGTGACCATTAGAATTCAGGTTGCCACACCTACACCTACAGTCACTCATACGCCAACGATTACACCAACATTTACTGTTACACCCACTGCAACGGAAACACCATCTCCAACGAATACTTCACCACCTCCTACCATTGCACCAACAGAAACTCAATCATTGCTTCCTACTGTCGTATTAACTACACAATCGCCATAAAAAGGTCAGAATAAAACTGGTTGGTTGGCTTCCTGCCAAACAGCCGGATCAGAATCCAATATTTGAACCCAGGTTTTGAAATTCATACCTGGGTTTTCACTTATTGTCCGCAAATGACGATATTTTACAAAATGATATTTTTCGAAATTCTGATGGTAAATTGGGTCAATTTTTAATTTATAGCTGAGTAGTTCTGCACGACTACCCGGGAAGACGATCACAGTTTCAAAATCACCTGGTACTGATTTGGATTTAAATTGTGAAATGATACTGGAAGCGGTGATAAAAAATTTATAATTCGGATTAATCTGGCTTGAAACCCAGGTAATGGGATATTCACCTTGAACATTAAAACCAAGTTTTAGTCCCATGGAATGGATCAGATGTTTCATTTGATGAATGTCGTTTTTTCTTGCCTGAATATATTCCTGAGCATTTACTTTATTCCGATGTTGTTCATCAGGATGAGGTTCGCAATAGGAACTGACCAGCCGTTGAAGGAAAAAATTAGAAACCGGCAACAACCCCGGTAAATTTTGATTGATGAAATAAGCAACTTCTTCAAAAGTAAATGATGGGTTTTTCTGGATGAAACGGATGAAATATCCTTCAACCTGGTCACTCACAGGCTGGTAATTACCCGGCGGATCTTTTAACCAAAATTCTGCATTTTCCAATTGATCTTCGTCCACCTGAAAAAAAATTTCTTTGTCACAGATGGTTTCTTCAAATAATTTTTGTGTTTGTATAAAAAGCGAATTATCAAACTTGTCAAGTTGAAAAGAATTTTTTTGGTCGATCGTCTCAGAAAACAAAAATATCGACAACAACTCCTGATAATCAGCTGATTCACATTTTAATTCCAGGTATTTTTTTAAGTTCTTTGATAATTCATACACCGATACAACATCCGTTGTCAATTGTTTTGGATACCAATAGAATTGACCAGATTTCAGTTCTGGATGGTAAGCAGCGTTTTTCAACTCGTAATTTGAAGAAGAAGCAGCAGATAGATACGCCAATATATAACTATTGGATAACTCTGGGGCGATAGCAAAAAAAGGCACGTTTAATTTTGAGGTATAAGTAAACACAGTTCGAATTGCCTGGGTGTGCCAGATCCAATCATATCGGCGCCTTTCCAATGCGCCTTTTAATTTTTGAGCAGCCTCATAACCCCATATCCAACCACTCCAAACTGCATTATATGTCCACAAAGCCTGGTTAGGCCGTGGAAGTACAGTAGCTACCCCTTGAAATGCAGGCAATTTCTCTATGTCTTTAAATGAACCGATTCTGAATGGATAAAAACATATACCTCCAGATTCAGATGGAAGTTCGGGGTAAAAAGTAAACGGAATTGGACGATCAATAATTCGAACTCTTGAGACTGCTTCCTCAAGAATTTTCCATAAATTGAATTCATAGAATTCTGATGGAATTGATATTTGTTTTGGCCGGTTTCTGCTGGATGCTACACCCCAAAGCATATTTCCATAATCAAATACATGAACCAATAAAACCTCAAGAATGTCTTTTCTTTCGCTTGTTGTATTCAAACCATCCAATTTATTGATGATAGAAGAGATGACCGCTAATGATCTGGGTAGATAAGAGTCGATTACCTCTTTCACTGCTATTGGCGTGTCCATGCTTCCTGGAAATATTCTTTGCAATACCTTTGTGCGATGTAATTGGATGTTTCCAATTTGATTAAGATTTTCCCGGTCAACGTCGGATACTTTATAAATTCCAGTAAGACCACAATTTTTACAACTTAATTCTCTTGCAAATGGAGTGGTTTGATTTCTTTTCCAAAGATATCTGACTTCTGTTTGATCTGAGAGACAATCTGGACAGGGAGAGATATATAATGCCTTAATCTGGTTTTCGAGTCGATCATCACCACGCTTTAAAGCACCAAAATCAGCAATTGCAGCCTGATACAGGCTTATTGGGTGAGCTGCACAGATAACCTGTAAAATTTTTCCTAGAATCGGATTATTGCAGGCAACAAACACCTTGTAGCCAGCTTGTGCCAATTCAATCGCACTAAGCGGCTGGTTTCCCACGGGATCTAAGACCCACCCCTTTTCGATTCCACAATATCCTAGCATGTCAGATAATGCACCATATGGATAAGGCGGTAAGAATCTATCCAAAATCATAGGTGGAAAGGATTTTTTATCAGAAAAATATGCAGGTTTACCAAAATTCATCAAATTAAAGTATAGTAATTTACTAGAAATTGTCTATATGTATAAATATTTGAATTCCCCTTGCTTGTCAACAATTCTTTTGTTTAAAAAGAGAAGCCCTTATTTTTATCATGGTAATATTGGGATCCGAGAACACAGAACTACGTGGAAAATGTTATAAATTTGTTGATTATTTTGAGGATGTATGGAATTTAACAAGGCGAAAAACAGTGTTGAACTACTCCCTGAAGGGAAGTTTGAGTTTTGGAGGTATTTATTATTAATAATAATTATTGTTGGAGTAACTCTCGTTGCTCAGGCAATATTCTTGGTTCTTGCTTCCTTATTGGAAGGAACGATGGATTTCAATAATTTTCCCCCCATGACATTGTTATGCGTCACCATGTTGCCTTTTGCTGCGCTGCTGGTTTTTTTGGCGCCTGGTATTCGTTTACTACACCAACAATCAATCATATCGATTTTTACCCAAACACCTACCTTCGATTGGATCTTGTTAATTAAGTCAGGCATCATATGGTTTGTTTTGTCGGGACTGGCTGATATTATCGTTTCGATAATGCAGCCTGGAAATTATGTACTTTCTTTTTCACTATTTCCCTTTTTACCATTCATGTTGTTGGCATTAATATTGATTGCTTTTCAAATCACAGCAGAGGAAGTTCTTTTCCGAAGTTATCTGTTACATGGATTGACACGCTTATTTCGTTATCGTTGGCTGGGAATCGTATTGCAGGCAATTTTATTCGGTGTTTTACATGGTGCAAATCCTGAAGTGACCTCTTATGGACTTTTAACTACCATGCCGTTTTATATTGGTATTGGGTTGCTATTGGGATGGCTTTCATTCAAATCAAAAGGTTTGGAAATTGCTCTTGGATTACATTTCGCGAATAATTTTTATGCAACATCCATGGTTACCTTTTCAGAATCAGCGATTCCTTCCCCGGCAATTTTTACGATTACGAATTATCAACCTGAAATGGGATTAGTTGCTTTTGTGATTATGGCAATCATATTTACAATAATAATTTCAAAAGCAATTAAGAATTTTTAGATCTATTCTTTTGCTTTCAGAATTACTGAGAGGGATGTCATGTTCAAGTATAATTTTATTGGGTAGAAATTTATAATAATGGTGGTTTATTCGAAATGTCATCTTTCTGGTATGTAATCCAAAGCCATCCAAACAAGGAACAACTTTTATTCAAACAAATCGAATTGTTGGGAATTGAAGTTTTCTTTCCAAAAATTAAAGTGAAACCGGTAAACCCTCGCTCAAGAAAAATAAGACCGTATTTTCCAGGTTATCTGTTTATAAGAACAGATCCTGAGATGATAGGAACTTCCACCTTTAAATGGATACCCCACTCAAAAGGAATCATTGCTTTTGGAGGTGAACCTTCGGTCGTTCCTGAATCTTTAATTCATGCACTCAAACAAAAGATTGGGGATTCTGAGGACTCTTTGATTGAGATTAAAGATGAGTTTAATAGTGGTATGCCAATTTCGATTGAATTTGGCCCATTTGAAGGATATGAAGGTATTTTTGATATGAAATTGGATGGTTCTGATCGTGTTCGGATTTTATTGAAAATGCTCATTAACCAATACGTACCTGTGGAACTTGAAATTTCTCATATCCAACAAAAGAAAACAAAGCCCAAAAATCCTTAACAAAGGTTGGTTGATATGAATACAAAATTGCCAAATAAAAAACGAGAATTCGTGTTTTGGATTTTCTTTTTATTTGTGGTTTTATTTGTTTTAGTGATTTCCTTAGTAGAATTTTTGAGGATCACTGAAAATTCTAATTTTGTTGGGGATTTTGAAATCAACGCTAGATTATTCTATTTCACCATCCCATACATTCTCGGGTGGGTGTTTTTGATTTCTGCTATTACATTTTTTATTTTCGATCAAAGAAGAAAACAATCGAATCAATTTTCGATAATCTTTGGTCTGATTGCCTGTATCGTGAGTACTTTTTACTATTCCACATTCTCATCTAATTTTATTCAATCCATTTGGCTGGGTTCAGTTTTGTTGTTGTCAACCACGTTTTTATTTCAGATTTTACCTGAAATAACCTATAAAAATGCCTACAAAAATCGAAAGATTGTTGTTTTACTCCTATCTGTTTTAGTAGTGATTGGTTCTATATTATTACAGTTATACATCCGACAACCCACCAAAATATTTCCTGAGACCGTAATCATTTTATGGTCGGGGATAATTCTGGGATTGGCTATTATCTCTGGCTTTATCCTTGTCCTGAGGAAAGAAAGTTCAAATCAAATGCAAATAGAAAAATTTTTCGCAATTGGTTTTATTCTTAGCTGGACTCCTTTTTGTGTTTTGCTATTCAAAATAGTAAATAAACCAACGTCGCCAATAACACCCTGGATTCTTCTACCAATAGCACTTTATCCAATTTTTATCGGTGGGTTAAAAAAATTTGAGGAAATTAATGAAAAAAACCAACCAGGGTTATCAGATTCAAGGCGATTAACAGAGGTTTTGATCATTTACAGCTTTATAGGGTTGATCATTTTAGGAGCAACCACTTTTGATAGATCGAAAATTCTGGACTTTTTTCAACCTCCGTTGTTCATCGGTTTATTAATGTTTTCATTACCCCTAATATTAATATTGTTGTTGATGGATAAACAAAAATTATCTAAAAACAGAACAAACTCTTTCATCAGAGACAAAGGTAACAATTTATCTTTGGATAAAAATATTATTGTTAATCATCCGGAAAGGTGTGATGATATATTTGAAGAACTAAGACAACAAATTATTGAACTTACCAAGACAGATCTGTATCATCATTTTGTTTTTGATCCTTCAAACAACGATTATTTCGCACATCCATTCCTTGCAGGAAAAACAAGTGATCTGCGATTTTCTTCTGCTTCTGATTTAATTCATTATTTAGTAAAGAATCAATCACCGATAATTATTTCTGAGGTCACTGAGTTGCCCAATGAATTAAGTTTTGAAAAAGAGAAATTTGAATTGTTAGCAGTCAATGTAATCATTCCAATTTTTCTTGAAAACAAACTGGATGGCTGGTTGGCTTTTTCTTTAGATAATGTAAATCCAGGTGAAATTGGCCAATTGATATCGACCATCGAACCACTGATTGATTCATTCGGAAATGCTAACATTCGTAAGCATCATCAACTGGAGTTAGAGCAACGTATCAGTGATATGAATATTCTGAACAGAATAGTACAAGGGGTGAACTATACTTTAGCGCTGGATGATATTTTTGAATTGATCTATGCCCAAACATCACAGGTCATTCCTGCAAGTGATTTTTATATCATATTAAAAGATAACCATACACAATCCTTAGGTTATGTTTTTTTTGTTGAGATGGATGAACGCATTCCAGAAAAAGAGAACTACCTGATTACACAAAGCCAATCCATAGAAGCTTCAGTAATAGAAAGTGGTCGTAGTCTGATCATTAACAATTACGTTGATTTTTGTTTATCACGACATAATCCAGTTTTATATTCAGAGCTTAAGGAAGTCATAATTGTTCCATTGAACACAGGGGCAATCACGAATGGATGTATTATCATTGGTGAACGAGAGACAGATAAGAAATTTACTGAAAACCAATTAACATTGGCACAATCTATCGCAGATCTCGTTGCAGGTGCAATTGAAAAAGCTCGATTACTGGAAGAAACTGAGCAATATGCCAGACAATTGTCGATATTAAATGACTTAACTCGAAAGCTCACATCAACCTTGGAAATTGACGAATTATATGGAACCATTCTTCAAAATTCTATGGATATGGTCAAATGTGAAGAAGCACGATTAATAATTCTGGATGATAGAACTCAGGAACTTGTTTATCAGGCTGTCTTAGGCAACAATTCGGACGAATTAATTTTTGGTAGAGTTCCGTTTGATTATGGTTTGATTGGAAAATCTCTACACTTGAAAACCCCAATTTTAATTAATAGTGTCGTTTCTGAGAATGAAATGCTTGAGGAATTCAATGCTTTTTATGAGATGCCAATTAATTCTTTGATGATCATCCCAATGATATTAAAGAACCAGGTATTAGGTTTGATTGAGTTGGTGAATCACCAGGATGGTATGAGCTTCAAGAATAATGATCAAGAGCTATTATCTGCTTTGGCTGCTCAGGCTGCCATTGCTTTGGAGAATGCACGATTATATCGCCGCACAGACCAGCAATTGGCTAAACGTGTTGAAGAATTATCAGTTATGCAGCGTATCGATCGAGAATTGAACACCAGCCTGGATATGAAAAAAGCAATGGAAATCACTTTGACCTGGGCAATACGGCAATCAAGTTGTGATGTAGGTTGGATTGGTTTGGTTTCTGAGTCAAAAATTCAATGCATGTCATCTACTGGTTACAATTCGATTGAGTTGTCCCAGCTAGAGACTCAATCAACATTATCAGATTTTTTGAGGACAGAAAAAGAAAATAATCGTTTTGATCCAATTCAAATGATGGTGAATGAAACCACTCATTTACATCCTGAAGCATCCACACAAATCCTCTTACCGATTCGGCGGGATGAAAAAATAATCGCAATGATGATGCTTGAAAATTTCGATGGTCGATATTTAGATGAAAATGAATTGAATTTCCTGGTACGTTTATGTGACCACGCTTCGATAGCAATCGTCAATAGCCAGCTTTATGCAGAAGTTCAGGAGGCAAACCAGGCAAAAAGCGAGTTTGTTTCTTTGGTAGCGCACGAATTGAAAAATCCAATGACATCAATCAAAGGATACACAGAATTATTGGCAACGGGTGCAGTAGGATCCATCACTCCAGCCCAGGCTAATTTCTTATCTACCATTCGGAATAACACAGAACGTATGAACACTCTGATTTCGGATTTAAACGATCTGACAAAAATTGAAGCTGGTAGCATGAGAATGGAACCTGAAGTGCTCGATTTTAAAGAATTAATAAATGAATTGGTTCGATCAACGAAGAGACAACTGGAAGAAAAACAACAAACTCTGCACATTCTACTAGATGAAGAGTTATCACAAGTTTGGGCTGATCCCAACCGGTTGTTGCAGATTCTGAATAATCTGATCAGCAACGCTCATAAATACACACAAAAAAATGGAGAGATCAAATTAATCGCAGAAAAATCAAAGGATTATTGGGGATCTGACCTGTCAAAATGGGTTACACATATTATGGTCGAGGATAATGGGCTGGGAATTTCTAAAGAGGATCAAAAAATGATCTTTCAGAAATTCTTTCGCTCTGAAGATGCAGATATCAGAGCTTCGTCCGGTACGGGATTGGGGCTAAATATCACCCGCAGTTTAGTGGAAATGCAAGGGGGAAGGATGTGGTTTGAAAGTGAGTATAAAAAAGGCACTACTTTTCATTTTACACTTCCCCTGGCAGAATCTGTGAGTAAATAAACACAGAGAAGCAACGATCGTGAGCTTCTCTGTGTAATTCAAACTTTTTAGGCTATTGCAGGAATATTAACTTTTGGCAAATGAGATTGAATATCTTTGATGGCTTTTTCTGGAAAATTATTATTGGTTAATTCGCCCGTATTGTAAGCATTGTATGCAGATAAATCAAAATGACCATGACCGGATAAGTTGAACAATATTACACGTTTCTCACCCAAATTCTTTGCTTCCATTGCTTCATTGATGGCTGCTCGAATTGCGTGAGCAGATTCTGGGGCTGGTAAAATTCCTTCTGTTTGAGCAAATAATGTTGCAGCCTCAAAGACGTCTACTTGGCCAACCGCTATTGCTTCTATCAATCCAGCGTCAAATAAAGCACTCAATTGAGGAGCAACGCCATGGTAACGTAAGCCTCCAGCGTGAATGGCTGGTGGCATAAAATCATGTCCTAAAGTAAACATTTTTACAATCGGAGCCATTTGAGCTGTGTCACCATAGTCATAGCTATAAATTCCGCATGTTAGGGATGGTGTGGTTGTAGGTTCGACAGCCAACAACCTGGTTCTTTGACCATTCTTTAGATTTTCACGCAAGAAGGGGAATGCTATTCCAGAAAAATTGGAACCGCCACCCACGCAGCCTATGACCACATCGGGGTATTCATTTGCCATGTCCATTTGTTTTAGTGCTTCTTCTCCAATCACAGTCTGATGTAAAAGAACATGGTTCAATACAGATCCAAGACTATATTTTTTCTGACCTCCAGATAAAGCTGCTATTTCAACAGCTTCGGAGATAGCGATGCCTAGCGAACCCTGATTATCAGGCTCATTTGCCATGATGGATCTTCCAGTTTGTGTGTTATCACTGGGGCTGGAAAAAACTGTTGCTCCATAAGTCTCCATCACATATCTTCTGGCTGGTTTTTGGTGGTATGAAACTTTGACCATGTAAACTTCCAGATCCATTCCAAAGAAATTACACGCCATACTGAGAGCGGTACCCCATTGTCCAGCTCCAGTTTCTGTGGTTATTGCTTTTGTACCGGAAATCTTGTTGTAATAAGCCTGGGCAACAGCAGAATTTGATTTGTGACTTCCAGAAGGGGACACTCCTTCATACTTGAAATAAATGTGGGCAGGGGTATTCAGCGCTTTTTCCAATCTCATCGCACGGATCAAAGGGGTTGGCCGCCATAATTTGTAAATCTCGCGTACTTCTTCCGGAATTTCAATAAATCGTTCTGTACTCATTTCCTGCTCAATAATTGGCATTGGAAAAATGGCACTTAGAAAATCCGGTGTGACTGGTTCTTTCGACTGTGGATGCAATACTGGGGTTGGTTTGACTGGACTATCGGCTGCAATGTTGTAAAAATGTTTTGGTATATCATTTTCACTCAGCATAAAACGGGTTGTAGTAGACATGAATTCCTCCAAAAATAAAAATGATTTTGAGTGCGAACGCATGTCTTTTAACAAAAAAACAGCGTTCGCTCGAGGACGAACGCTGAGTCCGTGGTGCCACCTCATTTAGGAAGGCTTTAATCAAAAATCCCTTTGTGAAACAAAGGGGATAAAGCCAGCCTCACTCTTTCGGGTACAGCCTATTGCGATACCCTTTACCTTGATAACGGTGGCAACTCCGGCACGGGCTAATCGTATCCTTTCACCCTGCGACTCTGAGACCCATTCGATAATGCTGTTCGGGCAATTTCTCACCAATCATTGCTCTCTGTACCGTCGAGGCATTATCTACTCGTCCTCTTCAACGTCTTTTTGTATTTAATTATTACCAAATTATATATCGAAATAATTTTTTGTCAACAATATAAATTTTGACACAATTCAAGTTTTTAATTGTGATTGTTCAGGGAAATTACTCCAAGAATATGTTCAGGGTAAATCATCCGAAGAAGGTTAATAATGATATATTAAGTATTCACTTTGCATTACTATTACTATAAATTGGAATCATGATTACACAATAAGGAATTGAAAATGGTCACTAAAGAAATTTGGAATAGAGGACTTTCATTACAGGAATATGTTGGACGAATGGACATTTTCCAAAAAGAAATGCAACAAAGAGTCAATGACCTTCGGATAACATCTGCTGAATTTCAGAAACTGAGGGAATTCACCCAGGTTCGAAAAATCCTGGTGCTTACGGAAGCATGGTGTAAAGATAGTCTTATGAATTTACCAGTCATTGCGAAAATTGTGGAAGCTTCCTCCTCTACAGAAATGAAAATTTTTATCAGACATGAAAATCCAGAATTAACGCAATTTTTTTCTCAACATGGATACAACACCATTCCTCTTTGTTGGGTTATGAAAGCAGACTTTTCATTTTGTGGGGCATGGGTAGAACGACCACAGTCAGCTTATCGCATGTTGGAAGCGTGGAAAAATGATCATCCCGATTATTTGGAAATTCAGAACGACAATACTTTGTTGGATGAGCAGAAGAAAATTAAAATAAAGCCACTTTCCGACCTGTTGTTGGATGAAATGTGGAACTGGTATGACACAGGATTGCAATCCGATACAAGCAGAGAAATTCAAACAATCCTAAATTGTTGAACCCAAATTCCTTCTTTTTTTCTATGGCTTGAGGGCAGTTTCACTAAA
This sequence comes from Chloroflexi bacterium HGW-Chloroflexi-3, assembly GCA_002842045.1. Taxonomy (GTDB): domain Bacteria; phylum Chloroflexota; class Anaerolineae; order Anaerolineales; family Anaerolineaceae; genus UBA6170. The sequence continues at coordinate 54,435 of PHBX01000026.1, read as the reverse complement.
ATATTGATTTTCAATTGATTGCCATGTTTCGTTTTGATTTTTTCGAATCAATTGTCCAAGGTGAGGATTTATGTGGTTGATTTCTTCAGCCATTCTTTGAGTAATCCGACGAACAGAGAAATGAGCATTTTGAGCGCTGCGTAAATTAATTAAATGATCCAAGCTACGCATATTTGCACGTAAGAAGAGCCTGCGATTATACCCATTCGGGACGATATAACTTGCTACATTCGGATTCCAATCAGCAATATCCAGATATGTTAGATGTGCTAATTTCATCGCATGATGGTAATCACTTTCAAATCCCGCATCTACGATTGTTTTTGGAACTGAATACCCCAATAATGTGGATAATGCTTGCGCTGTTTGAGTCATCATGCGATGGCGTTTAATCTCAAAATAGGCACCCTGATCCATGATCAGGTCAAAAGAAAATGTGGCATATTCCAATTCTCTTACGGGAATATCGAAACGCCCGATATCAGCCAATATCTGTTTACTCAATTTATCCAATTGGTTTTGATTAAGAGATTGGAGAAAGTCCATTGCTTCCTGATAACTAAGATTACTGTTTCTCACGAATAATCCAGCAAGCACAAGTTTTTCTGCATTTTGATCATAATGAACCAATTGACACCAATCATTTACTAATTGTGACTGCTTAATTGTTTTTGATGTTTCAGAAAAGGATTGAGCTGCTTTTACCCAGTAAGGTACTGAATCAGCATATTTCACCAATGTAGGTACATTTTTTTGTGAAACTAGTTTTATCTCTGTGCCCATTGCCTGAACTTCTGCCAATGGATGGGATATCATTTTTTGAATTGCATGTTCCAAAGCACGTGCATTGATTGTCATACCTACGTTTGCGAGCGAAGACGCTGGTAAAAGGAATCGGCAAACATCCACATAATCAGAGCGGATACGGCGTTCCCAGGCAGCTTCACTTTCATCTGCTCGTCTGGGATTATTTTTTCCAATCTCATCCCGGATGATCGGTAATGAAGCTAAATAAGTTCGAAACAGCAATTGATTCGCTTGAATGTATTTTTCTTTTAAATTGGGTCTATCATTCAATTCTGCTGGAATAAAAAAGCTATTTTCATTCCATTTTTGATATCGAGTTGATTTTTCTGTATAAGAGGCAAGACGATTGCTTTCCAGACACTCAACCGCTAATCTGGAAATATTTTCTACAGCAATGTGCAAAATCGCATGTTCAGCGACAGAAGCGTGACCATAACCCACGACCCATTTTTCATGAAATTCAGCTGATTTTTCATCGGTCAGTTCATCGGCAATTTCCTGAAAGGATTGAGGAGAGCGGGATGTTTTTGCGAATGTAACTGCGATCGTTTCAGGGGTTAAATCGTGTGGATCAAGTAAATAGACCTGTCTGTTTTTTGACATTTTTCAGAAACTCCTCAGCTCGTCTTGCATCTCTTTGTATTTGATCAATAAGCTCATTAATTGAATTGAACTTTTTCTCAATTCGAATATTCTCAACAAAGTGTAATTGTACTTGTTTCTTATAAATATCCTTGTCAAAATCAAGAATGTGGGCTTCGATTCTCGGGATCGCATCTGTAGATTCAAAAGTTGGTCGAACACCAACATTAGTCACAGAGGGAAGGATCTTATCATCAATCGTGATCCAGGTAGCATATACACCGGGCGTTGGCAATAGCTTTCCCTCCCATATTTTCAAATTTGCGGTAGGGAATCCAATTTTTTTTCCTCGCGCATCCCCATGTATTACCTTACCTTCAAGAGAATAATATCGATTGAGTGCCCTGGTTGTTGGTGGGAAATTTCCAGTGATAATCCAATTTCTTATTTCTGAAGAAGATATTTTCCCATTGGCATCTTCTACATGAGGGCAATCTATGATTGAAAATCCCTTTTCTTTACCTATCTCACGTAGTACTGTCAAATTTCCTGATCTCTTTTTACCTAAAGCAAAATCTTTCCCTAACCAGAGTTGGTTAATGGAATATTGATTTAAAAGCATGTCGATGAACTGATCTGGATCCATACCTGCCATCTTTTTGGTAAAATTCAGATCCAATACAAAATCAACTCCTAATTGATGAAAAATAGATTGTTTTTCAGATGGAGTAGTTACGTAAAAAGGTAGAGGTAAGGACCTTAATAATACTGCTGGATTGGGATGAAAAGTGACCACCAGAGATTGGACTGAGTCTTCTTGGGCCTGCTTAACCATCGAACGGACCAAATGTTGGTGTCCTATGTGAACTCCATCAAATGCTCCGATTGTGGCGTAAACGACCTGGTTTTTAGATGCATTAACACCATTGATGTGATTCATAAACCTGGTCACCATCTGATAATGAATGCTAAGAGGAGAAAACCTTTTTGGGTTGCCATTCCTGTGTTTCTGGATCGAGTTCCAACAAACCAATTAATTCGCCTTCTTCACTGATTGCACGTGCCATTGGTCCTACACCCGGTTCTGCAGGAATTCTGCGACCATGGCGAACGACATCTAATTGCTCAATGGTCAGTTCTACTGCAGGCCAATCGGATAAAGCTTCAGCTGCAGGGATAATAAAATTCTGCCAGGTATCATTTTCAAATGCTTCGCGTAATTTTCGCAGCGGTACAGCGTCACGCAAGGTGAAACGTCCAGATTTTGTTCTTCGAAGACCAATCAAGTGTGCGCCACATCCTAATTTTTCACCCAGATCATGAGCCAACGAACGCACATAAGTACCTGAAGAGCAATACACATCAATTACAGCTTCCGGTGGAGCCCATTCCAACAAGTCTAAATTGTAGACATTAATTGTACGAGGTTCGAGATTTACTTCTTCTCCATTGCGGGCCATATCGTATGCATGACGCCCCTTGACTTTTACAGATGAATAGGGGGGTGGAACCTGTTCAATTTGGCCCACAAATGACTGTAGGACATCGTCAAATTGTTTTTCCGAAATATCTACCGATGTGGTTGACAAGACTCGTCCGTCTGCATCATATGTATCGGTTGTCGTGCCTAATTGAATGACAGCTTGATAGCGTTTATCTGATGCAGAAACATATTCGCTCAATCGCACAGCTGGACCAACTAATACAACCAGAACACCAGAAGCTCGGGGATCTAATGTTCCGGTATGGCCAGCTCTGCGAATATTTGTCCCTTTTCTTACAATTTGCACCACATCATGCGAAGTCATGCCAATTGGTTTGTCAATAACAATTACACCACTATTTAAATTTTTATTTTCTTTTTCCATTTGTTTGCTCCCCGGGATGGACTACATAAGTTTTCAATGAATATGTCATTTACTAATTTTCTTTCATCATTTCTAAAGTTTTTTTAATAACAGTAAATTGTACATCTTCCAAACTACCTTCAATGTTAGCTCCTGATGCTGCAGGATGACCACCGCCACCTAATGATTGAGCAAGATTGGATACATTGAAGCCTGATTTTCCACGCCATGAGACTTTCACATGTCCATTATTTTGCTCAACAAAGAGGATGGTTATATCACAATCAATGATACTGGATAAGATTGTATTCAAATCCGCATCATCATTCCCATTGTATCCGGCATCTTTACGATCATCAAGGGTTAAAGTTGTCCAGGCTAATCGGTCATTTTGTTGCAATTTTTTTAATGCGTAACCCCAATAAATTAACTGGTCAAAACTTTTATTCGTTAATGCTTGTTGGTATATTGTTGGCAGATCAGCGCCATTGTCTATCAAATCTGCTGCAATTCTCATTGCTTTTGATGACATATTAGAGGTGCGAAAACCAATTGTGTCGGTAATTATTCCAGTCATAAGTAATGAGGCAGTCTCAGCATTCATTGACAAACCCCAATGTTCTAAATTTTCAGCCACTAATGCACAGGTGGCAACAGACTCTGGATCATTAAGATTATATTGGGCAAATAAAGTGTTGGTAATGTGATGATCAATATTTAATATTATTTCTCGATTTCCAAAAATTCCACCAGAACGATCTAAATCGGAGGTGTCCAGGCTGATGGTTAAATCAAATTTGAGATCTTTAGGTACAAACCTTTTAACCAGGTGTGCACCATGTAAATAATGGAAATTAGAAGGTAATCCATCACTTAATGCCATGAAAACGTTTTTGCCCGAAAGGATTAATGCATTGCCCAGTCCTAATAGAGAACCTACTGCATCACCATCCGGACGGATATGGGAAGCCAGAAGCACTGATTGTGCTTCAGTGAAGAGAGTTTTAATTGTCTCTCGAGATGGCATCATCATCCAGATCCACTTCCTCCAATATTTGTGAAGTGTTAAAAATTTCTTCATCTCGAATAGTTGATAAGATTTGCTCAATCCGATCTGCTCGTTCTGGCGTTGGATCCCAAAAAAAACGTAATCTCGGGAATGCGCGCAATTCAATTCGCATGGATAAAAGTTTCCGGATATAACTACTGGCACTCTCAAAACCCTGTAAAATTTCTTTGGAGCGCTCGCTACCCTCTAAAGCCGAAACATAAACAGAGGCAAAGGCTAATTCACGATCTACTTTTACATCGGTTATTGTTACCCCAAACAATCTTGGGTCTGATATTTCCTGACGGACTAACATTTCGGAAATTTCCTGTTGAATTCGATCACCAATTTTTGTCAATCGTAATTTTGATGGCATTTTCTTCCTCGCATTCTAACTTTCTGTTGAAAGCTCTTTGGTGAAGCACAAAATCGTATCACCAACTTCAAAATCAGAAAATCCTTTTAGCCCAATACCACACTCAAATCCAGTGCGAACTTCTCGTACATCATCCTTTTCGTGTTTTAAAGAGCTGATCTCGCCTTCATGGAATACTTCCTCCTTGCGAACAATGCGCGCTTTGGCATTTCTTTTGAATTCACCTGCCGTAATTTTACAACCTGCAATTGCACCAATTTTCTGAATTTTAAAGATTGCAAGGACTTCTGCTTTTCCGATGATCACTTCAACATACTCTGGTTCCAGCATACCTTTTAATGCTTTTTCTACATCTTCAATTAAGCGATAAATGATTTGATACAATCTGATAGAAACACCTTCACCCTCAGCCATTCGTTTTGCGGCTGCATCTGCAGTGACGTTAAAGCCAACAATAATTGCTGTTGAAGCACTGGCTAACATAACATCATTCTCACTAATATTTCCAGTCTCAGCATGCAGAATATTGATACTGATTTCTTTGCTTGCCAGATCATTTAGCGAGTTCATGATTGGTTCCAGAGAACCCTGAACATCAGCTTTGATGATAAGGCGTAATTCTTTCTCTTCACCAGATTGTACACGACTGAACAATTCTTCCAGTGTAGCTTTTGGAGATGCAAAGCGGGAATCTTTATCTGCAATTTTTCTTTCGGTAACAATAGACATTGCTTCTTTAGTCGATCCAACAACCTGGAAGATATCACCAGCCTGAGGGACATCATTCATACCCATAATCAAAATCGGTGTGGAAGGTCCTGCTTTCCGAATCGGTTTGTTTTTATAATCAAACATTGCTCGAATTCGACCATATGAACTACCAGCTACAACGATATCACCGGCATTGACTGTCCCATTTTGGATTAATAATGTAGCCATGACACCTTTTGATTTATCAATTTCAGCTTCGATGATGGTACCAATCTTTTTGCCATTTGGATTTGCTTTAATGCTCATGCCTTCTGCAGTTAATAGAATTGCTTCAAGTAAGTCTTCAATACCAGTTCTTTGCTTGGCAGAAACAGGAACGATCATTGTGTCTCCGTCCCAATCGTCTGGAACCAGACCATTTTCGGATAATTGTCGCTTTGCAAATTCAGGATTCGCATCAGGACGATCAATTTTATTGAGAGCTACAATAATCGGAACTCTTGCTGCTTTTGCATGCGCAATCGCTTCTTTGGTTTGAGGCATAACACCATCGTCAGCCGCAACAACAAGAATAACAATATCAGCACCTTGTGCTCCACGTGATCGCATGGCGGTAAAGGCTGCATGACCAGGTGTGTCTAAGAATGTAATTAATTGTCCTTTATGCTCAATCTGATACGCACCAATGTGCTGGGTTATACCGCCAGCTTCACCTCCGGCCACATCAGTATGCCGTATGGCATCCAATAGAGTTGTTTTTCCATGATCTACGTGTCCGAGAATTGTCACAACAGGAGGACGATTGACTAATTCTTTTGGATTTTCATCCATAATCATCCTGCGCCACATTGGAATTTCGCCAACTTCAACAATCTCTTCTTCTTCGTAAGTTTCAGCAATGGCTTCAAACCCTAGTTCTGAGGCAACGATTGCAGCTGTGTCAAAATCTACTTGCTGGTTAATGTTAGCCATAACCCCATTTGCCATTAACACTTTTATAACTTGAATCGGACTGGTCTCCATAACTTGAGCCAGGTCGCGAACAGTAATACTGTTTGGTAAAACGATAGTTTTATTTTTTTCGCTCATTTCGCACCTCCAACACTATTTTGCACTTTTGTGCTTAACTCTATTCGAGCTCAGGATTGATGTGCGCTGTTCGAGCCTTACCTACAAAACGTATCAGCTAAAACAACAACAAAGTTTATCCATCATGCTCTTCTTCATTTACGCTTTCCGGCAATTTCTGCATAAAATCAAGAAGGATTTTCCGGTCTACGTCAGTTAACTCTATTTTTAATGCATTGGCAAGTTTTCCCTTTAAAGCTGCTTGCCAACATTCTTGAAGATTGTGAATATATGCCCCACGGCCTGGCATCTTGCTTGTTGGATCAATAACGATCCCTGTGTCGGTACGAACTACTCTGGTCAATGTTCGTTTGGCTTGAATTTTTCGACAACCGACACAGGTTCGTTGTGGTATATGTTTTGGCCGTTTACCCTTAGCTTTTTTCACCATTTTCTCTGGTTTTTCACCTCAAAATTATTCCCAATCAAACTCATCACTGCGTTTATGAATTTTTCTGTAAATCAGTGTATCTTCTTCTTCGTTGTATTCTACCTTAACCTGACGCTTCTTTTTCTTATCCTTTTTCTTCTTTGCCTTCTTATCATCTGAGAGGTCTTCTTCTTCATCTTCCACAAACGGAATTTCAATATTGGTAGATTGGAGGGCAAAAAGTTCATCGAATGAAAGTTCTTCTTCTTGACTGATTACTGGAATGTCCTCTTCTTCTGAAGTTTGCTCATCTAATTCTTCTCTGTGCTCTTCTATTAGGTCAACTTCGGGTTCAATCGTAACAGTTTCTAATGAAGGTTCTTCCATTACTTCAGGTTCCATTTCAACTGTAGGTTTTTCTTCGATGGTTTCAACTGCTTCTAACTCTTCAACAGATTGTTCAGTTTCAGGTTCTGCTTCTTCTGTAATAACAGCACTTTCAGATAATTCGAATGCAAGTTTTTCGGGTAAAGAATCCATTAAATCTTGAATTGATTTCATTGCTTTTGGACCAATACCATTTAAGCGTAGAATATCGTCCGGTGCCTGTAACATTTTAATAACTAATTCAGCAATAGAATTAAAACCAGCTTCCTGCAAAATGTAATTAACATGTTCTGGTAATGACGAGTCCAATATGGTTGTATCGAAGTAGCTGGGTGGAATTTGGGCACGTAATGCTTGCATTCTATTTCTTTCAGCCTCTTCATCTAATTTGCTACGGATGAATGTTCGTGTCTCAACTCTTTCAACAAATTTGTTAAGGAAATCATAATTTTCAACATTAAGAATTCCGCCACCAGACTTCTTAGCCAATAATTCTTCAACTTTGACCATATTGTCTTTTTCATTTTCAGCCATCTCAACCAAGCCAGGATCCTTCTGTAAGCGGTAAAGAGCATCGCTGGATGCTTCCTGGACACTTTTAATATCAATTCTCCATCCTGTTAATTTGGCTGCCAGACGTGCATTTTGCCCATCTCGACCAATTGCCAGACTGAGTTGATCTTCGGGTACGACAACTGTTGCTGTCTTTCCACCTTCAGAAAATTCATTCAGGTACACACCGCTGACTTTGGCTGGGCTTACTGCGCGGGCAATGAATTGAGATGGATCTTGATGCCATTCTATGACATCAATTTTTTCATCATGAAGTTCGCGCACAATCGCTTGAATTCTAACGCCACGTAATCCCACACAGGCTCCAACTGGATCAATACCAGATTGGGTTGCTGAAACTGCAACTTTTGCTCTTTGTCCAGGTTCACGGGTGATGGATCGGATTTCTACGATTCCGTGATAAATTTCAGGTACTTCGGTCTCTAATAAACGTCGCAGGAAATTGCGATGAGTGCGGGAAAGTAAGATTTGTGGTCCTCGATTACTGTCTTTCACTTCAGCTACCAGCGCCCGCACACGATCATGAACATGGAAGCGTTCACCAGGAATCATATCTTTGCGTAACATGGTGCCTTCCGCTTTCATCTCAAGACCGATTGTTAGCCCTTGAGCGTTGCTGGCTTGTACTACACCAGATATAATTTCACCGATTTGATCCGCATAATGATCTAATTGGGCTTGTCTTTCAGCGTCCCTGATTCTTTGTTGAATTACCTGACGCGCAGTTTGAGCAGCGACACGGCCAAAATTCTTGGGTGTGCTCTCCACTGACACCATCATGCCTAACTCAGCATCTGCATCGAAGCGACGGGCTTCTTCCAAATTTACTTCTGTTCGTTCATCCTGTACGTCTTCAACCACTTCTTTTTCTGCGAATATTGTCACCTTACCGGTATCCATATCGACTTTTGCATCAATTACTTGTGCCTGTGATGCATTCACAGATCGTCGATAGGCAGATACCATTCATTTCTTGGCTTTTCTCCCACAAAAAAATACTTACTAAATAAGAAAAGTGGGGGTTGCCCACTTTTCGTTGAGGTCTACTAAATTCCGTAATGCAAGAGATATTTTACCATAATCATTTTTTCAAATCAAGGTTTTTTGATGACACTGTCTAATTTGGATATGTATTTTTCATATAAAATTGATTAAATACTTTTTATCTTCGTCAAATTATAACTTTTTCCTTTTTTCGAAACCTTTGGAGGTGGGGATGTCGGATTTTTTATGGTGGCGTGACGGGGTTATATATCAGATATATCCACGTTCGTTTATGGACACGAATCATGACGGTATTGGTGATTTGCCAGGCATTACTCAAAAACTGGATTATTTAAAGGATTTAGGTATTGATGCGATCTGGTTATCCCCGGTTTATCCAAGCCCGGATGGAGATTTTGGATATGATATTGCCAATTATCGAGACATCGATCAGAAATTTGGTGGTATAGAAGCTTTTGATGTTTTTTTGAAGGAATCTCACCAACGCAATATCCGAGTGGTCATGGACCTGGTTCTTAATCACACTTCTGATCAACACGAGTGGTTTAAGCAATCAAAATTGTCCAGAGATAATCCATATCGGGATTGGTATATTTGGAAAGAAGCCATAGAAAATGGCAAAGTACCCAACAATTGGCAATCAAGATTTGGGGGCAGTGGGTGGGAATGGGATAACAAAACCGAAATGTATTTTTTCCATATGTTTAGCAAAAAGCAACCAGATTTGAATTGGCGCAATCCTAAAGTCTTCAATGAAATCCTGGATATGATCAAATTCTGGTTGGATAAAGGGGTGGATGGCTTTCGATTAGACGTTTTTAATGCGTATTATAAGGACAAAAATTTTCAGGATAACCCATATAAGATTGGTTTAGCAAAATTTGATCAACAAAAGCATATAAATGACCTGGACCAGCCAGAGATGTTCGATTTTTTAAGAGAGTTCCGTCATTTGCTTGATTCCTATTCTGAACGTTATGCAGTGGGGGAGACTTTTATGGGGGATCACCATACTGCCGCGAAATATATCGGTGATCAGGCATTGCATGCAGCCTTCGACTTCGCTTTTCTCAATGACCGTTACAAACCATCATCATTTTACAAAATCATCCAACAATGGGAAAATGTGCTGGATCACAAAGGTTGGCCAAATTATGTTCTGAATAATCATGATGTTATCCGTTCTGCAACCAGATACACAAAAAACGAAGATGATGATCGCTTAAAAGTGTTGGCAACATTAATTCTAACGTTACGGGGGACTCCTTTTCTGTATTATGGGGAAGAAATCGGTATGCGTGATATACCAATTAAAAGAATATCTGATGTGCTTGACCCCGTAGGTAGACATTTTTGGCCATTCTACAAAGGTAGGGATGGGTGCAGATCACCGATGCAGTGGAATCCGGAACAACATGCCGGATTTTCTGATGCTCAACCCTGGTTGCCTGTCCATTCGAACCATTATTGGAGGAACGTAGAATCACAATCTGGTAAAACGGATTCATTACTGAACTATTACAAAAAACTGTTACAAATTAGAAAATCTACTCCAGTACTTCAAAAAGGAATGTATTTACCGATCACATATGATCCACAGAAAATCTTAGCTTATGTGCGGCAAACATCAGAGCAAACAGCCCTGATTGCTCTCAATTTCAGTAAAAGAAAAATTGGGCTGGTTTTGAGTTCACAATTATTAGCCGGTGAATGGAAGTTGTTAATCAGCAATAAAAGAGATACATTTCCGGTCATTAGAGATAGAAAAATTATGTTGGAAGGAAATGAAGGGCTTGTAATTCTTCTGGGATAAAGAAAATTAATTACCTGCATGGGCAGGATCGAGATCTTTTTCTCCTAATGTATGTAAATCAAAGGGCACCCCAATTGCTTCACCCGCAGATTGTAATGATTTAACCACTTGTTCTAAGAGCGGAATCCCATCTTTTATATATTTATCAGATAATTCAAATTCTTTTTCGCCATGAATATATATTCGATCGTGACCGACTGCTTTTTCTGCAGTTTTTAATTGCTGGAATAAAGCATCCATATCCTGTTTGAATTCATTCGGATCTCGAAAAGCATCCAATCGCATGGCAGCAAAAAAATGTCCAACATTGGCATTTGCTAAATTACCAGGGTTGGCTACATTTTTTCCAAATGCTGCACCAGAAAGGATGCCAGAGAAAATATCGACCCAAAGAGCCAATCCATAACCCTTATATCCCCGTAATATTTCAGGACCTCCAAGGGGGAATAAGGCACCACCGTTTAGAACAGATTTTGGGTCAGTTGTTGATTTTCCATCAGAATCAACCGCCCAACCTTCCGGGAGTTGATCGCCAGCTTTATCAAAGACAGTCACCTTGCCTATAGGAACGATGCTTGTTGCCATATCTAAAACAAATGGCTTTTCCGAAAAAGCAGGAGCGGCTACAGCGATAGGATTAGTCCCAAGTAATCGATTTTTTCCAAATGTGGGAGCGACTAATGGCTGTGCATTGGTGAAACTGATTCCGATCATTTCATGTTCAAGAGCCATCATGGCATAATAACCCGCAATTCCGTAATGGTTACTATTTCGGACCGTTACCATAGCTACACCAGAAGTCTTTGCTTTTTCAATACATCGCAACATTGCATCTTTCCCAGAAACCTGTCCCAAACCGTTATTTCCATCAAGTGCAATAGAAGCAGGTGTCTCACGGATAATTTCGTTATTGGCTAATGGATTGATTAAACCCTTTTGTAACCTGCTACCGTAGTATGTCTGTAAACGAATAATGCCATGTGAACTGACGCCACGCAGGTCAGCGGATTGCAAAATCTCGGCTGTTATTTTAGCACGGTCTTTGGGTACCCCTAATTTCATAAAAAAACGAACCATAAAATCAAAAAGATCCTGGGCGTTAAATACGAATGCTTTAGCCAATTCCACCTCGTAAAAAATTTAAATCATGAATAGTGTAGCACTTAAACATTCAGGATTGATGAATATTTGTATAACCTCATTGTTTTTATGCAATCTCAATTTTGAAGTCCAAATCTAGATATCAAAAACCGTTGTTACTGGCTCAACCAATTTTGATTGGAGATACCTGGCTTTATACGTCCAGATTTTGAACAGACAATGCGTGTGTCTGGATGAAACGCGTTCTTGGTGGAACAGCTTGCCCCATTAACATATCAAATGTCAAATCAGCCTGGGCAGCATCTTCGATCGAAACCTGCAATAATGTGCGGTTTTCAGGGTTCATTGTTGTATCCCACAACTGCTCAGGATTCATTTCACCCAAACCTTTATAACGTTGTAAACCAACTTTATCAGGACTTACACCTAATTCCACAATGATTTTTTCTTTTTCTTGCTCAGTATACGCATATCTTTTTTGGTTTTTATGGGATATCAGGTAAAGGGGTGGTTGGGCGATATATAAATTACCATTTTCGATAATTTGTTGCATGTAACGGAAGAAGAAGGTAAGCAACAGGGTGCGGATGTGACTTCCATCCACGTCAGCATCTGTCATAATAATGATGCGATGGTAGCGCAGATTACTAAGATCAAAATTATCTCCAATTCCGACACCCAGTGCTGATATCATGGATTTAATCTCTTCATTCGATAAAATCTTATCCAATCGGGCTCGTTCTGTATTCAATATTTTTCCACGTAAAGGAAGAATGGCCTGGAATTGGCGATCACGTCCCTGTTTGGCTGATCCACCGGCTGAGTCTCCTTCTACAATGTAAATTTCGGATAGCAAAGGATCACGGGAAGAACAGTCTGCCAGTTTTCCGGGTAATGTCATGGATTCCAATGCAGATTTTCGAATGACAAGATCTCTCGCTTTTCTGGCTGCATCTCTTGCTCTGGCGGAAGTCAGACATTTTTGAACAATAGCTTTTCCGGCATTCGGATTCTCTTCGAGGAATTCTGCAAAACCCTCTGTGACGACTTGCTGTACAACAGTCTGAACCTCAGGGTTCATTAATTTAACTTTTGTTTGAGATTCGAATTGTGGATCAGGAACTTTAACGCTGACGATGGCTGTTAAACCTTCTCGTGTGTCATCACCGGAAAAATTCGGATCGTTCTCTTTGATTAACTGGTTGCGTCGGGCATAATCATTGATGACTCGGGTAAGGGCAGTTCGCAGACCTGTCATATGAGTGCCGCCATCAATGGTGTTGATTGTGTTTGCAAAGGAGTATACAGATTCGGCGTATGCATCGGTGTATTGCAAAGATGTCTCAACACTGATTCCTTCTAATTCTTTTTCTACAAAAAAGACAGGATGTAAATTCTCTCTGTTTCGATTGATGTAACGCACAAAAGAAATAATGCCTCCATCAAAATAGTAAGTAGCCTCACGGTTATTGCGCTCATCCACCAGTCGAATTTTTACCTTGCGGGTAACGAATGCCATTTCCCTGAATCTTTGAGAAAGTGTTTCGAAACGATAATCGATTTCATCCTTAAAAATTTCTTTATCAAATTTAAATGAAGTGAGGGTTCCGGTTAATTCTGGATCACATTCTCCTATTACAGATACTGGACCTTGTGGGATGCCCTGGCGATATTCCTGAGAATACATCAACCCTTTTTGAAACACTGTAACTTTAAACCACTCCGACAGAGCATTTACCGCAGAAGCACCGACACCATGTAATCCACCTGAGACTTTGTAACTGCTATGTCCAAATTTACCACCTGCGTGTAGCACGGTATGGACTAATTGGAGTGCAGACACCTTCTTCTCCGGATGAATATCAACCGGAATACCCCGGCCATTATCTTTTACTGTAATACTACTATCTGCGTGGATTTCGATACTGATATCATTGCAGTACCCAGCCAAAGCTTCATCGATTGAATTATCCACAATTTCATACACCAAGTGATGCAAAGCTTTAATATCTGTTCCACCAACATACATGCCTGGTCGACGACGAACAGCTTCAAGACCTTCTAAAACCTGAATATCTTTTGCGCCATATGATGAATTATTTAAATTGGTGGTTTCTGCCACATATCCTCCTGGACCTGTGCTTATATTAATAAGCTGATCATAATTTCTTAATGTTTTTTATTCGCTCTAATAATTCCTGTGTCCATTCGCAGCTTCTCTGGTAATAGATGAAACTTGCAGCAATTACAGCAGTGTATATAAATGCATGCCCGATAATGCCTACCAGGGTTAACCAGGAATTGGATGGCGCTGCTATCCATAATAAATCCAGCCCTTGTGCAAGTAGGATTGCTGCCAACAAGAACAAACCTGTACCTGGAAGATAAGAACGAACAACCTTTATTGAATGCAAAATCGATTGAAATATTCCCATGTTTTTGGCAAAAACACCATGAGGTGAGAAAATTAATGGGATTAGTAGCCAGATTAAAATAAAAGTTGAAATGATTAATAGAATTTGCGAAAGCGCAGGACTGAATAAAGAAAATAAAGAAATAATAAATAACACAGGCATCACAAGGACCACAAGAATAAGAACTAATAAAATGGACAGTCCAACGCCTTTGACCATTTTCTTGATTGTGACAGTTGGATTTAGTTTTTCGTTATCTTGATTAGTGCTTTGAGCGATCGCAGCTAAATACAAACTTCCTAGAAATAAGCCTAAAAAAATGAATAAGGTTGTTATTATAAAAATCAATCCAATTGATGGTAATTCATATATTGTTGGTGCACCTAAAGGCGTTTCATTAATTTCTTGACCATATAAAAGACTGGGAATGCCAATTGGAAATGTAGACAAGCTGCTGGTCAGATTAATGCGACTAAGAATCAATTCCATCTCTGTTTGGGATGCTTCAAGAAGTTGACGCATCTCAGCGCTGTTGTAAGCAATTAATGTCTGGATTGCATTTGAGTAGATCGGTTTTAATAATTTTTCCAATTTTAATTGTGGTCCAAACCAGATTAATAAATCCAGTCCCAAGGGAAACAATATTAATCCAATGTGATTCGCAACTGTATTAAACCCTGCAAGAATTGTAGGAATTAATTGCGGAGGAGTGAGCTTTTGTTCATCAATTTTAGTATTCATTCAACCCCTAATTTTACCACACATCTACATATTCTCGGTTATTTGTTCTAAAATTACTGGTATTAAATCTCGTTTATCGTTACAATTTTTGTATGCAAAAATCCAACCAATTACCAGATTCCAGCCGCCTCAGTATCATATCTGCAGTTATTATTCTGGCATACGGTCTGGTCCCATTTGTTCAAATACCCGCGCAAAGTATCGTAGTCCGTTTACCTTGGGCTGTTTTTAATTACGATTTAGACTTTGGCACTGTAGTTTCTATATTAGTAGCTTTATTGGCTGCCTTTGGAGCTGATTGGTTGATCCAGACCCATCCCAATAAAGGAAATCAAACATTTATTCAACATGGTCTGGTCCCTGCTTTGACAGCCTGGGTAATTGGTGTTCCTCTATCATTTCTCGAGGTTGGAATTGAATGGTGGGTAGTCGTAGGGTTTGGTGGCATACTGTTAGCATTCATTCTGGTTGCTGAATATCTAGTAGTCGATTCGAAAAGTGAATCCCATTTACCTGCCAGTTTGGGATTAACCGTCATTTCCTTTGCTTTATTTCTCGTCTTAGCGATTGCATTACAAGCCTCCGGAATTCGGCTATTTTTATTATTACCTGCCATTTCAATCACCATATTTTTTCTGGTTTCCCGAAGTTTATATTTGCGGACTTCTGGTGATTGGAACTGGTTCTGGTCAATAGGCGTTGCCTTTTTTGTAGGTCAGATTGCCTTGGGATTGCATTATCTACCAATACAACCTCTATCATTTGGTCTGGTTTTGGTAGGGGTGGCCTATCCTCTGACTTTGTTGATTACAGCTTTTAAGGAAGGTAAGAAAGGTGTAAATTTATTTATTGAACCTTCAGTGTTATTTGTATTCCTATTTGCACTTGCATTATTGACCAATGGGTAAATTAATCATTCCAATTGACATTGCAACTAAAGTACTTGGCTATGTTAAAGAAAAATTTCCAGAAGAATCATGTGGCTTATTGGCAGGATTTGATAATAAAGTTACAATTGAAATACCGATAACCAACCAACTCCATTCTCCCATAAAGTATTTCATGGACCCGATGGAATTGTTCAAAGCTTTGGAAAAGATTGAAACTTTAAAATTAGATTTACTTGGGATTTTTCATTCACACCCTAAAGGACCGCCCAGACCGTCAGAAACGGACATTAAAGAATTCTTATATCCTGAAGTTGCAACTATTATCTGTTATCCTGAATCTAATAATTGGAAGATGAAAGCTTTTCTTATTGAACATGACTGTTACACTGAAATGGAATTGGTTATTGGATAGATACCGAAACGAATATTAACATCAAGTGTTTATTCTTTAAACATATGAGTATGAGGGATCAATGATCGAAATTGGAAATGTTCTGCTTGTTTTTGTAATTGCTTATTTAATGGGATCCGTTCCATTTGGATTCTTTGTTGTTAAATTGATCAACGGGCGTGATGTGCGTCAGGTTGAGTCTGGAAGGACGGGGGGAACCAATGCCATGCGAGCCGCAGGTGTTGGTGCAGGTATATTAACCGCCGCTCTGGATGTGTTAAAAGGCGCAGCCACGGCCTGGGTTGTTAGTTGGCTCGTTCCACAACAGCCCTGGATTCAAGTAGGTGCAGCATTGTTAGCCATCATTGGTCATAATTACTCGATATTTTTGGTGTATCGGAAAGATGGAAAATGGGCATTACGTGGTGGGGCTGGTGGTGCTACAGCTTTAGGCGGTGCAATCGCGCTATGGAATCCGATCGGATTTATTATTCTCCCTGTTGCTTTCTTGATTTACCTGTTTATTGGATATGCTTCGGTAACAACCATGAGTATTGCCTTTATCGCGATGATTATTTTTATCATACGGGCAGTACTGGGGTTATCTCCCTGGGCATATGTGATTTACGGTGCATTGGCCTTGTTAGTGTTGATTTGGGCTCTACGTCCTAATATCAAACGTTTGATAGAGGGGACAGAACGTGTTGTAGGTTTAAGAGCTAAATGGTTAAAAAAGAAAGTTTTTCATGAATAATAAAAGCCTCAGGGCTTTTTTTATTCATCAACAATATCGTCATCAAAATCATCAAAAGGTGAATCAATAAGGTCAATTCCCTCTTCCAGTGCATACTGAGTAAGTAAGTACCTAACATTGTTTTGATGTAGAGAATTTCCTAAACCCGCCAGTAAGACGCGACTTTTACCACAACTTTCAATATCGATAGAGGCAGCAGCTCTTAATGGATATTTCTGCTGTAAAGCATCTTTTACTTTCTTTTTGAGCGTCTTTAGATAATTAATATTTTGTTGGATTGTTTCTTCAATTTCACCACGGAGAATGATATCGCCATGACCCTGGATAATATTCTCTAATCCAAGATTAGTAAACGATTTTAAAGAATCCATTAATTTGTCGATATCCCCTTTGACAAAATATGGGATTGGTAGAAATGTGTCAGCTGCAAATAGAACTCGATCTTCTTCGATTAATACTGAGATTCCATCCTCACTATGTCCCGGTGTAGGAAATAAAATCAAATTCTTTTTCCCTACCCGCAAAGACATATTACCACTGTCAAAAGTAAGGTGTGGGTAGACTAATTTTACGGATTTAAAAATTGGATTTTGCTGAATTGCCTGATCCAATGACGCCTGGCCTTGTTCTAATTGAAGTTTTCTACACATTTGGTGGCTGATAATTGTCGCTCCAGGAAAAAAGCAATTTCCCCAGGTATGATCAGCATGAAAATGTGTGTTAATGATGTATTGTACCGGTACTTCAAGATGATCCTCAATGTAGTTTCTCATTGCAATCGTTTCTTCAGGAACTGGTAATGTATCAATAACTACAGCCCACTTAGGTCCAGTAATAACTCCGGCGGTAACTTGAGCATACATTTCACTTTGAAACCAATATACATTTTCAGATACGCGTTCTCGCTGCATCTATTAATCTCCAAATTAAGTATCAATTCTCGTTATTTAACAATTAAGAAGAATAGCACATTCAAATTAAAAAGTCAAAAAAATCACTAAAAGCTATTTCAGTGAATGATCTTCGTTTTGTCCTTCTTTTGATAGGAATGGCAAAGCCATGTAACCTTTCTTCCAAAGAAAATAACCGACCAATAATACCAAAGAAAGTCCAATAATACTACCTAATAATGGGTACACCCAATCTGTGGATTTCTCGCCATCCATTGGTTTGGAAGTTGGGGTTTGTTTCGATAGAATCGTTGAGCCAGGTTGTGGTGTCTTATTTATCGTTCCATTGTCTGGAATTATCGTCGTTTGCCCGTTCTCAGTTTCTGGTTCAGGGTATCCTCCACCCACCTGAGTGCTTTCTCCAGGTAATGGATACCCATCACTAGGTTGTGTTTCTCCACTGATAGGTCCAGGATATCCAATATCAGGAGTGAGATTAGCACTTGTTGAAGCGGGGTATCCAATAGGATTAGTACTGTACACCACTTGAGTTCTGGTTGGGCTGCGATAAGGGATGAGAAATGGTGTACGTGTTCTGGTGGCAGTTTGAAACCGCGTGCGTGTAGGTGTCGGGGTTACAGTGCTTGTGATTGTAATGGTTGGTGTAAGTGTGATTGTTGGTGATGTTGATACGGTAATAGTTGGTGTATGGGTGATCGTTGGTGTTAAAGTTGTTGTAGGGGTTAAGGTAATGGTTGGTGTCAGGGTTGGGGGTACAGGTGTGGCACTGATAATATTGGAATATACAGAGAGTAAATTGGTCCCAATAATCTCCAGTCGGTAGTCATAACTGGTCCCATTGATTACGTTGTTATCCACAACAGAATAATTAGCGCCAGAAGAATCGGTACCCGTGTGAACGATGAAAGGACTTATCCGAGTAAACGACAAAGTTCCTGTTTGTCTTCTTTGAACATAAAAACCACTGGTATTTAATTCACTGGCGGTAGACCAATTTATGGTCACTTGCATATTACCAGGTGTGGCTGTAAAACTGGATAATACTGCTGCGGCAGGTTGCCCAACCAATCCCACGACAAAAGGTGTGTAATTCAAATCATTGGAAATTCCAGGGCGTCCAGAGGAATCAATTTGAACCGAGATCTCTTTATTTGTCAGATGGCAGGTTGTTACCTGTCCATTAACTCCTGCCGCAGAAGGGCCGTTAGGAGCTTGCCCGGTTGTATTCCAACCAGTTGTGATCAACTGATCAGGGTCATACCACCATAAAGGATACAATACGGGATTACTCTGGCCACAATATGTACTGGATTCAACATTAGCAATACAAGCTGCATTGAGGTTATATTTCATGAATAAATCTAATTGAAGAATGTTTGTTAATCCCTGCGCCAAAAATATGTCGTAGTAATTATTGCAAGGAACCAAAGTGGATGTGGCACCAGAATTTAGAAATGGTGTATTTGCTGCATTATTACCGTGATTCACGATATATATGTCAAAATCTGGATTATCTGGATTTGTTGTTGGACGTTGAACAGCTACGTTATTTTCAAAGTATGATTTCTTTGTTGATGTCACCGTGATGAGTTGTGCCTGCACGCCTGGACTTGCCAGGTTATCAATGATTGCGCTGCCCAATCGTTTTCCGGATTGAGAAGTACAGTCAGGGGCAGCCACATTTGGCAGAATACCAATTCCCCAAAAATTGTGATCCACCAGTCCAAGTTCTTTGACGCTACAACTTACTTGTGCTCCTGAACGGTTATTGAAAATATTGTTAGCTGTGGCAATAATTTGTCCTGTTCCAGATGAATTAGGTTTGTTAATTGCATATCCACTGTTATTGGTAATGTTATTGAAACGAATTGTTAAATTACCTTGATTATTAATAATCCGAATGGCATCTTTACCATTGATGAGATTATTAGAAAAAATGTTAATACTTTGTGAGCTATTTATCACCAATAAGTCACGGCTTTGAAGACCGCAGAATCCATCATTTATGGATAAGTTCTGAATGGTGATTGCATTATTCAACAATAATACGGGTTGGGTGCAGGTGAGGGATTCGCTGGTGAGCGATGCGTTATTATTACCTTGTATAGTGACAGCCTTATTAATTGTCACAGAAGTACTTTTTGTCGGGTAATTTCCAATCACATTGATTGTTGACCCACTATCAATGGCATCAATTGCATCCTTTAATCCAGTCCCGATGCCATTTGCCAGATCATCTTTTGAGTTTATGTAACATGGGCTATTCGATCCACAGGATGCAGCATCTTTGGCTACGTAAACCGAGTTACTAACCGGAGAAATTGGCAAATAATTGAAAGATTGTTCAGTTTGAGACCAACCAGTCTCATTTTTTTCAAAAACTCTGATTAAGGTTGATCCGCTTAGGTTGGCAGATTTCCCTATCCTGAAATAAAAATCCAAAGCATCCCCAAAGAAATTGGCCGTTAATGCTGTTGCTACACCTTTACTTAAGACATAATTTGTTGGAATTGATCCACACTGGATTGTTTCAGTTGTATAGGTTGCTCCCGTTAATTTACCAATAAAATCAAAATCAACATCCGAAACTGCCCAATTTGCTGGGGTAAATAAACAGACTTGAATGTTGGTAATGGGAGAAGGAACATAATTAAGTAAATCAAAACTCGTCCGAAAATTTAATCTCTGACCGGCTGCACAACCTCCAGTAGGGCAACTAATGGGGCTGATCAATGAAATGCTTGAAGATTGCAATGGTGAAGCAGGAACACTGGCGACAGAAATTACCAAACCTAGCAATGCAAACATCCAAACAAACCAATGTAAATAGCGCTTTTTCATACAACCTCTAATATGAAATCTGATAAAACGATTATACAGTATCCAATACTAAAGAAAAATGGAGATCAGAGATTATTTTTATAACTGACTTTTATAGTTTAACAAAAATAATTTTTATAACAACACTTTGCTGAGGAATAGCTTGGTACGTTCATTGGTTGGATTTGTGAATAATACATTTGGTGGTGCTTCTTCAATAATTTGACCTTCATCCATCAGGATTGCCCGGTTTGCAGCAGCTCTTGCGAAACCCATTTCATGAGATACAACTACCATTGTCATTCCTTCTCTTGCCAATGCCAACATGACATCCAGCACCTCTTGAATCATTTCCGGATCAAGTGCGCTGGTTGGTTCGTCAAATAACATAATTTTTGGATTCATTGCTAAGGCACGCGCGATGGCGACACGCTGTTGTTGTCCTCCGGATAGTTGCAATGGATAGACCTGTGCTTTTTCCGGAATACCAACTTTTTCTAATAATTGCATACCAATTATTTTTGCTTCAGCAGGATTGCGTTTTCTTACAACGGTTTGTGCCAGGGTTACATTTTCCAAAACACTGAGGTGAGGAAAGAGGTTGAACTGTTGAAAAACCATACCAACTTCAGTCCTCACTGCGTTGATATTTTCAGCTGAATCGAGAGTAATTCCATCTACGACGATTTGACCTTGATCAAATTCTTCCAATCGATTGATACAGCGCAAAAGAGTTGATTTACCTGATCCGGATGGACCAATAACAACAACAACTTCGCCTTTGTAGATATCCAGGCTGACACCACGCAAGGCATGAACATGTCCAAAATATTTATGTATTTGGTTAATATGTATAATGGGTTCCATTTTTAGCGCTCCAACTTTGTTTTTCGTTCAATCCAGGTCACAATTCTTGCAGAAAAGAGGGTTAATACCAGATAGAGTAAAGCAACCATTACCCAGGTTTGTATTGGGATAAAGTTAGCAGCCATAAATTCACGCCCACGCCGGGTGATATCCGCTACAGCAACAACACTGACAAGAGAGGAGTCCTTGAGTAAAGTAATAAATTCATTTCCTACAGGTGGAAGAATAACCCGAATTGCTTGTGGAAGAATAATAAATCTCATGGATTGGAAATAATTCATGCCTAAACTTCGAGCAGCTTCCATTTGCCCTTTTGATATGCTTTGAATTCCTGCCCGATACACTTCACTCATGTAAGCTGAATAACAAAAAGTTAAGCCAAGTATAGCCATCAAGAATGGATTTGCTCTATAAGTAGCGAAACTGGAAATTGCAAAAGCATTACCAACCTCTTGAATAACTGAAGGAAAAGCAAAATACCAGAACATTAATTGTACGAGCAATGGTATGCCTCTTACTAATTCAACATAGATTGTTGCCATACCGTTAAGAATTATATTTTTTGAAATTCTACCTAGACCTGCAGCTAAACCAAAAATAAGGACTAAGACAAATGACACAACAGTTGTAAAAATGGTTACCCAAATTCCATCATATACAAAGATAATAATTCTCCTGAATGGGTCAGGTTTGAAAATTACTAATAAAACAATAATTGCAAGTACCCCGAATAATAGTAACCACCAGCGGTCGAAAAAGAAACTATAACCTTTCTTTTCTCCATTTTTTGAATTATTTTCGTTTTTTGAATTTACCATCTATCTCTCCATATTAAAAAGCCTGGGATTAATTCCCAGGCTTTTTTGAGTTATGAATTATTGTCCTGCAAGATATTTAGCTGCTAGTTCTTCAGCATAACCTGACTCTATTACTGCATTTAAAGCAGGATTTATTTTATCCAGCAAATCTTGCCTATCATTGCAGATGGCAATACCATAAAATTCACTTGTAAATACTTCCCCAACTGTCATCAATTTTCCAGGATTCATCTCAATGAAACCAAGCGCAGTAGGATTATCAGCAATTACTGCATCAATTTGTCCATTTATCAATTCTAAGAATGCAAGATCGTAAGTGTCATATGGTTTATATACAACACCTTCAATAGCCTTTGCTTCTATTTCGCCAGTAGTACCTAGTTGTGCTCCAATGATTTTTCCATTTAAATCAGCTTTTCCGGTGATAGAAGTATTGCCAGCCTTAACTGTGATGATTTGTCCGGCATCTACATATGGTTCGCTGAATAAGAATTTTGTCTTTCTTTCATCAGTTATTGTAATAGCAGCAATTGCCATATCGATTTTGCATAATTCTAAATCTGATAATACTATATCAAATGGTTTAGATTCAATAACAATATTTAAACCAGCTTCAATTGCAATTGCCCTGATTAGGTCCATATCAAAGCCTATGTATTCTTTCGTTGTTTCATCAACCATTTCAAAAGGTGGAAAAGTTGCATCTGTACCAACGAAAACTGATATAGGGGCTGGGTAGCCAGCATCCACCTGACCAGCTGAGGGCTGTTCGCCAGCCGGATAGCCTTGATCTGCCTGATCGACAGCAGCCTGATCCATCGGATAACCCTGTTCATCCACAACTGGTTCAGTTGTCTTTGACTGCGAACAAGCGCTTAAGACCAAACTTGTTATCATCAATATTGACATCAATACAAAAATGGTTTTTTTCATGTGTCTCCTCCAAAAAATTTTCTTTTGTGTGATCTAAGGGAATGAAATTACACGATAGATTATAGCATCTAATCAGGAACAGTTTGTCATTTATTAATGATTATTTCATTATTAATTTACGTTTTTTATATACAATCTACCTGTGAGAATGGGTGATACAATTTAAAAATATGGTAGGTAAAGGAGTCAAATTGGAAAATATTCAAAGAGTGATTATCTTTGTTCTGGATGGTGTCGGTGCGGGTGCAGCTCCTGACGCGGAGCAATATGGCGACGTAGGGAGTAACTCCTTGTCTAACACGGCAAATGTTGTTGGTGGTTTGAAATTGCCCAATCTTGAGGCATTTGGATTTGGCAGAATTACTCCGATGAAAGGGGTTACAGCTGTTGATCCTGCCAAAGGTGCATTTGGAAAATTGACACCGCGTTCAGCAGGAAAAGATTCTGTCACTGGCCACTGGGAATTAATGGGTATTTATCTGAAAGAGCCATTTCCAGTATTTCCGGAAGGATTCCCTCCAGTAGTCATTCAGGAATTTAAAGAATTAACAGGATTGGATGTACTGGCTAACAAACCAGCTTCAGGAACCGCCGTAATCCAGGAATTTGGTGAGGAACACATGCGTACTGGAAAACCGATCGTTTACACTTCAGGTGATTCTGTTTTCCAGATTGCTGCACATGAAGATATCATCCCAATCGAAAAACTGTATGAATTATGTAAAATTTCCAGAAAGATGTTGGTCGGTGAATATGGGGTTGGTCGTGTCATCGCACGTCCGTTCATTGGTGAACGGGCAGGAGAATTTCAGCGTACCAGTCTACGTCATGATTATCCTCGTTATCCAGAGAGTGATACCATGATGGATAAGTTGCTATCAGCCGGATTTAAAGTGTATGCGACTGGAAAGATTGATGATTTATTTGGCAATCGGGGGATCAGTGTTACCAATCACACAACGAACAATCATGATTCGATTCTTGCTACGATTGATTTCATGAAGAAGGATTTCAATGGTTTGTTATTTGCTAACTTGATCGAATTTGATCAGATTTATGGTCATCGTAATGACGTTCGGGGATATGCAGATGCGCTGGAATCCTTTGATCGTTTTATCCCACAAATTGTGGGGAATATGGAGTCAGATGATGTTGTAATGATTGTTTCAGATCATGGGGTGGATCCAACCACTGAAAGTACCGATCATTCACGGGAATTCAGTCCATTACTTGTGTTTGGAAATAAAATCAATGCAAATGTGGATCTCGGAATTCGAGAGTCCTATGCAGATGTTGGCGCAACAATCGCAGAAATATTTTCACTTGAACCTCCGCAAATTGGCACAAGTTTTTTGGATAAAATTCTTTAAAAAATGGCGCTGAAAAGCGCTTTTTTTATTACGTGATTAAATACTTTTCATCCATGGTCTCTATCATTATCAAAGTATAATTTGCCTTATGGAGAATTCATTTTCCACGCAAACAATTCTGAAGAAGATGTTACCCTGGTTGTTGTTAGGATTTCTGGTTTTGATTGTTCTAACTTTTGTGGGTGATATTCGGCAAATTTTATACCTGGCAAGGGAATTTTCCTGGCAGGTATTGCTGATTATGATGGGCTTCACCCTGATCAATTACATCCTGAGGTTTGTGAAGTGGCATTTTTACCTTAAGCAAATTGGTGTTGAGGATTTTCCTGTTCTGCAGAGTTTGAGGTTATTTGTTGCTGGTTTTCCGCTGGCAATGACACCAGGTAAAGCTGGAGAAGTATTGAAAGGTGTCTGGTTGAGAGATATGACGGGGATACCAGTATCCCGTGGTGTTTCTGTCATTGTTGCTGAAAGAATTAGTGATGGATTGGCGGTTCTGTTGCTTTCAACTTTTGGCGTTATTGCGTATCCACAATATTCGTATGCATTTCTATTGGTCCTGGTTTTATTGGTCGGACTGATCATCATTTCTCAAATCAAATCGATAGCATATTGGTTTCTGAACCTGACAAAAAAAATTCCGATCATAAAAAAGTTTTCACCCCACTTATATGAATTCTACGAAGGTAGTTTTATTGTCTTCCGTCCCGGCGCTACCTTTCTGGCAGTTAGTTTAGGCACAATTTCCTGGCTTTTTGAAGGCATTGGCTTTTATTATTTACTGACCGTTTTGGGTTTACCTGCAAACCAGGAGACTTTTGCCAATGCAGTATTTATTCTTGCTTTTTCGACAGTCATTGCAGCTGTATCTACTTTGCCAGGTGGGTTAGGCGCAGCGGAAGCGTCGATTGCAGGGATGCTCACACTCCTGGTGGGAATGAATTCAACCAGCGCCTCATTTGCAACCTTGATTATTCGGCTGGCAACTTTGTGGTTTGGAATTACTCTGGGATTATTAACCTGGGTGATCTCCCTGGAATTACTGGGTTTAAAGGAAAAACGATATGCAAAAGTGGAAAATTGAACTTCATTGTCATACAGCTGCTTCCTCTGACAGCCTGGTGAAAGTTAAAGATTTAATCAAAGTTGCCCGAAAACGCGGTTTAGACAAATTGGTGATTACCGATCACAATACAATACGCGGAGCTTTATATGCGAAAACCCTCGATCCCGATTTGATCATTGTTGGTGAAGAGATTTTAACTACGAGAGGTGAGCTATTAGCATTTTATGTTAAAGAAGAAATACCACGAGGTTTAGAACCTGTGGAAGCAATCAAACGCTTGCGTGATCAAAATGCTTTTATAAGCGTTTCTCACCCTTTTGATCGTCTACGACATGGATGGGAAGTGGAAGATTTAATTGAAATTACACCTTTGGTCGATGCAATTGAAATTTTTAATGCACGATCATTTATAACAACCATCAATGAAGCAGCTAAAGAATATGCTAGGGTGAATAATTTGAGAGGAACCATTGGATCAGACGCACATACTTTGGTTGAAGTAGGACGGGCAATACAATTGATAGCTCCTTTTACAGATTCTGAGTCGATGAAACAATCTTTCCGGGAACCAGAATACTTAACGAAATCTTCTTCTCCCATGATAAGAATCAGCTCCACCTCAGCAAAAATCGCCAAAACAATATTCGGTAAGGACAAGTTTTCGATATAATGGCTTCAATGGATCAATTTGTACAGGACGCACAGCAATTATTGAGTGTTCGTTTAAGTGGTGCTCAGGTGGATTCCTTTCGCCTTTACGAACAGGAATTAATGGCCTGGAATGAAAAATTTAACCTTACAGCTATTCGTGATATCGAACAGATCCGCAATAAGCACTTTCTGGATTCGCTGACCTGTGTTCTTGCCTGGAGGGATAATCGACCCAAGAGTTTAATCGATGTGGGTACTGGAGCCGGTTTTCCTGGAATTCCCCTGAAAATCATTTTTCCTGCCATGCGATTAACCATGGTTGAATCTGTTGGAAAAAAAACAAAATTCTGTCAACATATTGTTGATATTCTCAAACTTGAGCATGTAAATATTATTCAGGATCGGGCTGAGGCTTTAGGTCAAAACCCGAAATATCGTGAGAAATTTGAGTGGGCAGTAGCGAGAGCAGTGGCAAACTTGCCAGTGCTGGTTGAATATTTGCTGCCATTGGCTAGATTGGGAGGTGGTGTAATTGCTCAGAAAGGGGAGAGCGGACCTGCTGAAACACAAAAGGCAACGAAAGCAATTCAAATTTTAGGTGGGACTTTGCGTCAATTATTACCGGTATCAATACCCGGGGTGGTAGAAGAACGTTACCTTGTCATTATTGATAAAATCGCCAGGACACCGAAATTATATCCAAGACGAACAGGGATTCCTGCCAAACAGCCTTTAATCTAAATCTGACTTCAGGTTATAATCACTCCCTGTTGGATTTGCCAGATCGTGGATTGATTAGTGAACTCAGGAGAGAATAATTTTTGGTCTGTCGTCGTAAGAATGGTTTGGTCACCTTCCGAAATCGCCTGTAACAATTGTTCCCTGCGTTTATGATCCAATTCAGCCAGGGTTTCATCCAATAGAAGCACTGGTTTCTCACCGGTGCGATTCTTCATAAATTCTAATTCACCCAGTTTTAACGCCAGCATCGACGTCCGGATTTGACCACGTGAACCATAATTCCCCAAGTCAATATGATTGACAAGAAATCGCAATTCATCCCGATGAGGGCCGATGGTTGTGACACCCCTCATAATTTCTTCTCGTTGTCTTTTCTTTAGAGTTTCCAGGAAATACTTTTTTAATTGCTCAGTATTATGTTTTGTTTCAAATATATTTGAGGGATCATTTTCTTCTAATAATGCTGGTTGATAGGAAAATTGCAAGATTTCTTGATCGTTGGTCAATGTGCGGTGAATTTGATTAGCTAACAATTCAATTTCGGAAATTGCTTTCGAACGGGAAAAGTGGATAAAAGATCCTTTCTCTGCCAACAGATCATCCCAATAATTTAATTGGGAAATATCCGTGTTGCGTTCAGCGATTTGTTTCAATAATGCATTTCTCTGATTGAGTGTTTGCATGTATTCGCTGAGCGCTTTTGCATATCCAGGTACTACCTGTGCCAATGCCAGATTGAGATATCTTCTTCTCTCTTCTGGTCCTCCTTCGATGATGCGTGTCATGTATGGCAGGAAAATAACAGCATTAAACAATCCGACTGCCTGATGGGCAGAGCGTTTAATGCCATCTACCAGTATTTCTTTACGGAACCGAAGGCCATTTTGTGAACCATTTTGCTCCAGGATCAATCGGACTTCGATTTGGTGATTGTTTCCACTGTGAGAAAAATCTGCTACCATTCTGCAGACAGGAAGGGGCTCTTCAAGCGCTAAGAAACTGATCACCTGTCGGTCATTACTGGATTGTATGGAAGTAAATGTTGAAAAGAAATATACTGCTTCCAAAAGGCTGGTTTTTCCCTGGGCATTATCTCCTTCCAGCAAAAGAATCCGCCGGGGCATATCCATGTCCAGACGGCTAAAGGTCCGAAAATTAGTTAACGACAGATGGGTAAGAAACATGAAAAAGAGTGTGGTGTTACCCTATTCGGGTAGTTCCGCTGTTTCCTCCTGAGGAGGTTGCCAAATGCGTGTAGCTCTGTCGGTAAAAAGAATTCCTTCCAAATGATCAATTTCATGTTGAAAAATCCTTGCCAGCCACCCAGAGGATTTGATTTTTACCGGTTTCCCCAGTTTATTAAATCCTTTTACGACAACAGTAGAAAATCGCTCTACTTCCCCGACTAAATTGGGAATGGATAGACATCCTTCAATTCCCAGTTCAGTCTCCGCAGAAGTTTTAATGATTTCTGGATTGATAACTGCAAATGATTTCGGTTTTTCTTCCTCTTCCTCGGCATACTCAACGACGATCACTCTTTGAGAGATATCAATTTGCGGAGCAGCAAGTCCTACACCGGGAGCCTGACGCATCGTTTCGAACATATCATCAATAAGAGTAGATAAATCTTTATCAAAGTTTGTTACTTTGTTAGCTTTTCTTCTGAGTACTTCATCAGGTATTGTTACAACTTCTTTTAACGCCATTTTTCACCTTATTACGAACGGATAACCCGCCTAATTTTCTACATCCCCTATATTGTACCCTGAATTTTCTTCATCTGGAGTAGATTCGTCCGATTTGGATTTTTTTTGTACAACCTCGTGATAAATCTCAATCCATTCTGCAACTTCGTCGCGCAAGGCTTCTTTTTCCCTTATTTTTTGTTTTTGATTAAATTGTTGATATCTCTCAAATATATCCTGTTGGGCTTGTGAAGGGTTATAAACATAATCGAAAGTTAAAGTGGTGTCACCCACGCGAATAAATACTGTGCCGAAATTTAGAATAAGACTGATTAATCCGAGACGCTCAAATTCAACTGTTTGTATATTTTTTATTGGAGCTGACCTTCTTTGTTCCTGGCCTAAAGGTCTTTTGTATAAATCTATTAATTGATCATCGGTAACGATGTACCGATCATTGCGCCAGTCCCAATATTGATACAACCACCAGACAAAAAGTCCAATACCGATTCCGAATTGAACCAACAAGATAATGTCAAAATTTATGGAAGGATAAAATTCAAATACTGAATATATGAATACAAATAACAGTAATATTAATGCCAGACTCGGCCAGATAACTTTTTTGAGCAGGATAAACCAATGGGTTCTATAAGTGATTACTCCATTTTTTTCGATTCTCAATCCAAAAAATGTTGATAAAAATTCCATTAACCCACTGGATTTGACTTTGAGTGGGACTTCCAGTTGATCTGCTTCCTCTTCACCGATTTCTTCTTCATAATCACTCGTCTCACGACGATCGTATCCAATTCGGCTGCGAAGGGTGTCTTCTTTTGAAATTCTTCGAATTTTACTGCTCTGGTGGGATGCTCTTCCACGTTCATCATTCACCAACCTGACAATTAAATCTGGTTTGGACATTCTTTTTAAATTGATCACCCCTGTGAATGTGCGAATGACCACATCCCCATAACCGATCCAACGACCAATTTGGGAGGTTCTGGTTTCAACGGATAGAATGGCATCCAGAGGTGCTTCCTGCCGACTTTCATAAAATAAGGCAACTTTCTCAAGAGAAACTACTCTGCGGTTTGTAATAATTGAAAAATCATTTGACCAATCAATCAATTTCCATAGAAACCAACCCAAAAAAAGTATCGTGATTGAACCGAAAAAAATCGACAACCAGGTGTTTTGTGTTGAATCGACAAAATAAAAATATAAAAATAACAAAGTAGAAGTAACCCCAAGAATTATGGGAGGAACCAGTCCTAACCAGAGGAAGAAACTATTTTTCCTGGCAACAAAATGAACTGCTTCCCGGGGACCACACCAGCTAAAAGGATGTTTAAGGAATAATCGATAACTTTTTATCGTCAACCTGATGGGCTCGATAATTTCCGGATAAACCTCCAATAAGACATCAACTTGCTTTTGGTTAATGTGGATTGCAATTACATTGGTGATTGCCTTTGCAGTCACTTCTCGATATTTATCAAAATCCAGGCCTTCCTCTCCGAAATAATCACCTTTCTGACAAATGGAAATTTCTATCGGATCATGATTTGTTTCCTGTTGTATGGAGATACGACCACTGAGGACGATATAGAATCCATCTGCTTCAGTTCCTTCCTCAAAGATGATTTCATTTTGTTTAAAGAAAACAGTATCCAATTGCTCACTGACAGTAAGCAGTTGTTCTTCATTCAACATATCAAAAAAATGAATGTTGCTCAGAATTTCCAGAATTTCCCGAGTGTGATCCACCATAATTTTTAAGTATATCCTAAGTGATTAAAATTACCGGTTAGAATCTGGTAGAATCGGTTGGTAATTATGCGAAATATTGGTATTGTCATCACTCGAGTAATATCCATCTTTTTAATCGTTATTACGGTTTTAATTGTTGTTGTTCAATTAATCAGTTACAGTAGAATTCGAGCCAGTTTACCGATTGGTTCTGTGATTGCTGGAGTACCTGTTGGAGGATTGGATCGTCAAACCGCTGCTGATCGCCTTATAAAAGCTTTCAGTCTGGCAGTAGAAATTCGATATAACGAAGCCATTATTCATATCAGACCTTCCGCTATCGGTTTTGCTTTGGATCTTGAAAGTATGTTAACCGCAGCAGATCAGCAACGGATTACGCAACCTTTTTGGAGTGGATACTGGGATTTTTTATGGGGAAGATTTCCCAATCCAGCTCCTATTCCATTGCGATATTCTCTTTCTAATGAAAGATTGAAATCCTATTTGCGGGAAGAGATCGCAATTCGGTATGATCAACCAGCGACGGATGCTATACCAATTCCAGGCAGTACTCAATTCAAACCCGGTAATCCTGGGGTAAAACTGGATGTCGATCGAGCAGCCATTTTAATCGAAGATGCATTGAAGTCACCTACTCGGCGAATTGTAAATTTGACATATACACAAATAGATCCCTCCAGACCTTCATATCTGAACCTCGAAGTTTTATTAAAACAGGTTCTGGATAGCACTAGATTCGATGGGTTGACAGAAGTTTATTTGCTCGATTTAAAAAACTTTCAGGAAATCAATTTTGCTTATCAACAAGGACAATCAATTCGACCGGGTATAGCTTTTACCGCTGCCAGTACCATGAAAATTCCAATCATGGTTTCTGTTTTCAATCGGGGCAGAGATCCAATCGCAACTGAAATACTTAATCAAATGGAACTAATGATTGAAAGATCAGAAAATGATCCGGCTGATAGATTGATGGAAAGTGCCCTTGGAGGAAACCTGGGACCGTTACTTGTAACAGAAGATTTAGAATTATTGGGTTTTGAAAATACATATTTAGCGGGTTATTTCTATCCTGGCGCACCTTTGTTACGCCGCATTCAAACTCCAGCGAATAGCCGCAGTGACGTCGATACCAATCCTGACATTTATAACCAAACAACCTCATTTGAGATGGGTATGTTGCTTGGGGATATCTATCAATGCGCTACACTGGATGGGGGTGCTTTGAAAGCTGTCTTTGGAAATCAAATCACTCAGGAAAATTGCCGAACTATGATCGACTACCTCTTAAGAAACAGAATCGGTGTGCTCATTCAAGCAGGTGTTCCGGAGGCAACTCAGGTAGCTCATAAACATGGTTGGGTCACAGAGTCTGATGGCCTTATCCATGCGATCAGTGATGCTGGTATCGTTTACACAACCGGTGGAAATTATGTTTTGGTGGTTTTTATGTATCATCCGGTGCAGTTGGTTTTTGATAGTGCGAACTATGTAATGGCTCAACTATCTTCAGCTATTTACAATTACTACAATATTCCTTTCGAGGAATGAGAATTTTTATTGAATAATGCTTTTTTTAAATCTGCTATTAACTCGACTGGCGTCGTTCCTAGTGCAGTGATGATTTCATCCTCAAGTGCTTTTACATAAGGAGTGTTCTTTTTGATTTGTGAAGCGAAATCAGGATATCTACGTTGTAAAGCTGCTAATCTTTCATCAATGGAAACAATCATATTGCCTTCGGAAAGCTTATCGGCGTAATTGGCAATTTTTTCTTCCCAGGTTTGTGGTCTTGTCCTGTCCGAGATCAGATCACCAATCAAATGACGACGGGCTATTTCAGCCAACTTAAATTGCTTTTTCGATTCGAGGAATTCAGCTGCCAGGACTGCGTGATTTTTTTCACTTTGTTCCTGCAATTTTGATAGATCGTGCGTGAGACCACCTCTATGCGCTAATAAGGGGCTGACAACCATCCCAGATTGTTCCAGCCAGAGACCTATTTGGTAAGCGATCGCAGCCACATTATGAACATGCGATAACAATGTATGGGTTGCACCTGAATCCATATACCAACCTAAACAGGTTTGAACATCGGGTAAAAAAGGATGTGATAAAACGTCCGGAATTTCGTTGAAGTTCCTAATTTCCATGTCCTGAAGAGGAAGATGTCCATTTGAGGGTAGTCCTGAAGGATTAAACCAGATTGCTTTCCAGCCAGCCAATTTGGCTCCGACAATATCTTTTATGTAATCATCTCCAACCATAACAATTCTTTCAACCGGTTGGTTTATTTTTTTCACCAGGTTCTGGTAAAAAAGTAGATCCGGTTTTTTTGCTGATAATTCATTGTGGGTAAAAATTTGATGGAAAAAAGAATCCAGATTAACCTTTTCTAATGCGCTGGAAATATCCTGTGTTGAAGAATCTTCTGCATTACTGGCCAATACAAGCTGATATTCAGCCGAAAGCAATTTCAAAGTTTCATATGTCCCCTCTATTGCCTGAACTGTTGGCCAATCTTTCATTTTCCCAGAAAATTGTCCATCATCTACCATGATGGTATTTCCCCAATCAAAAACCAATGTGGTTATCTGTCTCTCATTCATCAATTTCTCCGTGGTGTGTATATCCACGATTATAGTAGATATTATTTATGGAAGAATATTCATTTATACTTAAAAAATTAGTTTAGAATATTTGTTCAAATAAATTTTAAATGGTATAATGCCTGAATGCCTTCTCTGGTAGCCCTCGATATCGAAACAACAGGTTTAGATTCACGCAAAGATGCCATAATTGAAATTGGTGCGGTACGTTTTTCTGCATCCAGGATCGAAGCAGAATTTTCAACATTAATCAATCCAAATCGAATCATTCCCCCAGAGATAACCCAGCTGACAGGTATTAATAACCAGATGGTGCAAAAAGCACCACCTTTGACAGCAGTTTTACAAGAACTGGTTGATTTTGTGGGGGATTGTCCGGTTGTGGGGCATAATGTCCAATTCGATCTGGGTTTTCTATTTCAGGCAAATATTTTGCGCTATGTTCAGGCTGTAGATACATATGAATTAGCATCAGTCGTCATGCCATTAGCGTCAAGATATAACCTTTCTGGCCTTTGTCAGCAGTTGAATATCCCAAATCTTGGTGCACACCGGGCACTTAATGATGCAAAAATGACCCATCAGCTCTTTTTGGAACTGTATGACCTGGCAATAGAATTACCCGTTGATCTCCTGGCTGAAATTGTTCGTATGGGAGAGCCAGTTGATTGGGATGGATTCTGGTTCTTCCAGGAAATACTAAAAACAAGAATTAAGAAACAACCCATCCAGCCAAAATATACCCGAAACCAGAATTTGTTTAATGGTTTATTTTTGGATAATGATATTCTAGCCCAGCCATTAAAACCGAATTCTGATATAAAACCGCTGGATGAAGACGAATTAAGTGCAATTCTTGAGCCTAGTGGGGAATTTTCGAAATATTTTAAAAATTTTGAATATCGCACGCAACAAGTAGATATGCTGCGGAGTGTTGCTTCTGCTTTCAGCAATCAAAATCACCTTATGGTCGAAGCGGGAACCGGTACAGGAAAATCTTTTGCTTATCTAATACCAGCCGCTTTCTGGTCTTTAAAGAATAATCATCGGGTTGTTATTTCAACCAACACGATTGCCCTCCAGGATCAATTGATTAATAAAGATATTCCTGATCTTTGTTCTGCTCTGGATATACCTTTACAGTCTGTTGTAATTAAGGGGCGTGCGAATTATATCTGCCCACGACGGCTGGAAGCATTTCGTTTTCGTGGACCTGAAACGAAAGAGGAAATGCGGGTAATCGCTAAAATTCTTGTCTGGCTGTATTATGGTGGCGATGGAGATCGAACACGTTTGAATCTCAATAGCCCTATGGAACGAGAGATCTGGCAAAGACTCAGTGCTGATGACGAAAATTGTAATGCTGAAACCTGCATGGCAAAGGCTGGCGGAATGTGTCCTTTCTATCAGATTAGGCAAGCTGCGCAAACAGCCCATCTTTTGATAGTTAATCATGCTTTATTGCTTTCTGATGTCGTCACGGGAAGCCGTGTGTTACCTCCATATGAATATCTGATTATTGATGAAGGACATCACCTTGAAGGTGCCAGCACCAATACTCTCAGTTACCGGATTACTCAAAATGATATGCAAAGAATGTTGCGTGAATTGGGAAGTGTCTCCAGTGGTGTGTTGGGACGTCTGGTTACCTCTTTAAAAAAAGTGCTCAAACCTTCTGAATTTGCCAGTGCATTTTCTATTTGTCAGCGGGTTACAGATCTTGCGTTCCGATTGGAGCATGATTGGAACGCATTCTTCGAGGCTTTACAAGCATTTTTGGAATCTGAAAGGGATTTCCAACCAATAGGTCAATATGCACAACAAGTAAGAATCCTTCCTGCAACGCGAACTGTCCCTTCCTGGTCAGAAGTGGAAATTCAATATGACCAGGCGAATGAAACATTGACTTTGCTGATTAAATTAGTAAAAGAGTTTCTAAAGGATTTAAGTGATTCGATTGATGGTCCAGCAGAAGATCTTGAAGAAGCTATTGGTAGTTTGAGCTTTAATCACCAACGAATGGCAGAAGCTGAACAATTTTTATATGCAATGATATTAAAACCAGAACCGGATTATATTTATTGGATTGAACAACAACCCGATTCAGCTCGCATGGTTTTACAAATTGCCCCATTGCATATTGGTAGTTTGATGGAAAAATATCTCTGGCATGAGAAGGCTTCCATCATATTGACATCGGCTACGTTAACTACCCATGGGGAATTTGATTATTTACGAAATCGACTGAATGCTGATGAAGCTGATGAGTTGATTGTCGGTTCACCCTTCGATTATGAGAATTCAGCCATGTTATATCTGCCAAATGATATTCCTGAACCAGCTCAGGCATCTGCTTATCAAAGAATGATCGAACATACATTAGTTCAGTTGAGTAAAGCGACAGGTGGGCGTTTATTAGCTTTATTTACTTCGTATGCACAATTAAAGAAAACATCTCAAGCAATTGGAACTCGATTGGCAGATGCTGATATTCAGGTTTATGAACAGGGAGAAGGAGCTTCAGCAAATACCTTATTGGAAAGCTTCCGCGAAACGGACCGAGCAGTTTTACTGGGGACACGAGCATTTTGGGAAGGGGTCGACATTCCTGGAGATGCTCTCTCTGTATTGGTGATCATTAAATTGCCATTTGCAGTTCCATCGGACCCAATTGTTGCTGCTCGATCAGAAACCTTTGACGACCCTTTTAATGAGTATTCCATTCCTGAAGCGATTTTAACCTTCCGTCAGGGTTTTGGACGACTGATCAGAACTCAATTTGATCGTGGCATTGTTGTAGTACTGGACCGCAGGGTTCAGAGCAAAAAATATGGCCGCTATTTTGTTGAGTCTTTACCATCCTGTAAATTAGAAACTGGTTCTGTCTCTGAACTTCCCAAAAAAGCAGCTCGTTGGCTGAATCTTTAATTAAAAAAAGAGACTGATTTTTGAAGTTCAGTCTCTCATCAGTTTTCGCTCAGGCTTTCAAATTCTTAGCCATGAGAGCTTTTGTGACAACTTTTTGAATTTCTCTAAGCTTGGTTACCAATGCCTGTTGGTTTCCTTGTTGCTCTGTCTGATTGATCAGATTAGCCAATAATTGTAAAAATTCATCATTGATAACTTCGGGCTTTTCATTTAATAAAGATTTAATTGATTCAGCATCAGGTGCTTTAAGCAATGTTTCAATGAATTGAATTTCGGCAGGGGATTTACTGGCTTCTTCAATCATGCTGTTTAATTGACCCAGTTTGGAAATTTTTTCTAGATCGGCTTCTTTGCGTGCTTCCTGTAAACTTTCCTGGACAGCCTCTACAAAAAAGTCGTTCAATTCGTTGCCATATTTTTCCAATCCGACTTCAATGTTTACTTCAGCTATAATCTTATTGAGCGTTTCTTTGGCATGTTTTTTTTCTTCCTGAATTTGTGCATCGATTTGACGGGTTACTTCAACCAGAAAATCTCTTAAAACTGACAATTTTGTTTTTTGTTCAGAATCGGAAGTAGCTTCGATCTTTTGTGAAAGAATCTGAAAGAATTCATAATCGAGACCAGAGCGAACCATACCAATCAACGTGTTGGTGTAAATTTCGTCTGGTGCATCAATAAAAAGATCCAAAAGTTTTTCTCTTGTCAGACCTGCTTTTGCTGCTTCCTGTAAATCTTCCATGGCTCTTTGGGAAGATTTCATTTTTTCCTGGATTTCCTGGCCAACTTTCGTTTCCTGAAGTAATTCTTGTTGGAATAGAGCTAATTGTTGCGCAGATTGCTTATCCCCCTGTGCTACTGTTGCTTCAACCAGGCGGTTCAATAAGCCAAAAAATGTCTCATCAATTAGAGCTTCTTCCTGTTTAATAATTTCTTTTCTTGATTCTGTGCTTGCAGTGGACAGTAATCTCTGAATAAGCTGTAATTTTTTCTGTTGTGCATCGAGCATTTCTTTTGTAACGCCATCCGCTTCCAGAATTTTCTCCATCATCGTCTGATAAGTAAGCATGCTTTTCGCTTGAAATAAATACGCTTTGCGTTTTTCCATTGGCAAATCATTTACCACTCGTTTAATTAATGGACCTACCATTTTTTCCTGTTCATTGATGGATACACCTAATTCCGGTGGAAAGAAGGTTAATAACATTTCTTTTTCAGGATTATGATAAACAATCGGGGTAGGGTATAAGCCTTGATAACCGCATGCCTGGCATTGAATCATATTGGCGGCACCACTCAGTAATTTTTGCTTTGCTTCTGGATCGGTGTTCAAATCGAATAATTGCTGAATTTCAGCTGTCATGGGTGTGCGACAGCGAGGACAACTAATTTGTGTTTTTGGCATAAAAGGCCTCTCTGTAAAATTTAATATGGGGAAGATTATACCACTGACAATTTCTGAGGAAGTTGATCGGTTGTACGCGGAAGAGAGAAACAGATACGTGCACCCTTACCAGATTCAGGATTAACCCAAATCTGTCCCCCATGAGCCTCTACAATCGATCGTGTTAAAAATAATCCTAAACCGGCTCCACGAGTGTTGCGAGCCATATCCGGTGCCCTATAAAATCTGTCAAACACGTGCGGTATGTCTTCAACTGCAATTCCAGGTCCCTGATCACTGACACAGACAATTACGACATCCGGGCGGATCTGTCCTGAGATTCGGATTTCTCCTTTTGGTGAATATTTTATGGCGTTGGAAATCAAATTGGAAATAACATGCTCCAAACGGGATTCATCCGCCAGAATGATTGGAAACTCCTCAGGCATATCAACTACGATTTCATGCAATGAGGATTGTGTTTGAAGACGTTTTGCCATACGATTAATGATTTCCGGCAGGAAAACGTCTGATCTTTTTATGGATAAGCCACCAGCTTGCAATCGAGATGCATCCAACATATTCTCAATTAATGAACCCAACCGGTCGGCTTCTTCTTCGATGACAGATAGACTCTCCTGTACAATTGACTTGTCCCAACGAGCATCTTCACGTCGTAAAGTGCTCACATACCCCTTGATCAAAGCGACAGGTGTTTTCAATTCATGACTGATGATAGAGATAAATGTGCTTTTTAATTCTTCAGCCTGGCGAAAGCGAGTAATGTCCCTGATGGTGGCGATGATATTTAAAAGCACATTGTCCGGAGAAACGAGCGGAGCATATGTGATACCGACCGGCAACTTCAATTTCGAATTACCTATCTTTAAATCGCCTTCTACATACAAATGCGCATGGGCTGTTAATGGCCAACCACCGGCAACCGCTTCTTCTAATGTAATACCAATTGGAGGTTCCATCCATTGAACCAATTGATTGTGTTCTTTGTTTTGAATTTCTTCTATCGGGATTTGCAACATGCGTTGGAATGCTGGGTTGTAGCGTTCAATATGCAGTGATGGCGATAAAATCATAATCCCATCCGCCACTGTATCGAGCAGCGCAGACATGCGTTGTCGTTCCTGGTTGACCTGATTGTAAAGCAGAGCATTCTGAACTGCGATGGCTGCCTGATTAGCAAAACTCCCCAGGATTGTTCTATCATTCGCTGAAAATGAACCTGAGTAACTCCGAAAGATATAAATGACACCTACAGCCTGGCCACGCGCGACCAATGGAATTCCGACTCCGTTCAACAATCCAAAACTACCAGAGCGGGCTAATTCGTTGATGATTTGATTGATTTGTGTAAGTTCTAGTTGACCTGGTTTATCCCCAATCTCAGTGATTTGGGTCAGATAAGGTTCGATATATTTCACCAGTGGCGTGGGTAATCCATGCCAGACACGGACATGCCATCCTCGAGTTTCGGATTTTAATGCGATAAAACCTGCCTGGCCAGCTAACATTTCGAC
Source organism: Chloroflexi bacterium HGW-Chloroflexi-3 (assembly GCA_002842045.1). Taxonomy (GTDB): domain Bacteria; phylum Chloroflexota; class Anaerolineae; order Anaerolineales; family Anaerolineaceae; genus UBA6170. Next base: position 15,403 of record PHBX01000026.1, on the reverse strand, counting down.
AGACACATTCAGAATCTTTTCTAGAAGTTTGTCGAGATTAAGCTCCTCGGCTAAAGCCCGGGCAATGTCTAATAAATAATCTCTTTGCCGAACCCGAAAATCAGGTAACATAGGTTAATTTTACCCGTTTTCAGCGAGTGAAATGACATAATCCAGAATTTCAAGACCCTCATCAATCTGTGCTTTGGTCGTGCAGAGTGGTGGAGAGACTCTGATGACACTCTTACCACATCCCAAAGTTAGTAATCCATACTTATACGCGAGATCGACAACACGATCACGGATGTCATCATCTGATTTCTTGCTTTGTTGGTCTTTTACAAATTCGATACCGATCATGAAGCCAATTCCGCGTACTTCGCCAATGGATGGATGGTTGCTTTGGATGTCCTTAAGCTTTTCCAGCGTGTAGATGCCTGTCAATCGGGCATTTTCCATGTAACCATTTTGAATGGCATTGATCGTTGCCAGAGATGCAGCACAAGCGATTGGGTTTCCACCATAAGTATTTCCATGAGAACCCTTCGGCCAGCTCATGACTGATTTCTTGGTAATTAATGCGCCTAATGGCATGCCGGATGCGATTCCTTTAGCTGAGGTGATAATATCAGGTTCAACACCAAAATTTTCTATCGACCACCACTTCCCGGTGCGGCCCATGCCAGCCTGAACTTCATCAGCGATTAATAGTATGTTATGTTTATCACACAAGTTTCTCAAGGCTGGAAAGAATCCTGCAGGCGGGACAATATAGCCGCCTTCTCCCTGAATTGGTTCAACCAGAATACCAGCTACTTCATCAGCAGGTAAAATCTTTTCGAATACCTGTTCCTCTATGTATTCAATGATTCTTTCACCATAATCCTGTCCAGGTTCTAAATTTAAGATGGGTCGGTACGGATCAGGAAATGGGACATGAGTCACACCGTTCATCAATGGGAAAAAACGGCGTTTGTAATTTGGTTTGCTGGCAGTAAATGTGACAGCTCCTATTGTTCTGCCATGAAAGCCACCTAAAAAACCAATGAAATTGGATCGATTGGTGTGATATCTTGCCAACTTTATTGCGCCTTCTACGCTTTCAGTACCAGAACTGGTAAGAAAGACGCGGGTATCTTCCTGGAAAGGCGAAATTTCAGCCAATTTTTCAGAAAGCTCGATCCATTTCTCATGATAATAATCCGAAGAAATATGAATAAATTTTTCTGCTTGTCTTTGAATAGCTTTAACGACTTCAGGGTGACTATGTCCTGTCGAAGCAACAGCAATACCAGCAGCAAAATCAAGATAACGATTTCCATCAACGTCCCAGACTTCCGTACCTTTCCCATGATCCATTACAAAAGGATATCCACGAGGATATGATGGCGAAACAACTTTAAGATCACGTTCGATAAAAGCTTTGGCGTTTGGTCCGGGCACTTTCAGGGGTTCCATTAATTTTCCTCCATATTTAATTAGTTTTAAAGAGCTTGGTTTTTACATCAAGTAGATGTCATATTTGGGTATTCAAAGTTAAGAATGAATTTAAGTCTACACAAGAAGATTTGAAGTCATTTTGGTAACCAATAATGCCAACGCTCCTTTGAGACCAACATCATCGCCTAATTGGGCCATGGTGAATGATAAACCATCCAAATAGGCGGGTGAAATCAATCTTTCTTCCAGGGACTTGCGCATCGGTTCGAAAAGAAGTTCTCCAGAGGAAGAGACCCCACCACCAAAAATAACAATGGACGGATTGAGCATGTGTAGAAAATTAGCCAGCGCAATACCTAAGTAATAACCTGCCCGATTATAGGCTTCAATCGCTAATCCGTCACCATCCTTCGCTGCCTGACTGACATCTTTACCAGTAATTTTCTCAAGTTTCCTCAAGATAGTTGTTCTACCAGCAGAAATCTGTTCATTTACATAATTCAATATTCCAGTACCAGATGCTATGGCTTCAATATGTCCTTGTTTTCCACATCCGCACATGGGACCACCTGGTAATACTGTCACATGTCCAAATTCACCTGCCAGACCTTTGTGGCCTAGTAATAAATTATTGTTTAGAATTGCACCACTTCCAATACCGGTGGAAATTGTCAGATATAAAAGATTACTATGTCCAATGCCTGCCCCAAATTTCCATTCACCTAGAGCAGCCAGATTGGCATCATTTCCTAAAAATATCGGAATGTTGAAAACATCCTCCAATATTTTTCTTAATGGATAATTTTCCCAACCAGGAATATTGGGTGCTTCATAGACGATGCCCAAATCTGGATCCAGAAAACCAGGGGCAGCCACAGCAATCGCTTTTATTGTATGATTTTCCTTAATTTCCTGAATTAATTTTATTAATCGATCTACTGGCAATTGGCCTTTTGCCTGGGTAGGTATTTTTTTTTGATTAATTGGGTTTAAAGATCCTGCATCATATGATTCAACCCGGATTTGTGTACCACCAATATCTGAAACTACGTAGATTTCCATCAAGCAGAATTATAGCATAGCCAAATTGGTAAAAATAATTGTCATTTTGTCACGAAAATTGGATGAAAATAATTTGAATTTACGGAAGGTTATTTTTTGGATCAATTTCTGGTTATCGATTTTAGTTTTGAATAATCAAATGAATTCGAGAGGATAACACAACTATTTATTTATTTATTGACTCTTGTTGTAAACCGAATTATTATAATTTCAATGAATTCAAAGCAATTACCATTCAAGAAACGGTTTACATTTCAATTAATTCGGTTCTTCCGCTGGTTTACTCCTGGAATTGGTGTAAAAAGGTGGGGATTACTTATAATCCTGGGCTCTATGTTGATTGGTTTGGGATTTGCGGTTGTTGTTCTGGATATGTATCGCAATACTCCGGATACCTGGTACCTTCCTGTGGTTGCATTCCTATCTTTGCGTTTTTTATCACGTCCCATCAGAGCATTAATTTTCGGTCTTGTCGGAGTATTAATGATTGTGATTGGTGTTTGGGGAATCAATCGTACCCTCTTAAAGCCATTTTTACGCCCTGGAAAACATCTGGTTGATACTGTCAGTCAATTTCAAAAACTGGATAAAGGAAAAAAAATTGTTGTAATAGGAGGTGGCACAGGATTATCTTCTTTATTGCGTGGACTCAAGAAATACACAGCCAATCTTACTGCAATTGTAACAGTTGCTGATGATGGGGGATCGTCAGGAGAATTACGGAGACGAATTGGCATACTTCCTCCTGGTGATATACGCAGTTGTCTGGCAGCTTTATCCAATGATGAAGAATTGACAACCCAGCTTTTTCAGTACCGATTTGGTGAAGATATTGGATTAAATGGTCATTCATTAGGAAATCTTTTGATTACTGCTTTGACCGAATTAACCGGAAGTTTTGAAGAAGCAGTAGCGGAGTCAGGACGCGTTCTGGCTGTTCAGGGCAAGGTATTTCCATCCACATTGCATGATGTGCGTCTGGTTGCACAAGTGCAGATGCAGGAGTCTAACAAAGAGGTAAAGGTTCGAGGTGAAAGTGAAATACCCAGAAAGGGTGGAAAAATTAAAAGAGTTTGGCTGGAACCAAATAATCCACTGGCTTTTCCACCAACCATACAGGCGATCCTCAATGCTGATATTATCATCGTGGGTCCGGGCTCTTTGTACACCAGTATCATTCCCAATTTGCTGGTTCCAGACATTTCTGAAGCTATTCGCGCCAGTCGGGGATTAAGATTTTTGATTTCTAATGTTGCCACACAACCTGGAGAGACTGAAGGTTATACATGTGGTGATCATATTAAGGCAATTGAGAAAATAATTGGTAAAGGAATCTTTGATGTAGTTATCTGTAACGACAATTGCAATGGGAGATTACCGGAGGATATTGAATATGTTTGTATCGAAGATGAACTCGCTAAAGAATACCCAATTTATAGTGCGAATCTAAGTGATACTGAAGCACCATGGAGACATGATTCCTCAAAACTTGCATCTGCAATTTTAGATTTATATAATGAAAGAACCGGACCAATTGGCCGCGAGATGAATTCAGATTTGTGAACTATTTTACAATTCAGTGGTAAAATTTGTCCGAACAATTAATTGGAGGTTATTATGACTGTAAAAGTAGGTATTAATGGTTTTGGTCGCATCGGCCGCCAGGTTTTAAAAGCAATTTTGGAAACCTATCCAGATACGCTTGAGGTTGTTGCAATTAATGATTTATTTGATGCTGCTACCAATGCACATCTATTCAAGTATGACTCAAATTATGGGATTTTCCCGGGTACGGTCACTGTAGATGGTGCAGATCTGGTCATCAATGGCAAGACAATTAAAGTATTTGCTGAAAAAGACCCCAGCAATTTACCCTGGAAGGATCTGGGTGTAGAGATTGTTATTGAAGCAACCGGTGTTTTCCGTGACAAAATTGGCAATCCTGCCAAAGGTAAACCTGGTGTTGATGTCCATATCACTAAAGGTGGAGCAAAAAAGGTTATTATCACAGCACCTGCGAAGAATGAAGATATCACGATCGTTTTGGGGGTCAATGATGATAAATATGACAATGCTGTCCATCATGTCGTTTCCAATGCATCCTGCACAACCAATTGTCTCGCACCAGCCGCAAAAGTTGTGCATGATAATTGGGTGATCAAACGGGGTATGATGACTACCATTCATTCATACACCAATGATCAACGAATTCTGGATGTTGCCCATAGCGATCCCCGCCGTGCACGCGCTGCAGCTATGAATATTATTCCAACGACCACTGGAGCTGCAAAGGCAGTAGCATTGGTTATTCCTGATCTTAAGGGAAAATTTGATGGATATGCCTTACGCGTACCAACCCCAACTGTATCCATTGTGGACTTTGTTGCAGAAGTAGAAAAACCAGTGACTGTCGAGGAATTAAATGCTGCTTTCAAAGCTGCAGCTGATGGTCCGCTCAAGGGCATTTTGGGCTTTTGCACCGAACCATTAGTTTCGATGGATTTCAAAGGCGATGCACGTTCATCGATTATCGATGCAGAGAATACCATGGTAATGGGTGGTACAATGGTGAAGGTTGTTACCTGGTACGACAATGAATGGGGTTATTCTTGCCGAACCGCAGATTTAGCTGCCAAAATGGCAAAATCACTCTAATCATAGAATAAGGAAAACCTGTGATGCGTATTTTTATCGCGAAATTTCAGCGGTAGAATACGCATTATTTTTAATCAACTCCACATGAATTTAAATTCAAGAACAGGAAAATTATGTTTAACAAAAAAAATATTACCGATATCGATGTCAAGGGAAAAAAAATATTGGTGCGGGTTGATTTTAATGTCCCGATCAAAGAGGGAAAGATAAAAGATGATACTCGCATGACAGCAGTGTTACCAACGATCAATTATTTGTTGGAACAGGGGGCAGCTGTGATTTTATTTTCGCATCTTGGTCGCCCGAAGGATGAACCAGATCCACAATTTTCATTAGCCCTGGTTGCGAAACATTTGGCAACATTAATTCCAAATAAAGTATTTTTTGCTGAGGATTGCGTCGGAGAAGTAGCAGAAGCTGCTTCTGCAAAATTACAACCTGGTGAAGTTCTGGTTTTGGAAAATACTCGTTTTTATAAAGCAGAGAAAAAAAATGACCCAGAAATGGCAATGAAATTTGCAAAATTAGCAGATATTTATGTCAATGACGCATTTGGATCAGCCCATCGTGCTCATGCTTCAACTGAAGGGGTAGCCCATCACCTACCAGCAGTCGCAGGGTTCCTGATGGAAAAAGAAATTCGATATTTGGGTCAAGCTATTGCTGATCCTGCAAGACCCTTTGTAGCCATTCTGGGTGGTGCTAAGATCAGTGACAAAATCGGTGTGATCGACAATTTAATACAAAAAGCGGATGCTGTTTTGATCGGCGGTGGTATGGCTAATACTTTTTTGAAAGCGCAAGGTTATGAAATGGCTGACTCACTGGTGGAAGAAGAAGCAGTTCAAACAGCAAAAGAGTTGTTAGCTAAAGGTGGAGATAAATTACATCTTCCAATTGATCTGGTTTTAGGGAACGCCTTTGATAATGATGCAGAAAGCAAAGTAACAATTGTTGAAAATGTCCCAGCTGGGTGGCGTGTGCTGGATATTGGCCCTGGGTCAGTAGAAAATTATGCCAGGGTGATTTCCGGAGCTGGAACAGTGGTCTGGAATGGACCAATGGGCGTATTCGAGATGCCAAAATTTTCCAAAGGAACTTTTGGCGTTGCAGAAGCAGTTGCTGCATCAGGAGCTGTATCCATCATAGGTGGTGGGGACTCAGTGTCTGCCATTAATCAATCCGGTCTATCGGACAAGGTTACCCATATATCCACAGGAGGAGGAGCTTCATTAGAGATGCTCGAGGGAAAAATATTGCCTGGTTTGGCTGCATTACAGGATAAGTAATTTCCCCCCAAATTTTAAAATTCTGGTATAATTCGCGGGCTGCCCTTCGTAAGGAAATTTTTTTGGACAAACAGTTCCCTTCTCAGGAAGAGCAATCTTCTTATCAGGTGAATTGGAGGAAATAAGTTGGCTAATATAAAATCTGCGATCAAACGCAACAAGCAAAATGAAAAACGTCGTGTTCTCAATCGTGTTTATCGAGGACGTGCCCGAACTTTTGTTTCTAAAGCTCGAAATGTAATCGAGAAAGAGGAGTCAAAAGATGTTGTGATGGCCAGTGTGGTCGAAGCTGTAAAAGCTTTGGATGTGGCTGCACAAAAAGGTGTCATTCATAAAAACAATGCTGCACGCCGCAAAAGTCGTTTGATGAAACGACTTGCGAACTTACAATCAGAAGAAAAGTAAGTTTTTTTACATTAAGCACCGTAAGTGGGAGATGAAAACCTCCCGCTTTTGGTTTAAGTATGATTTCCAAAAATTAATTTTTCTATCCATCCATTCAAATGGATTTATTTGGATCAAAACAAATTAACTATCCGGGCTTAATGTTATAATTTTTGAGGTTTTTTAGATACAGGTGAAAATGTTTGATCTTGAACAGCAAAATGTAGAAGAACTCGTAAAGAATTTTACCAGGCAGAATGAACTGCCGGATATTTCGATTCAGTGGAATTGGATTCCTTTCAGTGGTCATTGGGGTATATCCATGTCTTTATTTTCTTTGGCTGCTGCAGAAACACGTCAAAAACAACTCAAACTCAATGTTCCTTCAAGAGCAAATGAGTTAGCAATCCAATTAGCAGAATTTATTGGTAACCCACCCGGGTTTGAAAAAATTGAGCCGGTCAATGGTTACCTCAATCTTTATTTTTCTCAAACAGAATATGCTTGTCGAGTCCTGAATGAAGTGTTAGAAAAAAAGGCTGATTTCGGCCGACCAGACAGAAAAAATGAGAAAATAATGGTCGAGTTTTCTCAGCCCAATACTCACAAAGCATTTCATGTTGGGCATCTGCGTTCTGCTATTTTAGGTGATACATTAGCCAGGATTCTGGATTTTGCCGGGTATGAGGTGGTAAGGGCTAATTATCCGGGTGATATGGGTTTGCATGTAATTAAATGGTTATGGTGTTATCAGAAGGATCATGCGGGTGAAAAACCGGATGAGAATATCACGCAATGGATGGGAAAAATCTATGCGGAAGCAAATGGAAAATTAGAAGCCAATCCAGAGCTGGAAGCAGAAATAAGGGCATTATACAAACGATGGGATCAACGTGACCCTGAGATTGTTAAATTATGGGAAGATACCCGAGAATGGTCTTTGCAGGGTTTCTATCAGATCTATGACACTTTAAATATCAATTTTGATGTCTATTACTTCAATAGTCAGATGGAAAAACCAGGCAAGGAAATTGTTCAGGAACTGATTGATAAAAATATTGCCACAGATGAACGGCCTGATGGTGCAGTAATTGTCAAGATTGACGACGTAATGGGGCTAAAAAAGGAACAATATCGTGTTCTGGTTGTGCTCAGGTCCGATGGAACTGCTTTATATGCTACTGAAGATCTTGCGTTAGTTAAACAAAAATTTAGCGATTATCCTGACTTAAAGAAGTCTTTATACATTGTAGATGTACGACAATCATTGCATTTTACTCAGGTATTCAAAACCATGGAGATTGCAGGATATTCCTGGGCAAAACAATGTGAACACGTGCCATATGAATTGGTCAGTCTTCCAGGCAATGTGGTGATGGCTTCTCGGGAAGGCACAGTCGTTTTGTTGGAAGATTTAATCAGTGAAGCCACGAAACGGGCATATGAAGTTGTTCAGGAGAAAAATCCTGACCTGGGCGAGGATCAAAAATGGGCAACAGCCAGAGCTGTAGGTATTGGAGCCATTAAGTATCCCATGCAGGCAAGAGAAAATACCAAAGTTGTAACTTTTGATTGGGAGTCAGCGCTTGATTTTAATGGCCAGGCAGCGCCCTATATTCAATATGCCTATGTACGCTGTGGTAGTATTCTTAAGAAAGCTGGCAACATTGTTATTAACCCACCTGAAATTTCTTATGAATTATCACCTCAGGAGATCCAGCTTATAGATCTCATCTCAAGATTTTCCAGAGAAGTTGAGCGGGCAGCAAGTGAGTATCGGACAATACAAATAGCCAATTTTGCCTATGAAATGGCGAAAACATTCAATAATTTCTATACCCACTGCCCGGTTCTCTCTGAAGGAGAACCAATTAGAAGCACACGGCTTAACTTAGTTATGGCAACCCGTCAGGTTTTGAAAAATAATCTGACTTTGCTGGGCATCACAGCCCCAGAAGCGATGTGAACCGATGGTTAAAAAAATTAAAAACAAAAAGGAGAAATAAAAACAAATGACCATTCGAACCCTTATTATGGGCGCAGCTGGGCGCGACTTTCACAACTTTAATGTGTACTTCAGAGATAACAGTGATTATCTGGTTGTAGCATTAACTGCAACCCAAATCCCAAATATCGAAGGACGGCGATATCCTGCGGTGTTGGCGGGATCATTGTATCCAGAAGGAATACCGATCTATCCAGAATCTGAACTACGTGAATTAATCTTAAAATTAAATGTTGATCAGGTTATTTTTGCCTATAGCGATGTTGAACATGAGTATGTGATGCACAAAGCAGCATTGGTAAATGAAGCTGGTGCTGATTTCAGAATTATGGGAATGAATAATACCCAAATAAAATCTTCAAAACCAGTCGTTTCTGTGACGGCTGTAAGAACCGGCTCAGGGAAGAGTCAGACAACCCGTCGAGTCTCTCTGATTTTGCGCGATATGGGTTATCGTGTAGCTGCCATTCGACATCCAATGCCTTATGGTGACCTAACCAAACAAAAAGTTCAGAGATTTGCTGATTACAGTGACCTGGATAAACATGAATGCACCATTGAAGAACGAGAAGAATACGAACCTCATCTTGATAATGGCGTAATTGTTTATGCTGGTGTAGATTATGAAGCCATTCTGCGCCAGGCAGAACAAGAAGTTGACATTGTTTTATGGGATGGCGGAAACAATGATTTCTCATTCTACAAAGAGGACTTGTCTATTGTCGTGGTTGATCCCCATCGCCCTGGCCATGAAACCAGTTATTATCCAGGTGAAACCAATACCAACCATGCGGATGTATTTGTCATTAACAAAGTTGACACTGCTGATCCTGAAAATGTGATCAAAGTGCGTGAAAATATCCATCGCTTGAATCCCAATGCACTGGTCATCGAAGGTGCTTCACCGTTGTTTGTGGAAGATCCCGAAGGAATCCGTGGTAGACGAGTACTGGTTGTGGAAGATGGCCCAACACTGACCCATGGCGGCATGAAATATGGTGCTGCTTATGTAGCCGCCAGAAGATTTGGCGCTAAAGAGATTGTGGATCCACGCCCATTTGCTGTTCGAACTATCGTCGATACATACAATAAATATCCAGAAACGGGAACTATTCTTCCAGCAATGGGTTATGGTGCCGAACAAATGAAGGACCTGGAAGATACAATCAATAATTCTGATGTTGATCTGGTTGTTTCCGGTACGCCTATTGATCTCAATCGTGTTATTAAGGTTAACAAACCATTACAACGTGTTCGTTATGAATTGCAGGAGATTGGGCAACCAACATTGGAAGACATTCTCAAAGCAAAATTTGGAAAATAGAAAAAGTTAATAACAGGGATCGGATTTTCTCCGATCCCTGAATTTGAAAGGCCTTTATGTTTATTGATGAAGCTAAAATATCTGTAGCCTCCGGAAAAGGTGGTGATGGTGCTGTGCATTTTCGCCGTGAAAAATACGTTCCGAGAGGTGGGCCTGATGGTGGAGATGGAGGTCGTGGTGGAGATGTTGTATTACGAGTCAAACATACCATGAATACACTTCATTCCTTCCAATTCAATCAGAAGTTTTTGGCTTCACCTGGGGGAAATGGTGCTAAACAAAAAATGACTGGTCGCTCTGCCAACAAATTGTATATTGATGTACCCCCGGGAACACTGGTATATGATGATGACACGGGCGAGTTATTAGGTGACCTTGTTGAACGTGATCAGGAATTATTAATTTGCAAAGGGGGGCGCGGTGGAAAAGGTAATGTTCACTTCGTCAGTGCCAGACATCAGGTACCACGTGTTGGCGAAAAAGGCGAACCGGGAGAAGAAAAGAACTTACGCCTGGAATTGAAATTGATTGCGGATGTTGGCATCGTTGGTGTTCCCAATGCTGGAAAATCCAGTTTCCTGGCAGCTGTCACTAATGCCACACCAAAAATTGCTGATTATCCTTTCACGACTCTAGAGCCAAACCTGGGTGTTGTCAACCTGGATATGGAAAACTCACTCGTCCTTGCCGACATTCCCGGATTGATTGAAGGTGCACATCTGGGGGCTGGATTGGGCGATGCCTTTTTAAGACACATACAGCGTACAAGAGTATTGATTCATATGTTGGATGGTCTATCAGAGGATCCGATAGCTGATTTCTCGCAAATCAATTCTGAAATGGCTTTATTCGACCCGACATTAAAACAAAAATCTCAACTGGTGATATTTAATAAAATGGATGTCCCTGAGGTCCAGGAAAAATGGCCAAAGGTAAAGAAAACCCTTGAATCTAAAGGCTACCAACCAATGGCAATATCTGCATTAATTCACCAGGATTTACAACCTGTCTTGTGGAAAGTTCTTGAATTAGTTCAAAAAGCACCTGAACCTGAAGTCACAGAGAAAATGCCGGTTTATCGTCCAGAAGATGATCCAAATGACTTCCATATCGAAGTGGAAGAAAGTGGTTTCCGGGTCATTGGCAAAGCAATAGAACGGGCAGCAAAGATGACTTATTGGGAACATGAAGGTTCTCTTAGACGCTTCCAGAAATTGATGGAAACGTTAGGTGTTGAAGCAGCATTAAGGGATCTGGGAATTGAGGAAGGTCAAAGCGTGTACATTGATGATAATGAACTGGAATGGCAGGATTAAGAATGCGCGTAGGAATTTTTGGCGGAACCTTTGATCCTCCCCATTTAGGCCATCTCATTTTAGCTGCGGAAGCTACTTCTCAAATGAGATTGGATCGCCTATTATGGGTTCTGACACCAGATCCTCCACACAAACGGGATCAACATTTGACTCCGATTGAGATTCGTTTTGAATTGGTGCAATTATCCTTAATGAATGATCCTACCTTTGAAATGTGTCGTGTAGACCTTGATCGACCGGGACCTCATTACACACTGGATACAGTAAAACTCATCAAACAAGAATATCCTGGTGCTGAAGTATTTTATCTGATTGGGGGTGATTCTTTGCATGATTACCCGAATTGGCATCGAGCTGGGGATTTACTCGCTGAAGTGGATGGATTGGGAGTTATGCGTCGACCAGGAGATCAGATCGATATGAGTTTGCTTGAAACACGGGTACCTGGCATAAGCGAAAAAGTATTTTTCATCGAAGCACCTTTGCTAGAGATTGCTTCTCATCAGATCCGCAGACGTATTCGTCAGGGTAGACCTTTCCGTTATTATATTCTGCCGGTTGTCTATCAAAGAATTCTCGAAAAGAAGTATTATATTGATGTTTCACCAGATAAAAATGGTGACATAAACCCAGTGGTTCGCCAGCGTTAATACTTTAATAAAATATCCACTCGACAGGGATGTTCATAAAAGGTGTATCAATCTTGGTGATAGGATTTATTATCGTTTTCCGAATTCACAGGGGTTGATTTTACGAGCTTGAGTGAATATTTTTACTTGATAGAATAAAGAGATAATTAAAAAAGCATCCTGGTCAATTTGATTCAGGATGCTTTTTCATTTGATGATAAATTATGGTTGGCTGATCAATTGTAGATTCCCGATGCCCATCTTCACATTAAAAGATAATTGAGGACCGGTTCCATACAGATTGTATTCATTACCGGATACATTCCAGGTGCCTTTCAGCTCAACATTATTTAAACCACCATCAACAATTACGTAGGCTGAAACTCCTTTGGGAATGATGATTTTTACGTCACCCAAACCATAATTGATTTCAATATCGATATCTCTCTGCAAATCACCAGAAAAATCGAGTGTGTAGGACCCAGGACCAGCTTCAAAAACCATACTGTCTGTATTAGCATTTGCTAATCCGATGATTTCGACCTGGGAGGCACCTGTTGAATAGTGGAATGATGACATCTCAACAGGATTCAAGGTGTCAAAGCGAATATTGCCCTGGCTTGCGCCATCGCTAATCCTTAATTTGGTGAGCGGTATTCCACTCAGATCCAAATTTCCCTGATATGCACCTGCATTGATTTTCAGATTGGTTGGATGATCACCCAGTTGAATATTCCAATCATTGATTACTTTTTCATCTGGGATTCCAAATTGTTTATTGGTTTCCTGGATAATACGGATACCATAATTTGTTCTGTGAATTTCGGGATTCCAGATAGAAACATTGTATCGAACGTCACCGGTTACCCAATTATCCGAGCCCCCTGTTATGTTCAATCTGCCAGCTCCCATTCCTATTTCGAGTTCAGAACTTTCCTGGTCTTGCGGAACAGCTTCGCTAATCGTGTAAATGGTTTCATCAGAAGTTGCGACTTTGGGTATATTCAAATTAAAAGAACAAGCCAAAGAAGTAAACAACAGGATAAAAATTACAATCATTGTTTTTAATTTCATTTCAAACCTCAATTTATTTGAATTATTTTTCTTCATTTTCAAAATTGTTTTCATCATCCTTGGGTTCAGGGAATGAAGGAATCACTTCGTGCATTACCGGAGCAGCAGAAGTACGCTGCACAGGTTGGGGTATAACCTCAGGATAATCATGGGTACCTATTCTGGTTAGGATGATCGCACCTAATCCAAACATACTTAATGTGCTTACCAGCAACCATCCAATACAGGGAATTGCCCAAATAACTCGACCTACCACAGAAAGAATAATGGTTCCCAATCCGGCGATTAATGCTGGAGATAAATTGGATTTTGAGCCAAAAAGTCGTTTACCAATTTCATATCCTAATGCAATCCAACCATAGGTGAGAGCAACCATCAATGCCATGATGCCAATCAAACCCAATGGAATAAAGATAATCGTGATCAAACAAACCAGGATAACAGCAGGAAAGGCAAAGGCAGTTAGCAATCCGATACCCCAATGAGTGAAAGGTTGATTACCAATGGCTGTAGAAATCCGTTCAGTTGATTTAGGAGCGATTAATAGGACAAGCATTGCTAAACCACCCATGGCGATGATTTGCAAAATTGCCCATAAGAATTTTGAGATAAAGTTGGTCGTCTTTCTGGCTGCTTCCAGTGGAATATTGGTCGTATCACGAACATCCATATTTCCAAAATTGAATTCAAATGGCAAATTGGAGATCTGAGTACCTTCTATTCGGGCTCCATCCATCTGGTTCAGGTTTGAACCAAAATTATAAAAGGAGCCTTCAATCACAGCATTCTGGTTGAGTGTTACCGTTCCACCAATGGCTTGAATACTTCCTGTTACGATACCATCAATTTCCAGGACACCACCGATGATGGCGATATCACCATTGACTCTTGAATTGGTTTTTAATGTTGCGGTTCCACCTATAACAGCCAGATCACCATTGAGGGTCTGATTTTCCTTCAAAGTAAAAGATTGTCCGAGGACAACCTTATCTTCATTGATGGTTGGCGGTGGATCAATTATTGTGTTTGCTGAAACACTGCTCACCTGAACGAGGATCAGCAACAACATGAAAAATGAGAATAATCTTTTTGAATTTTTCATTTTATTAAAACTCCTTGTTTTGATACTTTCCAGACTGTAAACCCCCAAAGAGGAGTAAGGATGATTCCCCAAACGATCAGAATGATCCATCCAAATATAATGGCGATGGGAGGGAGATTATGGAAGAATTGATATACCATGAACCGTAAATTGATATAAGCCTGGACAAAACCCGTAAATGTTGATACAGCTCCTACAATGAGCTCGCCAGTTGAGTAAGATAGGAAAAATATAGCTCCTAATATAAGCGTAATAATGATTAAAATAAATCCAATACCAATCAATATTTTGATGGCTTGTTTTTTATGTAACACTTCTTTGTTCATTTCCATTCTGGCAGCAAATCGTTGTGTAAATCCGTGTGCTGGTGCTACCATGTGAGTCTGGAACAATAACATCTCAACCTGATCCCAGGTTGATTGCAAATCATTGCATTGATCGCAGTCAAGTAAATGCTGTTTCAATTTTATGCTATCTTCTTTCGTTCTTTCTTTTTGTTCAAATATCCATTCTTCAAAAGGCTGGTGATCCATTTTTCATCCTTTCTACCTGGGCGGAAGTCTGGTTTTGTGTTTGCCAGGCTACGACTAATTTCTTTCTGGCTCGGTGTAATCTGCTTTTCACTGCGTTGATTGATATATCGAGTACCTGACTAATTTCTTCTTCGGAGCATTCATGCCAGTATCTCAAGACGATGGAAGCACGATCGAGTTCTGACAGTTCATTCAATAATTCCTGAATTTGTGTTTGGTGTTCTTTTTGTATCGTCACTGCTTCTGGATTAGGTGTATTGTGATCAGGCGCTGTTTCAGCTAAAAAATCATCAATATCCAAAACTGGTAGCTTGCGTTTTCGATGCTGGTCTATACAATAGTGTGCGGCGATAGATAGTAACCATGTGGCAAACGATCGATCTGGGTTGTATTTTTTGATCGATTGAAAAGCCCTCCAAAATGTTTCCTGTGCTGCATCTTCCGCTGCTTCCGAGTTGCCTAACATTCTGTAACATAAGTTAAATACTGGCTTTTGAAAACTCTCAACGATCTGGTTGAAAGCAGTTTCATCGCCTTTCATTGAAAGTCTCAGAATATCCGGTTCGATGCTATTCACAAACACTCCATTTTTTGCTTCATCATAATATACG
>PHBX01000025.1:47312-91633 GCA_002842045.1 Chloroflexi bacterium HGW-Chloroflexi-3 | reverse complement strand
AAAGACTTTATTAACCAGCACAGCTGACCCAACAGTATTAAAACCAGACGGGTTAACACCTGCCAACGCATTTAATATGGGATCAGGAAGATTAGATCTTGATACCGCTATGGATGGTGGATTGGTATTCAGCAAGCCATCCTTTGCGAATGGAACCTGCGTGCTGAATTGTGGTTGGACAAACACCATTAAAAATATTGGTGATACAGAAACTACCTGGACTGCCTCTGTCACAGCTGATATGGGACTTGATATTGTTGTTTTACCTGAGACAGTAACTCTTGGGGCTAACCATCAAACCTCATTCAACGTACAGGCTGATGTATCCACTTTAACTCCAGGCACATGGTATTTTGCCACAATTACCTGGACAGATGATAGTGGTGTGTTCCCACCTGCTACTATGCAGGTTGTGGTACGCCCAGCCACTTCCACAAATCCCCTAATGCTTTCAAAGAGTGTTAATAAAACATCTGCAAAACCAGATGATGTATTGAATTATTCGTTAAAATTATCGAACTTCAATACAGATGAAACCACCTTCTTCTTAATGGATCCATTGCCAACCAACCTTACCTACGTACCAGATTCTATAAGCTCGAATTCAAGTTACAATCTTGTAGACAATCAAATTGAAGCTCAAATTACATTGGATGGTACGGTTGCTGTTGTAGAACCCTATAACTGGGGTGGTTTCTTTGATTTGACACCGTATAAATACATTGACTTGGATGATGCCTGTGGAGCTGCATGTGATGACACAGCTTTCAATATAAATGGAGTAGGTTTTTCCTACTTTGGTACCTATTACAATCGTATAGGCGTTTCATCCAATGGTTTCTTACAAGCTGGTGGGGCAACATCAGCCACAGCATCTACCCAATTTTTGCCGAATTCTGCTGCCCCTAATAATGTGATCGCTCCATTATGGACGGACTTGAACCTTGATGCTGGAGGTGATTGGTTTTATGCAGCAGTGACAGATGGTGTTTATAATTATGATGTATTCCAATGGACTAATGTGCCGCAATATGGCACCTCAGAACTGTACACGTTCCAAATCTGGTTTGTGTATGGCACGGATGCGATCTTTTTCTCGTATGGTTCATTCCCAGCAGGCGTAGCAAATTACAACACTACGATAGGTATTGAGGATGCAACTGGTCTGGTTGGAGATACTTTCTACAATGTGACAAGTGGTACTGTTACAGGAACGCTACCTAACCTAGCAAGTGCAACCCCAGATCTCATTGTTTCGACAATTCTCGATAGTGAGACGGTCACCTATCAAGCAACTGTGGATGTTACAGAT
Source organism: Chloroflexi bacterium HGW-Chloroflexi-3 (assembly GCA_002842045.1). GTDB lineage: Bacteria > Chloroflexota > Anaerolineae > Anaerolineales > Anaerolineaceae > UBA6170. The sequence goes on along the minus strand of PHBX01000025.1, from coordinate 90,321 downwards.
ATCCAAATGGATAAAGTAATCAACATTGTTGAAATAAGTGATAGTAATTCAAACATACTGGATCGAGCTTACGCATTGACGAAGTTAGATTTTTACAAATCCTGGTTCCCCATTGTATCTAAATAGGAACTGAGAAAATTAAGACAATTTTTAGAGGTTGCCTATGCTTAGGCAACCTCTAAAATATTAAGTTAAAATTGGCCAATCCAGCAGAAAGATTTCCAATAACAAGCGGCTATTCAGATTGATATCCAATTGCGTTAAGGATGTTTCTAACCTTAGGAGCTGCTGATAAATCACGGGTTCAGTCAGTTTCTCGGCGGTCTTCTGGCTGAAGGATTTGAAATTCAAAAAAGTCAATGGCATGTTCGAACCATTAATGCAAATGTAAAAATCGCGCCACAGAGAGAGCCAGGTTTGCAACAACATGGCAATACTCTCGCGAGAAACATTCTTGCGTTTGAGATCTGCAACCTTTTCAGCGTAATCAAAGCGCTGAGCCAGCGAACCGCCTAACAGATCAAAGACATCTTGCACGAGCTGGTGCAGTTTCTCCAGTTGATCCGGATCCTGATGATAGCGCACTGCCTGTCCAATCTTCCCAGAGGTTAAATGTGCCAATTCATTCGCCATTTCGGCAGAAATTTGCCAGTGTTTTTGGAGTGCACTTGTGCTGGCATCCATGGATAAAGGACGCAGTCGTAAAATCTCACAGCGTGAGACAATAGTGGGTAATAAATTCTCGACGGAATCGGCTGTCAGGATCAGGATTACTTTTGGGGGTGCCTCTTCAAGTGTCTTCAGCAGGGCATTCTGGGCATTGGGGGTGGCTTCCTGAAAATTGAGCAGCAAGGCAATTCGGTATCTCGCTTCGTAGGGAGCCAGGGATAAGCTGCCCTGCAGTTCGCGGATTTGTTCCACTTTGATAGACCTGGCATCATCCAAGCTTTGGGTAATGGTAAGGTCTGCCTGCTGCATTTTGGCGATCTGTTTACACAGACGGCATTCGCCGCAGGGTTCACCTGGAGCAGGTGGTTGGGTGCAATTGAGTGCCTGCGCAAATCGGATCGCCAGGCTACGCCGTCCAATGCCAGGTGGGCCACTCAGCAGGTAAGCATGCCGGACATTGTTCTGTGTGATGTGTTTTTGTAAAATCTGGGCAGCCCATTCGTGGCCGTGAATCATCCATTCCATGGCTTGGATTGTAGCGTAGATCCATTTGGAAGGCAATAAATTTGGCTTTCCGAAATGCGATTTTATTTTTCTTACTGGAAAATCAATGGGATGTAGATAATCGTGTAAGGGGGTGGAAGTAGTGTTAAATCTAATCCGATAATCACCGGGTCATGATCGGAGGATCGATATGCATCCGGGGCATAAAGCAGATCCTGTGAAGGTTGTTTATATGTCATGTCATAATTAATCAAATCTGGTTCGTCAGCGTTAATATGCCAGATGGTTGTGCCAGTTATCATTGGTGCAAGTGAAGTGCTGGCAAATGCATGATCGAGATACCCGGACTGACCATCAAAAACATAAGTGTGAGCAGATTCCCCAACAAAGGTGGTGATCAAATTGGTGTAGTCATCATTTGTTGATTGGAAATCATCAGCACCAGCAAGAATGGAAACGATGGGATCTTCTTTGCTATAGGCGTTCAAATCACCTATGATGAGATTAAGTTTATTTCCACTGTTGGTTGGATCAGCAGACAGCCAATCAACCAGTGCTTCGGCAGCAGCTTTACGGGTAAGATTGCAATTGCCTGCTCCATCACCAACATCTGGGTCACCGATATCGTCACAACTGGAGCTTCTAGACTTGAAATGATTGATTACAACCGTAAAAACAACACCATTTTCAGGATCTTGAAAGGATTGCGCCAGGCTGGGGCGGTTTTTTGTATCCAAAAAGCGTGAATCAACGGATGAATCAAGCAGTGCATAATTTCCAACAAGCGAAACTGTTGCAGGTTTATAGATAATGGCAACTTTGATCTCATCGATGCCAATCACGCCAGTATCTACATAGGAATAGACATCCTCACCGAGAGCTGTATTTAATCCAGAAACCAGATCCTGGATAGCTAAGGAATTATTCTCGATCTCGATCAATCCCACAACATCGGCATTGATCACTGATAACGCGGCGAAGATTTTGTCACGTTGACGATTGAATTCCTCAATTGAATCAGCTCCACGGCTTCCCAGGGTGGTGAAATAATTCATGACATTGAAGCTAACAACTTTTATATCCCCACCAACATCATCAGGTTGCTCCAGGCGAAGGTTGGATTGAATGTGCCCAGCGCCCTGTACAGGTTGAATGCGGTATTCATTCATGGAGAAATCTAAAATGCCGGTTACATTTCTCAGAAGATCTCCTCCACGGAATAGATTGTCCAAATCGAAGATTGTTCCAGCGGGGTGGATGGTAGGATCAGGGTTTTGGATAGTGCGCCCATCATCCAGGATAATTCGATCCAACAGGAAGTTTGCTACTGACTGGAAATATTCAGGAGAACCTGGCTCATATTGGCTTGTAGGGCTGAGGTGGTGATTGGAGGTGAGAGTCAATTCTCCGTAGCGATCAAAATTGTAATGTTCCGAGATGATCAGCACTTGTGGAAAAGTAACCAGCATCCCTTCGTTTTTTTCCAAATCGCTGCGCTGATTGATCGGTAAGGAGAGGGGCGTGGCAGCAAGTTCTTGCGGAACTCCACAAAAGGTTAGCAGGCTGATCTCTGATAACTGGGTTCGTGCGTAATATTCGTCTACTTTGCCGGTGACTTGCACTGGTTGACCTACCAATAGTGCCGGATCATTGTAGCGAACAAAAATACCATCGGAAGTTAACTCATTCTCATCACCATTCGCATCCTGTAAATAAAACCCATTCAAACCGCCAACTGAAAAATTAGCAGTCACAATGCCACTCAAAGTGATGTTGCTGTGTCCATAAAACGGGCTGGTTGATCCAGTCCCCTGGATTTCGCCAATTTGGTGTGAATCAGGTGTGGAACAGACTTTTGGAACCACAGTGACAGGTATTGTACAAATGGCAGTTTGCGGTGAGGGATCATCATTGGAAAATAGTAGCTCTATATTGTAAATTCCCCCCGGTGCGTTCTCTGCGATGAACAAAGTGCCGGAAAGTACACCACCGATTTCAACAGCAGGTTGTATCTCTTCAAGAGTTATTCCCATAACGGGGGAACTCTGAAAAGTTGTTTGCACCACTTTTCCATCCAGATCTGTGGCTGAGATCGTCGTTGGTATAGGAATTCCTTCGTATGTAAATAAATCGGACGGGCATGTAGGTGTTATTGGGTTGGCATACGGGTTATGACAATTACCAGAAACTTCAATGTCATCGATCCCAACCCATTCATCATTTCCAACAGCATTAGCAGTCATAATGCGAATTTCCAATTTGGATTGATTGTTTGTTTTGTCTGGCAGAATGACATCAACAGTTGTAACTTTATTAGCCAAACCTGGTCCGGTGGTGGCATCCGGTATGAATGCCCCCGGAACATTGATGAAATTACCAGCTCCACCGGTGCGGTACTGCATAGCTACCGGCTGGATGGCGTTATCACTTGAGCCGTCCAGATCTTTAACTGTGTATTTCACCCGTATATCCGAGCAGATGGTTGTATCCAGAGTGATTTTTATGTAAGGAGCATCGGCTGTGCCGGATCCACTTAATGCAATGGTCTGGTATATTGATTCAAATTCAGCGACGCCACCGGTGGTGAATATGTTGGGATTGAGCAAGTTTGCATTGACATCCACAACTCCAGGGATATCATCCTGTAGGATTGTTTGTGGGTCGCTGCCATCGCTATTGGTTAATCCATCTCCACGAAAACCAATAATGCTGGTAACCCCTGACCAATCATCTTGCGTAGTAATCAAGCCAGGATCAGACCAATCTTGAAAGAAAATGCCATCTGATAGCAAGTGGAAAGTCGCATCAAGAAGAGGTTGTGCGTGTATTTTTATTGGTTGTTGATTCAAATCAACGAATTGAAACAGGAGAAAAGTAAACAATATCGAGCGAAGGAAGGTTTTCATAATTATTACTTTTAGATTGAGAATCTGGATGTTGAATAATCGCAGTATTGATATATCGAAAGTATTGTTTGATTTATTCCGTGTTGTTGCTTACCTCTGGAAAGGAATTTTTATAAGTGATTTTACATTGGATCAGATTGCAGAATTAATTTTTAAAAAAATTACAAAATATTTGGATAAATAATTTTAACATATAAGAAAGAGCCGGCAGAAATAATTGCCGGCTCTTTTGCCTTAATTACTACAGGTTGAAGGTTCTATTCGCCCATACTGATGGGAACATAAACCATTGCTGATTGGTATGTGGTATTTCCACATGCATCTGTAATCAGGTAAGTGATAGTGTAAATTCGTCCTATACCGGTATCAGATCGCTCAACTCTAAGTTTGAAGGTAAATTTATCTACTATGACAATATCATCAATCGTGTTGCCGTCATCTTCACCATTGTCTGGTTCATTGGAGGTAACAGAAACCAGAGTGATTTGGGGATCAGGATCAAAGTTATCCCATGCTGTAACGTTTGCAACCACATCTACATATTTGTGATTGGGAGGCCATAATAGATCCGGAGTAACAGTCACCTCTACAGATGGGGGAACCAGTTCACAAACCTTCAATCCAACAATAACCGGATCGTGATCGGATGAGCGGAATGGATCAGGAGCGTACAAGGCATCCTGAGCGGGAAGTTTAAATGACATGTCGTAATCGATCAGGTCAGATTCATCCGCGTTGATATGCCATACCGTCGTACCAGTTACCATGGCGAAGAGCTCTGGGTTAGCCAGGGCGTGATCGAGATAACCAATCTGACCATCGAAAACATAGGTGTAAGCATCCTCACCGATGTAATGGAAGAGTAAATCGGTGTAATCATCCTCAGTTCCTACCACATCATCCGGGCCTGCCAGAATGGCGTCAATTGGGTCTTCCTTGTCATAGGAGTTTAAGTCACCGATGATGAGATAATTGTTGCTGCCACTGCCAGTCGGATCCATCGCCAGCCAATCGACCATTGCTTCCGCGGCGTACTTGCGGGTCAGGTTGCAGTTACCGGCACCATCCCCAAGATCTGGATCACCAACATCATCGCAGGACGAGCCTTTGGATTTGAGATGATTAACAGCCACAGTGAAAACACCACCATTTGTCTTGTCCTGGAAAGATTGAGCCAGCGTTGGACGGTTCTTTGAATCATCGAAGCGTGAGTCGACAGTCGAGTCTAAAATTGCATAATTTCCCGACAGTTCGACAGATGCTGGTTTGTAAATGATCGCAACTTTGATGGCATCCGTACCAATGTAATCTGGTTCAGTATCAATGTATTCATAAGTGCCCTCTCCCATGACTGCATTTAAACCATCGACAAGATCAATCACGGCAGCATTGGAAACGTGATTCTCAATTTCCATCAAACCGACCACATCAGCATTAATGGCTGAAAGTGCAGCAATAATTTTGTCACGTTGACGAATAAATTCTTCTGGGGTGTCTGCACCACGACATTGCATATCACCCGAAGGACCGCAGATCCAGGCTCCCGTATCAATAGTTGTGAAGTAGTTGAGGACATTGAAACTGGCAACTTTGATATCTCCACTGACGTCATCAGGCATATCAGGGCGGGGATTGGTATTGTAGTAATCAGCCCCCTGGACAGGTTGGATGCGGTATTCGTTAAATCCATAATCCATGATGCCTGTTACGTTCTGAACCAGATCACCACCACGGAATAAGTTATCCAAATTGAATTCATACCAGTTCGGATGGACAGCCGGGTCAGGATTCTGGGTTGTACGGCCATCATCCAAAATGATTCTATTGCGTTTAAATTTCTCAACTGCATCAAAATAATCAAGTATGCTGGGCTCATACTCTGCTGTAAAAGTGAGAAAGCGTTCTGTTGTCAATACAATTTCGCCATAACGGTCGAAGTTGAAATATTCTGAGATTGATAATGCTTGAGGAAAAGTAATCAGCATGCTTTCATATTTCTCAAAATCAGAGACATCATCCACTGGTAAGGAGATAGACGTTGGTTCGACAGATAATCCACTTTCACAGATCCAAACCTGACTGACACTTGAGATTTGTGTAAGGCCATAGAATTCTGTTGCTTTTCCACGAACACGAACATGATCACCAGTAGCAATGGTACCTCCTGGCTGATAAACAAAGATACCATCAGATGTACTTGGATCACCATCTCCTGAAGAATCCTGAATGTAGTAACCATTTTTACCACCTGTTAGAAAATCACCTACCACAATACCTTCGGTGGCTAATTCAGTTCCAAATAATGGGGTTTCGAGTCCACTTCCCTGGATTTCATAAATTGCAGTATAAGGATCTCCACATTGTTCTGGAGGAGGAGGTGGGATTTCATAAATCATATTAGGCAAGCCAGGAGTGTTGTATGCCTCACCCAGAGTAATTGATCCTGTAAATCCAGGGATACCTGCCAGATCGAAGTCATTACGGACCCAGTCGCTGGCTGCATCTGTATCATAACCATCTGGGATGCGAGAGGCACCACCGGGCGCGAATGGTAAGCCATCATAACTTACTGGTAATGTTGGATCACCATAGGTTTTATCACCAGCTCCTCCATCATTAACCGCAACCGAATCGATGATTGCTTCCCAGGGAGTAATGTCGAAAACACCATCATTGTCTGTGTCAAGATCATTCCCAAGAGCACCGGAAAAATCCTTGACAAGCAATAAAGTAATAGTTCCATTTTCCAGTGCATTAGCAGGTAAGTTGACAAGGAATAAACCATTTGAATCGGTAGTTCCTAATGAGATTACCTCATCTATGGTTCCAACTGCTATTCCTAAATCTCCTTCAATTTCGAGCAAAGTGTATGCTGAGTAATCCGTATTGGGATCTCCGTAAATCTCAACATATTCGACATCAATGCCGGCGGTGCTGGCAGAGAATTCGTTGATTTTTAGTTCAGCCGGACCCAAATTACATGAAGCTGAGTGTGATCCTAAATCACTTACTGTATCGGTCGCATAGCCATCCCATTCAATCGAGGGATCAAACGCATCACTACCATCCTGATCGCCAGCACAGATTGTATTATTGCGACGCAGTGTATTATCTGCCGTACTGGTCAAACCACTACCCCATTCAGATCCAGGATCAAAACCAATTTGTCCGATTGAGTCAATGACAGCAGTGCCTTTTCTGAGTACGACAGCATCATCGCCGTTGTACCAGCCTGCACCGTTTGTCTGATCAGCCTGAGCCAGTATGGTTGCGTTGGCGGATGATTGAGCAATAACATATACATCTCCATCTACAACGGTTCCAACAAGATTAATTGTTAACCCAGCTGAAGCAGAACCATTGAAAAACATTTGAATGTTATATCCACCGGCTGCTAAATCAACTGCTGCTCCAGTCCCATTGTAGATTTCAAGTGCTTTATTATTGCTGGAACCTTCAAGATATTCAGAAAAGAAGAGTTCTGCTGTTGCAGCCTGAACAATCTGTTGTGGCATTACCCCACCTAAAATAGCAGTAAATGCCAACACACTTGCCATGAGCAAGTTTACAAAACCTATTTTCGTTTTCATTATTTCAATCCTCCATTGAAAACAATTAAATTTAGTTAAACAACTATAAGCTTTCAGTGATTGAAAGCACAACAAGGTTATCATAGCTGGCTGAGATGTAAGAGGGATTGTTTTATACTGAACATATAAATAAATGTTCTCCAAAAAAATTGTAGCATAAACTATTGTGTAAAGAAATATAAATATAAAGTGAATCCGATTCTTATTATCGTTTTATCATTTCTGATCTACGGTATAATCCAACTAGCAGAAATACCCTACCCCAAATGCTCGTTCAGCTCGCACCCAGGAATTGGATGGCCAAAAACCAACACACCAAATGGAATTTTCTAATCCGCTTAGCAGGGACAATCCTCTCTATTGTTCTGCTTATCTATCTGTTTTATTCAGTGGGGATGGATGAATTATTGGCAAATCTGAAGAATCTTTCAGTGAGTAGAATTATTCTGGTTATTGTTTTGATTTATGTTTCCCGGTTGGCTACCTTTGGCCGTTGGCATGTCTTGCTGCAGATTGAATCGATCAAAGTCAACTGGAAGGACAGTCTGCGATTAACCTTTGCCGGGTTGTTTGCTGCCAATTTCTTGCCCACCACGATTGGCGGAGATGTAGTCCGGTTGGCTGGGGCGATGCGCCTGGGAATTGGTGGTTCTCTGGCAGCCGCGTCTTTAATGGTGGATCGTCTGATTGGCATGGCTGGCATGGCGATTGTTGCGCCATTGGGACTGGTCCCGGTTCTGGCAAATCTGGGTGAATTAACTGGTAACTCATTCCATTCGACGATTTTTTCGGGTGGAATTTTTTTCAATAATAAAATTGTGTTGAAAATCACGGCAATGATTCAAAAGATTATTTCCTCGTTTTCATTCTGGATACATCACCCTCGCTATTTATTGCTGGCTTTGTTCTTTACTTTAATCCATATGTTGTGTTTATTCATGATTATCGAAGTTTTAGTCGTTGGCTTGAATGAAGCGATGCCTTTTTGGAAGATAGCAGGTTTGTGGAGTTTGACGTACTTCATCACACTAATTCCTGTTTCGATTAATGGTCTGGGATTGCAAGAACTATCTTTTATCAATCTGTTTACTGTATTTGGAGGTATCTCCGATCCAACAGGTCTGAGTATTGCGCTGATTATCAGGGTATTAATGATGATAGGCAGCATTCCGGGAGCATTTTTTGTATCCAGTATTCTGAGTGGTGATACGTACACAAAAATCTCCCAAGAAAATCCACTGACTTTGGAGTGATAATGTTAGTAACGGATCGAATTTTTTGGCGTTGGTATTTGTTCTTTGTAATCGTGTGTTCTGGATGGTATTTGAATAACTGGCAGAATAATACAGGCACATGGTTTTTTCTGGTATTAGCCAACGCTTTGCTTGCCTTGTTGACTTTGGTTCTTTTCAACAAGATCAATTTAACTCGATTTCATGATCAGACCATCAAACTGCCCGAATGGTTGATTTTGTTATTTTCCGGTCTGTTGGTTTGTATTCCTTCATTCTTGACATTTTTGTATCCAACCCAAATTGTATTCCATGAAAGTGGAAAGCTTCTGTTATTGCTGTGGGTCTCCGGGTTGGGGGTTTGGTTATTACAGAATTCCAAACGAAAACGCCTGGCAAGTCTGAATTTTTTGTTACTGTTGCTGGTTGGCGGAGTGCTGTATAAAATCGGGACATTTGTACCGGATGTGCAGAGCGCTCCTTTTTCTCTGGGATGGTCAGAAGGCAGCAGATATTTCGATGCTTCTTTATTCTCCAGTTCAACCATTTATGGAGATAGCTTTCCATTACCTGTCCTGCATCCCAGCCGTTATTTGCTGCAATCCATCCCCTTCCTGCTGGGGTCTCAATCGATCGTTATTCACCGTTTCTGGCAGGTGATGCTCTGGTTGGTCCTGGTTGGTTTGGGTAGTTATAGTCTGGTGAAAAGGATAAATCCTGCGAACAAATTCATTGCCTGGGTTTTAGGTTTGTGGTTATTTTTATTTTTCTTCCAGGGAGCAGTTTATTATCACCTGATGGTGTGCGTTATTCTGGTTTTGATCGGATATAACCTCAAGCGCCCCTGGCAAACCATGGCCTTTGTTTTGATCGCGTCTATCTGGGCAGGATTGAGCCGGGTGAATTGGGTGCCAGTACCAGCTTTATTAGCCGTGACCCTCTACCTGTTGGAAACGCCAGCAAAAAGCACTCATTGGCTCAAATACCTTAAAAATCCTTTGTTGTGGTGTCTGGTGGGTGGAATCTCCGCCTTGGTTACCAATCGAATATACGCCTTTCTGTCAGGTAATACAGTGGAACAATTCTCATCCAGTTTTACCTCCTATATGATCTGGAGCCGGTTATTGCCGAACACCACCTATAAACCAGGCATTATCCTGGGTTCATTAATAGTTTTTCTTCCGCTGGCGCTCTTGATGATTCAACAAATAGTGAATAATGGTTTGCACCGTTACTACCATTGGATCAGAACCCTGGGGCTGCTAGGTATCCTGGCTGTGTTTGGGCTGGGAGGAGTGATTGTCAGTGTCAAAATTGGTGGTGGTGGTGATTTGCATAACCTGGATGCTTTTCTGGTATTCTGGGTATTGATCACCAGCATGATCGTGATCGATCGATATGCCTTTGAATTGGATCAACCATCAGTCCAAAGCAAAATGAACTATGGGTTGCTTTTATTGGTTGTGGTGGTACCGGTGATTCTGACATTTCAGAAAAACACAACCTGGACTTTTCAGGATGTGAGTTCACAGAAAAATGATGTAGCACATTTACAACTGGCGGTGGATCTGATAACAGAAGATAACGGTGACGTATTGTTTATCACCGAACGGCAGTTGCTCACTTTTGGAGATATTCAAGATGTTGAACTGGTCCCGGATTATGAGAAAGTATTTCTGATGGAAATGGTTATGAGCAATAATACGCCGTATTTGGATGACTTCCATCAAAAATTAGCAGCCCAGGAATTTTCGGCAATTGTTTTGGATTCCATTTCAACAATTACGCAGAATGAAAAGGATTCTTTCTGGGTGGAAAATAATTTATGGGTGGACAAAGTTGTTTATCCTGTTCTGGATTATTATGAACCTGTTTTTGTATTTCAAAACAACAATATCAACCTGTTGATTCCCAAAGGGCAACCTGATCTTTATGATCAATTGATGGAATTGAAATCATGGTGAATTATTTACCGTTCTCTGCTATTGACCAAATTTGTTATTCATTCTAGGCAGCTTTCGGTAATTGAAATTTAATCAAAAACAGGTATTGATATTAGTATATTTGTAAATCACAAACAGAAATGCAGGTGTTTCCTTATTTCTCAAATCCACCCGTTTGTTGACAATGCTCCCTTTCAACGTGTACAATCCATGAGGTATGGACCCACGTAGCTTATTAAATGAACAACAATTGGATGCTGTCACCGTTACAGGTGGTGCAACTTTGGTACTGGCAGGTCCAGGTTCGGGAAAGACCCGTGTTCTGACTCATCGAATTGCTTATCTGATCGATCAGATGGGCATACCTCCTTATCGAATTTTAGCGGTGACTTTTACCAATAAAGCCGCGAATGAAATGAAAAAACGCCTGGAAAGCATGGTGCCTGAGCGCGCTCAGAGTGTATGGCTGGGCACATTTCATTCAATCTGCGTCAAGATCCTGCGGAGAGAAGCAAGGTATCTACCGGTTGATTCGAACTTCACCATTTATGATGTGGATGATCAGGCAGCCTTAATCAAGAACATTCTTAAAGATCTGAACCTGAATGACAAGCTCTATCGACCTGGCGCGATTCAAGAGACAATTTCTCGGGCAAAGAATGAGATGATCATGCCCAAACAATATAATATTCGCACATCTCGGGATGCAAAGATCCAGGAGATTTATGAGCGCTATCAGGCGAACCTACGCGCCTGTAATGCCATGGATTTTGATGATCTGTTGCTCTCGGCACTGTCCCTGTTGTATGAAAATGATGATGTTCGCGAGAAGTATGCTGCCCGGTTTGAACATGTTCTGGTGGATGAATTCCAGGATACCAACCAGATTCAATATGAGTTGGTAAGACTATTATCGAGTGTGCATAAAAACTTATTTGTGGTGGGGGATGAAGACCAATCGATCTACCGTTGGCGGGGAGCGGACTACCGCAATGTGTTACGTTTTGAAGAGGATTATGGCAATTTCAACAAAGTGTTGCTGGAACAAAATTATCGTTCGACTCAAAAAGTGCTGGATCTGGCTCGTTCTATTATTGACCAGAATCACCATCGAACGCCTAAGGCACTTTTTACCGAAAGAGGGAGTGGCTCTCTGATCCGGTTTTACAATGCAGAAGATGACCGTGACGAAGCGGATTATGTTGTGCGCACGATTCAATCGGAGATCAGGAAAGGAACCAGCCCGGCATCCTTCGCGATCATGTATCGCATGAATTCGCAATCGCGCATGCTGGAAGAAGCTTTTATGAAAGCCGGGATACCGTATCGCCTGGTGGGGGCACAGCGCTTCTATGGCAGACGTGAAGTCAAGGATGTAATCGCTTTCCTGCGGTTGGTGTATAACCCGAAAGACGAAGTCAGCATCCGCAGGGTCATCAATGTGCCGCCCAGAAAAATCGGGGATAAATCGGTTGAGAAGCTGGCTGAAGTCGCCCGCCTTACAGAAAGTAGTCTGGGAGATGTTCTGCAGGAATTAGGGGTGCTGGGATCACAGTCTGAAATCTGGGGGGCATTGGATCGCAGTGCTGCCCCAATCCACCAGTTTGCCCGCTTGATGGTTGGCTGGCTGGAGATCAAAGATAAGGTCTCATTACCGGATTTATTCGATCGCATCCTGCTGGACGTAGAATATCAGGAATACTTGCAGGATGGCTCTGAAGAAGAAGTGATTGACCGCTGGGGTAATGTGCAGGAGTTGAGACGGCAGGCATTTGAGTTTGAAGAGTTGGGATTAACAGCTCTTTTGGAGAATTTGGCTCTAGTCTCAGATCAGGATACGATCGCAGAGAAACTGGACAGTCCAACTTTGCTGACGTTGCATGCAGCCAAAGGTCTGGAGTTTGATCGGGTCTTTATCATCGGACTGGATGATGGTGTTTTACCGCACAACCGTTCTTTTGAAGATGAAGAAGAAATGGCCGAAGAACGGCGCTTGTTCTATGTGGGCATCACCCGCGCACGTGACCAGCTTTATCTGGTGCGGGCTGAGCGTCGCAGTATGTTTGGTTCCTATGAAATACAATTTCCATCACGGTTTTTCAAAGATGTTCCTGATGAACTGGTACAGATGGATTCCCCACAACGGTCGTCCACCCAACGAGGGTATGACCGCTGGGAAAGAGGATCATATCGGAATGGATCAGGAAGAAGTCGCAGGAATCAGGAAGATTTATTCTTTGAAAGCTGGGATGAAAAAGTGACTACCACCCACACCTGGAAAAGCGCAAACACGAACCGGGAAAATCGGGTGGGGAATACAGGGCACGCAGCTATTCTCCCGCAACAATCGGATGCGCCTCAACGTGAGAAGAAAACGGAACCTACTTACAGAGCAGGAATGAAAGTCAAACATCCATCTTTTGGTGAAGGGATGATTTTGAATGTACGGCTGGAAGGAGATGGGGAAGAAACGCTGGATATTTTCTTCTCAGAGCTGAAACAACAAAAAAAACTGGCTGCTTCCTTTGTAAAACTGGAAATCTTGCATTAAGAAATGAGGTTTTATGCAGGCTGACCCTACCCAGGATACGAACAAAACCAAAAGTAAAGTCGGATTAATAGCGCGTTCTACGTTGATCATCAGCGCCGGATGGGGGGCATCAATTGTGGTTGGGCTACTACGCCAGCGTATCATTGCCGGACAATTTGGCACCAGCGCAGTCTTGGATGCTTTCACAGCCGGGAATGTCATCCCGGAATTGATCTACACCATGCTTTCAGGGGGTGCACTCGGATTTGCCTTTATTCCGGTTTACAAAGAACGACTGGAGAAAGTTGGGAACGCCAGCGACTTATTCAGCAAAGTGATTAACTGGATTTTCCTGATCACGCTTTCCTTGTCCTTGTTGGCATTCTTATTTGCGCCATTTTTGGTCACATCCAATTGGGGTGTCGGGGCACTCTATCCGGCAGATGTGCAGGAGTTGACCATTAATTTGATGAGGGTGTTATTACTTTCTACCATTATTTTTTCCATTTCCAGTATTCTCACATCCACCCTGTATGCGCATGAGCACTTCATAACACCAGCATTATTACCGTCTCTGTATAGCGCCGGGATCATTTTTGGCGCGCTGGTGTTTGCACCTGCCTGGGGAATTTTTGGCATCGCATGGGGAGCTGTATTAGGTTCACTTTTGCATCTGTTGATTCAAATACCAGCTTTAATCCATAACAAAGTCAAATGGCAACCATTGCTTTCTTTCGATCCCTTTGTGAGCAGAGTTGCCATCTTGATGCTGCCTCGCATCATTGATTTATTAATGGCGCGTGCCAGTATTAACTGGTTAAATGCTACCCTCAGTTCCCGATTGGGTGAGGGAAGGCTGGCAGCTCTGGATTTTGCCTACCGGTTGATGAACATGCCCTGGACACTGATCGGTACAGCCATCGGCATTGCGGTCTTCCCTACTATGGCCGCATTGGCTGCTCAAAAAGATGTGGATGCGCAACGCAAAGCGTTCAGCGGATCATTACGAGCCATTCTCACATTGGCGATCCCTGCTGCTGCCGCCCTGATTTTATTCGGAGAGCCCATTATTCGCATTCTGTTTGAAGGGGGAGAATTTACAGCCGATAGTACCCAGTTGGTTTATTATGCACTGCGTTTCTATACCTTAGCACTGATCAGCCAATCCATGCTGGAAGTGGTGGTACGTGCATTTTCTGCCCAGCAGGATACCTACACACCCCTATACATTTCGATTTTCACCACGATGATTAATATTGGTCTGGCAATCTGGTTTACCCGCCCGATTGAGCAGGGTGGCATCTCGCATGGAGGACCGGCTTTTGCCAATGGTCTGGCGGTGTTGATAGAAGCATCGATTGGTATGTTGATTCTTTCCATTCGCTGGAAAGGTGTGGACATTAAACGCATTTTGATTGATCTTTCTAAAGCTTTGCTGGCTACTGCTGTGATGGCAGTGGTGATATTGTTGTTGGGAAAGGTTCTGCCAGAATCGGACTTGGTCCAGCTGGCGGTGGGGGGTGGTATCGGCCTATTAATCTATTTTTTGGTGGTTTATTTCCTGGGTATCAAAGATGTGGTCAATATCCCGCTGTCGATGATTCGGAGAAAAACGAAGGCTTGAGTCTTAAGTAGGACTGTGGTTGTAAGAATCAAGGGGTTTATGGATGCAGGTAATCCATGGATTCAAATCCATGGATAGTAGTTTTCAAACCGGTTGAAACCGGTTCAAAGAGGGATTACCTATATTTATTGAACAACTCCTCAGAGAATCCAGTTTAATGGATTTGAGGTTTTGTATCCTATGAATTGATTCATATAAAATTGTGGTGATTAGAATCACAGGAGGAGCTTCAATACAATGTCTACGGTGGGATATCGATCCTCCTGGTTATCCATGGATTCAAATCCATGGATAGTGAATCTCAAACCGGTTGAAACCGGTTAAGGGTGTTTACGTCTGGTTTGAGTGAGTTTTTCATCCTAAATTGAGTTGCCCAGTAATAAAGTTACAGGATGGAAAATCATTTCAGATTTTTAGGAATCCTTTTTCAAAAGGATTGGCCTTCAAGTATCCTGTGATTTGAATCACAGGAGGGGGGAAAAGGCCCCAAGTTAGGGAGTAACCTCCATCTCATGCCTGCAAACAAACTTCAAACTGGTTGTAGTTATATTATCTTTTCAACATTGTTCCCATTCTTGCAAAATAGACAAATCGGACTAAAATTGTATTAATATTGTGATTATTGTCACAATATAATCAAGGTTTGGAGGAGAAGCGTGACTATAAATAATAACCATCTTCCACATGTTGTCATTGTAGGTGCAGGGTTTGGCGGATTGCGAGCAGCACGAGCACTTGCCGGTGCCTCTGTGAATGTGACTCTGATCGATCGCAACAATTATCACCTCTTCCAGCCATTGCTATATCAGGTGGCGACTGCGGGGCTATCCGTGGATGAAATCGCATACCCCATTCGTGGAATTTTACGTAAACAGAAAAATCTGACATTTATCATGAGCGAGGTAAAATCTCTGAATCTGAAGGAAAGCGAGATCATAACCGAGCAAGCAACTATTCCATTTGATTATTTGTTACTGGCAGTGGGGAGCGAGACGAATTTCTTCAATAATACTGAACTGCAACAGCACAGTTACGGATTAAAAAATCTGCAGGAAGCGCAATCGATTCGTAACCATATCCTGAACCAGTTCGAGAAGGCTGTTCTGGAAAAAGATGAGACCCTGAAAAGGGCAATGTTGACCTTTGTGATCGCTGGAGGTGGTCCAACCGGTGTGGAGATGGCGGGAGCCATCGCGGAATTGGTGCGGGTGATGCACAAAGATTACCCGGGCCTGGATCCTCAGCACATTCAGGTGGTGTTGTTGGAAGCTATGGATCGGTTATTGGTGCATCTGACACTCAATTCCTCTACAGCCACAACCAAAGCCCTGGCTACAAAAGGAGTTCAGGTTCGGTTGAACACACGGGTCGAACGTTATGATGGCAGGGTGTTACAACTCAGTGAAAACCAACAGTTACCCAGTAACACATTGATTTGGGCAGCAGGCGTACAGGCAGCCAGCCTGGTGCGGGAACTATCCCAGGAGAAATTGCCACAAAACCGTATCAAAGTCCTGCCAACATTGCAAATTCCTCAGGATGAACGGGTTTTTCTGATTGGTGATGCTGCCTACCTACCCGATCAACATGGACAGGCATTACCCATGGTGGCACCAGTCGCCATGCAGCAGGCAGATCTGGCAGTCAAGAATCTCTTATGCATGATCGAATCGAGACCCTTGCATCCATTTAAGTATAAGGATTTGGGGTCCATGGCAACCATTGGACGCAATCAGGCAGTGGCTGAGTTGTTCGGTTTACGTTTCCGTGGTTGGCTGGCCTGGTTGGTGTGGTTGTTTGTCCATTTGATGCAATTGGTTGGCTTTCGTAATCGACTGGTAGTTTTGATTAACTGGGCGTGGCAATATTTATTCTATGACCGGGCAGTTCGTCTGATAGAAAAAGGGGATTGTGATTGATTGGTTAAATGGATGTCATCCGGTCAAGGAAACTTGATGGAAATGTCGGGTAAATTGCTACTTCTCTGTATATAAATCGTAAATAAAATACGGGAACTTTTCGAAAGCGAATCCCGTCTAACTATTTGTTAGGGTTCATTAAACAAGAAAATAATCAGGCTGGAAGTAGTCACCCATCAATATGATTTCCGGTGATGATCAATTGGCTAATAATGCCATCGATCATCCAACATATCGGGACAATAATGGAAAATACCTGCCACATTGGACAGGTAAAATCTCCACCAGATGACAGGAAATATCTCTTCCAGTAGCCGAACCTTAACAACTTCATGGCTGGAATTGTATATGTAGTCGTTGGTATCGTCGCTGTAATGTTCGCTGCTTTGAGCGTGGTTAATCTCAATTCAGAAAGATAATTCAGTCAGGCTTTTTGATCCATGTGGATGTGGCTTACCTGTTTGCTTAAAAATTCGTTTCAATCGATTGATTGAAACCTTCGATCTGTTTGTTTCCCCCTTTCGGAAAACTCCTGAGATCTAATGCTCAGGAGTTTTTTGTTCAATGATGTGCTTATTGGGAACAAGCGGATCGAGTGTTTTTGGAGATTTTTCCCCGCCAAAAACACTCGCAAACCGTTTAATTCTTCGTTGATTATGAAATCAATTTATAAATATGGTGAATATGATCTTTCTCATGCCATAGAACCCTGCGCAATAACTTACGTGGGCTCCAGAACTCGCCTTCTTTCCCCATCACCAAATCTTTTCCAATCAGTCCGGGTAAAACTGTTTTTACCTGCTTGCGAATCACTTCCAGTCGCTCGAAGGGATCTTTTGGCACCTCATTTCGTGTCAGATCAGTCAAGCCCAGACGATCGAGATACCACCATTCAGCCCCACCAACGTGCCTGACAATGCCCAGGATATCCCAACGCTCTCCGGCAAACTTTCTCTCACGCAAATCATCCGGAATGCCTGCTAAAAGATCCAATAAATCCTTTCTGGACCAATCCATAAGCATTAATCCTTGGTCCACTTCTACTTCTTTCAATGGTAACCAATCATTTTGAAACCAGGCATTGACTGAATAACCATCTTCATTCGTCACTTCATAATTCTCATTAATCGAATAGATCCTGAAACTTTCGAGCAAACGCACGTCTATCTCCGAGGTTTCCATCAGCCAGGATTTTTCACCAGCTTTGAAATTGACCCAGTGCTGATAAGCGATAAAAGCTTGAGGTAAAAGCAACAAGGCTTCCTGATCATCATCTCCATATGCAAAACATCCTGGGTGATCTAATGCCCAGGCTAAAACACGTCCTTCGTGATTTAATTCCAACCCAGTTCTCAAATGCATGGATTCCTCCTCATTGATGCTTAATTATATTATATCTACTTTTCAAATGGGAATTTATCTTCGAATTTTGAGTGATAAAATTTTTATATCCCTTCTAACGATCGTTATACAATAAGAATGATTTGAAATTCTGAAACTTTTTTCATGCATAAATCGTCATAAATAAGATAGCCTTTCTCAGGTGCTATTACTATTTTTTCCTTCGGGAGGTCACATGACTGATATCGATATTGATTTTGAAGTGGAGCAGAAACCCCGCAAATTTGTTTCACAATGGTTTCTTCCGATCCTGTTCAAACCACGTAAAACCTTAACTGAAATTGCCGAAAAAGAGCATGCTGTCTGGATTGCTCCTTTGTTAGCTTTGATGGTAACTGCACTGATCCTGGTGCTGGTTTCATCCCCCATGCCGGGACTATCTTCACAAGCCACATCACAGCCTGAAATGTATGAATATTACAGTCCTGAACAACAACAGCAGTATCAGGAGGCTGTTAATATGGGTGTCAGCCCGGTTGTGACGATAGTATTTCCACTGGCAGGTAAATTTTTAGGCATCTGGGTGGGTTGGATTTTGCTGGGCAGCATTTTACATCTTTCCCTGACATTGAATGGCAGCCGTAGCAGCAACCGTTCTGCATTGAATATTGTTGCCTGGAGCAGTGTGCCATTCCTGATCCGCGATGTTGTGCAGATCATAGCCATTCTGGCAACAAAACAGCTGATATTACAACCAGGTCTTTCAGGTTTCATTGCTGAAGGTGCCACCGGATTTATTTCATTTTTAGCTGCTTTTCTGGCATTTTTTGATCTTTATTTGATCTGGCAAATTGTTTTAATCGGGATGGGTGCCATGAAGATTTCGGGGTTGAAAGCAGGTAAAGCCTGGCTGGCAACCCTGATTGCCGTGGTGATTTTTATGATTTTAAAGGCTTTGCCAGGTTTTGTAATGGTGCAACTCAACGGTCTCTCGCCTACAAGGATGTTCTTCTAAATAATGAGCGAACAACCTGTTATTCAAATTCGTAATCTACGTAAAACCTTCAGCATGGGAAAGCAGAAAGTTCATGCGCTGGCAGGTGTGGATCTGGATATTTTGCCAGGCTCACTGACGGTTGTTATGGGTCCTTCAGGATCAGGGAAGAGCACCCTGCTATATCTCCTGGGTGGGCTTGATCGTCCGACCAGCGGAACCATCCAGGTGAATGGGCGCTACCTGGACCAGATGGACGAAAATGATCTGGGTTTATTCCGCCGCAAGAGTGTTGGATTTATTTTCCAATCCTTTAATTTGATCCCCAGCATGACCGCCATGCAAAACGTGATCTTCCCGATGCGTTTTACCGGGGCTTCCAATAAAGAACGCCAAAAACAAGCCGCTCGCATGTTAAGTCAGGTTGGTCTCGCCAAAAGAGCTTTGCATCGTCCTACTGAATTATCCGGTGGTCAACAGCAACGTGTGGCAGTGGCGCGTGCTTTGGTCAATAACCCACCGATCATTCTGGCGGATGAGCCGACAGGTAACCTGGATACCACCAGTGGTTTTGGCATCATGAAATTATTATCCAAACTGAACTTGGAAGGGAAAACGGTGATTGTGGTTACGCATGATATGCGTATGTGCCAGTTTGCCAGCAATATCATTTATTTATTGGATGGATTAACCGTCAGCGAAGCGGAATACGAAGCCGCATCTCATTTTGAAATCCCGGAAGAAGAACCGGAGGAAGTATAAGCCATGAAGAAATTAACCAAATTTGTTTCACTCATCACTTTAATTGTTTTAGTCTTGTTAGCATTCTCAAACCCATTAATGGGT
This sequence comes from Chloroflexi bacterium HGW-Chloroflexi-3, assembly GCA_002842045.1. Taxonomy (GTDB): domain Bacteria; phylum Chloroflexota; class Anaerolineae; order Anaerolineales; family Anaerolineaceae; genus UBA6170. The sequence goes on along the minus strand of PHBX01000025.1, from coordinate 70,223 downwards.
AAAGCCCAGGATGAAACGCCACCGGCTGCAGCCACCGTATTACCAACCGAAAAACTTGTTGATACACCAGAACCAACCGTTGAAACACCAGAACCTGTTACCCAATTTGTGCGTCCTCTGGTTGTGATCACATCCTATGATTATGGGGTGGATCGGGTTACGCCAGGCAATGACTTTAATCTGAAGATCCGCTTAAAAAATAATGGCGAAAGCAATGCCTATAATATGGTGGTCACATTCGAAAGCACAGATTTTCTACCCCTGGCCTCTGGTGGTGTACGGGCAGTTCCACATCTGGATACGGGGGCTTCGGTTGAAATCGAGCAACCGATGCGCGCCAACGCCAGTTTATGGGGCTATACCTCTGGAGCCATTACTGCGAACGTCGCCTATACGGATGAAAAAGGTGCCAGTTATACAGAGAGATTTACGTTAACGATTGATCTGCGTATACCGGTGTATTCAACTGCGCAACCCACCGCTACCCCCACTTTGCAAGCACGAGCACAACTGGTAGTAGGAGGGTATGAGGTGGATGTCTCTCCATTGCAACCAGGGACAATTTTTAATATCTCAGTGGATATTCGTAATTTAGGGGCTGTGGATGCACATGATGTAACCATGGTGCTCGGTGGTGGTGTCACGGTGCCCAGCGGTCAGGATGGTACCGGTGGACAGGGTGCCGGTGGTGTAACCGGTAGTGGCGCTGATCTGTCGGTATTTGCTCCTATTGGAACTTCAAACCTGATCTATATTGATGAAGTCGGACTAGGTCAGCTGGTAAAAGCATCTGCGCAATTAATTGTGAACGTTTCAGCAAACCCGGGTGCGTATCCTTTCAAGATTTCCTTCACCTATCTGAATGAAAAAGGTGAACGTGTAGTGGATGATCAGGTGATCACCTTGTTGGTGTATTCATTACCCAAGGTGGAGATTGGCTTTTATCGCAACCCTGGGATTTTTACGGCCGGGCAAATGAATCCATTACCTGTTCAGATCACCAATCTCGGGAAGAGTACAGCTGTGCTGGGTACATTAATTATTTCTTCTGATACAGCCGATTTGATGGAAAACACCATCCTGGTTGGGTCACTGGAACCCGGTGGTTATTTCACCATGGATGCATTGGCAATGCCATATCAGGAAGGTGAGTTGGAGTTACTGGTCTCAGTTTCCTACACCGATGATTTTAATCAACCGCGAAAAATTGAACAAAAATTGACTGTCATGGTAGACCCGATGCCTGTTTTTGAGCCAATGCCCGGTGACATGGGCGAACCCATGCCACCGATCGAACAACCAGAAACATTCCTGCAAAAGGTATGGCGTTTTATCAAGGGTTTATTGGGTTTGGGAAGTGGTAAAACCCAACCTTCTCAAAATGTACCCATGCCAGGTGAATATCAGGAAGAGATACCTCAATTTGAAGGACCTGTTAAACCCGTCCCTGCACCCAAAGGATGATCAGGAGTAATCGATGCGTTTTTGGGATCTGGTAAGTCTAATTTCTGAAAATTTACGCCGCCGAAAAGGACGCGTATTTCTGACTGCTGTTGGTGTTGTGATTGGTACTGCGGCTGTCGTATTGCTTGTTTCACTGGCTACCGGGCTCCAGAAAAGCGCCACCAGTAATCTGTGGGGTATCACCGATCTGAGCCGGATAGATGTGTACCCCAATTATGGGGAAGGGATGTACATGGAAGCTGTCCCAATGGGCGGGGGCGGTGGAGGAACAACCAGCAATGTCAAATTATTAACACCAACGGTTTTGGATGAAATTGCTTCTATTCCAGGCGTACGATCGGTGATCCCCAGAGATTATATGTATGGACAGGGTGTAATTACCTTTGGTAAGTTTGAAACCTGGGCTGGATTTATGGGTGTAAAAACAGATAGCCTGGAAAATTTAGGTTATGAGCTGGATCGTGGCACAATGGATCTACGCAAAGGTACCATTGTAGCAGGTAGCTGGATGGTAAAGAACTTTTATGTTCCCAGTCTACGACCTGGTCAGGAACCACCAGAAATGCCAGACATTTTGGATCAGCGAGTGAAATTAAAGCTAACCAAATGGACCACTGATGGGCAGGAAGTTAGTAGAACGGTGGAATTAAAGGTTGTTGGTGTCTTGCGAGAAATGCGGAACGAGGCTGATGGAAGTTTCTTTGTCTCGATGGAAGAGTTGGAAACCTGGAATACCTGGTTTAATAATGGACAGCGTATCAACCGCAATAAAAATGGTTACAACGATGTGATCGTTCGCGCTGAGAGTCCCGAAGTGGTCATGGATGTTACCCAACAGATTAACGATATGGGCTATATGGCATATTCACCCCAAAGTACTGTGGAAGGGATTAACAGCTTCTTTGTGATCCTGCAGGTCGTGTTCGGTGGAATCGGTGCGATTGCATTACTGGTGGCAGCGATTGGGATTGCCAATACCATGACCATGGCCATTCTTGAACGTACCCGTGAAATTGGCTTGATGAAAGCGGTCGGAGCGACCAATCGCGATGTTCTGACCATATTCCTCGGTGAAGCGGCTGGAATCGGCTTTTTAGGTGGTCTGGGAGGTGCTCTGTTAGGTTGGGTTGGTGGGTACGCATTGAATGTGGTTTCAATGCAGTTCCTTGCCAGCCAGGCACAGCAACAGGGATATATGTCAACCGGATTATCAGCGGATACGCCCTTGTGGTTATTATTGTTTGCCATTCTGTTCGCTACACTGGTAGGGTTTTTGTCGGGATTATATCCGGCTTTAAGGGCAGCCACATTGGAACCGGTAACCGCTTTAAAATACGAATAAAAAGATTCTTCAAAAATTTGTGCGTGTTTTTGGCAGTGAGCATTCACCAAAAACACGCTACAATTTAAATAGAAAATCCTCGAAATAAAAGTTTCTATGAAATTTAAAAATCGGTAATTATCGGAAGAAAAAACCCTCCATTTTGGAAGCACAACTGCAAGAGTCAAAATTGACTCAATATGCTTAAAAAGGGATGGTTTTGAGTCAAAAATCGTGAAAAATGACTCAAAAATTGACTCTTAGAGTCAATCAATTGATGGGTGAATCCTGCTTGTTCGGGTAAAAATGGGGGAGAAAATAGTTTTTTCTTGAAATAATTCTTTTGAAGTTTTTTTAACATTTCTAATGTTGTTTTAATGTTGAAAATTAAACCTGAATAAAAATCATATTTATAGCGATTGCCAATTGACTTGTCAGCCAATGACAGGCATAATTTTTGATAGAGGTATCATTGAACTGGTATGCGTTTCTGGTAGGTGTTGGTGCGTCCCTGGCGATCTGGCGGATTGTGCAGGGTCAGAAAAAAAAGGAAGACTTCCAATGGGCATTGGCGGGGCTGTGGATATTGGCAGGTGCCTGGTTGGGTGCAAGACTGACGTACTTTATCTGGCATCCGGCTGCGGTAGTCGATTTCGGTTGGCAGGCATTTGGTTTGTGGGAAGGCGGCATGGTCTGGCCTGGGGCAGTTTTGGGTGCCTGGATCACCATTTTCATTCTGGCACTGGCAAAGCGAGACAACTGGTTGATGGTAGCTGATCGATTGATGGTGATGTTACCTCCTCTGGTGATCATGGCATGGCTGGCTGGCTGGATTTCTGGCAGTGCTTATGGTCCGCTGATGCAGGCTGCCTGGTGGGTACCCATGACAATGGACGATAGTTTTCAATTGTTACCGCGCTTTCCCCTTCAATGGATGGCAGCTACTTCATTATTCCTGGTATTTTTTCTAATGGAACCACGGTTTCCTAAAAATAAGGTTGGCGGGCAGGCAGCATTGACCTGGTTGGCATTTGCAATCCACTCACTCCTGTTTTCATTTTTACGCGCAGATCACCGGCCAGAATCGCTGGGGTTGTATTGGGATATCTGGTTTGGGATATTTTGTCTTCTTTGGGCGATTGTACTCAATTGGCTGGTTTTTATTCGCAAACCGGTCAAGAAAATCATCCCTGATTAAAAACTTCACCCGCATTCTTTTCTGAGATAGAATCAGCTAACAAGAAATTTTTGGAGAAACAGGTGTTTATGAAATGTAAACTCGCATTAGCCCAAATCAATACGGTTCTTGGTAATGTCCAGGTAAATTTAGAGAAACATCTCGAATTGATCGACCAGGCGTTAGCACAGGAAGCTGATCTTCTGGTTTTTCCAGAGCTTTCCATGACCGGTTATTTATTGCAGGATATGGTTCCACAGGTTGCCTTACGTCCCAATGCACAGGACCCGGTCTTTTCGAAATTATTACACGCCAGCCAGAAAATTGATCTGGTGGTAGGATTTGTGCAGGAAGATGAACGCAACCGTTTTTACATCGCCTCCGGGTATCTTTCGGGTGGAGAAGTGGTGCATGTCCATCAAAAGATTTATTTACCCACTTATGGACTGTTTGATGAAGGGCGTTTCTTCGCCTGGGGGGATAGCGTACGCGCTTTCGATACTCGCTTTGGGCGCTTTGGCATGCTTGTATGTGAGGATTTCTGGCATGCATCCGTCCCGTATCTGCTCTGGCAGGATGGGGCGGATGTGTTGATCTTCAGCTCGGCTTCGCCTGGGCGTGGTCTCTCCAATGAACCACAGGTTGATTCAGCGCGCTGGGTGGATCATATCAACCGGGCGTATGCCAGTATGTTTACTACATTTGTTGCCCATACTAACCGGGTGGGACACGAGGATGGTTTACATTTCTGGGGTGGAGCCATGGTGTATGACCCGAATGGCGATGTGCTGGCACGTGCACCCCAAAATGAAGAAACACTGTTATTCTGTGAGATTGACCTGAACCAGTTGCATCGCACCCGTACTCGTCTGCCGCTTTTAAGAGATGAACGCACGGCCCTGGTACAGCGGGAATTATCCCGCATATTAATGCAGGATAGACGTCCCTCCGGACGATAAAGGAGGATTGGATGATTGACCTTTCGATTAACACCAAATTAGCCACCCAGATTCTGAGCAATTTCATCTATAGTGAGATTACCCGGGTTGGATTTTCCCGAGCAGTGTTGGGTCTTTCCGGGGGATTGGATTCAGCACTCTCGTGTTTTCTGGCTGCGCGGGCAATGGGACCGGAGAAAGTGCTCGCTGTGCGTATGCCTTATCGCAGCTCGTCGCAGGATTCATTGGATGATGCCCAGCGGGTAATTGATGCCATCGGGGTGAATAGCCTGACCATCCCGATCACCGAGATGGTGGATCCTTTGATCGAGCGCTTCCCGGATATGGATAACATGCGCAAAGGCAATATCATGGCACGCGTACGCATGGTGGTGCTGTTTGACCAGTCAGCTGCTTTCAACGGATTGGTGCTAGGCACCGGCAATAAAACCGAGATTCTGCTGGGGTATACCACCATTTATGGCGATTCCGCCTGCGCCATCAATCCGTTGGGGGATCTGTATAAGACCCAGGTGCGCCAGCTTTCACGTGATTTGGGTGTACCGCAAGCGGTGATCACAAAACCACCCTCTGCTGATTTATGGAGTGGACAAACCGATGAAGGCGAATTGGGCTTTACCTATGAAGAAGTCGATCGTCTGCTCTTTCTCCTGGTGGATGAACGCTATTCACCACAAGAGTGTGTGGAAGCAGGTTTTTCACAGGCATTTGTGGATGAGGTAGTACGAAAGGTGCAACGTAACCACTTTAAGCGTGTCATGCCACCGATTTGTAAACTGAATAACCGCACCATCGGGTATGATTTTTTGTATCCCAGAGATTGGGGAACGTAGGGCTCAGGATTCAGAATTCAGGATTCTTTTCCTATGACCTTTGATCTATATCATGCTTCACTGGGTATGTGTTAATTCGATCTGGTTTCTGGTGCATTGCACTTGGGGAGTTTAAATTTACCTAAATTTGGAAAGAGTCAAACCAATATCAAGAATTCAAAAGTGCATTGCACCTTGTATGTAAGAGAGCTTGATTAGGACAAGGTGCATTGCACTTCTGGTAAATTGTTAATGGATGCACACTTCCAGGGTGAGAAATGATGGTTAATCCTCAAGTGCAATGCACCATCAAATTATCTAAAAGGCAAAAAGAGGATGACAATTGAAAATAATACGCAAATTTTTCCGCAATTATTTTTCTTGAAACCTTCTCCAAAACCCAATCAGCAATGAGCTATCAGCTGTCAGCTAAATCTACTCTGCTTCCACCAGCAGAAAATTAAACATGTTCCCATTAAACCGTAACAGAATGGTGGGTTGTTCGACTGAATACCAGGCAGTTTGCCCGATGCTGAGGGTTGCTTTCCAGGCCTGGAATTCTCCTGCTGGAACGATGATGCTTTCTGGTCCTGTGATGGTTAATTTTTCCTGCTTTAAAACTGGTCCATTATCCTCTGTTTCCTGACGCCAGGTGAGTGGAATCAGATAGTCGATTGGATAGGTTCTGCTGGCTTCAAAGTCAAGCCCGAGCAAACGCCAGGCCCACTCCTCCTGTACCAGGGTTGTTGGGGATATGGATAAGCTATCCTGTGCCAGGTTTGTGGCTTGCAGGTTCAATTGCAGCATTTCATTCACTTGTTTGATCTGCCAACCGGACTCGTAATTTTCAGCTTGATGGGTCTGATACAGGCTGACCAGCGCGAGATTTTCTGATTGCCATTCAATATTGAGTGTAGTCGTTCCTGGCAGCGAGGAATAAAAACTGTTGCCACTGCGGAATTCAAAACCTTCATATTTCCATTGGCAACTCAAGTTGGCAATTTGGTTGCTGTGGTGCCATTGACAGAGGGCAGAACCAACTACCTCCTCGCCTTTGTGTTGTAGCTCGTATTTCCATTGTGCGGAGACGGGTAATTGCGTCCCATCCATCTGTAAGGCAGTCTGGCTTTTTGCCTGAGAAATTTCCTGCGCCGCCATGACCACAAATAATACGCCTGCCAGCAGGATCGGCCAGAGCACTTTCCAGGAGAGAAGCCGGACTTGTTGACTGGCTTGCTCCATTGGGATTTCAGGTCGATAAATCAGGCGTTGTAACAGCACCAACCCAACCACCAGCAATAATATTCCAAAGGTACTGGCCTGTAGCGAAGGGAATGGCAATATCAGGGTTGGAAAAAGTACGGTGTGGGTCAAAACAAGTGCTGCCAGAAAATTATTGGCAGCATGCAGGATGATTGTAAAGGTCAGGGATCTTGTGCGCCAGTACGTGTACCCCAAAAGCAGAGAGATAATCAATAAGGCGGGAAGACCCTGCAGGCGGAAGTGGTAAAAAGCAAACAACAGACTGGGAACCAGAATGGCGATTTTTGTTGTTGAATGCTGTTGATAAGCCGATTGGATACTTCCACGGAAGAGGATCTCTTCACAGAGCGGGGCAGCCACGACCAATCCCAAAAAGACCAAGCCGGCCTGAAAGTAATTGCTGGGTAATATTCCGTCTGGTGTGAGTGGAATATAACCCGTGATTTGCATCATGAGTTGTTCCAACAGACTGGTCACCATCCAGGCACCTGCTCCCAGCATGACAGCCACCAGAACAAGGGATGACCTGATTTTGTACCAACCTGCGATTTCCCTGAGGTTGACCTGATTATGTCGTAACATCCACAGGGTGGGCAGTAATATCAACACCACCTCGGTCAGCAATAACCCCCAGGAGAAGGAGATGGATTGTAAAACAAAGCCCAGACTGACTACCAATAACATGGTAGCCAGGTAAAGACGGTTCGCTTGAATGATACTTAAGGTTTTATTCAAGAGCGGATTCCCTCAAGGTCGGATAATTGATTGTAACATGCATGAGGGAATTGATGGGGTGGAGAGCCGTCCACGAATAGGAAACGAATAAACGAAGCCGTCAACGAATGAAAAACGATGACGAATACACAAAAGGCACAATGTGAATGAATAAAGGAAGAGCTATCTTCCTGCTGACTGACTATTTATAAATGATGGGTAGATAGAATGAGTTTCGAGGTAGAAGCCAGAGTTGTTGACTGGGATCACCGAGAAGGTTGTAGGTTTCCCAATAGTATTGAGGGCTACCATTTGTGATATTTAAGAATATATTATTAACTTCTATAAGTCCAAAATGAATTGCTTCTCTTACCGAAGGTGGATTCAATGGATCGCTATAAAGGATATCGAACATTGCGATCTCTAGTTCTTTATCCTGATTCCAGTAACTTGGAGCTGCTGAGCCAATATATGCTATTGCTCCTTTATTATCTTGCAACATCCATGTTTCTCCGAAAACATCAGGAAAATAATTGCTTGTATTTCCAAAATCATTTGTATAACATGCAAAACTAGCCACAAATGATGAGATATTTATTGGTGAAATAGTTGAAATATCAGGTCTTTTAATTTTTATCTCTCCATCATCCCATCCGTCAACAGACCCATGTCCTGAATATGTAATTATTCCTCTATTGGAATTAAGACTATTGATTACATCGATAGATGTCGCAGAATTTGTTACGCAATAAAGTTGATCTCCTCCAAGAAGTGTATTTGATAATGGAAAATAACTTGGATATCCTAAAGGTTGTGTATGCATTTGTATGACATGATTATGAGAATCTTCGGCTATTTCATAATGATAAAAGGTCGAATTTGTGTCTTTATATTGATCACAAGTAGCTACAAAAGAAACATCTATATGCCAATCATAAAACCCATTATTGGAGTAATTAACAATTTTGTTTACCATATTGGCAACATCTATTTCTGTTCTAGCAGGTAATCGCCCCACAAAAATATCGGGAATAAAATCTGAAAAGTCTCCCATTGTTGTGTAATATAAATCTGTTTTTTGAGAAATGACTTTACCGTCAAAAGATGGAAAAAGAGTTATCAGTGGTTCGTTACTCTTGAGAGTATCTCCAACTAATAAAAGAAATGTTGGGGGAATTGTCCAATTAGTGTAAGCATTTTTTATAAATTCTTTTATTTGGTTTGCGGAAGTCCCTGTTTCGGAAAATTTTGAAACTGTCACCGTATAACCTTGATTTTGTTTAAAATTAGCAAATTCAAGAATTTCTTCATAAAACTCATCCGGGGTGATGATCAGATATCCCTCACCGGATTTTGTCGTATCCAGCATTGCCTGTGGCGGTGGGTTGATCACAATCTGCCTGACCAGGCGGTCAAAGGAGGGGCTGTCGCTGACCACAGCAGCGTCCAGCGACGTGGTTGAGCTCTCCGGCCAGGTCAGGCGTAACTCAATTTTTTCCAGTAGCTCAATATCCCCATTGGCAGGGCGGTAGCGCACCGGGTTGACCCACAGTGGCAGGATGGTGTAATCGCGCATCTGGAAAGTGTCATTCACCTCATACCAGCGCTGGGGGTGAAGGACCCGACTGGCATAACGTGCAGGGTCGGGCGGTGTCCAGGGTGGGGGTGGCTCGGATTTGGAAGATTGCCGCTGGGAAGGGATGACTTTGGCTGGGAAACCCTGCCGTGTAAGACTGACACTATGGCTGCTGGCTTTTTGCTGGATGACCTCCACCTGCGCGCCCTGGGGGATCAGAATATTGAAGGTCACACCGGGTAGCGCTGGTTGGCCGGGTTCACGGTAGGAGCTGTAGTCCTCGTGCCAGAGACGTGTGTAGAATTGCCTGTCCCTGGTTTGGACGTCTGCCCAGACTCCGGAGAAGGTGATGGTGACATCCAGGGTGTGGGTGTTTACGTTTTCAACTTCAGTTTGCGCAGGCGATGAGGGTTTGGTTTCAGGATTAGCAGATAACCAAACAGGTTCATTCCCTGACTCATCTTGAGCACTGGCAGAAAATGCTGGTAGCAGAATGCTGATCAGCAAGCTGAAAATAAGAATTCGAATAAGATGTTTCATTAAAAAAATAAAGCCACCACAAAAAAGGGAATTTAACTCATTGTAGCATCAATTTTCATTGAAGAAATACTACTTCAGTGTTATTTCATCAATGGTGAAATTAATCACATTTTTCCTTTTCGACTCTCAACTTCTCACTGTCAACTATTCGCTATTTACAAATCCATCATCCTTCTTTATACTAATGAGGCTTATCAAAAATCCATCGCTCTGGCGATTTAAATAGGACAACCTTTGACAATACCACATACAACTTCTACCCGGACCGACAATGGTCACATCAAAACACGTGTCGTTTTCTTCGATATGGATCATACCTTACTGGATGTTTCTCCCTTCCACCGCAAGAATTTTCTGATGGTGCTGAATAGACTCTTCGGCATTACCGAATTGCAGAAAGTGGTCACCTCCGGTGTGCCAATGTTCGAGGTCATGCGGCGCTTTGCTGTGGCAGCCGGGGTGAGTGAAGGTAGTGTCAACGCCAAACAGGCTGAAATCGAGCGCATGCTGGTGGAGAATATTCAGACCATTCTGCCACAGGATTTGCATGATTTTGTGCTGCCCGGGGTGGTGCCCTTGCTGGAAACTTTGCATAAAAACAAGATTCCGGTTGGTTTGATTACGGGTTCCTTGCGTGGGGTGGCCAGCCAGGTATTATCACGGTCGGGGTTGCTGGGTTATTTCCCGTTGACTTCCTTTGGCGATGATTGTGATCATCGCGATCAGATTATTGATCGGGGATTGGTAAAAGCTACCTGGGTGTACGGACTGGCCAGGGAAGCGATCGAATTGGTCACCGTAGGGGATGCGCCAATGGATATCCAGGCCGGGAAAGCTTTTGATGCCAGAACCATCGCCGTGACAACCGGTCTTTACACGGAGCAGGATTTGAAAGCACACAATCCGGATTTCATCTTCCCGAATATGGCGGATACCCAGGCTGTTCTCAACGCGATCAGCGGTGATTAAGTCATCATATTATGCGATGAAATTCACAATCCAGTTGACATAATTCGCTGGAGTGTTTATACTTAAATCAACAGTTGAATATAGCCTTCGGGGCAGGGTGAGGAACTCAAGTTCCAATTCCCGATCGGTGGTATAACCCACGCGCATCATAGATGCATGACCCGGTGAAACTCCGGGGTCGACGGTATAGTCCGGATAAAAGAAGGTAAGCGAACTGACAATCATGTTTGCTGTGACGCCCCGAAAACAACACGTTTTCGGGTTTTCTTTCTCCCCCGTTGGCTGTTAATTTGCCTGCGGAATTTTTTTTGGAGAATGATGGAAATCAGCTTGAAACGCTTACAGAAACACAACCCCATCAGGAAAGCAGCCGGAAAATATGGCGGCTGGTTGATGCCTATTTCTGGAACTGTGGCTGTGCTATTATGGTGGATTGTAACCCGCTGGAGTGATCTACCGGTTTTCATTCTTCCTTCTCCCATGATCGTATTACGGCGTTTCTTCGAGGTTCTTCAGAATGGCAGTTTGTTCTGGCATACTTCTTATACGCTACTTGAAGTTACGCTGGGCTTGATTTCCGGTGCTTTCCTGGCGACGGTGTTGGGATATCTACTGGCAAAATCGGGCACCCTTGAAAGGTTACTTTCCCCATATCTGGTGGCATCTCAGGCGATCCCGATTGTGGCAATTGCGCCTTTGCTGGTGATCTGGTTTGGACCGGGATTATTCTCCAAGGTCTTGATTGCCGGATTGATCGTCTTTTTCCCGGTGCTGGTGAATACAGTGGTGGGTATTCGTGCCGTTCCGCAGGACTTGCGAGATCTGATGCGTTCGTTGCGCGCCACCCGCCTCCAAACACTGCGTTATCTGGAAATCCCGGCTGCCTTACCGGTCTTTCTGGGGGGATTGCGCATCGGAGCAACCCTTTCGGTCATTGGCGCTGTGGTGGGTGAATTTGTAGGCGCAGATCGCGGACTGGGATTTCTGATCAATGTTGGCCGGGGACAATATGATACAGCATTGGTCTTCGTGACTGTGTTTACACTGGTGGTTATGGCGTTGTTGTTATATGGTGCCGTGATTTTATTGGAACGAAAATTATTAGCGTGGCAACATCGACCACGCAAGCAAACATTAACCGTTGAAATTTAATGGAGGAGATACCTTGAAAAAAATCTTAGTAGCAAGCATAATTTTTGTAATCATCCTGTCAGCCTGCGCACCAAAGGCTGAACAACCTGAAGAATTGGTCAACATCCGTTTACCGATGGGTTTCATTCCGAATGTACAGTTTACACCCATCTATGTTGCCTTGGAAAATGGCTATTTTCTGGAAGAAGGATTGAATGTGGAGTTGGATTACAGCATGGAGAATGATAATGTTGCACTGGTAGGTGCCAACCAGATTCAATTTGCCATCGCTTCCGGTGAACAGGTGGTATTAGCGCGCTCCCAGGGTTTACCGGTGGTATATGTGATGGCCTGGTATGACAATTACCCGGTCGGCGTGGTTTCACTCAAGGAAAAGAACATCACAAGTATCAATGATCTGGCTGGACTGCGCGTCGGAATCCCGGGTTTGTATGGTGCCAGTTATATCGGCTTCAAAGCCATGCTGAGTGCCGCTGGACTTGCGGAATCGGATATCAGGCTCGATTCGATCGGTTACACCCAGGTGGAAGCACTCGTGACTGATCGAGTGGATGCAGCTGTCATCTATGTTACCAATGAGCCGGTTCAATTAGAAGCCGAAGGCTACGAAATCAACACCCAGGCACTCTCGGACAATTTACAACTGGTCTCAAATGGCCTGATCAGCAACGAAACCACCATCAAAGAGCATCCCGACCTGGTACGTGGCATGGTCAAAGCGATCAGCAGGGGTATTCAAACCTCATTAGACGATCCCGAAGCTGCTTATCAGATCAGCGTGAAATATGTCGAAAATCTGGCGCAAGCCAACACAGCTGTGCAGAAAGAAGTACTGCGCATCTCGATGGAATATTGGCAGGTGGACCCATTGGGCTACAGTGATCCCGCAGCCTGGGAAAGTATGCATGCCATCCTGCTGGAAATGGGGTTGATCAGCCAGACGCTTAACCTGAATGAAGCCTATAGCAATGACTACTTATACAAATGAAGCGTTGGAATCTGTCCAGCCATTTTTAACTGTAAAAGACCTGCACATCACATTTGCGGTCGAAAATGGAGGTTTACAGGCATTGCAGGGTGTTAACTTTCATATCGCCCCACAGGAATTTGTGTGCGTGATTGGTCCTTCCGGCAGTGGCAAGAGTACCCTGCTGCGGGTAATTGCCGGAGTGCTGCAGCCATCCCGTGGTGAGGTGCAATTCTCCTATGAAGGCGATCGGGATGTGAAGATCGGTTATGTCTTCCAGCAAGCCAATCTGATGCCATGGCGCACGGTTGTCGAAAACATCACGCTACCGCTTGAACTTCATCAGGTTTCGGTGGAAGCAGCCCGCCGTAAAGCCATGGAATTGATCGAACTGGTGGGGTTGGAAGATTTCGAGCAGACCTGGGTGCAGGAGCTCTCCGGTGGTATGGCGCAACGTGTGGCGATTGCCCGCGCCTTGATTCAGGACCCGGATTTGTTATTGCTGGACGAACCCTTTGGAGCACTGGATGCATTGATGCGCGAACAGATGGGGGTGGAGTTGCTGCGCATCTGGCAGGCACGTCGTACCACCGTGTTAATGGTCACACATTCCATCTCGGAAGCGCTTTTACTCTCTGATCGCATTCTGGTATTAAGTGCCCGTCCGGGACGCATCTCCTGTGATTTCCCGGTGAATTTACCGCGTCCTCGGAAGGAAGATTTGCGGTATACCAGTGAATTTGCGCGCATGTCACAACAATTACGGGCAGAGATTTTGCCTGATTGAGCTTCCTCTGCCCTTTCTTTCGTACAACAAACCGATTATTGTTATCCTAACAGGTTCCAGAAGTAGAACGACCAGAGGATGGCTACTGCAAACCCAGTCAGCAGGGAGTAGAACAATCGACTTTTGACCGTCCAGAAGCCTTTGATCCAGTTAATCACCGCGAATACCAGGGTTGTCAGGACGAAGATAGCCATTATATTTGGGATGAAGAATAGTTGATCGGAATTGGCTGGCATCCCAAAAAACACTCTACCGCCGGAGCGCGTGCGGGGCAGCAATTGCTGACCATTGGTAAATCGATACGCCCCGGGCAGCGCGTGCGCCTGTTGTATATGCATGGCGGAGAAGTCCAGGCCTGGGACATGCCTCAGACGGTTGATCCGCGCCGGGTGGACCGGGCACGCTATTACGAGCTGGCGGTGCGGGCGGCTTCCTCGGTCTTCTGGCCGATGGGCATCCCCGAAGCGGATCTGCGCGCCTGGTTGCAGGGCGGCATCCAGCTGGCATTTGATTTTGCCCTGCCGGCTGGCAAGCGCCATATATTGTTGCGGCCCAGGGAGGAGGAAAAGGAGTGGGCGAGACTCTTCCAGCCAATATTTGTAGGGTGCGTTTCAAACGCACCATGATTTGATCTCGGAATTGGTGCATCACGGATGCACCCTACTCGAAACGTGGGATGCACTCAAAATTGGTGTATCAATACAAATCGAAACGTGGGATGTGCTTGCCCTTGGTTGTGCAGGTGTATAACGCACCATGATTTGGTCACAAAAAAGGTGCATCACGGATGCACCCTACTCGAAACGTGGGATGCACTCAAAATTGGTGCATCACCTATTCAACTGTAGATAATGGTGCGTTCAAAACGCACCATTATCCTCATTCCCAATCCAAACTCTGAATTCTGCCTTCATTCCCACCAACCCAATCATTATCGTAAATACCCTCTTTGACAAATTTGTGGAAACTTGACCACTGCCAATCAGAAGCTTTTTCTACATATCCATGTTTGATTGGATTGTAATGAATGTAATCCAAATGTCTTTCGAAATCCATATCGTCCTGGATAACGTGTTCCCAGAATCGTCTTTGCCAGATGGCTGCTTCACGTCGTTTTTGACGGGATTCATTTCGGTGTGCGCCAGGTCCAATTTCAATCAGGTAGTGTTTTGTGAAAAGTCGTTTGATCTCTTTCCAACGGATTGAATAATTGGCATCATCCTCGGGAAGCTGCCATATGCAATGTAGATGATCGGGTAATAAACAAATGGCTATGGTTTTAAACGGAAATCTTTGTTGAGTGTCCTCCCATGCGTTATGCAGGATGCTGCGACATTGAGGGTTATTAAAAAGAGGGAAACGGTTATAAGTAACCACGGTGAAGAAAAAAGTACCCCCATTGATTCGAAGACGGCGATATTGAGGCATGAATTAATTTTATGTGAAATTTAAAAAAATGGTGCATCACGGATGCACCCTACATGAAATTTTGCCGTTTATAACGCACCATTAATTATAAGAAAATGGTAGGGTGAGTTCATAACGCACCTTTATTGCTGGTAGGTTTATAGTTATAATTATTATTGTTGATTGAAGTTTATTGTTAATAAATTGCATTTCACTAATTCAATGTAGCCTACATGTGAGGGAAAAAGGAGTCTAAAATGACAATACAACATAAACGTTTAGGGAAACATGGCGTGCTGGTAAGCAATATTTGCCTGGGAACGATGAATTTCGGCTGGCATACCACCGAAGAAGAAAGCTTCAAAATCATGGATCGTGCCCTGGAGATGGGTATCAATTTCTTTGATACCGCAGATGTCTATGGCTGGGATGTTGAACATGGCCACACAGAAGAAATCATTGGACGCTGGTTTGCCCTGGGTGGTGGACGACGCGATGCAACGGTACTGGCAACCAAGGTGTTCAATCCGGTCAAACGTAAAGCGAATTTGCCTGAGGTGAACAGTGATGGTCGCAGCTTATCCGCTTATAAAATTCGCAAACATTGCGAAGGCAGCCTCAAACGTCTGCAAACGGATTGGATCGATATCTATCAAATGCATCACGTCGATCGCGATTGCCCCTGGGACGAGACCTGGCAGGCTTTTGGCAGTCTGATTAATCAGGGCAAGGTGGTGTATGTCGGATCCAGTAATTTTGCCGGTTGGGATATCGCCACCGCCTGTCAGGAGGCTTCCAAACGTGGGATGGCAGGATTGGTCAGCGAACAGAGTATCTATAATTTGAATAACCGTACAGTGGAACTGGAAGTGATCCCTGCCTGCCGTCATTATGGTTTGGGACTGATCCCCTGGAGCCCACTGGATGGTGGTTTGTTAGGCGGAGCTTTGGAAAAAATGGAAACCGGTCGTCGTAAGGGTGAGAACTTTGAAAAAGATGTAGCCAAGCATCGCGACAAGTTGGAAAAATATGAAGCCTTATGTCGTGAAATTGGGCATCCTCCTGGAGAAGTTGCCTTGGCCTGGCTGCTGCACAATCCTATCGTTACGGCACCCATCATTGGACCGCGCACCATGGAACAGTTGGAAAGTGCCGTCCATGCGGCGGAGATTGAACTGGATACGGAAACACTGCAAAAATTGGACGAGATATTCCCCGGTCCGGGTGGTGAAGCACCTATGGCGTATGCCTGGTAACTGAAAGGTGCGTCGGTGACGCACCCTACTCGAGAATAGGAGGTCGATGATGAAGATTGGATTACAAATTCCCTCTTTCAAATATTCTGGTGGTACGGCAGCGATCCGACCTAAGCTGAAGGAAATTGTAACCACAGCCGAAGAATCAGGTTTTTATAGCCTGTGGGTGATGGATCATTACTATCAAATCAAGGGATTGTTCGGGGAAGCCTATACCGATCCGATGATGGAGAGCTATACCACCCTCGGATATTTTGCTGGATTAACCGAAAAAGCCTATCTAGGGGTCCTGGTAACGGGTGTGATTTATCGCCATCCTGCTGTTCTGATGAAAATGATCAACACCCTCGATATCCTCTCTGGTGGACGGGCTTATTTTGGTATCGGCGCGGCCTGGTATGAAGCCGAAGCAAAAGGTTTTGGCATTCCATATCCTGCAACCTCTGAACGTTTCGAGTTGCTGGAGGATAATCTGAAACTGGCCAAAGCACTCTGGGGTAATGATGAGGTATCTTTCGAAGGCAAGCATTATTCTACTCCAGCCATCACCAATAATCCGCGTCCGCTCTCGAACCCGCATCCACGCATCATGATTGGTGGGACAGGTCCGAATAAGACATTACGAATGGTCGCCCAATATGCAGATGCTTGTAATATTGGTGATTGGGTGGGTGTAGAAAACATGCAGAAAGCACTCGACAAGCTCAAAGAACATTGTGAGGTCTTGGGACGCGATTACGACAGCATTGAAAAAACTTCCCTCGGTACTGTACATCTTTCCGGAAAAGACACGGTGGATGGGGTCTTAAGTCGGATCAAAGTGCTCTCCGAGATGGGATTCACCCAAGCAATTTTCAACATGCCGGATGTTTATGAAATTATTCCCCTCGAAACTTTTGCGAAAGAAATCATACCGGCGGTTGCTGGACTGTAAAGTGTCATAAATGGTTTAAAGTTGACAGTCGACAGTTGAAAGAATTCTACTTGTCCCTTTCGCCTTTCGACTGTCCACTGTCCACCGTCAACTCTCAACCAAATTCACTTGTATAAAGATTCAAACATCCTATAATTAATCCTGTCTCACCCTCACTTAATGAGGACTCTCCACCGCATGCACAAGAGGAGGATAGCCATGCCCGCTCCTGAGATCATCCATCAGCTGGTTCAACAGTTTAGCGATAATCGCGACGCCTACCGATCCGGGCGTTATAACGAGGCGCAACTGCGCCAGGAATTCCTGAATCCCTTCTTCGAAGCCCTGGGTTGGGATGTCGCCAACCGCAAGGGCTATTCGATCAACTACCGCGAGGTGGTGCACGAGGATTCGATCCACATCAAGGGCAGCCCGCACGCCAAAGCCCCCGATTACGCCTTCCGCCTGGGGGGCGTACGCAAGTTCTTCGTGGAAGCCAAGAAACCGGCTGAGGACATCCAGTTTGATCGCGAACTGGCCTACCAGCTCAAGGTGTACGCCTGGAACGTCGGTCTGCCGATCTCGATCCTGACCGATTTCGAGGAGTTCGCGGTCTATGACTGCCGTAACAAACCCAACCCGTCTGATAGTCCCGCCGCTGCCCGCATCCTCTACCTGCGCTATGATCAATACCTCGAAAAATGGGACGAGATCGCCGGCATCTTCTCTCCGACCGCCATCCAGAAAGGTGCTTTCGACCGCTATGTGGCCGATACCAGCAGCAAGAAGGGCACCACGCACGTGGATGACGCCTTCCTGGCGGATATCGAAGAATGGCGCACGCTGCTGGCGCGCAACATCGCGCTGCGTAACCAGCATGTGGTCAACGAACGCCAGCTCAACTACGCTGTTCAGATGACTATCGACCGCATCATCTTCCTGCGCATCTGTGAGGATCGCGGTATCGAACCCACCAACCAGCTGCTGGAGTTGAGCAAGAGCAGGGACATTTACCCACAGATAGTGCAGCTCTTCCAGCGTGCCGACCTGAAATACAACTCGGGACTGTTCCACTTCAAAGCCGAGAAGGGCGAGAGCAATCACGCCGATCGATTAACGCCCAACCTGGTGATCGATGATAAGGTGCTCAAAGAGATCATCAAAGACCTGTATTACCCCTGTCCCTACATCTTCAAGGAAATCCCGGTCGAGATCCTTGGGCAGGTCTATGAGCAGTTCCTCGGGAAGGTCATCCGCCTGACCCCCGGGCACCAGGCCAAGATCGAAGAGAAACCCGAAGTGCGCAAAGCCGGCGGGGTCTATTACACCCCCAGTTACATCGTCGACTATATCGTCGCCAACACGGTCGGAAAACTGGTGGAAGGTCGCACCCCCGAGCAGGTCAGCCAGCTCAAAATCGTCGACCCGGCCTGTGGATCTGGCTCCTTCCTGCTGGGTGCCTTCCAGTACCTGCTGGACTGGCACGAAAGCTGGTATTTGGGTAACCAGCCCGAGAAATGGGCAAAAGGCAAACAACCGGCTTTGATCCCCACCGAAGGCGGTGACTGGAAATTGACCACCGCCGAGAAGAAGCGTATTCTGGTCAACAATATTTATGGGGTGGATATCGACGCCCAAGCAGTCGAGGTCACAAAGCTGAGTTTGCTGCTCAAGGTGCTGGAGGAGGAGAGCGGCCAACTCAGCCTGGGATTGGAGCGTGTCCTGCCCGACCTGGGGGACAATATCAAATGCGGCAATTCCCTGATCGGTTGGGATTACTTTGAGGGGCAATTGATCCCGGATGAGAAGGAACTCGAGCGCGTCAACCCCTTCGATTGGCAGCGCAACTTCCCGCAGGTCTTTGCCAGAGGTGGGTTTGACGCGGTGATTGGCAATCCGCCGTATGTACGCCAGGAAACCTTGGGCGATGAGAAGAAGTATTTCCAATCACAATATAAGGTTTATGCTGGAACAGCTGATCTGTATTCTTACTTTATTGAGAAAGGTGTTAATCTATTAGCTCTTGGTGGCTGGTTTAGCTACGTTGTATCCAACAAATGGATGCGTGCAAATTATGGAAAAGCAATTCGTAACTGGATGAAGACTAAATGTATTGAAGAAATTGTAGACTTCGGTGATCTTTCGATGTTTAAAAACGCAACAACGTATCCTTGTGTATTACGAATCCAATCTAATTCTAAAACTAATAATTTTTTTTCTGCAACAAACGTAAAAACATTAGATTTTTATAAATTGGAGGATTATATTGCAGAAAACTCTTTCATGGTAAATCAAGAAGATTTATTAGAATCAGGTTGGATCTTAAGAAATAAGAATGATTCCGCTCTAATTGATAAGATTTTACTCATTGGAAAATCACTTGGGGATTATCTCGATAACCGAATTTTTATCGGAATTAAAACAGGTTTTAATAAAGCATTTTTCATCGATGAATCTACTCGGTACCAATTAATTCAAGAAAACGAAAATAGTGCTGAGATCATCAAGCCATTTCTATTGGGAAGGGATGTAAAAAGGTATGCTCCTTTTTCTACCCAGAGATTTTTAATTTTTTCTAGGCGTGGAATAAAAATTCAGAATTATCCCGCGATATATAAATACTTATCCCAATATAAAACCAATTTAACCCCTAAACCAAAAGGAATGACAGGAACTTGGAATGGAAGGAAATCTGGAAATTACAAATGGTATGAATTACAAGATCCTATAGATTATTATCCAGAGTTCGAGAAGCCTAAAATTGTATTACCTGACATTTCCTTGAGAGGTAATTTTACTTTTGATTATGATAATTATTATTGTGATATGACATGTTTTATTATAGGATCGGAAGATAAATACTTGTTAGGAATTTTAAATTCAAAATTAATTACTTACACCTTTGAACAAATTTCATCTTCAATACGAGGTGGATTCTTAAGATTTAAAAAACAATATATAAAGAGACTCCCAATTCACAAAATTGATTTTTCCAACCCTAAAGAAGTAGTACAACACGACCGCATGGTAGCCCTGGTCGAACGCATGCTCGAGCTGCACAAACGCGAACCCCAGACCCCCCAGGAAGCTGACCGTATCCAGCGCGAAATCGCCGCCACCGATGGTGCCATTGATAAGCTGGTGTACAAGTTGTATGGGCTGACGGAGGAGGAAGTGAGGATAGTGGAAACTGGGAGCTAGTAGCTGGTGGCTCGTAGCTGGTAGCTGGTACAAAGGACGAAAGGAGAAAAATGTTCATGACTCGTGGTTGGTTTCCATCCTTTCGCCTTGTGCCTTTTGACTTTCGACTGTCTTTTCCCCCAGACCCCCCAGGAAGCCGACCGCCTCCAGCGCGAAATCGCCGCCACGGATGGAGCGATTGATAAGCTGGTGTACGAGTTGTATGGTCTGACGGAGGAAGAGGTGAGGATTGTTGAGGGGGGAGCTCGTCTCCGAAATGAAACCAGAGTGCTTCGTAATCGGGTTGCTGGAGTAGGTCTTAGCATTTAGGGACGTAATTATATCTATCAACCTGAACAAAGTTTTTTCTTGATTCTATGATTGAATTTTTCAATATATTACACATCAATTTATTCTTCAAGCGAACTCATTAACTTCCTTCCTGCACTAATATCAATCACATTTGCTTTTACCAATAAATTTTTAAGAATTACAGCTGCTGCTTTAGAATCCGAGTAAATAAAATTATTGCCTTCAATATCGACTGTGATTTGATCAAGATAAACATTATCAATAAACGAAACGAATATCTTCGCTTTTTCAAGCAACTCTAAAATCTCATTTGGGTATATGCCTTCTACCAATTGTTCATCAAGTCGCTCATGATGAGCAACTATTTTATTTCTAAAGAGAATTATTTTCTCTTTTTGTGTTTTTATTTCACCTAATTGATTTGCCCAATGTTTAAAAAACATGACTACAAAAGATTCTTTTTCTTTTAGGTGTTGACACCTCAATTTTCCTAATAATTTATCAACTACTTCATCCTTTTCTAATTTAGGAGGTAATAATTGTTCATGATCTTTTATATATTTAATTACAAAAGGGATACTTTTTATTTGATATTGGCCAGGATCTTCAAATATTTTTGTCAATAATAATATCAATTGTTCCACCAAAATTTCTTGTAATTTTCCAAAAAATATACCGTATTTTTTCTCATTTATTTCAGTCGCATTCTTCCAAATAACTATAAGAATGTTATAAACTTCATACGCCTTAAATATATCCGAGCAAACCCCATTAATAATGGTTTTGAATTGATTCAGTATCTCTTCAGTTGTCATACCCACCTTCGCTTTTTCAGATTAATTTTTTCGATGAATTCCTTCATTAATTTGTGAGAATATTCATTAGCTGAGTAAAAAAATTTATCGAACTTCCCAATATTTTTACTGCCACCACCAAATATACAAAGGATAAAATCAACCCAATGATCAAACTCGCCACAAAATAATGTCCCCAAACAGCAAATGCACGAGTGAAGAAATTATGGCTCAACAACCCAGTGGCGGGTATCGAAACCTCTTGCCGTTTGCTGGATTGCAGATCATGGTTGATCTCGTTGATTGCACCTTTGATCGTTCTGTCCTCCTGCTCCAGGACAGCGATACGTTCCTCCAGCGTGGTTAAATAATCATTCAAATCGTTGAGGTTTTTGATGTCTGGTCTGGTTATATGCTCTCCTTTCAAAATCCGGTTGGTGATTACTCAATCATTTTATGATGAGAGGATAAAAAATTCCAGTAATATCGATGGAATTTCGTTGACTATGTCCCCCTTCCGGGCAGAATGTTGGCATCATGGGTAGGGGTGAAGAATCGGAGAACGGTGTTTGGGGTGGAAAATCGCGGTTATTCTCCGATCCTTCACCCCTACCAGCCCAATCCACCGATTTCCCACATCAAAGCAATTTACACAATCGATATTCGTTTATATTACCCTGTGGGTTCGTTATCATCGTTGACTGCAAATCCCGTGGGTTGCTGAATCATTAAAAAAACGACCTCCCTGCCGGAGATCGTTCAGCTTTCGCCGGGGTCTTATTGACTGCCCCTAACGATCAGAGCCATGAGGGGCTCTTTCAACAAGGAGGAACCTTTACGTGTGATGAATCTTCAACCTTAAGATATCAAATTTTCATCATTAATTCAATACTAAACATAAAAAAATTGAAATATTGATCGTTAAATTTAAAACTCCCGACTGCATGGTAGCCCTGGTCGAACGCATGCTTGCACTGCACAAACGCGAACCCCAAACCCCACAGGAAGCCGAGCGTCTCCAGCGCGAAATCACCGCCACCGATGGGGCCATTGATAAGCTGGTCTGAGTTGTATGGTCTGACGGAGGAGGAAGTGAGGATAGTGGAAGGGGGAAATTAGTTGACAGTGGACAGTTGAGAGTTGAAAGGGGAAAAAGCTCGTAGCTCGTAGCTGGTAGCTGGTACCCTGCGGGCATGATATGGCTGGTAGCCAGGTGACAGTTGACAGTGGACAGTTGAAAGGGGAAAAAGCTCGTGGCTCGTAGCTGGTAGCTGGTACCCTGCGGGCATGATATGGCTGGTAGCCAGGTGACAGTTGACAGTGGACCACCCAAAGGGTGTGATAAGTT
>PHBX01000025.1:0-47247 GCA_002842045.1 Chloroflexi bacterium HGW-Chloroflexi-3 | reverse complement strand
AAGGAAAAGATTGAAGGCTGAAGGCAAAGGACGAAAGGAGAAAAATGTTCATGACTCGTGGTTGGTTTCCATCCTTTCGCCTTGTGCCTTTTGACTTTCAACTGTCTTTTCCCCCAGACCTCCCCAGGAAGCCGACCGCCTCCAGCGCGAAATCGCTGCCACCGATGGTGCGATTGATAAGCTGGTCTGAGTTGTATGGGCTGACGGAGGACGAAGTGAGGATTGTGGAAGGGGGGAGTTAGTAACATTATTTTAAATAATTTTAAAATTGGAATTTTTTTATTTTTGACTTGATTATCTCACCTTAATAATAATTTTTATTATGGCAATAATTAAATAATTCGATTCGGATAGAGTGGTCAATCATAATTTTCTAATTAATACCAAAACAGCCTTTTATAGGCTGTCTGAGTCCTTATTAATTAGTTTTTCAAATTTATTCATAATAATCCTCCTTTCTGTCAATAAACAAGCCATAATGAAGCTTATTATTAGCAACAGCCAAGATTTTTCAATACCCGGCATTACAGAGATTATTACTTCGAACTTTTTTAAAATTCTCCAAAAAAATGAAGTGATCGTGCTAAAGGCATTAGATATCCTTTTAATTATATAACAATTTTGAACTTTCTCTTTGTATGCGGGTTTTCGAATAAAATTTTTTGAAGATACAAAAACTGCATGTCATCACACCTAACTATCAACTCATTAATCAAAGACTATTTTGATTTATTCATTTTTTAAAAATACACAGTCCCGAAAATTCCAAAGGTCAATAATTTTATTAATAACAATAAAGTGACCCTGTTTTGTGAAGATATCATTTTCAATTATTAGATTTAGAATAATTCTGGACTGAGCATATTCATTTGGATAATTAAATTTAAACCTTCTTAAAAATAAATCCAAGATTTTTTTATCATATTCTGGCAATTCCAAATAAGAAAGTAAACCCCATGCTAAAACAAATCTAAAAATTATAAATTTTGATCTAAAACCTATATCTGAAAATTCTGCATAGTGATCAATCTTCTTATTAAATGACCTGATTTCTTTCTCCACTTCTTCAATATATCTAGGTGAATAGGGCAAGAAACCTCTGTCAAAAATAATCTTGTTTACCACAATGTCATCGATCATGGTAAAAATTAAACTGGTGGTTTGTTTTTCAATAGATGATAATTCCTTTTTTGGGGCTGAATAACAGTAGCCTTTTGCAATATCCAGATATCCATGTGTGATTTCATGTGCAATAGAATTTTCTAATTCAGATCCACCTTTTACCTTCAGTATTTGAACTTTAATTATTTCCTCTCCAGGTAAGTATCTTGCGGTCATACCCTGCAATCCCACATCACTTACTTCTTCAATTACAACTTTCTTGGATGTATTTGATTCAATTTCCACTATATATTCTTGAATTTTAGTAGATAAGTTCATTTATCATCTTCTCCCACCTTTGGATAATGGATCTAATTTTCATAACTGGAATTATAGCAAAACCTTCTTTTCTTTTATGCACTTTTTAGCTTTTTAATTTATTAACAAGTACTAAATTAATGAAAATGATAATATAATTGACTTTTTTGCATAAAATGTGTAAAATATAAACGATAATAAGGAGAAAATGAAATGTTAATCGATTTTAGTTTTAAGAATTATCGTGCCTTTAAAGATCAACAAACAATTAGTTTAGTCGCAAGTAACGATAAAGAATTAATACAAAACACAATTAGTCTGGATTTTCTTCAGGATATAAAACTTTTACGTAGTTTCGTCATATATGGAGCAAATGCCTCAGGAAAAACAACTGTATTGGACGCATTAAATTTTTGTAGAACCCTAGTTATAAACTCAGCAAGATATACCCCAGAGCAAAGCATAGAAGTAAATCCTTTTTTGTTAGATAATGAAAGTAAAAAAGAACCTGTTGAGTTTGAATTTTCTTTTATTCAAGAAAATGTTAGGTATCAATATGGTTTCAAGGTAACACCTAAGCAAGTATTAGAAGAGTGGTTAATTTCTTATCCGAGAGGGCGAGCAAGAAAATTGTTTCAAAGGAATTGTCACGAAGGTAAAAATAATTTTAGCTTTAGTTCATTTTTAAAAGGCGAAAAAGAAAAATTAATTGAGTTGACTGGCCCAACAGCTTTATTTTTATCAGTTGGGGCAACTTTCAATAATCAACAATTATTAAAAGTATACAAGTGGTTTAGTGAAAAATTAGTAGGCGTAAAAGCAAGCCAAATTGATCTCGGAATTTTTTTACGGGCTATGAATAAATCAAATTTCAAATCATGGGTTCGAGAATTTATAAAATTTTCAGACCTTGGAATTGCGGATATTTCAATTGAAGAAGAAGATTTAAAATTAAATAAAATTCCTCACGACACACCTGAAGTCGTTGTAAAATTCTTTGAGTTTATCAAAGATTGGGCTGAAGATCAAAAACAAGAAGGGGCTAGATCATTAAGTGTTAAATTTTTACATCAAATAGGAGATAAATTGGTTCCATTTTCTTTAAATGATGAATCTGAGGGAACCAAACAACTACTAGCTTTAAGTCTGCCGATAATTAACGCATTAACAAAGGGTCAAATTTTATTTATTGACGAAATTAATAGTAGTTTGCATCCATTATTAGTTCAATCAATTATTAACTTATTTCAAAATCCTGAAATTAATGTACTTAACTCACAACTAATCTTTAATACTCACGATGTGTCGTTATTGGACAAGTCAATCTTCAGACGAGATCAGATTTGGTTTACTGAAAAAGATTCAAAAGGGGCATCACACATTTACTCATTACTTGATTTTAGCCCTCGAAAGCAAGAAGCTTTAGGAAAAGGATATCTCCAAGGAAGATACGGAGCAATTCCATTTATCGGGGAATTACCTAAGGAGGAAATAGATCTTGGCAAAAAATAATAATTCTCCCTTTAATGGTATTGGCAAATCAAAGAAAATCACAGATTTTAAGCGCAGAAGAGAATTTAAAACCCCAGCGAGCATTTTAACAATTGTTTGTGAAGGAAAAAAGACAGAACCAATCTACTTTGACGATATAAGAAAACAATTTAGATTGTCAACACTAAGACTTTCTATTATTCCTGATCAAGGTGCGCCAATTTCAATTGTTAATCGAGCGATAAAAGAGAAAAAAAAAGCTTCTAAAGATGATGACATTTGGTGCGTGTTTGATGTTGAGGTAATCCATGAAAATCCAACTTTTACCAAAGCAGTAAATTTAGCTAAATCAAATAATATTAATTTGGCAATTTCCAATCCTGCTTTTGAAATTTGGTTTCTGTTACATTTTGAAAAAACAAATCGTCCATTTTGTAATGCTGATGAGATTATTGAATACCTAAAAAATTATTTACCAGAGTATGATAAAAGTAAGAGCGTGTTCAATGAGTTAGAGAGTAAGACTTCTGAAGCTATTTCCAATGTTTGTAGCATTAGAAATAATTCTGTTGATGATTGGAATAACTTTCCTAATCCTTCAACAGGCGTTGATATCTTAGTAACTAATATATATTCTTTAATATCGGAGTAAAATTCTCTAAAATAATTGGCTTATCAATTTCGTAAAGAATTCAAGATTTATTTAAAATATTTATATCTGTCTAGCAAATAAATTAAAAATTCACCGAATTACCCAATATTGCAACAAACTTCGCCAGAAAAATGAAGAAAAATATCAATCCGATGGTCAAACTTGCCACACTAATCGCCCCATACAGTAAAGGCACGCGTGAAGAAATTGCAGCTAAACAATCCGGTGGAGGGTAGGTCTGATGGCTGGTTGTTGTGTTGCAGGTTATGATTAACCTTTTTGATTGCCCCTTTGATCGTCCTGTCCTCCTGCTCCAGGACGGCGATGCGATCCTCGAGGAGTGTTAAATAATCATTCAAATCGTTGAGGTTTTTGATTTCAAATCTTGCCATGTTGTCCCCTTTCGAAATCCGGCTGGTGATTATTCAATCATTTTATGATGAGATGATAAAAAATTTCAGTAATATCGATGGAATTTCGGTGATTCTCCCCCATTCCGTGCATAATGCCTGCATCACAGGTACGGGCGGGTTCCGAACCCGCCCGTACGCCCAACCCATCGTTTCCCATCCCGTAGGGGCGTTCGGCCGAACGCCCCTACCAGCCCAATCCACCATTTCCATCATCAACGCAATTTACAAAATTGGTATTCGTTCATTCGGTTCATATTCGTTGACGGTTAATCACTGTGTGGTTGATTGACTTCATTTAGAAAACGAACTCCCTGCCGGAGATCGTTCAGCTTTCGCCGGGGTCTTATTGACTGCCCCTAACGATCAGAGCCATGAGGGGCTCTTTCAGCAAGGAGGAACCTTTACGTGTGATGAACCTTCAACCAAATGATAACAAAATTTTGAAAATATCTCAATTATTATTTTATGAAAATGAAATTTGTTTATTAAAATTTTTTTCATGTACAATAAATTTGAATCTGAACCCTGGCTCATCCTGGTAGTAGGATTCCTCCGGGGTGTGATGTCACCCCTTTTTCATTTCAGATCTTGCCATATCGTCCCCTTTCAAAATCTGTATGTAGATCTATTTCATTCGACACATTTGGGTGTAACGCAACCCGATTCACACCAGCATCGAATCGGTAATCCAAAGCACAACCCGGATTTTTCGCCAACATCGGAAGGGGTGTTTGACCATACGCACCTACTTTTCGTTTTTGCTCAAATTTAGAGAGGTGGGATTTTTTTTGGATCCGGTTTGTCCTCTTCCAGCTTCCGCAAATGCGGGAAGAGCAGCACCTCGCGGATGGTTTGCTGGTTGGTGAGCAGCATCACCAGGCGGTCAACGCCCATCCCGAAGCCGCCCATGGGGGGCATGCCGTAGGACATGGCACGCAGGTAATCTTCGTCCATGGGATGGCGTTCTTCATCATCCGATTCGTAATCGCGTCCCATCTCGAGGAAGCGCTGTTCCTGGTCGAGCGGATCGTTCAGCTCGGTGAAGGCGTTACACAATTCCATGCCGGCCATGAAGCCTTCGAAACGTTCTGTCATGCTGGGATCGCCCGGTTTGCTTTTTGCCAGAGGAGAGATATCACGCGGGTAATCGTATAGGAAGGTTGGCTGGATCAAAGAAGGTTCCAGGTAATCACCAATCAGGCTGTCGATCAGTTTGCCACGCGGGCTGCCTGGTTTGAAGGCATAACCTTTGGCTTTCATGGCTGCTTCCAGGCTCTCCCCGCTGGGATGTTCGTTGATATCAATCCCGGTGGTTTCAATAATCCCCTGGCGTAATTCCAACCGCTGCCAGGGAGGGGTGACATCCAGGGTGTTGCCACGGAACTGCAGGGTGCGGGTACCCAGCACCTGATCACAGACATAAGCAACCATGTTTTCGGTGAGTTCCATGATGGAGCGGTAATCGGCATAAGCCATGTAGAATTCAATCTGGGTGAATTCCGGGTTGTGTTTGAAGGAGACACCCTCATTGCGAAAATCACGGCCAATTTCGTACACTCGATCAAAACCGCCTACAATCAGGCGTTTGAGATAGAGCTCGAAGGAGATGCGTAAATACAGTTCCTGTTTGAGTTGGTTATGGAAGGTGACAAACGGACGCGCTGCAGCGCCACCGTAGATTGGCTGCAGGATGGGGGTTTCCACCTCGATGAAATCGCGTTCATCCAGGAATTGTTGCAGCGCACGGATGGTTTTCGCGCGAATTTTGAAAATCTCGCGCACTTCGGGGTTGACAGCCAGGTCGGCATAGCGCTGGCGGAAGCGCATCTCAGGGTCATTCAACGTGGCATGCCGAATGATTTTACCATCCACCACTTCATCTTTGGCTGCCGGCAGGGGAGTGACAGCTTTAGCCAGCATACAAAATGTAGTTACATGCAGCGAGATTTCGCCGGTTTTCGTGCGAAAAAGGTGGCCACTGGCTTCGATGTAATCACCCAGGTCAAAATCCTCTTTCAAGCGATTCATCATCTCTTCTCCAATTTCATTGATTCGGAAGAAGAGTTGAATGCGGGCAGTACCATCTTCGATATGCGCGAAAGCGATCTTTCCCATCGGACGCATGGCACGAATACGGCCGACCAGTGTCGCCTGAAGGGGTTCACTTCCTTCTATTTGTTCTGCAACTTCAAATGCCTGGGTGGCTTCCTGATTGCGATGCGTGTAATGTGCAGTGGTTGGATAGGGTTCAATTCCCTCTTTACGCATGCGTTCAATTTTCTCCAGTCGAATTTTTTCCAGATCATTTCTTTCCATTTTGATACCCTCAAGATTTGCTTTTTTAACAAAATGCCCCGCCTAATGATAACACGGGCGGGGCATAGTGCTTGATTTTTTTATTTACTTAAATTTGACAATTTTGACTTTATAAGCGCCAGCCGGTGCATTCACAGAGACGATATCGCCCGCCTTATGGTTCAGCAATGACTTGCCTAAAGGCGACTCGTTGGAAATCTTACCAACACTGGGCTTGGCTTCCGCAGCGCCAACAATTGTGTAATTTTCTTCTTCTTCAAGTCCTTCTTCGAGGATGGTCACTTTAGAACCCACCTGAATGGTATCGGCTTTTTGAGATTCTGTAACAATACGTGCTGTGGCAAGGAGATATTCTAATTCTTTAATGCGCCCTTCTGTGAATGCCTGTTCGTTCTTCGCGGCTTCATATTCAGCATTCTCGATCAACTCGCCACCTTCCATGGCTTCATGCAGGCGTTGGGCAACTTCTTTACGCTTTATGTTGCGCAAGTATTCCAGTTCGTTTAGTAATTCATCATAACCTTCTTGCGTCAGAAATGATACAGACATGGCTTATCCTTTTATTTAGTATGTAATGATTAATCCCGATTAAAAGAAATAAACCACCCCGGTTGGAGCGATTTTGTTTTCCTTGTTCCTTGTTATAGGTAGCAAGATATTATCATAAATTTTAGTGAAATGCAAGTTGTTTTGATCAGATATTCATTTATTTTGACAAAAAAGGCTTGAGTTTTGAGAAAAATAGTTGAAAGATGAAAGTTCAAAGTAAAAAAAACAAAATCATGAGTGTCGAGAGGGTAGAATTGTCAGATTTTTACGATATCCTATATGCTGTCAAACAATGGTCTGCTTGCATTTTCTTTTTCTATGTAATTCGGTCAAAATACCAATTGACAACCATTTGACGCTCTATTACTATTGATATTGAACTGGAAATTAGCAACGGAGGGAAGCATGATTCTGAAGAAACTGCCTTTTACGCAATTATTTTTTTTCTTTTTGATCGTAATTGTGATGGGTGCTGCCTGTCAACTACCTGTTCAGCAAAAGTCTGAGAACTCAGCTGAACCAGATCTGGAAGCGACGATTATGGTCTTACAAACCCAGATGAGTGAAGCATCAAAACAAGCAAAGGAGCCGGGGTCAAAAGAAACGCTTTCACCAACAGATCCCTCTGAGATAAAACAACTAGATTCATCCAGCACTGATTTGTATCAGGGATTCTATGCATTGCAGGAAGGGAGGTTTCGGGCTTATGATTTTAATGGCAATTCATTGGGCGTTGATTTTCCGGCAGGAAGCTCAAATTGGTATGGTGATAATGAAATTAATGCCTTCATCGATGAAATCTTTTATGCTGAATTCAGCAGCAATTCAGGGGCATTTCGGGTAAATGCCCAGGGTACCCAAAAATTTGATTTCATTGAAGCACAGGATCCGGTATATATCGCCGTATCTCCAGATCGCCAAAAAATTGCCTGGTCAACCAGCAGTTGGGGAGAAGGCAATCTAAAAACAGAAATTTTCTACGCTAACCTTGATGGTAGCAATCAACAATTGATCGATGTGATCTCAGCAAATGAGCAAGTGGATCTGTCACTCAACTTTTTTCCGGTGCGCTGGACGGATGATGGTCGTTTGATATATGCGACAGGGATGACCGGAATCGGTGGGTATATGCTGTTCTGGGGGTATAACGGAATGTATGTATTCAATCCTCTGAATAATTCTATCAGAACATTGGTGGATGATCAGGAACGGTTGGGGATTTGCTTGAGCAGCATATCGGATGATCTGGCGATGATTTCGATTGTTTGTGGCGTAGATAACCGCGTTAAGGTTCGCAATTTGAGCACAGGTTTGGAGACGATTTTCCCGATATTGGAAGACCAGGTATTGGCAGGAGCAGCACGTTTTTCACCTTCTGGTGAATGGTTGGCTTATGTAATTCAGCGGGCGGATCCCATGCAGGAATTAGGAAAAGTGGTGCTGGTAGCGGTGGATGGCAGTCAACCTCCACGTGTGTTGACATCAGTTGAGGATGGATCATTTACCGTTGAAGGATGGGTGAGCGAAGATCATTTTTTGGTGACCCGAAGCTACATGTCATCTGGGGAGTTCAGTGTATTAAAGTTAAGCCGTGATGGTGGTGAAGTAATCCAAGTCGCTGAAGGTAAGTATATGGATTTCATTCCGTAGATTTATAAAAATGATAATAACCTGACCGTGAAGGAATGACCGTTGGACAAGATTATACGGAAATTTTTGCACAGTTGACACCATTCTGATCGCTATTATAATTGAAAATGAAAATGATTTTCAATAAGGTTTGAAATTTTAACAAAGCAGCGTAGAATTTCAATAAGGTAGGAAGAATGAGAAAAAAAAGTAAGTTGGTTACTCTATTGGCGACAGCACTGATATTGCTAGGATCTGCCTGCCAGGTGAATCCTGTAACCGATCAAAGTGATCAACCTGGCATTAAAGTGATTGCGGTAGAGTCATTCCTGGCTGATATTGTTCAGAATGTGGCTGGTGATCGCCTGGTGGTTGAGACCCTGATGCCTGAGGGATTGGATCCGCATTCATTCGAGCCAACACCCAGGGATGTAGCCAAAATCAGTGATAGTGATATTCTCTTTGCCAATGGTGCAGGTTTTGAAGAATGGCTGGAGGATATCATGGAGAATTTGCCAGCGGATCAGACAGTTGTGGAAGCATCTGCCGGATTACAAAGCAGAACGATAGAAGAAGGACATTCCGAAGATGACGGTCATGATCATGAAATTGATCCTCACTTCTGGCTGGATCCTAATCTGGTCATCACTTATGTGGAAAATATTCGCGATGGATTGACAACTGTGGACCCTCAGGGAAAAGATTTATATTCAGCTAATGCGGAGACCTACATCCAGCAGCTTAAAGAGCTGGATGTGTATATCCAGGAAAAAATAGCAACCATACCGGTAGAGCGCCGTCTGATTGTGACCAACCATGAAAGTTTTGGCTATTTTGCCGATCGTTATGGCTTTGTGATTGTGGGTACAATCATCCACAGTGTCAGCAGTGGATCAGCCCCCTCTGCCCAACAAATGGCTGAGTTGGTGGATCAAATGCGTGCTTCAGGTGCGATAGCCATTTTCATGGAAACAGGTTCCAATCCACAATTAGCAGAACAGCTTTCAACAGAAACAGGTATCAATGTTGTTTATGATCTTTATACCCATTCAATCAGTGAAGCTGATGGGAATGCACCATCGTATATAGATTTGATGAAGTATAATATGGAGCAAATGGTGAGAGCACTCGCCGATTAATGGAATCCATGGAAAATCCAACAGTATCAGCCCATCTGGATGTAGAAAATATTGAGGCCGGTTATAACGGCGAATCCGTGTTAAAAAAAATCAGTTTTTCGGTACCAGCCGGGCAATCCCTGGCAGTGGTAGGTCCCAATGGCGCCGGTAAATCGACCTTATTCAAAGTCCTGGTAGGTCTATTACCGATCCGCTCCGGAACAGTACAGATTCACGGAAAACCACTAGGCTATCACCTTGATTGTGTTGCTTATGTACCCCAACGGGAAGCCATCGATTGGAAATTTCCGGTAACTGTATTGGATGTCGTGGTGATGGGGCGTTTTGGAAAATTAAAATGGCTGCAAAAACCTCGCAAGGAAGACTTTGAAATTGCTCTTCACAGCCTTGAACAAATGGGAATTGGTGATCTGGCGAAGAACTCCATAGAAGATCTATCGGGTGGCCAACAACAACGTGTTTTTCTGGCACGTGCTCTGGCACAGAATCCTCACATTCTCTTATTGGATGAACCGTTCACTGGAGTGGATGCCAGTACCCAGGAAACCACCATGAATCTGCTGGAAAAGTTACATCAAAAAGGTGTCACTTCGATGGTTTCGACCCATGATCTCAACATGGCTGCCACTCGTTTTTCTCAGGTGCTGCTGATTAATCGAAAAATCATCGCTTATGGAAAACCGGAAGAGGTATTTACCCCCGAAAATTTACAGATCGGATTTGGTGGACAGGTGCTTTCAATGCATGGTGTGATGGTGGTGGATGAATGCTGCCCTCCAGATGACCTGAGGTGAGACAATGATTGAATTTATCACATCTCCCTTTACATACTCCTTCATGCAGCGTGGTTTCTTAGCGGCGTTGCTGGTTGGGGTATTGTGTTCGGTAGTCGGTGTGTATATCGTTTTACGTGGAATGGCATTTTTGGGGGATGCACTGGCTCATGCGATCTTACCAGGTGTAGCGATTGCTTATTTACTGGGCGGTAATCTGATATTGGGTGCATTCGTGGCTGCCATCGCTGTCGCGATTGGAATTGGGTTTTTCTCGAGCGAAGGCACCATCAAAGAGGATACAGCTATTGGCATACTTTTTTCGGCTGCTTTTGCGCTGGGTGTGGCATTAATCAGCAGTATTCGCACCTATGCTGTGGATTTAAGTCATATTTTGTTTGGCAATGTTCTGGGCGTGAGCGTCAATGATCTGATTTTTACAGGTATATTGACCGTCATCATCCTGGCGATTGTTGCCATTAACTATAAGCAATTTATGGCCATTTCCTTCGACCCAATTCTGGCTACTATGATGCGCTTGCCGGTTCAATTTTTACGCTATTTAATGCTGGTAATGCTGGGTTTAACCGTGGTGGTATCCATTCAAACGGTAGGAGTGGGTTTGGCAGCTGCCATGCTGGTAACACCGGCTGCCTCAGCTTATTTGCTCACAGGACGCTTGCCCAGCATGATGATTGTATCCGCAATAATTGGCGCTATCTCCAGTTTGGTGGGATTATACATCAGCTATTATATAAATATTGCGTCCGGTTCAGCGATTGTGTTAACAGCGACACTCATATTCTTGTTGGCTTTTGCTTTTTCGCCTCGTCGCAGTAAAATAACACATTCGTAAAACACCATCCCAAAAATCAGGTGAAGCATGCGTAGTGATGAACAAGTTTTGAAAAAAATCCTGGATTTTACTCAAAATGGGAAAGAAATTCGGAAAATTATTGCCACGAGAACTCTGGCAGGAGCTTCTTTCGACCTATCCTGGCATGGAGGAAGTGGATATCTGGCAGGCTTTATTTAGAGCTGGAACACTTATGCGTAATGTGAGCATTCCAGTAGCTGAAAACCTTGGTTATAGTTACCACGATCAAGAAGATGATCGGGTTACAGCGTATTTGCTGCATGTGATGAACCTGCCGAAAGATGCGCAATCATTTGATTGAATAATCACTTAAACGCGCAATTCGTAGGAAGCAGGTCCGTAACAAAAGGGCACGATATGACCTGTCCCGGTTTTTTGATGAATGTCTCTCAATTAATGTGCAATGCACTTCTGGTTGAGTGTTAACCAATCACCATTCCCAATTTGGTGGTCTATGGTTAATCCCTAAGTGCAATGCACAGACAAATAAGCTTAGATACAAACAGACCCAAAAAACAACTCGAATTTTGGGTCTGTTTTCACAAATCAAATGAGTTTATGCAGAGATAGCAGCAGCTACATACTTTCCACCACGCTGCATGGCTTCTTTATTGAGCGTTAATAATTTATGATGCCGTTCAGGCAGGTGTTCTTTGAGCGCTTTTTCAACAGCCTCTACAGGCAAAATATCCAGGTTGGCTAATAATGCTCCCAACAAAACCATGTTGGTCATGCGTTTGTCACCCAGTTCTTCTGCGATGGTATTGGCAGGCACCATGGCGACTTTGATATCACTACGCCTGACTTCGCGATCCACCATGGATTGATTGACCACCAGAACGCCACCATCCTTCACTTTGTCTTCGTATTTATCCAGGGAAGGCAGGTTCATGGCAATCACGGCAGAGGGGCGGCTAACCATCGGGGATCCAATTTCATCATCGCTGATGACCACGGTGCAGTTGGCGGTGCCACCACGCATCTCCGGACCATAAGAAGGAATCCAGGTGACCTGCAAGCCCTGATCCATGGCTGCATAGGTTAGCAGTTGACCGGCGAATAGCACACCCTGGCCACCAAAACCTGCAATAATAATCTCTTTTTGCATTTTTTCCTCCACCTATATCTTCAACTCTTTAAGTGCTGGATTTACCTTATAATCCCCGATGGGATAGTAGGGAATCATTGCATCTTCCACCCATTTGAGCGCCTGAATAGGCGTCAAACCCCAGTTGGTCGGGCAGGTGGATAGTAATTCAACCAATGAAAAACCAAGCCCATGTTTTTGCGTCTCAAATGCCAGGCGAACGGATTTTTTTGCCATACGAATATTCTTGGGATCATGCAAACTACGCCGAACAACATAACCAGCGCCATCCAGGGTTGCCAGCATTTCAGCGGTGCGGATGGGGAACCCGGCAACTTCGATATCACGTCCACTGGGAGAGGAGGATGTCTTCTGCCCTGGCAATGTCGTGGGTGCCATCTGACCACCTGTCATACCGTAATTGGCATTATTCAAAAAAATGACGGTAATATTTTCTCCACGCGCAGCAGCAGCAACAATTTCGCCCATCCCGATCGATGCCAGGTCACCATCACCCTGATAGGTCATCACAAAGCGATGCGGGAGGACACGTTTGACACCAGTAGCCATGGCAGGGGCACGTCCATGCGGCGCCTGAACAAAATCAAAATCAAAGTAATTGTAAGCAAACACCGAGCAACCGACCGAAGCGACTCCAATCATATTATCTTTGATTCCCATTTCATCAATCACTTCAGCCACCAGACGATGTGCAACACCATGGGTACAGCCCGGGCAGTAATGAGTCTGGACACTTGCCATCGATTCTGGTCGATCATAAACCAATTGTTCTTCCATTGTTACATTTTCCATTCCAGACCTCCTAGTTCTTCTTTCCGAATCTAGCCAGCCAGCGATCACGTGGATGTCCATTGGCTGCTGTTGGTTCATTGACTAACAGGTCAATTTCTGCTTCTATTTCTTCTGGCATGGGGAGAATACCACCCATACGTCCATAGAATTCGACTGGAATTTGTCTGCGGGTAATATTCAGAACATCCTCCAGCATCTGACCGGCATTCATCTCGACAACCAGCAGCCCTTTGAGTCGTTTGCTGAGTTCAAATAATTCCTTTTCAGGATACGGTGCCAGAGAGACGGGTCGGAATAAGCCAATCTTGATACCTTTGGCGCGGGCTGCCCGTACCGCAGAAAGAGCAATTCGCCCGGAGGTGCCAAAACCGACCACAGCGTAATCTGCATCCTCCAGAAAATATTCTTTATATTGCACTTCATTCGCTTTGATTTCTTGCCAGCGGTGTTCCAACCGAAAATTCGTCTTTTCCTGTTCGGGGGGATCAAGGTAAATAGAAGATAAAATCCGTTTCTTGCGTCCTTCAGATCCATAGGTTGCCCAATCCGGGGTGCGCATGATGGCAGGTTTCATTTCCGGTAATTCAGCCGGTTCCATCATTTGTCCCAGAGAACCATCAGCCAGAATCACAACAAGGGAACGGTATTTTTCCGCCAGGTCGAATGCGCCATACGTCAGATCGATGGCTTCCTGAATGTTGGCTGGTGCCAGAACGATCGGGTGGTAGTCACCATGTCCACCACCGTGAACGATCTGGTTGTAATCTGCCTGCGCTGGAGCGATATTCCCCAAACCGGGTCCTCCACGCATGACATCTACGATTACTACCGGTAATTCGGTTCCAGCGATATATGAAATACCTTCCATCATCAAACTTGTTCCCGGGCTGGATGAGGAACTCATCACGCGTGCTCCGGTGCAGGCAGCCCCATACACCATATTGACAGCCCCTAACTCGCTTTCTGCCTGTAAAAAAGTGCGGCCTAATTCAGGCATGCGCGAGGAAAGATATTCCAGCAATTCTGTCTGTGGGGTGATTGGGTAACCAAAATATGCGTTTAAACCTGCTCTAACAGCTGCTTCTGCAATGGCAACATTGCCTTTCATTAATTCTTTCGCCATTTTTTCTCCTCTTTCCTATTGAGAACGGCTTTTAACTTCACGATATACAATAATCGCAGCTTCCGGACAAACAATGGCACAGATGCCACAACCGGTGCAACCCTGTTCAATTAATTCTACAGGATGATACCCCTTGATATTCAATCGTTCAGGTGCGAGCGCTAAAACACCTTGCGGGCAGGCAGCCACACAAATTTCGCAACCTTTGCAATAATTATCTCGTACTTCTATTCGTCCCTGAGGGGGCATAATTCCTCCTTGCTGAAAATTTCCGATAACTCGGATAAAAGCAGTAAACAATAGCCTAAATCATTATCAGTGTTGATGAAAACTTTGGTAAGTGTCTATTGTCATGAGGGCTATCCACAATTTTCCTTGCTTGAATGGTACTGAATATTTCTCACCACCCAATTGAAATGGTTGTTCTTGATCCTGGTGATATAATGCCGGGATAATTTGACAACGATATTAATTTTATTATAATGAAAATGGATGATAGTTCCCAACACTTTAGCCAAATCCAATTGAGTTATTAAATTTTTTCAACACCTCCGATTCGTTGATTCCGCCCCGGATAAACGAACGATAAGGCAAGGAGAGCAATTTCCTTCGCCCGCCAGTGCGCAAAGGAGGTAAGGTTACCTAAATTTGGTTAACCTTAGCTTTGCGTATTTTATTCATTATCGAACCAAGGAGGAAAAAAGATATCAATTTTCAAGAATTAAATCTCATTGTTCAATAAATAAATTTTGAAAGGAGAGTACTATGTGGGTTCTAAGAATTAATATGTCTGATCAAAGCTATAAGCTGGAAGAATTGCCTGAAAAATACAAATTGTTATATGGTCGCGCGTTAACATCACAGATGGTTTATGATGAAGTTCCACCACTATGCCATGCATTGGGACTGAACAACAAACTGGTCTTCTCTGCTGGTGTTGTGACAGGTACAGCTGCACCAACCTCAGCCCGTGTCTCAGTGGGTGGCAAATCACCATTAACCGGTGGTATTAAGGAAGCCAATGCTGGCACTGCCTGGGGACCGGATCTGGCAAAGATGCGTGTCCGTGCTCTGGTGGTGGAAGGTCTCCCTGAAAAGAAGGATGTTTATTGGGGTGCCAAAGTCAAGTGGGATGATGAAGCCGGAAAACCCGATGTGGAATTCTTTGATGCAACAGAACACATTGGCAAAGATGTTTATGAAGTTTACCCGCAGATTTTTGAGAAATTTGGAGAAAAAGTCTCCATTGCCAGTATGGGAACAGCCGGCGAATTAGGGTATGGCAATTCTGGTGTTGTGTTCAATGATATGGCACGCCGTCCCAGCCGCTATGCAGGTCGTGGTGGTTTAGGCGCAGTCATGGCATCCAAGCGACTCAAATTCATCATTCTGGATGCTAAAGGCGCACCAGGAATCGATATGGTAGACAAGTCTCTCTTTGATGAAGGCCGCAAGAAATTAATAGATGCTATTCGCAGCCATCCCATTTCCCAACCCAAAGGTGGTTTGAACAGCTATGGTACAGCGGTTTTGATCAATATTCTAAATGAAGCTGGTGGTTTGCCAACCCGAAACTTCTCAGCTGGACGCTTTGAAGGCGCAGCCAAGACTTCCGGTGAAGCCATTTTTGAGACAAACAAAGAACGTATGGGCAAAGAAATCTACAACCATGCCTGTTCACCGGGTTGTATCATTCAGTGCTCCAATACTTATTACAATGAAGATCAAACCGAAGCAACATCCTGTATTGAATACGAATCTACCTGGGCATTAGGTGCCAATCTAGGTGTTGATAACCTGGACGACATTGCTACCATGGTGCAGCTCTGTAATGCTTATGGACTGGATACGATTGAAACCGGTGGTACGCTGGGTGTAGCCATGGAAGGTGGTTTGCTTGAATTTGGCGATAGCAAGGGTGCCATTCAAATGATCCACGAAATGGGCAAAGGTACAGCCGTTGGACGCACATTAGGTGGCGGCACGGAAGTCACCGGCAAGATTTATGGCGTCAAACGAGTACCAGCCGTCAAAGGACAGGGTATGCCAGCATACGAACCGCGTGCTGTCAAAGGTATTGGTATCACTTACGCAACTACCACCATGGGCGCAGATCACACAGCTGGTTACACTATTGCCCCAGAAATTTTGGGAGTGAGCGGAAAACTGGATCCTTTGAGCCCTGAAGGCAAAGCTGCGTTGAGCCGTGCTTTTCAGGCCACCACTGCTTTTATTGATTCCTGTGGACATTGTCTGTTCATCGCTTTCCCCATTCTGGACATCGCCACTGGGTTTGAAGGTATGATCCAGGAATGCAATGGTGTTTTAGGAACCAACTGGAATGCTGATGACATTGTTGCTTATGGTGCTGAGACGCTTAAAGTGGAGCGTAAGTTCAATGAAGCTGCCGGAATTGGTAAGGAAGCAGATCGAATTCCGGAATTCATGAAGATCGAGCCATTGCCACCACACAATCAGATCTTTGACATTCCTGATGAAGCACTGGATTCTGTATTCGAAGACCTGTAATAATTTACCCTAAATTGCACAGAATGGATGATTTTTGTCAGATTAACACTGATAAAAATCATCCCATTTCCCATTAATATACTGATACAATCTTGATACGATTGGGTGGGTTTAAATCGCCCACCCAATTTATAAGATTCAACCTAGGGACAAAAAAATGGCAAAGATTAAGCCAAACAAGCAGGGTCAAATTCAAATTCCCACGTCCTTCTATCAGAGACGGCGGTTGAATCTGCACACTGAATTCTGGCTGGACGAACGGGAAGGGGATTTAATTTTACATCCCAGATTACCGGATGCGAGAAAACTATATTTAGAAGTTACTACCTCCTGTAATCTAAACTGCCAGACCTGCATCCGTCACTCCTGGACTGATCCACATGCGCATATGAAACAATCCACGTTTCAGCATATTCTGGATAGTCTGGATGATCTTCCCTTTCTGGAAAGAGTTATTTTCACCAGTTTTGGTGAACCGTTGATGAACCGAAATTTACTCAGTATGATCGAGGTAATTCGAAAACGGGATCTGGCAGTGACCCTGGGAACGAATGGGGTGTTGTTGACCGAAAATGTGGTGCGTGATCTCTTCCGTCTCGGTGTGGATCAGGTGGTGGTTTCGATCGATGGTGGTAAACCAGAGACTTATGAAGGTGTGCGGGGTACTCAGTTGTCGCTCATCCTGGAGAACGTAAACCGTTTCAATCAGATCAAGAAAGAATTGGGTGTAGTTAAGCCAACGCTGGCGATTGAATTTGTTGCCATGCAAAGCAATCAGGGAGAAATGAATGATTTATTGGAACTGGCTTCTGAATTGAACGCATCCCGATTGGTTGTTTCGCATGTTTTACCTTACACCAAAGAAATGGATGCAGAAAAATTGTATGGGTATGGTCCCCGTGAACCTCTCAAAACAGGTGGTTGGGCTGTAAAATCGGATGTGTGGGTACGTTGGGGATTGATTGAATTACCACGTATGTTTTGGGGTGCTGAAAGGCGCTGTAAATTTGTTCAGGAAAAATCGATTGTCGTTGGATGGGATGGGAATATTTCTCCATGTTATGCATTTTCCCATAGTTATAAATATTTTGCGATTGACGGTGTTGAGAAGAATGTGGAGCGGTATATCCTGGGAAATGTCAATGAGCAAACCCTGGCAGAGATCTGGATGAATGAGGAATTTACGCGCTTTCGCAGCAATGTCAGATCTTTTCATTTCCCTTCCTGCCCGGATTGTGATCTACGTGAGACATGTGATCTTCGCAAAAATAATGAAGGTTGTTGGGGACTTAATCCTTCCTGTGCAGATTGTCTGTGGGCACAGGATATTGTGCGCTGCCCGTAATGATATGATTGTTAAAGTGAAATTGTTTGCTACGTTACGTAAATATTTACCAGGAGTCGAACTTGGAAAATCATTGGATATCCAGTTGGAATCCGGCACATCGATTGCGCAACTGTATGATGTGCTGGGAATCCCAGCTGAAGAAATAAAATTAGCTTACGTAAATGGTATTTTTTGTGAAATGGATACGGAATTGAAGGATGGGGATGAGATTGGAATCTTTCCCCCGATTGGCGGTGGGAGTTATTAACATGAAAATTGATGTCTGGTTGTATGGGGTGTTATCAATGTATGCAAGCGAAAAAGCTGAAAAAGGGTTTGCCAGCGTTCAATTAGAACTGTCTGAAGGCACTAAAGTGGGGGAGTTATTGAAAACCCTGAATATGCCAACTGAAGAGCGTGGCATTACTTTTATCAATGGGAAATTGAGTGCCCTGCCTGGATTGCAACCGGATCTGAATCAAGAACTCAAGGATGAAGATCGAATTTCATTCTTTGATCATCGCAGTATGTGGCCATTCCAATACCGCCATGGGGCTGCCATGGCGTCTGGATTAAATCAAATTCTAAGTACGAATCCGGAAACGATCATGCATCACAAACAAAAAGGCGAGGATTAAGGATTATTTTTCGCTATTATTTTTAAACCAGTTAAACGCATCTTGCATAGCTTGAGAAGCCGAATAGTGATATTGCAGCTTCAGGTCTTGCAGGCTTTTACGATTATTGAAGTAAAAACCGTAACCTGCGAAGCGAATTAACTCCACCGGAACCGGTAAATTAAATAACGATCGAAGGAATTGTAATGGGACGACGGTTGGTCGGGCAATTTTTCCATGCAACAATAATCGGGGAACAGGAACACTGGTAATTGTCGATAATAGCGAAAACATCTGCTTGAAGGTCAGGTTTTCATTTGCCAGAATGTATCGTTCACCTCGTTTTCCATATTCCATAGCTGCCAGATGGCCATCCACCACATCTTTAATATGAACGATATTGATTCCACCAGTCGGTATAAATGGCATTTTCTTCCGATAAAAACTGACAATCGGGGAATTTTCTGTACGATAGAGATCACCAGCTCCGACAACATAGGATGGATTCGTGATAACCACATCCAAACCCTGTGCTACAATCTTTTGAATTTCCATTTCTGCCTGGTATTTGCTATAGCCATAAAGCCAGTGACTGGGTCGAACATTCCAGGTGGAGTGCTCATTTAACTGCGGTGATTTCTCGGGAGGTGTCAATTCACTGGGTATTGGCGGAACACCCAGGGCTGCTACCGAACTGGTGTGAATCACACGCTGCACACCTACACGTAAAGCAGTCTCCATTACTGAACGGGTTCCAAGAATGGTAGTGGCAGTGTGTTGTGCAACATTAGATTTGATTCCCAGCATTGCGGCTGTGTGAAAAACTACATCGACTCCCTG
This sequence comes from Chloroflexi bacterium HGW-Chloroflexi-3, assembly GCA_002842045.1. Taxonomy (GTDB): domain Bacteria; phylum Chloroflexota; class Anaerolineae; order Anaerolineales; family Anaerolineaceae; genus UBA6170. The sequence goes on along the minus strand of PHBX01000025.1, from coordinate 27,653 downwards.
CATAGCAGATTTCAGGATTTCTGGTTGGGTAAGATCTCCAATGACATGCTCAACGGGTAAATCCTTGATTAATGTAAGATTGCTGGTAGAACGGTGAAATGCACGAACTGAAAAACCTTTTTCGATCAATGCGGTGCAAAGTGCACCACCGATAAACCCTGTCGATCCGGTAACCAGTGCTTTTATCATGGAATTGACTCGACTATGGTAGCTTCACCCTGTCCGACTCCAACACACAGCGTAGCTAATCCATACATGGATTTTTGGCTTGAACCTGTCATGCGCTTTATTTCGTGTAGTAAGGTGGTAAAAATTCTAGCGCCTGAACATCCCAGCGGATGCCCCAGGGCAATGGCACCTCCATTGGGGTTCACAATTTCTGGATTCAAGTTCAGTTCTTGTATCACCGCCAGGGTTTGAGCAGCAAACGCTTCATTCAGTTCAATCAGATCAATATCATTCAAAGATAATCCAGTCCTTCCCAATAATTTACGGGTGGCTGGAGCTGGACCAATCCCCATGATACGCGGTGGAACACCAGCAGCTGCGCTGCCTACCCAGCGGGCTACTGGTTTGAGTCCCATTTCGATTGCTCGCTTCTCACTCATTAACAGAACAGCCGCAGCTCCATCATTTATTCCGGAGGAGTTGCCAGCGGTAACACTGCCTTCTTTCTTGAATGCAGGTTTTAAAGTCGCCAATTTCTCCAGGGTTGTGTCCCTCCGAGGTCGTTCATCCTGTGTAACCAGTGTGGGCTCTCCTTTTCGTTGAGGAATCAGCACAGGCGCGATTTCTACTGCGAACCTGCCATTATCCATCGCAGCGATAGCCCGTTGGTTACTTCGCAAGGCGAATTCATCCTGCCGTTTACGTGAAATTTGATATTGTTCTGCTAAATTCTCAGCGGTGATACCCATCGGATCAATGCCGTATTGCGCTTCGAATTTTGGGTTGGGATACCGCCAACCGATGGCTGTGTCATAAGCGGTCAGGTTACCATACGGAAATGCATTTTCTGCTTTGGGAAAAGAGTAGGGTGCACGTGACATGCTCTCAACACCACCGGCGATGAACACACCCCCTTCTCCACAGCGGATTGCCCGGGCTGCCATGTTGATCGCATTCAATCCGGATGCACACAACCGATTAACCGTAACAGCAGTGACTTCCACGGGGAAACCTGCCAGCAAGGTTGCCATACGGGCAACATTGCGGTTATCTTCTCCTGCCTGGTTGGCACATCCCAGATAAACCTCTTCCACAATGGCTGGATCAATTTGGGTTCTCTGGATCAGGCTACTCAAAACTTGAGCTGCCAGGTCATCCGGACGAACTTTGGATAAAACCCCACCCAGTGCACCGATTGGTGTGCGCACAGCATCAATAATGACAACATCCTGCATGCGATCCTCCACAGACGAATATCTTTTCAATGATCAAATTCATTGTGTTCTTTCAATAATTAGCGGTTAGGGTGTTTTTGGCGTGCAGGCACACGCCAAAAACACCCGCTCGCCCCGATTTATTGACATAATACAATTCATTCTACTATGAAAATAAATTGGAAATTCATTACGAAGAGGATTGGTTCACCTGAATGTCTATGATTGTTTCCTGGTGTTGGTTTGCCTGTTTGATTGTGATTTGCGTAGGATTCAAATGGAGATGCCAGGTTTCGGAATGAATGCTGAAATCATCGCCGTTGTTAATCAGTTTGTAACTGGCTGTACCAAAGAAACTCCAAAATGTTGCTTGATTATTTTGTGTGGTCAACTGGACCGATAGGGCGGGTTCCTTGTGTCCATAATAATGTGAAACCCAACCACGCACACTCGTTTCATCGGCGCTGATAACGTCAATCGGGGTGTGTTTTCCAAGTAAACCAAATTGTGCGTTAAGTGTCCTGGATTTATATTTAAGTTGAAGCGAATTCTCCCTGTTTTTCAGGTGGAGGAAGTCATTACACAATAACCAATTCAACCGGAATTGATGATCTATTAATGCCTGCAGTTGGTCTACCACGAACCAATTCTCATTCTCCAGATGTAGTACTGTACGTTTATGGAAAACAGGGTCTTTCAATCTGGCATACCCATTCTGCTGACCTTGCCAGAATATGAGCCCTTTTTTGTATTCGAATGCAAGGATATCTCCCTGCGACCAATCCACCCAGATAAAACGGCTGAATTTTTCCATCTGATCCTGTTCATCGACGGTAACCGTATTATGAACCTGGGTGCTGGCGAGTCCATTACGCCAATGACCATCACCACTATACAGATAAGTACCGGCATCCATGGCGATGTTTTTCCCCTGCCACCAGATATCCATGTGATTCTGATCTGCATGTGAAGGGCGATCACGTAAGGGACCACAACGAATAAATGCCCGGGTTTTTTCTCCGCTGATTTTTGTAATTCCACTATCTAAAAACAGCTCATCAGAAATCTGTTGCTTATTTTCAATAAAAGAATCCAGTGCTTCTTCACCATAAAACCAGAAAAGATCCTCATCCCATCCACCTGGTGGGAATATCCTTTGCTTATGTAAAGCGTAATAACCTAGCTGGATCAATGGACGGTAATCATTGTAATCACAACTGTTCAAAGGCAATACCAGAGCACCATCATTGGAGCCATATTGAGGTACCTGACCGGTCTGTGGGTCAATTAATGTATATAGATATTCAATCGATCGTTCAACTGCCTGATAGATTGGTGGCGAAAATTTCTGGTTGTTCACTTCAGCAATCCGTATCGCAAATAGGTAGATATGCAAAATAAACCGGTGATAATTGAGGGAGTGCATCGCGTAACCGCCATCGGGGTAAATCTGTTTGGAAGCTTCCTTCTCCAGAATTTGTTTGCCAATCCTGAGATATTTTTTTGAATTCTTTAATTCAGGGAAAAGCATCCCAGCCAGCCAGATCCCAAAGCTCTCGCTGATAGTATGGTTACTACGTGTGTAAATCGCATAACCCAGGTTCATATAAATGCGTTCCGCCAGAGCAGCTGCGAGGATTGTAAATTGAGAAATTCTTTCAGGGGTTGATTGCGGGTTGTCTTTAAAGGCATAGTACCCAAAACAAAGAGCCATCAGTCGTAATGTCGCTTCCTGACCACATTTCCAGTTGGGACCCAAACCGGGTGGATTTTCCTGCATCCAATCTCCCATGACCTGCCAGAAAGCTGCCGGATAGTGCTCATCCTGGGTACGAGCGTACGCCCGAACCAGCGTATAAATTTGGGACAGGCGGCTGGCTTCCCAAATGAACTTGATATCATAGGGACCATCATCGGGAATTTGCGACCAGTGTTTATCGGTTGATAGTCTGGTATTTCGTGAAGGATCTAACAACCAATCCGGAGGAAAACCAGTTTGGTAATCCGTTTTGGAAAAATATCGGGTAATCCCTGCAAGGTAGTGATCTGCTTCTTTAACCACCTCGATTCGATCCCAGGAAATTTCTTGTGGATAATCGATCGAATGGAAGATGAAATCAGGCTGATTTTCTTTTCGATAGTTGTGATAGGCGTCTGGTTCAGTTGGAATTTGACTTTTAACCCAGTAACGCAAAGGGCGATCTTTCCAGGCGTAGGCGGGGATTTGCCAGCGCATGATACCCGTTCGCATTCGCACAGCATAACCAATACGAAATAGCACCCAGCGAGCACCAAAATGGCGATACAGCGATTTTAATGAGTTGATTCTACGATTTATTTTCACGGTATTTCGTAAAGCCTATCAATATAATCCAGAGTAAGGGTAAACCAATAATAATGGCAACCGGAGCAAAAGTATATCCCTGAATCCATGCATATGCCAGAACGACACCGAGGGATGTGAGCAATAAGTATAGGCTGGTTATCGTGGGCACCTGATACCCACTGATGACCAGACGTTGATAAATGTGGGTTCGATGGGCCGAAAAAACCCGCTCGCGTTTGAATAAGCGACGAATGAATGTGATCAACGTATCCAGAATGTAAGCCCACATGACGATGACGCCCAGCAGGAATGCATCCGGCACTTTGTTGACCGATAAAAGCGGAAGAACAGCAAAACAATATCCCAGAAACGTGCTGGCAACATCGCCCATGAAAATGCGGGCAGGTGACCAGTTATGCCCCAGAAAACCCAGGTTGGAGGCGGCAATTGCCAGGGCAATCCAGAAGATTGGGCTGGAAAATTGCCCGTTTACCCCGAGAAAGAGCATCCAACCCATGGCTGCTGTCAGCGCAACACTACCAGAAATCCCATCGATGCCATCCATAAAATTATAGGTATTGATCAATCCCATAATCCATAGCAGGGTAATGGGTATACCTATGAGACCCAGATGAAGTTCACCCAGAAGTGGGATCGTAATCGAGTCGAAATATCCTAAACCGAGAATGGTAGCGAGTGCTGCTAATCCTTGTAACAGAAAACGAACTTTGGGAGAAAGCGATTTAACGTCATCCTGCCAACCGATCCAGGCAACACCTGAACCTACAATTACAAAGACCAGACCTTCCTTCCAGTTCTGTGACAGGAACATGCTGACCAGCGCGACTGCAAGCGAGATCATCACGATCACCAGTCCTCCTCCGCGCGGCGTGGGGACAGAATGAGAACTGCGTTCATTGGGGAGATCAATCACCCGGCGTTTCGTCAACCAGTTACGAATGATTTCAACACCCAGGTAGGCAAGTGCTGTCAGAACGAAGAAGGCGATTAATTCTTTCATGCGTTTTTGCTTAAAATTTGTTTGATTTCTGTGTGGATCCCTTCATCAAACGAACGCGGTTGAAAATTAAAATCAAAACAGGCTTCTTCGTATGAAAAATCCTTGTTTTCATTTAATCGTTTTACCTGTTCAGCTTTGATCGGGAAGGGCATCTTCATCTTTTCTAACAATCTCAAGAATTTAACAACAATTTTATCCGGTAGATAAAGTTTGTAAATTTTACGATTCATGATTGTTGCAATCGTGTCAATGACTTCATTATATGTAAGTGCCTTTTTTCCGGCAATGTTGTAACTTTTACCAATCGTTTTGGGCTGGTCCAGACATTGGAGGATGGCATTCGCCACATCATCCACAAAGACTGGCTGTTGCAGGTAGTTTCCTTTTCCAAAGATTGGGATCAGAGGAAACCATCGTAACAGTCGTATCAATCGGTACATATTGCGATCGCGCTGGCTGCCGTAGATCATGGTGGGTCGCAGAATTGTGTAATTAAGATCACTATTCTGAATGGCTGCTTCCGCTGCCAGACGTGTGCGTTTACTTTGGCTGTTCAATTTGGTAAAAATGGCGGTTGTGCTGATAAAAATGGCTCGTTGGATTCCGGCTGCCTGGGCGGATTTGATAATATTCTCGGCATGGCCAAATCCCAGGGAAGCGATATTGACGAGCGTATCACACCCCTGCATCGATTTCATCAAACTCTCCTGGTTTTCCAGATTTCCCGGGTGCCAGTGGATTTCCGTTTGCGGCAATACGCTTCGATCACTATTTTCGCGATACAAACAATGTACTTCCCATCCTCTCTCTAACAAAAGGGGAACAGTTCGGCTACCTGTAAATCCGGTTGCACCTGTTACGAATACCTTCATGCTTTCCTCAATTGCAGGAACAGATCACGGGTTTTTTCCAGCATGATCTGCCGATCCAGATGGTTTTCCAGATACGAACGGGCATTGCTTCCCATCTTTTTGACTCGATCAGGTTGAGAGGATAAAGCAAGAATAGAATCTGCTAATTGTCGATCGTCACCGGGAGGAACGTATACCCCACCCTGACTTTCTTCTATGACCTGACGAATGACCCCATCAATCACCAGAATGGTGGGTTTACCAGCCGCCATATAATCAAAAACCTTATTGGGATAAGTAGTGCGGAACATAGGGATATCCTGCAGAATAGCCAGACAGACATCCGCTGCTGCGACGATGGCAGGAATTTGATGCTTGGGCCTGACGCCGGCAAAGAGCAGATTATTCAATTGTAACTTTTGGGATTCTGCCTGTAGTTTTGGACGTTCTTTCCCATCCCCAAATAATACAAATTGGATAGCTTTCTTTTCCTTTAAATGGCTGGCAGCACGCAATATGGTGTAAATATCATTTGCCTGGCCGAGTGCTCCCGTATAAAGCACCAGAAATTTATCCTGCAGGTTGAGCTCCTGCCGTAGCTGGCTGCCATCCAATTCTGGATGGAACATCTGGATATCAGCCCCATATGGGATAAACGTAATTTTAGTTCCAGGAATACCTTTTTCTTCAATATAGGTTTTATAAGCCGGCGAATTGACCAGGATGTGGGTAGCACGCCGGTATAAAAACATTTCCAACATCCGCGCCAGTTTGATCAGGATTGGATTGTTGAAAACACCCATACTGACAATGAACTCCGGCCACAGATCGCGCACTTCCAATAAGAATGGTTTACGGCGTAAGAAGGCTACTAACCAGGCAGAAAACGCCTGAAAAATCGGTGGGGTGGTGCCCATGATGATATCAACATCCTTCACCCGCATGGCAGCAATGATGGAACTGAACATGAAACTGAAGAATGACAATATGCGCCAGAAATAACTGCGATGAATGGCGGGGTAAATGTATGTGCGTAAGATACGCACACCTTCAAGCACCTGTTCCGTAACCAGACCCTTATGATCAACCGTACGTTGACCGGTTTGATAATTTAAATCCGATGCGACGATGACCAATTCGTCTCCGAACGTTTGTAAGTATTTTGCCATTTCATAATGCCGGGTGTGTCCCGGTTCATCTGGGGAGACAAATACCTGGTTAATTAACAGGATTTTCATATCGATTATTTTACCATCCAGAAAGAAATCTCAGCCTGCTTTTGCGTGGTTCATGTAAAATTACATCTATGATGATAGATGAGATTCTTCCAGAGCGTTTTTATGACCGCTATGTAGTCGATGTAGCCCGGGATCTTCTGGGCAAACGCCTGGTGCGGATATTGGATGGTCAACGTCTTTCCGGCATCATCACCGAGTCGGAAGCTTATGATGGTGTGCAGGATCTGGCTTGTCATGCCAGGGTTGGGAAAACGAACAGAAATGCAGTCATGTTTGGACCAGCAGGACGAGCTTATGTGTACTTTACCTACGGTATGCACTGGTGTTTGAATGTGGTCACTGGTGAGCAGGATTATCCAGCAGCTGTTCTGGTAAGGTCGATTGAACCACTGGAAGGTTTAACAATCATTTCTGAAGCCCGCAAACGGGTCAATCAAAAGAACTGGACCAATGGGCCAGCCAAGTTAACCCAGGCGCTGCAAATTAATGGTGGACAGAATGGAATCAATATCACCCGGCGAACTCAGAATTTGTGGATTGAAACAGGATGGCAGGTTGAAGAATCGCTGATCCAATCAGGTCCGAGGATAGGTATTGCGAACACACCGGAACCCTGGCGAAGTATACGCTGGCGATTCTGGTTTGATGTCACCCAATCAAAACAAACAGGCAATGATTCATGAAGTGGTGGGGGAGAATTTTATTATTTACGATCTTGTTATCCGGTTGTAGTAATTTAAATTTAATGCCAACACCGGTTGATGATGGATATGAACATTATCTTTGGGTAGGTGATGATCAACTGCAGACCGGACCATTGGATATGCAGACTTTGTTATTGCTGGAACTGGCTGGCGATTCACAATTTCGCCGCATGCATCGTGCGATTTCTCCGCGCTTTACTCTAGTCTCTGCATTAAATCAGGAAGAATTTTTACAATCAACAAATTTGCAGATCATGGATTTGGTAATCATTCAGGCGTTCGGGGTGCAACGTGATTTTTCTGAAGAAAATTTCAAGAAGAATGCAAAAACCTGGGTTGATTTCTTTAAAAAGCAGGGTATACAGGTTGTTGTTTTTTACCCATGGAGTTCAGCCGTTGATTCTGTATCTGAAAAGGAAAGATTGGATCGCATGATCCACCAATTGGGATGGCAGGAAGGTTTGACAATTGTTCCGGTTGGCCCTGCCTGGCAGGCCGCGCTGAAAATTAGACCTGAAATGAAACTGTATGCCAGTGATGGGATTCATCCTTCTGCGTTGGGGGTCTATTTATCAGCCTGTGTGTTGTATACCAGTATCACGGGTGAATCACCACTGGATAACCCGGTATATACATCCATTGGATTTGACTCACCCGAAGAAATTGTTAAAGTGGATGGAGATACAATTCAATTTTTACAAGAGATTGCCTGGGAAACAGTCAACGATTATCTCCAAAAAGATGAATTTCGCGTTATTATTAAGCGGTAATTGACTTAATGCAGTGATTTTGTACCCAAGGAGTAAAACTATGTTTCGAAAAACACCTACTTCACCATTGACTCCACAAGCTCCTATCGAACGTGTTACCTCAGTACTGGGACCTGGCATTAATTGGAAAGGTGATTTACGGGGAAGCGGTGGTGTTCGTATTGAAGGATCCTTTGAAGGCGAAATTAGTATCCGTGGTTTGGTGGTGATCGGAGAGACAGGGCGTGTCAGTTGTGAACAAATACAGGCAAATTCTGTTATTATCGCAGGGGCGGTCAAAGGGAATATTATTGCAGAAAAATTAGAAATTCGTAGTACTGGACGTGTTTGGGGGGATGTCACGACTGTGGCTTTTTCCACAGAAGAAGGTGCATTCCTGCGTGGTCGGGTTCGCATGGAAGAACGTGTGGAGTTATCCCAGATTGAGGAAGTAAAGCCAGCTACGGACTCCGAATAGGATGATATGAAAAAAATAAAAATAATTTCCATTTTCTTAGTTTTAGTATTATCAAGCCTGGCTTGTTCTTCTGAATTTCGAAATTCGATAATTGATCGCTTGCCTGATGGAATGGGTGAAGTGATATCTAATCCAGGTCAAATTGCCACGCTGGTGGTTAATGAGGTAGCTGAACTTAATAATGAAGAAACAGGAAATTCAATTCAACTTCATTTTGATGATATTGCATTTGGAATGGATTCCCTGGATAGTTTCAGATTCCGATTTACTCAATCTTTGCAAGGTAAGGATGATGAAGGAAACACGACCAATATTACCGTTGTCAACGATCAGGAGGTTATAAAATCTCTTCAGATTGCCCATATGCGTATGGAAACGACAACTGAAGTTAAACCATTACAAATTTTGGATGTATATCGCTTTGGTAATGACGTTTACCTCATGGGTGCAAACACCGAATGCACTGCATTTACTGAAAACCTTGTCGTGATGGGCTCCGAAGGTACCGATCTGGGATTATCATCAATTTTTAGTAACCTGGATATTGGAAATTTAAAGCAACAGGCTGAAGTAATAAACGGGGTGGTTACGAACCGATATCAGGTTAAGAACGTTGAGATGGTTAATTCGACGCTTACGAATGTAAATGCTCAGATCTGGTATGCCCAGGATGGTGGATATATTGTCAGATTTGTGGGAGAAGCACAGGGAGAAGCATATTCTGAAGCCGAAGATTTAAAAGTGTCCGGCACCATTCGCTGGGAGTACGATCTGACCGATATCAATAGCATTACTGAAATTCTGTTACCAGAAAATTGCCAATTGGCAGCAGAAGGAGGTGTGAATGATCTCCCCGTGCCAGATAATGCACAGGATCTATCCATCATTGGATCGATGTTGAGTTTTAACTTCCCAGATGATGCTTCCAAGTTGGCTGATTTCTATCGATTAGAAATGCCTGGTGCTGGTTACATCCTGAGTGATGAAACAGTGTATGGTGATTTTTATGTGTTCACTTATTTAAAAGCAGAAGAAACCATCACTATCATGATTTCTGAGGTAAATAGTGGCGGAAGTGACGCGATCATAACGGTTGAAGTGAAATGAGCTTCAAGAATCAGAAACCTGAGATTTTCTTTCCTGATCGAAGTCAAGGGATTATTCTACATGGAATTTTAATCGGTATTCTGGTTCTTATAATGGGTATTGCCTTATGGGCTGCAACAGGATGGGCTGAAGGAAATATTTTTGTTATTTTTATGATTGTGATCATCATCCTGACAGCTCTGATTCCCTTCGTTTTGTATCGTGGATATGCGTTAATCAATGCCCGTTATATTCTGGAAAGGGATGGGTTGCGCATCCGCTGGGGCTTACGCACAGAAGATATCCCATTGACAGAAATTGAGTGGCTGCGTCGTGCAAACGAATCCGGTTACTCCATTCAAGCTCCTGTGCTTGCCTGGTCTGGTGCCGTTTTGGGTGAGAAACATTCTGAGAGTTTGGGGAAAATTGAATTCATCGCCTCGAATCTTAATAAAATCATTCTGATTGCGACGCCAGTCAAAGTATATGCGATATCACCACAGAATCCACGTGCTTTTGAATTGGCATTTCAAAGAACATTTGAGATGGGTAGCCTTTTCCCGATAGAGTCACAATCCACCAGACCAGCAGCTTTTGTTCAGCAGGTGCTAAAGGACAAATATGCAAAATATCTAGTACCTTTAAACATTGGCTTAACATTGCTTCTATGGTTGGTTAGCGGGTTCATCATTGCCAATCATCAGCAATTACCATTAGGATTCTCCCCGCAAGGTCAACCGTTAGAATTGGTTACCTCCCAACAATTATTATTGATACCTATATTGGGATTATTTATTCTGGTTATCAATATAATTTTGGGATTATTTTTTTTCCGCAGAATTGAATTTTCTCAGATTTCATATCTACTTTGGTCGGGTGGTGTAATTACCCCCATTCTCCTTATTGTATCAATGATCATATTATCCATTTATGTATAATGATTTATTATGGCAATTTTTAATTCCCAATTATTAGTTGGTTTTTTACTGGCTCTTCTGTTCGCTTTTTCTTCATTTAAGATTGGATTTTTATCCAAAAGTGGTGCAATGGCAGCCTGCTTATTGGGTACCATCGTGTTTGGTCTGGGTGGCTTTGCCTGGGCAGTGGTTCTGTTGGGCTTTTTTGTATCCTCCAGTGTGCTTTCAAAACTTTTTAAACGTCGCAAAGCCAGCCTGGAAGAAAAATTTTCAAAAGGATCAAAACGCGATGCCTGGCAGGTTTGGGCGAATGGGGGCGTGGCAGGTATTTTTGTCATCCTGCATGCAATCTTTCCGGATAGTAGCTGGCCATGGCTGGCTTTTTGCGGAACAATGGCTGCTGTGAATGCAGATACCTGGGCAACAGAATTAGGTGTACTGAGCAAGAAAAATCCTATCAACCTGGTAACAGGCCAATCATTGGAGCCCGGAGAATCAGGTGGGGTAACCACGTTGGGGACATTAGCAGCTTTTCTCGCTTCACTTTTCATCGCAATTCTGGCAATTTTATTCTGGCCAGCATTTCTTCAAAATTCTACCGGCGCAGAAACCTGGCTCCTTCTCATTGGTATTACATCTTCCGGTGTTTTTGGAAGCCTGGTGGACTCTTTTCTAGGGGCAACCGTGCAGGCAATTTATTTTTGTCCTGCTTGTACAAAAGAAACGGAAAAACATCCCCAACATACATGTGGTAGAACTACTGAACTCGTTCGCGGGTGGAAGTGGTTTACCAATGATGTGGTGAACACTTTTTGTGCATTCATGGGGGGATTCGTCATGATTCTTTCAACCATGTTTAATTGATCAGATTGAACAAAAGACAAAGTCCCTACGCTATATTTTTGCAGTACAGTGTTTTTACCAGTGCATTTATGACCATGGTTTTCACGGTCAATTTGATTTATTTATTTTGTGACTGTGTTGGAACTTGATCCATTACAGATGGTACTGGTAGGTACAGCCCTGGAATCATCGATTTTTTTGTTTGAGATACCTACTGGTGTTGTAGCGGACACAATCTCTCGAAGAACCTCCATTATTATTGGTGTATTTTTAATAGGCTCAGGATTTGTGGTGCAAGCCAGTTTTCAGTCCTTTGTTTTTATTTTGATAGCACAGGTTATTTGAGGATTAGGCTATACATTTACGAGTGGAGCTTCCCAGGCATGGATCACCGATGAAATTGGTGAAGACCAGGCGGGGTCAGCCTTTTTGCATGCAGCCCAATTAGAACAGGTGGGTGCTTTGATCGCAATCGGTTTGAGTGTGTTATTTTCATCCATCCGGTTTTATGGCGGATATTATTGATCGGATTCTTTTTTGGTTTTTATTCAGAAGGTTTGGATCGGTTATCCGTGCCACACCTGATTGAAAAGTTCAACCTGCCCGATCTGGGTGAGGGGACCATGGTGGGCTGGTTTGGGGGATTGAGTGCCATTTGCAAACCAGATGCTCTTATCCTTTTCAGTTTTATTATTGATTGGAGTCTTACGCTCACTCATATATCCTTTATATAATGCCTGGATCAATCAAAATATCCCGTCAGAGACCAGGGCTACGATTGTGTCCTTAAGCAGCCTGGTGGATGCAACGGGTCAGATTGGGAGAGGTCCATTGGTAGGGGTGATTGCCCGGCAATATTCCATTCAGGCGGGATTATTAACATCTGCTTTTTTGTTATCCCCGGTACTGATCTTGTTTGCTTTGCTTTACAGGACAAAGACAGATGGCGGTTCGTCTTCGCTGATTTTTCCTAACCAGAGCGGTTGATTCGGATCACCGTTACGGAAACTAATCCACACAAGGTCACCAACTGCAGGTCGAATGCGATCATTTTCTTTAAGAGGTACTACCGATGCAGCCCATAACAGGCCCATTTCTGGAATTGCATCAATCTTCACCTGAACTTTCATTCTGTTATCAGGATCTTCATTGGAAATAACCACTGCCCGATAAATACCGGTGAGAGGATTATGCGGTTTTTTGCCATTTGGAGAAACTTCCAGCTGCTGAATATCATCCTGCGTAAAAGTCTGTAGTTTGTATGGGCTTGAAAATTTCCCATAGCGCTCCGATGGCCGGCATCCCTTTTCCCCATTACCGAAGATAAAAACATCATGCCCGTTTTGTAGGCGTTTAATCATGAAATGACGGTCATAAGGTGTCGATTCGTTAAAATCGGACACTTGAAGCCATATCTCCCCATCAATAATCAACTGGACAGAATTTTTACTCATGCAGCTTTCCAAGAATCAGGTATCTTAATTATAGTACGGTAATCAAGTGGGGAGGTTAATTATCTTTTACTTATTTTTGAACGTTGGAGCTTCTTTGCTTTAAATTTTTACCAATTGAAAATTTTTCTCAGCCATGGTGGCGATTGTTTCACCAATGGCGAGAGATGCTGTAGCTGCTGGGGAAGGAGCATTCAATACATGCACCTGGTGTTGTCTTTCCACAATGCTGAAATCATCCAATAGCTTCCCATCGGATGATAATGCCTGGGCTCGCACACCTGAGCCAGCCGGATGCACATCTTCCAATTGTAAATCTGGAACCAGACGTTGTAATGCTTTAACGAAAGCATATTTGCTTAAAGAACGATATGTTTCGGAAATACTCATTTTCCAATACTTGAAAGCCATCCTCCAGAAGCCAACATAAGTGCCATAATATGCAATATCTGGAATGGATATATCCGATTTTTTATAGCCTTCCCGTTTGAGAGCCAAAACTGCGTTTGGGCCAGCTTCCACGCCGCCATGCACCATGCGGGTGAAGTGCACACCCAGGAATGGGAAGCGCACATCCGGCACTGGATAAATCAGATTTTTTACCAGATATTCCTTTTCCGGTACTATTTCGTAGTATTCTCCCCTGAAAGGGATGATTTGTAATCCTGGTTCCTCACCGCATAACCGCGCAATCCTATCCGACCGCAGCCCGGCGCAGTTAATCAAATTTTTCGTTTCAATTTCACTACTGGTCGTCTGTAATTTGATGAGATTGTGTTCGTTACTGAATCCGATCACCCGGCTATTGGTTTTGATTTCTCCGCCGGATTCCAGTATTAAACGGGCATACGTTTTAGCAACATCCTTATAATCTACAATACCTGTTTGTGGAACCCAGAGGCCATCAATTCCATTCACATGTGGTTCAATTTCGCGTATTTCCTGTGGGAAAAGACGACGAATGCCATCTAACCCATTGGCGCGTCCGCGTTCTTCCAGCATATTTAAGGAAGGAATCTCCGATGGATGGGTGGCAACCACTACCTTTCCACAGCGATCATGCGCAATTTCATTTTCTTCACAAAAGCGATACATGGCTTCCCGGCCAGATACACAATTGAGCGCCTTCATTGATCCTGGTTTGTAATACAAGCCGGAATGAATCACACCACTATTGTGACCGGTCTGGTGAGCAGCCACTTCATTTTCGGCTTCGAGGATAATTAACGATAATCGATACTTCTGCACCAATTTTAATGCTGTGGCCAGCCCCACAATTCCAGCCCCAATAATTGCCACATCATAAGTTGATGATTTCATCAATCGTTCTCCCTCACCATCCGTAAATTCTCTCTGTAGTTTAGCAAATAAAGCCGGAGATACGAAATGTTTGTGTAGTCTCTACCAAAGAAAAAGACCAGGAAGATTTCTGGACAATAACGTGAAAATAAAGAATGCCAGCATGTTCATGAAAAGGATGAGAAGCAGACGCAAACCTCTTTGATATGAACTGCGTAATATCAGAATATTGATTAAAAAACTGATCATACCCAGTAAGCCGCCTTATCCTCCTCCGAACAGGACCAGGATCAGACTTAATCCAGCAAATACATATTGAAACCAGGTTAAAGGAGGCAGAATTTCATAAACTTCCCCGTGTATTATTACTTTAGGGATTGCATCAAAAAAGGTACTTTGTAATTGCGCACTCACCCGGACGCCATCAGGTCGATAAAGAATCGTCATCTTCTTGATAGGGTATCTGGAGTTCATCATTCTTCGAAAAACAGCTAATTTTTCTTACGTGGTTTCGATGAACTTTCTGCAGAACGAATGTATGCAGGTGCCAGGATGAGATGCATGGAGCATAATCTGGTATCCAGCATCCGGCTGCGGATTCGGGGATCCATTTCTCCCAGATCATTGGAAGTCGTGATCACCGTTGGTAATTTGGCGTTGTAACGATAATTGAAAATCTGGTAGAGTTTTTCCCGCGCCCATGGGGTAGCCGATTGGGTGCCGAGATCATCCAGGATGAGCAAGGAAGCAGAGCGCACCTGTTCAAAAAGATGGTCATAGGAAGTATTGCTGGTGGGATTAAATGTCGCTCGCAGGTGATCCAGAAAATCAGGAACAACCACAAATATGGGTTCTTCTCCAAATGCCAGTCGATAATTGCCAATGGCGGCAGCCAGATGGGTCTTTCCACATCCATACGTGCCTACAAATACCAGCCAACCATGAGGGTCGTTGGCGAATGAATTGGCTGCATCGAAAGCACCCTCAAGACTTCGTTTTTGTTCAGGTGTCAGTTTTTCGCGATCCCGCAAGTTAAACGTACCAAAGGTGCAATCCGAAAGTAATTCCAATGTGGAAATTGTTCTTTTTTCTTCTCGAACAGGAGATCGAAAATCTGGTGCCAGAATTCGCACAATTGTCACCAGATCAGGATCCTGCAGCCGGGAACGGATACGCCCTTCAATCTCGATGAGTTCTTGATTTGTGGTAATAACAGTAGGGAGATGGTGGGTGTAACGATGATTCAAAATCTGGTAGAGCTTCTCTTCCGCCCAGGGGGTAGTATTCTGTGTTCCGAGATCATCGAGCACCAATAATCGAATATTACGAATTTCCTCAAAGCGTTCCTCAAAGCTACTTTCAAGAGATCCATAAGAGTATCGCAACCAATCCAATAAGTCTGGTACCGTCAGGAACAATGTGGGGATCCCTAATTCAATCACTTTGTTCGCAATGGCAGCAGCCAGATGGGTTTTTCCACTGCCATAGGCACCCATGAACAACAGCCAGCCTGTAGGGTTTTGAGAAAAATGAGAAGCCTGATTGTGAGCTACCTGCAGAGAGGATACTTGTTGGTCACCCAATCCCATCCTGCCCTCGGTTTTGAATGAATCCATTGTCATTTGGGAAAATGCTTGCAAATTACTGAGCCGAAAGAGACGTGCCTGTGCCTGTTGAGCAACTTTCGATTGGCGACATTCACAGACCTGCATACGGCCAAAATCGGGATGTGAGATTGGTAAATCCTGGCGAACCCAACCTATTCCACCACAAATTTCGCACTCAGGATCTCCCAATGCAGATTCTCTATCCGGTTTTGAAAAATTGTCCAAATTCTCCGTCGAGGAATCTTTTTGAATCTTCTTGAGTGTTTCGTCTATCTTTTTCATCACGTCCTCTTTCTTTCCAGGATGCCAAAATTGCTTCAACGTATCGCCAACGACGCACGTTATTTTCGACTGCTATTCTGATCGCCTGTTCAATCCAGATCATAGGATAAGTTTCTTCTGCCTCTTGCAAGGTTTCTGCAATCATCGGAGTTAATGGTCCAATATTGGCTTCGTATAATTTAAAGATGTTGGGTCGTGCTGTCTGGAGGGCTGGAACAGGTTGATCATCAAACTGCCATGAGCCAACTAAAAGTCCTTTAAGTGCGGCTCTGCCACGAGGTGTATTCATGAAATATATAGCATCTTCTATTGGTTGATTCTCGTCCGTTCCTTTTAACAAGCTATTTCGATCAACAGCCAGCTGTAACCCCAAATGGAGATTTTCGAAAGCCTCTTCCCGGTTCTTACCCATACCAGCGAAGAAGGCGTCATCGGAAATAAAATTCTGATAGCGGATGAATTTAATTTTGCCTTCCAATTGTTCCAGAAACCAGATAGCATACAAAGTCACTTTCAATTCGAATAAATTATCAATGATGGGCAATAGATTGACGAAGAATTCCGATGGAATAGATGTCACATGAGCCCCATCACTCCTGGAAAAGCCTGAAAATGACTTCATCCTACCTCTTCTTGAATGCTGGTTTTTCAGATTTGGCTGCGTTTTCAAAGCGTGCCAGGTTGTTCAGAAACACAAGCTCAATGCCAGGATGGGTGGGACCATTACGATGTTTGGAAATGATAATCTCGGCTATGTTCTGGCGTGGATTGTCGGCATCTTTTTCATCAGGCCTGTGAATAAACATAACGATATCGGAGTCTTGCTCCAAACTACCGGATTCGCGCAGGTCAGAGAGAACCGGGCGTTTATCAGCTCGTTGCTCAACAGCACGCGAAAGCTGAGCGCCCACCAGAACTGGAACATTCAATTCTCTTGCCAGGACCTTCAAATTACGGGATATGTATGATACTTCCTGTACGCGATTCTCAGTACGGGTGTCTCCAGCCATCAGCTGTAAATAGTCGACAATGATCAAATCAAGTTGATGTTCCATATGCAGCCGGCGGCATTTGGTTCGCAATGATAGCGGAGTAATCGCCGGGGTATCATCCAGCCAGATATGGGTATCACTCAAGACTTCAATAGCATGGTTGAATTTTGACCATTCATCATCATACAGTTGCCCTGATCGTAATCGTTGTGTGTCGATCCCAGTTTCCTGAGCAATCAAACGTTGGATCAATTGTTCATTCGACATTTCCAGCGAGAAGACAGCCACATGTTTGCGGTGCTTCTGGGCTGCATTTTTAGCTACCGACAGCATAAAACCAGTTTTACCCATACCAGGGCGACCGGCAATAATTAATAAATCGGATTTTTGCAAACCGCCCAGAATCTTGTCCAGATCGATTAAGCCGGTTGGAACGCCAAAGATTTCATCCGGGCGTTGAGAAAGCTGATCAATACGGTCGTAATAACTGCCCAGAACTTGCTGGATTGGTCGGAGATCATACGTAATACGTCTTTCACTTAATCCAAATACTGCTTTTTCCGCTTCATCCAACAGGGTATTAACTGATTTTCCACGATCGTAGGCCTGTTTCGCCAGGTGATTGGCAGCCTCCAACATTCTGCGGCGCATGGCGTTTTCTTCTACAATTTCTGCATACGCTTCTGCATGTAGTGAAGTAGGTGTTTGATTAATGAGGGTTGCCAGGTAGGCTGTTCCGCCGATTTCTTCCAGATGGTTCTTCTCATTCAGTGCAGCACTCACCGTCAACAGGTCAATCTTCTGACGCCGTTCAATCAATGTTGAGTAGGCTTCCCATACCCAGCGGTTACGAATGATGTAAAAATCATCCCCTTTTAGTTTTTGTGAGAGATCGAAATATGATTCAGGGAATATTAAAACAGCGCCTAACACAGCTTCTTCAGCTTCGCGATTATGTGGTTGTTGAGAAGAAATTGAGTTGGTTTCTTCCGGTGGTAAATAATCCATCATGATTTTCCAGCTTTCGGGACTTGGATGTCAATTCTACCAAACAACTGCCCCAATTGAAATTCAAACGAGTTGTCGATTCTATATAAGTTCAATTAAAAAGAAATAGGCATCAAACGCTTCCTGTTTCAATTTATCTACTTAAATTATATAAGTGATCAGAAGGTAAAACAAATAACTTACATGCTGAAATATATTATTTCTGGAAGTCAAAATCTTAGTAGATTTGATTAAGATTTACTTGTCTGTTTCCTCATCGGAAGGACTATCATCTTCATCATCTTCATCCAATCCACCAATATCGAGAGATCCTAAAAAATCTTCAAAAACGGATAATCTTTCTTCGTTGATATCATCTGCAGGTTGTTGGGTGTTGGCTAAAGGAGCATTTGGTTGATTGATATCACTTTCCTGAATATCCACTTCAGGAATAATACCAGCTGAATTCATTACCTCTTCAGATACCAGAATCTTGGCATGTGTTCGTGCGGCTAACGCCAATGCATCGGAGGGTCTTGAATCGATTTCGATTACATCTCCGTTGATGTCAACTATTAAATTCCCATAAAACACGTCATCTTTTAAGGAAAGCACTTCCACCCTGAGCAAACGGGCGTTCATTTGGTTGAAAATGTTTTTTATTAAATCATGCGTCTGAGGTCTGGATACTTCAATCTCCTGTAAGGCAATCGTAATTGATTCAGCTTCATAAGGGCCGATCCAGATGGGCAGGTAACGTTCTGCATTGATATCACGAAGAACAACGATTCTCTGTTGGTTGGTCAGACTGACGCGTACGCTATCGATGATCACTTCGACCATTTTTGTTTTTGACATTTTTCCTCCCGCAGGGAAAGTAGCGGATCCTTATTCTTATTTTAACATGGTGATTACCTGCACGCAAATGATCGTACAGTTTGTTATTTGGTTTGGTTTTTGGTTTTTCTTAAGATTGTCCAATCTTAAGAAAAACTGTTAAGTTGAATTTTTTAAGGTTAAGGTATAATGAATTCACTTATTATTCAAACGGTATCATTTTTACTATAGGGATTATAAAATTCATTCACTTTTTTTATTTTGCATTTTGAGTAAAAGTATATAATCGATAAATACCGTTTTAACAAAAACACTTTCTTTATAAGTTTTATCAATCATAAGAATAGGTGGTAGTGTAATTGTCAGGCAAAATCTTGGTAATTGAGGGAAAAAGAGCAGAACGCACTTCGTTTGTGGGGGGATTAACGAAGAAAGGTTTTCGCGTGATTAGTGTGCCCAGTGGAAATGCTGCATTAAATAAATTAGAAAAAGAACAGCCAGACATCATTGTTATAGATGCTGATTCAATGCGAACCAGTGGAAAGCGAATATGCCAATCCTTAAGATCAGCTACTGGCCAGACCCCAATCATATTAATCCTTGGGAATGGTGTAAATGAGAAGGATGAATTTGATGCAGATATTATTATGCACTTACCGTTCACTCTACAAAAATTACTCAATCGTATTAAGGTGCTGTTACCGCTAAAATCCAGCAATGATTTGGTAAAAGCTGGACCGATTGAATTGGATCTAACCCATCGATTCGTTAAGATAAATGAAAAACAAATTAGTCTCACTCCGCGTTTAACTCGACTTTTGCAAGCGCTGATGCAGAAACCCGGTCAGGTGTTTGGACGGGATGAGTTGTTTAAATTTGTATGGGAAACAGATTATATTGGTGATACCCGAACGTTAGATGTACATGTTAGCTGGTTGAGAAACCTGATTGAAGATGACCCACGCCATCCAGATTTCATTAAGACAGTCAGAGGGATTGGTTATCGACTTGATTTTGATTAGTTGAAATCATTTTACTTGTGTGTTAAATAAATTTGCAAAAAAAAAGACTGAAACCAATTTGATTCCAGTCTTTTTTGTACGAATTAAAAAATTTCTAAGTTAGCCCATGATTCCAAGGGTGATGGCTAATAATAGTCCACCAGCAATAACAGAACCTAATTGTCCAGCAGTGTTTGCGCCCATGGCATGCATCAGAATGAAGTTTTCAAAATCCTCTTCCTGTGCGGCTTGTGCGGCAAGACGACCAGCCATCGGGAACGCGCTGATACCGCAGGCTCCAATCAATGGATTGATCTTTCCACCTGATAGGACTTTCATTAATTTTCCGAACATGAGTCCTGCCACAGTGTCCAATACAAAAGCAAATAAACCGATCAGCAGAATGCCAAGTGTCTTCACATTTAAGAAAGAACTACCAATCATTGTCGCACCGACAGCCAGACCCAAAAACAAAGTCGAAATATTAATTAATTCGTTTTGAGCAGCTTTATTAAGGCGATCAACGACACCTGATTCTTTTAAGAGATTTCCAAGCATCAGAGTTGCAATCAGTGGAGCTGCATCAGGAGCCAATAAACTGATGATGATTGTGATAACGATTGGAAAAGCTATTACTGCTTTATTTGATACAGGTCTTGCAGAATACTCCATCCGAATTAAGCGCTCTTTTCGGGTTGTGAGGAGTTTCATCAATGGAATTTGAATGACCGGGATCAAGCTCATGTAAGAATAAGCTGCTACTGCAACAGGAGCGAGGATCTCGGGAGCAATTTTGGTTGTAACAAAGATTGCAGTTGGACCATCAATAGCACCGATCGTTCCAATTGCGGCTGCTTCATTTAAGGGAAAACCCAGTGCTAAAGCAACCATTAATGCACCGTAAATACCAAATTGACCTGCAGCTCCTAATAAAACCATTTTGGGCATGGAAAGCAAAGGTCGAAAATCGATCATTGCACCGACACCAATGAAAATTAAGAGAGGGAATAATTCGGTTTTAATACCTGCATCGTAAATTACTTTAAAGACCCCATGGTCAGAAGACATGCCTAAGTTAGCTAAAATACAACCAAATCCGATTGGAAGTAATAATACAGGTTCATATTCTTTTATGATTGCCAGAGCAATTAAAGTCAAACCTATCAGTATCATTACCCCGTTTTGCCAGGTAAAGTTCGAAAAACCACGGGTAATTTCAGTAAGTAATTGGGTAAAATCCATGAATAGCCTCCACTAATCAGCGAAGTCTAGTAATACATGGTTGTGTGGAACTTGATCACCTACCGAAACATAAATTCGTTCGATTTTTCCGTCACGCGTTGCACGGATAGCATTTTTCATTTTCATTGCTTCTAGGATCAACAGTTCCTGACCATTTTTAACTTCCACGCCTTCCCGCACTTTAATCGAATCAATTACACCAGGGATTGGCGCAACGACTGATTTGCCACCGGTTGAAACTGCAGGAGCTGCCGGTTTGGGAGTTGCACGAACTGGTGTAGGTGCTGCAGATTTAACTGGTGCAGGTGTGGAAACAACTGATTTTACGACCTGGGTTTCTTCAGGAAAAACTTCAAATGTTTCTCCATTTACTGTTGCCAGAATGGGTCGAGATTCCAAATCGTCTATTTCCACTTCATAAGTTTCATTTTCAATCTTGATTTTCATTTTCATTTTGTAGTCCCTCGAGATTTTCGATTTAATAAAGCAGCACTTTGATTAAGAACTTGGGATCTTCTAGATGATTGCCAAGCGCTGATTGTGCCAGATTCTTGTGGTTTAATAATGGGAAACTGCTTCTGAAGGCTCATAGCAATTGCAACAGCAACTGAAGCGACATGATGTAATCTTTGAGATTTATCTTCAGTTTCGATTTCTGGTTCTTCAATAATTTTCTCAACATTCACAGTTACATTTTTAGTTGTTTTGTCATTTGTTATGCGAACGAGAATATCCATTAAAGCCCATAATAATAGAATTGCAAGAAAAACCAATCCCATGCCAATGGCAGTTATAAGTAAACCTTGAGTAATTGGATTCACGAGATTCTCCTTAAAGTGGAATATTACCGTGTTTGCGGGCTGGCAAACTCACAGATTTATC
Organism: Chloroflexi bacterium HGW-Chloroflexi-3; assembly: GCA_002842045.1. Lineage (GTDB taxonomy): Bacteria > Chloroflexota > Anaerolineae > Anaerolineales > Anaerolineaceae > UBA6170. The sequence continues at coordinate 5,478 of PHBX01000025.1, read as the reverse complement.
CTTAATGGCATGAAGAGCAAGAATGATTCTTTGTCTGGTTTCACGAGGTTCGATAACATCATCTACATACCCAGCTCTAGCAGCAGCATATGGATTGAGGAAGGTTTGACGATATTCTTCTGTCAATCTTTCTCTTTCAGCATCTTTATCTTCGGCTTCTTTGATTTGTCTACCGTAAAGAATATTGACTGCTCCGCCAGGACCCATGACTGCAATTTCTGCGCTTGGCCAGGCTAATGTAACATCGGTTCCGATAAATTTTGAACTTAGTACAACATATGCGCCACCATATGACTTTCTTGTTGTCACTGAGATCTTTGGAACAGTGGATTCAGAATAAGCAAAAAGAACCTTTGCGCCGTGTCGAATAACGCCATTATGTTCCTGGTTAACGCCAGGTAAGAAGCCAGGAGAATCAACAAATGTGATAACGGGGATATTGAATGCATCACACATACGAACAAACCGGGCAATTTTATCTGCGGAGTTGATATCCATTACACCAGCTAACTGGCTGGGTTCCTGAGAAACAATACCTACAGACATCCCATCCATCCTGGCCAATCCAACGATCGCATTTTGTGCAAATGTTGTTTGTAATTCAAGGAATGAACCTTTATCAACAATTAGGTCAATCGCTTCATGCATACTGTAAGGTGCATTTGGATCCAATGGAACCAGGCTATTTAATGCTTCTTCCGCACGGTTTGGATCATCGTCAGTGGGAAGTACGGGGGGATTCTCAGCATTGTTGGATGGAAAATATGATACAGCCTGACGGGCTAATTCAAGCGCTTCTTTCTCGTCCTGCCCAACCAGATGAGCTAGTCCGCTTTGTCCTAAATGAACTTGAGCGCCACCAAGACTTTCAAAATCAACATCTTCACCAGTGACCGACTTAATTACTTGTGGTCCTGTTAAGAACATGTAGGACTGTTTATCCACCATAATAATCAGGTCAGTCACTGCAGGGGAATAGACAGCTCCACCTGCGCATGGTCCTAAGATTACGCTGATTTGTGGAATTACACCTGAGTAAATAGCGTTACGCTTAAAGATTTCAGCATAAGCACCTAAGCTATATACTCCTTCTTGAATTCTTGCTCCACCTGAATCGAGCATACCAATAACCGGGCAGCCAGTGCTTGCAGCCAGATCCATTAATCGGGCAATTTTCTTTCCTTGCATCTCTCCAAGCGAACCACCCTGGATTGTAAAATCCTGGGAGTACACGTAAACCGTTCTATTATTAATTTGACCAAATCCAGTTACTACACCATCAGTCATCTCGTTCCCTGAACCACCCATATGATCTCCACGTTGAACAGTGTATGGTTCTAATTCGTAGAATGTCCCGGGGTCAAGGAGTATTTCAAGACGTTCGCGTGCGAATAATTTACCTTTAGAATGTTGCGACGCGATTCGTTTTTCTCCACCACCAAGCTTAGATTGTTTGCGTTTTTCACGCAACTCAAGAATACGGGGATCTATTTCTTGCATACGTTCTCCTCTTCCATCTGATAATAATTTTTTCCAATAGATAATAGATATCCATTGGTGCCAATAAAAGTTTAGGTGCTCTGCCTAAGTTGTCATACAACTAACACCCGAGTCTATTTTAGCCTTAATGGAGTGAAAGTGACAATATATTTTGGTTACTTTCTGAGTGATTTTCTTCCTTATAATAATTTATTTGCATACTTAAGGAAGTAAACCACATTATTCTTCAGAATCTTCGGATTGATTTGGTATTTCAGTCCCTGGTCCATATTCGAAAACTGCCTGCCAGGGACGATAACGGGTAAAGATTGTGTCCGCTATGATCACCTCACCATTTCTGGTAACTGTTCTGGAGACGGTAACATCGGCACCATCTGCAGCCCAATCGATCTGTTTTATTTGGCCTTCCTTCAGATCTGGGTTCTCCGTGTATTTGGGTTCTGGTGCTTCTATGACATTGGTCACACCTGTTGTTGACCAGTTGACCTGTCTACCATCCGATGTTGAGTAGAATTTCCAGACAATACTTGAATAAGTCGGGTTGACATAGGTTTCCATCAGTAACCAGTTACTGGTATCGTTGGTGAACTTGAAATCCACGATGGGTACAAACACTGTAGCATCCAGACCAGCCAATCGCTGGTCAATTCGATTGCCTGCCACTTTTTCATAATAAGAAACACGATATGCATGCGGATAACGCTCTACGATCGGAAAACCGGAAAAGAATGCTGCTCGAAATAAGGTGGTACTCACCTGGCAAACACCACCACCCACACCCTGGATAGTCTGGCCGCCGGCAATGATTAATGCTTCTGCATATCCATTCTCCAGTGTAATATCTCCCAATGCTTCAGCCATGGAGAAGGTAGCACCCGGTGGCACCATAATTCCGTGAAATTTACTGGATGCAACAACAATATTATGAACCCGGTCACTACTAGAACCGTAAAAATATGATACCTCTTCATGTACTAATTCCGTTATTCCTAAATCAGCCCCTTTTACATCATTGGTCAGGAATGGTTTGTTAATATCAAAAACCAGTGCAACCTCGTGGCTATTGTCTGTGACGATTTGCTGCTGTATAGCTTTAATGGTTGCGTCTAAATTCAATTCCCTGCCGATTATGGCTGATTCGATCACCTCTAATTCACGCGTCTCATCGTTGAAAATATAATGGGCGTCTTTGGGGTCAAGCTTTAAGGAAGGAGAGATTTGATTTAGAAAGTTGTTTAGAAAATCACTATTAATACCCACCTGATAACGGTTTCCATCTCCGTCAATAATACGCTCAATGCGCAGATTTGTAGCAAGCGTATTGATATCAAATTCCCACGGGCTCCCTTCAGCATTTTCAGCGGTTAAAACGAGGGGTTGACTTAATATTTTTTTTGCCAGGGTAGCCTGTTCTTCGACATCCAGAATATAGGGTGGCGTCTCTTCTATCACGAGTTCAACCATGCCATCCTGCATTTGATGTAATAAAAGTGCTATTTTCTCGATGGTAGCATCAATATTGACTGTTCTACCAATTTGGCCGCTACGAACCACTACTTCTGCTCCATTCAGACCTAATTCGGCTTCTATAACGGGTTTGTCGATCAGACTTCCTACCTGTTTAACTTGCATATAGGCGACCCGCTGGTCAAAAATAAAACTGGGTGAAATACTTTGACCATATCGCCAGGCCATCCATTGTTCATTTAATCGTGCAATCAAATTTCCATCGCGACCAATCTCAAAGGCATGCGCAGCCGTTGATTCAGGATCCATATACATTCCGAGTTGAGCTGGAGTGAGCAACCAGGTTTGCTCACCGTCCCGCAATAAAATCCGACCTTCTTCAAGGTATGATACCTGATCATTCAGGATCAACGCGGCTTCCTGAGGGGTCATGCCGCCCATATCAATACCAGAGACTGAAACGCCAGGCGTGATACGACCGGCCAGCCAGACCTGAATCCCCAAACCGAATGCGATTAATAATCCGGTACCGATAATACAACCGGCAAATATAGCAATAAGAATCTGCTCTAAAACCGGTAAAGTCTTTTTTTGTTGGTATGTAATACTAGTCATCTTCATTCCATTAAATTGTTTTTAGAATTTCCTGTTGCAAAAAAGACGCCAGAATGGCGCGAAAAGTTCCTTGTAAAGAGAATTACCCATTCATTATACTGGATTTGGATTTTCCCTCAATGGAGAGATATAAAGATTGAATAATTAAATCTGGAATTGAGTCAAAAATTGGTCATTGAATCACTTGACTCTTTTGGCGGTTGCGGTATAATTCTGCTCGCTGCAAGAAACAAAGCAGCCCGGTCTAATCAGAGATGAGAGATCGTTCAAAATAGAATACTTGAAGAAGGCTATTATAAAGTCAACGCAGGAAACCATAACGCACCGGTGTCCGCCCGAAAATGGAGTACATCGGTTGTTTTTTGCCACTTGACAGAATAACAACTGCTGAGTAAAATCGGCAAGCCTTAAAAAAGTACAGCACCTTAACAACTGAAGAGTGATAGGAAAGACGAAGAACCTGTTAATTTTTTAATCCGCGAGAAAAAAAATAAACCGAAGCACCTTATAAACCCCAAAGCGGGGGATAACAGCCTGAAAGGGTTGCTAATACCGCATATGGTCTAGAGAGATTAGAAGCTTTAGATTAAAGGAGAAATCCACTTTGGGAGGGGCCTGCGTCCCATCAGCTAGTTGGTAGGGTAAAAGCCTACCAAGGCGATGACGGGTAGGGGACCTGAGAGGGTGACCCCCCACAATGGAACTGAAACACGGTCCATACACCTACGGGTGGCAGCAGTAGGGAATATTGCACCATGGGCGAAAGCCTGATGCAGCAACGCCGCGTGAGTGACGAAGGCCCTCGGGTCGTAAAACTCTTTTCAAGAGGAAGAGGAAGGACGGTACTCTTGGAATAAGCCTCGGCTAACTACGTGCCAGCAGCCGCGGTAACACGTAGGAGGCGAGCGTTATTCGGATTTACTGGGCGTAAAGCGCGTGTAGGCGGCTCTATAAGTTGGATGTGAAAGCTCCCGGCTTAACTGGGAGAGGACGTTCAAAACTATAGAGCTTGAGTACGAGAGAGGAAAATGGAATTCCGGGTGTAGTGGTGAAATGCGTAGATATCCGGAGGAACACCAGTGGCGAAGGCGATTTTCTGGCTCGAGACTGACGCTCAGACGCGAAAGCTAGGGTAGCAAACGGGATTAGAGACCCCGGTAGTCCTAGCTGTAAACGATGTAGACTTGGCGTTGGTGGAGTAAAATCCATCAGTGCCGCAGCAAACGCGATAAGTCTACCGCCTGGGGACTACGGCCGCAAGGTTAAAACTCAAAGGAATTGACGGGGCCCCGCACAAGCAGCGGAGCGTGTGGTTTAATTCGATGCTACACGAAGAACCTTACCAGGGTTTGACATACAAGTGGTAGAGAAGTGAAAACGGATCGACCCTTCGGGGAGCTTGAACAGGTGCTGCATGGCTGTCGTCAGCTCGTGTCGTGAGATGTTCGGTTAAGTCCGCTAACGAGCGCAACCCTCGCTGTGTGTTACAAGTGTCACACGGAACTGCCGGTCATAAACCGGAGGAAGGTGGGGATGACGTCAAGTCAGCATGGCCTTTATATCCTGGGCTACACACACGCTACAATGGGAAGGGACAATAGGTTGCGAAACCGCGAGGTGGAGCCAATCCAGCAAAACTTCCCTCAGTTCAGATTGCAGGCTGCAACCCGCCTGCATGAAGTTGGAGTTGCTAGTAAACGCAGGTCAGCCATACTGCGTTGAATACGTTCCCGGGGCTTGTACACACCGCCCGTCACGTCATGGGAGCTGGTAACACCTGAAGCCGGTAGCCTAACCCGTAAGGGAGGGCGCTGTCGAAGGTGGTGCTGGTGACTGGGACGAAGTCGTAACAAGGTAGGTGTACCGGAAGGTGCGCCTGGATCACCTCCTTTCTAG
>PHBX01000049.1 GCA_002842045.1 Chloroflexi bacterium HGW-Chloroflexi-3 | reverse complement strand
CCCACCTTGATCGGCAACATGAACCGCAAGGTTTTCGAAATAGCTATCATCTGCCAGTTTTCCCAGATGGTGGAAAGTCCCATCATATTCGACCGCCACTACCCCATTGCGAACGAATATTTCCTCCACATACGGATCTCGCAGGAGTTGATCGAGTAAGCCAATGCCGGATAAAGCATCAGTGATGATTAGTGCATTTCGGTTAACTGCAAGGCGGTCCTCAAATTGATCGATCAGGATGGAGCGCACCTCATCAAAAAATCGGCGGCGCTTTTCGGGATCTACTTCACGCCAGCTGGGAGGATTGATCCCACGGAAGACCAGTTCCTCGCGCACTCGTTCAATCAAAATCAGGTCAGACTGATTCAATGGTTGAATAATCGGTGGTGAGGATGGATGGATCAGGGAAGTGCCAAGGTTGTCCATAGCAAGCCTCCTTGTTTCTTACTTACAGCAACTGCATTGAGAATAAGATCCACAATTTCTGGTTTCACTGCCAGGGTGAGAATTTGCACCTGTTCATTTTGAGGACTGCCCCCTAATGCTGAATTATCCTCGCTCTTCTGGTTTGATTCAGCAGCAACACCTTGGGCATTGCGGACATCTACCACCAAAATGCTCTTGGCGATGAGCTCTACGTTGAAGGTGGGCTGATCGTTGGCAGATTTATTTGTGTTCTCAGGGACGATTTTCTCGGGAAGCACTTGATAAAGATTGACCCGTTCTCCGATGTGGATCTGTCCACCCACCGCAGAGACGGGTTCAACCGGGATGGAAAGAACCTCGTAAGCTGCATCCGCAAGACGGAATTGTGCAATTGGAACTGCGTTAACCTGAGCCACCGGCAGACCAGTTGGCAGCGGAACTGTGCTAATCTTTTCAACCAGGCTCTGAATGGATTGGAAATAGGGTAAGGATTCCATCGTGCGCGGCATCTCCCGCATTTGGAACATGTCCGCATTGAGAACAGTATAAGCTGGGATAACGCTGATCGGTACAGGCACCTGGTAAGTGGATACTTCATTCAGGTAGAGATTGCGTCCGTAAAAGCCAGCACCCATTGCAACAACTACAGCGATAAGGCCGATAATAAATTGAGTCGTTCGATTCATGATTTTCTCCGGTTCCAACCTGAGTAAGCCAATTCCAGGATGGGATCAGCCAGACGTGGGGCGAGGGACTGAGCCCAGGTTTCGTTGTAGGGCAGAACAATCGACATGCCGCCTTCACTACGATCCGCTACAGACTTCGCCATGTTCAGTACCAAATGGTGCGGTTCTGGTATTTCGTTGATCAATCGTCTAGCCTGCAAGATGGCATCATCACGGGGAGAGGTGACTACCACGTTGACTAATCCAATTTTGGGTTTGGATAGCTCAGCAAAAAGAGGATGTCCTGGATAGCAGTCCACGACAAAAAGTGTGTGTTTTCGTTGGATCTCTGATAGCAAATTTCGGACACCTTGCGGGTCTTCGCTCCAAAGGACGTCAATGGTGCGGCCATCCATGGGATATAAACTCACCCCATTCCAGAGTGCCGGGGTATCTTTATGAGTAGCAATGGCAAAAAACTCAGGCAGGTCTGGTGAAACGCGAGCGTGCAATGCACTTCCACCCATACTGAGTTCAAGCAAAGCCGCCGGTAGCCCGGTGTTTTGCACAAAACGTTTACAGACCGCCATCGCAAGAGTAGTTTTACCTATACCCCCGGACCAATTTACAAGATTGACTTGCCTTGCAGGCAAGAATGAGATCTGTTTAGCACTGGTCAGACGGGCTCGTCCCAGCCACTCTGAAGGATCAGCAAGGAATCCCTCTTGCGATACCACCGGTACTCCGCTTCGATCCAATGCACTCTGTAGTACCTCATTGGATACATCCGGGAGAGAAATTAAATCTCCGAGAATCACCAGTTGAACACCGGTCAGGTCCTGTAAAATGCCGCGGGTTGTAAAAGCCTCCCGAACCATAAGGTTCCCATTCTGTGAGAGAGCTTCCAGCACGTTTCGATCCGGTTGGAGCGTCCCTATCAGAACGTTCAGTGTCGCTTTCCGATTTAACTTGAAGGAATTTCTAAAACTGAGCTTCATGCTTTTTTTCGTCTCCTTGGTTACTTTTTTTTGGTAAAGATATGTCTGCGTAGATCGCCATGAAAACCGCTCCGATCAAAAGGACAGTGGTTAGAATTGTCAGGACAGATCCAGGAAGTGAGCTACCTCCTAATTTGTAATAGACAATAGATAAGCCGCTGATCCCAGCGATACCCATAGATCGAACCCACATAAAATTGGTCAGAATGGCAGATGCAACCACACAGAACACGGCTAGCCGGATCAATTCTTCCGGAACCGCAAAAATTTTCATGAGCAGGGCACTGCTCAAAGCCATTCCAAAGCAAAGGTTAGATAGGTTTCTTGCCATTTTTCACCAGAGTCCAGGAATAAGCCGCCAGGGGACGATGCGCATATAGCAGGTGTATCCTTCGATCATTTTCTCTTCCCGTAGAATTCGCCAACATTGAATGAACACCAGTACAAATGACAGAATGATTGCAGTAAAGAGCTGTGGTGAACTGAAAACCATGGCCACCCGAAACACTAATTCACCAAGATACATTGGGTGTCGCAAGAGTCGATAAGGACCCCGGCTTGTCAAGCCTCGATCCGCGGGTGCGACGCCAAATCGCGGTCCTAGCGTGATAAGCGACCACAAAATCAAAATGTACCCTGCCAGTGCAGGGAACAGGAAGTACCATGCGGTGTAGCTAGTGGTAGTGGTAAATGTAGGCAGGAAGGCAGCGATCATTCCCAACCATAGACCAGTACGATCATATTGTTTTGCCGGCGCTCTTCGGGCGTAGAAGAAAGCCAATAACCCGTTGTGAATTGCATACAGCCAGTTCAGGATCGAGGGGTGCTGCCACGCAGACATCGCAGAAATGAGTGCGGCAAAGAGAAAGAAACCAAAACCAGCCAGATCGCGCAGACGACTGGAACGCCCCTGAACGTAGTGAACGGGATTATTAAGCGTCACATTGCACCGAGATTCTGGACAATCGGCCAGCCAATCACGGCGAGCAAGGTCACCAGGAATGGCAAGAAATAGAAAATCACCATCGGGATAACAAGTTCTGCCCCGACTTTTTCTGCCCGCTGCTCAGCACTGCCGATGTAGTCGGCCGCAATACTGGTGGCCAACTGTCCCATCAGTTCCTGCTGGGCTGTGCCCCTCCGGATGAATTCCAATTGAACAGACATGCCGATCAATTCGGGGAGATGCGATTCCTGGGCTTCGCGCTGCATTTGCTCGATCAGATCACGACCTTGCGCCATCTGAAGAACCCACCGCATCCATTTGCCTACCAAGCTTTGCGCTTGAGCTGTCCGACGCAAGGCTTCTTCCATCGAAACGTTTGCAGACATCTGGGCTGAAACTAGCTGAACAAATTCTGGAAGTTGAGCAATAAACTGACGGCGATAACGACGGGCAACCCCGCCCATAGACATAGTAGGATATTGAAATCCAACCAATCCACCTACCAATGCAAATACTGGTTCTGCAGTGGCTACCATCCCCAATCCAAACCCTGCTACAGCTAAAGCCACCCGCAGAGAGGTAAATTGCACTTCATTCCAATCGTTCCAGCGATCTCCGATGTGAGCCCAATACAGATCTGCCCTTGTTTTCCGTAAAAAACCAGCTGGTGTCCATCTAGATACAGGCTTGTCTAGGGGAGATAGAGATTTACGCCATCCGGTCAGGATAACGCCATCTGCTGGCGTAAGAATCTCAGATAACCGGCCTGTGGGTGCTGCAGGTGCAAGTTCAAGTGTCAGGTAGATAACCAATGCAAAAACAGCGATTCCGGTGAGATAAATGAGTGCTGTCATCTACACTGCCTCCATAATCATGGAACGGATAATGAAGTACCCACCCACCATGGCTGCCATCGTGCCACCAATTACGATTTGAACAGGGAGGGCGGTTAACGAAGAGCGCACCATTGGGTCCTGGCTGAGATAAATCAGAATGAGGATCAAGACAGCTGGCAGGACTTTTGCAGAAACCAGCGAATCGCCGGCTTTCGCCTGGGCACGATTCCGTGCAATCAGGATTTGCTGAACCCGGCTTGAGATATCCATAAGGACTGCAGTGTAGGCTCGTCCACCTGCTTCGGTATATCCTTCCAACAGTTGAGCTAGATTGGCCAGGGACACCGAAGGGCTGCGCGATGCCAGACTTCGCAATGCCTCCACCCTATCTTTGATTCGCATTTCTGAAGCAGTGAGAATAAACTCTGGGGTGAGTGGATTGGATTTTTCTATCTCCAAGGACTCACCGACTTGTTGTAAAACATCGGGCACAGATCCACCAGCGAGTAGACCAGCAGCTGTCCGACCAATAGCAATTGGGAGCAGCTGGTCAATATTCCGACCACGACATTTCACCCGATCATCCAACCATGCGCCAGGAATGTAAATTAGGATTCCCCCAATAACAATTGCCGGCAGACCGGGGAGGAACAACCAGGCAATGACCATGCCGCAAACACCAGCAGCGATACGCAGTAAGCGGAAGGTAACGGGTTTGATATTCAAACCGGAGGCTAATAGTTTATACTCCAGCGATTTTTGATCGAGGCTGGATAGAGTTCGGGCTGAATCAACAGTATATAAAGCGGATAATCTACCCGTTTTGATTTGCTTTGGATATCATAGATCCTCCAGGTAAGTTTTAAAAACAAAAGCCAGACACTCGTGCTTATGCGCCTTTGACGTGCGCATCCAGCAGGTAGAGTCCGGCTAACGATTAGAAGAATAAAATAATTAAGTTGTCAGATTAGATTGAGTATAGCAAGTGAAAAGGGCTTATCCTAGGGGGACAACTTCCAAAATATCAAAACTCAGTCATGGCTTGATAGAAAATAACAATCTCAACTAAAATCATTATTAGAATAGGTGGCGGTATGAAACTCGATATATCTTTCCAAGAATATGATAACCAAGCATTGGTTTCATTCGTGAAGGCAAATGAAAAGCGTACTTTTGTTGTTCAACGCAAATTGAGAAATTTGAATGGACAAATCCCCATACGCTCTCGAGAAGATGTTTGGCTCACAATGGCGATGTGCCTTTTTACAACACAACAACGATCTGGACCAAAAAGCCCGATTAGTAGGTTTTTACTCGCTGAGCCTTTTCTGCTTTCATTGGAGGAATGTTCCAAGGTTAATGATATTGAAAAATTTATTCAACAAAAAATCGAGGGATTTGGTGGGATTCGATTTGGGCCTAAGATAGCCAAGCAGATGAAACACAATTATGATGTTTTATTTTCTGGGGAATGGCCGACCATGGATGAATTTGGAAATCATCTTGAGGAACAACGAAAATCAGACCCCTCCCCGGATCATTATACGCTCGAACGGAAAGCAGCTCTTTACATCCAGAAAACTTTCTCAGGTTTTGGACCAAAACAATCTCGTAATTTTTGGCAATCTCTTGGATTGACCCGATATGAATTTGTTCTAGATTCCCGCGTTCTTAAGTGGCTTCGTACGATTGGTTTTCCCCTCCCCCTTTCTTCGATGGCTTTAGGAGAAGAGGAATACTATTGTTTTGTATCTGATATCCTTCGGGATTGGTGTATTCAAACCGGTATTCTGCCATGTATTTTGGATGCCGCAATCTTTTCTAGCTACGATACTGATGAGTGGCCTGAAGATGCGTCGGTTTGGTAGAGTAAAAGGAATTCCCTTAATGAGGTAACCGTGAAAAAAATCGTGCTCATTTCATGCGTCAAAAGCAAACGAAAATCCCCGGCTAAAGCAAAAGACTTATACACAAGTACTTTATTTCAATCCAATCTGCAATACGCTTACCAATTAAAACCAGACGCTATCTACATCCTCTCAGCAAAGTATGGATTATTGGATCTTGATCAAATAATTGCCCCATATGAAATGACCTTAAATACAATGACTGAAGCAGAGAAAAAGAGCTGGTCAAGAATGGTACTGGATGTGTTACAAAAGAAGGCGGATTTGAAATCTGATTTATTTGTTATTCTTGCTGGGATGAATTACCGTAAATATCTTCTCCCGGAGTTCACACATTTTGAAATCCCGTTAGAGGGGTTGCCTTTCGGCAGACAACTTCAGGAACTAAAGCGAAGGATATCATGATTGAAGTCTGTCCCGAATTACATCGAATATTGGATCATCTTCCGCACAATCATTTTCCTTTCGATGATGCTCTGATACCATTGAATGGGATTTATATCTTGTTTGAAGATGGTGAAATAGCGCATGGGACAAATCGGATTGTGCGTATCGGTACTCATACCGGGAAAGATCAATTACGTTCTCGGCTTAAACAGCATTTCATCTTAGAAAATAAAGACCGAAGTATTTTTCGAAAGAATATAGGCCGTGCACTCCTAAACAAAGAAAATGATCCTTTCCTGGAAAAATGGGAATTGGACCTAACCACGCGCGCGGCAAAAGACAATTTCAGATTTCAAATTGACCATGAGAAACAGAAGCAGGTGGAACGCCAGGTATCCGATTACATTCAATCTCATTTTTGGTTTGTTGCCTTTCCTGTCCCTCAAAAAGAGGATCGTCTGATATTGGAATCTCGGATTATTTCAACCGTTTCTCTCTGCCCGTCATGTCGGCCTTCTCCGAACTGGCTGGGTTTGTTCTCGCCCAAAGAAAAAATCAGAGAAAGTGGTTTGTGGATTGTCAACGAACTATATAAACAACCGCTCACTCAATTAGAGTTTGAAAACCTAAAACGGATGATATTTCCAAACGAATAGTTTTTCCGGGGGAAATCGCGTGGCCAAAGAATTTACTGTCAAATATCAATACGCCCTGAATTCTAAGGATGAGATTCTAAATATAAACGCCCTACCGAAGACTGATGAAATCCGTAGGGAAATTTATCGATGCATATCTTGCGGAAATTCTCTCAGGCCTGTATTAGGCGAAGTTAGAAAAAAGCATTTCCGCCATGTAGTGGAAGCAAACTGCAACCCGGAAACTTACTTGCATCAACTTGCAAAGAGATTGTTTCTTCAAGTCTATACGGACTGCTTGGAAACAGGCTCCCCATTTAATATCGAACTATATGAAAACTGGGTATGTACCAGCTGTAAGGATGAGTTTGGAATTACATGCGAGCTTGATCCGAAGTTGATCAAATTCGATCTGGTGAAATTATTTCCGAATATTTCGATAGAGACTCCGGATGGCTCGTTTATTCCCGATATTCTCTTGTCAAATGGAATTGGAGAGAAACTTTTCATTGAGTTCGTAGTTACCCATGTAACATCAGAGGAAAAAAGAAATTCGGGCGCTCGAATAATCGAGCTTTCGCTTGAAGATGAAGACGATCTCGAGCCAATTCAGCAAAAGCTGATCACTCAAACTTACTCCAATGCTGAATTTCTGAATTTCAAAAAAATCTCAAGAACGCGATGCAGTTTTCCTTCATGTAACAGAAAACTCTTCTTTTTTCTATTGAAAACCGATGGTGGGGCTTATGTGTTAAATGACACCCCCAAGAAATATAAATTACGTCTAGAGAAAGGCGATATCGCATTCTCAAAAGTCCTACCGCATGGAGGCCCCCAAATTTATATTGATGAACTGGAAAAAGCATTTCATGCCAGGAAGAAGATACGAAATTGTTTTCTTTGCCGGTATCACGGAGAAAACATATTTCGTGATAATGACGAAGGTCCAATTTATTGTAAGTTTTTAAAACAGAAATACGTTTCCACCAGGGCAGTATCATGTGAGTATTACCGAGCTGACCCAAAAGCATTCCCCTCACAAAACCTGGATATGCATTGGTTATAGATCCCAAGTTCTTCCAAATTATTAGACGCTGTAGATAGCTCCGGTCCCCAACAGGTCTTAATAAACGTAAACCAAATTGGTACCTTGAATTCGTATTCAGAATCCAGGGGAGGTTGCTCGTATAAAATGATCTGGATGTTTGGATGAATTAACTTCCCAGGATATCTTCCTTTCGAACTCTTCCCGTGGCCTCCATATCGAACCCAAGAATCACTCTTACGATACTGGCGACTAGCGAAATCGCCTCCATCTTTTCGCCTAAAAGTTGTATGAATACAGATTTTTGCGCTTCTAGCGGCATAATCGTCTCAAAAGATTCGATAAGCTCACGCTTGTTGTTGTCAAAATGGTACTCACTGGAATATAGCCATTTTTTTAAAAGCTCGTCGGAATTGACGATAAATTCATCTGAGGCTGGGGTCGCAGTATCCTGCCTGATTAGCCGAATAGTAAACATGGATCGTAACCGCTCCCCGTGGTAGGTTGCTTGCTGCTCACTGATCATGCTTGTAATAAATGGGTTGTCCAACCTGGTTTTGATAATTTCGCATATCTTGTCGAAATTTGTTTCCTCCGTGCCTAGAAAAAAGGGACGGAGTCTGTGGAGGAAAGCCGCCAAATCGTCGGGATCTGGCAATTGAGTCGAGAAGGATAAGGTTCCTGGTTCCATTTTGATATTCAGATTGGATGGCATGCCTGATTGCACAAACCGCGTCTGAAACAATTCGATAGCACGCTCATTGAACCGTTTTAGTAGATCCCAGTCTTTGTCACCCAGCTGCCCAGAAATTGACACAGGTTCTGGCGTAGGCTCATTTGCGCCTTCTGGTGGCGTAATCTTTATGGCCAATTGGTATGGATGCATATTTATACCCTCATCACTTGTATGCCGCAAAGTTTTCGTGGAGCTAGTCTGCGAATAAAATAATCCCAGGTAGCAACTTGGATTAACTTACTAATTCCTTCAGTATTCCAATTACTACATCAAACTCGATACCGTTTGCGTAGTAATTCTCTTTACAGTATCGTTCCCATCGTTGCCTCATAATTGTATCGGTCTGAATTGATTGTAGAATTTTGTCTCGATCCCTCAACGCTGCAAGAGACATCCTTTTTTGGGCAGTGGCGTTCAAAGCGGTTCTGAAAAGATTCTTATTGATGGCGCGACGTTGTGTTTTCATAATAATGTAGACATCATAATAATCTCTTGGCCGAGTATTGAGTACACTCCTTCGCAAAATAGTTTCCACCTTTTCTGCCAGGATTGTTTCGATGTTATAAGCCCAAACCTCAATCTTTTTATCTTCGAAATTCGATTGAAAGGCATATCTGATCGCATCAGGGGTGATGATGTCTCCAGTGGTAATATCGATCTTCAATGGAGTATTAATCGATTCGAACTTTGCTATGAGTGCAACTCGATAACCACCGTATTCGTCATCTTCTCGGATGGGAACAACGTGATCAAAAACAAGGGTCACTTCATCATCCAACGGCATTGCACAAATTTCCGACAACGCTTCTCGGATCGTTTCTTCAGAAAGGGGATATCCCCGCAAAGTTGCGTCCATGTCCATTGTTGTTCTGCTGCTGATCCCAACCAATGAAGCAATGAGCATTCCCCCCTTAAGAATAACCATGTCTTTATACTTGGAGAGTGAGATTCTTTCCAATAAACGCTCGAGCATAAAGTTCTGGAGGACGGCTTGAGCGGGTATGTGATTTTTCAGAGCCAGGTTTTTTATTTTGGCTTTAAATTGCATTGCATTACTCATAAAAGAACCTCGATATATTCCCTGACGATCTTTTGGATTCTAAATTGCTTGGCAAAGTTGTAAAGCTGGTCGATATTCCTGTCTTTATGGATTACATATTTTTTCAAGACTTCATTCACAAGTTGAACATCTACTTGGTTTCTGTTTCTTAATACATCGCAGATTGTTCTTTCGAGGTTAAAAGTCTTGATATCATTCCCATGAGACGATTTAAGTGTGATAACTCCTAATTGGAATAAATTGCGATTTACAAAATAGACTTTTGCTCCACTCGCTTTTAATGGTGTTGCGTTATATACCGCCGGCACTGTCATAGAATAAAAGAGCGGAGTCCGATCCGTCAGCCCTAAAAGGTAAAGGGCTGTTTCATGCGAAAAGATCGCTCCTTTATACCTTGCTTGCATACTGGCCATCTCATCGACCATATAATTGGCAGCCGAATAAACACCTCTGGAAATCCGTTGGATCTCGCCTTTCTTTAATAGAATCGAAAGATAGGTTCTCGGAATTCCGAGTTTCGCAAGATCAGAAGTTAATAGGATGCCATTCTGATTCTTCAAAATTTCCATGATTTTATCAATTGGATTCGCTTTGTTTTTTACAACCATGCTTATATTATACGTCAAATCAGCATGGTTGTAAATTTTATGACTTGTTTATTTCAAATCCCCTAATTTTTCCCAATCAGATTCTTCCGAAGACGAGGCTTCCTTATATCGATAGATGGGTTCAAAATATACATCACCGTTCTTCAAATCCTTGGACACATTGGATATGGCAATCACCCGGCGAACTTCGTGACGGATACCGATTTGTACCAGCAAATCAACCGCATCACAAATCATCTGATTGGCTTCGTGTGGCTTTACTCCAGCATCCGCACCCATGACTGTCGCTAAACGGCGAGCTGCTTCACGGGGACTGTCCGCATGGAAGGTACAGGCTCCGCTGTGCCCCGTCATCAAAGCCCGGAACAAACTCATGGCTGCCACGCCATCACGTACCTCGCCAATGACCAGGTAATCAGGTGACATTCGCATAGCATCATCGACTCCGTCTGCCAGGGTATACGGCCGGACATCCGTGCCAATCGCCTGCGGGCGGGCTTCCACCGTCTGAACGGTTGGACGATCTACCCAGATTTCCTCTGGGTCTTCGATCTTCACGATGCGCCAGATCGTAGGCAAGAAATTGCATAAGGCACTAAGCAGAGTGGTCTTTCCGGTTCGGGTTCCTCCGGAAATCAGGATGCGGGATCCTTTCTCCATGGCCTGACGAAGAACCTCCATCATTTCAGAACTCATCATTCCACGCTCTAATAACCACTCTGGTTTGACCGGCTTTTATTCATAAAGGCGGATATTGATAGAAGGATTACGACCTGGTGGTGCAATAACCGGGTGAAGCGCCTTGATCCGTCCACCACCTGGATTATGTGTCGTTGCCGGCAGTTTGGCATTGATACTTGGGTTGGTCTCATTCAAAGTTTTATTTTGCGGACCAATCAAGCGATCCAACACACGCCAGATTTCACCTGGTTCAGGCCGCAGTTCGATGGTCTCCCAACGAACCGAACCTTTACGCATGATTTGAAGAAGTCCGCTGGAGTAAATGGTGATTTCAGAGATATCTGTGCGAGCCGGCGGCAAAAGCAAATCTAAAAAACCCAATCCCAATATCCGCCGGGTGAGTTCCTCAGCAATGGCAGCTTCCTGAAGGGCACCTGGACGGCAGTTGCGTTTTCTTAGTGCCGCAGCAATCTGTGCCTCGACCCGCTCCCGAATGCGCTGCCGGTCGGTTTCATTTGGACTCTGATGAACAGAAGTAGGGAAATCATGGTTGATCTGATCGATCACCTCGTTGAAAACTTCAGACCGGATAGATTCGTCCAGGTTATTCCCATTTGTGGCAGTGTCGTACAAACCTAATATTCCCGGCATAGGTAATCTCCAACATTAAGTAACTTTTCCAACTTAAGAGACAAAAATGGATTTCTACGTAAATCGTATTTTGGGTAGTCGCAAAATACCCTTTTTCCCATCCGCACGAGCAAGATTGTTTTCCACCAAGGGAAATAAAGTGTTGATGATGGCGCGGATCCCTTTGGCAAACTCATCCCCTCGCGTCACCGGCATCAAGCCATCATCTTGTGCCTGAGGAACACCTGGATCAAAAGGTACAATGGCTGCGATGGGTGGAGCCCACCCCAAGGATTTAGAAAGCTCTTCCTGGAATAATCGGGGGGTAAAGCTGCTGCGATCAGAAGTTTGGTTTAGAACCAGGTAAATCGAATCTCGGGCCAGGCGTTTCTCACTTTTTAAGCCGGTCAACAATAAGGTGAGGGTATGTCGAATCGCAGTTAAGTCAGCCAAAGTAGGTCGGGCAACGATCAAGGCATAATTGGCAAAGATGATTGAATGCATCATCCACAAATCTTCTGTGGTTGGCACATCCATGACAATAGCGGCATAGCGACCATCTTCAGAGTCAATCAGCATCCCATTAATGCTGCCTTCTCCGGTTCCTTTACTTGAGCTTTCAAGAATGTGCATGTATTCCAGGGAGGATTCTGGCGCAAGCAAGATCTCCGAATTTTCCTTGCGTTGGATTGCAGCCTGAAAAGCTGCCTTGCCCGGACGATCAAAGTATTCGGTTAAATTAGGGACATATCGTAATCCTAAATGTGGCGCAGCAGCTGGTGGCAACCCCATGGACACCAACAACGTTTTCACGCTAAGCCGGACAGACAATTCATAAGCCAGGTTTTCAGCAATGGTTGAGCAACCAGATCCACCCGCGTGCGAGAGGACAGCGATCCTTTTCGTGCCGGTGATATACGCAGATGTTCCGCTGTTGGAATAGCCGGATACCCCTTGCTGCATAGGTGCAGCTTGAGTCAGGCTTGCCCGGGCTGTCATCGCAGCACCATAAGCAGCCTGGATGATCTCAGTCCAATTGACCGGCGCGACGAAAACTCCACGCACAGTATCCACTTTGGTAAAAGCTCCCTGAAAATCCTTTTGGGCCAAAGGCAGTACTACAATCGCAATTCCACGCCAGGCTGAAATTTTCTGAAGGGAACGAATCAGGGTATCCGGATCAGGAGCGATATCGGTCTGGACGATCACCAGATCCGGCCGCAGGTTGTTCAAGTTCGTCTCGAACATGGACCATTGAGCGGCGTGACCTGAGATCATAAAGCGTTGGTCTGCCAGGATCGGCTGCTGCATTTGGTAGTAAACAACATCATGACCGGCTCCTGCCAGCATGACGGTGATTTTATTGGTTTGGTAAGCGTTATCGCTCATTTTGACCTATTTCTTTCGATAATCGTTCATCTCGTTATACAACTCACCCAGATTGAGGGTAATCACGTCCGCAACATCCAAAGCCAACCCAGAGGTGGGTTCCAGAGCCAAGTGAATAATGCCATATTGGTCGAGTGCAGCCAGCAAGGTTGCCGGATCAACCTTGAATCCTGGAGTTACCTCGATCAACCCCGTGGGAACATCCAGAACGATCACACTACCTTCCTGTGCTGACATGCTTGTTCGAGCAGAGGAAAACAATTCTTCTTCACTGGCACCGGCTGGAACCTCTTCATAACGAAACGATTGAGGCACTAAGAGAACTCGCACACCTGTGATTGCCAACCGAGCGAGAGGAGAAGCCGGCGGAGCGGGGGTAGGAGTTGGGGTAGGTGTTGCGGTCACGCCAGGAGTGAGTGAAACAATGGGTGAAGTAAATTCCGCAATCGGCGCAGTGAACACAGAGGTGGTACTCGCCTTGAGAATATCTGGAGAGATCAAACCAATCACTGTAACAGTCTGTCCTGGACGAAGTAAACCAGCCACGCCGCTGGCCAGGTCGACATGGATCGCCAGAGCAACATGCCCTTCTGGAAGTTCAGCAGGAATACCTGCACTGGCAATCTCTCCCAAAACGGAGGTAACGATCAGATCCCCCGGAGCTCGTCCAACAGCCAGGATCTTCCCGGTCACATCTTCAATTTTTGAAGTAGCATCCGCAGGTTTAGCTCCCATCGGAATGGTGCGCAGCTCAACCAATTGGTCAGTCAGAACGGTTCCAGGGGCGATGGCGACTTTAGCGACCACCACCTGAGTTGGACGGATCACCCCGTTCAAAAGGGCGATCACAAGCAAACCGATGACAACGGCAAGTACAATTGCGGCAATGGGGGAACGTTTTTTTGTTTGCATGAATTATTCTTTCTCCTTTTTACAAATCATTGGGTTATTGATTGGTTGCCAGGATGTCAGAAGCTGTCCGTTCCAGGGAAACAGCTCCCAATTCCTGGGTAATCTCGAGGTCAGAGGGTTCATTACTACGGATGATCATTGGGCGGACTAACACTGGTTCCAGCCAGAACACATCATCGCTGTAACCCAACTTGGCAATCGCATACGTACGCGGAATGCGCGCCAGGTAGCGTTTGTATTCGGTATTGACCAGCCCTTTTTCGGAGCGGCCTAAATGCGGCAAGATCAAATCCCGATCTTTGGGATCTTTGGTTTGGAACACAAATACATTCGCACAGGAGGATAGGATGCCTGAGGGTAACTCGCTTACAGTTTGAGCCATCAGATGCAGAAAAACGTTGTATTTTCTTCCATCACGCCACATCGTTTGAAAAAGATGGCTGACCGGGTTACCCGACTCTCCTGATCCCTGATCAGAAGCGGCTCCACCTGAGACGCCAGTTAGGACTTTATTCGCTTCTTCAAAGAAGATTTGCATGGGTGGGAAATGTTTGCCGCCCAAAGCTTCGCGCCGGCGGGTGACCGCATCCGAATACAAAATGCTGGCCAATAATGAGAGCAATGCTGCTTTGGAGTATTCATCCATCTCAGCGCCACCTTCGATGACAATGACTCCCCAGGGATTATCAGCGCTGCCCATCAATCCCAAATCTTCCACACCGGTTCCACTGGCTGAAGATCCATATTGCTTTGCCATATGTCCTTCGGAGAACTGCTCCAATCGAAGGAGAACACCCTCCAGACTGGTACGACTTACCTGATCACGTTCAAGCTTCTCTTTGTAGGTCCGCAGTCGATCAACCCATTTGGAAACATCCAATTTCCGGCTACGATAGACCGCTAGAGCCTGTAGTTCAGACGGCGAGAGACTTTCTAATAGGGTTCCAAGATGAAGATCATTCAGATCCTCCCCAAGACTCTGACGTTCATTGCGGATTAACTCCACCTCCCGTTCATCCTGAAGATGTCCTAAGGGACCATTCTGCAACTTGGGATCGCCGGTCAGAACACCGGCCTCATAATACAATTCGGTTAGCGCGCGGCGCATGAACCCCAACTGTCTGGCTCCCATCCTGCCAGCGTTCGCAAATAACTCAGCCACCATGCTGCGGTAGCGGCCGGGTTCTATCCTTTTTGGTACTTGCAGGATATTCCATCGGAGAGGGCGTGGGGAACCAGGATAGAGTTGACGGATATCCACATGTCCAAGACTGTCTTCTGAACCTTTCGGACCCACCCCTGGCCAGTTCAATGCTTTACGCCAACCCTGGCCGAAATCCAACACAATGGTGCGGTAATGCCAGAAACGGGTCGTCTCATAAGCCAGGCGTTCGGCTGCAATCGATTTTCCAAAACCGGTATCCCCGACAAATGCAGTATGAAAATGGCGGTCTGGAGATAACTTTAGAAAAGTATCTGTTAATAAACCTGTTTCACTCGACCACTGCCGGGCGAGGGTGATATTTCCAGGCATATCCGGATAAAAAGCAAATGCTGGGGTTTCTTCCTGGGTAGTGAGTGCTGATCCCTGCTCGAACATGCCTGGCGCAGTATAAGCTGCCACTTGAAGCATGGTGAGTAAGGTTGAATCTGCGTACCCACTCATTGCCTCTGGAATCGTCTCGATGCGGGTCGATGGGGTGAACGCACGGGCATGTAAGCCGATATAAGCCTGTTCCGGATCGGTTAACGCACGGGTTTGCACACCTGCGACGACATCCTCGGTGCCATGAAACGCTTCGGGGATGAGCCCCATCATCGCCTGAATGCCTTGTTCGCTGGTGGCCAAAGTGTCAATAGCCGGGTTATTATTACCACCCATAGTCGGGTAATGTTTACCAGTCATGATCGGGTACATGTTTACCACCAAAACGAAAAGATTAAGATTAA
>PHBX01000048.1 GCA_002842045.1 Chloroflexi bacterium HGW-Chloroflexi-3 | reverse complement strand
TACGTTCAACGACATTTTGAGCCCATTGCAGGTTGGCATGCATGTTGGCAATCCCATTTTCAAGGGTCAGTAGCCAGAAGAAGTGTTCACGCGGGGAGGTGATTTCTTCCTGGTACGGACCAATAGCATGGGAGATTCCTTATATAGGATATTGTGAATCCAGAATCCAAAAGTGCAGGTTGGTGCGTTTTTGAAATAAGTTGCTGCAATTATACAATCCACCACTTGACTCATCTTTTCAACAAAGATAATATAAAAATATGATTCCCATCATCAACAATAAAAAAGATTTGTCATCTAAACAACGTGAAGAATTACTCAAAACATTAGAAGCCCGTTTTGAGAAAAACATGAACCGCCATCAAGGTCTTGAATGGTCGAAAGTGCAAACAAAGCTGGAAGCCAATCCGGAAAAAATGTGGTCACTCCACGAAATGGAGAGAACCGGCGGCGAACCGGATGTGGTCGGTTTTGATGCAAAGACAGGCGAATACTTTATTTACGATTGCTCAGCAGAAAGCCCTGCAGGCCGTAGAAATGTTTGTTACGACCGCGAAGCACTGGAAGCCAGGAAAAAATTTAAACCAGAGGATAGCGCTCTGAACATGGCTGAAGCCATGGGTATTGAAATTCTAACGGAAGAACAATATCGAGCGTTACAGAAACTTGGAAATTTTGATACGAAAACCTCGAGCTGGATTAAAACACCTGCCGATATTCGAAAACTAGGTGGAGCCATCTTTGGGGATCGCCGATATAACACAGTCTTCATATATCACAACGGTGCTGATTCTTATTATGCCGCCAGGGGGTTCAGAGGATCAGCAAGGGTGTAGGTTTTTCTTGGAAAGCGAAGTCGGGTTTTCTATAAATTAATGCAGGCAAGGTGCCCAACAAAGAACTAACTCTTTTTGGGGGATGAAAATTACGTTTTTTTATCCAGTAATTTGGTTTTTGTATTTTAATAAGTACACGACAGCAAAGTTTTTCATATATATACCTGAAATTATCATGTATAGTTGCGTTATTATTACATGATAATTATGGCTGGCTATACAGCATAATTGCAGCGTATTATTATTTCCATATAATTAATAGTTAACTGCCAAACAAACAGCAACTCAATTCACACAAAGGAGTTTGATTATGAATGTAATGAAATCGCTACTAGAAACAATACGCCTACCTTTTCTGGTGCTTACACCCGCTTGTATTGCTGTGGGTGTTGGTACGGCATATTGGCAAACGCATGAACTAAATTGGGTAAGTGTCCTGCTCGTTCTCGTTGGCGCATTATCAGCGCATGTTAGCGTTAACACCTTCAACGAGTATTTTGACTTCAAAAGTGGTTTGGATTTTAAGACTTCGCGCACACCCTTCAGCGGCGGCAGTGGCACTCTCCCTGCTAATCCAAAAATGGAAAGATATTCTTTTGGACTTGCATGGGCGACGTTTTTTATCACCGCTATCATCGGCTTATATTTCATCTGGTTACAAGGCTGGCAGTTATTACCCATTGGTATACTTGGATTGATACTATTGGTCACTTATACGACTTGGTGGGTTTACAACCCAATATTATGCTTATTAGCCCCAGGATTAGGCTTTGGTATTTTGATGGTTATGGGAACGCATTTTGCCTTGACAGGTACATATAGTTGGACTTCTTTTATTGCCGCCCTTGTGCCTACCTTCTTGGTCAGTGACTTGCTGTTACTCAATCAATTTCCTGATGTTGAACCTGACCAAAGCATAGGACGCAGGCATTTTCCAATTGCTATCGGACGTAAGGAAAGCAGTATACTCTATGGTGTCTTTTTGGCATTGGCTTATTTCACGGTTGTTATAGGAGTGCTATTGTCATTGCTGCCCGTACTCAGTGTAATTGCACTTTTGACTGCTATCTTGGCATGGCGGACTAGTCAGGGCGCAAAACAGAATGCTGATAACATACCCGCTTTGATTCCGTCTATGGGTATGAATGTAATTATTAATCTGTCTACGCCTGTTCTTCTTGCCATTGGTTTATTCCTCGGGCAAATAGGCGGCTAACGTTGCGTGCAGCGGACAAGGGCTGGTGTTGCGCTCCCTTCGGCGGATTCAGCCCTTTGGCTTTTTCTACAATGTGACTGTAATTTATCAAAAAGAGGTGAATGTGAAAAAAATTAAAATTCAAATCATAATGATCGTTTTTGTTGTAATGTTCTCGATACTTGCTTGTGAAGCCAGCGTTAGTACGGCGAAAATCTCTGATGTTTATTTGACAGCCAATGAGGATGGTTCCGGAAAAACTACAGTTTTTTCTGGTGATCAGACTTTTTATTGTGTGGTCAAAGTCTCTAACGCACCTGATGACACCGTGTTGAAAGCAGTTTGGGCAGTAGTTAATGTAGAAGGTGTGGATCCAGGGCTATTAATTGACGAAGTTGAGATTACAACTGATGGACAGAATGTTTTTACATTCAATCTCCAAAATGATAATCTCTGGCCTATAGGCTCTTATAAAGTTGATATCTATCTTAATGGCAGTCTGGATAAAACACTAGAATTTGAAGTGCAATAAGACTCAAATTTAGGATGACATAAAAGCTTTCGGACCAGGATTTCACCGAAGGCTCTTTTCATTCTTAAATGATAGATATCTTTGAACATTGATTACTCAAATGGTTCGTAAATTCTTTCAACCTGTGAATTGATTTGACAGGTCACCTCGCAGGTAATTGTTTCCAATTGCTTTGCCCATTCATAACAGGTGACCTCCTCATCTTCACTTTTCCCAATCAGAACAACTTCATCTCCTACCTGTATTTCAGTCACTGGTCCCAGATGAACCATGCTTTGATCCATACAAACACGTCCAACAATTGGATAAGATTTACCTTTTATCAGAACTCTGCCGTTATTGGAAAACAAACGATTGAAACCATCTGCATATCCGGCGGGAATAGTTGCAACCCAGGTATCTTCAGGAGCTATCCAAGTACGACCGTAACCAATACTGGTACCAGCAATAACCTTTTTAAGGAAGGATACTCGGGTAATAAAGCTAAGTCCTGGTCTGACCATATCCATCCAAGCGGAAGGATGCCCTAAAACAGCCCCGGAATTTGAACAATGAGATAAATTAATTTTTCTACCAATCCGCTGATTAATCTGTTCGACAATTGTACTGATTTGGTTACTACATGTATGATTTCAAGTAGCTCAATGGTATCCCTTCTCCCGGGCTGCTTTATCCAGGGACCAGGTCAGAATCGGTTCGACGATGATATTAATGTCACTTCCCGCAATGCGTTGGTCGATTGCTTTCAAATAGTGTTTGCATGCATCACAAACGTAGAGGCGATAAGCTTTTTTCTCCCCGGCCGGATAATAACGCAATGTTTTGGGATCAGTATTGCTGCAAAATGGGCATCCAGTCCGTTTGTAACGCCACTGATAACGGCAGCGCGAGCAAACCAAAGTCCGGCTTCCATCTTCATCCAGGCAGGCAAAATTAGGTTCTCCTCCACAACTTGGGCAGTTTCCCTGTAGCCATTTAGACTTATCCACATGAGTCATGATTTGCCCGGCAGCGTGCTCTAGGTAAGGCATAAGTGCCTGATCGATTGCCAGCCCCAGAAGATCGGAGTTGTCCGTGGTTTGAATCAGCATAAAGCGCTCCTTCGCCCTTGTAATCAGATCTTCTTCATCCATTGGAAATTTATCCACTTTTTCATCTTGATAGGCGAGCAGGAGGTCCAGGATTTTCTGAACCAAATCCCGGAATGAACTTTCATCGATTGACAAATGGTCAAAGGGCAACTGTGGCAATCCTGAACGCAGCCTTTCATTCAGGATTACCTCATCAACCATTTCCAGGCTGGTTGTTATGTCTAACTCTGCCTCCTCCTGGATTTGCAGCAGATCCTGATAAAGCTGATAATAGGAGGTAAGGGCATGGTCTTCATTCTTTACGTCTTCAAGCCTCTGGATTGCCTTCTCACGATGTGTTTGATGCATCATACTTTTCTCCTGGAATAAATTATTATAAAAAATGGTGAATGTCTGAGATGAATCGTTCACCAATATGGGAAATCAATATATTGGCGGGGCTGAACATTCACCGTTAAATTAGAAGCTTCAATTTACGGACAATTCACGCCTGTTATTCTGCATTTGCTGGGCTGTGACTTGAAAATACAGCCAGGTAGCGCGATGCCAGGACAAAAACAAGGGCACCGATGGAGACCATCCCAATTGAGATGAACAGCTCCTGCCAGGTAGGCCAATATGGAGCACCATCAAAACCGACCAGACTGATGTTTATGCGGTTAAAGATCAACCCAAAAACGACCAGGACAGCAGACCAGAACATCCGATATCGGTTCTTCCGCGTGGTTGGCATTGAGAATAAGATGATTGGCAGGATAACGCCTAAGATCACCTCTGCCCAGAACAAGAAACTAAACAAATCTCCGGTAAACATATAGCGCAGATCACCTGCAACTAACATGTCAATCGCCCTTATTCCCAGATACAAGCCCAGCACATAGGGGATCACTTTTGCAATTTTTCCAAGCAGTCTGACCTCAAGGCGGTGGTTTAATCCGGCAGCACTCAAGCTCGCCTCAATAATTACCATTGATAATCCAGCCGCAACGGCGGATATAAAGAACAGTATTGGCAAGATCGCCGAATACCACAGCGGGTTAACCCGCGATGCCATTGGGAGAAAAAGCGTTCCAAGTGAGGATTGGTGCATTGTTGAAAGGATGACACCTAAAATGACCAGCGGAATCGTAATAGCGCGAATCAACTTCAACGGGGCTTTAAGATTGAACTTCTCAAAAACGATCGGAGATATCTCCAATCCAAGCACAGTCACATACGTCATCACACACCATCCCACCTCAAAGAGGGGTGAATGAACATTCCAATAGATCAGCAAGTGCCAGATACGATGTGGAAAACCGAGGTCAATAGCGATCGATAGTGCGGCCAGACCATAACCGATAAAGCCGGTGAGTACAGTCGGACGCAGGATGGGGTAGAACTCTTTCAGCTGGAAGATATATACTGCTGCCGCAACGCTGAACGCACCTGCAGCAAGCGCGATGCCGCACAGGACATCAAACCCAATCCAAATCCCCCAACCTCTGCTATCTACCAAAGCGGTTGTGGCACCCAACCCGGTTGCCCAGCGGATGATCATCAGCACAAAACCAAAAAATGAAAGACCTGCAAGGATTATCGTCCCGGCGCCAAAAGAAGGTTTGCTTTGTTGAACAACAGCCGTCATGTCACTCCTCCTTCTCTAGCTGTAATTTATTTCGTCGCTTGGTGAACCAGTAGATGCCACTCATCAGGCTGCCAACGACGACGACAACCCCTGGAACTGCAGCCATCCATGGCCATGTCAGGCCTGGCAGTGAAACGGCACTCAACGCCTGGAAACCGAGCAGTTCAAAGGGTACCTGGGAAATGTAAAGCTGAGCCGTACCTCCCACCTCATGTTCTCCATAGATGTGGTCAACATACCTGGAATCGTTTTTAATACGGTTTTTTGCTATTAGCAATAATTCTTCACGCTCGCCATATAGCAGCGCACCAGTCGGGCACACGCTTGAGCATGCTGGCTGTAGACCTGCTTCCTGCCGGTCAGCGCAGAAATCACATTTTTGGATCAAGGGGAAAACCTTATCCCATTGATACTTGGGAACATCAAATGGACAGGCCGCCATGCAGTAACGACAGCCAAAACATTTTTTGTCGTCATAAACAACCGGGCCGGCTTCTGACTTGGTCAGCGCGCCTACCGGGCAGACAGACACACATGCCGGGTGAAGACAGTGCATGCATTGAACTTTAACAAAGGAGGAGCGACTGTCATCCGTCTCATCTTTATAAAGCTTGATCAGAGACCAGGTATAGGCAGACAGATCATGGGGGTTGACATCATATTCGCTGATGTCCACCTCCGGGTTGAGTGTATTCAGCCGTTTCTTGCAAGCAACCTGGCATTCCGTACACCCGACACATTTTGACGCATCGAATAACATGCCCGCCCCGCCCTTCAAACTTCCGGGGCTTGTCACCAGTTTACTCACATCTGGCTGAACAAGCAGCCCCCCCAGACCAAACCCAGTTTTTTTGAGAAAATCTCTTCGGTTTATAGTCATGATAGGCTCTTCTATTCTTCAGGTACTTCGACGTCTGTTTTCTTCATTCTCAACTGCCTGAGTGCGATAATGCTGGCTGCCCCGGCAAGTAACCCAAGCAATCCGCTTGTAACGCCAATGTTAACCGGTGATACAGGTTCCCGTTCTTTCTCTATACCTGGATAAAGATAGGATGGTTTGTATTGCGAGACGTCAATTGGCTCATTTGGAAGGCTCGCGAAGCCCAATGCTTCAAATGGAACTGGCGATAAATACATCCAGGCAGTACCGCCGACTTCTTTTTCGCCGTAAATGTGATCGACATATTTGCCGGGGAATTTTGCCATGCGTCGTCTGGCTTCAACCAACAATTCATCACGATCTCCAAAAACGAGAGCATCGGTAGGACAGGCTTTTATACAAGCTGGTTCCATTCCATTACTGACCCGGTCAAAACAGAAGATACACTTTGTCATTTGTGGTTCAACATTGACAAAGGCAAGATCCGGGTTATCAACCCAATTGATATGCGGTACACTAAATGGACAAACTTTCATGCAGTTCTGACAGCCAATGCATTTGTCTCCTTCGAGTGTCACTATACCGTTCTCTTCTTTTTGATACACTTGTTCTGGGCAAACTGCGATACATGCCGGATTGAGACAATGCATACATTGGATTTTTGACATAACCAGCCTGACTGCACCTTTTACTTCAACCTCTGCAAATTTGATCAATGACCACGTGGTCGGCGTCAGAGTGGGGGGATTGTCATATGTTCCCCAGAAACTGGTATGTTCACCAGGATTATCATTCCAGGATTTGCAGGCAACCTGGCATGATCGACATCCAATACAACGAGTGAGATCAATAAGAGCACCAACACTCATGATAAACCTCCTTTCCGGATATCCACAAGAAAAGCTTTGTACTCCGGTATTAAGGTATTGGGATCGCCCACATATGAAGTCAGGAGATTCGCACTTTGACCGGTAAATTGGCCTTTGAAACCCCAATGCCAGGGTAAGGCGATATGATGGACTGGTTTACCATCGATAATTAATGGTTTGAGGCGTTTTGTAATTAACGCAGCACATTCTATTGCACCACGTCTTGAATCAACTGTTACTATATCACCTCCGGATATTCCCTTTTCTGCTGCCAGTTCTTCACTGATCTGCACAAACATAACCGGCATAAGCTCTCCTAACCATGGCAGATTACGGGTCATCTGTCCGGCTTGCCAATGTTCTGTCATGCGATATGTGGTACAGACGATTGGATATTTATCCGCAGAGCCGATCTCCTCCGGTCGCCAGAGTTTGACTGTCGGATTGACCTGGGTGTTTGATAACAGATTTCCTACCGGGCTTTCAAGCGGTTCATAATGTTCCGGGAAAGGTCCATCGACCAATCCGGGTCCATAGAGATGGGCAAAGCCGTGCTGTCTCATTATGAACGCATATCGTGTGCCCTCCTGGTTCATTGGTGGCCAACCACCATCGGGTACATCTCCTACCCAGCTTTCTCCATTCCAATCGATGACAAAATCTTCCTGATCCCAGGGCTTGCCGTCCAGATCCACAGATGCACGGTTATAAAGAATTCGTCGATTAAGCGGCCAACACCATGCCCAATTAGAGAATGTGCCAATGCCTGCTGGATGTGTATCAACGTTGTCCCTCCATTTCTGGCGATTACCGTCTTTTTTATTGTAACTTTGTGTGTATAACCAGTTACTGGAGGATGTTTTTCCATCTGCCAATAAGTGTGCAAACGATGATAACAAATCTCCTTTTTCATATTGAACGGATCCATCCGCATTGAGGATTTGTTCCTCCGCAAAACCATTAATCTCTCTTGAAACCAGATCAACCAGGCTTTCCGCACCATTTTTACCGATTGGGTCATCGTACCAGCCTTTCCAACGCAGTTTAGTTATGGGATCCGGAGCTTTACCACCTTCTTTTTCATAAAGATCAATTATTTCTACCATCAAGTCGGTGATAATTTCCAGGTCAGCCCTTGCTTCACCCACGGGTTCAACTGCTTTCCAACGCCACTGGCTCCAGCGGCCGCTGTTGATTACTGAACCTTCTTTTTCATTAAATGCTGCAGCTGGTAAAAGGAAAACTTCCGTATCGATGGCAGCAGGATTCAATCCAGGAATTTCCCAGAAACTGGCTGTCTCCGTATCCCAAAGATCAATAGCTACCAGCCAATCCAGTTTTTTGAGTGCTTTTACAACAGCATTTCCATTTGGGCTGCCCACAACCGGATTTTGACCCCAGCAGAACAATCCTTTAATCTGGCCCTTTGACATGCTTTCAAAAAGAGCAATATACGAGTAGTTTGATCCAGGATTAATTTTTGGTAACCACCCAAATCCAAAGTCATTTTCTTCTGTCGCGTTGTCCCCATACCAGGATTTGAGCAGGCTGACAGAATACTTGGGGTAATTCTGCCACCAGTTGGCGCTTTTTGGATCTTTTGATAATGGGGTGCAGCGATTGTTGTAGTCCGCCATGGTCGCATCTGTGGCTTCAGGTGCCTTCAGGTAGCCGGGCAGAAGATGAAACAACATGGCATGATCAGTAGATCCCTGCACATTCGATTCTCCCCGCAATGCATTAATACCACCGCCGGCGACGCCAATATTGCCCAGCAGCAGTTGCAGAATGGCGTAAGCGCGGATGTTTTGGGTGCCGTGCGTGTGCTGTGTTGTTCCCATGGCATACATGATCGTGCCGGATTTGCCTATCGGACCTGTCTTCCGGGCATACGCTTCAGCAACTTTAAGGAATGTTTCCCTGGGTGTACCGGTGACTCTGGATACCGTATCGGGATCATAACGCGCATACTGCTTTTTCATCAGTTGGAAAACACAATTGGGATCTTTAAGCGTCGGGTCTCTGAGCAGAATGCCTTCGCTATCCATTTGGAACGACCAGGTTTCCCTGTTATATTTGCCAAAATCGGGGTTGCTGCCCGGCGCAAAACCTGAGAACTTGCCATCTAATTCGGCTGCTGTTTTAAGATCAGGGTTTACCAGTGTCGCTGCATTGGTGTACTCGATGATGTAGGTCATGTTATATAGATCGGGGTTAACCTCGATATCATCAAGCACCCATTTGATCATCCCGCCTATAAAAGCGATATCGGTGCCAGACCGGATGGGTGCATAAATATCTGCCAGCGCGGCTGTACGGGTGTTCCGCGGGTCAACACAGATCAGCGTGGCGCTGTTTTCTTCCTTGGCTTTGACAATATACTTAAAGGAAACGGGGTGGTTTACAGCCGCATTGCTGCCGATAATAAAAATACAATCACTGTTCTGGATATCATTCCAGTGATTTGTCATTGCTCCTCTTCCGAACGACTCTGCCAGAGCCGCAACAGTTGAAGAGTGTCAGAGGCGCGCCTGGTGTTCGAAATACACCAGGCCCAATGAACGCATTGCTTTGGTAATCAGAGAGCATTCCTCGTTATCCAGCGCGGCCCCGCCCAATGAAGCGATTGCTTCCAGACGGTTGACCATGCGGCCTTCGGAGTCTGTTTCAATAAAAAACTGATCACGGGTTTCTTTTACGCGCTGGGCGATCCGGTTCAGGGTCCAGCCCCAATCTTTTTCTACCCATTTATCGTCGCCCGGAGCGCGGTATTTGACCGTTTGCAGGCGGTAAGGATTCACTTCTCCATCCACGGTATTGATCTGCGCCATCGCCATGCCCTTTGGGCACAGGCTGCCCTGGTTGATGGGATGATCCGGGTCACCTTCTAAATTGATAACACGACCACCTTGTGAGGCAACAATTGCACCACAACCTACACCACAAAAACAGCAAATCGTTGGGGATTCACCAACTGATTTATGTAATTCTAAACCTCCATGCAGGTCGAATAATGATTTGGGCATAATCAACCCACCGGACAGAATTACAGAGGCTTTAAGAAATTCTCTTCGACTTAATTCTCTCATTCCTACCATTGATTTCTCCTTCTTTCCAAATAAATGACGTATCATCTCAAAAAAAAGTGGTTGTTGGGTGTTTTTAGGCGGGTGAACGCCCGCCTAAAAACACCCTGCCCCTAATTATTGAAAAGATACTAAATGACCTTATAAAATAAAAGCAATACAATAAATATGGTTATAAGATTTAGAGTGATATCAAACATACATGCCTTCAAGGGTCTCTATCGATTGTTAAAAAAACAAGTTGATCATGTAGATTTATTTTTTTGTGATTTGAGGGGGATGACAACTTAATGATGTGACGAGATTTATCAATAAATCTTAACTCATTATATTGATTTACTTATTGAAGTCAACAAAAAAACGGAGGGTGTTGATAAATTATCAATCAGTAATATGACTGGAGCAATCCTACAGATGAAGTCACCTGAAATGATCAAAAAAGCAGCCGATTTGGGTAGAACCATAAGCAGCCATCCTGATGGCGTTGTAACTGCTGTCTCGATGATTCATGAAGTAATCAGGGATATTCGCTATAATTAAAGGAAGAACCGGATTTTGAACAAGGGGCGAAGAGCTTGGGAAGTAGAATGCAATATCGAGCTTTAGGAAGAACTGGCTGGCAGGTTTCGACGGTGTCATAGGGTACTCTATTCACTGATAAACGTTCGATCAAATCATCTCTCATAAGCGTCATTCTTCATCTTCTTGCCAGACTCTCCAGATAGCGTTCAATATAACGTGAATGCAATCCTTCCAGAAAACCAGATTGCACCATAAAACCTATAGGTGGGTTATTCCCACAATGGGTGAGTGGTTCCAGTGCTTCAATAAAGTGATTCGTGATGGCTGGCATGGCATCTGTGAAAAGTGGAAACCCCAACCAGACACATTCCGCCTGCTCAAATGCATTCACAAATTCGGGAGTGTTTTGGAGATACACGAGATGACGAATCTCAGACTCTTTTCCGAAACCTCCGGTAAATTTTTCTAGCATCAATGGTATGCTTCCGCGTTTTCCACACGGTGATCTGTTGAAGAGTGTTAGTATTGTGCTTGACTTCAAGCTCGTTTTTGAGTCGCAGGAGATGTTCATCAAATGCTGATGGATTGGGATTCCCATTCAGGATGGTAATTTTCGTATCAAACCTATTTTCCGGAACTGAACGAAT
>PHBX01000002.1 GCA_002842045.1 Chloroflexi bacterium HGW-Chloroflexi-3 | reverse complement strand
AGCCAGAAAAAATGGTGTAAATGGTATCGATGCATTACGTCAAGCTTTTCTTGGCAACCCCTATCTGCCTGATTGTATTTCTTCAGGCTGAGTAGTTACGATTCTTCAAGAAAGTAATACCGAAAAATAATATTAAAGAAGTACAGGAAAAGGATGTATTTCCCTGGCAAGGCTATAAAGTTAATCCAACACGAGCTGCTTACCAATTGTATTTATTGCAAAAAAATACCAGAAAAATGTTAAATAAGATCAAACAACCAGCTATTATTTTCCAAGGAAAATTAGACAAAACAATTTCTCCGGAAGGCCCGAAGTTGATTTACAATATTATCGATTCCTCCAATAAAGAATTTATTTTATTAGAAAACTCTGAACATTGTGTTTTATTAGATAAAGATTTTAAGTTTCTGGCAAGAAAAACACATGATTTTATAAAAACTTTCCAATAATTGAAGTTAAACTAATTGAAATACCTAATTACTCCTTTAGGTTATAATAAGCACTAACAACTTGGTACTTTAATATGGAGAAAAAATGACAACAACTTCTAAAACTCCTGGAAAAATCACTATTGCGCTTGAGGTATTAGTGACAATTGCTAGATTAACTACTCTTTCTGTTGATGGTGTCAGTAGAATGGCGACGGCGCCTTCAGAAATGAATCGTATTTTTAAACGAGGAGTCAGTGAAGGAGTAAAAATCAGTGTTGATGAAGATGTGGTATATGCTGATTTGTACGTGATTTTGAAGCATGATTTTAACGTGCGGGATGTTTCTCACAACATTCAAGCCAGTGTTTCGAGAGCTATATCCGAAATGGTTGGAATGGATGTTGGCAAGATCAATGTTCATGTTGAAGATATCGAAATTAATTCTTTAGAACATTAATCAAATGAAAGCTCGTACAAAAGCACGCGGGATTGCACTACAGGTGTTGTATGAATTTGATGTGTCAGGTCATTCACCTTTCACTTCGTTAGAATACAGATTAGAAGAAGATCCGCTCGAAGCTAACCTGATACAATTTACAACTGAAATTGTTTCAGGTGTCATTCCGATTATTGAACTCTTAGATGAATTGATTGCTGTCCATGCTCCAGAGTGGCCTATGGATCAGTTGGCCATTATCGATCGCAATATTTTAAGAATTGCATTATGGGAATTTGCCGTAGGAAAATGTACTCCCATAAAAGTTGCCATTAATGAAGCGATCGAGCTTTCTAAAACTTATGGATCTGATTCGACTCCAAGATTTGTAAACGGAGTGCTCGGAAGTTTGGCAAACCAACTAAATGAGATTGAACAAAAGGTAATCAACAATTTGTCAAAAGACCAGTGAGGATATAATGAATTTACATAAATTAGAATCTTTTTTTAAATTATTTTCTCTCGCTGTTATTTTCGGATTACTCCTCACAGGATGCACTTTTCTCCCTGAAGATGCAACAAACGACATTATTACAGGCAAGACCGAACAATACCAACAGGAATTAACCTATACTGAAGTTGAATTTATTTTAGAAATTCCCAAACCCATTCAAAATGAAATTATTTTTGAACAGGTTGATGATATTACTGGCATTGAAATAAATCCCACCAGGTACGTGATGGAAAAGCTGGATGACAATCATTACAAATTAATTTTGCCTGTGAGCGTTCCCTCACAGATCAAGTATCGTTTTTATAAGAATAATGGTTTACCCATTTATGAATCCAATGCGGTCAATCAAGTGATTGAATATCGAATGGCATACATCAATTCACCGTCAACCATAAACAATCAGCTCACAAATTGGAAAGATGAACAATATGCATATAATTATGGTCGGATTTCTGGTCAAGCAATAAATTCGGAGACAAATTCGCCGATTCCAAACGCATTGGTCGTCGTTGCAGGAGTTCATAGTTATACCAATTCTTTAGGGAATTTTATTATTGAAAATCTTCCTCCAGGAAAACATAATTTGACCATTATGAGCACGGATGGAGAATATCAAACATTTCAACAGGAAGCTATAGTTGGCGAGGGATTAACAACACCGGCTACGATTGGCATGCAGGCTTCAAAATTTGTAACTGTTTCCTTTATCGTAAAACCTCCAGATGACAATCCAGATCATGCACCTGTGAGGATTCTGGGCAATACATATCAACTCGGTAATGTATTCGGAAATATTTACAATGGCACAAGCATAGTGCCTGCCAGAGCGCCTAGATTGACTGCACTTCCAGACGGAAATTATTCCATTACAATGAGTTTACCAAGTGGTTTTGATTTGCGATATAAATATTCGCTTGGGGATGGATTCTGGAATGCTGAACTCAATAACGAAAACAATTTCGTAGTGAGACAAATAATCGTCCCGGAAAAGGATACGATTATCCACGACTTCATTCAAAGTTGGAAATCAATCGATACACAAAGTGTTGAGTTTGTCGTAAATGTGCCTGAAAATACTCCCAATACTGATAAGGTTTCAATTCAATTTAACAGTTTTGGATGGTCTCCACCCATTCATATGTGGCAAACCAGTGAATATCAATGGACATACCGACTTTTTGGTCCATATCATCTTCTTAGCAAAATTGATTATCGAATTTGCAGAAACGATGCTTGTGGATCTGCTGATGACGGATCTACACCAGTTAATGGATACTCTTTTGACACCACAAGTCTTCCACAAGTATTGAATGTGAATGTAACTCAATGGAAAGGATGGAATCAAGAAATTGAAGCCCCTTCATTGATCGCACCAGAAATAATTAATCGAGGACCAGATTTCATTGCTGGTTTCGCATTTTCAGATAACTACAATGTGAACACACCACTCTATGTAGAATCAGCATACAAAAACATTTTGGGAGTAAATGCGAACACCATCGTAATCCCCGTTAAATGGACATTGCAATCATTGAATCCTGTCGTATTATCACCAATTACCGGACGGAATCCTCTTTGGAAAGATCTGGTTTTAATGATCCAAAAAGCCCAAAACCAAAACTTGAAAGTATGGTTATCTCCAGAGATTGAAATGTCTCCAATTTCAGTCATGCAATTAATTCAACAAGATTTACAAACCAATTGGCAACAAAATTTTTCATCTTTAAATACTGAATTTATGATCTTTGCAGCTGATTTGGCAAATTATATGAACATAGAGGGAGTCATTTATCCCACAGACATTCTTCACTTGTATAAAATAGAAAATTATGCGAGCCTTTCTGAGATAATGATATCAGATACTATTTCGCAAATCAGCAATATCAAATCAAGATTTACAAATAGAGTTTTCATATCATTAGGTGATAATCCAAAACCTGCTCCAAATCTACTCGAGGCTGTGGATGGTTTCGTTTTTACTCCAAAAATTAATTTTGTTGAATCAGAATATGTAGGGGAAGATTATCAATCAACCTACAAAGCATATCTGGATGAATATATATATTCTAATTTATCCGTTTACAATAAGCCAATTTTTATAAATTTGGATATTCCATCTATAAAAGGTGTGGAGTACGGATGTGTA
Organism: Chloroflexi bacterium HGW-Chloroflexi-3; assembly: GCA_002842045.1. Taxonomy (GTDB): domain Bacteria; phylum Chloroflexota; class Anaerolineae; order Anaerolineales; family Anaerolineaceae; genus UBA6170. Next base: position 359,398 of record PHBX01000002.1, on the reverse strand, counting down.
ATTTCGGAAGAAGAATGCTATGATTTTGAAATTATCAATCAATTAGATAATAGTTCCCAAACTATGGAATTTGAGATAGACCTATTAACTCAGGTCGAACTTTACAATGCAGCTTTCAATGCTATCAATGATACAGAATGGATTAATGGAATAATATCTCAGGAATACAATCCTCAGGTTGCAATTATGGACTCCAGCAGCTCGACACGAGGTAAGCCAGCGATTGGAGTGTTTTGGTATTGGTTCCCAAGAATGTTGGGAATTAATAATTAAATTTTCGGAGTAAAAATTTTTACAATCAACAGAAATAAGATGCAGGAAAAATGAAACATCCTGGCAAATTAACCTTGGAAGAATAAGATTCTGTAATTTATCACCCATTGACCTTATCAAACATGCAATGTTGAACAATGAAGGCGAATTAACTGCGGGAGGACATTAAATGTAAACACTTGTATTTATTCTCTATATCCAAAGCTATACGCAAAAATCTAAAGTTCAACAAATTATTTTGGAGTAGAGATATACATCAGTAAGAGGGCAGAAATAATCAAAAAAGGTGCATAAGGGATTGGTGTAAAAAGTTCATATCTTTTTCGAACCTTCAAAATAAGCATATAAACTGCGCTGAATATTCCCCCCAATAGAATTGTAAAAAACAATAAAACAGCTATTCTTGGCCATCCAAACAACAATCCAAAAATAGCTGTTAAATTTACATCACCATAACCCAAAGCAACCTCATCCAATGTTTCACCTCTTTTTTTCGCTATCCATTTTGAGAACAAAATGCCAAATAAATAAAGTCCATACATGATCAAAAAGCCAATTCCCCCACCAAGAATAGTTTTTTGCCAGCCATTGAGATAAAGTCCAATAATTGTAAATAGTATTGCGCCAAAAATACTGACTGGATGAAGTATAAGTCGATGTTCAAGGTCAATAATAAAAACCAGATATAAAAATGTTACGATGATCAGCGACAGGTGAATTCCAGAATATACTGGCGGTAATAAATATAATAGAACATATGTTATAATAAATACGATTGGTAATAAAAATCTTCTATTTCCAGGCTTTGTTAGACAATGAGGACATGCCTTGTATAAAACATATCTCGATAATTCAAACGTTTGATGGCACTTGGTACAAATGGGTGAAAGGGTCATCTTTCTCACAATTGGCAGAGTATCTGCTAAATGATTAATCATCATACTTACCAAAATGCTTAGTGGAACCAACCAAAAAAGATTTAATAAATTCATAATATATCCAATTCAATCAAAAATTGAAAGAAAGACTTCCTACAAATTATATGTCAAAAGATTCCCAAATCAACAATTTTTTCGATAAATGGGTTAACACAAAAGATATTTCTGAAAATATTACTCATATACAAACGAAAAATAATTATTATGGGGATTTGGGAGAAATACCAGCATTTATAAATTCAGAATTAAAATTTACTTTGAGAGAAATCGGAATAAATTCGCTCTATTCACATCAACTACAGTCCATAAATTTAATTAAAGCTGGAAAAAATACAGTTTTAACGACTGGACCGTCTAGCGGGAAATCCTTAGCGTATACATTACCGATCTTAAATGCTCTTTATCAAAATGAGAATTCAAATGCGTTATTATTATTTCCAACAAAAGCACTCGCATACGACCAATTAACCCATTTTAAAGAGTACATAGGCAATAGCCAAAATAACAATCTTTGGAAAAAGGATGTTCGTAAAAAAATCAGTGTGTACGATGGTGATACACCAAAGGAAATTAGATCTTCTATTAGAAAACATGCCCAGGTAATACTGACAAATCCAGATATGTTGCATATAGGAATTCTTCCCAATCATTTCCTATGGGAAAAATTCTTTGAAAATCTAAAATTTATCATTCTCGATGAAGCACATATTTATCATGGCATTTTTGGTTCCCATGTCGCAAACGTCATCAGAAGATTAAAAAGAATTCTCTCTTTGTATAATCAAAAACCTGTTTATATCTGTACATCAGCAACAATAGGCAATCCAATCGAATTTCTGAGTAAGTTGGTTGATGAGGAATTCGAGCTTGTATCGGAGGATGGATCTCCTCAGGGTAGAAAACAAATTGTTTTTTATAATCCCCCCTTATTAAATGAGGAATTGGGTATTCGCAAAAGTAGTCATCAAGAAGCACTCAAAATAGTTAGTGAGTTTCTTGAAAACGGAGTTCAATCTCTTGTATTTCAAGGAACCAGAAAAGAAGTAGAAAAAAGTTTAAAAAGGATAAAGGAACAGAACACAAATAAAAAAGACTATTTTTCAGCCGCTTATCGAAGTGGATATTTAGCTAACGATCGACGAAAACTTGAAGAAGATTTCCGCTCAGGAAAAATAAATGTATTATTTTCAACAAATGCATTAGAGCTTGGTGTTGATATTGGGGGTCTAAAGTGCGTAATTTTATCTGGTTATCCTGGCTCAATAAGTTCCACTTTGCAACAGATTGGCAGAGCTGGCAGAAAACAGTCTGAGGCTCTCGCGATATTGATCGCAAGTATTAATCCAATTGATCAATATATTATCAAACGTCCAGAGTATCTTTTTATCAATAGTCCCGAAAAAGCAATCATAAATCCGAACAATCCTAATATTTTGCTTGAACATCTGAAAATCTCATTATATGAACTGAGCTTTGCGGAGGGTGAAAAGTTCGGTAATTTATCATGGGAGCAGACAAGAGCTTTACTTGGGCTTTTAATCGAAAATGGATATGCACGAAAGAGCAATAATAAATATTTGATTATTGATTCATCGAAGTTCTTGAACAATATTTCACTTCGTAATATGAGCGGCAACACATTGAAATTGGTTGATATCACAAATAATAGACACCGTATCATTGGAGAAATCGATTATGCCAGTAGTTTGTGGATGGTTCATCCAAATGCTATTTACTTGCATTTGGGAGTTCAATACATTGTTGAGATCCTGAATTTTGAAACCAATGAAGTTTTGTTGGCAGAATCAAATGTAGACTATTTTACTGAGCCAAAAATTGGAAAAACATATGAGATTGTTAAACAAACTCAATCAAAATCCATAAATAATCTGAATCTATACTTTGGAAATATTAAGGTTACTCAAGCAGTAATTGGGTATAAAGAAATACTCTGGGAAAGTCACCAAAAAATCTCAGAGGGTGTATTGGAATTACCTGAAATAATTCTGGATACTGAGGCTTTTTGGTTTTCTATTTCGGATTCAATCCAAAATGAGTTAATTAATGAAAAATTTGTATTCAATTATAAAAATGATTATGGTCCCAAATGGGATAAATACAAGGATTTAATTCGCAAAAGAGATAACTATACCTGTCAACATTGCGGCATACAGGAAAATAATACTTCCCATCACATTCATCATAAAAAACCAATAAAATTGTTTGAATCTATTGAAGAAGCAAATCATCCATCAAATCTTGTAACCTTATGTGCAAAATGTCACAGGCTGGCTGAAATTCAGGTCAAAGTGAGAAGCGGTATGAATGGTTTGTCCTATTTATTAAAAACCTTATCACCTATTTTTATTTTGTGTGGACCTGAGGATATTGATGTGATTTTGGATTCAAAAAATGAAATTACCGGATTTGAAAACTCAATTCTAATGTACGATAACATTTCATATGGACTTGGATTAAGTATGGAACTATATAATAATTTTCAAATGATTTTGCCTGAAATGTTGAAGCATGTTAAAGATTGTGGATGCCATCATGGCTGCCCTTCCTGTGTAGGTCCAGTGTCCGATGAAGGATATGGTGGAAAAGAAGAAACTATTCGATTGCTTGAATTAATAATGGACTCTATCAATGTATACCGAATATAAGAAAAAATTAGAATTATTAGGGGTGTATTTTGGATCTAAAGATTCGATTGAATTTAAATCCAAGAATAAAATAAAGACAAAAAAAATCTCAGGCACCAGAAATACCAATTCTTTAGGCGAATACTTCTATGCTGAGCATCAATATACCTCAAATTACATTCATGGTTCCATTCCATTTGACCATTTTTTCCCACCCAATTCAGATTATTCAACTCCGGAATCGGATAGTAATTTTGATTTGAATAAATGTGTTTTTATCGATACTGAAACAACAGGTTTATCGACCTCCGGCGGTACTTTTGCTTTTATGGTTGGAATTGGTTGGTTCGAAGAAACCCATTTCGTATTACGACAATATTTCCTTATAACACCAGATCAGGAAGAGGCTATGTTGCTTAATTTGGAAAATCTATTGTCGTTGCATCAAATTATTGTCACATACAATGGCATCAGTTTTGATATTCCAATTCTAAAATCTAGATTCAAATATCACCGCATTCCAACAACGATTGGCAACAAAAAACAAATTGATTTATTAAAGTATGCAAGGATGTTATTTCGTTACCAATTTGAGAACCGTTCATTAAAAAGTATTGAATCAAAGATATTAAATTTTGCAAGATCTGAAGAGGAGATTCCTGGATATTTGGCTCCTATCATTTATCAGGATTATCTAAAAACAGGAGAAACACAAGATATTAAAGGTGTGTTTTACCACAATGAAATGGACATCATTTCCCTTGCAGCACTTCTGAGAATTATAAACGAAGTCTCGAACGAAAATGATACACACTTTTCTACTTATGAAACTTTGTATTTTTCTTTAGCTCGTACGTTTGACAGAATTAAAGATTATTCAAAAGCGATTGATTATTATTCAAAAGCCTTGGATCAACCGAAACTTCCTGATACAATCAGGTTGACTTGCTATCAATGCCTGGCAAACATATTCAAAAAAACAAACCAGATAGAAAAAGCTTTGGTCTTCTGGGAACATGCATCCGAGTTTGGGTGCATAGAATCTTTAATTGAACAGGCCAAAATATTTGAACATAAATTTAAAGATTACGAATTAGCCTTAGAGTATTGTAAAAAGGCTTTATTATTAATGGAAAATGAAGTAAATTCAATTAAAAGAACGGTGCTGCAAGACCAGATTGTGTACCGGATGCAAAGGCTGAAAGCCAAGGGACAATTATGAAAGAATATAAATTACTTTATCGTTGTTATGGTTTACTAGATGCGAAATCTATTCAATTATTATTGGAATCTTTTAATATTAAATCAAAAGCATATCAGGAAAGCGCTGGTGTTGCCCTTGGCTTAACAGTTGGTGGATTGGGATCCGCCAATATATACGTCAAAAATGAGGATTTCGATAACGCAATGAAAATTATCACAATGATGGAAAATGGACAGCTAGAAATGCCGGAAATTGAGCACGAGGACCAATCTTTTGCCGATGAGGAACTCGATCAGTTAGATTTAGCTGAAGATAATGATAATTAAATAATACTTTCAGCTTCTATTAACATTCTTTCATTCAGTCTGGATAGCAGGTAATTAGTAATTTTCCCTGGTCTTCCATCTCCAACTTGTTTATCATCAATTTTTATAACTGGTAATAATCCCCTGCTGGTGCTGGATATAAAAGCTTCTTCTATTTTTTCAATCTGGTCATAAGGAATGGGGGAATAATTTATTTCAATTTTTGCTTTCCGTGCTTCATCAAGAATGATGTCACGGGTTGCTCCACTCAAGACTTCGCTATCTGCTGTAAATATCTGCTTATTCTGAACAGCGAAAAAATTACTTGATAAACCTTCTAATAAATTCCGTTCAGGACTAAGGATAAGCGATTCTTCCAGGTTATTCTCTTTACAAAACTTTTTTATTTCTTCAGATTTTTGGATGAATGAAGTTATTTTTGCTTTTGGATTGTTTCGGATCAAGTTGTTCGTATTGACACAAACACCATTTTTGTATGCAAATTTTCCAGGTGTAGACAGTTCATCAAGGATTATGTAGCATTTCTCAGGCTCACTCAATGGAATGTGAATTCTGATACGAATTTCTTCAGCTGGAAAAACATTAATGATTTTTTTTAATGGGGTACGGATTTTATTTATATCAAAATGAAATGAGTTTTTGGAAAGGGAATAACTTTCAACTAAACGATTTAAGTGAAACGAAAACTGAAAAATCTTATTTTTTTGAACAGTTCTGAGTGTAGAATAAACACCTACACGTAATGTTGACACAAACTGGTCGACAGTTTTATCATTTCTCACTATTGGATAATCTTCTATTTGTTCTCTATCGAAATAATACAACCAGCATTTAAACATAAAGTTTGCAACCACATTTCTGCATAAATTATAAATTCTTCAAATCTTCTATCGTATCGATATCAAGTGCAAGATAATCGTCCTCTAAATTTATCTGAAAAGGAGAAAATTTGTCAAATAATTGTCTTCCCCCTCTATCACCCTGAATATTCAACAGCTCCTGGAATGTATCTTTCGAAAATAGGATTGGGTGACGATTTTCACCTTTGTAATTATGAACAATAATTTTAGGTTTTTGATATGCAAACAAATTCAAAACATTATTTATCATTTTTGGCGTGATTTGAGGTTGATCAACGAGTAAGAAAATGATCGCGTCAACCGGAACCTTTAAAAAATAGCTTACACCTAATTTCACCGAGGTTGCCTGGCCATTTTCCCACTCGACATTGTTAAGATTATTTATTTCGTATTTATTAATTATTGATCTAATGGCTTCGAAATATGAGCCAAGAATGACAACCCGATCTTGAAAATACACACTTTGGGTCGTTTCTATCACATTTTCAATAAATGTCTTTTCCTTAAAAATCGCTAACTGTTTTGGACCTCCAAACCTCGAGCCAGACCCTGCAGCCAAAATCACACAACCAATTTTTCCCCAATGGGCATGAATATAAAGAGATCCGCTCTTGATTTCACTTAATAACACCTGATCATAGAAACCTTTGAGCCGTAAAGCTAAATCATTTATTTCTTTATTATCTGTTAAATAATCTGCTTGGTGTAAAAAAAGAATTTTTTCAGCTTGATCAGGAATGTTTTTGAGACCCCCGTCAGGATGTATTATTATTTGAAAAATGTGGTCAGCGGTGATTATCTCACCAATGGAAATGTTAAGGGCTCTGGCTATTTCTTCAGGTCTGTGAAAAAATTCTTCAGTGAGCGGTTTACCAAAAGCAGAAATCCCAACCACAATACACACTTTATTTACAAACGAAGGAATATTGGGTTCATGATCACCAGGAAATTTACATGATTTCCTCTTTGATCCATCTGCCTCGATCAATAAAGGGATCTGGTGATGGTAAAGAGTGTCTGATAAGGCTTTTAGTTCGTCTGATTTGAATCCGGTAATTTTCCCTTCTTCATTTTCAGCAAAACTTTTATAGATCAAAGTGATATTATTTATTCGATTTACATCAAAATGATCGAATTCTGAAATTTTTATGGGTTGATCTACAAATTCAATTTCTGAACGCGACATTTTTGTAGTGGTTGTGATAACGCATTTTTCAGGAAATAATTCATGAGCAACAGCAAAGATCAGGCTGGTTTTACCACCTGCCCCCACCCAGGCAACCTGATCCGTTGCAGAAAATAATTTTAAAGAAGAAATTTTCATTTAATCTGATTTTGATACGTCAGAATAGCTTCCAGGACTCCGCCAGCTATAGCCAAAGACTTTTCAGAAATGAAGTAAATCAAATTCTTATCAAGACGTGGATCCAAATCTCCAATTTTTATACCTTCTTTTACATAGATTCCATCATGCATTAGTCCACGTAAACAGCCATCGAATGGTGCCAGGAGAGGTTTATCGTCGATAAATCCAATTAAATCACCTTTCTTTACAAAGGTACCAAGAGCAGTATTCGATTGAATGTAGCCGCTGGCTGGCGCACGCAGGACACGCTCCTTACTTTTTTGAGATACTGTTCCAGGTATACCTGTATCAGACATCGCTTCTCCTTCCCAGAGAGCTCTACCCAGATAATGTCCTCGATTCGATTCAATCACGACATGACAATTACTTCCAACCTTAAATCCAGGGCCAAGACCAATAATCATCGGTTTTGAGTCTAAATGATATTCAACAAATCTCTTTAATAATCTTGCATCAACAATTACATCTGGTATATATTCAGGAAAAGAATATCTTTCAGGAGAAATCAAAACAGGTATTTCACGTCTATTTATTAATTCAGAAATATCTTGAGAATCTTTTACAAACCTTCCAGTAATACCTTCTACATAAACTTCATTCTCATAAATTGCATTTGCATAAGATACTGTTCTCCGTAAAACAAGAGGTTTTTCAATCTCAGTTATTACGACATTCCAACCTGCCCGATGAAGACGAAAAGCTACACCACTTCCGAGGTCTCCTCCACCACGTATTAATATATTCATCCAGCACCTCAATCATATATCAAATTAAAAAATTTGATCTACGAATTATTCTTCGTCAATCTTTCCCAAACCTCGCAGCACATTTTCAGACGTCATAGGAAAATGATCAAACCAAACACCAGTTGCAGAGTGAATAGCTGAACTAATTGCCGGTACAAGCGGTATATAGGGCATTTCCCCAACACCTCGAGCCCCCCATGGTCCGATAGGATCGGGATGTTCTATGATGATTGAATTAATTTCATCAGGAATATCCAGTACTGTAGGGATAAGGTAAGTCGACAATTGACTGGTTTTCACATATCCATTTTCCTGAATAAAATTTTCCATTAATCCATATCCTGCCGCCTGAACGATTGCGCCTTCTATCTGACCTACAACCAATTGGGGGTTGATGGCTTTACCAACATCATCAGCACAGATCACTTTACACAAATGTACTTCGCCAGTCTCTGGGTCGACTTCAGCTTCTACAACCTCGGCTACATATCCATATGAAAAATTAGGTACACATTCGCCAGTATCTTTATCATAAGGGGTCGTTTTGGGTGGCTTATATTGATATCTCCCAATTGCAGGTCTTTCTTCATTTTTCCATTTTTCTAATGCTAATTTTCCGGCCCCATATATTGAATTTCCAGCCATAAAAGTCATGCGTGAAGCAGATACGCTTCCAGAATTGTCCGATGTACTTGTGTCAGAGGCTAATAATTCAACTTTATCTACATCAACTCCTACCGCATCAGCAGCCATCTGGCAAAAGACCGTATGAGATCCCTGACCAACTTCTGCGCCAGCGTGGTACAAGATTACCTTTTCGATTTCAGCTCCACCTATGAGTTTTATCGTTGCCCAACAATTTTCCGGTGCTCCGAAAGAAAAACCAATATTTTTATATCCACAAGCAAAACCGAGACCTTTTATTTTATTATTATTGGAGGAGTATTTTAGGTTAGGATTATTCCATTTACCATCAATTTTTTTCCATCCCGCCTCAAGGGCACAGCGTTCAATCACCTCAGGTAAACTAACACCAGCAGGCATAGGAGACTTTACGGGTAACTTTGAACCATTTTTTAATACATTACGCATTCGAATTTCTACGGGATCAAGATCCAATTTTTCAGCCAATTTATTGATCTGCATCTCAGCTGAAAAAGCAGCCTGCGGACCACCAAATCCACGAAAAGCTCCACCTGGAACGTTATTTGTGTAAACAGTATAAGAATCAACTTTTACATTGGGTATTTCATAAGGACCAGTGCACATTAAAGTAGCATTTCCCTGTACTTTTGTGGATGTATATGCATAAGCACCGGCATCGGCAACAATTTTTACTTCAGCGGCAAGAATTTTTCCTGCTTTGTTTGCGCCCCATTTAGAAAAAATTTTATAGGTATGTCTTTTATGATGTCCAATGATTGATTCTTCACGTGACCAAATTGTTTTTACAGGTCGTAAAATGCCTTTTTCTGATAGTTTAAATGCTGCGAGCGCCAATGTGATTTGGACTGACATGTCTTCTCTCCCACCAAATGCTCCTCCAATCGCTGGATAGATTATTCTAATCTTTTCCAGTGGAATCTTCAATGAATGGGAAATCTGCTCCTGATCCTCATGTACCCACTGACCGCCTACAATCACAGTTATTCGATTTTTCTCATCTATGTAGCTTAAACCAGCTTCAGGTTGAAGATAGGCATGTTCTTGCATTGGTGTTTGATATACACCTTCGACAATCACATCAGAATCTTTAAATCCTTTTTCAATATCTCCATCTCGAACTTTATAGTGCAGCAACACATTATCATCACGATTTTGATGTATTCGTATTGCGTCCTCCAGCAATGCTTCATCTGGATTATTTATCACTGGCAATTCTTCATATTCAACTTTAATTTTGTTCAATGCAGTTGCAGCAATAGTTTCAGACTCTGCAATTACGAGTGCTATTTGATCGGATACACATCTAGTTCGGTCCGCAGTTGGATTATTCGATCCTGGACCACAAAGAACCGGCTGATCAGGCATAATCAAACCATATTCATTATTTGGGACATCCTTTGCAGTTAATACAAGGATGACACCTGGCATTTTTTCAGCTTCACTAATATCGATGCTCTTAATTTCCGCATGAGGGAACTCTGTAAATAATGTTTTCATATAAAGCTGGTTATCAAAGTTTATATCTCCAGGATATAAAGCTTCGCCAGTCACTTTTGCCTCTGCGTCAACTCGAGTAATGACTTTTCCGATTTCCATAAAACCTCATAAATTATTTATCGTTTGTATTTTTTCCCTCGATAAGCGACTCTGGGAACATCCAATGGACCATATCGTGAAGGACCTGCAACTCTATATAAGAAGAATGTTATAAGTTGAAATAACAAAAAGATAATAAATGCCACCACAATAGTGATGATGATTTTTATCAATAAATACGGGTCACTTCCGGATATCAATAAATCTTTCGGAACCGGTATCCATTTATATTCTTTATTCAGGTCGATTAGTAAAATCGATGATGCATATCCCATGATTGGGGCAAATATCAATAAAGCAAATCCAATTCCACGCCAGATGGGATGAATATAAATTTTATCGTCAGTGACTGGGCGTTTTTCCTCATAAGAATTATATCTAGACATCAAACCCTCCCAAAAATAATTATGTTTTAGACGCTTTTTCAATTGCTGAAATTATTTTATAGTATCCAGTACATCTACATAAATTTCCTGATATTGCATGTTTTATTTCTAATTGCGAAGGGGTCGGTTTTTCTTCAAGTAACTTGACAGCAGACATAACAAACCCTGGTGTACAATATCCACACTGAACTGCTCCCTCCTGAATGAAGAAATCCTGAACAACGTGTTTTACTCCGTCGGATTTTATACCTTCTATGGTAGTTATCTGAGCAAAGTGGGCTCTTGCTGAAGGGACCAAACAGGCCATTACAGCTTTTCCTTCCAAAAAGACGGTACAGGCACCACATTCCCCTTCAGCACATCCTTCTTTCGTGCCAATTAGCTTTGCATCTTCACGGATTAAATCTAACAGGGTTTTATCCTGGCAATTATCAAACTCGAAATATTTACCATTAATATGGGTCTTTATTTTTTCATCTTTGCTTGAATGGTATGAATCAGCTGCCAACACTGGAAAACTGCTGTGATTATCTAAAACAACCGGATCTTTTGGCAAAGGATTATATCTATCACCTTCAGCAATCGATGATAAAGCCCGTTTGGTAATTACCTTGACCATTGTTTTTCTATAAGAAGCCGAACCTCTTACATCTGAAATAGGTTTCGTTGCCTTTTGGGCTAGCAAAGATGCTTTAATAATTACATCTTCAGACAATTTCTTTCCAATAAGAAATTGTTCAGCCTCTTTTGCATGAATAATTGTCGGTGCAACTGCTCCCAAAGTAATATTCGCATTTTGAACAGTTTCATTTTCCATTTCACAGATTACGGCAACGTTAACTAGCGATATTGCCTGCGCACGTCGAAGAGCAAATTTTATAAATTGGCCTTTTTGGCAGTCATCCAAAGCTGGAAAATAAATATCAGTAACCATCTCATTAGCTTGTAAAATGTTCTTTCTTACACCTAAATAAAAATCTTCCAGTAAGACTAATCTTTCACCGTGAATAGATTTTAAGACTAATTTTGCCTGTAGTCCCATTAAAGGTGTGATCGTATCATTTGCAGGTGATGCAGTAATCAAATTACCTGCGATTGTTCCCCGATTTCGAATTTGAGGTGAACCGACTTCCCATGCAGCCTGAGCCAAAGGTAAAGCTCTTTCTTGAATTAATTTTGATGCCGCTACATCATTGTGAGTTACTAAAGGACCTAAATGTATATTTTGATCTTCATCTAAAGTAATTTGATTAAGTCCTTCTATTCTGGTTATATCGATTAAAACATCTGTGGTTTTTCTAAGACCTTTTTCAAATTCAATTAATAAATCAGTTGCTCCTGCAACTATTCTTGCATGATCTTGATATTGATTAAGAATTTCTAATGCTTTTTCAATTGAGGTAACGTTGTAGTACTTATTCCACATCAATTTTTTTCCTCCAAAAATATCTTAAATTCTCACCTGAAGCATCATTTTTCACCTTTAATATTTCAGCCATGATTGACAGAGCAATTTCTTCAGGTGTTTCACTTTTAAGATCCAGACCTATAGGAGAGAAAATTTTTTCAATTTCTGATTCCAATATACCATCATTTAACAACAATTCAGTTGTTCTTATCCAACGTTTTTTGGAACCAATAACCCCAATATATCGAGGATCTAATTTTAAAATTTCTGGTAGATACTTCACGTCGATTTCCAGGCTACGGGTTGTCATCACAACAAACAAATTGAATGCTTTAAAATCAGAGTAAGTTTCCAATAATTTTTCTAAATTTGTAAAACGTTCAGAAACGTCTGGCAAGTTTTTTTCAGATAATAATTCTTCGCGGTCATCGATCACGAATACATCAAATCCCAGCCAATTTGCTAAAAAAGATAACTGTTTTCCAACATGACCGGCACCAATAATAAGAATTTTTTGTTTTTTTCCTACGACTTCCAAATAAACATCTACTTCGCCACCACAGACGCCAGGATCTCCTTGTTCGGGGTTAACTAATTTGTAATGTAACGTTTGGGTATGGCCGTTTTTGATTAAATGAATGGCTTCAGTTATACAGAGAGATTCAATTTCACCACCACCAACAGTTCCAACGGTCCGACCATCAGAGTATACAATCATTTTTGAACCAGCATGACGTGGAGTAGATCCTTGTGTTTTCGTTACAATACATAGTACTGCTGTCATGCCATCAGATTCGATTTTATTTATTTCTGAAAATATATTCATAATTTGTTATCAGTTTAAATAATTTATAACCAAATTTGCTAATTCCTGATAATTACATCAAATGAATTGATTTAATTATTTCCTATTCTAAGTCGAAAAAAATGGCTTTATGGTGAAACAGAATCGCTTCATCCATAAAGCCATTGATTAACAATTTATTTTGTAGCAAATGTTTTCAATAAAGTTTCCACGTTTCCACCAACCGGATATAAAATTGGGCAAGTACAACCATTCTTAATATATTCTGCTACTTTGGTTCTTGCTTCATCGGGAGTTCCAGATGCAGTAATCCTCAAAATAAGATCCTCAGGTACCAGATGCTTTGCTTTTTGAATTTGCTCATGCGTGGCAGGCCAACCAAGAATAGATTGAATTTCTGCGACAACATCCGAAGAAACACCTGAAGCCTTTGCAATATGTGGTTGTTGCGCAAGATATTGAGTTAGCAATTCTCTCGTTGTATCAATCGCTTTATCATGATCTTCATCCACAGAGCAAACTACTAGTTGTGGCCTATCGATATCATCAAACCTTCTACCTACTTTTTTGGCACCTTTATCCAATAATTCAAGTGCTTTTAGATTATATTCAGGGGGAACACAATAATTGAGAACACATCCATCGGCTATTTCGCCCGTCATTTCCATCATTTTATCCCCGGTTGCACCAATCATAATGGGGACATTTCTGGGTTCTCGTCTACCATGAACAACATCTAATTCAATTCCGGATACCTGAATAAATTCTCCCTCAAATGAGACTCTTTCCATATTGAGTAATCGCTTGAAAACTTCGACTGTCTCGCGCATAGCTAAAAGAGATTTTGAACGATTAATTCCCACATTTTTGGCAAGCGGATCCCACCAGGCACCAATTCCACAAATTATTCGATCAGGAGCAAGGTCATCCAGCGTAAGGAATGTGGCAGCTAATAAACCAATATTTCTGGTCCAGTTATTAATTACCCCTGAACCAACTTTCAATCTTTCTGTGACAGCAGCATAAGCAGCCATAGGTACTATAGCATCACGGACAAGTCGACTTTCTGCCTGCCAGACGGCTTCAAAACCATAATCTTCTGCCATCTTCACATAATCTAATCCATCTCTTAAATCGTGTGAGTCCTGTAAATATAATGCAACACGTTCAAACATCATTCCTCCTTATTAAATCCTTAAATATTGGTTTTTATCCTCGAAATTGATTAATTTTTTGTACAATTCAAAATCTTCTGGAGAATCTATATCTAATTCAGCACTATCAAATTTCCTCACTTCAAGATGCACGTTTTGGGCTTGAGCTTGACGAACATGTCTTTCAAATGACCCAGGGCCATAACTAAAATCAATCATATCTGGCGGAGACATAAATAAAAGATTTGTCCCGCTCATTTTTCTATCCGGTGATATCAACATAAATGAATATTCCACTGAATATTCCATTACTCCTTCAATATCTTCTTTCGTAATGAAAGGCAAATCCGCTGGTAAAATCAATACAGATTGTGCTGAATAAGCTTTAACAACCTGAATTGCTTTTTTTAAAGCTAAATTTAAACCACTATCACCATCCTCCTGAAGCGTCTTTGCATTGTAAGATCTGGCTAAAGACAATACGGAGGAATCCTTGCTGACAACAAGAACTTGGTGAGGTACTTTAATTTGTTTCAATGCTTTTAATGTATTTTCATACAAATTTAAATAAAGAATCGCCCTATCTTCTTCGGATAAAATATTTGTTAATTTTGATTTAGATCGTCTTAAGGGTTTTACTGGAATAATCACCCATAAGCTCATGGTTTGACTCCAATCCCAGATTAATCTTGATTCATATTATGAAATGTCAGACAACTCAATTATACAATATTAAGAAAATTTATCTATCTAAATAAATCATCATTTTCACTACGAAACAATTCATTTGTATAACTTTCTCTTAATGGGTATGGAAATCCTCGAATTACAACTACCGGGCGGCCTTCATCCGCCTGTCCCATTAAGATTGAAGCTGTTGCTGCTAATTCGTCAGCGGCTCCAATTTCTGTCACTCGTAATAGGTATCCATATCTATCTTTGTAACCTCTCCTATCAATTAAAGCTGGTACCCCGCTTACACCAATAGCTACACCTACTATACCCTTCCGCCAGGGTCGTCCATGGGAATCTATGATGAGAACTCCAACATTTTTTCCAGTTTCATTTTTGATAAATTCGCGAATATTGGAAGCTGATTTATCTGGATCTTGAGGTAATAAAAGCACCCAACAATCAAGGTTTTCGTCTAATCCTTTTACATTCGAGTGATCAATTCCTGCATTTGCACAAATAAATCCTAAATTATGTTGTACGATCATCAATCCATTTCTTGTGCGAATTACTTTCTTCGATTCCCGCAATATTAGCTCAACTAATCTTGGATCTTTTCCTGTAGATTTTCCATAGTTAATGGCCTGGGTTCCGGGCTTTACATCCATTAAGTTGACGAGACGGTTTTCGGATTTAGATACAACTTTTTGAGCAATTACAACAATATCTCCTTCTTCCCAGGACCATTTATTTTCTATGGCAGACTTTAATATTGTTTCAGGTAGAAAAGAAGAAATTTCTACCTCCGGAAAATTTTCGAATGCAGCGACCGATAAATTCATTTAAGATATCCCGGTTATTTTAATACCAGCATCATGAATTCCAAATTGTTTATTGATGCCTATTAATATTGATGTTAAACCTTCAACTACAACAGAATTTTCGATCGGGCCTGCGTCAATACCCACAAGTCCAGCATCCTGAACCAGTTTAATAACGGCTTCTCTAGAAGCTTTGCTATCACCAGTTACTAATACATCACAGGCAACTTCTCCATCCTCTAGTAGATGTTCATAAGAGATGTTCTGAAAAGCTGCCACAACACTGGTATTTTCTCCAAAAACTTCTTTTGCTTCAAGTGTTGCACTTCCAGCAGGTGGCATCTGAACCTTCGTAACTTTGGGAGGAACAAGTGGTACAGTTACATCAATGACAATTTTGCCCTGACTTGCTTCTTTAATATATTCACACATTGCTTTGTGTGCATTGAATGGAACAGTTAACACAAGTAATTCAGCTTCTTTTGCTGCCTCTAAATTTTCCTTTCCAGCAATTTTCATTTCATTACCAAGCATTTCTTGCAGTTTTGCAGCTGCTTCCAATGCTTTACTTTCTTGCCTGGAACCAATCGTAATTTCATGACCAGCTTTTGCCCATCTGTAACCAATTCCCATGCCTTCTTTGCCTGTACCGCCTAATATTGCAATTTTCATTTACTCCATCCTTTTATATTATTAAAATTGATTGTAATATCGATCCCAAACCTCTTTATGCAATCGATAAGCTTGACTATAAATTTTATTCTCATCAATATTAACAAGTTCCTTATTTTTCATAAGGATTTTTCCTGCCACCATGGTCATTGTTATCATACTATGATGCATACCAAACAAAATATGCCAGGGTAAATTACTTGAATTAATATCAGTAAATGGTAGATAATCCACAAAAATCAAATCAGCTTGCGCACCAGGAATGATAGAACCAATTGGTAAATTAAATTGTTGAGAGGCCAAAGCTGAATTTTGATAAACTGCCATCTCAATAACATCGTAACCACCCATTCTTCTTGGGTCAAGGTTTACTAATTTGTGAACCAGATAAGCAGTTTTCCATTCATCCCACATTGTATTGGAAAACCCATCATTACCCAGACAAACTTTTACACCTGCTCGCATCATTGATTCAATATTTCCAATACCTACTGCATTGTTCATATTTGATCGTGGTTGATGTGCCACCCAGGTTTTTGTTTCTGCCAGGATATTGACTTCCTTTGCATCAACATGGACAGCATGGGCAACAATTGATCTCTCATTCAAAACATTATTTTTTAGTAACCGATCTACTACACGCAATCCTGATTTTTTTAAACTATCATATTCGTCCACAGTGTGTTCTGCAACATGAATATGAAAACCGCTTCCTGAAGGTGCCATGCTTTGGCTTAATTCAAGCGTTTTATCTGATAGTGTTAAACTGGCGTGGAACCCAAACAAAGCTGCTAATCTTCCATTCAAATTGTCACCATTATTAATTCTGGTCAAGAACCTTACATTTTCATTTATTCCATCATGGGTTTTCCCATCCCCATCCCGATCGGTTACTTCATAACATAACGATGCTCTTATCCCGGATTGATCAACAACATCAGCAATTACATCCAAAGAATCGGTAATCGCATTAGGAGATGCGTGATGATCGAATAAACAAGTATTTCCATGCTTAATCGCATCAATGATACACACCCAGGCGGAGGATGCAACACTTTCTTCATTCAATGCCTTGTCTAAGGACCACCAAAGATTACTTAGAATTTCTGGAAAAGCAGTTGGAGGATCACCCTGGATGGATAAACCTCGCGAGTAAGCTCCATAAAAATGAGTATGAGCGCAAATTAATCCAGGCATAACAAATTGACCTTTTGCGTCAACAATCTCTTCACTTGGACTTTCTTGTAATAAATTTTCGAAAGTATCTATTCTTTTAATTACGTTTCCTTCAATTAAGATTGATTTATTTTCAATAATCTCATTTGGTTTTGTCCAGGTGATTATTTTTCCATTGGTGATAATCATTTGTGGCTCCTTTACCTATCAATTTAATTTGTCTAATCTATTTTGGATATTAATTTACCTTTATCCGGGATTTACTTTATAATCAGGTTCGAATTAAAACAAAGGAGTGGTTAACATGTCATTAAGGTCTGATGCTCTTGAGTATAGTAAGAATAATTATGATTTCTATCAAGGTATTTTACAAGATTTTATAGAAATTCCATCTATTTCGACAGATCCATTACACAAATCAAATATGTTGGAAGCAACCAATTTTATCAAAGAAATTCTAAACCAATTTAATATTCATGATGTTCAGATTTTTGAGACAAAAGGACATCCTGTGGTGTTTGCGGAAAAAAAATCTACTTACAAGGACCCATTAACTGTTTTGATCTATGGACATTATGATGTTCAGCCTTCCGATCCAATGGAATTATGGGAAACAGATCCATTCACTCCCACGATCAGAAACGACCGGTTATTTGGTCGAGGTGCTTCTGACATGAAAGGGCAAATCGTTGCGAGTCTGGCAGCATACCATGCGATCAATTCAACAGGTCAAATTCCTGTAAATTTTAAATTTATTATCGAAGGAGAAGAAGAAATTGGTTCTCCAAATTTAGCTGGTTTTCTGGCAAATAATAAAGATTTGTTAAAATGTGATGTTATTCTAAATCCGGATTCAGGCATGATTTCAGCTCAAAATCCAACGATAGTGTATGGTCTTCGTGGACTGACTTATTTTGAATTAAATGTATATGGTCCGGATCATGATCTCCATTCTGGTATGTTTGGTGGCGTCATACACAATCCTGCCATTGTTTTGTCTGAATTAATAACTAAAATGCATGATGATAATTGGAAAGTCACTCTTCCAGGTTTTTATGAAGATGTAATTCCATTTTCTGATGAAGAAAGAGAACAACTTTCAAGATTACCAATTTCTGATGAAGATTTATTACGCCAGACAGGTTCACCCGCTTTATGGGGTGAAAAAGGTTATAACTCGATAGAGAGACTTGGCACTCGTCCAACACTTGAAATCAATGGAATGCTTTCTGGTTTTACTGGTGAAGGTTCAAAAACCATCATTCCATCATCGGCTATGGCAAAAATTTCAATGCGTACAGTTCCTAACCAGGATCCTGAAAAGATTTATCATCAATTGAAGAAATTCATAGAGTTGAATATTCCCCAAACGGTTAAATGGGATCTCAAGCAATTTGCTGGCGGTTGGGCATCCATTTCAGATATAAGTCATCCTGGTGTCATCGCCCTAACAAAAGCACTGGAAACAGAGTGGGGAATTAAACCATTGTTCAAACGCGAAGGTGGTTCAATTCCAGTTGTAGCAGCGATGCAAAGAATTCTAGGAAAAGACTCAGTACTCACGGGATTTGGGCTGCCAGAAGATAAAATTCATTCACCAAATGAAAGTCTCCATATCCCTACCTGGAAAAAAGGTATTCTTTCGTTAATACACTTTTTCTGTAATTATGCAGGTATAGAATGAAAACTGAAAAACTGAGATTGCCAACTTATGGTGGGCAAGCATTGATTGAGGGAGTGTTGATGCGCGGTAGCAAATATCTGGCTGCCGCATATCGGAAACCTGATGGAGAAATCATTGTAGAAACGGAAGAACTAGGAAAAATTTACCAAAGCCCTCTCAAAAAAGTCCCCTTTTTAAGGGGTTTACTTATTCTTTGGGATGCGTTGGGTTTAGGTACAAAATATTTAACAAAATCCGCAAATTTTCAAACCGAGGACGAAAAAGAAAAAATTGAGGGACCGGCGTTATATTTGACATTAATAATTTCCTTAGTAGTTGCAATGGGATTATTCTTCCTCATACCTGCGTTATTGGGAAAAGCCCTTGAACAATGGTTGGGATTCTCACATGTCGTTCAGAACTTGATTGAAGGATTAATTCGTCTAGTTTTTGTGATCGTTTATATCTGGGGCATCGGAAAAATGTCTGACATCAAAAGAGTATTTTCCTACCATGGTGCAGAACATAAAACAATCAATGCTTTTGAAGCGAAAGTTGAGTTAATCCCAGAAATCGTGAAACAATATTCTCTACAACATCCGCGATGTGGAACAGCTTTCATTCTCTATGTGGTTCTTATTTCTGTGATTATGTTTACTTTTCTTGGAGATCTCGGTTGGCTGCCATTAATTGTCTCCAGATTATTATTAATACCGGTCATCGCAATGCTAGCTTATGAATATATTCGATTTACGGCTGACCATTTGGAAAGCCCGATTATCTCTTTATTTGCTAAACCTGGATTGTGGCTACAAAAATTAACAACCAATGAACCTGATGAAAAAATATTAGAAGTAAGCATAGCAGCTTTTAACGCGATGTATAAATTAGAAAACAAAGAAGAATAAGTTTTCAGAATTTTTAAAAAATCAATATAATTACCAAACTTGACACATTCGATCCTAAAAATATACTTATTTTATGAAAGGTTCGAATTTTTTTTGGTATTTATTATCAATCCTCGCTGGGTTTTTAATTGCTGGGGCTATTCTGTTATTAAATTCAAAAGATTCAGGAAGCCCGATAATAATTGTTCCTGCCCCCACTCCCTTACCAATTAAAGTTTATTTATCAGGAGATATTGAAAATCCTGGTGTTTATCTACTTCCAGTTGATAGTCGTATTGAAGATTTAATAAACATTTCGCAAATAATAATTCCCCCTGAATCTGACATCAACTTAGCTTCAAAGTTATACGATGGTCAGCATATCCAAATTTCTTCGAATAACTCAATTGTAGAGACAAATACAATCACAATAACCAATTCAGAAAAAATTAATATCAACGAAGCTGATATAGAAAATCTAATGCTCTTACCAGGTATTGGGGAAACGAAAGCAAAAGAGATTGTTCTGTATAGAGAAACCTATGGCTATTTTGATACAATTGAAGATATACTTAATGTCCCTGGAATTGGAGAGGCTACATTTAATCAATTGCGGGATAAAATTGCAACAAATTCTGTGGATTAGTGAGGTATGACTTGAGTTTAAAAGATCAATTATCAGAAACATTGAAAGTTGCTATGAAAGAATCGAATACCGATTCGAAGCGTGTCATTCGCATGGTCATATCAAGTATTAAAAATAATGAGATTGATAAAGGAAAAATTCTGACGGATGAGGAGGTAATTTCCATTCTCCACAAGGAAATAAAGAGTAGACACGAAGTTATTGAAGGTGCGCAGTTAAATAACCGTCAGGATTTAATTGCCGAAGCGCATCATGATATCAAAATCCTCAATTCTTTTCTTCCGGCAGGGTTATCTCAAGAAGAAATTACTTTTATTGTCAAAGAATGTATTGCGGAAATAGGTGCACACACACCAGCTGAAATGGGAAAAGTGATGAAAATTGTCTTACCAAAAATTGCAGGCAGGGCTCCCGGAAATCAAGTTAGCCAGATAGTGAAAGAATTATTACAAAATTAACATGATAAATTCTTTAGGGAAAAAATTTAAGAAAAAAGAGAATTCGTTTTTCAAGATACTTATTCTAATCCTCACCGGCATTATTGCCTTTGGGTCGATTATATTACCGATTTCTTCCCGGCCAACAGCATTTGAATTATCAGTAGGAAGCGTTGCGACTCAGGATTTTCAAGCCCCAAGAAATTTAACGTACACGTCTGATAATCTGACAGAACAAAAAATTTCTTCTATTAAAAATTCAGTCTCACCTGTTTATCTAAATATTGATCCAGCAATTTCTCGACAACAAATTGATAGGATCAGAAAATCTATTGATTTCATCACATTGGTTAGGAATGATTCATACTCCGATCTCGATCAAAAAATTAACGATTTATCAAACCTTACGCACACACAAATTTCTCGCGATGTTGCCATCCAACTCATAAATCTGGATGAACAAACCTGGGTGTCCATACAAAGAGAAGCCATTTTGGTATTGGAGCAGGTTTTTCGAGCAACAATTCGCGACTATCAGGTTCAGGAAGCAAAGCAAAGAGTTCCGACACTGATCAGTTTTTCTTTCAGTGAAGATAACTCCAAAATAATTGAAAATCTTGTGTCGCCGTTTGTAGTACCTAATTCATTGTTTAGTAAAGAATTAACAGATAAAGCAATTAATTTAGCAATTGAACAGGTTGAACCTGTTGAAAAATCATATTCCCCAGGTGAAATTATTATTCGTCGTGGACAAATTATTGACGAACAAACTTATGAAGCTTTAGAAAAATTTAATTTCATTTCACCAGATAACAAACAACAAGAATATTTAGCCACTGGAATTTTCATATTACTTCAAATGTTTTTCCTGGGATTGTATTTCAGTAAACAAAAATCAAACTCATTTTCAGTAAAAGAAATTCTTATTATTTCAATTGCTTTTGTTATATTTTTGTTATCAGCAAAATTCTTAATTCCAAACAGAACAGTATTACCATATATATTTCCATTTGCAGGTTTTACATTTGCCATCGGAACACTATTTGGTTTTGAGGTTGCATTTATCCTCTCGCTTTCATTGGGATCGATAATTTCCTTTGGTTCCTTTGATTTTCAGAGTTTATTGCCATTCTATTTGATTCCTTCATTATTCGGAAGCCTTGTGCTAGGACAGGGCAGAAGAATCTCTGTATTTTTTAGTGCTGGTTTGCTCACTGGCATTTTATCTGCTGGAGTTATTTTATCAATTCGATTACTGGATGGTTCTACTGATTTAATTGGAATGTTAACACTTTCTGGTGCATCATTATTCAATGGTATGGCATCGGCAAGTTTAGGTCTTTTAATGCAATTCTTTGTTGCCCAAATTCTGGGTATTACAACTGCAATTCAATTACTTGAAATTTCCAGGCCAGATCATCCTTTGCTCCAATTCATCTTAACCAACGCTCCTGGAACGTATCAGCATTCTCTTCAAGTAGCAAATATGGCAGAGCAAGCTGCAAAAGATATCGACGCAGATCAATTATTGACAAGAGTTGGAGCTTTATATCATGACGCAGGAAAAGCTGCTAATCCATCATTTTTTATTGAAAACCAGATTGCAAGTGATATCAATGCCCATGATGATCTCGATCCTTATTTAAGTGCTGCTACGATTATTCAACATGTGCCTGATGGCGTTGATCTGGCGAAGAAATTCCGACTTCCTTCACGGATCATTGATTTTGTAAAAGAACATCACGGCACATTGATGACAAAATATTTTTATATAAAAGCGATTGAAGCTAACAATCATGATGCAGATTCGGTCAATGTGGATGATTTTCGCTATCCTGGTCCAATCCCTCAATCGAAAGAAACTGCTTTATTGATGATGGCAGATGGCGTTGAAGCAAGAGCAAGGGCTGATAAACCAACAAATCGAGAAGAATTAGAAAAGATTATTCATGGGGTTATTGATTTTTGTCTAAAAGAAGGCCAGCTGGAAGAAACAGAATTAACAATGAAAGATTTAAACATCATCGTAAATTCATTTTCAAATACTTTAATCAATACATACCACCCCAGAATAAAATACCCTGAATTAAAAACCCAACCAGTTGAATTATTAAATGAACCAGACAAGCCCTGAAGTAATTATTATCAATGAGGATAAATTTAATATTCCTGATGATATTGGGTATTTAATCTCTTCAATTCTCATCTTAGAAAATGAACCACTTGATAAAGTTGTGACGATAATTTTTATTAATGAAGGTGAAATGAAAGAATTATATAATAAATATTATGGCTACGCGCAGTCTACTGATGTATTATCATTTGATGCTGGCGAAATTGATCCCGACTCTGGAAAAGAAATAATGGGCGATATCGTTATTTGTTATCCATTCGTTGACCATCAGTCTCTTAAGCTCGGGAATGAATTATTCGATGAAATTAAATTAATGGTGATACATGGTATGTTACATTTGTTAGGTTATGATCATAATACTGTAGACCAAAAATCTGATATGTGGAAATCCCAAAATAAGATACTAATGTCTAATGGAATTAAACTAAATCAGATACCCGAATGAAATTATTCAATTTTCTTACTTACCGCTTTAAATCCTTAATTCCAGCTTTTCAGGGAATTCTTTTCATTATAAAGAACGAAAAAAACACATGGATACATTTGCTTGCAACCATCGTAGCTATCTTTTTAATTTTTATTCTAAAATTGAATTATATTGAAGCGATATTCTTTCTATCAGCAATATTTCTGGTTTGGATAGCTGAAATATTCAATTCTGCCATTGAATATATACTGGATTTTATTCATCCTGAAAATAATTCAAAAATCAAAATCATCAAAGATATTTCTGCAGCTGGAGTACTTTTATCAGCTACATATGCATTAGCTGTAGCGATTATTGTGATAATCTCGAAAATCAGCTAATCTTATACTTAATAATGTTATTACATTTCAATTTCTACTTCAGAGAATTATAAATATTCTCGTAGATTATGCTCAACGGCATAGGCTGCCGCTTCAGCGCGATTTGACACTCCAAGTTTCGATAAGATGCTGCTCACATAATTTCTAACGGTGCCTTCGCCCAGAAATAAGTTTTTAGCAATCTCTCTGTTTGTTTTACCTTCAGACACTAATAATAAGACGTGTTTTTCTTGTTGACTTAAGTTAACAAACGCTGAAGCTTCCTCTTCTTTTACAGCCCGGCGTACTTCTTGAAAAACACGTTGAGTAACTGCAGGATCTAACGCAGCTTCACCTCTTCCAACCTGTTCAATCGCTCGGACTAAATCCTCACCACCTATTTGTTTTAATACATATCCCGATGCACCAGCTCTGATCGCAGAAAAAAGCATTTCATCTTCCGCATAGGATGTGAGCATTACAACTTTTATGTCGGGATAATTCTTCGTTATCTCTTCACATGCCTCAATACCCGATGATCCTGGTAATCGTATATCCATTAAAACGACATCCGGCAACAAACGAGATACTTTATCAAGTGCCTCCTTTGCTGTACCAGCTTCCCCAATAACTTCAAATTGAGGATTCCGATCTAATAAAGATTTTAGACCAAGTCGAACAACTTCGTGATCATCCACTAGTAAGATTCTTTGCTTAGACATGCCTCTTCTCCTTATTCACCGATAATTAGTGTCACGGGACAATGATCCGATCCTTCAACATCCCCCAAAATAATAACATCATTTACATCTTTCATGAGTGCGTCACTAACTAAAAAATAATCAAGTCGCCACCCAATATTTCTCCTTCTAGCACCAAACCGATAAGTCCACCATGTATACTCTACTTTATCTGGATACAATTCTCTATATACATCTATAAACCCATGGTTCAGATATTTTGTGATCATTTCGCGTTCTTCAGGTAAAAATCCGCTTGTTTTTGCATTTTCTTTTGGATTAGCGAGATCAATTTCAGTATGTGCTGTATTAAAATCTCCGGTGATAATTATGTTTTCACCCTGTTCATGCAATTGGTTACATTCGGATAATAAAGTCTCGTAAAATGCGAGTTTAAAATCTACTCGATCCTGCCCTCTTTGACCATTTGGAAAATAAATATTATATAAATAGAAATTTTCATGTTTGGAACGAATTACTCTTCCTTCATCGTCAAAGGCTTCTATTCCTAATCCATTTCGAATTTCGAGTGGTTCTGCTTTGAAAAATGATGCTACGCCACTATATCCTGGTCTTTTTGCAGAATTTATGTGTGTCTTATAAGAATCTATCTTTAATGCTTCTTCTGGAATTTGCTCAGGAAAGGCCTTAATTTCCTGTAAACATAAAACATCTTTCTCGTATGATTTTGTCCAATCAACAAAACCTTTGTTAATTGCCGCCCTTATTCCATTTACATTCCAGGTTGTAATTTTCATCTAATTATTCTTTCCTTGTGATATGATAAACTATGATTCTTGAAAGAAAAGGTTATGAAATAATTTCCACAAATGACGGTATGGAAGGCTTTGAAGTAATTGAAAGGGAAAAACCAGATTTAGTATTATTAGATCTTATGATGCCAAATATTGACGGGTGGGATATTTACCATCAATTAAAATCAAACGAGAACACAAATCAAATACCTGTTATTGTTATTTCAGCAAAAGCACAACCCATTGACAAGGTTCTTGGTATGCAAATAGCAAAAGTTAATAATTACATAAGCAAACCTTTTAAACCTCAAGAGTTGCTGGAAAGCATTGAATCAATTTTAAATTGACAATTAATTTATGAAAAACGTTACTATTCGAAAATTGTCTGGAAATTTTGGTTCTATCGATAAATTAGAAGCCTGGTATTTTGAAAATTTTTATTCTCGTTTAAAAGGCTTGATGTTTAAGAAAAATATTTCATTAAACCAGGCAGGGTTATTTATAAATAAAAATGAAAATATAGTTGATTCAGCTATCCATATGTTGTTTATGAATTTTGATATTGCTGTTTTTTGGTTGGACAAAACGAACACAATAGTAGATAAAAGAATTGCAAAAAAATGGGGCTTAATATATTATCCTGAGGTTAAATCTCAAAAAATTCTGGAAACACATACTGACATCTTTGATAAATTACAAATTGGAGAAAAAATTATCATTGAAAATTATTAAATTTTTATTTTTTTCATTTTTGATTATTTCCTGGATAATTCCTTCTATAGCAGTATCCGGACAGTCCGAAAATCCTGAGTATCCTGAGTATCCCGTTTATATCGTTCAGCCAGGTGATACGATCAATCTTATCGCCATAAAATTTAATGTGAGTGCAACCGACATCATTGCTGCAAATAATATAACCGATCCTAACCTATTAAGTGTCAGTACACCACTGGTTATTCCTGGAATCAAGGGCGTTGCTGGTGTACTCACATATAAGGCTGTATCGATCGGTGAAAATCCAGATTCTCTGGCTAGAATTTATCAAATCCCAAAGGATGTGATTTATCGCTTAAATCAAACCACATCGCCATCGGAATTCTATATAGGTTCCAATGTGATACTTGTGGAATCACCTGAGAATTCATATCAACATTCATCGCTTTCATCAGGAGACTCATTATTTGAACGATCCATCCAGGAAAATGCTTCATTTTGGGAAACAACGATGCTAAACCAAGTAGATAATCCATGGGCAATACTACCCAAGGAAACATTCATCTTACCGATCGTAACCAATAATGATAACCAAAACAACATAGAATTTATTGGCTTACCACTAACCCAGGGAAAATCTGCAGTCATTAATGTCAATACAATATCGCAGGATTTAACAGCCAGGGTTGGTAATCTTGAATTACAATTTTTTCCGAATAATTCGCAACAATCATCCATTTTTGGCGTTCATGCAATGCTTCCAGCAGGGCTTTACCCATTTCACCTTGAATTTAAGAATAATCTTGATCAAAACGTAGTGATAGATCAATTAATTTTGATCCAGCAAGGTTTTTACCCTCAGGATCCTCCTTTGCAGGTGGATCCCAGCACGCTGGATGAATCATTGACAAAACCTGAAGATGAATTAATTTTTCAAGTTACATCACAATTTACCTCTGACCAGCTTTGGTCAGGTGATTTTAATTATCCAGTTGATGAACCTGTTTGTATCAAATCATGGTTTGGTAATCGACGATCATATAATGATCAACCGTATAATCGTTTTCACACAGGTGTTGATTTTGGTGTCTGTGCCAATCTCAATATTTATGCACCCGCTGATGGCAAAGTTGTTTTTACCGACTCCCTACTAACAAGAGGAAATGCCACATTAATTGACCATGGACTTGGTGTATATTCAGGGTTCTGGCATCAAGAAACAATCCTTGTAGAAGTTGGTCAATTTGTTAAAGCCGGGGAATTAATTGGGATAATTGGGAACACAGGGAGATCAACAGGTCCTCATTTACACTGGGAATTACTGGTAAATGGTATTCAAGTCGATCCTTTGCCATGGCTCGAGACCGTGTTTCCATAACTCCACTCAATAGTAGTGTATAATCATACGCGCAAAATTTTTACATAAAGAAAGTAATTCTTAAATGATCAAAACCAAAGAAAAACAAAATAATATCTGGGAAAACTTCAAAGTAAATAATAATGACATTGACTTCATTTTTAACCGATTATTTGAAGTTGAAACGCCTACAAATACAATCGATCTGGTAAAAATCCTGATTCAAGAAAGAATTCGACTTGAAAAAATCCGACGAGATGAATATGAAAAATCAAAAGGAGATATTTATTTACCAAAAGATGATTTCCAGATGGGACAAAAATTAACCTTCCCAGCCTTGAATTACAAAAATGGCGAAGTTGTCGGTATTAGGACAGGAAACAATCCCGAAATTGGTGATTTTTCTGTTGTCCAAATTGATTTTCAAAAAGGTGAATCCAGGGAATTTGCTTCAAGCCTTGTAAAGCACCCTTTAAACCAAACAAATATCGCACTTGACGAAGAAACCGATCTCGATTTAGATAATATTTTTTCAACATACAAAAAGAATATTTCCATTTCCTTAATCGAAAAATTAAACACAAACCAAGATCTTGTTCAAATTGCTGGATTTTGGTTTCCGCGATCATTATTGATCGATATCAATATTGGATACTTAAACCTGGCTGAAGCAGTTTTAGAAGTCTCAGATGGAGGTCCACTTTCAACGCCAGAAATAATTAATCAAATTGAACTTCCAAAGGATTCCAATACAATGTTGACCGAATTTTCGCTCAATTTAGCGCTCCAGGAAGATCCTCGGTTTGATGAGGTTGGTCCTGCTGGGAAAACATTATGGTTTTTACACCGTAGCGAGCCAGAAAATGTCAGGTCTCTGCCAAAATTACTTGTTCCGGATCAACAAAAGAATTTTGATAATTCTAAATATTCGGATCATCTAACTCAGATGAATGCTGGTGTTTTTGATGAATTAGAGTATTCAAAATCCTTTGAAAATAACTCAGCTAATGGTGTCACAATTGCAATTATTTATCCTCACATTGTTTCAGGTTCAATACCTTTAAGCAGTAATCTGGAGAAACTTTTCCCAACTGCCTACGAATCACCTCGAATCCGATTTACTTTTGTAGATGGAGATACACAAGAAAAATTTGCTGGATGGGTAATACGTGAAAGTAAATATGTTTATGGGTTAGAGGAATGGTATGAGAAATACAATGTCTTACCTGGTAGCCGGTTACACATAAAACCAGGCAAAGTTCCAGGAGAAGTGATTGTATCAATTGGCAAAAAACGTCCTACCAGAGAGTGGGTACGAACAGCAACCCGTAATATTGAAGGAAGAATTAGCTTTTCGATGACAAAGCAGCTAATATCTACCGAATTCGATGATCGCATGATAATAGCAATTTCTGAGCGAGATCAAATCGAAACCCTTTGGGATAGATATTTAAATGTTCCAGCAGAAAAACTTGTACCAACATTAGTAAGAGAATTAGCCAAGTTGAATCCGCAGGGACATGTGCATGCGCAGGAATTGTATGCGGCCTATAATATAGTAAAACGTGTCTCTCCCAGCTATGTATTATATTTATTAGAAAACAGTACAGAAATTGAGCATCTAGGTGATTTATATTTCCGTATCAAATTATAAAAACAAATCGATTTTAAGGTAGTGGTGATGAATGATATAAAACGATACAGCATTATAAAACCTACTCTAGAAACACCCTTCCACATTGATTTTGATTGGTGGAAAAATCATGATCAGAATTGGAGAGTTTACCTACACAGTTTTTTATGTGATGAACACCAGGAGATTTATACAAATGAAGAAAATTCTCCAAAAATTGATTGGGTAGATCCAATTACTGCAGAAGTTTTTATTGTTGATGGTATTCAACACACATTGATGAATCATTGCGCAAAAAAAACCGAATTTATTGAAAAACACACAACCATAGTAAATGTTGTCTTTGGTATATTCCTTTCGAATGACAATAAACCCTTAACACCCGAGCAATTAAGTAGTATAACTGGCAAAGACGCGATAACTATTTTAAGAACCTTTACTGGGTCACAGGTATATCGAGGAATACGTCCAATCCAAAGTAATTAGGTAAAATGCCCCTGTAGCTCAATGGACAGAGCACCAGCCTTCTAAGCTGTTGGTTGTGGGTTCGAATCCCCCCAGGGGCGCTAATATTTAAAATCTTATTATTTCAAATCTCATAAAAAGAAGAAGCCACCCAAAATACTAATTTTTGTATAAGATGATTTTGGTATTTCTCCAAAACTATGATAAATTTTAAATACAATTTATCCTTGATAAACCAGGGATTTGAAAATTATTTGAGAAGTTGATATATGATAACGAACACAAGAAACTGGCGACCTCCTACCGATGTCTATGAATCAGATGATTGCATAATTGTTAAAGTTGAAATTGCAGGTATGGATCAGGAAAAATTTGAAATAACGTACTTCAAAAATACGCTTAACATATCCGGTTGTAGATCTGATGAAAACTCTTCAATAAAAGCGTTTCACCAACTCGAAATTGGTTATGGAGAATTCTTAACATCAATTGAAATTAGCATGCCAATTCAAGTCGATAAATCAGAAGCAATTTACCAAAATGGGTTCCTGATTATATCGTTACCTAAATCTCACCCTAAAAACATCCTGATTAAGTAGAGAATACTGAATGACCGAAGATTTTAAAAATAATAAAGAATTCCAATTAGACGAAGATCCTGCTTCATCTGAAAAAGAACAGACACCTCAAATTAGAGAAATTCAAAATGATGATTCGGATTCAACCAATATTGAATTGCCTACAACGCTTCCAATTCTACCCCTTCGTGGACTCGTGGTTTATCCGTTTACTGCAGTTCCTTTAACTGTTGGACAACCCCGATCGATCAAACTCGTGGATGAAGTCATGTCTTCCGATCGATTGATAGGTCTTCTAGCAACGAAACAACAAGATATTGAAAATCCTGGACCTAATGATTTATATTCTATTGGTACTGCAGCAACAATCCACCGCATGTTTCGTGCCCCAGACGGAACGATTCGGTTAGTCATTCAGGGTATTGCTCGCTTCAAGATCACTGAATTTATTCAACAAGAACCCTACTTAAAAGCAATCATCGAGCCTCACCCTGAAATAAATAAATCTTCATTAGAAGAAGAAGCTATCGCCAGAAATGTAAGAGATCAATTTCAGCATATTGCTGAAATGATTCCATCAATTCCTGCTGAATTAGTTGGGTCAATCACCGCCATTCAGGATCCTTTACAAACTGCCTATACGATTGCTAATTTTCAGAGGATGGATCTGGAAGATGGTCAAAATTTACTTGAATTGGATTCCTCTTTGGAGAAATTAAAAACGTTGGTAACTATATTGCTGCGTGAAAGTGAAGTTCTCGAATTGGGTCAAAAAATTCAGAATGAAGCACGCGAGGAAATTGATAAAGTACAACGTGAGTATTTCCTCAGGGAACAATTAAAAGCGATCCAAAAAGAACTGGGTGAAGGCGATGAACAATCAGCGGATATTGAGGATTTTAAGTCCAAAATATCCTCCTCGCAAATGCCAGAAGAAGCTGAAAAATTGGCAAAAAGAGAGCTTGATCGACTTTCTAGGCTTCCAACTGCAGCAGCAGAGTATGGTGTAATAAGAACTTTTTTGGAATGGCTTGTAAGTCTTCCCTGGTCGAAAACAACTACTGATAATTTAGAAATTCAACACGCTCGTGAAATACTGGATAAAGATCACTATGGTCTGGAAGATGTAAAAGAACGCATAATTGAATTTCTGGCAGTGCGAAAATTACACAAGGAAAGGGGAGACTTTGAAGAACTGAAGGTAATAGATGAAATTCGAAGGGACCGCGAAGGAGTTATCCTGTGTTTTGTTGGCCCTCCTGGCGTAGGTAAGACTTCATTAGGAAAATCCATCGCATCCGCACTTGGAAGAAAATTCATCCGCATTTCTTTGGGCGGCGTTCGGGATGAAGCTGAAATTCGTGGCCATCGGCGAACGTATATCGGTGCAATGCCAGGCAGAATTATTCAATCGATTCGTCGAGTTGAAACCAAAAATCCTGTATTTATGCTGGATGAAATTGATAAATTGAGTTCCGATTTCCGCGGTGATCCAGCTTCTGCATTATTAGAAGTACTTGACCCTGAACAAAATAATGAATTTAGAGATAATTATTTAGAAGCCCCTTTCGATCTTTCACAAGTAATGTTTGTCACAACTGCCAATCAATTAGGAACAATTCCAACTCCGTTGTTAGACCGAATGGAAGTCATTTTCTTGGCCGGTTATACTGAAAATGAAAAAATGAACATTGCGCAAAAATATTTAATTCCACGTCAATTAAGAGAAAACAGTTTGCGCAGTAACGAAATCCAATTTACAAATGATGCAATTTATTCAATTATTCGTATGTACACAAAAGAAGCTGGCGTCAGAAATCTCGAGCGGGAAATTGGTAATATTTGCCGAAAAGTAGCCACAAAAATAACAGAAGGTAAAAATGATATCACCGAAATCACTCCTTCATATGTAAAAGATTTTTTGGGTAAACCTAAATACTTTGAAACTGAAGAAATCGTCCGGCGAACTTCGTTTCCTGGAGTTGCCACTGGCCTTGCATGGACCCCTGTTGGTGGAGATATTCTGTTCATCGAAGCCACTAAAATGGCTGGCAATAAATCATTCACCATCACTGGTTCTATCGGAAAAGTTATGCAGGAATCTGCACAAATTGCCTTGTCTGTACTAAGAAGCAAATCTGAAGAGTTAGATATTGATCCTGAGTTGTTTTCAAAAAATGAAATTCATTTACATGTCCCGGCTGGTGCTCAACCTAAAGATGGTCCTTCTGCAGGTATTACCATGTTTACTGCATTAGCATCGTTGTTTTCAAATCGCCTGGTTAAACCAGACCTGGCAATGACAGGAGAAATTTCATTAAAGGGGCAGGTACTTCCAGTCGGTGGGATTAAAGAAAAAGTTTTGGCAGCTCACCGCTCAAGAATCAAAACCATACTTTTACCTAAATTGAATCAATTAGATTTTGATGACATCCCTGATGAGGTTAAGAAATCAGTTAATTTTATTTTTGTGGACACGATTGATGAAGTGCTTGACGTCGCGTTAGATCAAGGTAATACTAATAATGACTAAACTTTTACCGTCTCACTAAACTTTCCCTTAATTTGGAGTAATTTTGGCAAAACAAACAAATCCACCAAATAATCACTGGTACAACATTGATTTACATATACACACACCTGCTTCCACGGATTATCAACAACCGGAAATTGACATACTAGAGATCTTAAAACGAGCCGAAGAGAAAAATCTCGATATTATGGCAATAACCGACCACAATACGGTTGCTGGTTTCAAGAAGATGCAAGAAGAAATTTCGCAACTTGAAGCTTTATTAAAATTAAACAGAATTCTTCCTGCTGAAAAAATAAGACTGGATGAATATCGAAGACTTTTAAAGAAAATTTTAGTTCTTCCTGGTTTTGAATTTACAGCCACTTTCGGATTTCATATTCTGGGAATTTTTCCGCCCAATAAACCGATTCGTGAAATTGAACATTTACTATTGTCATTGAAAATTCCACCGCTCCTATTGGATGATGGCGCTCAAAATGTTGGCGCAACTTCAGATGTAATCCAGGCTTACCAACAGATTCATGAACATGGTGGTCTTGTCATAGCAGCTCACGCCAATTCATCAAATGGTGTTGCCATGCGCGGGTTTAACTTTGGTGGGCAAACTAAAATTGCTTATACGCAAGATGAACATCTGCATGCTTTAGAAGTAACCGATCTTGACCAAGTTGGGAAAAGAACCACCACTCACTTTTTTAATGGTACCAAGCCAGAGTATCCTCGACGAATGCACTGTATTCAGGGTTCGGATGCACATCGTTTAACCTCAGATCCAATCAGGAAAAAGAATTTTGGTTTAGGTGAAAGAACAACTGAAATTCTTTTAAGTGAAAAAACTTTTGAAGCAATTTTAAATGTGTTTAAAGGCAACGATTTTTCACGTACCAGACCAAGAAAAGAAATTTCCGAACCTGTATCTAACTTCCTGATCACAGCCCTGGAAGAAGGTCCAAATATTATCCAGGATTTTCACGATAGCATGACAGTTCGTGGTGGAAAATTGTATTCGATTCTGTCTGATATTTGTGCATTTACCAATACCAATGGTGGCACTTTATATGTGGGTTTAAATTCAGATCTAAAAGTACAAGCCACCGGTGTTCCCGATGCTGAAAAAAACATAAAATCATTAGAAAATGAAATCTCAAATCGGATCAGCCCCCCCATCCAATGTGAATTTGATATTCATGAATTTAAAAAGAAAAATATTATTCGAATATTAATTCCAAGGGGGGATGATGCGCCTTATGCGCTGGATGATTATAAAATTTATATCCGTGAAGAGAATGAAACAAACCTGGCAGTCCGTGATGAGATAGTAGGCCTTGTTCTAAGGGGTAAAAGCCGTAGTTTAATGCAATTATCTACAGGAATGGATGAAGTAACTATGTCAGCTGAAAAAACGGCTGATTTTCAAGATGAGGTTGTTGTTGCCATTGAACCGAAGACTGGAATCGAGTTGTTTCCTCCCGAAGAAAGAAAAGGAACTTTATATTTTGCAATTAAAGATTTGAGAAATGGGAATGTTGTCACCAATGTAACTCAAAAATCAGCGAGAAGATTATGGCAATACGCTATCAGAAGTTATCTCGATAAAAAAGATAATCAAATAAATAACTCTGTAAAATGGTACGGAAATTTTGGTTTATTGAGAAAATACAAAGCAAGAAATAACACAAATTATGATCTGATTTACAAGGAAGGTAACAAATTACGCTTCTTTTATGGTGTGAATGCAAATGGACTGCACGGAGAATGGAAAACCATCGCGGGCGAATTAGATGATGAAGACTAATAATATTTCTGTAAACATTTTGACTGTCTCTGATCGATCTTTTCGAGGGGAACGCGAAGATAAATCTGGCCCTACAATTATTGATTTCTTAAAAGAAAATAATTTTTTAATTCACGATTATCAGATTGTTCCAGATGAAATGGATCATATCGTGACAATTTTGTCAAAATGGGCCGAAGAGAAAATCCCTTTGATATTCACAACTGGAGGAACTGGCTTCGCTCCACGCGATATTACACCAGAAGCCACTTTGGCAATCATTGAAAAAGAAACTCCTGGCATTTCCGAATACTTGCGGTACAAGAGCTTTCAATTTACACCACATGCAACCCTCTCCAGAGCGGTTTCAGGAATAAAAAATCAATCTTTGATTATTAATTTACCAGGCAGTCCAAAAGCTGCCAGGGAATGCCTGGAATTCTTATTGCCAGTTCTGCCACATGCTATCGAATTATTATTGGAGGATCCTGGATCAGAAAAAAATCATTAATTATTCTGAACAATAATCTTTTTATCATCTTTTTTTAGTACTACCAAATAGATTCCAGCGCTGCAGATATAGAATCTCCATAATTGATCATAACCCCTGGGAAATTGGTAAATTCCAATTCGTTTTGAGTTTCTGAATCTGCTACAAATGTTTCTCTATTAATTTGTATTACGATAGGTTTTAATTTTTTCCTCATGAGAATTTCAAAACATAATTGAATATTTGTAGGTTTTGCTGGTGTGACAAAGGCAACGGTGCTTCCACGAGCGATCTGTGTGCTTAAAGATTCAATGACTTCATTAATGGGCATCCTTCCTCTACCTTCGAAAAATGCCATGGTTTCTAGAATCTTACCCAGTTGTCTGCTCCCTTTTTCTGTTGGTATGACAGTCATAACTGAATCTGCACATCCAATTCCTACAGCTTTTTCAGCATCAATGTAATAAGAAGCCAGTGAAGCTGAGATACTAATTGCATATTCAAATGTACTTTTAGGCAACTTGAAAGCTGATTTTTTCTTTAAAGCCCAAAATGTATCTGCAAACTGATCATCAGAATCTATTAATTCATGGAAATTGCTCTCTGCATCCGCATCAATGATGATCCAAATATCACCTTGCGGATCCTGGTCAAACTCTTTTACCATAAACTTGTCCCTCCGTGCGCTGCTCTTCCAATGAATCCGATTTAAAGGGTCACCGGGTTGATATTCTCTAACACCTGAGGCAAACGAAGTAGCTTCTAAACTCTTTTGGCGAATTGCTCTTCCACCTTGAATAAAGCCAGGAGGTTCTATGAATCGGTTAATATTATCAATATACGGTAAAACGATTAATTGCTTATCTGAAGGAATTAATCTTTCAGATAGAAACATACCAAATGGGTCACCTGATCTCAATAAAGTTGGTCCTAGGATAAAAGAACCTCGTTTTGATAGAATATTGCGTGAATTGTAATAACGATTTTTCTTTCCTCCGATTCCAGACAACACCTTTGAGCCTGATTTTCCAGGTAAATTGCTCAGATCCACCACTTCAATCCACAATCTGGCATATCGAACAGGATTGATTAATTCGAATTCTTCTTCAAACACATTTCCAACCTGGTATCTTAAAAGTCGTTGATTCCGGGTGATTGTAATTTTCCGAACCGAAATGTATGTCCAAAACCAATTTATAATCAGAAAAAGCCCACTTAATACAGATAAACGGATGAAAATATCTCTTGAATCTGGAAAGGATGAGTAAATACCTGTAAACCAGGTCATGAAAATAGAAAATGCTATGATAACGATAGCAAACCAAAACACTTTTCTAACACGCATTCAGGATCAATTTCCTCGGAAATCTCCACCTGGAACACTCACTTGTAATAAAACTTCCCCAATAATTTGATCAGCAGTTAAATTTTTCAAGCGAGCTGATGGATTAATGACCATACGATGACCTAGCACAAATTTTGCTAATCCTTTTACGTCATCTGGCAAAACAAAATCTCTTCCCACAGAAGCAGCTTTTGCCTGACTCACTCTAAAGAGTCCTAAACTCCCTCTTGGGCTGGCTCCCAGGTAGACATCATTATGATCCCTTGTAGCTCGTGTAAGTTCAACAATATACCGTTTGACAGCAGATGAAACATAAACATGCTTAATAGCGTTCTGCATATCAATAATTTCTGTACTGCTGATAACAGTTTTTATATTCTCAATGGGGTGTTTTAATTGTTGAAGTTCGAGTATTTCAATTTCATTGAAAAATGTGGGGTACCCAATTCTAATTCTCATTAAAAACCGGTCTAATTGTGCTTCAGGTAACGGGAAAGTGCCTTCGTATTCTATTGGATTTTGGGTGGCCAAGACCATAAATGGTTGAGGTATTTGATGAGTTATCCCATCCACAGTAACTTGTCGCTCTTCCATAGATTCGAGGAGTGCAGATTGTGTCTTTGGTGTCGCACGATTAATCTCATCCGCCAACACGATTTGGGTAATGATCGGGCCAGCCCGAAATTCGAAATCGCGAGAATTTTGATTATAAATGGAAACGCCTGTAACATCACTGGGCAACATATCCGGTGTGAACTGTATTCGATTAAAGGAACAACCCAGCGACTTAGCGAGACTTTTCGCTAACATTGTTTTTCCCACACCAGGAACATCGTCAATGAGTAAATGTCCTTGGCTTAGCAGAGTAATTACCACAAGGTCAAGTACTTCATCTTTTCCTATGATTACACCTTTTAAATTTTTGAGTAATCTTTCATAAAAATCTTTTACATTATTTGTTTCAGCGGACTCCATGGACATCTATCTCCTCAATTACAACATATGTGTTGAAGATACCTACTTCCTTTTGGATTTTCTATACAATGAATAACTTATTTGACTAATTAATATCAATATAACACTTATGATGGAAAGTAATAAACCTGTTGAGAAAGATTTAGGTTTATATTTGAATTCGATAGAATGTTTCCCCTCAGGCACAATAACTCCCTGAAATAAGTAATCAACATTTTCAATTGTCAACTCTTCTTCAGCATCCAAAATGGCTTTCCATCCAGGAAACCAATTTTGACGAACCACAATCCATCCAGTTTTGTCAGAGGTGTAATTTATTACAATAGAGTTTACTGATGGCATTGAAAAATTGATTTGAATTGATTCAAAATTAAGTTCTTCAGAAGAAATTACACTCGACAAATGATTAATCAAAACACATCGATTTTCTGGATCCCTAATTTCGTAAGCTAATAAAGACGTCAGTGTATCTTTTTCATCAGCATACTTTTCACAACCATACCATTGGACAAGAGTTTTTGCGTTAATTATTTCTTCGGTTATGAAATCTATTTCCTTGGGATTAATTTCAACGATCCTGTTTCCTCCAACCATGGAACTAATTGTAATTTGTTCATCCATAGACAAACCATTTAACCAATTCCACAATTTTGTATATTTTTCGGGTTGCAGAGGATCAAAATTATTGATCATTGCATAGCGATTATTTAGTAAATTTGTCTCTGGGATAAAATCAGGGGGGATTTGTTCATAATCAACCAGGGGTTGTAATCGATCTGGACGAAAGAATACATTGAATTTCAAAAATTTTTCATCCTCATCACGAACAAATACACGTTCAAACTCGGAATATACTTGTTTTTGATTGATTGATGAAAAAATATTTACCGGTTGAAAGTTCTCCCATAAAAAATTATGGAAGAGAAGATCTCCAACCATTACAACGCCGAATATCAATTTTGTCACGGATAAATTAATCCAATATTTGTCTTTAGAAAGAGTGAGAAAACCAAAAAACAAACCTAGAATACTTCCTATCAATATACTATTTATGAGAGCATCAGGAATTGTTTGTTGAAATATCTTTCCATACAAAGAGAAAAAAAATAAAGTACCAAAAACAACCAAAATGATAATCGTTTTTTTATGATTGAATTTTGATAATATCCAGACATCCACTCCAAAACCAAATAATAGACTGAATGTGAAAAAATAAATGATCAGGAATCGGACCGGCGCTTGAAAAAGTGAAAATGTTGGAATATTTTTATATAGAAATGGAAATAAAGGGAAGAATTTACCAAAAGAAAATAAAATGGAAAAAACAAGGATCGCAAATAAAAAAGTAATAATCTTTGTCTGATTAGTGGATATCTGGTTCTTTCTCGTCTTCCAAAACAAGACCCAGAAAAGGATGATTAACGTGATAACTGGAAATACACCTGCATACAAATTTTCTTCCCAGAAATTCCCACCACTCAGGAAACGCCCATAATTTGGATTCCCCCAAAAATTTCCAAACAAAATTGTCAATAATCTGGCTGGCCATAAGGAGAGGCTGACCGCAAATTCATAACTTACTTCAGTGCTGCGTTGGGATTCCATTAAGAATTCCGCGGTTGGGAATATTTGAACAGCGGAAACCATGATGGAAAGAATAGATGCAGATATATATACGAAGATTTTCTTTATTTGAGTATAAAAAGTGTCGAAATTATAAAAAAGAACAACAACTCCACCAAGCATAATTGTGTAGTATGAAGTTTGAGCGTGCCCCCCGAGCAATTGTAGTGACAGGAAGATACTTAAATATATAAATTTTTTCAAAGATCCCTGATTAGTAATTGGTTTCAGTTGCATACACATAAAAATTATCCAAGGCAACCATGCATAAGTCCACACCATACTTATGAAACTCAATCGTGTGAGAATATATCCGCTATAAGCAAAAACCATTCCACCCATCAGTTGAGGAAATTTGCTGATTCCAAATTTTTCAAGGATTCTCATAATCCCCAATCCGCTAATAAACAAATGGAGAGGAATGAGTAATGTTACACCAACAGTTAAACCCTCAATTTTACCCACCAAATAAAAAATCAATAATACCCAGTTTAATGGATAAAAAACAGCTGATTGGTGATTTGCAATAAAGGGGACTCCCATCCCGTTATAAGGGTTCCATAATGGAAAATCCCCATTTATTAAGGTGTCGAAAAAGAATTGGTACCAGGGAATAAACTGTAAAGAAGTTGTTCCCCAGAAAATAACCCTACCATAAAGCAAGAGAACCAGAAATGGCATGAAGACAATCAAAAATAAAATTATTTCATTTTTTTTTGTTTCTCTCAACCGCAATAATCTATTTATCATTAATTTTTAACACCAGATAATCTGTATTTTTGTAAACAGATTTGATTTGATGAGGAGCAAATTGCCTCATTACTTTTGAGGCATCAAGATTATTAGGAACAATTATAAATTTTATATCAAATGGCTGAATGAAATCCTGAGTTTCGACTTGGTTAAGATTCCCTTGATAAAAACGGTCCAATTTTTCGGAAATTACACTCAGGTTTTTACTCTCAGGTCCATGACCAGTGATGACTCTTATAGGAACATAAACAGGCAACACATTGCTTTCATCAAAAGGTGCAAGAATTGTATCCCCGACATCAACCTCAGCACGCAGATAATTACCTACATCCATGATGGATGTAGGTGAAAAAATCGGCGAAGCTACTTTTTGTATTGCTTGAAATGAACCAACAGAAAAAATCAAGGTTGGTAGAATTACCAATGTAAATATTAAAATCTTTACAATTAAATTTTTGTTATTCATTATAAAAATCCCTATATAAATACAAAAAGCCAACCAGACACCTTCTGTCAATCTTCGTTGTATATTGATTGGAAAGTATGCCAGGACTGGAATTAAGATGATCCAGATATTTATAAACAATGTGAGATTAATCTTTTTCATCAAACCTTTTTTGTATACCAGGAACCAGAAGAATAATCCAAATCCATAAGCAAACAGGTAATCAATTACGGGGGGAGAAATGATACGGTTCTGGTCCTGCCAGGCTGATAAATAAGGATCAAATAAGAATGAAAAAAAATTATAAAAAAATAGCGGTGCAGAAGGGATAATCCAGAAAATGAATTTTTTTATGTAAACCGATACGCTTTTTTCTTTAATCGTTCTAACCAGAAAGTAGATTCCTACAATAAACCAACCAATAATAAGGTTTATTGGTTGAAAAATACCACTTAAGAATAATGAAAAACCGCTTCTCAACAATGATTTTTGCGAAAACCTTGCAGCCGAATCCAGTACCAACAAGGTTCTGAACGATTTGTAAAGAAACGCCCTCGCAAATAATAAATGTGGAAGGCTGAATACCGATAAATAACCAAATGTTTCTGGCGAATAAAATTCAAGTGGCATTCGGTGATTAATTAACCCGGGGAAAAGAATTCCTAACCAGCCTAAACCTCCCCCAAAAATTAATAGAATAGTAACTAATAAAGAAAATTTTCGATCCTTTACGAAGAGTAAACTAAAATGAAATGTTTCAAAGATTAGAAAAATGATTCCTGCCCATCGAAATAGGTGGAATAATCCAATTAATTGAATTGTCTGAGAAGGATGACTAGATAGTTTGCCTAGTAATATATAAGGGAAAAATGCAAAGAACTTCATTTGTGGATACGCTGTATAAGGGGTGGTAAATAACCAATCACCACTCGCGCCAATCATCATTTTAGCAAGATACGAATTTCCATCTCCGACACCGATAATAAAACCACTAAATTTGTAGAGATCATTTTCATTAGTAAAACCCAACCAGTAAGGGATACTCGTAACAACAATCACGAATATTGAAAAGATGATTAGCCATTTATTTTCACGTAATTTATGCTTCATTATCATTCTTGCAGACAAATAAAATGTAAAAAATTGAAATAAACCAGGTTAAGCTCTGTACAACCAGACCAACAAAAATGATATTTGGTATGAAAACCATTCGAAGTTTATGTTGACCCTCGGGAACACTCACTGACCGGAAAAGTGATTTACTTTCAATAGCAACTTGTTGCTCATCAATAAAAATTTTCCAGCCAGGATAGTTGATCTCGCTAATTTGAAGAATTCCTCCACAACTTTCAATATCTAAAACGATCTCATTTGGAGAATATTTTAAAATTGAGTATTGGTTTTCCGACTTCGGACAATCTTGAAATCTAAGATAATTATCCTCTATCGCAATTTCATAAACATACTGATTTGAAATGAGTTCGGAAGTCCCTAAATTACAGTCAAGTAGCTCAAAAGCTGAGACAACAAATAATGTGTTTAGTTCCTGTAATTTTTCTCTATTGGGACATATTCCATAATTATCCAATTCTGGATTTCCATTTTCGAACGGTGGTAAAGTAACGGAATATTTGTCAACTGAAATATCAGAAACCTGCTCGAAATAATTTACGTATTGTTGCAATTGTAGCGGATCAACACCATTCACCTGATGGATGCTCCAAAATGATCCTTGTTCTTGTGAAATGCTATAAGATGGGGTGTATACACGAAAATTTTGAGAAATATCCGACAGTTTTGTCAATAATTCAGGATTTTTATTCAACACAACAACATTCGAAGTAAATCTCAAACTGGAATAATTCACAAAGAATAAATCGATCACAAAAAGTGCCAATAAACTAGATGAGATTATTAAAGTCTTGTGTGTGAATGTGTGTTTTTGAAGAAGGATAATCAGTATAAAACCTGATGAAAAAACAATAACAGACCAGGCAAAATTAATGGTCAATTCCTTCGTCATGTGAAACGAACCCAATGAAAATAAGATAACAAAAATGATTATCGGCGAAAGAAAAAATACTCTATTAAATGAATAATTTTTTAGGCCAATACCAATCGCGTCCAACACCATTGCTGAAATAATAGAAAGTGCAAAAAGGAATGGGAAAAGAAATCTTGCTGGTACCCTCATTAGAGAAAAACCAGGAATCGTGTAAATCAAATTCATGCCCGGTATATTTTCCCCAAATGACAAAATTAAAGATATTAAAGCTAACACGTACCACTTGCGGATAAGGTGGTTGTTTTTATGCAAAAATATGCCCAGGACTGACAATAAAACTACCACTGCGCCAGGATATACTCTGGTTTCTGCACCCCCTTCAAAAAATGGAAATAATAAATTTAGAAAATCAACAAGCGACATGGAGTAAATCATTTGCTCGCTCGGTGATAATCCCGATCTGTTAGAAAGACTTAAAAATTGAAATAACGGCAGCCAGGTTGTCATCGAAGATAGCAGACCGATGCCTAATGAGATGGCAATAAATTTCATTTGATTCTGAAAATTAATCTTTTTTTCCATGAGTAAAACAAACCATATCAAGAAAGCAGGAATTGACCATCGCAGATCAGCTATTAAAATTAACCCCCAGAATAACCCGCTCAACAAGTTGTATTTTAATGGTGTATCCCCCACTTTATATTTATTTGTAATAAAAAGCAACCAGGGTGTCCAGGAAATCGCATAAATCAATGAAAGATGTCCTGCCCCAATATGTGCATAAATTTTTGCTGAAAATACAAAGGCGATACTTCCCAAAATTGATCCATTGTTGGAAATATTCAGGCTTTGCAGGAAAAAATACATGCCATAAAACCCGATCAGTAAATGCAATAAGAGTGTTATGTTGATTCCAACCGGTAAAGGAAATAACAGTGCTAACCAGCCGGGAAAGTACCATAATCCCGAGAGAGGATTGGCAGCAAAAGGATATCCAGAAAAAATAAGGTTTGACCAGAGTGGTATTTGATGATGTTCCTGGATACTTTTTTGGATAAACATGAGATTTGAGTAATGGGTTATGGGGATATCAGAATATTGGGAACTTCCCAGATATATAAAATCATTGATATTAAGCAAGATATTGATATTGCCTATCAAAAAAATAATAAACAAAATAAGTAAATGCTTTTTTGATTTCAATTTTCTACCTGAAAAATGGCAATATTACCTGCATTGTAAATAATTTCAAGAGATTGTGTGGTCGCAGGACAATTATTAATATTATTTGCATACTCACAGAAAATAAAGTCAACATTATTTGTTTCTAAGGAATTCCTGGATTGTTCATCAGATAATTTATTCATCCAGAAATCACTCACAAAAATTCTGGTCTCCTCGGCATTGATACTTTCAAAGGGATGACCATAGACCACTTTGAATCTTGCCAAAGCAGGAATAATCAGTCCATTTTCTTCATTCGCTAATATAACAGATTCTTCTTCAGCATTGCTTTCGAGCCACTCAATGGCTTCGACAACTTTCTCATTTACAAAAAATATTGGATCGTGATTTTTGATAGCGTTCACACTTCCTGAGAATAGCAATAAATTGGATGGTATGACCAATCCAATTAAAACAAAAATGGTTAATTTTAATTTTTTCTTTTGATTTGCTGAAAAATATCCTCTCAGTAAATTCCAAAAGACAATCACCACAGGTAAATATATGCCAACCAGGAATCGTCTTTGAAGATTAAAAGGAATAAAAGCCATGAATAAAGCGAATATTATCCAGAAAAGCAATAAATATGTAGATTTTTCTAAGATTATTTTCTTCTTCCATAATTTT
Organism: Chloroflexi bacterium HGW-Chloroflexi-3; assembly: GCA_002842045.1. Lineage (GTDB taxonomy): Bacteria > Chloroflexota > Anaerolineae > Anaerolineales > Anaerolineaceae > UBA6170. The sequence goes on along the minus strand of PHBX01000002.1, from coordinate 315,092 downwards.
ATAAAGAGAAATAAAATGCCAATGATAAATGGGGAAAATGAAAATAATAAGTTAATGATTGAAGGAGTTTGCGTGACATTTTGTAAATTCCAATTATTAAGAACTGGATCATTTCGGATGGTTAAATATTGATAAAATCCAATCGCACCAGTTGGAATACCAAACACAACCAGATTTATGATTTTTTCTTTAGTAAATTCCCTATGCAAAATTATATTAATCCCAAAAATAATCCCTATCATAATTGCTGCAAACGGCGAGATACTGGCAAGAATCACACTGAGAAAAAAAATAATTATTGGGAACTTTACCCCATGTTGATTGCGGATGATAAAAGTCAAGAAAATTGACATGAGTAATAAAGATAAAACAAAATGTGGATTTGAAAATGATGACAGGAAAACAAATGATTCTGCTACCCAAAAATCAATTGGCAATTCACCTGATAGAAAATAAATCCATCCCAAGCCCCCACCAAACAGCAATGATATAAATGCACCTTTGTAATATAAATCTTCTTTTTTGAAGAAAATACTCAATAAATCCTGCAAGGAAAAAAATAACAGGATCGAAAATAATATTCTAAAAAAATGATAAATAAACGGAATACACAAACCTGATATTCTTGAAATGTGCCCGAATAATGCGTAAAGTGTAAAAATATAAACATCATTATTTGATTCAGGTGAATAGGGCAAATCAAAAGTCCAGGCTCCTGCTTCTCCTTGTTGCATTTTTGCAAAATAGCTATACCCATCGATAGGATTAAAAATTAATCCAGAAAAAACAAGCCCATTATTTGATTGACTATAGCCAAATATTACGGGAAATAATAAGAAAAAAAGCCAGATAACCAGAACGAAAAGTTTCCATTTTTTCATCATTTCGAAGTATACAGCAAGCAAAAAGAAAGCACAAACTTATCATAGTCTGGTTTGCTTGCCTTTACACCCATCACATTCTATAATCCCTAATATGAATCAAAGAACATTTCTTTACCAACTACAATTACTCGATCTCGAACTCGATAAGAATGAGAAGAGATTATCGGAAATCAGAGGAATTATTTCTTATTCTGATGATATAAAAAAATTTGAACAGGCTATCTCCATAATTCAATCAGAAAAGAAAACCTGGCAACAAAAATTAAATAAAATTTCAGGGGAAGCGCAAATCATTCAGGAAAAAACCAAAAAAAGCGAACAGTCACTATATGACGGAACAATCAAAAATCCGAAAGAGTTACAAAATGTGAATATCGAAATCGATTCATTAAAGAAAAGATTATCAGTTTTGGATGAGCAACAATTAGAGATTATGTTTTCCATTGAGGAATTGGATGATCAAACATCGATTAATAAACAATCATTGGAATCCTTAACAAAAGAAAAAAATGCTCAAAATGAAATTCTCCTCAGAGAGATTGAAGAAATTGAAAAATCGAATAACAAACTGACCATTGAAAAGAGCCCCATCTTAACCCAAATTGAGGATGAATTCTTGGGCACTTATGAAAAATTACGAAAATCGAAGAATAAAATTGCCGTTTCATTAATTGTTGACAATGCATGCTCAATGTGCGGAAACGGACTTCCCCCCATGGAAGTTCAAAAAGCCAAAAGTAATGCTGACGAGATTTTCTGCCCGGTTTGTAAACGATTTTTGTATTGTGGATGATCTAAATGTTCAACTGGCTCAATAATTTTCAACTTGAAAAGATCTCTTTTTTCTTAGGTTTCCTGAGTGCCACAATACTTTGGTTTGTGATTTCTAAATTTAAAATCTGGATACCCGATATAAAATCGAATATTCAAAAATTAATAAAGAATCTTAAATCACAACACACATCAGGGATCCAAAATGCGATAAAAAATGAAGCTTACTCAAGAGCGCAATCTAATCATGTAGCGAAAAGCTTATTTTTCCTGGATGAAATCATTGTCGAGCCATTGCTACTCGCTCAGCCCAAGACGAATCAAGAAGATGAAAATGTATACTTTGAAAGTGAAATAGCTTCAACAGTCCCATTTACGCCAGATTTTCCTCTACTTAGCAGAAATTTTAATGTCCCTAGAATTTCCATAACGGATGCTGGACAAAAAAATGCTGATTTGGTTATTTGTGGAATGCCAGGATCAGGCAAAACTGTAGCGTTAGCCTATCTGGTTTCATGTCTGGCGCGAAATGATCCAAAATGTGGATTATTATCTTCGAAAATCCCTCTGTATATAAATGTCCATGATACAGATGTTTTAATTCAGCCAGAACAATCAATTTTTGATATGCTCTACAAGGCACTGTCCTCCAAACTTCCAACAACAGTTCTCCCCAGACTTGTAAAATTTTTCCAAGAATACATTGAAGAAAATAAAGCTATTTTGATTATTGATGCACTGGATGAATTACCCACAATTGAATTTGATAATTATGTCGAATATATCAAGAAAATAAAACAAATTTACCCCGAGCTTCAAATAATTATTTCATCAACAGCTTCTTATCTGGGTGAATTGCTGAAATTAAACTTCTCACCATTATTTTTGTCTGCCTGGTCTAATCAACAGATAGTCCATTTTTATTTAAATTGGAATCAACTTTGGAAACAAGAAATATTAAAAAACAATCAATTCGACGATATTATTACATCGAATCCATTGATCATGAATTGGGCCTCTACGAACCTTCGGCCACTAACTCCACTTGAGTACACTTTACATATTTGGGGAGCCCTGGCTGGCGACTTGTGTGGACCAAGTGTTCTGGATATGCTTCAGACTTACTCAAAAAGAATTATTCCCAACAAAGAAGCGTATGATTTAGCAATCACTTTGGCAAATGGTTTGATCAAGAACAAAAGCTGTTTTATCAATGCATCCGATTCTAAAGGCGAAGGGTTTAATAAATTAGTCCAATCAGAACTAATTCAACCAACAAGTACTGGTAAATTCATTTTCTCACATTCTGATTTAATTGGTTATTTTGCTAGTTTGTCCCAAAATAAAAGTCTCATTTCGGATTTGAATCAAAATGATCTTCAATGGCCTGCAAATTACGCCTATTTGGGTTTCTGTTCAGCTCAGGATTCAAATTCTGAATGGTTGACAACATACATATCTGAAGAAATATCTGAATTCCCTATTAATTTTCTAAGCATCAGTACCTGGCTGAAAATTACAAACAAGAATTTGACTTGGCGCGTAAATTACATAAAGCAATTGGTAAAAATAATTCAGGACAATAACGCAAAATTTGCTGTGCGGATAAGAGCCATAGCAGGATTAGTATATTCAAACGACAATAGCTTACCGATCTTTTTCCGGCAATTGTTATCACACAATGATAATTCCCTGAAAGAGTTGGCATTCTATGCAATCAGCTGTTCGAGTCGGGACAATTCCTTTATCGCTGACCTTATTTCATTATCACAAAAAGCTCCAGCTAAATTTCAAAAAAATATTTGCCTTGCGTTATCTACTTTCGAGGAAGAAAATGCAGTTCACGAACTTGCAAGAATTTTATTAAATGGTGAAGAGAAAGTCAGACAACTCGTTGCAGAATGCCTGGCTTTCAATCCAACCAATGGCACTGATATTTTGCAAGAAGCTGTAACCATGGATGACATAGTAGTCAGAAGATCGGCAATTAATGGATTGGTGAAATTAAATAATTTATGGGCAATCCAAACCTTAAAGAATTTAATGATCCAGGATAGCCAATGGGTTGTAAGAAATGCAGCCACCCAGGCACTGGAATATTTAGAATCTGAGAATCCATGCATACCTGATCGAAAATTACCCATAAGTGAAACACCCTGGTTAATCGAATTTGCTGGTCATCAGAACCTGGGAGTCTCCATTGATCAATCGGTTGCCCCAATATTATTACTAGCTTTGGAGTCCCAAAATAAGAAAGATATTTTTAAGGGAATAGAGTATTCCATACAGGATGCCAACCAGGAAACTATATCAAAGATGATTGATATTGCCACTAAATCACCTGATCAAACATTAATTAACCAGATATTTATTACTTTATATTTGATAAAAATTCAAAAATTCCATGGGATATGAGTAATTAATTTAATCCCTAATTTTTCAAATTACCTTTTACAAAGATGCAATAATTGTTACTAACAAAAATTCGAGTATTTGAATTCCAATCAACAAAACAATAGGGCTAAAATCTAACATGCCAACCATTGGCATTCTATTGCGAATAGGTGCTAATAAAGGTTCAATAAGTTGATCGATGATTTGTCTGATTGGATGATATGGAGACAAAAAATAACTTAATAAAACTTTGGCAATAACCAATAAAGAAAATATATTTGCTGCAATTCTTACCAATACAATTAAAAAATCAAACATTCTTCCCTCATTTTTTATTTTTCTCTGGATCCCATAATGGCTGTGCCTATTCTTATCATTGTCGCACCTTCAGCAATCGCCATTTTAAAATCATGACTCGTACCCATAGAGTATTCTTTGATGTATAGTTCAGGAAATTCAGATTGTAAATACTGACCTAGTTCCCGTAATTTCTTAAAATAAATCCGGGATTCTGCTTCATTTGACGTAAAAGGAGGCATTGTCATTAATCCTTCAATAACCAAATTAGAGCAATTAACCACTTCTGCCACTTCACTAATTACTGATGACCAGTTTTTTTTATCTGAGGCATTCCAACCAAATTTACTATCTTCACCACCAACGTTAAATTGAAGTAGCACAGGAAATTTTTTGTCTTCAGCTTTTAATTGACGATCTAAGCGTTTTGCGAGTTTTACACTATCCAAAGAGTGCATCATGGTGAATTCATTGATCACAAGTTGTGATTTCCTGCTTTGAAGGTGTCCAATCATATGCCACTCTAGATCTTCAGGCAAATTGATTAAATTACTTTTCTTTTCACTGGTTTCTTCCGGATAGTTTTCACCCAGGTATCGAGCGCCTGCCGCAATAACCTGATCGATCTTCTCACTCGGTTGACTTTTCGTGACAACGATAAGTTTTACTGATTCCCTTTCCCTATTGAACAAATTACAATAAGAATCAATATCATCCATAACTTTCTTAAAATTTCTGTCGATAGTGAGATCCATAAACCCTACTTTAAACTCATAAATACGCCAAATCTGCCAGATTTTTGGCCTTCTAACCGATAAGAATACCACTCATCCAAATTACAGGCCGTACAAATGCCTGCAACCTCAATTTTTTTTACACCAGATTGGAGTAATAACAATTCATTTGATTTCCATAAATCAAAATATGTTTTGCCATTTTTTGTAATTAACACTTCAGACCGAATATCACATAATTTATCATCAACTTCAATAAATACGTTCTTTCCAACTTCATAATGATCAGGACCAATCGAAGGTCCAATTCCAGCAAGAATTTCTTCAGGATCACTCGAAAACCTGTCCGTCATATACTTCACTGCATTTTGGACAATCCTTTTGACAGTTCCCTGCCATCCTGCATGTACAATCCCAATAATGTTGTTTTTAGGATCATAAATCAGAATCGGCACACAATCTGCAAATTGCATGAACAATGAGACTTCTTTGGAGTCCGTCAATATAGCATCCGCTTGTTCATGTCTTGTTCCTGATTTCCTCGGTAAATTCGTAAATTTCACTTTATCACTATGTATTTGCCAGACATCGAAGATAGAATCAACTGATTGATCAAAGACTTGAAAAATTCTTTTACGGTTTTCTACTACATTATCTCGTGAGTCACCTGCTGATTCCCCCACATTTAAGCTTGAAAATGAATCAGGACTGATTCCACCTAATCGTGTAAAAATTCCATGGCTGATTTTTTCATGAGGAAAACTTTCGAACGTGAAATATCTCAGGTTCCCAAAATTATGAGAGATCATAAATTATTGTCCCAATGATTTAATGTATTTCATTTTTTCAGTGATGATTGTTCTGGTTTCGACCATACTTTCTTCAATCAATGGAAATAAATACCAGGCAGTAAAAAAACCAAATAATGAACCTGTAATAGTTCTCAAGGTTGGATTACTCTCACGTACAGGTAACCAATCCGGCAATGAACTCGCCAATCCTGGTAATTGAGAAACACCATCAAATCCAATGGGCACAAGAGCGATGAGAACCCAAATGTACCATTTGATTGATTTTATCCTTCTACCTGATAAAACAAAAAGTAAACCAAAAAATAACATACTTGCGTAAATCGCTACATCACGTTGACACAAAGCAACTTTATACCCTGTAAAATCATTGCCTTTAAATTTTTGGGCTTCACGAATATTGATAACTGATTGGTTTGATATTTCTTCGTAGGTAATCACTCCTTCAATACCTGCTGTAGATCGAGGGTAATAAGCTTGTTCTCCAAATATAAACCAGGATCTGAATGCTAATTGGTGACAAAGTGGTTTATAAATGGTGTAAATAATATTTGCAGGTAATTCTGCACCAGTTTTTAATAAGTATGGAGCCAAAAAAGGTAACCCAACATAGAGGGATAAAAAGAAAATCATTAACCAAATATAGCTTTTAGATAACCACAATGATACTTTATCTAAATTTGTTATTTTTCTTCCTGCTTCAATCCTCTGCTGATATTGATCATCACCCACTTCCGTCAATTGTCTTTTTCGATCCTTAGCAGCCAGAATAGTCATCCTTAAATTGGATTCCAAAATTTCTCTAGATAAAGTGTACGGACCGACCTTTATGTAAGGTGAAATTTCTGCATATTTTTTAATCAAATCCTCAGAGTCAGAAATATCGATAATTTGAAAATTGAATTCAATCTCCGTTTTGATTTTTTCCAACTTTTCAGTAATTTGATGATGTTGTTCAATGTTTTTTACATAAGCAATGACATTTATCAATCTTCTCTCCAAATTAACCTAAAGACCAAAGTCAACAAAAAAACCAAATCTATTCAATGTTTCTAAAGTTCCAAAAAATAACATGGTACCAATGACGATTAAAATTACACCCATAATAATTTCAACATATCGCATGGACTTGCTGTACTTTTGAATAATATTGACAACCCATCCAATTCCTAACGCTGCTAGAAGAAACGGAATTGCCAATCCTGCGGAATATGCAGTTAACAATTTCACACCCTCAAGAATGGAGCTACCGCCGACGGCTAATGTGAGGATGGCTCCTAAAACAGGACCTACACAAGGCGACCATCCTGCGGAAAAGAATATGCCCATTAACCCAGACGAGAAATATGACCTGTTTTGTTGGGATTTATTTTGAATTCGCAAATCATATTCTAAAAACGGAATCCGTAAAATCCCCGTCATATGCAAACCAAATACAATCACAATCAGACCACCAATTTTGGCTAACAGCCAGCGTAAATTATACAACAGACCACCAAGCGCTGAAGCCGTAGCACCCAGCGAAATAAAAACCAGGCTGAACCCTAATACAAAGGCGATACCATGGGTGAAGGTCTCCCACCTGAACTGCTGCGATTCTGAAGATTTAAGAACTGCAAGAGAACGTCCACTCAGATAGCTGATATATGCTGGTACCAACGAAAACACACAGGGAGATAAGAACGATGCTAAACCTGCTAAGAATGCTAACCCTAACGTTAAATCCATTTACACCTCAAAATTCTCTGACATCTATTTGTGTTCCACCTGGCATTGGGATAGTGAAATCTCCTGGATCAATGGTTACGGTCGGAAGTGTCCATCGAAATATCCATTGGGCATCTTCTGGTTTTACATTTACACAACCATGTGATCTGGGAGTTCCGTAATCGTTATGCCAGAAGGTGGAATGAATCGCAACACCTGTTCCGGAAAATAAAATTGTCCAACCCACTCCAGGGATGTCCCAACCACCACCAGTCGTTCCACCTGTCATATGAGTCGATATTTGCTTTCTCCAAGTCCGATGAACACCAGGTGGAGTACCCCAGCTTTCAACAATTTGCCCATCAGAATTCCACTTTGCCCCGGACGAGATTTGGCAATAATAAACTTCGACTCCATTTTCCAGACAGGTTAAGTATTGCCTGGAAGTGGTAGCATCTACGTACACCAATTTATTTTCTACATCTGGAGAAATTGGTTCTAAATCTTTTTCTGATAAGGGTCTGAATGCTTTTGCATTAGCCCAAAAAATATCTCCATAACCATATCTTTCGTTAACTTGATAATAATTTTCTCCATCTGTGCCGATTTTCAAATCATCAATCCATATTATCTGAGAATAATACAATCGCGGATTTATCGCTTCTTTTAACCAAGGAGATCTTGCAGGAGGGTTTTTCAAAATCAAATCAACATAAGGTATCGTAACTTCAGCCCAAAATCCTTTTCCTAAGCTCGTCTCTGGTAGGTTTTCCATGATTGAATTTTCAATATTCTTGACAGGTTGTAATGATGGTGCATAAATGTATCCATCTGGTGTTTCGACCCATCTTGCATTCATCATACCCCCAGGTATTTCACCAACGACTTCTCTAAGCCACACAACAACAGCGTCTTCATAAAGAACACCCAATGATTCAGCCTTGATTGACGGTTTGGATCTAATATTCACTAAACCACTACATACCCTTCCCAACTTATTTGATTCAGAAAAGTTAGTCGCTTGAGCATTTGCATCCAACCAGGGACATAAAGCCATCGCTCCCCCAAAGGCAACTACACCTTTTAAGAAATCTCTTCTAGAAAATTTTTTCGAAAACCAATACATAGTGAAAAGATAATCGCTAAAAGTTTACTTGTCAACTCTTTATAAAATCTAAAGCGTTTGAAATCTTATCTGTAAAAACCAATTGTTTTACCTTTTCAATCTCTGGCCACCAAAGTGCATCACCAGGTTGATATGGTACTACCTCTCTGATCATTTTGAATATTATGCTTGTTCCTTCTCCCAGTTTTCCATCCGGATACTTACGTAATCTCAAGTCAATTGCTCTTGCGGCTGTATATAATTCAATGGATAAAACATGCTGAACATTTTTCAATATTTGTAAAGTATGTTTACATGCATTCATTGCATTTGCATTGTGATCTTCCTGTTCAGCAGAAGTGGGAATTGAAAAAACGCTATCAGGATGTGCCAATGTTTGATTCTCCAACACCAGGCTCGCTGCTGTATATTGTGGCATCATCAATCCTGAATTTAATCCAGCAGCTTCCGGGTGATCGACCAACATGGGCGGAAGTCCTGCATTTAGATTCTCGTCCGTCATGCGGTTTACACGTCTTTCTGAGATAGATGCTATTTCAGATAAAACGATTCCAAGAAAATCCATGGCAACCCCAACGGGTTCACCATGGAAATTTCCTCCAGACAGAGCAATTCCAGGATTGAACAACAACGGATTATCTGTAGCTGCATTTATTTCTCTACTGATAATTTGCCAGATAAATTGAAGTGTGTCTCTTGCCACACCCTGAACCTGTGGAGCACAGCGCAGAGAATAAGCATCCTGAACGCGATCAGTAGAATTAATTAAATTCGAATTTTTAATATATTTACGTATATTATCAGCAACTTCCATTTGACCCAGTTGACCACGGGCTGCATGAATTCGGTGATCATAAGCCGAGCTGCAACCCAACATAGCCTCCAAGCTCATCGCTAAAGACATTTCTGCAATATCGATTAATGATCTTGAGTCAAATAAACTTAGTGCTGCAATTGCAGCTGAAAATGTCGCCCCGTTATTGATAGCCAGACCCTCTTTTGAACCAAGTATGAGCCTTGGAATGCCAGACCTCTTCATAGCTTCTTTACCACTCAACTTTTGACCCTGGTAATAAGCATAACCGGAATCTTCTTCCAGGTCTTTTTCATCGGTAGTAAAAACCAACGCTAAATGGGATAAGGGCGCTAAATCACCTGAAGAACCCAATGAGCCCTGAGAAGGTACCTCTGGGATCACATTTGAATTCAACATATTTACGAGTGTTTCCACTACCTCGATTCGAACGCCAGAAAATCCTTTTGTCAAAGTATTTGCCCGAACCAACATGGCTGCTCGTACAATCTCTGTAGGAAATGGATCACCAGTGCCGACTGCGTGACTCAATATCAGGTTTCTGCTTAGTTTTGAAGACTCCTTGTTTGCTATTTGTTTATTCGCAAAAATTCCAAATCCAGTATTAATTCCATACACTGCTTTGTTAGACTCAATAATTGTATTTTTTAAAACATACGAATTCTTTATATTTTCTATGCCGGAATCTGAAATTTTTACTTTTTCAAAATTGCGTGCGACTCTGACTATTTCTTCAATCAGCAGATGATGACCATCAATTGAAATCATCTATACTCCTTCTAAAAAAGAATTAAACCTACCAACACAACAATTGCTGGTACGGTTACATTATCCCAATCTCTCAATGGTAGCGATTCCACAATTGTTGCGAGAATATTAAGTAACAATAATTTAGGAAAACTCTCCCTAAAAGTAATATTTAAGAATCCCACCTCAGTAAAAATTAAAATCAGAATAGATGAGAAGATCAATCCACCCAGAAACATCGAAATGGTTCCAGCTATTGATTTGGTAGGTGACCATTTCAATGCAAAAGAAGGCACTCTCCGTCCGATAATATCGGCAAAGCCATCGCCACCACACAGAACCATCAGGGCAATTAAGCCAATCGGAGACTCTCTCCAGAAAAGAATTGTCAATAATACAAATACGACACCGTAGAAAAAAGGACCCTTGAGGATTTCTTTTGGATCACCTGTCCTGGACATAGCATCAACAGATGACTGATCTTTGATCACACCAATCCCGATCATGAAGAACTGAATAGTGATTAATAAAGGAATAATCGCTGCTAAATATCGGGAAAATGGATCTTCAGGGAAAAAAAGCCAACAAAGAACAAAGAATGGACCAGTGCCAATGTGAATAATTTTTCTACTTAGTTTTTTTGATATCAGTCCTTTGCTGGCAAAATAATCAATAAACCGTAACCAGATTATTGATATTATGAACGTAGTAAAAAATGCTAACCACAATGGCATCATTTAGCTCTTAATCTGTAATCTTTCTACTTCGAGAATTTTCTCTTTCTTGATCACGTTTGGCGATACTATCACGTTTGTCATACATCTTTTTACCTTTTGCCAGGGCAATTTCAATTTTTGCTTTCCCATTGCTCAAATACAAAATCGTTGGAACTACTGTTAATCCTTTTTGACGAATTGCATTCCAAATTTGATTTATTTCTTTTTTGTGTAACAATAACTTCCTTTTGCGCTTTGGATCATGATTGAAAATACTGGCAGCATCATACTTGGCAACATGCGAGTTGATTAACCATGCTTCAAGGTTATCAATCTGTATAAATGCTTCTCCAATACTTACCTGTCCGGCTCGAATAGATTTAATTTCACTTCCCTGAAGTTCAATACCAGCTTCAAATTTTTCCATAAGAAAATATTCAAAACTTGCTTTTCTATTTTTTGCGATTATCTTTATTCCACTCATAGCGTGATTTTAACATAACATTTAGAATTAACGTCAGATCACTACATAAAAATTATGCGAAGGATTGAAATGGAAGATAAAATTTTTGATATTTATATAAATCCTTATTGTTTCCGAATAAAAAAACCTATGAAAAGTCATTCTACCCACATCTATTGTCTAATTCACGGGTGGTCTGGTAATGAGAAATCGATGTCAATCTTTTCCTCTTCAATTCCTGATGATTCAATCATTATTTTTCCTAGAGGTCCGTTGCAATTAGGAGAAAATGAATATGCGTGGGCTGATATTCGAAATATTGCAAAACCAATGTTTGATGATTATGCAAAAATTTCATCAGGATTATTTATTTCAATTCAAGAATTGTTCCAAAGTTTAAATTTACAAACGATTAATGAAAAATTTAATTTGATAGGATTTAGTCAGGGAGCAGCGATCAGTACAGTTTTAAGTATTCTGCATCCAGATAAATTTCATAAAGTTGCCTTGCTGTCAGGATTCCTGCCTTCCAATCCTCCAACTTTGAAACCAAAGGCATTATCTTCCAATAACTATTACATCGCCCATGGAACACAGGATACATTAGTAGAATTTGAAAAAGCAATAGAGGTTAAAAATTATCTCGAAGAATATAATGCAACTACCAAATTCTGTCAGGAAGATTTAGGTCACAAGATTGGAGCTACCTGTATGAAAAATCTAAAATTATATTTCCAGACTTAATTTCTTTATCGAACTCTGATAAATGAAAATAGGGTAAGCAAAATCCCGGTTACCCCCAAAACTACGATTACCATTCCCATTGGAATTCCGCCTGGTAATTGGTTGGGGGTGTTTTCAACATAGGTTGGTATAGTTAGTGGAGCTGGTTCAGTAAAAGTAGGTAAACGCGTTGGTTGTTGGGTTACCACAAATTGAGCTGCTAAAGTTGGATCAATCGTGGCAGTAAATTGTGGTGTCACCGTAGGCGGCGGTTCTATAATTGACAATTGTCCTGGTGAAAGACTTACCAGAACGGAGAATACCCACCCCTTTCCTCCTGCAACACCTGGATATTCTATCTGAATCCATTCTCCTCCAGGAGATCGCCCTAATGCGGGAGCTGTTTGCCCAACAAGTAATACGCCAATAGAAGGGTACAATGTGCTGGGACCTGATCGAACATTGATAAAGTCTTCATTTTGGCTCGGCCGAACTGTGATAATAACACCTGATGGCGTACCTGTAACAGTGGGTACAGAAACTGTCGGCAACTGGAGTAGAGGAAAAGCGTTTACAGACAGAACATCATAAAATAACGATATCAGTAGTATCATACCAGCCAATAATGATAATTTCTTGATCACACTTTCTCCAATAATTTCTTTTTTAAGAGTAGCTTGATTATAATATAATTATGGAATATAAAACTTTTCACGGAAACATAACGCCTGAAGATATCTCCAAAGCATTATTTGCACATTTTAATAGAGGTAATTATAGGGTTCAACAAATAGGTAGTGGGGAAAACATAATCATTCAAATTGCTTCCATATTAAATGCTACTTCCGGTGGACAAACATCGATCGGAGTATCTGTTCAGAAATTTGAAGATGGTGTGATGGTTCAGATTGGAAAACAATCATGGATGGGAATTGCAGCCAGTTTGGGGAAAACTGCTCTAAGCACCATCCGTAATCCCCTGTCGTTATTAGGAAGAATTGATGATGTTGCGCAAGATATTGAGAGTTTATCGATACGGGATGAGATCTGGACAGTTATCAATCAAACAGCGTATAACCTTGGGGCAAGCTTTGAACTTTCAGATCGGTTGAAAAGATATGTTTGTAATTATTGTGACACACCCAACCCGGTCGGAGAATCGAGCTGTATTGCTTGTGGTGCACCTTTAGGTAGTATTCAACCAAGAACATGCAAATTCTGTGGTTATATTATCACCAGCATAGAAAGCGTTTGTCCTAATTGTAAAAAGCCCAATTTTGGTTAAATCTCTGGATTTCTCCAATGGCGGTTATCGCCTTTTATAAAAAAGTCCACACCGGGAGGACCCCAGGTACCAGCTTCATATACCGGCAAGTACTTTCTTGGATCTTCTTTCCATCCATCCAGAATTCTATTGATAAATCCCCACTGGTTAGTTACTTCATCTGATCTGGTGAATAAAGTAGCATCCCCGTATAAAGCATCTTGAATAAGTCGAACATATGCCTCTGGAATTCTAATATCAAAGGATTCTTCGTAATCAAAATTCATTTCCACCGGGGAAATTTGATTGATATGTCCAGGTCTCTTTGCTCCGAAGCTAAGCGTAACACCTTCATCTGGTTGAAGCTTCATAATAAGTACATTTGGAGCATCACCAGCCATATTATGCCAATTAAATAACGAAAGTGGAATTTGTTTGAATTGTATGGCAATTTCCGTCATTCTTTTTGGCAAACGTTTTCCTGAACGCAAATAGAAAGGGACTCCAGACCACCGCCAATTATCGATAAATAATCTGGCAGCCAAAAATGTCTCTGTGATAGATTCTCTTACAACGCCGTCTTCATCCTTATAGCCAATAACTTTTTTGCCATCGATGTATCCAGATGTATACTGAGCCCGAAAAGTATTATCCAGTACACCTTTTGCATCATAGGGTTTTAAAGCACGAAGAACTTTAACTTTTTCGTCACGAACACAATCAGCTGTAAATCCAACGGGAGCTTCCATTGCCGTTAAAGCTAATAATTGGAGTAAATGATTTTGAAACATATCACGAATAACACCGGAATTTTCGTAATATCCAGCTCTTGTCCCAACACCTACTGTCTCTGCAACCGTTATTTGGATATGATCAACATATTGTCTATTCCATAATGGTTCAAAAATACCATTGGCAAATCTTAAGACCAGAATGTTCTGAACTGTCTCTTTCCCCAAATAGTGATCAATTCGATAGATTTGATTTTCATTAAATACCGTATGTACCAATTTATCCAGATTTTTGGCTGTCTCTAAATCTCTACCATAAGGTTTTTCAATGACAATTCTTGTCCAGCCTTCAGACAGATGACTCAATTTAGCTTTTCCGATTAACTCAATAATGGTTTCATAAGATTCAGGTGGTGTGGCTAAATAAAATAATACATTCTTTATTTCTTCATCAACCAAATATTTTCCTAATTGCTCATATCCTTCAAATTCAGAAAAAGATGACTTGATGTATTTCACATTTGAAAAAATTTGGTCAATTTTTTCTTTTTTCAATTCTTTATCAGAATATGAACGAACAGAATCTATGAAAATCTCTTTTAAATAAGCATCATCCCAATCTCGCCGGGCAAATCCAAGGATATGTAAATTATTTGGAATGCGATCAGATTGATAGAGTTCATAAATTGCCGGGATTAATTTTCTGCTGGTCAGGTCACCAGTCACCCCAAAAATTACCACGGCAGTATTTGCAAGGTTTTCAGACAGTTTTTGATTGTTATTTATCATTGTTCCTCGATACAGATTCATTTGAGTGTGCATTTGTTGATTTCTTTGAAAAATTAAAAAATTATTTTCTCGTATATAATTCAATCATAATTCCATTTCTTTATTATAAGGATTTATTTATGTCTAACCATCCTTTGCACATATTTTCAGGATCCCGATTTGTACAATTGGCTGAGGAGATTACCTCAGAATTAGATTTACAGCTTGGAAATGCAATTTCAACTTTCTTACCGGACTCTGAGATTCATGTAATTCTGAATGAAGTAGTACGAGAACATGATGTGTTTTTTATTCAGTCCATCACCCGACCCGTAAACGATTCTATTTTTGAGCTTTTACTCTATCTGGATGCGTTTAGACGTGCAAGCGCTAATAAAATTAATGTTATAATCCCATACTTTCCTTATGCCAGACAAGAAAGAATGTCAAAAGGCCGGGAAGCAATCAGCGCCAGAGTGATCGCAAATTTAATAGAACAACAAGGTGCTTCAAGAGTTATTTTTATTGATATTCACAACCCTGCCATCCAGGGTTTTTTCAATATACCTGTAGATCCAATTTCTGCGATCCCAATTCTTTGCAACCATCTTAGTAAATCCGATTTATCAAATGCAATTATTGTAAGTCCCGATGTAGGAAGAGCCTCTTTAGCAGGAAAGTATGCTGAAAGGTTAAAACTTCCTTTAGCAATTATGCATAAACGTAGAGATGAATTTTCATCCACGAGAGTTACCCACATCGTAGGCGAAGTGGTTGGTAAAAAACCAATTATTATCGACGATTTAATTGCTGGAGGGAGTATTTTAAAACAATTGGATACATTATTTGACCAGGGGATCACAGAAAAAGTCTGGCTTTCCATAACTCATCCAATCTTATTAGATTCCGCCTTGGACATCATTTATAATGATCCTAGAATCGAGCGGGTAATTGTCACAAACACATTGCCTCTTCCAGAACGCGCAAAACTTTGTACCAAAATTGAACAGGTTTCAATTGCTCCACTTCTATCGGAAATCATTCGAAGAATTTATCACGGTGAAAGCATCTTAAATCAATTAGTATTATCCTAATTATTTTCAATTAGAAAGGTAAATCTTATCTTATGGTGTCAATATTCGCAGATACAACTTCCAGCATTCCTGTCGAAGAAGTAAAAGCAATGGGAATTGAGTACTTCCCCCAGATCATAATTTTTGGAGATGAATCTTTTCGAGATGATTATGAATTAGATTCAAGTACATTCCTTAAGAAACTTGTCGCTTCTCCTACCTTACCAAAAACCGCAGCACCACCACCAAGTTTATATAATCCTATATTTGAAAAACATTTGTCTTCAGGGGATTCAATTATTGTCCTGACCCCTCCTATAAAAGTAAGTGGCACTTTTAGAAGCGCTGAAGTAGCAGCCCAGGAATTCCCAAATGCAGATATAAAAGTAATTGATACATTAGCGATTGGTGCATCATTAGCATCCATTGTGAAAGTTGCGAACAAATATGCTCAGGAAGGTCTTTCAAGCGAAGAAATCATTAATAAAGTTGAGGATTTGAAAACCAGAGAAAGAAATCTATTCGTTGTTGATACACTTGAATATTTACACAAAGGTGGCAGAATTGGAGGAGCAAAAATGCTTTTTGGAAGTCTTCTCCAGGTTAAGCCACTACTTAGCCTAAAAAACGGACAGGTTGAACCTGTCGATAGTCAACGTACTTCTAAAAAAGCACTCGCAAGATTAAAGGAATTAGTCGTTTCAGAATGCAAAGAAAAAGGATTCTCAATGTTCAGTATCCAACACGGTGCAGCTGAAAAAGAAGCTAAATCGCTTGCAGAAGATTTCAAGCAGCTACTTGGAATCGACACGATTGAAATTTATGAACTTCCACCTGCCTTTTTAACGCATTCAGGGCCAGGTGTACTTGGTGTAAGTTATTTTGTGAATTGATAAAAAAACAATATTAAATTTCAAGTATTTACCGTTATTTGATGCTCACTGACTTAATCATTTATATTGATAATTCAATTATCGCGATAAACAAACCATCAGGATTACGAACAATTCCAGATGGTTATGATCAAAACAAAGAAAATTTACAAACTTTACTTAAAACTGAATTTCCAGAATTAATGACTGTTCATCGACTTGATAAAGAGACAAGTGGTGTGATTTTATTCGCCAGAAACAAGGAAGCACATCGTAATCTTAATCATCAATTTGAAAGACGATTAATTCAAAAGAAATATTGGGTTATTTCCCATAATATTCCTGAATGGAAAACTTTTACAGCCAGATTTCCCCTCTTGTTAAATGGAGATCGTCAACACAGAACCATCATAAGTCAATCCGGAAAAATATCCGAAACGCACTTCATCAGGCATAAATTTGATCAGCAAAAATGTATATCTTTTTTGGAAGCAATTCCACTTACTGGCTATACGCATCAAATTAGAATTCACTTATCTTTCCTCGGTTTTTCCATTCTCGGTGATCTTCTTTACACAAAAGATCTTTCTTCATCTCAACGGAAATTAAATTATTCCGTAAATAGAATGATGCTACATGCTGCCTCTGTGGAGTTTCTTCATCCTGACACAAATCAGAGAATTCTAATAAATACAGATGTCCCTTTTTCGATAGACAATTTTTAAAATAAAAACGGAGAACAGATGATCCTTCTCCGTCTGCACGATCAAAAACCTATTACTTATTATTCTAAAGTCTGTTTGATTTCAACAGGTTTTTTACTCTGCAAAAACGCCCAGGCTACAATTGTAAAGAGCACTACAACGACAATCCAGCCAACAACACCAAGCTCCTGATACTTTACAATCACAGGTGCTGCCAATAAGCTGACCAGATTTACAACCTTAATCATTGGGTTGAGGGCAGGACCGGCGGTATCCTTTAATGGATCTCCAACTGTATCTCCCACTACTCCAGCTTTATGTCGTTCAGATCCCTTTCCCGTGTTGGCTTGGAGATTACGAGGTTCATCTTCAATTGATTTCTTTGCGTTATCCCATGCTCCACCAGCATTTGATAGGAACACTGCTAATAATTGTCCACTTAGAATTACACCAGCCAAAAATCCTCCCAAAGCCTCGACTTGAAGAACCATTCCCACAATCAAAGGAATGATGACCGCTAATGTAGCAATCGGGACTAATTCTTTTTGCGCAGATTCAGTTGAAATTCCTACTACCTTGGCATAATCTGGTTTCACTGTACCTTCTATTACACCAGGTATTCTAAATTGCCGGCGAACCTCATCCACAACCTGACCTGCAGCGCGACTGACAGCCCGAATGTTTAATGCACTGAATAACCATGGTAAAGCCCCACCAATTAACAACCCTACAAAAACATTGGTTTCTGAAATCCGGATTGAATCAATCACAGGTACATTTAATTGAACCTGGACACGACCTACATCAATCATGTAAGACGCAAAGAGGCTTACTGCCGCAATTACTGCCGATGCAATGGCTATCCCTTTCGTAATTGCTTTGGTCGTGTTACCGACTGCATCAAGGTCAGCCATGATCTGGCGTGCTTCCTTTGTCTCTTTATCTTCCATACCATGCCAGGCCATTTCTCCAATACCATTGGCGTTATCTGATATAGGTCCAAAAGAATCCATTGCTACATTGTTACCGGTGTGACTGAGCATACCAATACCAATCATCGAGACGGCGTACATAACATAGATTGGAGCTTCTCCATTGAACAACAACAAAGCAAAAATGAAGCTGATCGAGATCACAACCAATGCCCAAACACTTGATTCCATACCAACGGATAAACCAGAAAGTATAAGTGTAGCGCTACCAGTATCAGCAGATTTAACAATTTCTTTGACTGGTGGTTTTTTAGTTGAAGTGAAATATGATGTGAGAGGATTAAACGCAACCGCTAATCCGACACCAATAGTAGTGAGCATGCCTAATCGCCAGTCACCTGCATAAGCAATTGCTACAACAAATGACCACAAAATCGTATTGAAGCTGGAAACCTCATAGGATCGGAACATTGCTTCTTCGGAATCATGTGCACGTAAGAATTTAATCGGGAATTTCATCCATATGGGAACTGCAAATGTTCCCATAATGGAACTGACAACACCGATTGCACGGATAATAAGTGGATACACAATCCATTTAAGATCACCAGTCAGCGAAACAAGCACAATACCGAGTATCAATGAAGAAACAATAGTTACTTCATAACTTTCAAAAATATCCGCTGCCATACCTGCGCAATCACCAACGTTGTCTCCGACGAGGTCAGCGATCACAGCTGCATTTCTTGGATCATCTTCAGGTATATCCTGTTCAACTTTTCCAACCAGGTCTGCGCCAACATCCGCTGCTTTGGTATAAATTCCGCCACCCACTCTCATGAACAAGGCCACCAGAGTACCGCCAAAACCAAAACCTAAAAGTGCATCCGGTGCTGCTTTGCCAAATATCATGAAAATGATTGTTCCACCGAGAAGGCCGAGACCATCTGTAAGCATTCCTGTAAAAGTGCCGGAATAATAAGCGATCGAAAGAGAATCATTAAGGCTAGTTCTTGCAGCAGAGGCTGCTCGAACAGAGGCTTGAATAGCCATTCTCATGCCCATTTGTCCAACCAGAATGGAGAAGGTTGCTCCAATAATAAATGCGATCGATCTACCTATAGCTATAATCATACTGACGTTTCGACCGGCAAATTCTTCTTGAGCTTCTAAACTTGGTGGAACAACGTAAACACTGAAAAACAAAACTACTGTCAAAATTACAATGGAAGCAATAATAGTCCGCAATTGCCTGGATAAATAACTGTCAGCACCAATACGAATTGCATTCCAGACTTCCTGCATCTTCTCAGTGCCCTTGTCTTTTTTCAAAACATGCTTTCTGAGTAAATATGCATACACGAGGCTAATTATTGCAACAACGATAATTCCAAGCATTGAGATTTGTTCGAAAGCGTTGAAACCATGCCTGGCAAGACCAAAAATATTCATTTTTCCTCCTCAAATTAGATAATATTGGTTAGAACAAGATATTCAGTTTGTTGAACTCAACCCCAAGAGATTATTTTAGTCGGAATAATAAATGTGTCAAATAAAATTCAAGACAAATCTCACAATTATTCTATAATCTATTCAAATTTCTTATTTTATAAATAAGCAATCTTAAAATTTTCTAATCTGATTAATTATATACTTCACAAATTCGTTATTGACTTCATATTTCATTTGTTGTAATATCTAGCTTGCTAATTTAATTTAAACCTGAAACGAGCGGACAATACCGCTCGTTTATATGCACAGTCATTTTTCCATAGCTTTTGCTATTGAATTTTAGAATGAAAAAGTGTATGCTGAAGAATGCAAACTTTATATTTGATGATATGGACCTATGGTCTTTAGTAATTAATTACCTCGAGGGATTAGTTTAAAGTATGGATAATTTCCTAAATGTTGTAGATGATGATAATGAAGAATTAAATGAATATCCGGCAATTGCCAGATTAATTGAACTTGGCAGACAAAAATCTTATGTAACCATTGATGATATTCTTCATTTTTTCCCAGAGGCTGAACAAGATGTTGAACAATTAGAAGAAGCCTTTGCTGCTCTAATGAGTGCAGGTATTCCGTATGTTGAAGATGAAACACCATTAGATGGCCCAGCTGAAGATGATTTAGAGCTTGACCTGGACGAGAAAGAACTCGATGAGGACGAAGAAGCTGGAAAACTTGTTTTTGATGACCTGGAAAACATAGATACTGACGATACAATTGGTCTTTACCTTAAAGAAGTTAGTAGGGTTCCATTATTAACTGCCGAAGAAGAAGTTGAATTAGCACAGAGAATTGAACGAGGAAGAATTGCCCGGGAAGAATTAGCAAAAGGGAGTTCTACTGATCATCGAAGATTTGAATTACGAAAGTTAATTGAGGATGGTTGGGATGGACGTGAACACTTAATTACAGCAAATTCCCGCCTTGTTATCAGTGTTGCAAAAAAATATATGGGTCGCGGAGTTCCTTTTCTGGATTTGATTCAGGAAGGCAATATAGGGCTCATTCGAGCGACAAAGAAATTTGATTATCGTCGAGGACATAAATTTTCAACTTACGCTACATGGTGGATCCGTCAGGCAGTCACACGAGCTATTGCAGACCAGGGCAGAACCATTCGAGTTCCTGTCCACATGGGAGACCAGATCAATAAATTATTACGAATCCAGCATCAGTTAACCCAAAGATTGGGAAGAGAACCCAGTGTAGAAGAGTTAGCTGAAGCATTAGATGTTCCGCCTAAAAAAGTAGAAAATATGATTCAGGTTGCTCGTAGACCCCTTTCTTTGGAAACTCCGACTGATGATGAAGAAGACTCAGTTCTGGGTGATTTTATTGAGGATGACGAAGCACCACCTCCTGACGATACCGCAACATATAATTTATTACGCCAACATCTTGAAGAAGTTCTGAACGGGCTTCCACCGAGAGAGGTTCGAATTCTTCAATTACGATATGGGCTTTTAGATGGCCAGGCGTACACATTAGAGGAAGTTGGGCGCAAAATGGGTGTAACAAGGGAAAGAGTAAGGCAAATTGAAGCCCAGGCATTAAGCAGATTACGCCATCCAGTAATTCGAAGAAAACTAAGAGATTATCTGGGAGATTAATTTTCCTTTCTTTTCAGTCTTATTTATTCTTCATCTTGTTAATTTTCGATTTGTAATGTACTTGCGAAATTAATTAAGATGTTGCATACTATTTCTGGGAGGTACTTATGGCAAATATTTCGTTAAGAGAATACATCCGGAAAATTGAAAATCTGATTGATAATGGACAAATCGATCAGGCTATTGGGCATTGTAAACATATTCTTCAAATGTACCCAAAACATATTGATAGTTACAGATTGTTAGGAAAAGCATTACTTGAAAAGCAGAAATATGGCGACGCGTCAGATATTTTCCAAAGAGTACTTTCTTCGGTACCAGATGATTTTATCTCCCACATTGGAATGTCCATCATCCGTGAAGATGAAAATAACCTCGATGCAGCTATTTGGCATATGGAACGTGCTTTTGAAATCCAACCTTCCAATAAAGCAGTTCAGGATGAATTACGCAGATTGTATACAAATCGTGATGGCATAGCTCCTCCAAAAATTAGATTGACCAGAGGAGCACTTGTCAGAATGTACATACGTGGCGAATTATACAATCAGGCAATTGCAGAGATTTGGGCAGCCTTATCTGAGGACCCCAATCGTGTTGATCTTGAAGTTGTTTTGGCTCGAATTTATTTTCTGTTAGGACAAAAAGTTGAAGCCACTGAGACCTGCAGTAAATTAATTAGTAAGTTGCCCTACTGTTATGAGGCAAATAAAATTCTGACTGAAATTCTGCCTGGTACTGCAAGAGAAGAAGACGAAAAGATTTTTCGCCAAAGAGTAATTGATATGGATCCATATTTTCAATTTATTAATGAAAAGTCATTAGCTACTGCCGATGTCACCGATTCACATATTATGATGGATTTATTAGATTGGGATCCAAGTGTAATTGTTGATGACCAGCCAGACTGGGCACAATCAATAGGGTTTGCCTTGGATCATGAAATTGACAGCGGCGAAGATTTTTCGAACTGGCTTGAAAATACGGTTAGGCAACCGAAGGAAACAATGGCTGTGGAAAGTGGAGATGAAACTGAGCCTTCCACCATAGCTGAAAGTCAGGAAGATTTTTCGAACTGGCTTGACGATACTGTTAGACAACCAATAGAAACAATCGCTGAAGAAAGTGAAGATGAAACTGAGCTTCCAACCACAGGTGAAAGTCGGGAAGATATATTTAACCTCAATGAACCGCAAAATGAAATGAGTGAAATTGCTTTTCCAACTGATGATAGTGATGAAAACAAGGAAATTCCAGATTGGATTAAAGATGCAGGTTGGGAGGTTTCAAAAGAAGAAGATGATGACCTTGAAAAAGGTAACACGATCCCGCCAATTCTTCCTGATGAAGATGAGATTTTAAGCAGCGAAGTTGACAATTCAATCGGGGATCGCGTAAAAGATGATGAAGACGAGGATGAAATTCAACCTGCAGAAATTCCAGGATGGTTGCAGAAAATTGCCCCTTCAGAAATTAGTATTAATATTCCAGCAGAGGCTGATGAATTTGAAGTCAAAAATCTGGAGGATTTATTTGACAACTTAGAAAAAGATAAATCCGCATTAATTAGAAGTGAGGCAGAAGTAAGTTGGGAAAATGAATTCATTGAAGAAAAAGATTCCTCATTAGATAATACATTACAAGGATTCGATTTTTCTTCGATGTCATTGAACGAGAATGAAAGGGAAACAAATTTTGAATCAGCAGAAAAATTAGACTCCGAAGAGAAATTTGATGATGAATTGGACTGGATAAAAGATTTATCTACTGATGATGAACAATTAGACAATGTAGAAGTCCCAAAATCACCGAAATTTGAAAATATTTCTGAAATAGAAGAAGAGATAGAAAATGAAGAAGAGATTAATTTACATTCATTAGATCAAATTATAAATGAACTTGAAGAAATAGAAACAGAAGAGAATGAATCAGCTCTTTCAATGGATGATGAATGGTTAAATTCATTAGTATTAGATGAAAATAAAGAAGATTCAGAAAAAGAATTTTTAGAAGAAAATAAAAAAGAGGAAATTCCTGATTGGATAAAATTGGTGATCGATGAAGAAGGTGAGCAATCTCCATTTGGGTCCGTTGACAATGCGAGTTCTTTACCAGACTGGTTATCAATTTCAGATAAAAACCTCGAAAGTGAATTGGATGATATAAAAATCAGCTTTGACGAAACCAAGGATCATTCAATTACGATAGATAATACCTTAGATTTTGAAGGAATCGCTGAAAATGATGAAGAAACTTTTATGGAAGAGACACTTTCTGAATTAATTGAAGATGAATTTCTTTCTTCAACAGAAGAACTAATAACCGAAGATGTGAACACTGAAATAGAATTATCCGCTTTGGAAATTGAAAATTTTGAAGAAACATTTGAGGAAATTCAACCAATTACCGATTCTGAAGAAGGTTTAATTTCTCAAATTGAAGACCAAAAATTAGAAGATATCGTTCCTGACCCTGAATTCTCTTCCCTGGAAGTTGAAAAGGCAGAAGCATTAGTTGAAGAAGAACAACCTGAAATCGAGGAAGAAGATGATGAATTGGAATCTGCTTTGGCTTGGATGGAGGGATTAGCTTTGAAACAAGGAGCCGAAGAGGAAACCCTTTTGAGTAAGCCTGAAGAACGAGGTGAAACTCCTCCAGAATGGATATTCGAAGAATCGAAACTAATGCAAGATGTAAGCGATGAACTGGATACCACTCCTAGTTGGTTGAAAGAATTAGAGATCGAAACAGACGAGATTCAATCCCAGGAGACCTCACAAACCCTGGAAGGTATTTCTTCAACAGAATTCCTGGGTTCATTAAAAGATAATAAAGTTAAAATCTCAGGTGATATGGACCATGAAAAAGAAAAACTTCATGATTTTGAAAATCTTTTTGAAGAATTGGAAACTGATGTTGTTGAAAAACAACCAGAATCTTTTGTTGAGGAACTAGATTTAGAAATTAATGGTTCTAATGGTACTTTGTCAGAATTAATCGATGAAGAACCGCTTCTGGATGAAAAATTCTCCGATATTGAAACTGAAGAAGATTTGGAAGAATTTACTTCCCAGGTAGAAATTGATGCTGTTGAGACTCAAATTGAAATTCCCGAACAGGAAATTGAAGATGTTGAATCCGAGGAATTAATTTCTGAATTGACCACCAAGGATGATATTTCATTAGAAGAGGGAGAGGAATTATCTTCGGCTTACCCAGAAGAAGGTGTAGTTTCTGAAGAAATTTCTGATTTAGAAGACCAGAAATTTGAAATCATCGTGGATAGTTCATCACCGCAAGATCAAATAATTGAAACCACTGAGAATATACAGGAAAGAATGATTGATGAGCAAGAGAATATTCCTCAGTTGGAAGAGGAGATTGAAGATACCCAACCTGTAAAGGTCAAAGAAAACAGATTCGATGGATTGGAAACTGCTAATAAATTCCTTTATAGTGGAAATCTTGAAGAAGCAATCAATCTATTTGATCCATTAATTCGTGAAGGTTTTGAATTGGATACAATTATAGAAAACATCCAGATTGCCTTAAATCACCACTATCCTATTGATATAAATTTATGGCAAGCCTTGGGTGATGCATATTTAAAAAATAATCAACTTCAGAATGCGCTTGACGCATATTCAAAAGCTGAAGATTTATTATTATAATTTTCATCGGAGGTATATATTGGAAAAAACTTTTGTTCTGGTGAAACCAGATGGAGTTCAACGCGGATTGATTGGGGAGATTCTGGCGAGGCTTGAGAAACGCGGCCTTAAATTAGTAGCTGCAAAGTTCCTACAAGTACCTGTAAGTCTTGCTGAAAAACATTACACTGTTCATCAAGGAAAGCCATTTTATGATGGTCTGATCAAATATATTACTGCTGCACCCGTGATGGCTATGGTATTTGAAGGACCTTTTGCTGTGCAAGCGGTTCGACAGACTATGGGACTTACTGACCCGCTTAAAGCAGAACCAGGGACGATCCGTCATGATTTTGCATCAAGAATTAGTAGAAATCTTACTCATGCATCCGACTCTCCAGAAAATGCCGAAAGTGAAATTTCACTTTGGTTTGACGGGAGTGAAATCGTTAATTGGATAAAGGCGGATGAAGATTGGGTGATTGGAGATAATTAGAAAATTCTGTAAAGAGGTTGACTCTAAAAAAAATAGTCAACCTCTTTTTACAATTTTTGGAAATTTTTTTGATCAGAATTTGCCGATAACGTTTGGTTAAAAATTAATCTGTTTCAACCACTCCACCATTGCTTGAATCTGTTTTTTTCGATAATCAATTAAAAGAATCTGAAAATGATCTTTCTCATCATTAAGAAAAATATCTTGTTCTTTAAGCCATTGGTGGCAAACGCTCATTTGGTTGTCCACCAGCAACATAATTTTATCCTTGTAAGTGTTCTGAGCAATAAATAATTTAGCAATAAATTCTTGCCTCATTTCTCGACCATGTTTTACAGGAGTGATGATCCAACTTTCTAATTGGTGTATTCCAGCTTCTGTAATCGTAAATAACTTTCGATCTGGATATTGGTCACCTTCAATCAAATTTTGAGAAAGAAAGCCTTCATGAAATAATCTTTCCAAAAATGCATAAAATTGGCTCTGCTTTAAGTACCAGATCTTAAAAAAGGATGTTTCACTTGAAATATATTTATAGAGTTCATACCCATAACCTGGTTTATCAATGAAAAAACCCAATAGGGCTAAATATAGCTTGCTTTCAATTTTTGTTCGAGGGCTCATTTTCACCTAATTATATTATTTTTTTCTGTTCTATTCCGAATTAAGTTACTTGTAAAGTCTTTCATACCATAGCGATTTTTCATTAGAACAGTTTATAATAAATTAAAAAGATAACAAGTCGGAGGAAATTTTGAATTTTCCAAATCCATTTTATCGTTGGAGACCTCATCCCTGGCATGGTTTAGAAACAGGTCCAAATCCCCCAAAAGAAGTAAATGCTTTTATTGAACTTTCATCATTTGATTTAGTTAAATATGAAGTAGATAAAGTGACAGGATATTTGAGGGTAGACCGTCCTCAAAGATCATCATCTCAACCCCCCTCATTATATGGGTTTATTCCAAGAACCTATTGTGGAAACAGAGTCCATCAACTTTCACCGAAATCGACAAAGGGTGATGGCGATCCATTGGATATTTGTGTGATCAGCGAAAGACCCATTACAAAATCTGAGATTATTTTAACTGCCCGGGTTATTGGCGGGATTCAGATGATAGATGATGGCGAAGCAGACGATAAAATAATTGCAATTTTGTTTAATGATTACTTCTGGCAAAACGCACATGATTTATCGGATATTCCCCAGGTTTTGATAGATAGACTATTACATTATTTCAGCACATACAAGTTGATTCCTGGCAAGGAAGACTCCACATTCATTGCGGGAGTTTTTGGTGCTGAACAAGCATGGAAGGTAGTCGAGGCTGCTATGAAGGATTATGAAGAAATGTTCGGGAACTAATTTTTTATAGAAAAAAAGGAGCCAATAAATTAATGAATATTATCTCCTTTTTTATTAAACAATTTTTATCTTGCTCAAATCCTCTTCCGGTTCAGGATACTTCATTTTCAGTGATTTCAACTCATCCACAAGAATTGCGCTGATAAGCCAATTCCGATACCAATTCCGGTTGGCTGGAATGATATACCAGGGTGCATGTGAAGTGGAAGTTTTATACAAAACGTCTTCAAATGCCCTGGAGTAATCTTCCCACAACAAACGTTCTTTTAAATCCCCAGAAGAAAATTTCCATTGTTTTTCAGGAATATCTAATCTTTCCTGAAGTCTTTCTTTTTGCTCATCTTTCGAGATATGCAGGAAAAATTTTATAATAGTTGTTCCTTCATCTGCTAATAATTTTTCAAAATTATTGATATGTTCAAATCTCTTTTCCCATACCTTTTGAGGAACAAGATTATGTACACGAACCACAAGCACATCTTCGTAGTGACTTCTATTGAAAATTACCATTTCGCCCTTTCCAGGTGCTTGTTTATGAATCCGCCACAAGAAATCATGTGATAATTCTTGTTCAGTTGGGACTTTAAAACTGGCTACGCGCACGCCGGCAGGGTTAACACCATCAAAAACTGCTCTAATGACCCCATCCTTTCCCCCAGTATCCATTGCCTGTAACACAATCAATATCTTGTGTTTATTTTCAGCATACAAAAGTTCTTGGAGAGACTCCAATTCTTTGTTAATTTCTATAAACACTTCCTTCGCTTCTTTTTTACCCTCTGGCCATTCAGATTTATCATCTGGATCCCAATCATTGAGGTTTATTTTTTGTCCTGGTTTTACCCGATATTTACTCATGCCCCACCTCTTCCTTCCAGATAATAAATGGTTCTATAAGCTTATATTATAGAACCATTTATTTAAGAAAATAAATAATTAATTTTACTGACCGAATTCCACTTCATAGGATTTTGCAATCCATTGATTCATCCCACCTGCCATACTTGTAATGGTTGTGAAACCAGCATTGTAAAGAATGTCTCGCGCTTGTGCGCTCCTATTCCCGGACCTACAAACAATTAATACCTCTTGATCTTTTGGAATTTCATCCATACGACTTTCTAACTGTCCCAAAGGTATTAATGTCGCATCTGGGATGTGTCCGTCTTCCCATTCGCTGAGTTCTCGCACATCCAGCACAAATGCCCCATTTTCACGCATTTGATATGCATTTTCCACACTGACTTCTAGTGGCATTGTATTCGTTTCTGCTGTGTTCTGTGAAAACCCAATGATTACAGCTAAGGCAATGATAATTAACCCACCTAAAAAGAGCCAAATATTATTGTTCTTTTTCTTTTTGATCGTTTTCTGAACTTGTTTTGACATTCAAACTCCATTTTCTCTGAATTTCTACTACATTTATTTTTACCAGAATAAGCCCACGCTGTGAATATCATATAGAAGGTATCACTATTTCCATCTCAATGTAAAATTAAAAATAAGCTTATTCAATCGAATATTTTTGATCGGTACAATTAATGAAAGTAGTTTTACTAACAATCAACGAAAGTATAAGAAATCTATTAAATCCTGATTCAATTATTAATAATTTCCCACAAGTTGATTCATTTTATTTCTCGATTCCAACAAATTCATCAATTCCTGATCAAAATCATTTAATTAAACAAGGATTATTATTTTTTCAATCTCAATTCACAATTGATATTGGGAGTTATATTTCTGTTGAAAATAAAAGAGCGATCAGAAAAAACTTGATTTTTTTCAAAGAATTTTCCTGGGAAATTTTTTTTCATTTCAATAAATGGATAAAGGTTTGTGATGGGATATTCGATGAAGATCTTGATTGGTTCATTTCTGGCTTTACAGGAAAAATTATTGACTTTTACTCAAATGTTGAGAGCAGTGTCTTTATGATCGCATTTTCAGGTAATTCGTTATCAAAAATACCATTGGAACACCTGAAATCAAACATTAATAATAATATCCCTCCTTTCTATACTTTCCTTGAACCTGATTTAATTATGCCAGATCTAGAACCTGAAAACGTAAATGTGGATGAAAAGCAGAGAATTGATTTAATGCTCAAGTTAACAGATTTTCAGGATTTATCAACTGTTGAAAAATTTAAAAATTTTTCCGATATATTAAATTTTTGGGTAGATCTATTCAAAGAAAAAACGGTAATTCCAATTGAAGTTAGAATCGATTCCTCAGACCGATCAATTTATCAATTAATTGACATACCTTATTTTGATGAAAGATTTGGGGTTTGGTGCACTTTATTATCAGATAAAAAATATCTAGATATTCCAATGACAAAAATACTCGAAATTACTAACAATAAAATCTTCAATAACCTATTAATGAACTATCAAAAAATGATGTCTTTAACATTACCAAATTAAAATAGGTTGTCATTTTTCTTTTGACAACCTATTTATTGCTAACAATAAGTAATAATTATTATATTTTTTTATTGCACAACTCTTGGTGCAAGCCAGAAAACATCCGAAATTACGTTCGAGCGATTACTGATACCAAGAATAAATTCTACATTCTTTCCTGCGTAACTGCTTAAGTCAATTTC
The DNA here is from genome assembly GCA_002842045.1 of Chloroflexi bacterium HGW-Chloroflexi-3. GTDB lineage: Bacteria > Chloroflexota > Anaerolineae > Anaerolineales > Anaerolineaceae > UBA6170. The sequence continues at coordinate 285,315 of PHBX01000002.1, read as the reverse complement.
AATTTTTGTAATTTTCTCATCATAAGTTTCTACCCATTTCCCTAAATTTACCGGGTTTCCACCGTCAATTCGTGCTTCCAAACTTATCGTCACGTTACAGGATTTACTTCCATCAAGACAACCAACTACGGCTGAAAAATAAGCTCCATCTTTTATCAACAAGGCAGGATAATATCCTTGAATCCAGCTACCGCTTTCCCCATCCAAATGCATATGAATTGTCCTTTCATCATCAAGATATCCATTTTCAAGTTTAGGCTTTAATAAAACAGCAACATATGCTTTTGTCATACTTTTATCAGTGTCACATGGAATGCGCACAACCGAATAATTACTCTTCCATTGAGCATTACAAATTTTAGCCACAAAATCAAGCGGATAAATTTCGCTGGGCACACCTTCACTTTGATAATTTTCAACTTTAATGATTACCCAAAACGCTTTGTCAGCTTTTTCTCCAACGCCGAAGATTTTTCCACCGGGAGTTCTCAACATCCACTCGCCTTTATATTCTCCTGGATTCGTTGGTGATTTTAAATCGATCGATAAATCAATGGTTTCACCAGGTTTTACATTGACACCAATTTTGTTGGTCGCATTTCCCTCCATGGCATTACCACTTGAAAAAATCAATTCATAATCTGCGGTCCAAGTAGTTTGTCCATCGTTTTTTAATCGCCATGTTTTTTTGAAGGTTGTTGACGAAGCAATAACTGTGTTATCAGGATAAGTTACATCTTTTACAAAAGTAGCTTTATCCATGGGCATTTGTGTAAAAGTAGGTAATGGCGTATTCGTTGGTTGTACGACTTCAGGTGTAACAGGTGTATTTTGTATTGGAGAAGTCTGCTCAACAACAATTATGGTTGGAAGATTTGAAACCTCAGTTGCATTGGCTACCATGGTTGAAAAAGCCTGTTCAGTTGCCAAAGCCTGTACAGTCTGCATGGCAAGTGTGCTTACAGTACTGGGGTCGGATGGATTTCCAAATTGCTTGGTTAAATTACAAGCAGCCAGACTCAAAAATATCCCAATCAAGAATAAATATAAAAAGACTTTCTTCATTTTTTTCTCCTAAATCTATTGTTACATTGTAGACGAATCTTGTCTGAAATTTGTTCCATCTATAAATTTAGCGTAAAATTAGCCAGATGGCAAAAGATTATGTATTCAAAGTTGGAAATATTCCAATCAAATCGAATTTAATTCTGGCTCCAATGGATGGCCTTACAGATCATCCATTCAGAGAGATTATAAAACGTTTTCATCCTGGAATCATATTTTCTGAATTTATTAATGCGTATGATTACTTAAACCACCATCCATTTTTCCCACAACAAATTATATTTTCGGAGGAACAAAGGCCATTTGCCTATCAGATATTTGATAATTCACCAGATCGGATATTAAAAACCGCATTATATTTATATGAAAAAAATCCCGATTTCATCGACATTAATATGGGTTGTTCGGCAAAAACGGTGGCAAGCCGAGGTGCTGGAGCAGGTTTATTGAAAGAACCTGAGAAAATTAAACAAATCTTAACGGTATTAACAAATAATCTCACGATACCTATTTCTGCAAAAATCCGTTTAGGTTGGGATGATACATCCTTAAATTATTTATCCATTTCAAAATTATTAGAGGATTATGGTTGTGCCATGATCTCCGTCCATGGAAGGACAAAAAAGCAAGGTTATCAGGGTAAAGCAAACTGGGATGCAATCGCCGAGATAAAACAAAATGTGAAAATCCCCGTTCTGGCGAATGGTGATGTAAATTCGTTAACTGACATAATAAATATTGTCAAATTAACGAATTGTGACGGTGTCATGATCGGGAGAGCTGCTCTTAGAAATCCATGGATTTTCTCAGGATTGGATCAGAACCAGGTAACTTTGAAACAAAGACTTGAATTATTATCCGACCATCTTGATTTGATGATTCAGTTTTACGGCTTGGAAAGCGGTTTAATTCTGTTCCGAAAATATATAAAATTTTATTTAAATATTTCCAACCTGGATAAAGAATTTCGATCGGAACTGTACAATCAAAATGACCCCCTTAAGTTGAAGTCGTCTCTGTTCACAATCATGAATACCCAAATTAGTTCTCCCCATTTCTAACCATATCCAGTGTCTCAACTGCATGGCGCAAATGAGGGATTACAATACTTCCTCCTACAATGAGTGCAACATTGAAAACCTCGATCAATGAATCATCATCCCACCCAGCTTGAACACACTGAATAATATGATAATCTATGCAATCGTTGCATCTTAATACCATTGATGCAACCAGTCCTAGTAATTCTTTGGTTTTGCTATCCATTTGAAATCATCCAAACGACTTTTCATTAATTCACCCGATTTCTATTTTTAATGATTGGCAGTTAAATTTCTTTGGATTTATTTTAATTTGTTGTCAACCGATTTACTTCGAATTTAAATATGCGTCTCAATATCGCTAAACTAGCTGCATAAGTTGAATCCATGCCAAAATACGAAAGAGCACCTGCACCCAGGTTTTTACCTTTACTAAGCGGGGTGTCGGATGCGTAATGTAATACGCCTAAATCAAAATTTATGTTGTAAAGATTCACAATTTCATTAACAGGATGTCTGGTAGGGCGATACATCTCAAATATCGCAGAAAGATATGGGCCGGCTTCCATTTCAATATCTGAATAGCCCTCCCGATAAAACACATCTGCAAGTTTCCCATTTTGAAGAAACGTGCCTAAAACAGTTACAGCTTTCTGATTATCTAGCACGGTCCCGTAAATCAAATCTTCAACAACATCACTGGCAGAAAAAGCATTACTGAACATGTAAGTATTTTGTGAATGTTCATCATAAACAACATTTGGAATCATTACATCGCCGAGAACCCCATTCAATGTTGCAGCTTTACCCAGGATATAAACCCCTAAAATTGGGGAACAGTGTTCAGCAATTTTTGTCAGGATATTATAAGCTGCTAACCCTAACGGATAGTCAATGTTCAAAATAATCGCATCACTTTTCTTGAGTAATTCATAATCTGATTCATTTTTTAATCTGGGATCAACTTCATTAAAATTGATCTTATTGATCTCTATGATTTGAGCATCCACATCAAAGTAATGCTGGCTTAAAATTCGAGTGATTCCACTCTTAATTTCATCATCAGATTGGTCTTTCCTTAAATAATCAAATTGGGGTGTTTGTTGTGCTTTTTTTAACACATAATAGAGCAGATTTTCAAGGCTTGCCTCTTCTTGTTTATTCTTGATTATTTTTAATTCGTTGTACAAATTTTCTTCATCAGAACTCTTTAGAAAATTAATCAATAGTTCTTCATTTTTCAAAGCAAAACCAGCGAGCAAATTTGGAATTGAATGGGTATTACTGGAAATGAAATAAACGGGTCTTTTTGTCAATAATGAATTTGATAATTCAATATTTGCCCACCAGGCACGTGTTGCTCTCCAATATTCACTCAAAGAACCTGCCAATAGATTTACGCGAAAATCACATTTTTTATTCTTAATTCGTTCTAAATAATCTAGAAATTCATCACCCCAAATTACTTCAAATCTTCTTAAATCCTCTTCAGTTAAATGTAAGAATTCAGCTAAGGAGGAAAATTGGGTAGGATTTTTCAAAACACTTTTAAAATCAAAGGATGACGGAACTTGATTTAGAAAAATGTGGAGTTTATTCCATTCAATTTGATAAGCAGTCATGGCTGGAATAACATCTTCAATGTCAGATCGACTGGCTATAAAACAAGCTAATTTTTCCTTGCCATCATAAAAGCACCTTCGTCGTCTCGCTCTGGTATTAACAGGAATCCAGGTTTCGACATTCGCGTACCCGTGATTTTCAAATACTGATGTACTCTGACCCAGGGCAACAACCTTTACATCCGGCATACAATCTGGCAAACGTAAAAGACTATAAACAAATGCAGATGTATCTGGATCCATTTGACGGGCAAGCGGATGTAGAAGTGAATTCATCCCTGCATGAACTTCTTCAAGTGTTCTGATTTGAATTTCAGTGGTCGATCGTAGTAATGAATACAATGTACGTAAATATAGTTCTATTTCTTCAGATGCTATTTTTGGTACTGTTCTTTCCACAAGTACCTCCCTTAATAATCGTTTTAGAATTATATCGGATATTGTCAATGTTTTTTAATATTAGGCGATATAATTTCTTTTTTAGAAAGTTCGTATGATTAGGACAGATGGAACAAAATAATAATACCTACCAAAATGATTTAATTGATCGGTTGAAATTGGAAAGCCTTGTCCGAACAATTTCCACCCATTTTATCAATTTAGATACAAACCTATTTTTTGAAGGTGTTATTTCTGGTTTAAAACAAATTGCTGATTTTACAGGCAATGACCAGATTACTATTTTCAATATTGATCCAGAAATTGATTTTACAGTAATAGAATGGCAATCAAAAACTCATTACCCAGTTCATAATCATTTAACCAAAACGGATTTATTAATTAATTGTCAAAATTGCATCCGCAAATTAGAAAAGAATAACCATATTCAAATAACCTCTGATCAAGACTTCAAAAAATTACCTTCACCTGAACAAAAATTTTTTAAACTTGAAAACGTAAAATCTACCCTTTTAACTCCGATGATATTTAAGGATAGTTTGATTGGCTGGATTTCATTTACAAATTATGAAAAATCAAAATTCTGGAATGATGTATCTGTAGAGATTTTCAATAATATTGCGAATATCTTTATAAATGTTTTCGAGCGGAAGAAATATGAAAATAAAATTCAGAATTTATATCTTTCTTTGGAACAAAAAATTAATGAGAAAACGAATGAATTATCGACTTTATTAAATATTCAAAAAGCATTGACCTCAGAATTACATGTGGATCATGTAATACAAATTATTGCAGATGAAGCACGTAGACTTACCCAAACGCTACTCGGAACAGTTTATTTTTATGAAAATGGTAAATTGATCTTAAAAGTTATTTCAGGTGAAAAAGAAACGCTTCTCCCCATTGGTTTTGAAATACCAATAGAAGGTTCACTGGCAGGTGTCGCATTTAAAACCGGTTCACCTTATCTGGTTGATGATGTTTCCCATGCAGTTGGAGCTTTTAAAGAAGCCATTCGATTATCCAACGTAAAATCAATTCTATTCGTACCCCTGATTTCTGGAAGGAAAACAATTGGTGTTATTTCTGTCGCAGATAAAATCGATGGAGAATTGGGACATGAGGATGAGCGATTACTAAAAATGTTTGCGAATAGCGCGATAATTGCATTAGATAATGCCCGACTCTATAAAGAAGAACATGATCGCAGACAAGATGCTGAACGACGCAGAAAAATTGCCGAAGCCTTGCGGGATATTTTGCGGTTGTTGAATTCTAAAATGGAAATCTCAGAATTATTGAATTACATCGCTGAACAATCCAGAGATTTGTTAAATGCTTCTTCCACGATGATAAGAAAAATCAATTATGAGGCAAATACTGTTATTACTGAGGCTTCTTCTAATCTACCTGAAGAATTCTCTGTCATTCAAGATTTACCATTTTATTCTGGCGGTTCCGAGACCATTCTCAAAGAGAATAAACCAGTTGTTGTATCAAATCTTTATGATTCACTTGGCCGTTACCTGGATAATCCTCAAGAACTTTCTCCAGCTCAACAATTGTGGGCAAAAGCAATTCTGCGTTATTTCAAAAGTCATTTGATTGTTCCCCTTATTATTGATGAACATCTCTATGGAACTTTAACTTTTTATTATGAAAACCAAACAACTTTTTCTGAAGAAGATATTTACCTGGGACTTACATTGGCTTCTCAAGTCTCTCTGGCAATCGAAAATGCCCGTCTGAGAAATCAAGAAAAAGAAGTGGCAATTGCTGCCGAACGAAATCGCCTTGCCCGAGATTTGCATGATGCTGTCACCCAAACTCTCTTTTCAGCTACATTAATTGCAGAAGTAATTCCTCGTTTATGGAAGAAAAATCCATTGGAGGGTGAAAAAAGACTGGAAGAAATTCGTCAATTAACAAGAGGTGCATTAGCAGAAATGCGAACTCTACTGCTTGAACTTCGACCTGCCGCGTTAAAAGATGCATCGTTTTCTGACTTATTAAAACAACTTGCTGAAGCACTGAGTGGACGAACAAGAATTCCTGTAAAAGTCGATCTGACTGATAATCCAGAAATAACAGAAGATACCAAAATTGCTCTTTATCGTATTGCCCAGGAGGCATTCAATAATATTGCGAAACACGCCAATGCAAAAAATGTACATGTAAGCTTGAGAAGAGAATATGATCAATGTATTTTGATCATCAATGATGATGGCAAAGGAATTTCGGATGCTAACATTCCTTCAAATCATCTGGGAATGGGAATTATGCAAGAACGCGCTCTAGCAATAAATGCAGAATTGGAAATTCATGGTCAGGTAAATCAGGGAACAACCATTTCAATTACTTGGAAACAGGAAAAATAGCTTTTTCTCCTAAATATACTCATTACGAATTATGTTTACTATTTGATCTGCGCCATTAATCGGTTGATTTTTGGTTTTGGTTGTGGAAATCAAATTCTGGATTTTATTTAATGTGTGCAAGGAAAAAAGATTATTTACCTCAATTTCATCTGAAATTATTTCTTCTCGAACAAATTTCTCAAGAACGCTTGACTCACGAAAATTCTTTTTCCCAATAAATAAAAATGGTTTTGCATGTGAATAAACTTCAACAACAGTACTGTAACCTAATTTTCCAATGACAAGATCCGATGCATTGACTAAATCCGGGTGAAAATAAGGATGATTGTGAGACAAGAAAATAATATTTTCATTATCAATTATGGCATTTGGATTGTTGACAGGAAACAGAAATTTGAGATTACCTGTCGATAAAAAAATATTTCCATTATGATGGTCAATTGGAATTCCACCCATCGTGACAAGCACAAGCAGATCCTCATCTGAAAGCCTTAATTGCCTTCTTATTTCCTCTCTACTGGATCTGGACTCTCGAAAAACCGGAGAAACAATGATTGAATTTTTCGATATTTTACAATAAGGTTCACAAGTAAAATGCATTTTTGGTAGTTGATAAATTTCTCGCAATAATGAAATATGACCATTCAATTTCGGGTATCGGTCCTGGTAATATTCATATATCCAATCCCAGGTGAAATTTTCAACAAGAATTGAAGGAATTCCTAATTTCTCTGCAATCCATAATCCAAATGGTGATATATCACAAAGGATTAAATCCAATTTTATTTTAGAAACATATCGAAGAAATTCAGCATGACGAATGTCAGAAAATGGAAAAAATATTTCCAGAGCGTTTATTGTTTTATCCATATCTTCAATAAATGGATTTGTCTGGATCAAACCAACATCTGTTTGTGTTTCAATGTATTCATATTGAAAAGAAAGAGAATTTTGGAAAAACCATTCAGGTGTTGTTGTGAAAATGAAAAATTTGGTATCACCTATCATAGATAGCTTTTCTATCACCGAGCATGCTCTGGAAGCATGCCCAAATCCATGGGATGAGATGAAGTAACCAATATTCATATCATTGATTAAATAGGTCGATTTCTACTCAATTCTTATAAATCTGCCATTTGGTATTGATTTTCAAATGGTAATCTCACTGATAATCTTCGGATATTATCAACTGATCTTTCAATGACTCGCAACACAACCACAGACATATCATCATTTGGTTGATTTTGATCCAGGCGTATTGCATGGGAGAGCAATGCATCTGCGATATATTGGGCAGATGGTTCCTGTTCATCCAGATAAGCCTGAATGAGTGAACAGAAATCAATCGACTGACTGAATCTCTCACCGGCTCGCATTACTCCATCCGTGTATAACACAACAGTAGTGCGCGGTATTAAACTAATTTCAGTAATGGATGGGCGGATATTCCTGGCTTGACCAATAGGAATACTCTCACTTGAAATACATTCAATTTGATCAGATTGAGAAATAAACACAGGTGTTGGATTATTTCTCGTAATCACGAGTGTCTGGGTCTGCAAATCCGCTGATAATATATTCATATATACGCTACAGGAACCACCTTTTTCCATAAAAAGAAAATCAGAAGCTCCACGTGCAGCTGCTCCATCTCTTACCCCATCTGAAATTAAGCTGATAATTTTTCTGACCACCATGGAAGAAATCGATTTGGCAGATGTGCCTGAAGAACGAGCATCTGCAAGTACACAGGATACTCCCCCCATGGGCCTTTCAATAATTTCTAATGTATCACCACTCTCTAAAGAACCAAACTTTACAACCTTGGCTACTGCTAATTGAATTTCCATGAATCTGATTTTAATATAAATATGGTTTAAAACAAAATGATTATTTACTCTTTAATGTCACAAAACATAACTCGACATTTTTATAAGGTTCCCAATCGAGTTTTAACTCCATATATGATCCAAAAAGATCTCGAATAACTCTTTCACTGTCTAATTTGGATAAAGATTGACCTGTTATTTTGTAAAGATTTCGATACAAAATACTAATCAGGTCATTTTTTACAAAGTTGACACTCAATAAAACAATCAACTCCCCTCCAAATTTCAATAGTCTTTGGGATTCATTTAGAAAATCCTCAGAAAAAATATAATCGCTTGGGAAAGTGGCAATAATTTTAGAAAAACTACTATCTTTAAATGGTAACTTAATGTTGTTTGTTCTGAGAATTTTTGGGTCATCATCTTTCAATCGTCTGGATGAGATCTTTAACATTTGTTTACTCAAGTCACATCCTAAAATTTGATACTTTTCTAAAATTAGATTCTTGTGTAATATTCCAGTTCCTATTCCAACCTCTAGAATTTTATCTTCATGGTTGAGAAATTTTTTTATTTGATATGTCCAATGATTCCAATGGCCAAATGAAACAATAAAAGCGAAAATATCATAACCAAAGGCAAAAGACTCATATAATTCCTTCAAGAACCAACTCACAAATTTTTTGAATTTTTTCTCCATAACCATATTATAAACAACCCCTGCCTAAGGTAAGTCATCTAGAGTTGAAAATAATAAATATTGATGTAAACTCAAATGGTAAGACCTCTAACCTTTGAAAGGATAAAGAGATATGCAATGGGATCAACCTGAAAAACCAGCGGAATTAGCTGAGCAACGATTAATCAAAGCAATTCTGGATGGTGTGTTTCCAATCAATAGTTCCTTACCCTCCGAAAGGGAATTGTCAACTCGCATCGGCGTTACGAGACCAACATTAAGAGAAGCATTACAACGATTATCCAGAGATGGATGGATTGAAATTCATCAAGGTAAACAAACCCGTGTCCGAGATATTTGGTCAGAAGGAAATATGAATGTATTATCCTCTATATCCAGGTACCCAGAACATTTATCACAAAATTTCGTAGAGAACTTATTGCAAATTCGATACCTACTTTGCCCAACTTACTCCCTATTGGCAGTTAACAATAACCCTGAAGAAATAATTCATTATTTAAACTTATTGCCTGATTTTACAGATTCTCCAGAAATATATTCGGAATATGATTTCAATTTACATCTCAAATTGACTCAGGCTTCGGGTAATCCAATCTTTACCTTGATATTAAATGGATTTAAAGAATTATTTACACAAAAGGCAATTATTTACTTTCAAAATGAACGCGCTCGGATTTATTCGCACAATTTTTATAAAGAACTGCATTTAGCATTCGTAGATCAAAAACCAGAAACTGTTTATGAACTAACAGAAAAAGTGATGAAAAACAGTATTTCCTTTTGGAAAAACGCTAATTAAAAACTACGGGAGTAAATTATGAGTGGAGAAAACATTCTGGCAATTGATAATGGTACACAAAGTACAAGGGCAATGATTTTTGATCCACAGGGAAAGCTTTTATTTAAATCTAGAGTTACCATTGATAATTACTCTTCCCCAGAACCAGGCCTGACTGAGCTCGATCCTGAAAATTTCTGGGAAACCTTATGTGAAGCGTGTCATCAATTGTGGTCTATTCCAGGTGTGGACAAAAACTCCATTTCCTGTGTAACGATCACGACACAAAGATCAACCTTAATCAATCTAGATAAGAATGGAAAACCACTCAGACCAGCGATTGTATGGTTGGATCAAAGGCGAACAGGGGGATTAAAACCCGTGAGTGGTATTTGGGGTATATTATTCGCCCTGGCAGGTATGCGTGAAACTGTGGCTTATTTGCAAGCAGAAGCAGAAAGCAATTGGATAAGAACACATCAACCAGATATTTGGAATGCAACAGAAAAATTTTTACTATTATCTGGTTATCTATCGTACCGAATGACAAACCAGTATGTTGATTCTATTGGTTGCCAGGTAGCATATATTCCTTTTGATTATAAAAAACAAGATTGGGCATCTTCTTGGGATTGGAAATGGCAGGCAGTTCCAGTTTCAAAAGATATTCTTCCAGAGCTCGTACCAGCATCTAAGACCCTGGGGGTTATATCTGAACAAGCCAGTAAGGAAACGGGTATTCCTGCAGGATTGCCACTTATTGCCGCAGCTGCGGATAAAGCATGTGAAGTTTTAGGTTCCGGATGTGTCGAAACCAATATGGCCTGCCTTAGTTTTGGAACAACAGCAACAATTAATACCACCCACACAAAATACACAGAAGTCATTCCTTTGATACCTCCTTATCCTTCAGCAATTCCGGGAAGATATAGCCTTGAAATGCAAATTTACCGAGGTTATTGGATGGTAAGTTGGTTCAAACGAGAATTTGGCATGAATGAACAAAGATTGGCAGCTCAAAGGGGTGTTGAACCTGAAGATTTATTTGATGATCTTATTAACTCAGCTCCTCCAGGATCGATGGGACTCGTATTGCAGCCATTCTGGTCACCAGGATTAAAAAAACCAGGACCAGAAGCGAAAGGGGCAATTATAGGGTTTGGAGATGTACATACTCGTGCTCATTTGTATAGATCCATTATTGAAGGACTTGCATATGCACTTCGTGAAGGAGCTGAGAGAACTGAGAAAAGAAGCAAAATTCCCATCACTGAAATAAGAGTTGCAGGAGGTGGAAGTCAAAGTAAGGCAGCGCTGCAAATAACCGCTGATGTTTTTAATTTACCTGTTTCCAAACCAGACATTTATGAGGCATCAGGATTAGGTGCAGCCATCGATGCAGCTGTTGGAATGGGATATTATGCAGATTTCGAATCTGCTGTAAAGAATATGACAAGAGTTGGAAAAACAGTTGAACCAAATTTGAACAATATCAATATTTATGACGATATATATCGCAAAGTTTATCTTCCGATGTATAAACGCTTGAAACCTTTATATGGTGAGATTCGATCGATTACAGGATACCCATCAAAATTTTAATCTATCTTTACCTGGATATTGATTGACTTTAACATTTCATTCTAATAGAATGATTATGTATTAAAATTCGAATATCTTAGAAAAGAAAGGATAAAACTTTCACATTTTTAATTCATTTATGGGTAGAATCCATTAAACAAAGTCATCACGTACATTTTTGAAAAAAAATTTTAATTAAATTTAAGGAGCATAAAAATGTCAAATCCAAGTAATTTTAAATTTGCAAAGACCGACGAATGGGTTAACGTAGCAGGAAATGTTGCCACCATTGGGGTATCTGACTACGCCCAATCTCAACTTTCAGATATTGTATACTTAGAATTCCTTGTTGAACCGGGAGATGAATTTTCTAAGGGAGACTCACTTGTCACGCTCGAATCTGTAAAAGCGGCCGCAGATGTTTCATCGCCGGTATCTGGCAAGGTGGTAGAAATTAACGAAGCCTTAACAGATGATTTTGAAGCGGTAAATGCTGACCCATTTGGACGGGCATGGATGGTAAAGGTTGAATTAAGTGATCCATCCGAGTTAGATTCCCTCATGTCCGCTGATGTTTATACCACCTATTGTGAAGAGCGAGACCACTAATGTTTATCCCAAATACTGAAGCCGAACGCAATGAAATGTTGCAAAAAATCGGCTTATCAAAAATTGAAGATTTGTTTTCTGATGTTCCGAAGGAATTCAGATATCCAGATCTAAATCTTCCTGAAGCTGTATCCGAAATGGAAGCATTGCAAAATCTAAAAGATTTGGCAATAGCAAACGACTCAACTGATGATCTGATCTGTTTCCTTGGAGCAGGTGCTTATAATCATTATATTCCAGCCTCAGTGGATGCAATCATCACACGAGGAGAATTCTTAACTGCATATACACCCTATCAACCAGAAGTATCCCAGGGAACATTACAGGCGATTTTTGAATATCAATCATTGGTTGCATCGATTACAGGTATGGATGTCAGTAATGCATCACATTATGATGGCGCTACTGCTGCTGCTGAAGCTTGTGTTTTGGCATACCATCATTTCCGTGGTAAAAGAAACAAATTCGTACTTTCCAGGTATCTGCATCCTCATTATCGCGAGACAATTAAAACATACTTTCAGGGGTATGAAAAAATCCAAATCACAGGCGATAGTGCCGTGGATGGTCTTCAAACAAATGAAGATTTATTAAAATTTGTTGATAACGATACTGCAATCGTGTATGTCCAATATCCGGATTTTCTTGGCAGAATTCATGATTTCAAAGCTTTTGCGGAACAAGTACACGCTGTTGGTGCAATCCTGGCAGTATCTGTAAATCCTTTAGCCCTGGGATTGATCAAACCCCCATCTGAATTTGATGCTGATATCGTAACAGGTGAAGGACAACCGCTTGGTATCCCACTATCGTACGGTGGCCCTTATTTGGGCTTATTCGCTACAAAAAATCAATTCATCCGAAAACTTTCCGGAAGATTGGTGGGTGAAACGGTGGATAACAAAGGCAATAAAGGTTACGTGCTAACTTTGACCGCACGTGAACAACATATTCGCAGAGAGAAAGCCACATCAAACATTTGTACCAATCAGGGATTGATCGCGTTAACATCAACAGTGTATATGTCCCTATTGGGTAAACAAGGTTTGAAACAAGTAGCAAAACTCAATTACGATAAAGCCCATTATGCAGCAGATCAGATTTCGAAATTAAAAGGTTTTGAAGTTGTTGATAATGGAGCATTTTTCAATGAGTTTGTTGTTCGTACACCTAAACCAGTCAGCGAGTTAAATTCATTATTGCTCGATTATGATATCCTGGGTGGTTATGATTTATCAAATGATTATCCGGAATTAGAGAATCACATGCTATTAGCTGTTACAGAAATGAATACCAAAGACGATATTGATTATCTGGTTGAAATCTTACAGGAGGTGACGAATGACTGAGCCTACTATCTTTGAAATCTCATCTCCTGGCAGAGCTGGTGTAAAATTCCAGGCCAGTGATGTTCCGGAATTTGATGTACCGAAGGAATTTCTTCGTGATGAACTTCCTATGCCCGAAGTCTCCGAAATTGATGTGATAAGACATTTCACACGTCTGTCCCAACTCAATTATAGTATAGATACGGGATACTATCCGCTGGGATCCTGCACAATGAAATTTAATCCTCGTATCAATGAAGTCACAGCCAGATTGGCAGGATTTGCAAAAGTACATCCCCTTCAACCTGTAGAGACAGTTCAGGGTAGTCTGGCGCTGATGTATGATCTCCAGAATTGGCTAGGTGAGATCAGTGGTTTTCCAGGGGTTACATTACAACCAGCAGCTGGTGCACACGGCGAGTATGTTGGTGTGATGATAATTCGTGCTTATCACAAAGATCGCAAAGATGCCAAACGAACCAAAATGCTCATCCCGGATTCTGCCCATGGAACCAACCCTGCCAGTTCCGCCATGAGTGGTTTTGATGTCATACCTGTTGCCACGGATAAGAATGGAAACGTTGATCTTGATTCATTGCGGGCTGTATGTGATGAAAACACAGCAGGATTGATGTTAACCAATCCAAATACATTAGGTCTTTTTGAACAGGATGTTGTTGAAGTTATCAATATTGTTCACGAATCTGGCGGATTAGTTTATGGAGATGGCGCAAATCTCAATGCATTACTTGGTGTCGTACGTCCTGGCGATCTTGGCATCGATATTATGCATTTCAATTTGCATAAGACATTCTCCACCCCTCACGGCGGTGGCGGACCAGGTTCAGGTCCAGTTGGCGTGGCAGCACATCTGGTGGATTTCTTACCCTGTCCAACAGTAGGAATTCTTGAAGAAGGATCTGATGATTATCCTCCATTGTATGGTTTTGTTGAACCAGCTAAAAGTATCGGCAGAATGAAAGCCTTTTTTGGTCATTTTGGTATGATGGTCAGAGCCTACACATATATCAGCATGTATGGCAAAGAAGGACTCAAGAAAATTGCCGAAGGTTCAGTCCTCAATGCAAATTATTTAATGACCTTACTCAAAGACACCTACAAAGTAGCATATGATCGTCTATGTATGCATGAATTTGTTTTAGAAGGACATTGGTCAGATGCTCCTGGCATCCATGCATTGGACATCGCGAAACGCTTGATGGACTACAATTTCCATCCACCGACTAATTACTTCCCTCTCATTGTTCCAGAAGCATTAATGATCGAACCTACAGAAACTGAAAGTAAACAGACACTTGATTTATTTGCTGATGCCATGTTGAAAATTGCAGAAGAAGCAAAAACTCAACCTGACCTTTTAAAGTCCGCACCGCATATCACGCCAATTGGCAGATTAGACGAAGTAAAAGCTGCAAAAGATCTGGTTTTGTGTTGCTGGATTCCAGAAAAAAATAGTTAGATAACAATCGATCATATCAAAAATCTCCTGGTTTTCAGGAGATTTTTGATTTACTAAACATTATGTAAAATAAATGGATGATTAAAATTCGAGTTCTTAACCCAGAGGACAAAAAGAGCTTTATTAAACGAATCAAATTCCCGGGAGAAGAAGGTAACCCCTTTGACAGGATATTAAGACTCCTTGAAAATATCAACCAGATTCCAACTTTTTTGTTTTTCACTTTAATAATTCTAACTGCAGGTGTATTTTCATTATTTAATATTGAGAATTGGCTCCTTTTAGTCTTATTTTCTCTAACTGATTCTTTATTAGTAGGATTACTTCCGAAATTAAAAATCTCCTTTGGGTCTTATAAATCACAAGTATTTTTATTATTCATTCTGCGCGCATTGTTTGTTTGGTTTTCATTCCCAATAAATCTGATTTTTCAAATAATTGGATCATTATTTGTTTTCTATGGTTTCATAAAGGAACCATCAGATATAAAAATTTCCACTATTTATCACAACTTTCCTAACGTTTCTTCAACACTTAATTTTTTACACATTTCGGATATTCATCTGGAACAGCCTGGCATTAGAGAGATAAAATTAATACAAATCGTTGAAAGTCGAAAACCAGATTTTATCCTTTATACTGGTGATTTTTTAAACCTCTCAAATATTCGCAACCAAGCATCAATTGAAAATATAATTGGATTCTTCAATCAAATTCACTCAATTTCACCAGTTTATTACGTGTCTGGAAGCCCGGCTGTCGATGTTGAAGATACCATAAAAATCATCGAGAAAAACCTGAATCCGATACGGCTCAATAATTCTAATATTTTATTAAACCTTGAAGGCAACCTTATAAATATCATTGGAATTACCTGTACACATCATCCCCATCTGGACATGAAGCATTTACCTCCCTTATTACAGGAAGGCCTTCTAAATATTCTACTCTACCACTCGCCTGATCTTATTTATGAGCTTAGTGTAGAAGAAAGAGTAGATTTGATTCTTTCTGGTCACACTCATGGTGGACAGGTTCGCCTTCCTATAATTGGAGCAATTTTTACCGGCTCATTATACGGGCGAAAACTACAGAAAGGACTTTATCAAATTCATAACACATTATTATATATTTCACGAGGAATTGGACTGGAAGGTCTGGGTGCTCCCAGGGTAAGATTCTTATGTTCACCAGAAATAATTGAATGGAAAAATAATTCTTAAGTAATAGGAGAAAAAATGAAAATAAATTTCCCGGAATTAGATGTCTTAGAATTCGATGGTACAAAAGAACATGATGGGTATTTTTACTTATCAATTCAATATTCAATTATTGACTCCCCAATAAAATATTCCTTTGGAGATATCAATATCATCGAGGGATTTGATGGAAATAAAATAATCCTGAATGCCGGAGAGATTGAAAAATTATCCCCTGAAAGGTGGAGGAAACTTGGCGGGATTCTGGCAAAATTTATGAGGTCACATAATATTCTGAATTTGTATCTTTCAGAAGAAATAATAAATTCTTTGCCATCTACAGATTTTTCAGTATTATTCGAAGGTTTTTTCCTCGGGAATTATAGTTTTGAATATTTCAAAAAAGAATTGCCTTTTGAGAAAATAAATTTGATGTTTGAGAGTGAAGATATGACTCTCAAAAATGAAGTAGAAAAAATTCAGAAAATTTGCTCGACCATCAATTATGCCAGAGAGTTAGGTCAATTACCTGGAAATGTGATTAATCCACATTCATTGGCTGAGATTTGTTTTGGATTGGCGGAAAAATATAATCTAAAATTAAAGATTCTTGACGAAAAAGACCTCGAACAAATTGGTGCTGAGGCAATTCTTTCTGTGGGAAAAGGAAGTGCATCACCACCCAGATTGATCGTTCTTGAATACAATGCAGAAAAATCAACACATGAAAAACCAATTATCATGGTCGGCAAGGCAATCACCTTTGATACCGGAGGTTATTCAATAAAAACAGGCGATGGAATCAAAGGTATGAAATTTGATAAAATGGGTGGGATCACTGTTTTGGCGACAATTCTCGCAGCTTCTATGCTTGAGATTCCCAAGAATGTTGTTGGTATTATATGTGCTGCAGAAAACATGATTTCACATGAAGCATATCGACCAGATGATATCATCAAGACATTATCCGGTAAAACAGTAGAAATTCTTTCAACCGATGCAGAAGGCAGATTAATATTAGCTGATGGACTGACCTATGCACAACGCAATTTCCAACCGCAATGTATTATAGACTTTGCAACATTGACTGGAGGAATTGTGACGGCGTTGGGGAAAATTCGTGCAGGTCTATTTTCAAATAATTCTGATCTATCAGACAAATTATTTAAATCGGGTGAAACCACTTTTGAAAGACTTTGGCCAATGCCTTTGGATGACGATTATTTCGAATTTATCAAAGGTGATGATGCAGATCTTAAGAATTCCGGCGGTCGTGAAGGACATCCCATTATGGGCGGTATCTTCTTAAAACAATTTATTGAAACAGATGTGCCTTGGGCGCATATTGATATTGCTGGTACTGCCATCAGTACGAAATCCGAAAATTATCAGCCAAAAGGCGCAAATGGTTTTGGGATTAGATTGATGCTGGATTATTTAAATAATCTATAAGTAAAAGAATGACATCAAAAATCAGAAACAAAATAAAAACCTAAAACACAAAATCAGGTGAACCAAAAAAATCACCTGATTTTATTTTTCAAAAATGAATAATTGTTTATTTTAGATTATCACTTACGTAATCATATAATTTTGTAATTGCTACGGGTAATTGTTCAGCATCTCTCCCGCCAGCTTGCGCCAATGTGGGCTTTCCACCACCACCACCGCCTACAAATCCAGCAAGATATTTAATGAGTTGACCTGCATGAATACCACGAGCAACCAGATCTTCCGTTACCGAAGCTACCAGCATTGGTTTATTATCAATAATCGATGCGACAACAACAATCCCTGATGAATATTTCTCTCTGAATAAATCTGTCATAGATCGAAGAGCTTCATTATCTGCACCAGGTAAAATTTGTCCATGTACGGGAACACCATTAATCATCCTAGCTTCTTCTAATTCCCTAATGAAGGTTTCTTTGGCAAGCAATTGCCTCAGTCTCGAATTTTCCCTACGGAGATTCTCTAATTCTTTTTGTAAACCATCAACTTTTTCAACTACAGTTTCTACTGATGTGCTTAAATTGCCAGCAACTGTTTTTAATAATGTTGTTCGTCTTTGCACCAAATCATAAGCGGCTCTGCCAGTCACTGCTTCTATTCTTCGTATTCCGGCTGCAGCGCTGCCTTCGCTCGTGATAATAAATGTTCCTATATCACCGGTATCATCAACATGGGTGCCACCACACAATTCGTAAGAAAAAGTTTCCTGATTGCCAATTGTTATGGTCCGCACAAATTCACCATACTTTTCACCGAAAAGTGCCATGGCGCCTTCCGAAATTGCTTCATTCAAAGTTTTATGTGCAATATTGAGATGATGATTTTCCAAAATGGCTTTATTGACACCTTTTTCGATGTCTTCCAATTGATCTGCAGATAATCCATCAGGATGTGTAAAATCAAACCTCAATCTGTCTGGAGCGACGAGTGACCCTGCCTGTCTGGCATGGATACCTAAAACTCTATGTAATTCTGCATGAAGAAGATGTGTAGCGGTATGATTTCTCATGATATCCATCCGTCTTTGTCCATCTACCAACGCAAAAACACTTTTGTTAACGTTTACTTTCCCGCTGATTACTCTACCAATATGAACAATCATTCCTGCGGCTGGCCTGCGAATTCCAAGAACTTCAATTTCAAATTCATCATCCAAAGAGTGAATGAGACCTGTATCAGCAACCTGTCCACCTGATTCGACGTAAAAACTTGTTTTAGGCAACAGTATTTCAATCTGATCACCAGGTAACGCTTCTTCGATAGCGTTCCCCTCTTTAAATAATGCAAGAATTTCTGATTCAAATTCTAATTCATGATACGGATCGTAAAGCACACCATCTTTCGAAATTTTATTAGATTTAACAAGTTGATCAAAAACAAATCGATAATTATCAACATCATCATTCCCCATGATTCCGAATGTTTTTCCAGCACCTGAATCCAGTCGATGTTGCTCCATGGCGTTCTTGAATCCGATTTCATCAACTTCGAATCCTTGTTCACGAGCAATATCTCTGGTAATTTCAAGTGGAAGACCATGAGTAGCGTACAGTTCAAACGCATCGGTTCCTGAAACAATCGTTTCATTCTTAATTTTGAGGGTTTCGAAAATTTCCTCAAGGTTGCTGAGCCCAGCCTCCAAAGTTTTTTGAAAGCGCTCTTCTTCTCTGGTGAGATTATTGAGGATTGTTTCCTGATTTCGAACCAATTCCGGGTAGGCTTCACCATAACTCTTGATAACTTCACTAGCTATTTCAACTAAAAATGGTTTGTTTAATCCAATTTTTCCACCAAAACGAGCAGCGCGACGAATAATCATACGGCAGACATAATTTCTGCTTGTATTGCCAGGAACGACACCATCTGCAATCAAAAAAGTGGCTGCACGAGCATGATCCGCAATAACGCGATAAGGAGTATAGTTTGAATAGACTTCCTTATCACTCATCCCCGTCAGATTTTGAACTTGTTTAATTAAATTAGCCAATAAATCGATTTTATAATTTGAATCGACATCCTGAAGTACTGAAACAATTCTCTCGAATCCCATACCTGTATCAACATGTGTCGCTGGAAGAGGTTCCAATTCAGTTTCATTCAACCGATTGTATTGAATGAAAACATTATTCCATAATTCCAGGAAGCGGGTGCAATCACCATTGACTTTACACACATGACCAGGAACATCTATTTTGTCGCAGAAAGCTTCCCCTCGGTCAATGTGAATCTCTGAACAAGGTCCACAAGGGCCGGTATCCGCCATTTCCCAAAAATTTTCTTTTCTGCCAAAGAACAAAACATGATCCTCTTCCATTTCTGGCTGATGGAGCCAAATTTCTGCAGCTTCAGTATCTGATGGAATCTCATTTTTTTCATCCTGAAAGACGGTCACCCATAATTTTTTCCTATCCAGTCCCCACACGGATGTCAGGAGTTCCCATGCCCAACCTATTGCTTCTTTTTTATAATAATCACCAAAGGACCAGTTTCCGAGCATTTCAAAAAAAGTGTGATGCCAATCATCTCGCCCGACATCATCGAGATCATTGTGTTTTCCAGCTACACGCATACATTTTTGAGAATTCACTGCACGTTTATATGGTCTTTTGTCTGTTCCCAAAAAAACTTCTTTAAACTGAACCATACCAGCATTTGTAAATAATAAAGTAGCATCCCCTCCTGGCACAAGAGAAGAAGAAGCCACCACGGTATGACCTCTTTCTTTAAAAAATTCTATGAATGATTTTCGAATTTCATTTCCACTAAAGATTTTTTCCATGAAGACTCCAATTAAAAATGGGCAAAATGATTTGCCCATGATTATAAGCGATCAAACTTTCAGTGACAATATTACCTTGACATCGCTACTTTGATAACACTGCCTTTTTTGTCGAATGTTAATCTGGCTATTTGATAATATCGGTTCTTATTAATCTGAATGGGATTCCGCACAGTGACCATAAATTTATCACTAAGCACTTTTGGTTTGGATTGTTTCTGGTTATCAGCTTTTCCTTGTCGCGAGGACCCAATTTGTAGTCGACTCATTTTTACATCTGCATTATCAATACCAGGTAAATATGATTTTAAAGTGGATTTTACCTGTTGCATCGTCTCTTCAGGAATATCCATATTTGAACCACCATTTTTGTGATCTGAGATTGTCCTGATTTTGTCGGGTCGATCAATTAAATTGACACGTTTAATCTGGATTTCTTTACCTTCATAAATAAAGAATGGATCACCGTAATAAACAAACTGGATCAAAGTCTTCTGGTCTTCGCCATCCAGATACCCCTGACGATTCATCATTTCCTGTACAAAAGAGATTTTTGCCCTTTGAAATGACTCACCAACCAGGTAACCTTCGCGGATATGTTGCCAGAATAATTGAGCAAATAAATCTGCTGCAATTAATGGAGGTGCAACTGAACCATAGGATGTGCTGGTAGAGCCAATTACGACATTGGTACCGAGGGATAAATATTTTAATGCGATTGATTCGTTTTCATTTTTTCCAAACACGTGTCCGCCATAACAAGCCTCAGTGAGTAATACTTTTGGTGCTTTTCCGTTATTGATTAAGTCCTCTGGTGATAACGCCACGGGATAATCATTTCCAGGAGGATCTAAATAATCCCTTTGTCCATACCATTCAGGACGATCCACCAACCCGTGCAGGTTGAAATAGCCAAAGTCAACCGAGACTAAATCTTGTTTGGTCAAAGACTGTTTTTTACCATTTGGAGAGATATACAAGGATTTGGATTCTCCTAAAGCTTTATAAACGGTTGTTGAAGATCTCTTCCAGACGGATGCTGAATATCCAAAACTTGATAAATATTTGTAGGTAAATATATTGGTGAATGATCTGACAATCCGTTCCCAAACTTTGTTCGCTGATTTTGGCTGCATGTGGAATTTTACTATTTGACGTAATTGTTGGATGAGGAGACCTGCATCCTGACCTTTTTCACCAATAACTCGGCCTAATGGCCAATTGGTTACAAAATAGTTATTATCCAGACTACCATAAGGATTATCAGAATAAATTTCGTCATCAACATCATCTGTTGGATTTGGTAAGCGATGGAATGGTACTACCTCATTACCCCCAACAATTAACAAAGCGCCAATTCTCTCACCTCTTTTGGCCAACATTTTATCCAAATCATGAATTGCTAATTTGATTTTCCAGGGGTCAATGATGGTAATCGGGACTAGATTTAATTTTTGTTGAGTTTTCGCATCATCAGGAATGAAAATCAAACTATCCCACCCAGATTTTTTTTGTAGAACCTGATTGATCTGTGCCATGGATTGGTTGATCACATTATATGTTTGTAGACCATACTGCTGGATCATTCCAGTTTTTGTTGTCATGATTATATAAACAGGAAAACGACCATCTAATTTTCCACTAAAATCTTTCTTGATAGATTTGGCAATCCGCTGAAATTCTTTTTCAGCTTCCATAAAAGCTTTACTGCGAGGTGCACCTGAAAAACTCTTCGTAGATCCATCTGATTGGTCTTCATAAATATAATTCGATTCTTCAAATTTGCCTTCTGGCAACCGGTTCCATCCCATGTCAGAGGCAACCTCACCAGGAACTTGAAAGTCAAATCGAATACTCAGTTCATCTGGCCATAATGGCAAGAAAACGTGTTGGTCTCCCCATAATCTACGCGCAATTTGACCGGAGGAATCTTTCGCTACACAATCATGTAATAAATTAACCGCTTCTTCTTCATCTCCACTTTCCAGTAATTGTTCAGCCAGGATCAACTTATAAAATAAGGTGTTCGGCCACTTATTGTGATAAATCTCAGCTAAATTTCGAATTGAATTGGAATCCTTCTGGAAATAAATCGATTTTAGGTGAAATAAATTGATGATCGGATTATCTAATTTTAAGGATAATATCCTTACCATTAGATCCCCAGCGTTATCAAATTTCTCTTTACCAATAGATTTCTTTACAACTCGCAAAGCCGGACCCCAGGCAGGTAACGCACTTTTATTTTTGGTAACCCCGCCCAAAACATGAATACAAGCTGATGAGAGATCTTTTTCGTCATCTGCAATTGGCAAAGTTACAAGAAGCTCATGAGCCGATAAATATTCGGGGTCGGTTTCAATTATTTTTCTGGTTTCATCGGCTGCTAATTCAAGCTGGTTCTCTTTTTGATAAAACAAGGCTAAATAATACTGTACAGTGAGATCTCCCGGGTAAAAAGATAACCATTTCTGAGCTAATTGACGTCCAAAAACAAATTTATTATTTTGTAGTGCAGAAACGATAAGTTGTATTACTGTGCCGCGGTTTATTTTTTCGTCATGTTTTGTGTGTGAATATTCCATGCCTTCTCCTATGAAGAGTGAACCAGATTCAATGCTATTACACCAGCTAATTGGCGACGGATATTTGTATCTTTCGGTGATAGAGATGATGCAATCTTAAGCATTTTTTCTGCACCTTGATAATCTTTGAGATCTCGCAATAAAAGACCTGTTTTATAAAAAGCTCGATAATCTTTG
The DNA here is from genome assembly GCA_002842045.1 of Chloroflexi bacterium HGW-Chloroflexi-3. Taxonomy (GTDB): domain Bacteria; phylum Chloroflexota; class Anaerolineae; order Anaerolineales; family Anaerolineaceae; genus UBA6170. The sequence goes on along the minus strand of PHBX01000002.1, from coordinate 262,251 downwards.
TCATTACGGGAATAAGCTTCTCGATAAGATTCCAATGCTTTTTCAGTTTCTTGTTGGTCCAGATAGATATCACCAATTTCCAACCAGGGTTCAATCCCTTCAGAAATTGACAAAGCTGCTTTTGAAAAATGATTTAAGGCTTGATCGAGCTGACCCTGATGTTTTGCTACCTTCCCTAATAAAAGATGAATTTCTGGTTGGTTTGATTGAAAATGTAGACTCTTCCTTGCGACAACTTCAGCAGCTTGATAGTCTTCGATATCGTGATAAAGATTAGCCAGGATTTTCAACACTTCAATATTATTAGGGAATCGCTGGGAAAGTTCTGAAGCCAACATTAATCCGTTGGAAACATCACCTAATGCTTTCAGATTCTTGATTTTTTCAATTTGTAGTCCCTTGCTATCCGGGCACTTGTCTAATCCATTATTAATTATTTTTATGGCTTCTGTAAACTTACCAGCTTGCTTCAAAATAACTGAATGTAGAATGTATGCCTGTTCGTATCTGGGATTGTTTTGAAGTATTTCAAAAATTTTATTTTTCGATTTTTCATCTTCATCATTCAAGTAAAATGCTTCTGCTTCTAAATAATCCAAATCAATAGAAACTTGTTGAAATTTTCTGGCAGACAGAATAGAATTCGTGCTCTTTTCATAAGATTTCAACATTAAATTTGCTTTTGCGTATGAAGTATGAAAATCATATGATTCAGCGATTCTTCCTTTGTATTCATCCAATAACCGAATCACCTCAACCGCCTTTTTGTTTTCCAGCAACAAGTTTATATATTGGTAAATAACACTTTCAGGAATTTTTGAGTTCGTTAAGATAATCTTCCAATATTGATCTGCGCTCTCAAAATCACCAGATTTTTGATAAAGTTTTGCTATTCTAATACTCCACTTGACTTCTTCTGGCCAAATCTTATAGGCTTGTTCTGCTAATTCGATGGCTTCATTTAAATTTCCATTTTTTTCATAAATTTTTGAACTTTCCATCAACCAGACTGGATCATCAGTAGGGATTTGTGCTTCCAAATAAGCCAATTTTTCTTCTATAGTCATGATTGGGTTGTTGATCAAGAAAAACAATTTTTCATAAGCTTCAGATTTGAAATTTGAAATATATTCGCTAACGATTTCAGATTTACCAGCTTTCATCATTGAGTCCACAAGAACAAAATTCAAATATTTAGGTAGTGTTTTTGAATTAATCAAACTAAATGCAGTGGCGAAATCTCTCTCTATGATTACTTTAGAAAGGCTTTCTATATTCTTGATTGCCTTTGTTTTTCCATGACGATTAATGATCATTATTAGGTTATTTACAGACTTTAAATCAGTAATTTCATACTCAATAACACTGCTACGGCGAGAATGAATCTCATTATTTTCGAAAGCATAAAGCATAGTTTTATAAGTGAAATCGATCGCTAGGTTCAGGTAAGCTTTTTCGATACTATCTTTATCAAATTGTTCCAATAATTTTGCTACATTTGGATAATCGTTCAATCTCCAAACCAACAAAAGAGTTAGCCTTCTTTGAACAGATTCTTTTATATCAGCGTACGGATCATCTGGGTCCGTTACAAATGGTTGTTCATTAGCGCTGCCGGTCTCTTTAAATAATTGATTGGCATCATCAAATAAATTCTTATCCAGTAAATAATGAGCTTTCAGAACTTTTCTTAATTCATTTTTAGACCCATCATCTTTAAAAGATAACCGGTATTCGCGATCATCCAGGAACGCACTTGCATAATCTAAAGCTTTTGCATATAAATCTGTATCCACCTCGACATTTTCTGAAGGACTAGTGTTTTTATATCTCAAAAGATAATTGGATGCTAAATCATAGTCCGTTAATTGCAAAGAAAATTCCGCACCCATTAAGTAGAGCCATGGTTCTTCTGGGTTGATTTTGATCATTCTGTCAATCATTTCCAGGCATTGATCGAATTCCAATTTATTCTTGTGTGAATTGGTCAGGAATTGCAGAATTGAGAAATCTTTAATTTTCTTTTCTAACCAATTTGCTGGGATCAAAGAATCATTTTGCAGATATTCTTGTACTGAATTTTTATCATCTACATGGAAAGAGAAAGCTGCATCAAACGCATAAATCGCGGCAGAATAATCCCCTTTGTAGTATAAACATTCTCCTTCCAATGAGGACAATATTCTTGAATTTGAAGTGGTCCTTTTCAGGTTCTGGATCTCTGCCAAAGCTGTATCCCAAATCTGATTGGCCATTAATAAGAATATTTTTTCAATTAATCTTTTCTTTATCTCCACATGGTTCTGATTATCAACTGTTTTATTAAACCACTCTAAAGCTTCCTGAAATTTACCAATTCGTAAATATGAAATTACAGCATTTCTTACGGCATGGTTATCGAGATTTTCTGCTCCACTTAACTTCTCAAGTACTTCATAAGCCCGATCCAGGTCTCCATTGGAAATATAGATATTTGCCAATCTGGTAATAGCAATTGAATTAACTGGGTCAAAATGTAAAATCTGTTCTAACCCATGTATTTCTCTTTTTGAGTTCCCTATTTTTGCCATAAAGTTTGAGTACCACAACAAGTTCTCAATGTCTGTAGAACCCATCTGGTAAATCTCTTCTGCTTTGGCTTCAGCTTGATTGGCTAATGAAGCCGATAGATAAGTTTCAGCAATTTTTTGTTTTATGCCTAAATGTTTCGGGTTTAGTTGATCAGCCTCCTGTAAAGCAGCAATACCACTATCGACCTCAGACAAATCAATTTTAACAAGACCCAATCCAGCATAAACTCTCCAAAGCAAGGATTGGTGGAACTGGTTAGATTTGAATTCATTTACCAGTTTTGAATATATGGAATTTGCAGCTTCAGCTTCACCAGTCAAATAGGAAACTTCGCCTAGAACCAATTGAAGATAAACTGTTTCGTCAGAACCATCTTTGATTGCTTTTTGAATAATTTTCTGAGAATTCAATAAATTACCTATTTCATTGTACTTTCCGTCTGTTGGAAGGAACTTATCTGGGCGATCACCCAGCATGGTTTGAACGAATAATAACAGTTTATTGATTGGGGTTTTTTCATCCTCTAAATTTATGGCTACATCAAATGCAGCCAGGGCAGTATCACGATTTTGCTTTTCAACCTGCCGAACAGCATCAACAAAGGCAATCTCTCGATCAAATGGCCATTTTTGTCGTCCCTGACTCAAGATCATATCAGCTTCATCGGATCTACCCAGGGTTTGCAATGTTTGGATTAAATTCAGATTATAAAAAGAATTGTCCGGATCTAATCCTACAGCTTTTCGAATATAAGGAAGGGCTTCTGCAAATAATTCCTGATCAATACACGCTTTTGCTAAATTGAAGTGAATAACCGGAGAATTGGGTATAGCTAAAACAGCTGATCGAAGCGTTTCCATCGATTTTTGGATTAAACCCATCTTGTTGTACACATCACTTAAAACAATCCAACCTTCTTCGTAATCTGGTAATCTCTTCGTAGTTTCTTCCAGAATGGCTCTAGCTTTTTCGAAATCGCCTTCTAAATAATAAAGCTTCCCACTGATGACATCGATCTGGGTTCGATTCACTCCCTCAGATTTCATTTTTTCAAGAAGATCTCTGGCTTTTTCCAATTGGTTTGCGTTGAGAGTTGCACTGGCATAATTAATCCAATCTTCCTGTGACAAAGTAAAAGATTTAGCATAATTTTCCCATTCGGAACATAAAGCGTTCCACTTGTTGTTTTTTGATAATAAACCAAATATCTTTTTGAATATTTCCTCTTTATTTGCACCGTTTTTCAAAGATATTTTCAATTCACTATATGCTTCATCGATTAGATTTAACGTCTGGTAACCTTGAATTAATTCATCCTGCATCTCATCCATTGACATTGAAATTTCTGATAGAAATTTTATATATTCGGCACTTAAACCATTTAATTCAAGTGTATTGAGAAAAAAGATTATTCTTTTGTGATCTAAATTGTGAAGGTAAGAAACAGTTTCAGATGACGGCCAATCGGCTTTTTGTGAAATGAGCCAGTTTTTGAATTGTCTTTCACCAATTTCTCTGGCTTTTAAAACATCACCATTTTTTTGTATTTCACAAGCATAAATTAGATTAGCCAAAATACCTTTGTTTTGGAAATCTGAACTTGTGCTATTTAATGATTTCCTTCCTTCAACCATTTGATCGATTGAAAGATCATTAAATTTCGGATCATTTATGTATTCTTTCAGATTATTTTGAACTTCATCATACGCCTGGGCAATGATATTCAAGTCAATTAATCTAAGAATTTTTTGTAGTCTATCCTTAGCATAAAGAAAATTTGATTTTGCTTGCAATGGTGATTTCTCGAGTTGATATCGAAATCCATTCATTAAATTCATCTTGAATGTTGGCTCAAATTTAGATACAAAATCATAGTCCTGATTGGCATGAGATGCGCTAATACCTGTCGTAAATATTTTCGATTCGCTGAGAAAGATTGAGATTTGGTTTGATAAATAGGAAACCTGATTCGGTAAGGTTTGTACCCAAATAATTTGTGTCTCTAAAGATTGTTTCTCTAATAACCTGACCAATCTGAGAGCTTTTTCTTTTTCTGGGATTAATTGTGTAGCCAAAACATGATTAACAAAACTAACACCGATGTAAGGATCCTTATCAATCAGCAAACCTTGAAGAAGATCATCATCGCAATCAATCAAACTGTAGAGAATTGCCAGACTTGTTCGCCAGGTCAACAAAGTTGAGTTACGGGAAAATCCATTTGATAGTTCTTCCATTAATCCAGACCAGGACTGACTTTTTCTTTTTCTTTCATATAATGCAAGTGCATTGTTAGTAGCTCTTTGAAAATCCATTTCTTTAGCATGATTCTTAAATGTTTCATCCAAAATAGAAATTGCATTTTTTAGATAGTACTTCTCTTTCACATCTTTTCCCAACACCTCAATTTTCGAATTCACCGATAACATTGCCACTTTACCCAGTGACCATTTATCTAAAGAATTTCCAAAGGATTCAACACATTGCATAAAAAAATCATTGTTTCTGATTTGTTTCAGAAGCAATTTATCTTGCTTTGCAGATTCGATCAAAATTTTCTGATCGTTTTCATTCAGACTATCCCTTATGGATTGGAAAAATAATGTTGTATTCATCAAAACTCCTTTGTGAATAATCTAGAAACGTAAGAATAATGCGAAGGATCCAGCCATTAGTAAAACACCTAACACCATCAGAAATACACCAATACCAGCAGCAGTGGTCACCATTTGATTTAATGAATCAATGAGGACAGAAGCATTTCCAATGATGGAAGCAATTTCTTCTGTTATTCCTTTTTGAACAACTTTTTGGGTTTCTTTGGCTATTTGGGTAATTCCCTTACCTAAAACTCGGGTTAATAAGACGATAAATCCGGTTATAAATGAGATTAAACCTAATCCCATAAAAACAAGTGTCAGTAATGTGATTAAATCCTCTTTTATCATAAAAAAACCTCCAGATCATTCTTCTAGAGGTATGATGCAAGTTATATGCCAACAGTGTTTTATTGCAGGTTCAAGGGCAAATTTGACACTTCAATTACACCTGTGTCACAAAACAACATTGCGCTCTCAATTGCGTTACTTAATTCGCGAATATTCCCTGGCCAGTTGTAAGCCATAAGTTTCTCCATCGCTCCTGGAGTGATATCAATAATGTTTACACCCATTTTGGAATTCTTTTGTCGGATAAAGAATCCAACCAATTCCGGAATATCTTCTTTACGTTCTCTCAACGATGGAATATGCAAATCGACCACACGCAACCGATAATATAAGTCAGAGCGAAATTCATTTTTCTCAATCATTTGATCAAGATTTCGATTCGATGCCGCTAATACCTGGACATCAACATTAATCAAGTTATTTCCACCAACTCTTCGAAATGCTTTTGATTCCAAGGCACGCAATAATTTTGCTTGCATATCCAATGGCATGGAGGAAATTTCATCCAGAAATAGAACTCCTTCATCTGCAGTTTCCATAAGTCCGTGTTTCCTTTTATCTGCACCTGTAAAAGCTCCTGATTCGTGACCAAACAATTCGGATTCAAGCATCGTACTTTGGATGGCGGCACAATTTATTGCGATAAACATCTTATGCGATCGAGGACCAACACTATGAATGTAATTGGCCAAAACGTCTTTACCCACCCCAGTTTCTCCTGTAATTAGCACAGAGACTGACATAGACGCTGCTCTTTCAGCCTGACCCAGAACATGTTTAATCTTTGGATTGTCTCCAGCAACAAACTGAACACTATTCTTTTGAGTGTTTCTAAACAATGCCAATTCTCTTCGCATTCTGACAATTTCAAGTGCTCTTTGTATGGATAGCTCAAGTCGATCCAATTTGATGGGTTTTATTAGGAAATCGTGAGCCCCATTTCGCATCGCTTCAACAGCTATTTCTATATCCGGAAAACCTGTTATCAATATCATGGGAGGTCTTAATTGCATATTTAATGTTTCATATAACAAATTTGGACCGAAGCCATCTGGTAACTGAACATCCAAAAGCACAACATCACAATTGCCTTTCTGAATCTCTGTTCTTGCTTCCGAAAGAGTACCCACTCCAACAACTTCGTATCCTAAGGGAGTTAAAAATGCTTCCAGGTTAGATCTTGCATTCTCTTCATCATCCACTACTAAGACGGTATAACCCATGTGAATTATTCTCCTTGTTTGATCGGTAAATAAACAGCAAATACTGTTCCTCCGCCTGGATATGACTCAACCGTAATATTACCACGATGAGCAGTAATAATTCGTTTACTGATTGCTAAACCTAAGCCTGTTCCAGTTTTTTTCGTTGTTACAAAAGGTTCAAAAACATGTCCACGTACTTCATCAGGGATGCCAGGTCCACTATCTATGATTTTCACTTCAATTTGCGGGTAATTCGAGATTGTTCTGGATATATCAATATGAACAGCCAGAGTGCCTTTCTCGCTGGAAGCCATGGCTTCAACTGCATTACCGATTAGATTCGTAAAAACTTGATCTAACAATCTTGGATCCGCTGAGATGATGGGTAATTCATCTGATTTTTGAATGAATTCCTGAACGCCTACCCTTGCCATTCTAGGTTTCCAGCGATCCAATATCCTTTGTAATAAAATAGCAATATCGACTGATTCAAATTTTGCATCAAATGGTTTTGAGTATGCCAACACGGCTTCCATCTGGTGAGTCAGACGGTCACAATCATGGATCATACGATCCACCATATCTTTGTTTTTAGGATCCTCGTTGAAACTTCTGGAAAGTATCTGAAGCCCCATAGATATATTATTTATGGGGTTGCGAACCTCATGTGCAAAAACTGCTGTAAATTCCCCCAGAACAGCTCTATGTTCCAATTGTTGTGCTCGAGTTTTAATTTCTTCATTTTCACTTACATCTCGCAAATAAATAATGATCGATAATAAAGAGTTATTATGTGTAACAGGGACTATTCTGGCATCAACAGGAACTGAATCCCCATTTCTATTATGAATATGAACAATCCCAAGTCGATGGATTCCAAAGTCATTTTTTGCTGACTCTAATAATGGGAAAAAGCTATCCGGTCCAATCAGAATATTTTCAATGGTCTGATCTGATACTTCACGGGATTGATAACCAAGCAGAATCTCAGCGCTTGGATTAATCAGCCAAATTTTTAAATCGGGTTTCAGTATGATAATTCCATCCAGAACATGATCAAGGATTTCATTATTCACTCTGATCATCCAATCCTGACTATCAATTTTTGATCTTAATGCATTCACCAGAATAAAATATTGCAGGATGGATGAAATGGCTGAAGAAAACATTTCCAGGATCGAGTGTAAATTTTTAGGTGGTTGTTTTTTTTGTTGCCCCACAACCAGTAATGCAGATGCACTTTTTCCCGGACCCAGTGCAGAAGTACCGAGATAGGATAAGTTACTGATTCGGGCAATTTTATGTAACTCGGTCATTACCCGATGCCCCGGCGTCCATATTGTCGTTTTTTGATCCAACCGAATATCACTGGAAGGTAATGTAAACGGCAGCAAATCGCTATCGGTATCTCCCGGTATTCGCGTTAATTCGGGAATATTGCTCTCAACCTGATAAATAGATACGTGTGGTGTCTCAAAGAAGTTTTCAATTATTTTCACAGCTTTATGCAGAGCGTCCATCAAATCTTCTTCTTCAATCAACCTCAACAATTGTTGCATCGTAAGGAAGAGTTGATCTTGCCATGCTTTCTGTTTCTCAACAAATTCTTGTTCTTCGTTAAATACAATCACACATTTAGCGTTTTTATCATCAATCCCATATTTCCAGGCAAATCCATCAACGGTTTGCTTGTTTCGTTTGATTATCTCAAAGATGAATGGTTCACTAAAATCGGAATTTTGGATTACATCCAAATTAAATAACAAATCAACCGGTAATTCGGTTAATTCTGAAGGGGAATATGAGGTTAATTTTTGAAAATTAACATTAAAACTGAGGATTTCTTTGCGAGGTATATCAATCAAAATCGCCGGATCCTGGATAACATTTAACAAATTCTTATATATCAAGGCACTCTCATCCTGTGCCTTGCCTAATAATACTTCCCTGAACCAATTTGGCTTTTCAGAATTCATTAATTTATGGTGCCTGCCTTAAATGTGCTGGAAGAATTCCTTCCATAGCTCGATATTTTGCAACTGTTCTTCTTGCTACCTGAATACCTCTTTCGTCTAATTTCTTCTGGATCTCCGTATCACTGAGGGGTTTGGATTCTGAAGAAACAATTTCCCGTAATATTGTTCTTGCAGAAAGACTTCGATCAAAGAAAGCTGCTAATGGGACAATTTTTTTGTTAGGAAGCTGAACGGACTTTCCAGAAACAGCACGAGAAATTGTTGATTCATGAACTTCAAGTTCTTCAGCCAGACTTGCTCGTGTAATCGGTTTTAAGAATTTCTCACCCTTCGTAAGGTATGATTTTTGAATCATCACCAATTCATGCATCAATCTCTGCATAGTGTGATTTCTTTGTTGTAAACATTTCACGAATAAGGATGCTTTCTCCAGATCGCCTTTCATTGCATCCTTTAATTCTGCATCCGTTTCTTTGATAGTTTGTTTATAAAGCGGGCTTACTTGAAGCGTTCCTGAATAAGGCATAATTATTTCAACAATTAATTGCGATTTTTGGTCATCATTCGCAAATGAGATCAAAACGTCCGGCCGGTGGTACACATTCGTATCAGGCGAAGATGGGTTACGTACAGATCCCCAATGAGAGCGGGCAGGGAAAGGATTTAAATTATCACTAATAAATTCAACGATTTTTTCCACTCTTTGGACACTGATTTTTAGTCTCTTGGCTATCTCTGGGTGTTGTCTTTTACTCAATAAGTCCATGTAATCTTTGATGATTTCATATGCATGCTCAGGAATGGTAATTGAATCTGACAAAACTTCTAATTGAACCAATAACGCTTGTTGTGGATTCACTGAACCCACACCAATTGGATCGGCTAATTGGATAATCTTTTGCACCTCTTCAATTGTTGAAATCGGCACATGGAAGTATCTGGCTACATCCATTAAATTAACACTCAGAAACCCATCATCATCCAGATTTGTTAACAAATGCACTGCAATCAATTGTTGATCTTTGGATAATTCCGGCGCGATTTGTTTAATTACATAGCTGGTTAAGTCATCTGTTACCGGTGAAAACGGTTCCTCAGAATAATCAGAATCATCATAATCTGATCTGGGAATAAAGTCATCCATTGGAGAAACATAAACAATCGGTTCATCGACATCCGAGTTCATTGGACGTGAACAAATTGGACAGGCACCATTATCCGGTAATACCCGCTTGCAATGAGGACATCGTCTCTCTTCAATGATCTCAAGGGCTGGATTCGATGCCAACTCAGAGTCTATCTGTTGTTTGAGTTCAAATGCAGAAAGAGATAATAATGTCATTGTTTGTGCAAGGTGCGCTGTGGTTATTGGTTTATGTACCTGATATTGGTATTGGAACATGATTTTGTCCTCACTGATTAAGTATATCGATATCCCTCGATGTTGCAAGTTATATGCCACATGAATTTTATGATGTAAAATATGAACCGAGGTACTGAAATTGGAGATTAAAACTGTTAATATAATTGGCGCTGGACTGGCAGGCAGTGAAGCAGCTTACCAACTGGCAATGGCTGGATTTCAGGTTAATTTGTTTGAAATGCGCCCTCTGGTTCAGACGGGTGCCCATACGACCGATAATTTTGCTGAACTAATTTGTTCAAATTCATTAGGGTCAAATTTGCCTGATCGCGCTGCTGGCGTTTTAAAAAATGAATTACGCCGTTTAGGGTCACTGTTGATGAAAATTGCGGATGAATTTGAATTACCAGCAGGCGGGGCATTAGCAGTGGATCGAGATCTCTTTTCAGGGAAAGTAACCAGAATCCTCTCTACACATCCAAATATCAAAATATTTAGAGAAGAAGTGAAAGAGATCCCTTTGAGCCCTACTGTAATCGCATCTGGACCTTTAACTTCTTCAGCACTCAGTCAAAGTATTTCTCGTATAACAAGCACAAATAATTTATTTTTCTTTGATGCAATTGCTCCAATTATTAATTATGAATCAATCAATCTGGATATTGCTTTTAAAGCCTCCCGTTATCAAAAAAGTGAGGATGATGGAGGGGATTACATAAATTGTCCGTTTTCAAAAGAAGAATATGACCGCTTCGTTTTTGAATTAACAAATGCACAAAGAATCGAATTAAAGACTTTCGAATCACAAATTGAACAAGGGGTTAAAGCTGGTTCTGATCAATATTTCGAAGGATGTTTACCGATTGAGGTACTTGCAAACCGTGGAGAAAAATCGCTCGCGTTTGGTCCTCTCAGACCTGTAGGAATTTGGAATCCTCATGAAGGGAAACGTCCATATGCAGTTTTACAATTGCGGCAGGATAACATTGCTGGAACTTTATATAATATGGTTGGTTTTCAGACCAATCTTAAGTTTTCAGAACAGAAAAGAGTTTTCCAAATGATACCTGGTTTGGAAAATGCTACATTTGCCAGGTACGGTCAAATGCATCGTAATACCTTTATAGCTTCACCGAAATTATTATTACCAACATTACAATTTAACCAGTGTGATGATTTATTCTTTGCCGGTCAAATCACAGGGGTAGAAGGATATGTTGGCAACATTGCCACTGGATTATTAGCTGGAATGAACATGAGAAGATATTTAACTGGACTCAAATTATTAGAATTACCAAAACAAACAATGCTGGGAGCATTGGTTCATTACATCACCCATGCAGATATGCGTGATTTTCAACCAATGAAGGCTAATTTTGGGATCCTCCCCCCAATTAATGGAAAAGGAAAAAGAGAGCGAGCAAAGTTGTACGCGCAAGAGGCGAAAATAAGTTTGGAAAATTATTTATCAGAATTTTTTCCGGAATTGAAACTATGAAAAAACGATTATTGTTATTTTTACTTCTAGTTAGCATCCTCGCGAGTTGTGTTGAAAAATCAACCGCTGAATTTGATGGAGAAAACGCGTACGTTTATGCACAATCACAGGTTGAATTCGGTCCTCGCACCCCTGGCAGTGAAGCACATCAAAAAACGATTGAATTGATTAAGGAAGAATTGACATCTTTTGGCTGGATTGTTGATATTCAATCAGAGGAAGTAAATGGATATTTGATTCAAAATATTATCGGGAAATATCCAACAACTACTGCTGAGCCATGGATCATCATCGGTGCACATTATGATTCTCGATTTTACGCAAACAAAGATACAAACATCTCTAATCAGATACGACCTGTATTAGGAGCAAATGATGGTGCATCTGGTGTGTCAGTATTATTGGAATTGGCAAGAGTACTTCCACCTGACCTGATTAAGAATATTTGGTTTGTTTTTTTTGATGTGGAGGATCAAGGCAATATTGATGGTTGGGATTGGGTTATGGGATCCAGGAGTTTCGTACAAACATTGGAAGCCAAACCCGATGCTGTAGTAATTCTGGATATGATCGGAGACAAAGATCTCAAAGTATATTATGAAAGAAATTCAGATGTTAATCTCCAAAAAGAAATTTGGGATATTGCCGCCGATCTTGGTTATGTTGAATATTTCATACCTGAATTCAGACATAGTGTTCTGGATGATCACATTCCGTTTATTGAAAATGGAATAACAGCCATTGATATTATTGATTTTGACTACCCTTATTGGCATACATCTCAAGATACGATCGATAAGTTGTCACCTGAGAGACTGGAGATTATTGGAAAAACAATTTATCATTGGTTATTAGTGCCTTAAAACATTGGAAAATCTTCATCAACTATCATAAACTTCAAGTATGCTGAAACCAAAAGAAATATTGCAGAATCTTTTTCCCATAATAGAAAACAGGGTCGTGCTTGAATTAACAAAGGGATCACTTCTCAAGGATGAAATTGCAGATCAATTTCAATCTTTCTTTAATCACCTCCTCCAAACTGTTGAAACTGGAAATCCATCATGGTTTGATCCATTGCTTGAAACATGGGCAAATTCATTAACTCAATCTGATTTAGAGGAAGATAAAATTATTATCAATGATTTTATTACTCAATTAGTATTGATCATCCATCAAACAATTGTCGAAAATACCAAAGCACAACAAGCTGTTCAACTGAACACAACATTATTACCAATTTACTCATATTTATTCAATAAAACTGCAAATATCGAGACAAACAAAAAAATCCAGTACCTTTCAAAACAAGTAGAAAAAGTGAAATCAGACCTGGCAAAATTGGATGAAAGTAAAAGTAATTTTGTCGCTGTGGCAGCACATGAATTGAAAACCCCATTAACCTTAATTGATGGGTACACATCCATGTTGATTGATGTGATATTAAAACAAAATAATAATGATTTATTGGTATTGACGAATGGGATTTTGAACGGATCAAAACGATTACGTGGAATTATTGAAGATATGATCGATGTTTCTTTGCTGGAGAATAATTTATTAAACCTGAATTATCAACCCTTTTGGTTAAATAGAATTCTCGAATTTGTTTTGCTGGAACTCTCAACTGTGAGTAAGGATCGCGAAATTTCTATAAATATTCACGATTTTGATGGTTATCGTTTAATAAATTATGGGGATTCTGAAAAGCTTATCCAATTATTTAAGAATCTGATTATTAATGCGATTAAATTCACACCTGATGGTGGAATCATCAACATTAATGGTAGAAAATTAACCGGTTTTATCGAGGTTTTAATTTCTGATACTGGAATTGGCATCAACCAGGAAGATCAGACCATCATCTTTGAAAAATTTAATCGACTTGGAAACATAGCATTACATTCCAGTAGTAAAACAAAATTCAAAGGTGGTGGTCCTGGTTTGGGTCTTCCCATCGCTAAGGGTATCGCAGAAGCCCATGGTGGTTCAATCTGGGTTGAATCTTCCGGATATAGTGAGACAGATTTCCCTGGCTCAACCTTCCATATATTATTACCACTTTTGGATAAATTACCGGAAAATAATAAGTGAGGAAATAATTTTATGACGAATAATTCTTTTATCAAACCAGCTGGTAGAATAGCATCATTCAAACCATATTACTTTGCCTCGCTGGCAAAGAAAATTTCTCAACTCCAGGAAAATGGAGTAGATATTATAAAAATTGATATGGGATCACCGGATTTACCTCCTGAAAAATTTATAATTGACAAACTAACCGAATCTGCATCCTTACCAAATAAACATGGTTATACCCCCATGGGTGGAAGCTTAGAATACCGAAAAGCGATCGCATTTTATTATGATAAAAGATTTGGCGTTAAATTAGATCCTTCCACTGAAACGGTTGGATTAATTGGTTCTAAAGAAGGTTTATTTAATATGACCCAGGTTCTGGTAAATCCAGGAGATTATGTCATTATTCCTGATCCTGGGTATCCGGTCTATTCAGCCAGCACAAAAATTGCAGGAGGAATCATATACACCCTGCCACTACTAAAAGAAAATGGCTTTTTACCGAACCTTTCATCAATACCACAAGAAATAATTCAGAAAACAAAACTATTCTGGATCAATTACCCTAATAATCCTACCGGAGCAATCGCGCCTTTTTCATTCTTTGAAGAAATTGTTGATTTTGCCAAAAAGAATCAAATCATCATTGCTCATGATGCACCATATGTGGATGTTTGCTTTGATGACTATATTGCCCCTAGCCTGCTTCAGGTTGAAGGAGCAAAAGATGTCGCGGTTGAATTCAATTCGTTATCCAAAACATACAATATGGCAGGTTGGAGATTAGGAATGGCAGTTGGGAATGCTGACATCATTGGTTATATTCACACTTATAAAAGCCAGATGGATTCCTCACAATTTGCACCTGTCATCGATGCTGGAATCGCAGCCATCACAGGTGATCAGTCCTGGTTATCAAATAGAAATGCTATTTATCAAATCAGAAGAGATATTGTTGTTAATGGATTAAAAGACGCAGGATTCGAAGTCGATACTCCACCCGCCGCGATTTATATTTGGGCTAAACTACCTGATGGATTTGAAGATAGTATGTTTTTCTGTAACCAATTATTAGAGGACACCGGTGTAAGCATGACCCCAGGCGTTGTTTATGGACAATACGGAGAGGGTTATTTACGAGTCTCTTTAGGTACCAAAACAGAGAGAATTCAGGAAGCTATGGAAAGAATCAAGCTTTGGATGAAAGCAAAATAGGGAAAGTATGTCAAAAAAAAACCTAGAACCCACAAGAATGGCGAACGAAAAAGCTTTTTTAGTTGGTGTGGATATTCATAACCAGAACAATTGGCTTTCTCTGGAAGATTCATTAGAGGAATTGAGTCTCCTTGCATCCACAGCAGGTCTGGAAGTAGTGGGCGAGGCAACCCAAAGCCTTTCTCACCCCAATCCCGAAACCTTTATTGGTTCAGGGAAAGTTCAGGAAGTTATTGCACTTGTTAATGAAACCCTGGCTGATATAGTCGTTTTTGATGAAGAATTATCACCTAGACATCAAAGAGAACTAGAAAAGAGTTTTGGTGAAAAAGTGCGTATTATTGATCGTACAGCCTTGATTCTAGACATTTTTGCGCAACATGCGGATACAAGAGAAGGAATTTTACAGATTGAATTAGCTCAATATGAATATCGATTACCCCGATTAACTCGTGCATGGACACATCTTGCCAGACAGGCTGGTGGTGGTGCAGGTCGCACTGGGAGTGTCGGTGGTGTTGGGTTAAGAGGTCCGGGTGAAACGCAGCTTGAGGTTGACCGCCGTGAAATTCGCAATAAAATTTCCAATTTGAAAAAAGAACTTGAGAAAGTTAGATCCCATCGCAGTCTTTACCGATTACAAAGAAAACGATCACAAATCCCAACAGCCGCTCTGGTCGGTTATACGAATGCCGGAAAATCAACCTTATTAAATTTCATCTCCAAAGCAGAAGTTTATGTTGCAGATCAATTATTTGCTACATTGGACCCAACGACTAAACGCGTTATTTTACCTGATAACAATGTTTGTTTGTTTACAGATACAGTCGGTTTCATTCAAAAACTTCCGACTCAATTGATTACGGCTTTTCGAGCTACATTAGAAGAAATAAATGAAGCAGATCTGTTGTTACATATAGTAGACATCACCCACCCCAGTGCTCAATCGCAATGGCAATCCGTTCAGGAAACCTTATCCATTTTAAAAGCAGACCACATTCCCACCATAACCGTTCTTAATAAAATTGATAAACTTCCTGAGCCAGATTTGGCACAGGAAATATCCCGTGATTATAAAGATGCAATCGCAATTTCTGCTAAAACAGGTATTGGTGTAATTGATCTGTTAAAAATGGTTGAAAATGAGTTGTTTTTCAGTTATGTCCCCGTGAAAGTAAATTTACCCTATCAACAAGGCCGTTTGATTTCTATTTTTCATGAACAGGGAAAAATAGAGACTATCTCACATAAAAAAGGCGGGGTGATGATTGAAGGGAAAATGCCTGCGAGATATGTTTCGTTGTTTGAACATTACTTTTCAAATGCTGGGATTGATGATGAAGAAGAATGAAATGACCAATTTGTCCAAATTATTATCAAAACTTTCAGTTTTTTTTTCTAACCGGAAGGGACTGTTAATTTTTATCGCCATTATTTTGGTGATTTTAAATTTTGTTGTAGGTTTAGTTTTTAATAATTGGATTGCGCAATCAAATTTATTGCTTCATATAGGAATAGTGATAGGGTTTCTGGGAATATTAATTGCCTGGGCTTTATAAAAAAAAACTCCTTGCGGAGTTTTCTTTATTTATTTCTTCTTTTCTTTTTCTACCTGGACCACTTCTCGTCCCTGGTAATGTCCACATGATGGACAAATCGTGTGTGATAGCGGTGAGGCTGTCATGTGCACGACGTCGATCACGTCGACCTTTTGAAATTTTCCTTTTTGGCTGCGGACCCATTTTCTTACTCCTATCTGAAGATTCAGTAATTTACTAATTTGTTAAGCCGTCAAATTATAATCTCAGGGGTTAAAAACTGTCAAGCTATCTTGACAGCTATCTCAGGGCAAACGCATCTTAATTAGTCACCAGATTTAGACCTAACAGGACGGTTATTAGATAATCATGGTTCCAACCCGCCAAAAGGCGTTTACCTTTTATACCACGTTTACAAGTTTTCTCTTGCTTGAGTAAATTTAGCGCAATATGCCTCAGTACAGCAAAATTTTCAGCACCATGATCTTTACGGATTCGAGAGCGATCTTCATCAAAAGCAATGTCTAAAGTCCAATGCAGTTGATTTTCAATAGCCCAATGCGAGCGAACTGCACCCAATATTTTTGATGCACCCGTTATACTGGCTATATGATAACGATCCTCCACACTTCGTTCTTCTCCTATCCTTCGCTCTGCTCGGATGCGTGACACAGTCGTCAAATTTTCCCAGTTATTAAAACCGCGTAGATGACGTAAGACTTCCGGGTCTGAGATCGTCCAACATTCCCGAATCTCAATGCGTCCATGGTCTTTATTTACCGTTTTTTCATAGTCGCTTGTAAAATTTTTATACTGTCCGTTTTCCAGGTCATGAAATAAATACGCAACATCTTCATACAAATTTCCTTGATTTTCCTTCAATGCCAGTACATATTCCCCATTCCGTGTAATAACCTTTTTTGCAATTTCAGTCTGACAACCCATCGCATCTATTGTGATAATACACCCTGCTATTTCCAATGCATCCAGTAGTGTTGGAATGGTCGTAATTTCATTCGATTTCTCGTCCACCTTAACCTGAACCAATACCAGTTGATTAGCCGTTGCCCACGCACTCACCATATCAATCGCTGATTTTCCAATCCCTTTATCATGCGATC
Organism: Chloroflexi bacterium HGW-Chloroflexi-3; assembly: GCA_002842045.1. Lineage (GTDB taxonomy): Bacteria > Chloroflexota > Anaerolineae > Anaerolineales > Anaerolineaceae > UBA6170. The sequence continues at coordinate 244,737 of PHBX01000002.1, read as the reverse complement.
GACGTATTACTTTCCCGTCAATCGCAATTACTTGTCCGCCAATTAGCTCACTCGCTGCTTTCATCCAGCTTATGATACTCATTTGAAATTGCTCAGGTTCTATCCGTGCAAATAACCGATTAAACGTATCATGCGATGGGATTCCATTTGGCATTTCCAATATGGTCTGAAACCATTCTTTCCGTGCTTTGCCAAATTCTTCAATATCTTTCCAATCGTCCGCCCCAGCAATTACCCCACAGATTGCGATGACCATGATATCTGCCAACTTATGCAGTTTTGTTCGTTCTACCCGTGGATCCTCTATATTACTGAAATGCTTTTCAATCCCTGCTGTTTTTCGTTCTTCCATTTTTCTCTCTCTTATGTCTTTTTTTGAGGATAATTTATCTTTCTTTTCTTGTCCACTTAAATTTAGATGTGTTTACCCTGAATCCTGTCAATCGATTCCTACACATAACATAAATATGAGTGTATAATTTTCGGGTTGTGCAGCTTTAAGGTTGCAGATACTAGGACTGGAGGCTATTTTCCCATGAAGCGACGCTATACCAATCTGATCCTCATTCTTGTCCTGCTTGCTGCAGTGATATGGATAGATCTTCCCTCGACTTCTCAAATTCCCTTAATCAACAAATCAATTTCAACCGTCTTGGGTTTGGATCTTCGCGGAGGTATGCAAGTAATATTAAAAGCAGATCTTCCTGAAGGTTCCGAAATAACCAGTGAATCGTTACAGGTTGCCAGGCAAATTCTTGAAAACAGATCCAATGGATTAGGGGTTAGTGAAGTTGTTTTTCAGGTAGCTGGTAGTAACCGTATAGTCGGTGAATTCCCTGGTGCAAGCAATGCTGAAGATGTTATTGAACAAATCAAACAGACTGGTGTTCTCGAATTTGTGGATATTGGTGACAATTTATACAATTTCCTGCCAGGCGACGAAATCATTACTGATTTTGCTTCCACAACCAAAGTAACAGCAGTACCATCCCCTGACTCCCTGGGCACTGATCCAGACACTGGTGAAACAGAAAAACCTGTCTTTCACACAGTTATGACAGGAATTGATCTGAAAGGTATAGGGGTCAACAGTCCTATTGCCAATACGTATGAGATTAATTTTGAACTCACAAGTGCTGGTCGTGATATTTTTGCAGAGCACACCTCCAATAACATTGGGAAATTCTTAGCGATTGTTTTAGATAATAAATTAATCTCTGCGCCAACAATTTCAACTGCAATCACTGAAGGTACTGGAACAATCACTGGATCTTTCACGATTGATGAAGCCAATGCATTGGCTGTTCAACTTCGTTACGGTTCTTTACCCATTCCATTAGTCGTTGAACAAATTCGAGTGATTGGTCCAACACTTGGACAGGACTCCTTGGAAAAAAGTTTAATCGCCGGATTGGTTGGCTTCATTTTAGTAGCTCTATTCATGGCAATTTTCTACAAAGTCCCTGGCATATTAGCTGATTTTTCAATCATTATTTATGCATTGATCACATTTGCATTGTTTAGGTTAATTCCTGTTACGTTGACCTTACCGGGTATTGCAGGTTTTCTGTTGAGCACCGGTAGCGCATTAGATGCAAACATCCTTATATTTGAACGCTTAAAAGAAGAACTTCGCAATGGTCGCACACTTTCACAAGCCATTGAGTTGGGTTGGAAACGAGCATGGCCTTCGATTAGAGATTCAAATATAGCTACATTAATTACCTGTTCAATTCTTTTCTGGTTCGGTTCAACATTTGGTGCGAGTTTTGTTAAAGGTTTCGCCATAACCCTAGTTGATGTCATCAAACATCCTGAAAATCATTTGAAATGGTTTGGCATCTAAAGAAAGGGTGTAAATAATGAATATATTAGGAAAACGATACTTATTCTTTGTAATTTCAACAGTCTTTATTCTGGTGGGTTTGGCCATCATCGTGGTTGATGGATTACCTTTGGCAGTCGATTTTAAAGGTGGTACCCTTTTAGAATTACAATATTCATCACCTAACTTACCAGGCACAGAAGAAGTAATCGCTATTTATAAAGATTACAATTTCGAGGAAGTTTCAGTCCAGACAGCTGTAGATACCAGTGGTCAACGCACAATTCTTGTCATCCGCTCTCCATTTATGGATGAACAGGTTAAAGGCGATATTGTTACCCAACTTGAAGCAAAGACTAATGGTCAAATCACAGTCAATCAATTCGAGAGTGTTGGTCCTATTATTGCTGAACAGGTTACTCAACGCGCAGCTGTGGCTGTAGGAATTGCTGCTTTAGCGGTAGTAATTTATATCACCTTTGCCTTCAGAGGAATCACCAACGCCTTCCGCTATGGGATCTGTGGTATATTGGCCATGATGCACGATGTCCTGATTGTTGTAAGCTTAAGTGCTATCGGCGGAAAATTATTTGGTTGGCAGGTCGATTCCATGTTCCTGACAGCATTATTAACGGTTATTGGTTTCTCTGTTCAGGATAAAATCGTTGTATTTGATCGCATTAGAGAAAACAGCACCATATTCAGAAAATTACAATTTGAAAAACTGGTGAATCACTCTATCATCCAAACATTACAACGATCCATCAACACCCAATTGATGACCGTAGAATTCATGCTCCTGGCTCTAGCATTATTTGGTGGAATTACCCTGCGTGAATTTGCTGTGATTTTGCTAGTTGGCCTTTTCAGTGGCACCTATTCTTCCATATTTATTGCCGCTCCCCTTCTGGTAGTTTGGGAAAACAAAGAATGGAAAAATTGGTTTAAGAAAAAAGAAACGGTTGCTGGATAATTCAAAAACTTTAAATTATAAAAAGCTCAGTTTAATGCTGAGCTTTTTATATTAATTTCAGTACAAACAGTATTTATGTGAATTAAAGAATTTGATTACAATTAATTCATAATTTCTAGTTGATCGTATTTTCGTACCCATTTTCAATAAAAGGAGAATTTTAATGAGAAAGGAAGTAGTCCTGATCACCGGGGCAAATGGAGAAATTGGGCATGGATTAATTTCTCATTTAGCCGAAAATGAAAAAACACACATTCTTGCCCTGGATGTAATGCCCCTGGATGACAATCTCCGCTCTAAGTGCGAAAGATTTATACAGGGAGACATTCTTGACCAAATGTTACTTGGCAGGTTGGTCGCGGAATATGAGATCCGAACAATATACCACTTGGCATCTATACTGTCGACCAAAGCAGAATATAATCCGGAAACAGCCCACAGGGTTAATGTTGAAGGAACCTTAAATCTATTACGGTTGGCTGTTGAACAGGCTACCTGGCAGGGAAAACCGGTTAAATTTCTCTATCCTAGCTCGATTGCAGTATATGGCTTACCTGATAATGCCACCAAAAATGCCACAGGTAAAATCTATGAGGAACTCTGGTGCCAACCAACCACCATGTATGGCTGTAACAAACTATATTGTGAGCAATTAGGGCGTTACTACACGAAATATTATCGACAATTAGCCGCTGACAAAAATCCTAGTGGAATTGATTTTCGCGCCATACGATTTCCAGGTCTGATTTCTGCCATCACGACCCCAACAGGTGGTACCAGTGATTATGGCCCTGAAATGCTCCATCATGCAGCCATGGGAAAGAAATACCGCTGTTTTGTCAGACCGGACACTCGTCTTCCTTTTATGGTTATGCCTGATGCAATCAAAGCATTACTGGACCTGGAGAAAGCTGACCAGACCAATTTATCAAAATTAGTCTACAACGTAACAAGTTTTAATCCATCTGCGCAGGAATTTTTCGATATCGTGATGAAAGCATTTCCAAATGCTGAAATCACCTTTGAACCTGATATCGCCAGACAGGGAATCGTAGATACATGGCCGGCTGATGTGGATGATAGTGCTGCTTCTACCGACTGGGGCTGGCGACCAGATTTTGATCAGGAACGAGCATTTCATGAGTATCTCCTACCTGCAGTTAAAGCACGATACCTGTAATTATTTGGGTTGAATTAAAATATACGGGTTTTCTAATTTGAAACCCGTTTTTTTATAAAAATCTTATAAATATGAATTATGATTGAGCTGACTATGCATTCAGGAGGATAAAAATGAGTAATGAAACACCAACATTAACTGAAACACATCATTTTAAAGCAGAAACAAGACAATTATTAAATATTTTAATACATTCTCTTTATACGGAAAGAGATATTTTCCTAAGAGAATTAATTTCTAATGCATCTGATGCAATTTCCAGATTGAATTTTGAATTATTGACGAATAAAGATGTATTGGATCCGGACATAGAGCCAAAAATTAGCATCAAAATAAACAAGGATCAAAAAACAATCACAATTACTGATACAGGTATAGGCATGGATCAGGACGATATTATGCAGAATCTTGGAACGATTGCCCATTCAGGCGCTCGGGAATTTCTAGAAGCCGCCACAAAATCCGGTGATTCCGATCTCAGTAATATCATTGGCCAATTTGGTGTGGGATTCTATTCAGCGTTCATGGTGTCAGATGAAATTGAAGTCATTTCCAGATCATATGACAAAGCGGATGATCCAATCCATTGGATATCTGATGGTGGTGAAACCTATACCATTGAAAAAGGAGAAAAAGATAATAGGGGAACAGACATCGTTTTACACTTAAAAGAGGATGCTTCCGAATATTTGGAAGATTATCGCATCAGACAAATCATCAAAAAACACTCAGATTATATTCCCTATCCAATTTTTCTCAATGAAAATGAAGAACAAATCAACCGACAAACAGCCATCTGGCGTCAACAACCTCATCTGGTAAAACCTGAAGAATATAAAGATTTTTATAATCAGTTTACTTTTGATTTTAATGAACCTTTAGGATATTTACATCTATCAATAGATGCTCCAATCCAAATGTATGGGTTATTGTATATTCCGTCAACTGCAGAACCCAACTTGTTCTCAGATAGAAAAGATTATGGATTAAAACTATACGCAAGAAAAGTAATGATCCAGGAGTTTACCAAAGATTTGCTTCCAGAATTTTTACGTTTTATCCAAGGTGTTGTTGATTCTGAAGATATTCCTTTAAATGTCTCCAGGGAGGCTTTCCAATCCACAAAAGCCATAGCCCAAATTAAGAAAATTCTTTCATCCAAAGTATTAGATTATCTTGAAAATCTGAAATCTAACGATTCTGAAAAGTATGGTTCCTTTTGGAAGGAATTTGGATTCTTTATTAAAGAAGGTCTGGCGTCAACAGCTGAATTTGATGATCAATTATTATCCCTCATGAAAGTTAAAACGACCAAAAATAATTCATCCTGGCAATCTCTCGATGATTATGTTCAGTCAATGGTGGAAGACCAAAAGAAGATTTATTATATTATTGCGGAAGATGAAAATTCTGCCATTAATTCACCGCATTTAGAAATTTTCAAACAACAAAATGTGGATGTAATTACATTCACGGATCCAATAGATCCATTTGTTCTCATGCGTGTAAATAAGTACAAAGAATTTGATCTGACAAATGTAACTTCTAAAGATTTGGAATTGCCTGAGAAAAAATCTGAGGAAGAACCTACAAATGAGGAAGAAGAAGTCAACAAAGATGAACTAAACGAACTCCTGACATTTTTCAAAACAACGCTGAATGAACGAATTAAAGAAGTAAGAACCACCAAAAAATTGGTTGAATCACCTGTCAGGCTGGTTGATTCCGAAGGCAGCCCCAGCCCGGAAATTCAGAAAGCCTATCGCTATTTACAAAAAGAGTTTGACTCTCCCCAGAGAATTTTGGAGATCAATCCCAGTCACCCAATTATTAAGAATCTTGCAGGAATTAAAGGAATTAATCCTGTACGGGAATTAGTAATTGAACAGCTTTATGAAAATGCTTTATTGGCCGAAGGAGTTCAACCAAATAGTGCTGATTTAGTAAAAAGAGTCAACAAAATCATTGAAGTTGCATTAAAAAAATAAAACTCCGAAAATAAATAAAGGGCTCCTGCAAAAACAGGAGTTCTTTATTTAAATTGATGATAAAAATACCGCATTAATGAGTACATTTGTTTGACGAAAAGGACTTAAAATATGATCTTAGACAACCATATCATGATAAACTATAAAGATAACAAGAGTAGATTAATGAATTTATTGGATTCGAAAGTTATTATTGGTATGTAGATTTCTGGTTAATAAACTCCCATTGGAAAATTTCAAGGGAGGTTTTTTGTTTTTTTATCTCTCAATATTATTGAGGAAAACCGTGGATAATCAATACTTAGATGGACTTATGCGTCCAAAATCAATTGCTGTTTTAGGTGCTTCATCAGACCCAACCAAAATTGGTCATAGCGTCATTAAGAATATTATAGAGGGCGGATATGAAGGCAAGATTTATCCGATCAACTTGAAATCTGAAGAGATTTTAGGTGTCAAATGTTACAAATCTATGCTGGATGTTCCTGGCGAAATCGATGCTGCGGTTATTACAATACCTGCCAAATTCGTCCTGGAAGCCATTGATGAAGCTGGTAAAAAAGGCGTTAAAGGCTTGATTATTATCACCTCCGGTTTTTCTGAAGTAGGCAATAAAGAGCTTGAAGAACAATTGGTCGCTAAAGCCCATGAACATGGTATCCGAATATTAGGACCCAATATTGTAGGGACACTCTCAAATGCAGAAAAACTCAACGCTTCATTTGCCCCCATCTTGCCTCTGGTTGGCAAAGGTGCTTTAGTCTCCCAAAGCGGTGCATTATTAATAGCAATCGACATGGCAACATTTACACGCCGAGTAGGTTTTGAAAAATTGATTTCTATCGGAAATATGTCAGATGTTGATTTTGCCGATCTTGTTGAATGGCTTGACAAAGATGAAAACACAAGCTCAATCTCCCTTTACATTGAAGGTTTCAAAGATGGTCGCAAATTCATGGATGTTGCCAGAAAAGTATCAAAACCTGTAATTGCTCTCAAAGCTGGTGTATCAGCCCATGGAGCCGCTGCTGCAGCATCACACACCGGCTCTTTAGCAGGAGCAGCAAAAGTTTATGGTGCTGCATTCCAGCAATCCGGAATTGTTCAAGCATCTGATCTGGGTAATTTATTTGACTTATCCTTAGCGTTATCTCTTCAACCTCCTATGAAAGGTGAGAATTTACTTATCATCACCAATGGCGGTGGTGTAGGTGTCCTGGCAACCGATGCAGCAGAACGTTTCAATCTTCCTTTGAAATTCGCACCAAAAGATGTACAGGATGAGCTTAAGAAACACATGCCTGTATTCGGTTCAGCAAAAAATCCTGTTGATCTTACCGGAATGGCTGGAAATGACTGGTATCACGATTCGGTAAAATTCTCCTTCGCCCACGATTGGGTTGATGGTTTGGCCGTTCTTTATTGTGAAACTGCCATGACCGAACCGATGGATATCGCCGTTGGAATCAAGAAAGCCATTGATGAATCAGGTGTCAAACACAAACCGGTTTGTGTTTCATTTGTCGGTGGTGAAAAATCCGAAAAAGCTATGCAATGGTTGGTTGAAAACGGTATTCCTGCTTATGCAGGACCAGACCTCGCGATCAGCGCTTTATCTGCATTACGCGAGTATGCCCGGATGAAAGAAATCGTTTCTGAACCGGAAGAAAAATTAGAAAATATTGATAAATCAGCCGCTTTATCCATTATCAAAGCAGCACGTGAAGATGGACGAGACGCTCTAACAGAAATTGAAGCCAAACAGGTTTTTGCTGCATACGGATTACCAATTACGGCCACAAAATTAGCCAAATCCGAAGAAGAAGCTGTTGTAATGGCAAAAGAAATAGGTTTTCCGATCGTAATGAAGATTGTCTCCCCCGAAATCCTGCATAAATCAGATGCTGGTGGGGTAAAAGTCAACATTAAAGACGAAGTATCCTGTCGAGAGGCTTATAAGACCATTATCGTAAACGCAAAAGCTTACAATCCAGACGCAAATATCCATGGTATTGCTATTCAGGAAATGGCCCCCTGGGGAACTGAAGTCATTTTAGGCTCAGTGAATGACTCAACATTCGGCCCAACAATGATGTTTGGTCTCGGTGGAATTTTTGTGGAAGTATTAAAAGACGTAACTTTCCGTGTAGCACCAGTATCCAAGAAATCTTCATTACGCATGATCAGTGAAATTCGTGGTGCCCCCATTTTAGCTGGCGTTCGTGGCGAAGCTCCTCGTGATCGTGAAGTGTTAGCTGAAACCATTAGCCGTTACGCAAACATGATTGTCGATCTGGCAGATGAAGTCAGCGAATCTGACGCCAATCCCGTTCTTGTATACGAGGAAGGTCGAGGTGTAAAAGTCGTTGATGCTCGAATCATCTTGAAAAAATAAGATTTTTGGTAACACAAAAGAGGTCGGAAAAAATACCGGCCTCTTTTTTAATTGAAAAAACTATTCAATTTTTTCCTACAGATTTTTAAAAGCACCGATCCATGGTTCTCCTATCCGGTTATTCACCGGAATCTTAACATTATTAAACTTTTGAGCTGTTTTAGCTGCCATCAAAGCAACCTGTGCCCAATCCTCTTTGAGTAAAGCTTCCCTCATTTGTTTACTGAATTGTAATGTCCATTCCCAATCGATTCTAAATCGATCTGCTTTTACCCAATATCCACGTTTTTCCCAGGCCAAAACTGAGATATCAATGCTTTTATAGATATCTTCCAATCCTAAAACAATAAAAGCAGCCAGATCTCTGGTGTTTTGATCAGGTTGTGTCTGTGTCATAAGTTGGCGAATCGCTTTAACAATACTCTTCGTTAATTTTGTTCTTTCTTTCCCACTGCTGTCCGGATTAATTACTCTTCCCAATGCCTGCATCTCCTATTTGAAATAAACACCTTATTATATCTGATTATTGACGCTCTGCCTTGTTACGCTTATAATTTGGACGCTGTGGGGAAGTGCTGGAATTGGCAGACAGGCATGACTTAGGATCATGTGCCGAAAGGCGTAGGGGTTCAAGTCCCCTCTTCCCCATAATCATTTTTTATATAAAGGATTGTCGCTTTGAAAATTGAAACCATTCCACAAGAAGATCATCAAGTAAAAATCGAAGCTGAATTCGAGGTTGAATTATTTGATAGTTTTAAACGTCGGGCTGCCAGAAAAATTGCTAACAAGGCAAAAATTCCTGGATTTAGACCCGGAAAAGCTCCTTACGACGTGATTTTAAGAATGTTTGGCGAAGGTGCAATAAATGAAGAAGCCATTGAATTGCTCATTGATGAACAATATGCAAAAGTATTGGATGAAACTTCCGTAACTCCTTCTGGCCCTGGTTCTTTGCAGGAAATCATTTCCATGGACCCCCCAAAATTGAGTTTCTTAGTACCGCTCAAACCGGAAGTTGAATTGGGAGATTATAAATCAATCGAATTGGAATACAGTCCGGAACCTGTTATGGATGAAGAAATCAACGAATTCATCACCCGATTACAGAAAAATTATGCAACAGCTGAACCGGCTGAAAGACCAATCGAAAAGGGTGACGTGGTTTATTTTAAACTCACCGGTTTTGAAAACGAAGAAGCCATTTTAGAGGAAACACCAGTTCAGTTGGTGATTGGTGAAGATGATAAAAAAGACAATTGGCCATATGAAGGTTTCTCGAATGAATTGATTGGTATGAATGAAGGCGATTCGAAAGACATTGAATATTCATTCACGGAAGATGCAGAGGACGAGCGATTTAAAGGAAAAACTGTCAAATTTGTCACCAATATACAATCTGTCAAAACACTCACTCTGCCTGAATTAGATGATGAATTTGCGAATTCTCTCGGACAATTCGAGAACTTCGCAGAACTTGAACAGGCGGTCCGCGAGCAACATGAAATTAACAAAAAACAAGAATACGATGACAAATATTATTCAGATTTAATTGAGAAATATGCTGAAATCTCAACTGTCAAATTCCCACCTTTCATGGTTGAAGAAGAAATTGAACATATGTTGAAATCATTGGAACGGGATCTCAAACAACAGAATCTGGATTTCGATACCTATTTGAAACTATTGAGTACTGATAAAGAAAAATACATCGAAGAGAATGTTCGACCTGCAGCGATTAACCGTGTAAAAAGTACATTAATCATTGAAAAGGTTGCTCAAGAAGAAAAAGTTGAAGTTGCCAAAGAAGATATCGATGAAATAATTAATGACACTGTTCAAATGCTTCAAAATATACCTGACCAAAAAGGCAAGAAAGCGAAATTAAATGATGAAATGGTGAATAATGTTGCTTACAATGCCATTTCACGTTTGTACAATCAGCGAACACTTGAACGTATGAAAGCTTTGGCTTCAGGTGAGACTGAAATAGAAGCAACCGATGAAGCAGTTGAAGAGAGTTCCGATGATGCTACAGAAACCGTCGTAGAACAGGAAATAGAAGTAGAATCAAACAAGAATGAAGTACAAGCTGAATCTGAGGGAGATGGAACTCCCAAAGAGTAAAACGAAAGGAGTTGTATCAGGATTATGAGTATCCCTGAATTTTCATCTGTAATTCCAATGGTGATTGAATCATCCGGCAGAGGTGAGCGAGCATATGATATTTTCTCATTGCTGCTGAAGAATAGAATCATCATGTTGGGAACACCTATCAACGATCAGGTGGCCAACGTAACTGTCGCGCAATTACTTTTCTTAAGTAGAGAAGATCCTGAAGCGAGTATACAAATGTATATCAATTCACCTGGTGGTCACATTTATGCCGGGTTGGCGATCTACGACACAATGAAGATGATCCCTAACAAGATATCCACGGTGGCAGTTGGCATGACAGCATCATTTGGAACCGTGATCCTTGCGGCCGGAGAAAAAGGTCAACGCTATGCCCTGCCGCATGCGACCATCCACATGCATCAACCTCTCGGTGGAGCACAAGGACAGGCTTCTGATATTGAAATTCAAGCAAAAGAAATACTCCGCTTGAAAGCTCGGTTAAATGAAATTATGGCAGAAAGCACCGGCCAAACTTTAGATACAATCGAGCACGACACCGAGAGAGATTATTATCTCAGCTCTGAGCAAGCAGTTACGTACGGTCTGGTAGATAAAGTACTTGAAGTTCCAACAAAAAAGTAATTACTGATAATTTGTGACAAAGCCGGACAGCTATCAGCCATCCGGCTTTATATTTAAGTGAAAACTAAAATGAAAAAAATAAAATCGTTGATATTTGATATGGATGGAGTTTTATGGAGAGATCAAACTCCTATTGGGGATTTGGGGGAAATTTTTCGTTTGCTACAATTTCATAAAATCAAATATGCATTTGCTACCAATAATAGTACAAAATCCCCCTCTGATTATCAGGATACATTAAGAAGATTTGGTATTTCATCAAAAGAAGATCAAGTCATTACATCAGCCACAACCCTGGCAAAAATGCTAAAAGAAAAATTTCCAAATGGTGGACCTGTCCACATCATAGGAGAAAATGGACTGAGAGAAGCATTGCAGAAAAACGGTTTTCATCATCGTGATCAAGATGTTTTTGCAGTCGTTGGCGGATTGGATCGCCAAATCAATTATGAAAAATTAAAACTTGCCACTTTGCTTTTGCGACAGGAAGTTGACTTTTACTACACCAATGCTGATACGACCTTTCCAACACCGGAAGGAATCATTCCAGGTGCTGGATCTATTTTGCGAGCATTGGAAGTTGGTAGTGGCCGAAATGCCATTCTTGCTGGCAAACCAAAACCAAAAATGTTTGAAATTGCCATGAAAATAATCAATGCTTCAGCTGAATCAACCTTGGTCATCGGTGATCGATTAGATACCGACATACTGGGAGGTCTTGAAGCTAAATGTATCACAGCATTAGTTCTGACTGGTATTTCCACCTCAGAAGATTTGATTAACTTAGCTTACAAACCGCATTTTGTTTTTGAAAATTTATCAGATTTGGTCGATTACTTCAATATGAATAATTGGGAAATATTACAATGAAAACGATATTCTTTGATTTATCTTATGAACAATTGCAGGATGTGATCATCAACGATCTCAAGCAACCATCATTTCGGGGTAACCAGATTTGGTCGGGAGTATACAAGAATTTATGGTCCAAACCAGATGAATTTTCGAATATTCCAAAACCATTGAGAGATGAATTATTTGATCTTTTTGAGTTTCAACCCATGATTCCAATCCAATCCTTGAAATCAAATGATAATGAAACAGAAAAAATCTTATTCCAATTACGGGATCAGAAGGCAATCGAGACAGTGTTAATGAAATACGACCAGCGACGCACGCTGTGTATTTCCACACAAGCCGGCTGTGCCATGGGTTGTGTTTTTTGCGCCACCGGACAAATGGGATTTAGACGTCATCTTACTGCAGGAGAAATCGTTGATCAGGTATTATATTTTGCAAGACTATTAAAATCCGATGGTGAAAAAGTTACCAACATTGTTTTGATGGGTATGGGCGAACCGTTTCATAATTATGATGCGACGATGAAAGCCATTGACTGCCTTGGTGATCCAAACGGTTTTGGATTGGGTGCAAGAAGATTCACCATTTCAACGGTAGGTCTGGTGCCCATGATTAAACGCTTTGCCGACGAAAAAAGACAGGTTAATCTGGCAATTAGTTTACATGCTGTGGATGATTCTGAACGGTCATCTCTTATGCCTGTCAACAAAAAATATCCCATCCAGGATATTTTAGACGCCTGTAAATACTATATCGAAAAGACCAATCGCAGAATTACTTTCGAGTGGGCATTGATTGCCGGTAAAAATGATAGTGAACAAACAGCCCAAAAATTGGCTTACCTGCTAAAAGGGTTATTATGTCACGTAAATGCCATTCCACTGAATCCGACCAGCCAATCCATCTATCAGGCTACAGACAGAGAACAGACGATTAAGTTTCAAAAAGTATTAGAAAAGAATGGAATCCCTTGCACAATTCGCCTTCGTCGAGGTATTGATATCCAGGCAGGATGTGGCCAACTGGCGATCCATCACGCGAGTTGACCTTATGTTATAATTTCACGCTATGGCAGATTTTCTCAATAAATGGAAAAATAGTTTAGAGCGTACCAGAAAAGTTGCTTTTGGACGTCTGGCAAATTTTTTTGGAGCAACTGAAATTACTGTGGAGACCTGGGATGAGCTGGAATCCATGCTTATTCAGGCAGATATTGGTATTGATACAACTGGCGCTATCATCACTGATTTGATCAATAAAGTTGAAATTGAAGGAATCATTACCACAGCCGATTTACGCCAACATCTGGCTCTTGAGCTTCAATCAAAACTGATTGTGCCAGAAATTCCCGATTTTTCCGCTCAAAAACCTGCTGTCATCATGGTTGTAGGCGTAAATGGATCCGGGAAAACTACAACGCTTGCGAAACTGGGCAAGAAATTTAAAAACCAGGGGCAGAGAGTCCTCTTTGCAGCAGCCGATACATATCGTGCGGCAGCCGTTGAACAACTGGAAGTTTGGGGGGATCGTCTGGGCATCCCGGTCATCTCCGGCCAACCGAATGCAGATCCCGGAGCTGTTGCATACGATGCAGTTCAGGCAGGAATTTCCAAGCAATATGATCTGGTATTTGTCGATACCGCAGGTAGATTGCATACCCGTTTCAATTTGATGGAAGAATTGAAAAAAGTAAATCGAGTTATCAGTAAAGCCATGCCTGGAGCGCCTCACGCAACCTGGCTAATTCTGGATGCGACAACTGGCCAAAACGCACTGATGCAAGCGCGCGCCTTTAAGGAAGCTGTCAACATCAATGGTGTCATTCTCACAAAACTGGATTCCACTGCAAAAGGCGGGATGGCATTTGCCATTCAAAAAGAATTAAATTTGCCCATTATTTATGCTGGTTTGGGTGAAAAACCAGAAGATTTTCAAGAATTTGATCCGGCAGCTTTTGTTGACGGTTTGTTAAATTAATCGGAGTATTTATGCAAGATATAATTGATCGCTTGGCAGACTGTATTGTCAAAATTAACGATCTACTGGAGCATCTTTGACTTACCTGAAAAAAAGTCAAGATTATCAGAGTTAGAAAAACTGGCTGAAAACCCTGACCTTTGGGAGAATCGCGAAAAGGCCCAGGCAATATTAAAAAAAATCGTTGATCTTCGTGAAGAAATTCATGATTTAGAGAAACTAAAATTGCAAATTAGTGATTCGCATGATTTAGCTCTTTTGGGTGATGAATCGATTCGCACCGATCTCGAGAGAGAATTGATTGAAATTGATCACAAACTTGACCAACTCGAGTTAAGCACACTTCTTTCAGAAGAATACGATCATGGAAATGCTTTACTGGCAATTCATGCGGGTGCAGGTGGCACCGATTCTCAGGATTGGGCTGAAATGCTTGAAAGAATGTATCTGAGATGGGCAGAAAAGAATAATTTTAAAGCAGATATTCTTGATCGATCGGTGGGTGAAGAAGCCGGCATCAAGAGCGTAACCATCGCGGTGGATGGCAAATATGCATATGGCTACTTGAAATCAGAAAAAGGAGTTCATCGGTTGGTCAGATTATCTCCGTTTGACGCTGCCCATCGCCGTCATACTTCATTCGCTCAGGTCGAGATTTTGCCAGACATTGATCAAGACAATATGCCCATCGATATTCCACAGGATGATGTTCGTGTTGACATTTTTAAATCATCGGGGGCCGGTGGGCAAAATGTTCAGAAAAATAGTACCGCGATCCGGTTACTCCATATTCCAACCGGGATCATTGTCACGTGTCAGAATGAGCGTTCTCAATTACAGAATCGCGAAAATGCCTTTCGAGTTTTAAAAGCAAAATTACTCGAAATTAGAAGGGTTGAACAGGAAAAGGAATTATCCAAATTACGCGGGGTTTATCAAAAAGCAGAATGGGGAAGTCAAATCAGGTCCTACGTCCTGCACCCCTATCAATTAGCAAAGGATCATCGCACTGAATTTGAGGTAGGGAATGTCAATACGGTTCTGGATGGTGACTTGAACGGATTTATTGAAGCGTACCTCAAATACAATATTGAATAAAAACCCAGGTTGAATACAAAAAAACAAACCTCTTCAACTTCGAGAGGTTTGTCTTTATTTCGTCATGTTTAGGTTAATCCAGAATAGCAGCCAATTCAATCAAAGATTTGTCAAGTGTCTTTTTATTTGCGACAACTTCTGCTAATGGAGTATAAGTAATCTTGGATTGAATCCATCCGGTTAAGACACCATATATTCCATTTGCCATTGCTTCCACTGCTCCTGATCCTAAGCGGCTGGCCAATAATCGATCATAAGCAGAAGGATCGCCCCCACGTTGGATGTGACCAAGAATCGCTACACGCAAATCAAATCCCAGTGTTTCATGATGATCTTTAAAATAATTTGATAATTTCTCGGCATTATATTCAGCACCTTCTGCTACGATTACGATAGCATGTGCTTTTCCTTTTTCATATGCCTCTTCTATTTGTTTGGCAATCTCCTCAGGTTTTGTTGGCACTTCTGGGATAATAACTGCCTCTGCCCCACCAGCAAGTGCTGTCATCAGGGCAAGGTACCCACAATCCCGCCCCATTACCTCCAATAAGAATGCTCTCTGGTGAGATGAAGCAGTAATTTTTAACCTGTCAACAGCTTCCAAAGCAATATTGAGTGCTGTATCTACTCCAATTGTGATTTCGGAGCCATACAAATCATTATCAATTGTGGATGCCACACCAACCACTGGAAAGCCTGATTCGAAAAGCTTGAACGATCCAGTTTGTGACCCGTTTCCACCGATCACAATCAAACCTTCTATTCCCATAGAATTTAAGTTCCTGATTGCTTTTTTCTGGCCAGCATCCGTTTTAAATTCCAAAGACCTGGCACTTCCTAACATAGTGCCACCTCTTTGCATGATACCGCCTACATCTCTCGGACCTAGATGGATAAAATTACCCGCTAGTAGTCCAGAGTATCCATTTTTAACCCCATAAACTTCCCAACCTTTTGCTATTCCCGAGCGAACAACTGCACGAATCGCAGCATTCATACCGGGTGCGTCTCCGCCACTTGTCAGTACTGCTATTTTTCTCATTAAAAACCCTCCAAAAATAATTGGAAACGAATTTGAAAATTTTATCACAAATTAAATTTCAAAAATCTCACCAAACTACTTAGGAAAAATTATGACAGAAAAGTTAAAAAAATATGTACTCTTACAGTATAAATCTTTTTCAAAGTTTTGTAATATTACCTTGGTCTACTCTTACTTTTAACTCAAACTAATACTACTTTAATTCATCTTAATGAAAATTATTCCTAATGAAGGGAATTCAATGACAGATTACAGAATAAAAAAACATCCAATACTTCCAATTCCTGAGCAAGCAGAGATCCACTTCTTTTGGAAAGGACAATTGCTATCAGCCCAAAAAGGGGAAACAGTTTCTGCTGCTTTATTCGCGAATGGCATTCGGGTATTTGGACATCACCACAAAGATCAATCTCCCCAGGGTATCTTTTGTGCGAATGGTCAATGTTCGCAATGCATGGTTATGGTGGATGGTATTCCGATAAAAGCATGTATGGAAGAAGTAACGGCAGGAATAATTGTTGAACCCTTGGATGGTTTTCCAATTTTGCCAAAAATTGAAGATATTCCCGGCATGAATAAAATCCCGGAAATAACAACTCCCGTTTTGATTATTGGAGGGGGACCAGCTGGACTCTCAGCGGCTTTGGAATTAGGTAAATTAGGTGTTGAAGTAATTTTATTGGATGACAAACACCGACTGGGTGGAAAATTAGTTTTACAAACACATCGTTTCTTTGGCTCCACAAAAGCTGTGTTTGCGGGTACCCGCGGTATTGATATTGCCACTAAATTAGAAGATGAATTACGCGAGTTTTCATGCGTTGACATCTGGTTGAATTCAACTGCATTGGCTGTATTTTCAGACAAAAAAGTGGGAGTCTTGAAAAACGGAGATACCTATATTCTCATCAAGCCAGAAATACTATTGGTTTCATCCGGGGCTCGAGAAAAATTTATCACATTTAACGGAAATACCTTGCCGGGTGTTTACGGTGCAGGAGCATTTCAAACCCTTGTAAACCGCGATCTTGTGCGACCTGCAGAGAAATTATTTATCATTGGTGGCGGAAATGTAGGTCTAATCACTGGTTATCATGCATTACAGGCAGGTATCGGGGTTGTTGGATTAGTGGAAGCTCTACCCGAATGTGGTGGCTATAAGGTTCACAAAGATAAATTGATGCGTCTGGGCGTACCCATCATGACATCCCATACAATCCTGAGCGCAAATGGAAAGGATAAAGTAGAGTCAGTAACAATCGCTCAGGTAAATGATAAATTTCAACCAATTTCGGGGACTGAAAAATCTTTTGAATGCGACAGTATTCTCGTGGCTGTGGGGTTGGATCCTGTAAATGAATTCTATAAAAAAGGTGTCGAATATGGAATGAAAACGTTTGTTGCAGGTGATGCTGAGGAAATTGCTGAAGCATCCGCTGCGATCATTGCAGGAAAAATCCGGGGGTTGGAGATTGCTCAGGGATTAGGGCTTGATGTCGGCTCTGTGCCCGAATCCTTGTACCGCACATCAGAAATTCTTAAGTCAAAACCCGGAGCAAATAGGAAAGTTGAATACCCGGAAATTGAAGAAGGTGTTTTTCCTATCATTCATTGCACGCAGGAAATCCCCTGTGATCCTTGTTCAGCTTTATGTCCACATGGATTAATCTTCATCGACCCTAAAGATATTCGCAGTACACCTATGTTTCTTGGAGATGGTTTTTGTTGTGAGGTTTGTGAACAATGCGTTGCAGGATGTCCAGGTTTAGCGATCACGCTTGTAGATTACCGCAGCAACCTTGATATGCCGATTATTTCTGTTCCATATGAATTCAATCGTGATCCAATCCAGGAAAAAGATATAGTGACAGCAATGGATACTGAAGGAAAACCTGTAGGAGAATTCGAAGTATTATCCGTACATACAATTCCGACCAGTGATCGCACATTAGTCGTTCATCTACAAGCGCCTAGAGAAATTGCCTCAAGAATCGCTGGCATACGCATGCAGGAAAGTCAAATCACCCATCCCATTGATCATTACATACAACATTTAGATGATGACATGATTGTGTGTCGGTGTGAACGTGTTAAAGCAGGTGAAATTCGTTCACTGATTCGACAGGGAATCCGGGATTTCAATGAAATCAAAACCGTCACCAGAGCCGGAATGGGTTCCTGTGGTGCGAAAACTTGTACCTCAATTATCAAACGGATTTTTAGAGAAGAGGGTATTCCGGATGAAGAAGTAACAGATCAAACCAAAAGACCTTTGTTTATGGAAGTATCATTGGGTATTTTTGCAGGAGTAAATGGAGATGAGGATTTAATTGAAGACTAAACTGAATTTCCCACATTATGATGTGATTATTATTGGTGCAGGGTCAATTGGTGTCCCTACTGCATTTTTCCTCGCTAAATCCGGTTTTAAAGTACTGGTCATCGATAAATTCCCCAGTGTTGGACAGGGGTCTTCTAAACGAGCCATTGGGGGTATTCGAGCCACTCATTCCGATCCTGCCAAAATTCGATTATGTCTGCGATCCATTGAAATATACTCAACCTGGAAAGAATTATATGGGGATGATATCGACTGGTATAAAGGTGGATACACCTTTGTAGCTTATCGCGAACGGGAAGAAAAAACACTCAAAGAATTATTACGAAAACAGAAAGAATTCGGGCTCAATATAAATTGGTTGAACAAACATGAGTTTTTAGAAATTGTGCCTGACATCAACCCAAACGGTTTATTAGGAGGAACTTATTCCCCTGATGATGGTAGCGCCTCACCACTCCTGGCAACCCATTCATTTTATCGTCAAGCTATAGATTTAGGCGCTGTTTTTCACTTCAATGAATCAGTGGAGGAAATAATTATCTCCAATGGAAAAATCAAAGGAGTTAAAACCAATCTTTCGATTTATGAGACAGATTTATTGATTAATGCAGCAGGACCGTGGGCAAAACAGGTAGCCAAATTAGCAGAGATTGACATTCCTGTAAATCCTGATAGCCACGAAGCAGCCATTACCGAATCAGTCGCCCATTTTTTAAACCCTATGGTGGTGGATATTCGTCCACAACCTGGATCATCCAATTTCTATTTTTACCAGCATTCAACCGGCCAAATTATCTTTTGCATCACTCCAAAACCAAATATCTGGGGTTTCAACGTGGAAGAAACAAGCGAATTCTTACCTATGGTAGCTAAAAGAATGATTGAAATTATGCCCAGGTTACAAAATATACGAGTCCGTAGAACCTGGCGGGGTTTATATCCAATGACCCCCGATGGCTTCCCGATCATAGGTTGGGCAAAAAACGTTGAGGGTTTTTTGCATGCTGCAGGTACATGCGGTCAGGGATTTATGCTGGGTCCAGGGATGGGTGAATTATTACTGCGCTTTGTGACCAACTCCCTTACGGAAAAGGATCATGAAATACTTCCTTATGTCGCACCTGACAGAGATTTCAGTGGTCAAGAATTGCTAAAATAATTCAATCAATTATTGACTAATTTTGGACGATGAAGATTTCTATTACTTCTCCTTTCTGGCCAGTACTGAACAGGATTATGAATTAGGGATGATTGCTTATTAAAATCGAAGCAATGCAGAAAATTGGTTTTATTTAGCCAACTATGGCATAGCTAGTGGTCCCCTAGTAATCCAAATCAGCAAGCCTTTCAATTCAATTTAAATTTGATGATTCTGGTTATCATTTTGTTTTGTTATTCAAAATAGTTAAAGATAATATTAAGTTTAAATTTAATGAAATATACCAAATCCTTCATCTATGGCATTAAACAGTTGGTACAATCTAGTTGACTTGGAAATTCGGTAATCTCAAGAGTATTGTTCCTAACCTGGAGTCTTGATCATGAGAAAAATTTGCCTGTTTTCCCTGCTAACTCTGGCCATCACCGTAACTGCTTACCTGAGACCAATGCCTGATCAACAGACACAACCCCAGCCATCTGTAACGATACAGCCACCAACTTTGACTGCAGAAGCCACCCACACCCTTAAACCAACAGCCGTCTTGCTGGAAACTGAAGTGTCACCTCCTAAATTCAGTGGCCTACTCGCATTTTACTCCAACCGTGATGGTAATCCTGAGATCTACATCCAGCATGAGATAAATGGAGAAATTACTCGGCTGACCAACGACCCGTCCTCTGATGACAGCCCAGCAGTCTCCCCGGATGGCTCTCAAAAGCCAACTTTTTTCTGTACACCATGAAACCCGATGGTACAGATCAGACTCCCCTGCTGTCAGAAAGCAGCGATGTGTTGTGGCACTCATGGGGACGGATTCCTCCACTGATCTCATTTATTAAAAGCAACAAGGAATTGGGTCTACGCGAGACTTTCCAGGCAGGGGTTGGAGATCTGGATGATGATGGTGACTTGGATGCTGTTTTTGCTAACCCAATGCGGAATCATGCGGAAGTATGGTTTAATGACGGTTCTGGGTTTTTATCAACTCCGGTCAGCAGCTTTCCCAATATGGACATGTTGTCGGACTGGCTGATTTTGATCATGACAACGACCTGGATATTCTTGTTGTCTGTCATCAAGGCATCTTACCCAGCAAAATTTACTTCAACAACGGTAGACGAAGATTTTTTGGCATGGGGGATATAGATGGGGATAGCGATATCGATGCGGTTGGAAAGATTTGGGGACAGGGTCTGGTAACTTTGATAAACCAGGGCACGGGGGAATTACTCCCAAGCTGGAAATTGGAAGACCAGCAGACCACTATTGGGGACATTGCCTTGGCCGGCTTCGACCAGGATGGTGATCTGGATGCCTTGATCTGTAATGGTTTTCGAGAAACAGGCAGCTACCCCTGCCGGTTATTGTGGAACGATGGAAATGGCCAATTCACGGAAAGTGGATTGAACCTTCCGAGTACAATGGGCGCACATATTGCAGTTGGTGACCTGGACCTGGACGGTGATCTTGATGTTGTGGTCACCAATATGGGTCGTCTTAATCAAATCTGGTTGTACGAAGATGCTCGGTTTATCGATAGTGGCTTACGTCTTGGGATAGAATCTGAAATGAGCGGTCGCCCAACCTTGGGTGACCTGGATGGAGATGGAGATCTTGATCTCATTATTGGACGATTTCGAGGTGGTGCTGAAATATGGTTCAACTTGACCAAACATCCAGAAAACCCATAATAATAATAATTCAACTATATACTAATCAAAAAATATTCAGGAGATATGGATTTTCCTTTTAAAGATTTTATGTAAATTGCTATTTTGAATACAACTATGCCGGGACTCAGCAAGATTTCTTATGTTCGCATATGGTCGTGAATTTTCACGAAACCAGTCCCATAAAAGTAGTGATCACGATTTTGATAGCTGGAAAGTAAGAATAACGTTCCGACTTCGTCAGAGGATAACCTCTGTAAAATATATTTGAGCGGATTGCGCTTCCTGACACATCACCTTTTCCACTGAACCTGATCAGGAATATGTTGTTGATGTCCCTCAATTTAAATGTTGAATTCTTCATTTCCGTGCCTGCGCAAGAACATTTCACAACTACCAATTAACCCAATGGAAACATCGTTATTGCATGATTTAAAATTAAAGTTGGTCAAATGGTACTGTGGTTCAATTGTCGCTTCGGTTTGCAGTAAAGGGGAAATATTACTTTTAAAGTTAATTAAATCTATCACCCAGGCTCACGTTTGGTTCGTAAAAAATTATTGAATTTATCAATATTATCAGTTCTATTAATTTTCGAGGAATTTTCTGTTAATAATTTATAAACCGTCACAAAATCATAAATTAATTCATTTTCTTGGATATAATCTAGCACGAGAGAGTACACAATGAAAATTGAAGCACTTATGGATTCACTGCCAGAAAATTACAATTTCGTCGATCGCGAAATGGTGATGAAAGCGTACAAATTTGCTGAAAAAGCTCACGAAGGCCAAAAACGCGTGTCCGGTGAGCCTTATATTACCCATTGTGTTTCTGTCTCAGCAATACTCGCAGAAATGAAAGTTCCTCCTTCAGTAGTCATCGCAGGATTATTGCACGATACCGTTGAAGATAGTGCTACCACCACATTGGATATCAAAAATTATTTTGGGGAAGAAATCGCCAGATTAGTAGACGGTGTGACGAAATTAACCAACCTGCCACGCGTTTCTCGTGGTGATCAGATAAGCAAACAAGATCGAACTTTACCAACCGACGAGATCGAAGATGACCAGGAATTTACGGAAGATTTCTTTCCGACTGTACGAGATCGCAAAAAGGATTTAAGTAATGAGACTCTAAGAAAAGTCTTTCTTGCTATGGGCGATGATATCAGAGTGGTTCTAATCAAATTAGCTGATCGCCTTCATAACATGCGTACACTTGGTTATATGCCAGAAAGCAAAAGAAAAAGAATTGCACAGGAAACCCTAGATATTTTTGCGCCTCTTGCAAATCGGCTTGGCATCTGGCAGGTCAAATGGGAACTTGAAGATCTCGGATTCCGCTATGTAAGCCCAGAAAAATACAAAGAAATCGCCAATAATCTCTCCATTCGTAGAGGTGATCGTGAACAGGAAATCAACCAAATCAAAGATAACTTGAAACGGGTTCTTTTGAATGCTGGGATTAAAAATATAGAAATATCGGGTAGATCCAAGCATATTTTCTCAATCTACAAAAAAATGATTGAAAAAGATAAGCCTTTTGATATGGTTCTTGATTTGCGAGGTGTCAGACTTATTGTGGATGATGTTCCCAGTTGTTACGCTGCATTAGGCGTAATTCATACTCATTGGCGTCCAATTCCACATGAATTTGATGATTACATCGCTGCGCCGAAAGATAATTTTTATCAAAGCCTCCATACCGCCATCATTTACGAAGACGGTAAGCCACTCGAAGTTCAGATCCGTACAGCAGAAATGCATCAGAATGCAGAATTTGGTATTGCTGCTCACTGGCGCTATAAAGAACGTGGTCCACGTGACCAAACGTACGAACAACGCATCAATTGGCTCCGACGCTTAATGGAATGGCGTCAGGAAGTGGAAGATGCTCAGGAATTTGTCGATGGAATGAAGAGTGATGTCTTCCAGGATCGTGTGTATATTTTTACGCCGCGAGGAGATATTATCGACCTTCCATCGGGCGCAACACCCATTGATTTTGCCTATCATGTGCATACAGAAATTGGGAATCGCTGTCGTGGGGCAAAAATCAATGGGAAATTAGTATCCCTGGATTATGCACTTAAAACCGGGGATCAGGTTGAAATATTAACCGCCAAACAAGGCGGTCCAAGCCGTGATTGGCTAAATTCCAACCTGGGTTTGGTGAAAACACAAAGAGCAAAATCGAAGATCCGAAACTGGTTTAAGAAGCAAGATCGTGATCAAAATGCCAGCCAGGGAAAATTGATGTTGGAACGAGAGATCAAGAGATTGGGATTAAAGAATTCAAGTCTGGAAGATTTACTTTCCAATTATGATCTTAAGAATATTGAAGATTTATATGTAGGCATTGGCTGTGGAGATATTTCTATCAGTCGGGTAATCAGCCAACTTGTTGATACCGAACCAGAAACCGAAGATCCATTATTAATCACTAAACCAGCGTCTGACCAACCTATCTCCAGTGATTCCATTACTGTTCTGGGATTAAAAGGCCTTTTAACGGTTTTGGCTCGCTGTTGTAAACCAGCTCCGGGAGATGATATTGTCGGATACATCACACGTGGACGTGGTGCAACAATTCATCGGGCAGATTGCCCAAATATGCTGCGCATGACGGATAGGGAAAGAATAGTAAAAGTATCCTGGGGAGAACTACATAAAACCTACCCGGTTGCAATTCAGGTCAAGGCATATGATCGCCAGGGATTAATGGGTGATATATCAAATGTTCTTAGTTCAGAGGGTGGAAATCTGGTTGACATTGGATTGAAAGTTTCACATAATTTAGCAACCATAAAATTGGTTGTTGAAGTGAGTGATATTTCTCAACTCAGTAGATTATTAACACGCATTGAAAACTTACCGAATGTTATGGAAGCTTACCGAATGCGATCATCATAAATATCAGGAAAGAACACTTGGAAACATTATTATCTGTAGAATCAGCAAGAACGATCATTTTTGAAAAATTCAAAACGAAGAATAGCGTTGTTTTACCTATAGAACAATCCATGGGGAAAATTTTATCTAAAGATATCTTTGCAATCTTAAACCTTCCACCATTTATTAATTCAAGTATGGATGGATTTGCAGTACTTACTGAAAATATCAGGGATGCTTCAGAGAAAAATCCTGTGGAGTTGAAAATCATTGAAGATATCGCTGCAGGTACAGCTCCTAAGGACCACATAAGTCCAGGTCAGGCATCCAGAATTATGACTGGCGCGCCTTTACCAACAGGAGCAGATGCGGTGGTTCCGGTGGAGTTCACCAATTTTTCGGATCGATATTACCAAAAAGAATTACCTTCTCATATCTATGTTTACAAATCAGTTTCACCAGGAGATTACATTCGGCCAGAAGGTCAGGATATCCAGGTTGGAGAAAAGATTTTTTCTAAAGGGCATAAATTACGTCCACAGGATTTAGGATTCTTGGCTGCCCAGGGTTTTGGAGAAATTGAAACTGTCGATCAGCCTGTCATCGCGCTATTATCCTCGGGAGATGAACTCATCCAACCGGGAGAACCGTTGCATCCTGGAAAAATCTATGATTCAAATACCATAACAATCAAGAGCCTGTTGGAATCATTTGGTGCAAAAGTGATTGATCTTGGGGTTGCAAAAGATGACCTTCAGGATATTAAAAACAAATTACGGAATATTCAGACATTGAATATAGATTTACTCGTTTCTACAGCTGGTGTGAGTGTTGGAGTTTATGATTTCATTCGGGATGTAATTCTAGAAGATGGAAATTTAAGTTTTTGGAGGGTAAACATTCGGCCTGGTAAACCCCTAACCTTTGGTGAATATCGGAAAATTCCATTCATCGGTCTTCCAGGCAACCCGGTTTCAGCTTTTGTCTCTACGCTGGTCTTTATAAAACCGATTATCAATCAATTACTCGGAATTCAGGAAAATTTAGTCTTCCATTCAGCAATACTCGGAGAGGAAATTATTTCAGATGGACGTGAAAGTTACTTAAGAGCTGAAATTTCTTTTGAACAGGGAAACTACCTTGCCAGACTGACAAGCCATCAGGGTTCCGGGAATATCTTTTCATTAGTTTGTGCAAATGCTTTACTGATTATTCCTGCTGGTGTAAAATCCGTGCCTAAAGGGAACAAGGTAAACTTTTTTTGGATATAACAAATACATGAATATAAAAAAAGCAACCATAATTATAGCAATCCTTGGTATCCTGGATGCAATCTATCTGACAATCATCAAATTTACAGATAATAAAGCTCTTTGTATTGAAGGAATTGGCGATTGTTGGACTGTAAACAACAGTAGTTATTCGGAATGGAATGGAATTCCAATATCAATTTTTGGTATTTTTGCCTATATAAGTATAATTTTGATATTAACTTTACAAAATAGAGTAAAATTCCTTGTCGATTTTGGCAGCATATTTGTATTTGGTATTGCATTGACAGGATTCTTTTTTTCAATTTACTTGACATACTTACAATTTGCTGTTATTAAAGCTGTTTGTCCTTTTTGTATCATTTCGGCAATCACTATGACAATAGTTTTTATCCTTTCTCTCACTAACTTACTCAATTATCAAAGAGAAACTAATCTAGACCAAAATTGATTTATCAGGAGGAATTAATAAATGCCAAAAATTCGATGTCATTATGAGGATTGTGAATTTTTAGATGAAGGTTTTTGTTCTGCTGCATTGGTAGAACTAGATCCCGATAAAGGATGTATAACCTACACACCCTCAGCTGATTCAATACCTGAAGAACCCTGGGATAATGACGAAGATGATGAAGCGGATGAATGGGGTGAATTGACCAGTTTAGATGAAGAAGATGAAGATGACTGGCTTGATGAGGACGAAGAGTACTAATTCAAAGAAAAGCAGCTGAAAAGGCTGCTTTTTTGTCTTATAAACCAAAAAAAGTGGCCTTGCCACTTCTTTTGCTAGCTGGGGGTAGAGGATTCGAACCCCTACATACTGATCCAGAGTCAGTTGTCCTACCGTTAGACGAACCCCCACTGACCCCGCAAGTTTATCATATTCAGAATTCATTGTACAGGGCATTAATTTGAATTTTTATCAAAAATTTTCAGAACACAACATTATTCACACAGACTTTCTAGCAATTTGATTGCATCTACTAATCTCGAAATTACCTTTTCTCTGCCGATAATTTCCATCGTCTCAAATAGCGGTGGGCTAACCATTCTTCCTGTGACGGCTACGCGCAAGATACCAAAAACTTGCCCGGGTTTATACCCTGATTTTTCAACCAATTCCCGCATGGGTGGCTCAGCCATTTCGTGATTGATTTGCGGTAATTGTTTAATGACCTGGTAAATTTCTTTAAGAATGTTTAATGATTCCAACTGAGTTGTATTTTTAGCAACCAATTCGCTTGCTGTTACTTCGACATCTTCGTCAAAAATAAATCCTCCCAGGTCAGGAGCATCATCCAGTGTTTGTAATCGCTCCTGAATAATGGGGGTGATCTTTTCAAGTTTTTCCAAATTTACTTCGATTCCTTTTTCAACGAAGAATGGGTAAATCCTCTCGGTCAAGTCAGAGATGTTTAAGTTGCGAATATGCAATCCGTTAAAATGGTCAAACTTTGTGAAATTAATCGCTGCCGGCGAAGGATTGAGTTTATCAAGGCTAAATTTTTCAATCAGATCATCCAACAAGAAAAATTCAGTGTGATCATCATAGCTCCAACCCATCAAGGCAATCCAATTGACCACTGCTTCTGGAATATAGCCTAACTCACGCAGATCTTTGATAAAAATGGATTTTCCATCTTTTGCCAGATCCATCACCTCCCGTTTGCTCATTTTTCCTTTACCGGAAGGTTTCAGGAATACACTCAGGTGCACCCACACAGGTTCATTCCAACCAAATGCTTTGTGAATCAAACTGTGTAAGGGAAAAGTTGGCAGCCATTCTGATCCGCGTAATACGTGCGTGATATTCATCAAATGATCATCAACCGGTGCAGCCAGATGATACAAAGCTAATCCATCTGATTTCACAATAATATAATCATCCAGTGTGCTGTTATCCACCACAATTTCACCCCGGAGATGATCATGAACGATTGTGGTACCGGTTTTAGGTGTTTTGAATCGCACCACGTGGCTTTCACCATTTTGGATTCTGCGGTCAGCTTCTTCTAACGGGATATTCCGGCATGTTCCATCATATTTTGCCTGGACTTTATTGCGGATTTGTTCTTCTCTCACAGCTTGTAGTCGTTCAGGGGTGCAAAAACAATAAAACGCATGGCCAGC
Source organism: Chloroflexi bacterium HGW-Chloroflexi-3 (assembly GCA_002842045.1). GTDB lineage: Bacteria > Chloroflexota > Anaerolineae > Anaerolineales > Anaerolineaceae > UBA6170. The sequence continues at coordinate 217,167 of PHBX01000002.1, read as the reverse complement.
TTCAACCAATTGTCGGGCATATTTTTGATAGATTTCTTTTCGTTCCGATTGTCGATAAGGACCGAACTCACCACCTTTGTCAGGTCCTTCATCCCAATCCAATCCCAACCAATGCAGACCATCCAATAATTCCTGTTCAGCACCTTCGACATATCTTTTTTGGTCTGTATCCTCAATTCGTAAAATAAATTGGCCACCCGTTTGTTTGGCTAATAAATAATCATACAAGGCAGTACGGGCACTTCCTAAATGCATGTGGCCTGTCGGTGAGGGCGCAAAACGAACTCTAGCTGGTTTCATTGATTTCATCTCCATCTTTATTCTCTATGCCTATGCGCAGAAACACTTTCCACAAATCCGATTCCCAGTAACAGGGAGGCCAACGAACTACCTCCATAGCTGATAAACGGTAAAGTTAATCCAGTAACTGGAATTACGTTCAAATTAACGCCAATATTAACAGCCATTTGGAAAAAGAGCAAAGTACCCACTCCATATGCAATTAATTGCCCAAACATATCAGAAGCCTTCTGTCCGACTCTGAAACACCGGTAAATCACAAATACCAGAATTGACATGATAAAGATCGTTCCGATAAATCCAAACTCATGCGCCATGGCAGAAAAAATAAAATCGGTATGCCGGACTTTCAAGAATCGCAATTGCACCTGAGAACCCTGGCCGTATCCCATCCCCAGTAGTCCACCAGACCCAATCGAAATCTTGGCCTGATCCACATTAAATGTTTCTCCATATCGAGCATTCGGGTCAGGAAAAAGGAAATTTAAAATCCGATTTTGTTGGTAATCTTCTAAGATATTAAAACCAATCAACCCTAAAACGATACCGACCGCAGCAAATATCAATAAATATTTGAAAGGCAATCCAGCATACCACAACAGGGCAAACCAGATAACAAAAATTACAATTGACATACTTAAATTTGGCTGAATAAAAATCCACAGTACCACAAAAGCCGTGATAAGAAAACTCTTAAAAATCCAATTTAAATTTTTGTCTTGATCCTGTGTTTTATAAAAATAATCGGCCAGGATAACAATCATGATTGTTTTTACCAGCTCAGAAGGCTGGATGAGAATAACTCCTGTGTCAAACCATCGCGCAGATCCGTAAACAGCTGTTCCAATGACATAAATTCCCATCAAAATGACAACGGAAAATATGTACATAATCCGTGTCAAGGATGATAGGTAACGATAATCTATTAAAGAAGTCAGGAATAGAACAACAAACCCACCCACTACAAAAATAACTTGTCTTGAAACAGAAATAGCAATTTCTTCATTTCCAGCAATGGCAGATTGAATCATCGCTATTCCAAATATGCATAGGATAAGCACTCCCCCAAATAATAAATAATCAAATTGTTGCCAGAATTCTCGTTTTAACATGTTGAATTATTTCAGTGAATCCTCTCATTTCCGTCGGTTCGGAGTAGAAGAAATCGGGATATCTGCAATTAATCGATGTTCTTTACCTTCCTGTGTCATATTAATCTTTACTTTATTTGGTTCAATATGGATGTATTTAGAAATCACATCGATTAATTCATTTTTTAAGCTTTCCAATTGACCTGGCGTGATATCAGTGCGGTCATGGATTAACACCAACTTTAATCTTTCTTTAGCAGTATTGGCACTTTTCTTCTCTTTACCAAATAACTTTTCGAGGAAATTATCCATTAATCACCTCTGAATTTCATCATTTTTGCCAGTTTGTTCATTATTCCATTATTTGCTTCAATATTCATGAAAGGAACTTCTTCCCCAAGCAAACGTTTTGCAATATTATGAAAAGCTTGGCCGGCTTTTGAATTATTCGCAAATGTAACTGGCTGCCCACGATTGGAAGCAACAATCACAGATTCATCTTCTGGGACGACACCTATTAATTTTATTGCCAGAAGCTCCAATACATCTTCTGTACTGAGCATATCGCCTCTTTTTGTAAGCGCAGGATTTACTCGATTTAAAATAAGTTGTGCAGGTCCTTTTTCTTCGGCTTCGACCAGACCAATGATTCGGTCTGCATCTCTTACTGATGAAACTTCAGGATTCGTCACAACCAGAACTAAGTCAGCCGGTGCTAAAGCGTTACGAAATCCTCGCTCAATTCCTGCTGGTGAGTCGATGATGATCCAATCCATTTCATCTCTTAATTCTTCACACAAACGGATCATATCACTTGGTGAGACTGCACTTTTATCCCGTGTTTGGGCAGCAGGAATCAGGAACAGTTCAGGTAAGCGTTTATCACGGATCATTGCCTGTCTAATTCTACAACGCCCTTCAACCACATCAACAATATCATAAACTATTCTGTTTTCAAGCCCTAAAATAACATCTAAGTTTCTTAAACCTATATCTCCATCGGAAATTGTTACTACTTTTGCATTCATTAATGTGTTTTACCTCGACTTTGGATTCCATGTTTCTGCAACAACCTGCCCGGCAATAATTTTTGCCACTTCTGGTTGGGGTTTTCCTTTTCGTTTTGGAGATATGGCGATAATACCGGCTATACGCAATTGAGTGGGGTTTAAATCCAATGCACAGACAGTAGCATTTTGGTCTCCATCGACGCCTGCCTGCACCACTCCCTGGCAGCGCCCCCAAATGATTACACTTCCACCTGCAATAATTTCCCCACCAGGATTTACATCTCCAAAAATGATAATATGACCATTAGAAACAACTTTAAATCCGGAGCGAACCGTTTTGCGAAGAAAGATTGCATCCTCCCCGGGTATGGAAGATTCGATTGATTTTATAATCCGTTCTGGTTTTGGAACCGATATCCTGGTTGCTAAACCCAGGTCCTGTGCTGTTAATTCAGTAACAGGTGAATTTGATAAAATTGCCCATAATATAATATTTTTATCTGCCAGCCGATCTCTTAAGGTTCCTAAATCAGCAGCATGAAGAATGCGATTGCCAACATCTAATGCTAATTTTGCTCCCTCAAAAAATTTTTCTTTTTCAGTAATTTTTTCCATCAGGGACGCAAAAATACTTAGCCAATCTCCTTCTCCCAGAGTGATTAATAGGCCTTCTCTAATGCCTTTTATAAGTATCGTTTCAGGTTGTTTCAATTGTTTTATCCCTAAATTAGGTTTCATCAAAGGTTCAATTATAGCATTAAGCCTTTCCCTTATTGATTGATCCCTAACCCCTGATCTACCGCTTTTAATGCAAAATATGTTTCCAAAATATCCCGGACGACAGGGCCACTCAATACAGCTCCCTCATCTCCATCGTAAACAAAGACCACAACTGCTATTTCCGGGTCATCATAAGGTGCATATCCAACATACCAGGCATGGGCTGGCCAACTTCCTGGAAAACAAATGTTTTTTTCCTGTGCTATATTGTCACAATATTCAGCTGTCCCTGTTTTTCCGGCAGAAGGAACTGTTTCGCCTTCAAAAATTAACGTCGAAGTTCCATCCACAACTACTTCTCTGAGTGCCTCCTGGGTCTTTTCAATTACCCATGGTTCAACAGTCTTTAATTCTCCGGTAGTTCTGAAATTTTCATCATAAACCTGAATAACGGGATCTTTTGTGATATCCCGAATCTGAATCGGAGTAAAAGGTTGGATAACATTCCCTTCTGCATCCAGAATCTCTTTTACCAAAGTTGGTTTCATCATAATGCCATCATTGGCAATTGTCGCGAAGGAGACCAATACTTGAATCGGCGTCGATAGCACATAACCCTGTCCCATCGTTGCGATATATGTATCGCCTGTAGACCAGTTTTCACCAACATTAATTCTTTTCCAGGTTGGGTCAGGAATTAATCCTTTCATTTCTCCAGGTAATTCGATGCCTGTAATCTCGCCATACCCTAAGGCTTTTGAATATTCACCGATTCTCCAGATATTCAGTCCAACAGGTACTTCATCACCATATCCACCCCCAACTTTGTAGAAATAAACATCACAGGATAAAGCCACACCGCGAATAAAATCAACCGTCCCATGTCCCGCGCCTGTATCTTTGTAAGTGTAACAAACATAATCCCGCTGTCTTCCCGGGTCATTTGGGGAAAATTGCTCAAGAATTGTAATTTTTCCTGGATCAAAAACAGTTGTTTCTGGTCTGACAACATTTTCATTTAAAATTCCGACAGCAGGAGCAAGTTTAAAAACAGATCCGGGTGGGTGTTCTGCTGAGATGGCGTGATTGAATAATGGCTTTCTGGGATCTAATTGCAACTGATTGTAATAGTAAGCTGGAATGATCCTCGCCAATCGATTATTTTCAAATGTTGGATAGCTAACCAAAGCCAGAATTTCGCCAGTTTTTGGGTTCATCGCAATGACAGCACCAACATTGTATTTTTCAACTCCTTTGAGAAGATTGTATCGTTGCATATTTGCGAGTAAAGCTGTTTTTGCTGCGGCTTGCAATCTGGTATCTATGGTTAATTTGATGTTATTTCCTGGTACGGCAGTTATAGGTACTTCAAGATCGCGAATGAGTTGACCAGCACCATCTACTTCAACCACCCGTTTTCCATTTGTTCCTAATAAATTTTCATCGAGATACTGTTCTACACCTGCATACCCAACTTTATCCCGATTAGCAACAAAACCCAAATCCTCATAGTAATCAACCTGCGAGGCAGGAATTGGCCCCAGAAAACCGATAACTTCCGAAGTCAATTCTCCAGTAGGATAATCACGAACTGCTACGATTTCTATATCAACCCCAGGCCAATCACTCTTTTTTTCTCTAATCACCATTGCTGTTTCTGGATCAATATCACACTTCACTTGAACAGGACTGAAAGGAGCATTCGTATCTCCTATATAGACTATTTCCTTCAAGCCAAAATCGTTGTAACAAGGAGTGAAGTTTTTAATAGCTTCTTCATCATCAATATTGCCTGTGGTTACTGGAATATCAATCAATGCGGAAAGTTCCCGATAGATACGCTGCATATCTCCGTTAGGGTTGTAAGTGTCTACATCCGGTAAAAATGCTGGAGTGATCACAACATTATATGATGCGATATTCCTCGCGAGAACAAATCCGTTTCGATCGTATATAATTCCTCTTTGGGTAGATTCACTGATCTCTCGAATGCGATTCTCATTTGCCTGATCCAGAAATGCCGCACCTTCAATCACCTGGAGAGAAAATAGACGATAGACATAAAAGGACAGAACGGCTGTCATTACGATGAAGAATACAATAACTCTCCACTTATGTACTCTGAACTGATCTAGAATAGATTGATTCATGCTTCCTCCGCGAATGGGTAGACCCAGCGATGTAATTCATTGACCAGAAGGTACATTGGTATTGCAGCGATTAAATTAATGATCATGCTTGGTAGAATTACAGATTGAAACACTTCTTCAGCCACCATCGCAATTCCGGACAATTGTAAATAGAAACCAAAAATAACGAGATGAAAAAAAGTGAAAACAGCACTAAAAATTAGCATACTAATAATAGGCAATTGTTGAATGTTATTCTTACTCCAATAAACCATAAAAACAATGAGGCTGTAGAGACCAAAAATGATTATTATCGGTTCTGCTGATATCAGGTAAATAAAAAAAACTGTAAAAATCGAATAAATGAAAATATCTATCAGTTCTGTCTTTTTTTGAATAATCCAAGCTACAACACCCAGCATTAATATATCAATTTTTCCAGCAAGAATTTGTATATTGCTGAATATACCCAATTGCAGCATAGCAATTATTAACACAAATAATAAAATAAATATCTTTCTCATATTATTCTGTTTGACTAGGAATTAATGGTGTGGTATCCACTGGCCTGAAATTTTTTATCACCAATACTGCTCGTAATTGTGAATAATCAATAATTGGTTGGATTGTAGCAGTTTGAAATAATTCATTTTCAAATTTTCGAACTGTAATTACCTGACCAATTATAATATCCATCGGATAATTTCCCCCAAGCCCTGAAGTTAATATCACCTCTCCAGGTTCGAGATTCGCGTCTTGGGGTACCATGTCCAGAGTAATTTCTCCAGTGATGGATCCATTAATTTGTGCATTAACTTCCTGTGTCTGTAACTTAACATTCACTATGGAAGCAGGATCAGTAATTAATTGAACACGAGCTGCTCCAGCCGTAACTGCATCAACTCTACCAACCAACCCGGATTGGGTTACTACAGGCATACCTCTTCGAATTCCTTCATCGCTTCCGTGGTCAATAATAATGTAATGAAGAAAAGGGCTCGGGTCTTTACCAATAACAGCTGCTGCAGAATATTGATATTGAGGCCGGGTTCGGGCATAACCTAACAACTCTTCCAATCCTTGAGATTCTTCTAATTGCTCTTGTAAGATGATAATTTGAGATTGTAAACGAGCTACTTCGTTCTCCAATTCAATATTCCTTACTCGTAATTCATCGACGTCCTGAGGTGTATTTAATAATTGACTTACTGCAATATAACGAGAAGAAATCCATTCCTGTGCACCAAGAAAAGGCTTTGTTAAGGCTACAAGCACAGGACTCAAATATCCACCCAAAGCCAACAATATTAATCCGCCAGCAATAAACACTACTGCAAAGGATTTTATTGAATTGAAAAATTTTTTCATTCCATTTTTATAATAATTTCATGAAAACTATTCTAATTATCAATATCAACGAGTAATTTAGAATATCTTTCAAGATCATCAAGCACCATTCCAGCTCCACGAGCAACACATGTCAATGGATCTTCCGCGACCCAAACTCGCAGGTTCAATTCATCCGTTAATCTTTCTTTTAAACCTAATAACAAAGCACCCCCACCTGCTAAACAGATACCATTTTCCATCAAATCTGCAACAATTTCAGGTGGAGCTTCATCCAGTGCGTCTTTAATCGTGTCAATGATCACCTGTACAGAAGAACTGACTGCTTCCCGAACTTCCACAGAAGAAATCTCAAGTTCTTCCGGTAAACCTGTGACGAGGTTTCTCCCGCGTACACGCATGGTTTTTTCAGAAGGTAAAGGATAAGAGGAACCGACTGTCATTTTTACCTGCTCAGCCATCCGCTCGCCAATCAACAAATTATATTTATTGCGAATATAAGTAATAATGTCCTGATCAAGTTCGTCACCTGCAACCCGCAAGGATCTGGAAACGACAACACCACTCATAGAGATGATAGCAACCTCAGATGTACCACCACCAATGTCAACAACCATACTACCAACTACTTCTGTAACAGGCATACCTGCTCCTAGTGCAGCAGCCATTGGTTCTTCTATCAGATAAGTCTCACGAGCTCCTGATTCCTTGGAAGCATCATACACTGCATTTTTCTCCACTTCAGTTGCTCCGGATGGAATCCCGATAACAACACGCGGTCTTGGTAAAGGAACGAGGGTTTGTTGATGTGCTTTACTGAGGAAATAGCCAATTAAATCCTTGGTCACATCATATTCGGAAATTACGCCATCCCTGAGAGGTCGAATTGCAATATGCGTAGCGGGTGTTCTACCAACCATTTCCTTTGCCTGTAAACCAATTTTTTCAGGCCTTCTTGTTTTCTTGTCCAAAACCACCCAGGACGGTTCATTAATAACAATACCTTTACCACGCACATTTACCAGGGTATTAGCAGTGCCTAAATCAATTCCAATATCTAATGAAAAAAGTCCAAACAACCAGTTAAGTGGACGAAATGCCAAATTTTTACTCCTGAGATAGGATTTATTAGTTCGGATTATACCATACTGATTTTTATAAGAATTTTACATAGATGATTTTATCAAATAATCATAAAAACGGTTACGCTTAGGTGTCAACCTCTATTTTACAAATTACCAAAATTCTTGATAATTCTTACCATATGTTTGGTACCGTAAATAAAATCGTTTATTCGAATATTCTCATTAGGGGCGTGATTTTGTGATCCGGGACATGAAACCCCTGCAGTAACAATCGGAACATTTAGAATATTTATAAATAAATAATTAGGACCTGAGCCGCCTACCATCGGAACCAACATCATAGGTACTCCGTAGTCAAAACCTTGTTTATCTAAATGTTCTCGTTGTAATTTCAAAACTCTTTCAGGGGTCTGGTCAGGTACCAGGTGAAAATCAATTTTAGCACTCGCTTTTGCAGGTAGAACGGTTTTTGATCCATCTCCTTGATAACCTGAGGTAAGTCCACAAATTGTACAGGTAGGCAGGAAAGCCTCTGCAATTTCCTGCTACTTACTTCTTCTTCGCCCTCAATCACAAATTTTATATTACACGAAAGAAGATCATTTTCTTGAAGGAGCGAATCAATTGCTGCAAGTCTACTGATAATTTGTCCCTTGTCATCACTGACACCTCTGGCAAATAATTTTCCATCTTTTTTGATCAGTTCAAAAAGGATCTGTTTCCCAAAGCTCTAATGGTTCAGCAGGTTGTACGTCATAATGGTTATAGAATAATAAGGTTTTGTCAATTCTGCCCAATTTCTCTGCATAAACAACAGGACCACCACTATCGGAGAATATTTTTACAGTAAATCCTCGTTTTATGAATAATTCGCTCAAAAATGCTGCAGTTTCAGGTAATTGTAAATTCTTGGCAGAGACACTTTGAAATTTACACAACTGGCTTAGCTCATCAATGTTGTGTTGCAAATTATCTTCTATAAATTTATCATTTGCTGCATAGTTTTCAAACATCACATTCCACCCGAACTGATTAATTGATTTCCCAACAAAAAACCTCCATAGGCAAAAACGAACATTTTTAAAACTTTTCCTATAAAGCAAAAAATCAGAAATCGGTATAGAGGTATTTTCATCACCCCAGCCATTATTCCCACCACATCAAATGCAGGGTTTGGTATAAATGCTAAAACTAAAATCGTAAGGTCACCATACTTCTGCATCCACCCTTCTAATTTAGAATGCCATTTGGTTTTTTCAACCACTGTCTGTCCACTGAATCCAGCTAAATAACCGGTTATTTCTCCAATCGTAGCTCCCCCTCCAGCAGCCAATGCAACAAATATGGGATTAAATACAGCTCCCATCGCAGAAGTTATTAATACACCAGGTACAGGTAATATTAAAGATGCATTCGTTAATAAAGAGGCCAGGAAAATACCAACATATCCGTATTGCTCAAGATATTGGATATTTTCACGCTTTAAAAATAAAATGATTGTTAATCCGATTACAAAGAGCAGGGCTAACCATCTAAGGATTATTAATCGCTTTTCTTTGCTCATGTATCTAATTCTACATTGATAACATTCGTTTTAAGTAAAGACTCTATCCTCGCTATCACCATATCCAGGGCAACCTGATTTCTTCCCCCTTCAGGAATTATTACATCCGCGTAACGTTTGGAAGGTTCAACAAAATCCAGGTGCATAGGTCTGACTGTCGTTAAATATTGAGTAATAACCATATCCATCGAGCGACCTCGTTCTGCAATATCACGTTGCAACCGGCGAATGAAACGAATATCATCATCTGTATCTACAAAAATTTTCACATCAAATAAGTCACGTAATTTCGGTTCAGCGAATATCAAGATGCCTTCAACAACAATCACCAATTGAGGTTCAACCTGGACCAACTGACTGGTTCTGGTATGAGTTGTAAAATCATAAACAGGTAAATTTATTTTTTCCCAGTTCTTCAATTGAATCACATGTTCAATTAGTAATTCATTTTCGAGTGAATTTGGGTGATCAAAATTTACAAGTTTTCTCTGGTTTTCAGGCAGTGAACTGAGGTCCCGATAATAGGCATCATGCGGTAAAAACGCAATTCTATGAGATCCAACACTTTTTAATATCTCGTTAGCAACAGTGGTTTTACCTGAACCAGATCCCCCTGCGATTCCAATGACGAGTGGTGTTTTTCTTTTAATCATATAAAAATTATAATCATATTCCAATAAATAAAGTAAGATTATTTCATATAAAAATCAGGAGAGGAAATGTTCGATATCATCCAAAACCCCTTTTTTTGGGCTGGGATAAGTTTATTAGGACTTCTTGGTGCCAATACGGCAGTAAACACCCGTTTTGGGAAAAGATTTCGATTATTTGGGCAATTATCAGGGCTTTTGTTTAGTATCGGACGAATCATCATGGTTCTCCCACTTGTGCCACAACCACGCTTAGACCAGTCTATTCTTTTCACAATCGCGGGAGTTTTTCTGGGCGTCTTCAGTTTGGTTTTTGTCATCCCTGGATTGGTATCTCAACCACTTATTGCTCCTATTCAAAGTTTGGGGTTCAGGACTAAAGGATTATACAGTATCGTCCGTCATCCATTTTATCTAGGGGAAATATTGTTTTCGTTAGCACTCGCCCTTTACTTCAGATCAATTATTGGTCTTGCTTTCACACCAATTTGGTGGGTTGCCTTACAGCTTCATATCATACATGAAGAAGAAAATCTTGAAAATGAATTTGGTCCCTTTTTTCTTGAATACAAAAAAAGAGTGAAAGGTCGCATTTTTCCGATCCCACCTATCATTATGAATTCGACAATTCCAATTTATCCATTCAAGAACCTGGTCTTTAGAGGTGGTGGTATGAAAGGAACTGCCTACACAGGTGCTTTGGAAGTACTTGAGGAAAAAGGATTATTACAACAAATTAGACGCGTAGCCGGATCATCTGCCGGTGCAATTACTGCCACACTGGTAAGTTTTAATCTGGGTTTTGCTGAAACATTAAAATTAATCGAATCGCTTGATTTCCAAAAAGTTCCTCAACTACGATCAGACAATCGAGAAAGTGAACCGGAATGGCTACCTAAATTTATCGGTAAAGAAATTTCAAAAATCACTGGTGATTTTGATGCTGTTCAAAGACTGATGACAAAATACGGTTGGTATTCGAGTGATTACTTCAATAAGTGGATAAGAAATGTGATTTCCCAATTTTGCAATGGCAATAGCGAAGCAACTTTTGCAGATTTTCGGAAATTAGGGCATAAAGATCTTTATGTTGTCAGTGCGAATATTTCAAAATTAGAGGTTTCTATTTTTTCAGCAGAAACGACACCTGATTTCTCAGTAGCCGATGCTGTGAGGATGTCTATATCAATTCCGCTATATTTTGAAGTTATGCGATTTAATGGAAAGATATTTGGTGAAGGTGATTATTATGTGGATGGGGGTATATTAATGAATTATCCATTACATATTTTTGACCAACCTAAATTTCAGGAAAATAATCTATGGTTTGAAAATGGAATTAATTGGGAGACACTCGGGTTTTATTTATATACAAATGCCGAACTAGTTACTGAAACGAAAAAAATTGAGAGCTTCAAAGATTTTATTTCCCATTTATATGAGTCATATAACATTAATCTTCAAATTGCAGAAATCGAAAACAACCCGATCGACCAACGACGCTCAGTCAAAATTAATACCTTAGGAGTATCATCTACGGATTTTCACCTTTATAGAGCCACCGATGGGAGTCGAACCCATGACCTGACGATTACGAATCGTCTGCTCTGCCAACTGAGCTACGGTGGCACGAGCGAGATTATATCAGTAGAAAAAACGATAGGCAAGGATTAATGATCAACGTTGCAATGATATCTTATCATACATGTCCATTAGCTACCTTGGGTGGAAAAGACACAGGTGGCATGAATGTTTATGTCCACCAACTTACCCGCACATTAGGAAAATTAGGTGTTCGTGTGGATGTATTCACCCGATCTCAGGATGAACATGTTCCCCATGTTCTGCACGACCTTGGTTACCACAATCGCGTAGTCCATATTCCCGCAGGTCCTGAAGTTCCATTACCAAAAGCAGAATTGGAAAAATACATTCCAAAATTCGTCCAGGGAATCAAATCCTTTGCCGAATCAAAGGATATTCAATATGATTTGATTCACAGTCACTATTGGATGAGTGGACTGGCAGCTATCGAATTATCAAAATCGTGGAATATTCCATTTCTTCATATGTTTCACACGCTTGTGCTTATGAAAAATCGGATAGCACAAACACCACAGGAAATGGAAGGAGAATATCGAATTCTGGGTGAAAAAAAAGTGATTTCAAAAGCTAATCGAATCATAGCTGCAACATTAGCAGAGAAATCTCAATTAGAATTCTTATATGAGGCCCCATCATCAAAAATTTCGGTTATACCACCTGGTGTTGATACGCGCCATTTCTATCCAATTCCAAAAGATGAAGCAAAAGAAGTTGTTGGAGTTCCAGAAAATTCCCATACCATTTTATTTGTTGGAAGAATCGAACCACTGAAAGGAATCGATAAATTGATCCAAGCGATTGCAATTATCCAAAAAAACGGAGAACTTCGATGTTGTCCTCATAACCTCGTCATCATCGGTGGTGAGCCTAATGCCAAACCAGAAGATATGAATGCAGAGATGGCGAGGTTACAGGATATGGTCGAAGATTTAGGAATTGAGAATTTCGTAATTTTTCTTGGAAAACAAGATCAACAAATGCTTCCTTATTATTATTCCGCTTCGGAAATTGTTGTTATGCCATCCCATTATGAATCATTTGGCATGGTTGCATTGGAAGCAATGGCATGCGGAACACCTGTGGTTGCATCTCAAGTAGGTGGGTTAGCTTTTTTGGTACGGGATGGAGAAACTGGCTTCGTTGTTCCAGGAAATGACGTTCAAATGTTGGCCAAACGGTTAGTTGAATTAATTAAGGATATGGAATTACGTAATAAATTAGGAAATAAAAGTGCTGAATATGCTCAATTATATGCCTGGGAAAATATCAGCGAAAAAATGATCGAAGTTTACAACCAGGTACTCGAAAAACACAATTCGATTTCCTAATAGTTTATGATCAACTTAATGTTGCGATAGGTGTTGGATCACATTCATAAGCAATGGCCAAATAATATGCCAAAAAATCTCCAAAAAGGATAGTTGTCCAAATATGGGAAAGAAGATCCTCCCCTCGAGCACAGTAGGAATCTGTTCCAATGCCATTACACATTAATTCCTCTTTTGCCCGTTCTATCATCCATTCAATCTTTTTTTCATTGAAACTAGACTTGAGAAAAACAACCATAGATTGTTGGGCAACATTTTCTGGATTATAAAATCCGCTCAATGACTGGTGTGCCAAATGAAAAATATTTTCTGAATTTGATAATGTTTTTGCGCTTTGATTAATCTGATCGCTCCATCGATTGGCAATTGGTAACATTACACCACCGGCAACAATTTTTATCCACCTGCCAACCATCTGCCCTGCTAGCCTTTTAGCTGGATTCAATGCAGATGGGACACTAACATCTATATGCTGGATGGTTGTCTCCAAATTCAATTTCAAGTTTGAAATATTTTGAGAAATATCCGGAGATAATCCTAATTTGTATAGGATTCCATAAAAGATAAAAGTATCAAACCCGATTGTCGTTCTATCAAATTTGTGACCTGGCAATACCCAATGAGCAATAGATTTGGTTAAGAAATTGTTTTTTATCCTCTGATCAGCAAATAGAATAAATATGGAACAATCTTTTTCAATCCCCTGCTCCAATAAACCTGTCATTTCTTCTGCAGTATCATGATCCACAACAAGAAGTAATAAATTATCTTTTCCCTGGCACCAAAATGGCAATTTTTCGTTTTCATGAAATGATAATTCAACAGAACATTTTTCAGTTATCATTACTCTAAGAATATCAATCGTATTTGATTGGATTGTCCCCCCTGATAAAAAAATATGTTTTACATGGGAAAAATCGAATTTTTGTTGTTGTTGAACAAATGACCAACTTATTTGTACTTGTTTTGTAAGATCACGAATTTTTTCGATCATGCCATCTTGATCAAGCGCATGAATCTTTTCAACATCATCAAAATACATTAGAAACCCTCCACAATGATTTTTCTTTAAATCCTTTTCAATTATGATAAAAAAGGTTTATTATCATCATCTTCAAACACTAATTATAATTGGCATTAAAACACATGGAAAAAATTATCAACTTTCAACCAATTACATTCAGCAAAGATACCTGGAAAAAAAGCACCCATAATCCTCCGGAAGAAAATTCCGTCATTTTAACCGTTAATGGGGAAGCCTGGTTATCATTTAGTTGTTCTCCGTTTATGTTAGAGGAACTGGCTATTGGTTTTCTATACAATGAACACATTATTGAATCCGTATCCGAAGTAGAAATTGTCAGAGTGTGCGAAAACAATAAAAATGTTGATGTTTGGCTTAATCATGTGGTAATAAAACCCGAAAAATGGGAAAACACATCCGGTTGTGCTGGTGGGAAAACCAGCATGGTCAATAAAAAAGAAAACTACATTATTAGTGAATTCCAGGTTGAACCACAATTGATCTTTGATCTATTTTCTCTCCTGCTTTCAAGTCAGGAAATATATAAAGAAACAAGAGGGATCCATTGCTCTTTATTGTCTGATGGAAAAAATTCTCATCTCATCGCAGAGGATATCGGACGACATAACACAATTGATAAATTAGCTGGATTATTTTTGTTCGATAAAAAACATTCCTGGTCACAAAAAATCATTTTGACAACAGGAAGGGTAAGCTCTGAGATGATTCAAAAATCCGCCAGATTAGGCGTTCCCATTGTTGTATCGCGAACGAGCCCAACAAAATCATCTGTTGAATTTGCTTCTAAACACAACATAACATTAATTGGGTATACCCGTAGAAATGAGTTTACGGTTTATGCACATCCACAAAGAATTAAAACTTAAACCTGAATGCAATTATTTTGGGCAATTTCAAGATCTTCAGGTGTATTGATATTCACAAATGAGTCCAAATTCGGATCAAATTCTCGCAATTGATCTTCATTTATAGGATGTACCATAGCATTTTCAATCCAGGAAATTAATCTTCTCTTTCCGGATTCAATTGCATCTGTAACCAAGGGTAGACAGTTATTTCTTTTGTAAAATGCATAAAAAGGTTCGAATCCCTTTTCTGTTCTTGGGATTACGAGATCTACTGGTTTTGCTTCAAACATATTTTTCATAAACCTGAATAAATTGGTATTGACAAATGGCAAGTCACAAGCAATCACAAAAACCATTTCATTACTGGCGCAAGATAATGCGGTATGCAATCCGGCCAGTGCCCCATAATCTTTATAGATATCTTCAAACATTTTAAGGCCAAATTGTTTATATTTTCCCGGTCGATTTGTGGTAATTATCAGTTCATCAGCAAAGGGATGCAATCGATCAATGATATTTTGAATCATCGGCTTGCCACACAACTCGACCAAACCTTTGTCTTCTCCCATCCGAGAAGATTGTCCACCAGCTTGAATTACAATTGAAACATTCATTAGATATAATTATACTTATAATAATTATATTAGAGTAATATTGTCCAAAATCCCTGATTAAATAATCCACTAAAAAGGAGAGTAAATGAGTGAATTGGATCTAATATCTATCCAGAAAACCATAAGCCAAATGGCTCTTCAAGGAAGAACAGCATTATTACCTCTTCTTCATGAAGCGCAGGACCATTTTGGTTACATTCCCGAGTCTGTTGCAGAGGAAATTGCTAAAGCAATCAAAGTTCCATTGGCAGAGGTATTTGGTGTTATCGAGTTTTATTCATTATTTTTCAAACACCCAATCGGTGAAACAGTAGTCCATGTTTGTAATGATCCAGCCTGCGCAATGGCAGGTTCAGAATCCATCTACAAACTTCTAAACCAGAAAGAAAGTTTTAAGTTTGGTGGAGAAGTCAATCCAAGAATTACGATCGAAGTTGCCGCGTGTTTAGGTTTGTGCGAACATGCACCGGCCATGTTGGTCAAAGGCCAACCGATGATCTCAAAAGATTTACAGTCCTGGGAAGAAATTTTTGAACCCTCGAGAAAAAGACCTCAGACAATTCTCGGAGGTGATATCCACAGATTAACAAAGAATTGTGGAAAAGGTCGAAGAACAAATTTGGACCAATATCTTGAAACAGGCGGATATATAGGTTTCAAAAAAGCATTAAGTCTTGATTCAGGAGAAGTGATTAAACAAGTAAAAGAATCTGGTTTAGTCGGTCGAGGTGGTGCAGCTTTTCCAACTGGTTTGAAATGGGAAGGCGCAGCCAACGCTGCGGAGAAAATTAAATACCTGGTTTGTAATGGCGATGAAGCTGAACCAGGCACTTTTAAAGATCGAGTTTTGATGGAAGATGATCCTCACCTTATTATTGAGGGAATGCTCATTGCTGCTTATGCAATTGGGGCTCAAAATGGATATTTCTACATCCGTGGTGAGTATCTCACTTCATACAAGCATGTAATAGAGGCAGTACAGGAAGCAAGAGATGCTGGTTATCTGGGTGAAAATATACTTGATTCTGGTTTCTCATTTGATATCGAGATAAGACGAGGTGCGGGAGCATATGTTTGTGGTGAGGAAACTGCCTTATTTGAATCCATTGAAGGTAAAAGAGGATTTCCTCGGGTGAAACCACCATTTCCAACAACACACGGGTTGTTTGGTAAACCGACTGTGATCAATAATGTCGAAACATTGGCAAATATCCCCATCATCCTTTCCATAGGAATTGAGGAATACAAATCCATAGGCACCGAAAAATCACCAGGATCAAAATTGTTCTGTCTTTCGGGAGATGTTAAAAAACCCGGATTATATGAAGTTCCATTTGGGGTAACCCTTCGGCATGTTATCGAAAACTTAGCGGGGGGAATGCGTTTTGAACATCCACTTCAGGCAATTTTGATTGGTGGTGCAGCTGGAGCTATGGCAGATCCTTCCCAATTGGATGTGAGTCTAACTTTCGAAGCATTACGCAAAGAAGGATTACCCTTGGGTTCTGGTGTAATCACAGTGTTCGATGAAACTCGTGATTTACGCGATGTATTATTACGACTTTCCAATTTCTTTGCAGAAGAATCCTGTGGAAAATGTTTCCCCTGTCAGCTTGGTACTCAAAGACAACACGAGATCATGAAACGAATTGCAAAACGAAAAGTCAAAAATAGTGATATCAGCGATCTGGAGGATATTATTGTCACAATGACTGACTCTTCTTTGTGTGGATTGGGTCAGACAGCTGGTTCGGCAATCGGTAGTGCGATAAAAAAATGGCCTTCATTATTTTCAAACCTGGAAACACAAAAAGAATTTGCCGGAGGTCAAAATGACTGATACCGTAAAATTAAAAATAAATCATCAGGAAATTAATTGCGATAAGGAACTCACAATTCTTCAGGCAGCCAAATCAGTTGGTGTGAACATACCTACCATTTGCTATCACGACAATTGCACTGCAAATGCTCTCTGCAGAATATGTGTTGTCGAGGTAAAAGGTGCCCGAACGCTTATTCCGTCCTGTGTGGCAAAAGTTTCCGAAGGCATGGAGGTAGAAACGCATAATGAGAGAGTTAACCGTTCCAGAAAAACTATCCTCGAAATGATGTTAAGTACTTCTGATCTCAGTCAATCGCCAGAGTTACTGGAAATGGCATCCGAATATGGAGCGGATCATGACCGCTTTGGTGATGCAGAACGTCGTAGTCCGCCTTTAATTGATGATAATTCCATGTTTGTGCGTGATTATGAGAAATGCATTTTATGTTGGCGCTGTGTTCAGGTCTGTGCAGAAGATGCTCAATATGCATTTGCGATCAATTTCAAAGGTCGTGGATACCATACACAAATCAGTACCTTTTATGAGAAACCATTACCCGAGAGTAGTTGTGTATTCTGTGGCCAGTGTATTGGTGTGTGCCCCACTGAGGCCTTAAAACCAAAACGCCAATGGCTACTTGAACTTGGTTACGAAAGTGATCAAATCATGCAAATGACGCGCAATGAGCGTAATAAAAAGACGAAGAAACCTCAAACATCATCGGTTGTAAAGTGAGAGGATTATTATGAACATGATTAAGAATAAACCAGTTACAACTACCTGTCCATTTTGTGGTGTTGGCTGTAATCTGGAATTACACATCAAAGATAATTTTATTTATAAAGTCACTGCTCCTTTTGATTCTGTCGTAAACAAAGGTAATTTATGCGTAAAGGGTCGCTTTGGTTATGATTTTATCTATAACAATCGCAGAATTTTGAACCCTTTAATTCGAAAGTCCCCTCAAAAACCCGGAGCCAGATCCCAGGCATTCAATGTAGATGAATGGCAAGAAGTCTCCTGGGACGAAGCATTAGATTACACAGCCAAACGTCTGGTAGAGATTTATCAACGTGAAGGTTCAAATGCAATGGCTGTCTATTGCTGTGCAAAAGCAACGAATGAAGATAATTATTTATTACAGAAATTATTCCGTGCTTTATTCCGCAGCAATAACGTGGATCATTGTACGCGTTTATGCCATGCCGGAAGCGTGGTCGCGCTGCAAAAAGCAATTGGGTCTGCTGCAATGTCAAATACAGCCGCAGAGATCATGGAAACAGACGTGTTTATAATCACAGGTTCGAATACAACTGAGACACATCCAATCATATCCATACAGATGAAAGCGGCAATTGAAAAGAATGGAGCAAAACTAATCGTTGTTGATCCACGCCGGATCGAGATGGTGAATTATGCAACGCTTTGGTTGGCTGAAAAACCAGGTTCTGACGTTGCTGTTTTTTCAGGCATGGCACATGTAATTTTAAAGGAAAACCTTTACAATAAAGAATTCATTGATACCCGGACAGAGAATTTTCAAAATTTCTCCAAAGCAATGGAAAAATTCACTCCCGAATACGTAGAATCCATAACTGGTGTAGAAAAAGATAAAATCATCCAGGCTGCCCGTCTTTATGCAAATGCGAAACGTGGAGCCATTTATTGGGCTTTAGGGATATCTCAATCCACACACGGTACCGACAACGCCCACAGCCTCATAAATCTCGCGTTACTGACAGGTCATGTCGGAAAGCGGGGAACTGGATTAAATCCATTGCGAGGACAAAATAACGTCCAGGGTGCATCAGATGCTGGTGCCATGCCCTGGCATTATCCTGGATACCAGGAAGTGGATGATGAGCAATCTGCCTTGATTTTTGAAAAAGCGTGGAATATAGAACCAGGCGGTTTAAATAGAGAAAAGGGATTAACAACCACAGAAATTTTATCGAATGCACATCCCGGTGGTGTTCGTAGTCTGTATATCATGGGTGAAAATCCGATGATGACAGAACCAAACTTGAATGCAGCTCATAAACATATGCAGGAACTGGAATTTGTTGTTTGCCAGGATTTGTTTATCAATGAATCCGGAGCATATGCGGATGTTTTCTTACCAGCCACTACCTTTGCAGAAAAGGATGGAACCTTCACCAATACTGATCGTCGAGTTCAGAGGGTTAGGAAAGCAATTGAACCTTTAGGTAATACCCGTCCAGATTGGCAAATCATTTGTGATTTAGCCAGGAGAGTTGAAAAATTATTGGGAAGACCCAATTCAGCCTACTGGGATTATAGCCACCCGGAAGAAATCATGGATGAATTTGGGAAAGTTGTTCCATCTTACCGGGGAATAAAATACGCCAGAATCGAAAAAACAGGCCTTCAGACGCCTGTAGTGGATGAAAACCACCCTGGAACACCTTTCCTTTATGCTGAAAGTTTCCCGATTGGGAAAGCCATATTCTTCCCTCTGGATTTCAAACCGATTGATGAAGAAGCTGATACTGATTTTCCGTTGATTCTAAATACAGGCAGAGTATTAGAACATTGGCATGGAGGAACATTAACGCGCAACTCGTGGCTTGATGATTTGTATTCACAGGCATTAGTAGAAATTAATCCTGTAGACGCAAAAATATATGATATCAACCACCTTGATGTTGTAAAAGTGCAATCCAGACGAGGTGAAGTTATTTTACGTGCCAATGTAACCCAAAAAACAATTACAGGTGTTGTTTTTATTCCATTCCACTTTGCAGAGGCAGCAGCAAATTTCCTGACGAATGATGCTTTAGATCCAGAAGCGCTCATTCCGGAATTTAAGGCTTGCGCGGTAAAAATTGAAAAAGTAACCGAAGACCAATTGCCTACAAAACAGCCATATCAACCAAGAGGTCGATACTAATTTCCAGATGATTTACAAATCAAATAGCTGTTTTACCTTGAAACAGCTATTTTTTATTTTGTTTTCGTTAAATTGGCAATTAATTCTAAAAATTCAACCCATTCTTCTTTGAAGAAATGTAATGTTATATTGTTTAATTCTAAATGATATGTGGTTTCGCCATCTGGTTCATCAGCTTTCCATGCCATATAATTTGAAGTTTCACTGAGTGTGTTCGTTAATGGTCCATTATCCATCGATTTTCTCCTTCTCTGATATTACTTGATTTTTTAGGTTATTGTTCTTATTATTTTTTCTCTTTTGCTTCAACCAATTCTTCCCATTATTTTTTATCCTGTAGAAAAAACGAAATAATGGTTTGAATTGATTTGGAATTTTAGGTTCTGCTGGTATTCTATCCTGTGAAATTTTTTCCCATGGATCAATATCAAACATCTTTAAGAAAACATATTGTCCAAGCAATTTAGCCGTTGCTAATACAGGTGCAGCTAATAATACCCCAATAAATCCAAATAAGCTGGCAGATATAATAACAGCGACCATCACAGCGGCAGGGTGTACTTTCAGTGCATCCCCCATTAACCTGGGAACTACAAAATTATCAAGAATAACGTCAGCTATCCACGCCACTCCAACCACTACCAAAGCATAAGGAAAAGATTCCAGTCCAAATATCGTTGTACCCTGGAAAAGAGACACTAATCCATAGGAAGTCCAGGCAACAGCAGGTCCAACATAAGGGACAAACCTGGCTAATCCTGCAATAAACGCCAACCCATAGTAAAAGTTGACACCCAGAGCCCCCAATAAAATGATGTAAACAATTATTGTGATGAGAATAATCGTCAATTGGCCACGCAGGAATGCATTCCAGGTTCTTTTCAGTTCAGTACCTATTTGTTGAATATCATAGTTGTAACCAGGAATGTCGATCTTAACTAATTCACTACGTGCACCTTTTGCCTCAGAGAGGATAAAGTAGGAAATTAATATAGAAAATAGTGACCAACCTATTAATGCTGCCGCACTACTTGCTAAAGAACCAACCACATTTCCCAATCCTGATAACATGGGTTGTACCATGGAAAGTAATTGATTCCCTAAACTTACCAGATCCAATTCGGAAAAATCAATTACAAAACCACCAAATTCATAGTGAAGTTGAGATAATTCTTCCAGAAAAACAGGTAAATCCCTTATTTCAAATTGAATGAACCGAATCAGACTTGAAATCTGATCAAAAACAGCAAATCCACCCAATGTGATTAATCCCAGAAATAATAATAGCAGGATCAGGTAGATGATTATTACTGTTACACGCCAGGAGATTTTTAATTTTTCTTTGAAAAAATCAGGAATTGGATAAAAGAGAAAAGCAAGCAGAAATGCAAAAAACAACGGTGCCAGAATTTTATTAAAACGAACAATGAAAAATGTGAATACTGCGATCATGACCAAAGCCACTACCAGCTTTGTGGAACTGCTCCAGGATGGTGATTTTTCAACTTTTTTTGAATGCATTTCTTTCCTGCTAAATTTTTAGAATATTTTTACTGATAGAATCTTTCGGCAATGAAAAATTCTATTCATTTTAAATCGGATTTTTTATGGGCAGGAACCACTTCCAAAAAATGCATTCATTAATCCAGGAAATAGATCACAATATAGGTTCATTGAATCAATAACGATCCAAAAAACAATACATCCACAAATAAAAAGTAAGAACAAGATGATAATTATGAGAAAAATACGGTTCTTTTTCTTAGGTTTATCAGCTGATAGATACGCAGCTGGAACTTCTCCTGTATAACTTGGTTGTACAGGTGCTGAAACATATTGTTGTGCTGGTGGAGCAGAGATGAATGTTTCCAGAGGTGGAACAGCAGTACTTGGAGTCGGAGCTGGCGCACCATATGAAGGTGGCTGAGACACTGGAGGACTGTAGGAAGGAGGTTGGGCTGATACACGAGTGGCGTCAGGATCAAAAACTGGAGCCTCAAAATAACAATTTACATTTTCTCCAAAAGCAATCGAATCGCCAGAAACCAGCTGATGGATACCCACCAATCGCTGTCCATTGACAAATGTTCCATTAGTAGAACCCAAATCCTCAATAACAAATCCTTGTCCGTAAATATATATTTTGGCATGTTTCCTGGACATTTCTGTGTCATTGATAACAAAATCATTGTTAATATCCCGTCCTATTGAGAATTCTGTACCATCTAAAACAAATGTCTGTCCAGGATTTGGTCCTGTTTTCATTACCAATTGATAATTAGAGCTCATGTTCGCCTCCTGAAAAATCAAGTCATTTCTGATAAGTGTACAAATCTTCTAATTGTCTGTCAACTTAGAATAATATCCGAAATTGGAAAAGCAGATTTCACGTCATGGTATCCAATCACATAAATTCCGTTATTTTTCATATAATCATGGATTTCCTTATCACGGAATAATTGATAATCACCCACACGAGACGTCCAATCTGGAGTGATAGCTTTTAGCTCGGGAGTTTCGGATGCGGGATGAATGATAAAATGAGTGATTCCAGGAGGGAGTGTGTCAAAAATTTCCTTTGCTTGCCTAAATCGATTATCTGGCACTTCCAGCGGAATGGACCGGAGGTGATCCAGTAAAGGTACACCCTGCTCTTCTAGATTTTTCAGGAACATTTCTACCATTCTCGCACTGGTTTCATCTAACCCAATATTCATCCATTCGTTTTTTGTCAATCGGAATAACATCGGAGGTATTTTTCTACTCAAGCCTGCATTTATATAATCAAACATAAACTTAGGATGAGCCACCGCTCCCATATGAGTGTCAATGTGGGTTGGCACAATTCCTTCGGATATGGCCTTATTTACTTGAGCATTTATTTCTTCACGAACGAATACTGGATTCCCATTATTTTGTACTTCCTTACTGCTGGCGTGAAAAAACCCTTGCGAATCAAATAACCCGCTTTCAACATCATTCGTAGAAATTGGTCTCCAGCGATATTCCTTCCATTCACTGGTAAGGGTAATATGTACACCCAGATCAACGTTCTCAACATCTCTCTGCAATTTGGCAGCAGATAGAAACCAAGGACAGGGAACCATGACTGCCGCGGAAGAAATTCCGGATATTGCAAATAGATCTTTGCAAGCTGTGATGGTTGACTGACACATGCCTAAATCATCCGCATGGATGATTACAACACGATCAGTATTTGAAAAACCTAATTTTTTGAGTAATGGATTTGGGTTCATCATTCTCCCTTTAAAATTTATTATTGTATTATAGGAGAATTTATTTAAAAAACCCCGCAATGCCGTGTGCTACATAGTTTTGAACCTGCAAATGCAGGTGGGGGCCCGCTCCGGAGTTTTCGCCTTGGCTCAAGCCTATCGCGTACGCTCAGTGACACTGAGCCCCATCTTAAGGGTGTTGGCTCAAAACCGGTTGTGCAGCAATCACGAACACCACAGGGTAATTATTTTATACCACAAGTTATTTTCCTTGACTAGATTAATAATTTTGCATCAAAATTGAAAATAAACATTTGCATAATCAAATTACTTGACCTTGAAACAATATATTTTTATACTCCTTATTAACTCGGGAGGTTGGGAATGAGAAAATTAATCATCGTCATAAACTTATTAATTGTTATGGTTTTAGTTTCTTGTAGTAATTTAAGTGCTAAAGATAATGGAATCAAAATTGAAAAAGCCTGGGCGAGACCCTCATTACAAGGAAACCCATCAGCTGTATATTTTAAGATTGAAAATAATCTTAAAGAAACTGATAGGCTTCTTTCAGTTTCAAGTCAGATTGCAGAATTCAATGAAATCCACCTGAGTAGCATGGTCGATGGAACAATGAAGATGATGGAACAGGAATTTGTTGAAATTAAGCCAAATCAGGTACTTGAATTCAAACCAATGAGTTATCATATTATGCTTATTGACTTGAAACAAGATATTAAACCAGGAGATCAATTTGAAATTTCCTTGACATTCGAAAAATCAGGTCAAAAAAATATTATCGTTGAGGTGAAAGAAACTGAATGAATCACGATGATGAAATTCGTGCGTTTATTGCAATACCATTACCCAAAGATGTTACAGAATATTTAACTCAAATCATATCCGATCTTAAGTTGACATTCCCCGATAAATCTGTGAAATGGGTTCAACCTGAAAATATTCACTTAACGTTAAAATTCCTTGGAAATATTTCCAAGTCAACATTGCATTTCTTGTTTGAAAAACTAAAAACTGAAAACCAATTTGCCCCGTTCAATCTGACGATTAATAAAATTGGTGCTTTCCCTTCTTTGTATAAACCACACGTTATATGGGTGGGTACATCCAGTCATAATACATTATCTGAATTAGCCCAATTTGTCGAAAAATCAACATCAATGGTTAAGAATGAAAATGATAGCAAATCTTTTTCACCACATTTAACAATTGCTCGAT
Organism: Chloroflexi bacterium HGW-Chloroflexi-3; assembly: GCA_002842045.1. Taxonomy (GTDB): domain Bacteria; phylum Chloroflexota; class Anaerolineae; order Anaerolineales; family Anaerolineaceae; genus UBA6170. The sequence goes on along the minus strand of PHBX01000002.1, from coordinate 192,625 downwards.
TAAGACCAGGCATTAAAAAGGATCACTTTGATATCATAAAGCAGGAATTGTACAAAAGAAAGGAAATAAATTCGATTTCTTTTACGATCAATCATTATTGTGTGTATCAAAGTATTTTAACTACCAAAGGACCCATTTATACTGAGCTTCGTAAATATAATTTTTGAACCTGAAAATGAAATTATCTGTGTTAGAATGAAAACCTAGTATTCTATGTGAGGTGAGATCTGAATAGTATTGATTTGGCAAAATTTATAGTGGACATTCTTGACGAAAAAAAGGGTGAGGATATTCTCCTTATGGATGTTCAAAAAGTAGTCCCATTTACAGATTATTTTGTTTTTTGTTCCGGAACAAGTGACCGGATGTTAGATGCACTATCAAAAATAGTCCAGGATGAAGTAAAGAAAGAATTCAAAATTTCTTCATCCCCAGAAGGAAACAGCATGTATGGTTGGGTCTTACTGGATTTAGGAGACGTGATTGTACATCTATTTTCTCCAGAAAAAAGAGAGTATTATCGACTGGAGGAACTGTGGAATGAAGGTAAAGTGTTGGTAAAGCTTCAATAATTCGAATTGTTATCAACATCATTTCTGTATCTGTAAAATAAAAAAAGAGATTTTATAAATTTACATAAAATCTCTTTTTTTATTGATCTACAATAAGACGTCTATCACCATGGCAAAAAATATAAATGCAAGATACATACTTGAGTACCGGTACATTTTAAATGCAATTTTATTGCCTTCTAATTTAAATACCTGCCAGGCTGTACTGAGTAACCACAACCCTAAAACGGTTGCCATAATAAAATATACACTTCCGCCAATACCAAATAAAGGCATCAATAATGTTAAAACGACCAATTGAATTGTGTAAATCAATATTTGGAATCGGGTTTTCTTTTCACCCTTGATAACCGGCATCATTGGAATACTCGCTCTGGCATAGTCATTTTTTCTAACAAGAGCCAAAGCCCAAAAGTGCGGCGGAGTCCATAAAAATACCAAAGCAAATAAGAGTAATGAAGGAATATTTAATCCACCTGTAGCTGCTGCCCAACCCACAAGTGGTGGGATAGCACCGGCTCCTCCTCCAATAACAATATTTTGAACAGTAATGTGTTTCAGCCAGCTGCTATAAATGAAAACATAATAAACCATCCCCGCCATAGCAAGCAGGGAAGCATTTAAATTTACAAAAGCTGCATAAATGAAAAAGGAAAGAATAATTTCAGAAATTCCTAGAGCTAATGCTTCAGTTGGGTGTAAGCGCCCAGAAGGAAGCGGGCGTTTTGCTGTCCTTTGCATGGATAAGTCGATTTCGCGATCAATGTATTGGTTTATGGCAGATGCCCCACCGGCAGCTAATGCCCCACCGAGCATGGTCCAGAATGTCAATGAAAATGAAGGGATTTTTTCTCCACCCACAACCATACCTGCATATGTAGTCACCAATAACAAGGCTACAATAATCGGTTTATTCAATATCAAGAAATCTTTTCTTCGTTGAGAATCATTAAAAATGGTTTTTGTTTCTATAACTGAATCTGCGTGAACAAATTGTACTGCGTGAAATGCATACACTACTGCTAGTAAATAAATGACAGAACTAACCGAATGAACGAATAGCAGGTCCAAAGGCAAATTTCTAATTGCTTGAATTCCGCCTATCATGCTTTGTCCAATAAATACGATAAAACTAATTGTGATAGAGATTAATAAATCATAATTTTCTCTATTTTTTCGCCAGGTGTTAAATAACAACTTGGTGATCAAGACACCAGTTGTTAAGGTGAAAAATCGGTGAGCATTTACCAGAACCATATCAATGGTCAGTCCATCAGGAGAAAAACAGATGGGAAATTGATTGCATAACTTAGATGAACCTAAAAATGAAATTAGAATTCCAAGTCCTATCATGAAAATTGAAGAACTCAATAACAAAGGTAAAAAATTATTTTTAGCCGGTAATTTTCCAGGAATATCTTTTACATATTTTCTTCGCACAAACCATTTTGTGAAAACAATTGTCAAGAACAATGAAAAAAATGTTGGAATGAATGGATGAGCAGGTTTGATGAATAACGAGTAGAGGTTTATGAGAAAGACTAAGCTTGCCAGAATCAGCGTAATATTAAGGAATTTATTATCGAATTTATTTTCACGCTTATTCGAATAATATTTTTTAGCAGTCAATAATGAAATTAAACCCAAGCTGGATAAAATCAACTGTGTAATGAGGTTAAAACTGTTTGATAAAGAACCATTATTTTCACAGGTTAGCCAGAAAGAACAAGAAAATATTTGATTTTCAAATCGAGTCATTGAATTCATGACAATTATTAATCCAAAAACGATTACGTTAAATATGATAAAGTGAAAGATTTTTAATTTCATTGTTATTTCTAATAATGTTTTTAATATTTTCATTCCCTGCTCCTATTTTTTTCACCCCAGATTTGTTTCCAAACGAAAAATGGATATCCAATCCCCAATAAACTCGCAAAAAAGAACCATTGAATGGCATACCCAAAATGTGGTCCTTCAGTTATTTCAATTTCAGGCAATTTTGAATAAGGTTTCTGATTATTACTTACATCTTTTAGTTGAACATAAATTGGCAGTAACCCGTAATCCAATTCTGTTGTTAGCAAATCAAGGTCAACATAAAGGAAAAATTGAGAGTTCGATTCACTTGCATTGGATGATATCCCGCCAAAATCACTTTCAGATTGTGGAAGTCTGATAATCCCTTCAATATTTTGATGTTGGGTGTAAATACTATTTATGACTTCTATATCCTTCAAATCTTCAAGTGATATCCAACCTCTTTCGATATAAACTAAATTTTCGTTATTGTCTATTTTTAATGGTGTAACAACTCTGTAACCAGGTATATTATCAAAGGCCTGATTTTGTAAATATATTTCATTTTTAAAATTATAAAATCCTGAAACACTTACTTCTCGATATTCCATATTCAGTAATTCCTGATGATTGCTTTCATCATTTAAATTAATGATTGGAGAAGATATTTGTTCAAGATAATGTTGGTTAAATTGTCGTCTACTCTCCAAACGATCTAATTGCCAAAATCCCAGTCGAATAAGAACATACACCCCAATCAGAACGAGAATTGTTGTCAGCGTCCACTTCAGGATTTCTTTATTCTTCATAATTGCTTTTCACCTCGATTTTTTTAGAATCTAGAGGAAAAATCACGATTGAAAATAACCAGACTAATATGCCTGAAGGAAGACCAATTGCCAAAATGCCCTGAAAACGAATATTATTCGTTAACCTGGGACGTACTTCCAGTCCCATCAATTTTGAAGGTTGAAATGTACATGCTAATGAATAAGTTTGAGGTTTTTCCAATGTTAAGGTTCCGGTTGATCCCGCTGGAACCCAAATAGGTCCTAATTGATGGCTGACACTATCATCATTCTGGACAATAATTTTGTCACCTTCAAAGAAAATCATAGATTCGGGAATAGATGGGATTGGGAATCCTTTTTCAACTCTCTCTGATGTTCCTTCGGGAATTTTGATTTCATATATTTCAACTTCCCGTTCAGTATTTTTCGTGAGGACCTGAAAGGAAACTTCGCTAATCAAAAAGCCAAAAAAAAAGGCAATTATTAAAGAGTAAAGCAGGCGAAGCACCAAATTGTTCCGAATACCCGTAGCCATGTTATAAATCAGTCTTTTTTATAAGGTAATTCAGGTCTGAAACAATCTCGTCAAGCGTTGTCTCATACAGATAAGTCATCATCAATTCACCTTGCGAATTGATCAGATAAAGCCGGGATGTGTGATCAACTAAATAGCCTAAAGAGTTATCGGTCTCCTGTATTTCTCGATAGACGCCATAATCTTTCCAAACCATTTCTAACTGTTCGGTTGTACCAGTTAATCCAAAGAAAGATCCATCAAAAGAAGCTAAGTATCGTTTCAACTGTTCCTGAGTATCTCTTTCAGGGTCGACAGTTATAAAAACAAATTCTACATTTTCGGCTTTTTCTTTCAATCGAGCTTTGATTTCTTTCATTTCGTAAAGCGTGGTCGGGCACACATCCGGACAGTAAGTGTACCCAAAAAAGATTAAAACAAATTTTCCGGTTCTGGAAACTAAACTATACTCCCCACCCTGGCTTGAGAGAAGGGAAAATTCCGGTGCAGGCACTGCGGGATTGATCACTGAACCACTAAAAGTATGTGGTCGCTCAATAACAAAACCAAATACGATCCCAATGGCAGCTATCATCGAAAGCAAAAACCAAAAACCAGAATTTTTCATTTTTTTCAATTAAATCGTGCCCATTAAGTAAAGGACGGGATAATAAATGATCCAAACCACATCTACAAAATGCCAGTAGTTGGCACTTGCTTCAACAGCATAATGTTTCTCAGGTGTGTATTTCTTGTTTAAGCCATTTCGTAATACCAGGCTCAGGAAGATAATTCCAGTTAACACATGAAATGCATGCATTCCCGTCATCATATAAAACACGGCACCTTCAGCACCATCACCTGGACCAAAATGTGCACTACCCCATTCCAACCCAACAACACCGACCAGAAAGCTGATGCCCAGCAGAATTGTAATGACCAAAGAAGTGATAAAACCCTTATGATTCCCCTCAGAGACCATAACTTCAGCCCTGTTCATAAAAAAGCTACTGATCAATAAAATGGAAGTAACCAATAATCCAAGTGTTTGGTCTAAATTCAGGTTTTTATTACCTAAAAGATAGAATCTAGCAACTAGTAACCCGCCAAACATGAATGCATCAGATGCAAAAAATAACCATAATCCTAATCGGTTGATTGCAAGCTTTTGTTGATAACTGACTATCGCATTATTGATTGAACTCATTCATGACCTCCCTTATTTGGATTGATGACCCTGTTTATGTGCATAAAATATTGCAATACCAATAACAATTTTATTATTGCAATTGCCCATAACAATATAGTAGGAACATCATTGACACCAAGATAATATTCTATGGCGGTTAATACTCCGAGTATTAAAAATACAACAACTCCACGTTTTAATGGTGATAATTTAGTCATTAATCACTCTCCTCTCTCTGATGTATACCCTGTGCCAATTCAACATATTTACTTCCAATTAAACCGTAATCGTATGGTTCACCGACAACATTGAAGTGAATGCCTGCATAATTGTGAACTGGTGCGGGAGAAGGTAAAATATCCCATTCAGGTGAACGGGAATTCCATATATTTCCAGTTGCAGATTCCCCTTTTTTGGCACTGACGATAAGGTTGTAGAAAAATACAAGAATTGATATAGCGATGAGATATCCACCAATCGTGATGAGCAATTGGGTAAAATCAAATCCCATGGCTGGGTCATAATCCGCAATTCTTCGACGCATTCCCAAGAGGCCTATTCTCATCTGTCCAAATGTCATCAGGAAAAAGGACGGTGTCATGAGGTAGAAATGAATTTTCCCCAAGGTCTCACTCATTCTTCTCCCGGTAATCTTTGGATACCAGTAGTAAATGGCAGCAAAAATTGGGAATATGAATCCACCAAACATGGTATTGTGGAAATGACCGACAATATAGTAAGTATCATGTAAATGCAAATCGGTGGATACAGTACCGTTTGGCGGACCTGTTAATCCACCCAATAAAAACACAATAATCCCACCAAGTACAAATAACATTGGTACTGGAAATCTTGCTTTTCCTTGCCAAATGGTTGCCACCCAACTAAAGAATTTCACACCGGTAGGTACCGCAACCAATAATGTGCTATACATAAACGGGACCCTGAGATATTCTTCGATACCTGCAGTAAACATATGGTGACCCCATACCAGGAATCCTGTCAGAGCGATCCCCATGGAGGACATAGCCACCCATTTGTATCCAAATAATGGTTTACGCACAAAAACTGGCAATAACTCACTGATTATTCCCAATCCTGGTAAGACAAAAATGTATACAGCAGGATGTGAATAAAACCAGAACAAATGTTGGAAAAGAATGGGATTACCTCCATCTGAAGGAGTAAAGAAACTCATTCCGAACAATCTCTCAAACATGACTAATTGGAAAGAAAGGCCGATCAATTGAGTAGCTGTCAACGAGATTATGGAAGTTGCCAGAACTGACCAGGCAAAAATAGGCATTTTAAACAATCCCATACCCTTGGTTCGCATGGTTAATATTGTTGCAATCAGGTTCAACGCTCCCAAAATTGAAGAGTATCCAACGATAAAAACACCTAAAAAGAACATTTGAATACCCATTGGTCCACGCACACTTAACGGTGGATAAGCAGTCCATCCAGTTTCAAAACCGCCAAAAAACATGGAGCTCATTAATATGATTGACGCAGGGACGGCAATCCAAAATGAAAAAGCATTTAACCTTGGAAATGCCATGTCTTCAGCACCAATTAATAAGGGGACCACATAATTACTCATCGCAGCGATTCCCATTAATATTGAAGCAATCAGTACCATTCCATGTAAACCAACCAGAGTATTAAATTGAACAAAATTTAAAAGCTGTAATCCAGATTGGGCTAATTCAACCCGGAAAATTAATGCTAACGAGCCCCCCAATACTAAAAGAACCATTGAGAGGATTCCGTACTGAATACCAATTACTTTGTGATCAAGACTGAATCCAAAATACCTACTCAATCCTTGTTTGCCTACTACTTCGCTGGCTTCCGTTACTTCTTCACCCAGTGCCATTTTCCACCAGTCTTTAAAAGCACCGACACCTACCATAAATGCAATCGCACCAACAAGACCTCCCAGCACAATGGCAGGTTCGGTTTTCCATGGCAATCCCATTAAAGCTCGAATGCCCCCCATAATTCCAGCGCCAATAAACGACCCTACGATTTGGAATAAAATCCCTTTAACAATCCCAGATAAATTCATCTTCATAGTCCTTCTCGCCTTATTCCAATGATTTGATAAATGTAATCATGTTGTTTATTTCTTCATCAGTGAATAATTCACCGTAATTTTGTGCCATGACATTTGCCGGATAGCCCAAAACAATCTGACTATTTGGATTTACAATCGCATTATAAAGATAATCTTCACCCACAACAATTTTTTCTCCACTTACCAGAGTTTTCTCACTGCGATAAAGTCCCTTCCAGGTAGGACCTACCCCATCTTTTCCATCTACTGAATGACACCCAAAGCATCCATTGTTCTTGGCTAATCTTTCGCCTAAACTCTCAGGGTCTTGTGGAAAATTGCCTAATTCTTCATCAATCCAGTCCTGGAATTCTCCATCTGTAACAACCTTGACTGGACTATTCATATATGCATGTGCTCCACCGCATAATTCTGCACATAAAACCATAAAATCACCGGTTTCTATGGGTGTAAATCGAAGCTCTTTTACCAGATTTTCACCTGGTAGGACATCTTGTTTTACACGAAACTCTGGTACCCAAAAAGAATGGATCACGTCCATGGATGTAAGTGAAAGCTTTACCTGCCTGCCTACCGGAAGATATAAAACATCCGAGGTAATCCCATAATCCGGGTAATCAAAGGACCAATACCATTGGCCACCCGTGACTTTTATATCCAACGCCTGTGGATCAATTTTCCTTGTTTCAGCTAATGAAATAGCTCCCAGGTAGGAGATAAAAATTACAACAGCCAGGGGAACAAGTGTCCAAACAATCTCCAATTTGGAGGATCCTGTTATGTGTTGACCCTCCTCATCAGGCATTTGTTTGTTTCTCCGAAATACGATAAGACTGTATCCAATAAAAACAACAATTAATGAAAACAGAAAAGCAATAATCCCTATGTGTATATCAAACAATTGATCAATAATAATCGCCTGGGAACTTGCTTGAGTTGGAAGTAATCCTACTGCTTGTAAAAAGAAATAAACGATTACCGTAAGCAAAATAACCAGAATTGAGACAATTGAAAAATGTTTCATAAATTTTTACCTCCAATAAATTATTCAGAGTTTAAAAGAGATTTGTTTTCATTCCACGGAATCTGTAACCAATGGTGCGCCTCATCAGTAGACAGCACCTGCCGATCATAAAAAACAACATTTCCACTTTGCTCTAATGAAACCAGAAGCAATTGAGCATTGTGTTGATCTTGTAAAAATGAATTCATAAATAATTTCTTCTTTATATTTTTGTCATCGTAGTCAATAACCAAGACTCTGGGTTTGTTTTTTGAATATTTTCTCAATACCTCTTTTATGTCACTGGCTTGCTCAATAATTAAATTTTGAAAATCTTTTCTTTTAGATAAAATCTTCAAGATGCCATTACGAAATATTGAATTAGCAGAGGCTATCAAAACAATTGTTTTTTCCTGATCCATTACCTACTCCATCAAAGTCTGAAACTCAAACTTAATAATACTATTATTATAGTATTTATCCGAATTTTATAAAACGTTTACGGGTGATTTCTTATCCTTTATTGGGTGATAATATTATCCCCTTATTTTAATATTCCCCACAAAATTCCCTTCTCAATTGCTTCTTTTCGGTTTGAAACTGACATTTTTTTGTAGATATGCTTAATATGCGTTTTGATAGTATTTTCAGACAAAAACAAATGTTTGCCTATTTGACTGTTTGAATAACCATTTTGTATTAGGCTTAGTACTTCTAGTTCTCTATCAGAAATTATTAAGTTTATAGGAAATTCACTTTTTTCAATCAATAATTTCACAAGTTTTTCGACCATTGATTCTGATACAATGAAACGACCTGCATGAATTTTATAAATACAATCAATTAAGTAATCAATTTCTTCATCCTTTAAAATATACCCATGAATACCGGATTTAATTGCATTTAAGAATTCCAATCTGGATTTTGCAAAGGTCAATGCAACAACTTTTTTGGTGAGATTATTTTTCAGAATGTTTTCTGAAAATTCATTATTTTTAATTATGTAAAAATCAGTATCAAACAAAACCATATCTACTGGATTTTCTTGTAGAATTGTTTCTGCTTCGTGATAGCTAGACGCGTCACCAACAATCTTGAAATTTGAGACGTCTGCCAGGATCGCTTTTAAACCTTTCCGGAAAAGGGCGTGATTGTCAATTAAAAATATTCTTATACTTTTTTCATTTTTCATATATCAATTCTACTAAGATTTAACAAAAAAACACGAGATGACTCTCGTGTTTTTTTGATTCTTCGTGATTATTATTATTTAAATGTGTTTATGTGTGCAACTACCTGCCAGATTTCGTCTTCAGAAAGAACATTCTTGAAGGGAGGCATTGAAGAATTGTAAGGATCCATCGTACCACCTTCTGCCACTCTGTAGTACAAATAATCGTCTCCATACTTTGCATTACTTTCAGCAAGGTTTGCTGCTGGTGGTGTTAACGCCTTACCAGCGGGACCGTCACCTTGTCCACTTTCTCCATGACATGATGCGCATTGAATATCAAAGATCGCCTTTCCGGCGGTAGCTGCATCGCTTCCTAAAGGATTGGTTTTTCCAGCATATTCTGCGGGGATATTTGGGGTATCTGCGGATGAATTACCTCCACAGGCACTTAAAACCAATGCACTAAAAACCAAAATGGCGACCACCATTGATAAAGATTTTTTCATTCATTCCTCCTTGTGGGTGAACTAATTTATATTGCTATTATAAGTCGATTATTTCAGAAATCAACCTGTGCCACTATACATAACCTTATAAATGTAATTTATTATGTTAATGAACAATAAATCTGATGATATTTGTCACTTTCATTGATAATTAATCTCAATTATCTTTAAAGGTAGAATAATTATTAGAGGTGAGAAATGTTTCGTATTAGTCGTAAATTAGATTACGGTATTCAATTAATGGTTGCACTGGCAAAGGAGAACGAAGGCAAACCAATTCCAACTGCAAAACTTTCTGAAATACTGGATATTCCTCTTCCCTTCCTCCACCAGATTGGACATTCATTGATGCAAGCTGGGTTAATTAAAGCTTCTCCAGGTCCGCGAGGTGGAATAAAATTAAGTCACCCTGCTGAGGATATTTCAGTATTATCCATCGCTGAATCATTAGAAGGGAAAATTTGTCTCAATGCTTGTATTTCCGAAAATGATGTGTGTCAAAATGTTGAAAATTGCACAGCTCAAACCATGTGGTCAACAATGCAGGATCAAATTGTAAACTTCCTGGGAGGAATAAATTTGGATATTTTGGCTAAACGGGAACTAGCTTCTGAACTGCTCAAATCCAGGAAATAATGTAAATATTTAAAAAATGCTCGAGGGTTCAGTGTAACCTCGTCCTTTTTTTTTATCATTCTAAAGCTGATAAAACTTGTTGACTGTGGCCTTTGGGCTTCACATTTTCAAATATTTCTACCAGGTTTCCATCAGCTTTAATTAAAAATGATGTTCTCATCACTCCATAGTATTCTCTTCCATACATTGATTTTTTCCCCCAAACACCATACATTTCGCAAACATGATGATCTTCATCAGACAGTAAAGTAAAAGGTAAATTATATTTATCTTTAAATTTTTTATGTGATTTTGGTGTGTCTGGGCTCACTCCCAAAATAATTACCCCGCTTTTATCATATTGGTCATAATCATCGCGAAATTCACAGGCTTCTGTTGTGCATCCAGGCGTATCATCTTTCGGATAAAAAAATAATAAAACAGGTTTACCCAAATAATCACTAAGTTTATGGTTGATTCCGTTTTCATCTAACAATTCAAAATCAGGTGCTTTGACATTTTTCTCAATCATAAATCCTCCTAGTATTGTATAGCTATTGTATCAATTCAGTACCCATACATGATACATCGTAACCGTCTAAAGATTGTACACGCGATCGAAATTCATCATCGTTCATAGCCAATAATACAGGTTTGAAAATTTCAGATTCATAAATTTTTTCTGGCACAATTAAGTCGTATCTTTCTTTAAATAGTGGAACAAAATCTAAATCTAAAGCCCGTGCTGCAGCGGTAATACCCAATCCAGTATCTGCTCTGAGGGACTTAATCGCTGCAGCAACGTTCAAGTGTGTGAATTCTTCTTCTTCATAACCATGGATAAGTGAAATATCAATTCCCATTTTGTCTAAGTAATAATCCAATAATATTCTGGTTCCTGCCCCTCTTTGTCTATTTATGTATCTAACATCTGAGCGTTTTAGATCTTCCAAAGATGTTATTTTTTTTGGATTCCCCTTTTGAATGATTAATCCTTGTTCTCGATATACCCAGGGAATTATCACTGCATTGAAGTTTTTAACATACTTTTCGACATAACTTTTATTAAATGTAGCATTTGTTGGATCAAATAGATGGGAACCTGAAAAGTGCGCTTCTTCCCGATTAAGTGAAATTAAACCACCCAAACTTCCGACGTTGGCAGAAACTAGACGCTTTCCTCTTAAGGACAGGTGCTCGGCTAATAAATCCAATGTGAGATCATGAGAGCCAATAACAAGTAAAGTTTCATCGATGACACTTTTATTTTTATTAAGAATGACGGTTATTTTATCCCCAGCTTCTTTCCCTTGAATTCCCCTCGGAACAATCGCATATCCATCCGACCTTACCATTGATGTAATGACTCCTGCTCCTCGCGAAAGTGGCGCTGCTAAAATTCTTTCTCCCACTTTTGCAGTAACAACCCTGACATAATCATCATCACCAGCTGGTGACGTAATTTTTCGAGTTAATTCTGCTTCAATCGTCTCCTGGTCCTGATCATTCTTTCCAATCCATTCATGGATAAGTGGTTTGACAAAAATCTCCCCAGTCAGAGCAGCTGAAACTGGATAACCAGGAACGCCAATTATTGGAACCTTTTTACCATTTTCAGTAAATATCATCCCAAGAATTACCGGATGTCCAGGTCGAACAGCCACCCCATGAACATACAATTCACCCAGTTTCTCTATGACTTTTGATGAAAAATCTTCTGATCCAGCCGAAGATCCTGCATTTATGAGGATTAAGTCTGAGCGTTCTGCAGCAAACAAAACCTGGGTACAAAGATCTTCAAAATTATCTTTTGTAATTGGAAAACGAATCGCGTCCCCGCCCCAACTACTTATTTGTGCAGCCAAAACAATCGAATTATATTCAATGATGTCCCCTCTTTTGATCTCGTCACCTACCCGAACCAATTCAGTCCCCGTAGGTAAAATTGAGACAACTGGTTTTTTAACTACTTCGACGTGAGTTTGTCCACATGCAGCGATAGCACCTAGATCAACCGGAATTAATAATCGATTCGCTGGTAAAACGAGTTCTGTAGCGACGATATCCTCACCCATGGGTCTGATATGTGACCAGGGTGTTAATGAATTTCGAACTCTGATCGCATAAGGATTTCTTTTATTGGAGACGATTTCATCATTTGTGTTTATTGCTTCCGTATTTTCGATTGGCATCACACAATTTGCCCAATCAGGAATTGGATCACCTGTATCGACATAAATTGCTTGTTCATCTATGCGCAGTAAAATTGGACGAGTTGGGCTGGCATTCTGGATATCCACTGATTTGATTGCAAAACCATCCATAGCTGATGCATGATAATGAGGGGAAGAAATCTTTGCCCATATGGGTCTTGCCAGAACTCTCCCAACGAGATTCTCATTAAGTTCTAATATTTCGGTATTTAAAAAACCTCGCAATTTAAATTTATCTAAAGCTTCATAAAATCGTTTCTGTGCATCTTGTAAGGGTATGTCATGTAAATATATAGTCATGTGAGAATCCTTAAATTAATATGATTTCAACTTCAGAATTTGCTTCAATCCCCGTAACATCTGGTGCAATTCTTGCCAGTCCTATGGTGTTAATAAGAGAAAAAATTAAATTGCTTTTGTAAAAAATAGGTTCGACCAATTTCAATCCATTTTTTTCTTCCTCAAGCAAGCGGACAGGCACCCAATCCTCTCTACCTGCTGCAGAAGATATGTTTATTGTTACCATCCCTTTCATTGTCTGAGTTTCAATTGTTTTTAACTCTCCTCGTAATTTTGGCAAGATCCGACGTAAAAGTAGATGCGCAATGACAAATGCACTCACCGGATTTCCTGGAAGCCCAATAATGGGTTTTCCGTTCGCATAGGCTAATATCGTTGGTTTTCCTGGCCTCACATTGATCCCATGCACCAACACACCAGGAGATCCTAATTCATTGATTGCATCAGCGGTCAGGTCTCGAACACTTGCTGAAGATCCGGCAGTAACAATAACCAGATCATTTTCTTCATGTGCGATTCTAAGACTATTGAGTAACTTAGATTTGTCATCTTGTATAATTGGATAACATTTCGGAAATCCTCCAAATTTTTCTACAATAGCACTCAAAGAATACGAATTAATATCTCTTATTTGACCAAGTTCAGGTCGTAGATGTGGTGGGATAATTTCATCGCCTGTCGACAAAATCCCAACTTTCGGCAAGTCAAATACCTCAATTTCCGTAATGCCAAGAGCCATGAGCGCACCAATCTCACTCGCCCGGATCTTTGTTCCCTTCTGAAGCACAAGATCTCCTTTCATGACATCTTCGCCTTTAAGAATTACATTCTCGCCAGTAGGAACTGCTTTATAGACTTCAATCTCTTTTGAATTGGAATATTGAGTATTTTCAACCATTACCACTGCATCCGCACCGGCTGGTAACATGCCACCAGTATGGATTAAACAAGCTTGTCCTTTATTAATTTGGATGTTTGCAGGTTTTCCCATTTGAATTTCACTAAGCACTTCAAAAAACGCTGGCAAAACATCCGACGCACCAAATGTGTCTTTACTATTCACAGCAAAACCATCGACAGTACTTCTGGTAAATGCTGGAATATCTTCATCTGATTTGATATTTCTTGCTAAAACTCTGTTCAATCCTTTTTCTGTTCTGATATTTTCAGAACGAAAAACTACCAATTCTATGTGTTGTAATAATTTACTAATACCTACTTCAGGAGTTAATAATTCCAAAAATTCGGGCATTCTTTACCTCAACCATAATATAAAAATTAAAAAGTATGCTAAAACACTGATTGAACCCAAAGAAGATAGTTTTAATAGCTTCCACCTGGGTTTGTATCCTTCTCCAATTCGCCACATTTCCCAAAATTGTATCCCAGCTATAGGAAGTGAGAACCAGGCAGGCAATGTCAAAATTCCAGATAACCCAAATAAAGAACCTAATCCATATAGTAGATAAGTCAATAGTATAAAATAATTGTGGATTCGCATGCCTAATTTCCAACCCAATACAGTCATAAGGGTATGATTTTGATTCTTAATATCCTCAAAATAATTTTCCAAAGATTGAGCCAGAAAATAAGCCATTAAGAGAAAAAAAACAGGAAAAGTGATTAAAAATAATGTTCTATGAAGTTCATTTATTTGCAATATACATGCGAATGACGGTGCTAATGCAACTACACTGATTGTATTTAGAAAATCTCCATAACCTTTTTTATTTAAAAAGAAGGGAGGAATCGCAGATAAAATAAGAATAGTGAAGAAAATTCCTAAAAACACCCAAAGCACAAAACGTAACTCTGTTATTGAATACAAATTCACAGAAAGAATGGCACCAATTGTCAATAAAGATAAAGACAGAATAAGGAAGCTATTCCTGAGCAGGGTTAATTTTGGTAATTTCTTCCTATTGTAAATCTCACTTAAATTGAAAAAACAGGATAATGAATCTGTAATAAGCCTAAAAAGTATGACGACAATCAACCCTAACCAAAATATTTGAGGGTTAATAATTCTTCCAATATATGAAACTAATCCTGCTCCAATGGCATAACCAATTATAGAGAAAAAGATTAATCTAATTTTGACACATTCCCTGATTTCTTTGTAAACTTTATATTCTTCCAAAATTTATAACTTTCAAAATATTTTCAAATTTCAAATTAACTTCAATTGATGAGCTGCTTGCTTGGAAACTAAACTTAATTACCAAACTAGTATCATACCAGCATTTAGGAACAAAAAATTCGTTAAATGGATGTTTCTCACTTTCTAAAAAAATTTGAAAAGAAAAACCAGACATTAGCTGGTCGCTCTGCCAATCTTCTCATGAAATAAGGATACCAATGTGTTCCATACGGAACATAGACTCGAACAGGATAGCCTTGCTCCGAATACTTCTTTTGTAAATCTCGACGAATTCCATAAAGCATTTGAATTTCATATGTTTTTTGGGAAAGATCCTTAGTATTTGCATAATGAATAGCATTTTCGATCCGCAATTCATCGTGAGAAGCAATAGCAATTAATGGGGGAAATCTACCATCATTACTAATTTCAGGATAATTACAACATCTAATTTTATCCAGACAAATTTTTGTTAGGTGATCAAAGTTATCATCCACATCATTCTTTTTAGGAAAAGCTACTTGTGCAGGCTCTTTGTACGCTCCTTTGACCATACGTATAGGAATACATTCGTTCGTTAAATTCACTACGTCTTTTTCGCTTCGATACAAATAGCTTTGAATAACTGTGCCAACTCCAGAATATGTCTGCTTCAACCAATAGACTACATCTAATGTTTCTTGGGTTATTGAACTATCTTCCATATCGATTCGTACAAAATTCTGCATTTTTTTAGCATGTTCTATAATATTTTGAAGGTTGGATTTACATAAATCTTTGTCAATATTCAACCCTAATTGTGTTAATTTAATTGAAACATTCGCTTGAACCTCTTGACTATTAATAGCTTCTAATAAGTCAATTACCTCCTTTGTAGCTGCTAATGTGTCCTCAACAGTTATTGCGTTCTCACCCAAATGATCTACCGTAACATTTAATCCCTGGTCATTTAAATTCTTAATCACTTTAATTGCGTCGATAATATTGATACCGGCAATAAATCTTGAGGCAACATGCCATGCAAATTTCCAATTCATGATTAATTTTTGTGCCCAAAATGCCTTCGATAGAAAAATGAATAATGCTCTAAACATTACCACCTCGTGGGTTCATTTTAATTAGATTTTATCTTACTACATTTGGAGATAACATAGTTATTTTTTCTCGATTGTCAAAAAATAGTATAGAATATTAGAAATGGCCGTCAAACATAAAAAAACATCAGTTAATAAACATTTTAAAAAAATATTTTTTTACTTTATATTTTATATTCTAATTGTGATTGCCGGAATTAACATATTTGGCGATCCTCAAACCAATTTTAGGTTTGGAATATTGACATTATTGATATTTTTCTTTAGCCTGATAATTTTTTTGATATTCTTTGGTCAATTTATTTTGCCGGTCTTAAATCTTCCTGAAAGAATTAAAGCAGTCCAACAATTATTCTTATATCTCCTAGGAGATCACGGACCTGCTTTTTTTATTGAAAATGGTGAACTTAGAGAAAGAAGAATTGATCGATCAAAAAATGGTCCTGGTGTCATTATTTTAGACACGGCCAGTTCTGCCGTATTAAGAACACCAGTGAAATACAAAGGAGCTATAGGACCAGGTATAGCATTTACACAGCGAAATGACATTATTGCAGGAATTGTTGATTTACATATCCAATCCCAGAGCGTTGGTCCAAGAAAGGAAGAAGATCCATTTTCACCTCTTCAAAAAGGCGAATCGACTGCTGCCTACGAAGCAAGAATGAGCAGAAAAAACGAAACACTTGCTGTTACACGAGATGGAATTCAGATTTGTGTCAATGTGCAGGTGCGTTTTAAATTAGATGCAAATCCAGGCGAAGGAAATTCTGCATATGGATACAATCCAAATTCAGTAGAAAAAGCCATCATTGGACAAAGTATAAACTTTGAAAAGCCAGATGATAATCCTGACAGAATTACAAGTTGGAAATGGTATCCAGTCAATTTAACAATCGATGTACTTCGTGAGTACATTTCAAAATATACACTAAACGAAATATTCCCCTTAACGAAATCCGAGATTAACCTGTTAGATTTAATTTCTACTCAAATAAAACTACGGCTTACTCAATCCCATTATTATCAAATGGATAATTATGGGAAAGAATTAAATGAAACTGTCTTCAGTAAAGAATTTGATTTATTAAAGAAAAGAGGCATTAAGTTTATAGATTTATCAATAACAAACTTGCGATTTCCGGCCCAAATTGAGGAGGAATTGCATAGCCGGTGGAGAACATCCTGGTTGGATGTGGCAAATAAAGAGAAGAAAATTGTAGAGCAAGAACAAGCCATTCAGACACTTTCCGGTCAAGACCAGGCATTAATGGATTACGCGTATGGAACATCAAAACACCTGGGCTCATATCCAGAATCAATTAATTTAAATTCTAAAGAATTATTAATCTCTCTTCTAAAGGGAAACCTGGATACAATCTCGCAAGATCCAGAATTATGCTCCTTTTTAGGTAGTGAATATAAGGATATTTCAGAACTAATAGATTGGGTAAGATCTCAAGGAGATCTTTAATGAATCAAAATTCACATCTTGAAAAAGATTTCGAAAAAACATCAAACTTTTTCGTAAATTATTGGGATTCAATGGTAAACTCGATTTTTTCTACCAGCTCAAAAGCTGGTAATGTCCGATCTTTTTTTCTACAAATCCTTTTTATTCTTACATGGTTGATTTGTGCTTTTACGTTTAATCAATCTGGAGAAATAGATTATCCATGGCTTGATTTTTTATTCGCAATTCCTTACCCTATTATTTCTACGGTAGTTGATATCATCGAACTTTTCTTAGCGTGGGATGTGTTACTTGTCATGTTTTCAATTTTCATGGGGTATCATATTGCCGCTAATTTAGCATCAATCTATCTGGCAGATATTTTTGACATAAAAGATATAACAATTTCAGAAAAATACATCAAGCAATCTGCCTTTTCATTCCCCGTTTATTATCAAATTCATATTGAAAATGCCCAGGTCCGATCAGAGGATCAAATATCGCCGATTTATAGGATTGGCGGTCCGGGGAAAGTTCTGATAAATCTTGAAAATGCTGTTGTGTTTGAAAAAATTAATGGATTCCCAAGAATTGTTGGTCCTACGACGGAAAAACCAATTGAATTGGAAAGCTTCGAAAGAATTCGAAAAATCATTGACTTAAGAGATCAAACAGCCAAATTGGATGTTTCAGCAAGAACTCTGGATGGAATTCCAATAGAAATTAAAGATATTCGATTAATCTTCAGTGTTTTCCGGAATCCAAACCAGGTTTCGATAACCAAACCGTATCCATTTAATGAAGATTCTATTTATTGGTTGGTATATCAGCAAGGACCTGGACCCTGGACTACATCACTAATAGATATGGTAAGAACAGAATTAACAAATTACATAAACCATCACTTACTGAGTGAATTATTGTCATCTGCTGGTGCACCAGAAATAAATTTACTTTTACAAAATCAAAATAAAATTGCTAAGAAAATACGAAAAAATTGGGCTCACACAAGAAGGTACAAAGTAAATCGTGTGTTGATTAGGAAACACAAAATTGATTCCCCAAATCACAAAC
This sequence comes from Chloroflexi bacterium HGW-Chloroflexi-3, assembly GCA_002842045.1. GTDB lineage: Bacteria > Chloroflexota > Anaerolineae > Anaerolineales > Anaerolineaceae > UBA6170. Next base: position 174,107 of record PHBX01000002.1, on the reverse strand, counting down.
CCATTTATTATAAAAAGACACATGTAAACAATAAAAGGTTTTCAAAACTATTTATCAATAAAGGTGGCAATATTCCAGAACTTATTCCCCGCACAGCATTATCGAATCTGTTTTATGAAAACTTAACCAGTTCATTTCAAAGTAAAGCGCAAAGGTACGGGATGAGACTTGAATGGATCAATGTTGGTACCTGGCATTCATCTTCAAAAATAGTCCCTGAACAATATATTAAAGCCTGGAAAATTTCGAGCGAAAATGCCTTAAAACTCAATCCAAAAGTGCTCTCAGCTATCTTTAACCAAAATAGAAAACAAAATTTAGCAAAGAATATCCAGATTACTCCAATTATTTCTTTTATCCACAAAAGAGAAAACGGGAAATCAAACCTGGAAATAGTTAATGAATTAATCAATGAATATAATTCAAAGTTATGGGGTGCGCGAGATTTATATATAAAGAAAAAAGGAAGGGTTCCAGTACAAATCGAGCGAGCCCTGTCACATATCCGAAAATATCAAATGAGTGTCTTGAAAGAACAAGCATTTTTCCTGGGTGCTGCTGAAATTCACAATAGTGAAAATAATGGTTTAAATCAGGAAACAGATAATCAATAAAGATCCATTTTCTAATCAAACCAACCATTTATTATTGGAAAAATGAGTAGCAAAAAAAATTCAAGATTCTCGATCATTGTCCAATATATTTTCTCTTAAGGAAAATAATCTTGAATAATAATTTTTACCTCGTTGGAGTCTGCGATGGCCACCTGGTATCTGTGGGTCTTGGTGTTCTGGTTGGAGTAGCCGTAAAGGTTCTGGTAGGTGTATTGGTAATTGTGGGAGTGCGTGTGGTGGTTGGAGTAATCGTCGGTGTACGTGTAATGCTTGGAGTAAATGTTGGTAAAGGTGTCCTGGATGAAGTTGGCGTGTAAGTTCTTGTAATGGTAGCCGTTGAAGTTCGAGTTGGTGTATTTGTAGGTGGATTCCCAATGATCGCAAATCGACCTGAAGTTTTCCACGTAGGACCTACAAACAACTGAACTTCATAAAAACCTGGGAGCCATTCAGAAGCCTCTTGGGTACATTCAGAGTAACCATATCCTCCTGTACCACCATTCCAAGGTGCAGTTTCATAACATAACATAGCCATATCACTGAGACGATACCAAATCGATGTCCACTGACTGCCTGGGATCATGTCTACATAACTATAAGTAGCATACATAATAGATATCGGATGATCAAATTCCTCAGAAGGGTTAACAGGTTGTAAATTCTCATCAATCCTTTTGGAAAAAACAATCGGACTGAATAGAGCATCAGGATTTGGAAATACTGTGCTTTCAAACAAAGACTCGATCGCCTCAGGGATTGATGGTGTTGGACTGATTGCTGGTGTATAGGTAACGGTGGGAGAAAGGGTGATTGTTGGAGATAAAGTAATCGTTGGTGTCAATGTGATAGTAGGAGTGAGAGTTATGGTAGGTGATGGTGGAAAAATTAAATATATAGCCGGTTCAGCAAACCTGTTAAAAAAGTAGGCAGAAAAACCAAAAACAATCCCAACAAATAAAAAGCGGACTGATTTCCATTGCATTTTTACTCTTTTCTGGTAGAAAGGCATTTTCTGGGCAAGTTTGTAATTTTTCACCATTAACCACAAACTTGATAAAATACCTAATATTGCCAAGAAAAAAGCTGTTTGAACTGCTGTTTTGATATCTAAATTAAACATTTAATTATTACCTTGAGAGATTAGAATATTATACCCTGATGACATTACTCAACGCAAAATTTCCAAAAATCAATATAATCAAATAAGTCGCTATGATAAGGTAAATCCTCAATGCCACTTCAGATAGATAGTATCATACAAGATAGATATAGAATTAAGAAAATACTCGGCCATGGGGGAATGGGTTCGGTATATATGGCAATTGATGAGAATATTCATATTCCAGTTGCCATTAAAGAAAATCTGGTTTTATCTGAAAATTACTCAAACCAGTTCAAAAAAGAAGCCGAAATTCTTGCAGGACTTCGACACCCAAACCTTCCCAGGGTTAGTGATTATTTTTATATGCCTGGTCAGGGTCAATATCTTGTTATGGATTATATTGATGGCGAAGATTTAAGAGAAAGAATCGAGCGCGAAGAAAAATTACCAGAAAAAGATGTAATAATGATTGGTTTGATGATTTGTGATGCTTTGATGTATTTACATAATTTGTCCCCAAAAGTGATTCATCGAGATATTAAACCTGGCAATATTCGAATTACACCTGAAGGAAATGTGATTCTAGCCGATTTTGGCCTTGTAAAAGTTTTTGATATTAACCAACAAACAGCAACTGGGGCAAGAGCAATGACTCCAGGATATTCACCACCAGAACAATATGGTCGGGGACCAACTGACGAACGATCTGATATTTATTCTCTAGGCGCAACTTTATATGCAGCCTTAACCGGGATGATCCCTGAAGAAAGTCTTAATCGGATATCAGGTAAAGAAAAATTAACATCGATTAATAAATATAGATCCACGGTCTCTGAAGCATTGGATAAGATCATTCTAAAAGCTTTGGAAATTGATCCAGAAAATCGATATCAATCAGCTGAAGAATTCTATAAGGCTTTATTAGCAGAAGGAAATTTCTTAATCTCTTCAAAGAATATCGGACGATTAACTCCTCCCCCATCAACTCTCACCAATACTTTGATTAAAACAGGGGTCTCTCAACCACTAATCAAATCATATTATGAAAATAATAATCAAAAAATAAAAATTTCCAACAGAAAAGTTTGGCTCTTAAGTTTTCTGTTGCTTTCTATAGTTGTAGTTATGTTCTTGATAAACCAAAATAAAAAACTCATGAATTTTTTACTACTTGATAATACAAATAATCAAGATAAAGAATTAGAACAAGTTGTGGATCCACAAAATAATAGCCCAACTGTAGAAAATTTTTGGACACCAAATTCGAAAGTAACTGAAAATCCTGTCCAGAATCCAATTTCAACTGCAGTACAAACAACATTTCTCGGCGGAGGTTCTGGATTTATTGCATATTCTTCAAATTTTCAGGACAGTGTTATGCAAATCTGGATGATAGATATTGAGGGAAAAAATAAAATTAAATTGACAAATTTGGCAGATGGAGCTTGTCAACCAGATTGGTCGCCTGACGGAAATAAAATTGTTTTTATTTCCCCTTGTAAAGCAAAAAAAGAGACCTATGAAGGCGCCAGACTATTTGTAATGGATTTGTTATCAAATAACGTAATTTATCCCGTATCTATACCTTTAGACCCATCTGGTGATTTTGACCCTGTATGGTCACCTGATGGAAATGAAATTGCCTTCACTTCATTTCGGCCTGGTAACCACCCAACCACTAAAGAAAGAATGCTGCACATTTACATATATAACCTTACAACCGATTCTTTAAGTGAATTAACACGGACAAGATGGCGAGATCGCGCTCCTTCATGGTCAATGGATGGTTCGAAAATTTCCTTTATCCGAAAAATTGCTGACAGCGAAATTTGGATTCTGGACCTAAATTCACCAGAACCTTATGTCTTTGCAGCAAAAAGCAATATTGATTTTTTATATCCTCATTGGTCTCTGAATGATAGCATTATTTTCTTTACCCACCAAAACAAATCAGGTGGAAGTCTTCCGTATTTTGTTGGAAAAAGGATTGAAAATGCTGGAATTAACATTGAATTTAGAATTCCACCTTCCGGGCAACAAAGTTTTAGCCCTTCAGTCGATTCTGTCGTTTCTCCCGATGGTGAATGGTTTTTGTTTGAAAGTTGGCCTGATGGTGTAAATCATGATATTTATTTAGCAACAGTTAACGGTGCAAACTTAACTAAACTTACCACAGATATAAGTTTTGATTTTAGCCCAGATTGGCGGCCATAACTTAATACTATTCGATTTCAATTTGAGTTTTTCTGAACCCAATTTTTCTCATCATACTCAGCATTTTTGGAATAACAAAAATATAAATAAGGTATGCAAATTTATTATTTGGAAAATCCCAAGCACCAACAGTTTTAACAAAAGTTCCACCAAACCCAAGTTTAAACTTATATACTCCCCACATTCTATCATTTTCATTTAATTCATCTGGAGCACCCCAAAAATCGTACATTTTGCATTTTTTTTCTCTTGCTCTTTGAATAGCCTTCCATTGTAATAAATAGGTAGCCATAAGGTTCCGATTTTTTTCAGCGGACATCCCATAAACATAATATGCTTTACCTGAATAAAAATAGATGATGACTGCTGCTAATATTTCCCCATCCAATTCTGCAATAATCGGTTCACATAATTTTGCATCGAAGAATTTTTTCCATAAATTCAAATAATAATTTTTCGATCTGATGACAAAATTATCTCGTAATGCAGTTACCGCATAAAGCTTGAATAAATTCTCAAAATCAGAATTATCACCAATTCTTACCTTTACACCTTTCCGTTCACTTAATCGGATGTTGTAGCGTGTTTTTTGCTTCATATCCTTCAAAATTTCTTCATCAGGCTTTTCAAGCGGTATGACGATTGTATTTCGGAATTGAATCTGTTCTTTAGATTGAATCCAGCTATTTTTTTGTAAAAATTCAGGAAAATCAGAATTAAAGTTAAGGAAAGAAAAATCTTCAATATTGTCTGCCTGAATTTCTGTAACAAAATCAGGGTCAATCTTTATGAAAATTCCTTTTCTATTTTTAGAAAATGATTGTAACCCTAGAATTACCTCACTTATCTTGTCATTATTCTTTGTAATCAACAACGGACCTTTAGGACAATAATGAACTTTTGCAGAAATTAGATTTAATATTTTTACAATTCGTTCGAGAATCAAAGCACCAGCAATGATATTTCCTTGTAAATCTTTCCATAAAAGATAGAATGGTACCCAACCGTTTTCTCGTTTTACATTTGCCCATAAACTAGTTTGAAGGAAATGCGAATTTGGAAAAATATTAATACTTTTATTCCAAGTGTTTTCATCAATAAGTTCAAAATTTGTTGAAAATTTCATTAATTTTCCTGAAATACAGATAAGTTCAATTAACAATTAAAAATATTCTAACTGAGATCTCCACGAACTTTCTGGAACATGTTTATCAGTTTGTATAAAACTGGATTATATACTCTATCATATGCTGGAGATGCCCGTTTTATAACCCCACCAAATCCTCGTTTGAATCGATATACTCCCCATAATCCATCTGATCTGGAGTTGAAATCTCTTTCTAAAATTTCCTCTCCGTCGTCAGGGATCCCCCACAAATCATATGATTTGCATCCAAGTGATTTCGCCCATTTCATTGCTTCAAATTGTAATAAATAGGTAGGCATTCTATTGCGTTCTATATTATTGGAAGCACCATAAAAATACCAGGAGCGAGACCCAATTCTAAACATCATGAGTCCTGCTAAAGCGATTTGATCAAATTTAGCAATCAACAATGCAATTTTATTACTGGGGCTAAACAAATCAAAAACTAACTGATAATATTTTTTTGAGTGAACGCCAAAATTATCTCGTTTGCTTGTGTCGAGCATCAATTGATGAAAGGTTGAAATATCATCAGTTTTTTGAATCTGAATTCCTTTTTTTATAGCCAGTTTGATGTTGTATCTGGTTTTTTGCTTCATCCTTTCCAGCCAATCACGCTCACTCCCCTGTAAATCTATTTCAATGGTACTTCCTGGTTGAATTGGCTTTGCCTTAATAAATTTTTTATCAATCTGGTTATGATCCTTCTCGTTAACAAAACTGTCTTGTTCGTATTTCAGAAAAATTGCATTTTGAGAGATACAAAATTTATCAATTGAATTCCAAAGTTCTTTATTTTCTATGTTAATTTTACTTTTTGGTATATAAGCAATTTTGATACCTAATGGTAAATTTCTCATTAATATTTGAAAAGCAAATCCCTCATGTTCTAACCTAAAAGGTATCCAGCCAAATGTAGATTTTAATTCTCCCCATTCGTATGTTTGAAGTATATGCGGATTTTCTAAAGTAGGAAAAATTTCATCCCAAGTTTGTCTATTGATTAAATCCATGTTAGTTAATTGTATTCAAATCTGCTGGTGGAGTTTTTCGAACTTGAGACCCTGGGATTCTTTCATCAAAAATGTTAACAATTTCAGAAATATTTCCTTTTGACGCTAAATGAATCAATTCATTCACCACCGCTTCAACCTCCTCCGATGGTAAATCATCTTGATTGGATAGGTGATAAATATCTGGATGATTTGTTCTCTGAAAAGTTAAACCTTCATCCCATAAATCTTCTTCTAATTTTTCACCAGGTCGCGAACCTGTAAAAACAATTTCAATGTCTCTACCCGGTTCCAATCCTGATAATCGGATTAGGTCTTCAGCAAGATCTACAATTTTAACCTGATCGCCCATATTCAAAACAAACGTCTCCCCGCCTTTTGCCATTCCTGCTGAATGTAGCACCAGGTATACAGCTTCAGGAATTGTCATAAAGTATCTTTTCATATCGGGATGTGTGATCGTTATTGGACCACCTTTTAGGATCTGTCGTTTAAATAATGGAACAACACTACCTCTGCTTCCTAACACGTTTCCAAATCTCACTACGCAATATGGTTTTTTGCTTTTTTGAGCAGCTTTTAAAACGATCATCTCTGCAATTCTTTTTGAAGCCCCCATGACATTTTTAGGTCTGATTGCCTTATCTGTTGAAATCATTACAAACTTATCAACATCAGTTTCGAGGCAAACTTCGATTAAATTTCTCGTTCCAAAAATATTATTGGTAACTGCCTCTTCGATATTTAATTCCATCATCGGAACATGTTTATGCGCAGCAGCATGAAAAACGATCTGCGGTTGATGTTTTGTCAATATTTGCTTTAATCTGATTTTATCTCTCATATCTGCGATGATTGGAATGATTGAAAGACCTGGAAAACTCTCTTTCATATCCATTAAACTTTCAAAAATACTATTCTCTCCGTGTCCAATCATTATCAATTCTGAAGGTCCCCAGCGAGAAATCTGTCTGCATAATTCCTTACCAATCGACCCACCTGCTCCAGTTACCAGAACAATCTTTCCGCTTAATGAAGAACCAACAATTTCTTCATTCATGTTCGTTGGTTGCCTTCTTAACAAGTCGGTAATATCCACTTCGCGTAATCGATTTACATTTACAGAGCCACCTAACAGTTCATAAATCCCGGGCATTGTACGAAAAGGTTTATTCTTCAGCCGGCATATATCAGCCACCAATCTGACCACCCTACCAGGAGCACTTGGAATCGCAATAATGACTTCATCAACATGTAATTTCTCGAGTACTTTCGGGAGATCTGTTATCGTACCTACAACCGGAATCCCAAAGATCTGTTGTTTTTGCTTTGCAGGATTGTCATCCAAAAAACCAACAGGTAGTAAATTCATCTGGGGGTTCTTTTGAATTTCACGAACCACTAACGCTCCCGCGTCCCCAGCCCCAACTATTACTAATCTCCGTTGATCACTATTTTTTGAAGGCGCAGAACCAACTGACATCGAATCGCCAATGATTCTCAATGAAAAACGAATACCACCGACAAAGACCAAGGATAATATCCAATCAATTACCAAAACCGAACGCGGTAATCCTTCAAATACACCAATTGACAATAATGAGATAACTATCGATGAAACCACAACAGAAGCAGTGGTTACTGATACAATTATGACCTTTAATTCCTGAACACTGGCATACATCCACATTCGTCGATATAGCCCAAACAAATAATAAACGAGTGGTTTTATGATCAGGGAAGTTACTGCTATCCAAATAGCACTGGGAAGATACTGGAAGAATTGAGGACCTAATTCAAACCTAAGCGCATAACTGCCTAGAATCGAAATCAAAATTAAAACAAGATCACCAAAGAGAATATATTTGTTTCTAACACTTGGTCTACCTCTCATTTTATCGTCCTCTTAATCCTATAACGGAACTAATAGTCAGTAACATAATTGAGAGATCCATCATTAGATCACGATGTTTAATATAGTAAAGATCATATTCTAACTTGATTGCATTTTCTTCTATCCTAGATGCATACCCATAATTTACTTGTGCCCATCCAGTAAGCCCAGGTTTCACTAATAATCTTCCCCGATAGAACGGAATTTCCCTTTGATAATTTTCTACGATCATAGGTCTTTCAGACCTGGGTCCAACCAAGCTCATTTCCCCTTTGAGAATGTTTATAAATTGAGGAAGTTCATCCAAATGGCTTTTTCTTAATATCTTTCCAATCGTTGTAATTCTTTGGTCATTTTCTTCTGCTGGCTTGTAATTCCCATTTATTTCAGCGTCTACAAACATAGTTCTGAATTTCAAAATATTGTAATATTTTCCATTCTTCCCTAATCTAATTTGTGAATAAATTATTGGACCCCAGTTATCTACGACAATTGCCAATCCTATGAAGGGATACAAGACAAATGTAAAAATTACACCAATTAATCCACCAATAATATCGATTAGTCTTTTACCTAACTCATAAAATCGATTGACATGGGCATAATCTATAAAGCTTCGTAATAACCAATCTGGTTTTAATAAATATATTGGAACTCGACCGGTCAATTCTTCATACATTACGGGCATTGATGTGATTTCTATTCCGTTTTCTTCGGCTTCTATTAAAACGTTTAAAACAACAGGGTCCATTTCACCAGTTATGGAAAAAACAACATCCGATATATTAAATTCAATCAAAAGTAATTTGAGATCAGAAATGGATCCTAAAATTGGGTAACCTGATATTTCTCCATTAATTTTATTTGGATCATCATCCACCAACCCTATTAATTGAAAAGGCTTGGGATTTAATTTCTCAATTATCTCAACTAAAGCCTTGCCAGAATTTCCAGCCCCAACAATAATTACTCGACGTTGAAACCGGGATGCTGTGAAGATTTTTATATAAATCAATCTCCAAAGAATGGTCAATAAAGCTGCGCTTGCAAAAAATAAAGCTACTCCTAATCTGGGTAATGTGTTTGGTTCAGATAAAAAGAATACTACTAGATAAAGTGAAATACTGAGAAATATTGAAATTCCAATTCCATTAATTGTTTCAGAAATTTTGTGAACTTTTCGTACATCGTATAAACCAGATAGAAAAAGAATCCAAAGAAATGGTAATAAATAAAACCAAAATGGAGGTCTCTCTACCAAAAATTGTAAAGAAAATTTTAACCATTCATCTGGTTCCACCGACCAAAAATAGAGCGCAATAAGTAAAGATAGAATCGCGATAATAAAGTCACCGGTTAATAAGATCAATTTCCTTTCAGATGGCCTTAATTTCCAGAAACCTTTTTGACTTATATCTGTATTAACCATACTTTTATTTTCCCAATCCAGTTGTCAAACTAAATAAAAAACCCAACCCCCAAGAAAAATGCATAACAATGATCGCTATGGGAGTTCCAAATAGACAGTACGACTCGGTTTTAAGATCAATTACTGATAATGTTCCAATAATTAAAATAAGAACATACAACAGGCTAATTATGCTCAAAAGACTCCACACAATTGGAATAAAAATTGACATGAGAATTAATAAAATTATACCAGTGACAAATAATGGTGGAATTGCCTGCCTCCACCTTATTGTGTCAGGATATTTCCGTAGCATTCGAAATTTCCAATATCCATATCTCCAATATTGTTTTGATAAACTCAGGATTGTGTCCCTGGAGATATATTGGGTTTTGATTCTTGGGTCAAAGTATATTTTTTTTCCGGAATTTCGTATTCTTACATTAAATTCATAATCTTCGTTGGCTAGCAAATCCTCATTAAAATATCCAATTTCATCGATCAGAGTTCGATAAAATGATCCAAATGGAACAGTATCAACATATCCTGGCTCAGAACTATACCGATATTTGGCATCACCGACACCAAATGGGTGTGAAGCTGCAAGTGAAATGCATTTTCCCATCTTTGATCCAGAACCTGGAATTATGACCCATCGTCCACCTACATTCGAACCCATCTTGTTATTAAGGTCTTCAACACAAAATTTTATGTAATTGGGATCGGGAATTGAGTGTGCATCCATACGAACTATAATATCGCCTGAACTATTTCTTATTCCTATATTCAATGCTGAAGGTATATTTTTTTGGGGATTCGTTATTACTTTAATCCTTAATTTTTTAATTTTTTCTTTTTCATTATCAATTACGGTCAAGGTTTTATCAGTTGATTGGCCATCAATGATGATTATTTCGACCAATTCATGAGGGTAAGTTTGTTGATTTAGTGCTTCAAGTAAAAAACTGATATTTTTTTCTTCGTTATAACAAGGCACTATTACTGAAACTAAGTTCATTAATGGTTTCATTCCTTCAGTATATTTTTTCCACAATCTGTGGATTGTATTCTACAGATCTAAATTTTTCTTTACTGCAATAGCTTCAATTTCTACACAGGCATTTTTTGGTAAAGCAGCAACTTGAAAAGCAGACCTGGCAGGTGGTTCATTAATAAAATATTCACCATAAATCTTGTTCATTAGTGGAAATTCACCAATGTCTTTTAGAAATACAGTGGTTTTTACTACTGAATTTAAATCTGAACCAGATGATTTTAAAACTTCAAATAAATTTTTTATTGCCTGACGTGTTTCAGCTTCTATTCCTCCTTGAACCAATTCACCAGAAACTGGATCAAGACCTAATTGGCCTGAAGTAAAAATAAAAGTTTCAGTCTCAATTGCAGCTGAATATGGACCAATTGCTTTTGGAGCTTTTTCGGAAATGATCACTTTTCTCATTTTTTTTCCTTTTTTATCTGTCAGACAATTATACCTTGCAATCTATATCTCATTTGATTGGAGAAAATATTCGATCTAATAATGAAGACTTTTCGGATCACTTGTTATGCGTTTTCTAAAGACCCAATAAGTCCATGCTTGATATGCGATAACAATTGGTACAAATATGAGAGCAATTAATGTCATAATTCTTAATGTATACTCGCCTGATGCACTATTCATAATCGTTAAATTGTATAATGGATCAATGCTTGAAACCAGGACACGTGGGTAAAGTATAAGGAAAATAGTACTCGCTGAGAAAATAATCGTCAGACAATTCATAAAAAAAGCCCATCCATTTCGATTAATTTTTAAAAACCAACCTACAACAAACAATGATAATACAGCGCCAATTGGTACAACTCCTGGATTTACGCCAAGTTGATCAATTATGTCTGTGAAGAAATAAGTTCCGATAACAAATAACAGTAAAACGAAAATATTAGGGAACCAAAGTTTCATTGCAAGATTGTTGATTTTATTTGCAAATGGTTTTTCCAATTTCATTGATAGAAAAATCGCCCCTTGTACAGTAAACCCTGTTAAAGTGACAAGTCCTCCAATTATTGAGTAAATATTGATCAAATCCCAAAAGTTACCTGTGTAAACAAAATTATCTCCAATCGGAACGCCCCGAATAAAATTAGTGAAGGCAACTCCCCATAATATTGCAGGAATAATACTTCCGACAAAAATTGACCAATCCCAAAATTTTCGCCATTTACTGTCACCAACTTTACTCCGAAATTCAAAAGCCACCCCTCGCAAAATCAATGCAATTAACATTAGGAATAATGCTATATAGAAACCGCTAAACAAGGTCGCATACCAATTTGGAAATGCTGCAAACATCGCACCACCAGCGGTGATTAACCAGACTTCATTTCCATCCCAATGAGGACCAATTGTGTTAATCACCATTCTTCGCTCAGTGTCACTTTTTGCAACAAAGGGCAGTAAGATTCCTACACCGAAATCAAAACCTTCTAAAATGAAATATCCAATAAATAATACAGCAATAAGCAAAAACCAAATTGTTTCATAGTTCATAATTCACCTCGATCATTCCCAATAGGTTTTTTCATCTTCAGTTCGTTTAGGTTCGTCAACTGAAATTTTCCTTGCATACTTTGTTAACAAATAAACATCGACAACCATTAACACCCCATATATAACTGTAAATCCTATTACTGATAACCATAGCATACCAACAGTTAAATTCGGTGAAATAGCATCTGAAGTTCGCAAATAGCCATAAACTACCCAGGGTTGCCTGCCTACTTCAGTTAATATCCAGCCAGAAGTATTTGCAAGATAAGGCAATCCAATTGCAAATGGGAAAAATTTTAACAACTTGTAATTCAGGGCTTTCTTCTTCATAATCAAATAAAGCCCTAACAAAGTAAGAAAGAACATCAGGAAACCGGAACCAACCATAGCCCGAAATGCCCAATAATTAATTGTGATGGGAGGAATGTAATTTCCAGGTCCGTATAGTTGTTCATAATCGGTTTGTATATCTTTTATACCTCTTACCTCGCCTTCAAACCGATTATAGGAAAGCAAACTTAAAACTGCAGGGATTCGGATTGAAAAAATGTCTTCTTGGTTCTCCTGATCAACAATGGAAATGATTGAGAATGAAGCGGGATTTTCTGTTTCCCACAATGCTTCTGCAGCAGCCATTTTCATGGGTTGTGTTTTTACCATATGTTGGCCTTGACTGTGACCAACTAAAATGACCAAAAACACTGAAATCAATCCAATAATTGTAGCTATTTGAAATGATTTTTGGAATAAATCAACGTGCTCCTTTCGAAAAAGAAAGTATGCACTTATTCCTAAAATAAACATAGCACCGGTTGTGTATCCTCCTAATACAGTGTGGGGAAATTGGACCCACACATTCGGGTTTCCTACCAATGCGCCAAAATCATTCATCACCATTCTTCCATTTTCAAGTACAAACCCCATGGGTGCTTGCATAAAGGAATTAGCGACCAAAATCCAAAAAGCTGAAAGCGTGGATCCGATGGCGACTAACCAGATTGATATTAAATGTAATTTTTTTGAGAGTTTTTCCCATCCAAATACCCATACTCCAATAAAGGTCGATTCAAGAAAGAAAGCTAACAAGGCTTCAATCGCCAATGGTGCTCCAAAAATGTCACCGACAAACCTTGAATATTCCGACCAATTCATACCAAATTGAAATTCCATTACAATGCCTGTGACGACACCCATTGCAAAATTTATGAGAAACAATTTCCCCCAATACTTGGTCATCTGCTTATACATCACATTGCCAGATTTAAAATAGATGGTTTGCATAATCGCCACAATTAATGACAAACCAATTGTCAAGGGAACAAAGAAGAAATGATATACAGTAGTTAATGCAAATTGCCATCTTGATAAGTTAATCACGATTTCATTCATATTTTTCTCCAATTAGAGATTTTTTAAATGATTAAATCCAATATGAGAAATTCACAAGGAATAATGTGAATTATCGCACAAAAAATTAATTTGGTCTAATGACACCTTTGGTAAATTATCAAAATTTTATTTTTTGGGGATTGAAAAGAAAAATTTACTCCCATTGCCTAAATTGCTTTCCACCCAAACTTTTCCATTATGTGCTTCAATAATATGTTTGGTAATTGATAAGCCAAGTCCTGTTCCTCCAGATGATCGCGCGCGATCTGTTTTAAAAAATCTTTCAAAAATTCTATTAAGAGAATCACCATCAATTCCAATTCCAGTGTCTTCTACCGAAAAAATAATATCATTGGATATCTCTTGAGCTTTAACTTTTACCATCCCTCCTGGAGGAGTGAATTTAATCGCATTATGCAATAAGTTTACAAATACCTGTCCAATTTTGTCCGGATCAACCAGAATTCCTGGTAAAAAATCCGGAATATCTGGAAAAAGACTTAATCCTGATCGTTCCGCTTGAACTTGCATTCTTTCAATCGCTTGATCAACCAGGACCTTTGGAGAAATAAAGATTTTTCGTAAAGGAACTCTTCCAGATTCAATTTTTGACAATTCTAATAATTCCTGCACCATTTGGGTAAGGTTATCAATTTCCACATCCATTCTGTTTAAGAATCTTCGCGCTGCTGGAGGATCTTCAAGGGCACCTTCTTGAAGAGTATCCGATAAGGCTTTTATGGAAGCAATTGGGGTTCTCAATTCATGTGAGACATTGCTGACAAAATCACTTCTAATTTTTTCAAGTTGTCGTACTCGTGTCAAATCCTGGATGACCAATAAGACCCCCCCTGAAAAAATTTCATCTAATGGTTTGGCGATTGCTTGCACAAATAATTTACTTGGGTTTATTTCAACTGTTATTTCTTTTTGAATTCGTTCTATTCTACAGGTTTTCCATAGATCAAATAATTGGTGATTTCTCAATATTTCGATGATTGATTTTTCAGAAACATCTTCTCTTTTGAAATTAAAAAGTCGTTCTGCTGCAGGATTGGATAATTGGACTGTTCCACTTTCATCCACAATTAAAACTGCGTCTGTCATCTGGTTTAATACAGCATTAAGAGTTTTCCTCTCCAATTTTAATTCTTCATTTTGTTTATTCAAATGATCTGTGATTTTCAAAAGATATTGACTTAATAATTCGATTTCATCTTTGGTGTTCGCATTTTGTTCAAAATCAAAATCAACAATCTCCATGCGAATAATAGCATAATTAAGTTTCTTGAGAGGGTTTAAAGTTCTTTTTGTAATCATAAAAGCCAGGAAAATTACGACTACTGCAGTTAATAAGGAGGCTCCAATGATCGATATTTGGAAAATTCGTAATTTTTGATTAATCGTTGAAATCGAAATAGAAATTCTCGAAATGGCTATGATATCGTCATTTTCATTGGTTATTGGCAAAGCAACATATAATAATTCTTCATTTATAGATTGACTGACCCGGATGTCTGATCCAAACCCTTGTTGGAGGACTTCGATTATTTCTTTACGATTACTATGATTTTCCAATTCATACGTATTTATTTCAGAATCAGTTAAAACAATCCCGTCTGGACGAATTATAGTAATTCGCGCTGCCATCAGTTCCGAATTATTGGTTGTGATTTTTTCCAGATTTTGAAGATTAAAGTTGGAAATTAAATAGGGTTTTGCCTGGTCTGCAATAATTTTTGCATTTACTTCCAAATGTTGAATCAACGATTCAATATAAATATTCTTAACAAAAACGGTGAGATAAATTCCGAGACCAGTAAACAATACAATTATTAAAAGGACAAAAGGGCTGGCTATTCTTACTAAAATCGATTTATGCATTCACTACCCTTCGAACCGGTAACCAGCTCCTCTTGCAGTAATAATCCGTTTGGGATTGGAAGGTTCATCTTCAATTTTTTCTCTTAACCAACGTACATGAACATCCACTGTTCTACTATCGCCTATATATTCCCATCCCCAAACTGACTCTAAAATCTGGTCTCTGGAAAGCACCTGATTTTTATGCTTGATTAAGTAAATCAGTAATTCAAATTCCTTGGGTTTCAAATTGACAACTTTATTATCTACGCGAAGTTCTCTTCTGCCCAAGTCAAGTTTAATCTTATCAAATTCATAAAAAGATTTTTGTTCTGCGCCAGTATTGATTAAATTAATTTCATCTCTAATAATTTTAACTCTTCGTAGCATGGCTTTAACTCTGGCAATTAACTCTCTCATACTGAATGGTTTTGTTAAGTAATCATCTGCCCCAACTTCCAAACCCACAACCCGATCGATCTCATCATCTCTCGCAGTGAGCATTAAAACAGGTGTACTCACTTCTGACCGCAATTTTCTACATACTTCAAATCCATCCATTCCAGGCAACATAATATCTAACAATATCAGATCTGGTTTTGAACTTCTAACACTTTCCAAAGCTGATGGACCATCTCCTGCAATAACAACATCATAACCTTGTTTTTTAAGGTTATAGGCTAATGTCTCCTGTAAAGAAATCTCATCTTCTACAATAAGAATTTTTTCGACCATAATTGGCTCCATTAAACCCAATAGGATTTGACTTTAAAACAAATTAATTTGATTTTAAACCAAAACACTCATCTTGATGTTAATATTACAACAACAATTGTTAACAAAGAGAAGTCAAAAGGGATTTATTTTTGATGTATCCATCAGTCGAAGATAATCTTCTAAAAAAATGGTTTCATTTTTCCTAAAAGATTCCACAGCAATTAACGTAGCCAGAGTAGATTCAAATAATTCTTCGAATGGTATGGGCACACCTAAATTTGATTCAATTGAATGAATAAAAGCTTGCCATGAACCTAAATGACCTTTATCTTGAGCAAATCGACTTTGAAATTGGATTTTCTTGCCATTAGACGTCAAAATTAATTTTCTAAAATCAATTAATTGAACTACTTTGCCACCACTGAAAATTTCTAGTGTTTCCTTTTCAACACTTTTATCACCATTCGCTAAATATTCAATCGTAGCAATTGAACCATTATCAAATATCATATTTATGATTACATTATCGTTGTTGTATTTTCCAAGGTTAGGAAGTCCAATCGTTTGAATGCTGACTGGTTTTGACCCCGCCAGGAAAATACACAAATCGATAAAGTGACATCCTTCTCCGATAATTCTTCCCCCTCCCTGATTTGAATCATGAACCCAATGGTTGGATGGGATAAAACCAGCATTTACTCGATAGTGAATTATTTTTGGTTCAGGGCTTTTTTTAATGAAATCTTTTGCTTTCAAAATAAATGGGGAGAATCTTCGATTAAATCCCACCATTAAATTTGTTTGGGCATTCATATAAGCCTTTTTAATTTCCATTAATTCAGTCACATTCAATGCCAATGGTTTTTCACAATAAATGTGTTTATTCGTGTGCAACCCGCTGATAATTTGTCTGGCATGATCACTATGTCTGGTTAGAATTACGACTGTGTTAATTTCATTATTATTGAAAATTTCATTTTCATCAGTGCAGGCAAATTGATAATTGTATTTATTTGCTAGTTGTCTGGCACTTAATCCTTTTCCGCTACAAATTCCCATTTTTTGAACAGATGGTGTTTTTTGAATCATAGGTAAAAATACTGCACTGGCAAACAAACCGGCTCCAAGAATACCAATGGAAACCTTTTTACCTCCCAAATTTAATCCAGAGGTTTTCTGCAGATCGACACGTCGTTCTGAAATTTTTATCTCTCCATTATCAGGATACTGGATAATTACTCCAAGAAATTCCTCATTATTCTTACCTGTGATTGTCTCGTAAGCCTTAACTCCTTCTTCAATCTGAAAACGGTGAGTAATTAATGATTTAACATCCAATTTTTTACTTTCAACCAAATCAATAATTTCAGCTAGATTTCTCCCCTCTGTCCAACGCACATAACCATAAGGATAATCCTTGCCTTCTTCTTCGTAAGAGTTGTCATATCTCCCAGGACCATAAGATCTCGAAATCAAGATGTTTAACTCTTTTTCATAATAAATTTTTCTTGGAATTTCAAGTCCAACAGCCCCTACCGCGACAACGGTTCCTTTATCACGAGCTAATTGTCCAGCTAACTCAATTGGGTCATTCGAATCTGTATCTGCGCAAATAAATACCACATCGAAACCCAGATTCCCGGTAAAATTCAAACCATCACTCATCGCCTGTTCTCTATGTACTGCCAGGACATCTTTGCTTCTCGCTAAATCAACTCTTGATTGGTCTAAATCAATTCCAAATACCTTCATTCCAGCTGCTTTGCAAATATCGATCAATATCAAGCCTAATAATCCTAGACCAATGATTGCTACTTTTTCCCCAATTTGAGGAGCTGCAATTCTATATCCATGCAAAGATATCGCACCTAGGGTTGCAAACGCAGCTTCTTCATAGCTGACTGTATCAGGGATTTTCGTGAAAAGATTTTTAGGAATGAGTACATATTCAGCATGGCAGGCAAACCCCCCTCCTGCACAGGCAACCCTATCTCCAGGTTTGATATCCTCTACACCATCTCCAACCGAGATTACTTCACCCGCTGAAGAGTATCCTAATGCCATTGGTGTATCCAGTCGATTCAATGCTGCCTGAATGGTTGGGATAATCCCCTCGCGTTGAGCTTTGTCAAGAACTTGCTTTACCAAATCAGGTCGGGATTTCGCTTTCATTAATAAATTCTTCTCTGCAAATTCAACCACCATCCGTTCAGTTCCAGAAGATACAACTGAAGCGTGATTCTTTACAAGAATATGGCCTGATTTTATGGCTGGAATAGGCACATCGACAATCTCCGCATTACCCTCTTTGATATTTTGCAATAATTGTTTCATGGATTATCCTTAAAAAAACTGATACAGGTTGTTGTGCCTGTATCAGAATTATATTTCATTTTTTAATTTCGTTTATTTCGCGTAATCGGTTGCACGAGTTTCACGAATAACTGTTACTCTGATCTGACCTGGATATTGCATATTTTCTTCAATTTTCTTGGCAACATCTCTCGCAATACGTAAAGCGTCCAGATCATCTATATCTTCAGGGCGAACTATAATTCGAACTTCTCGACCTGCTTGAATTGCATAACTCTGACTGACGCCCTTAAATGAGTTTGCTATATCTTCTAACGCTCGTAATCTTTTTATATATTGTTCCAAATCCTCTCTACGGGCACCTGGTCTAGCACCAGATATTGCGTCTGCAGATTCAACAATAATCGCTTCTAAAGATTCTTGTTCTGTTTCATGGTGATGAGAAGCAATTGCATTTACGATCTTTGGATTGACGCCATAACGACGAGCAAATTCCGCGCCAATTAAGGCGTGAGTACCTTCAGTATTATGGTCCATTGCTTTTCCAAGATCGTGTAATAATCCAGCAGCTTTGACAATCTCGATGTCAGCACCTAATTCAGATGCGATTACTGAACCTAACCTGGCGACCTCAACAGCATGTGATAATTGGTTTTGACCATAAGATGTTCGGTATTTTAATCTTCCCAGCACTTTCAAAATTTCTGGCCGTATACCTGACACCCCTGCATCGTAAGCTGCTTGTTCTCCAGCCTCTTCAATCGTTTTTTCTACTTCTTTTTGTTTATCTTCCAGTACTTTTTCAATGTGTGCCGGGTGAATTCTTCCATCTAAAATGAGATAATCCAAAGCCCGACGGGCTACTTCCCTTCTTACAGGATCAAAACAACTTATTGTGACAGCTTCAGGCGTATCATCCACGATCACATCCACACCAGCAGCCTGTTCAAAGGCGCGAATGTTTCGACCATTTCGGCCTACGATTCTACCTTTCATTTCTTCATTCGGTAGAATCACAACTGAAGTAGTAACTTCATTCACGTGCTCCGAAGCAACTCTTTGGATTGCATCGGCAACAATCTCTCGGGCTCGTTTTTCACCCTCTGCACGTGCTTCAGCTTCAATCTGACGAATAATTCTGGCCATATCAGACCGGCCTTCTTTTTCTGCTTCTTGAAGTAGAATTTCCCTTGCCTCTTCAACACTCATTTGAGCTATTCGTTGTAATTCACCCAATTGTTGAGCATACATTTTCTCAATTTCGTTTGATCTTTTATCAATTAAACTTTGACGTTTATTTATCGTTTGCTCTCGAAGTTCAAGTCTCTCAATTCGGTTATCAATTTCAGACCGCCTCTTATGCAATCTTTCTTCTTCTTTTAGATTTTCATTTCTTCTTCTTGTGATTTCTTCTTCCGCGTCTTTAAGTACCTTTATCGCGTTATCTTTTGCTTCTAATTCTATTGTTTTCGCATTTTCCTTCGCGTTCACAATGATAGAATCTGCTTGATTTTGCCTATCTTTTTTTAATCGCTCAGAATAATAACGGTTTAAAAAGAATACAACAATTGCGATGATAATTACATCACCTATGATCAATAATAGAGCTAATAATTCTTGCTTCCCCATTAATTCACCTCATTTTCCATTTGAATTTTCATATGTTTGTTGGCGAAGATTATTCCATATCGTTTGAACTGTAGCATTCACAGTACTATATGAAAATCCGCGCCTGATTAAATATCCAGATAACCTTCGAAAAAAAACCTCTTTTTCATATCCAGACAATCTCCTGGCATATTTTTCAGCAGCCAGAATAGCTAATTTTTCCTCTGGGATCATTTCACCAGTTACTTCACTAATAATTTCTTCGCTTATTTGTTTATTTTTTAATTCCCATGTAATCAGTTTTTTACTTCTTGGTTTATAAATACTTCTGTTTTCTACCCAATTTTTTGCATATTGGAAATCATTTACATAACCTTTTTCAACGAGGGTGTACATGACATTTGAAATGATATCTTCTTCTACATGCATCTCATTCAATTTCTTTACAACTTCAGACTTTGTCCGTGGTTTATAAGAAATGTATTTCAAGGCTTTCTGAAAACAATTTTCAATTTGATCAACTTTCTTCAGGCTATCAATCATCTCTAGAGAAATTGTTTGACCAACCTTTAGGTGTCCAGCATTAATAACATACATACCGAAAGAAAATTCACCATCGAGAATAATATTAACTCGCTTAGGATTTTTTTTCTGTATTGTTAATGCAGTTATTGTTTTTTGCATTATTTAGCCATCAAATCCTTTGCGGATTCAGATGACCTTGTTTCTCAACCAGTAACTCTTTAAGATTTTTTGATTTATTCCAGAAAACCCATCATGAACAATCTAATTCATGAAACTTGTGGTTCATTTCCTGAAATCTCCATTCATCAAATTTTCAATCGTTAACCGATTGTTATGTTTTTATTAACTCTCATTCAACATGAGAGAAAACAATTCCAAGATCAAATTAAGTGATCCGCAATCATAATCATCAATAAAAATTAATGTATATATTATAACCCATTTTACTTTATGAAATCAATAATTTTTTGATACATTAAGGAAATTACTGATTTATTAGTTCAGTATATTTTCCAGTTTGTTCCAATAAATCCTTGTGTGTACCTTTTTGAACAATTTGCCCTTCATGAAAAACCAAAATATTGTCAAAATAGTCCATATTAATGAAACGATGTGTGACAAAAATCACTGTTTTATCACTGAATTTTTTTTGAATCAACTGACTGATTTCATAAGCTGATTTTGGATCCAAATTTGCATACAGCTCATCAAATACTTGCACCTCAGCATCCAATAAAATTGATTGAGCAATTGCCAATCGTTGAATTTCTCCACTGGATAAGTTCTTTCCAAGCTCATCCAATCGTGTATTTAAATCCATTCTTAAATTAACACTCTCGAGGACATAAATTAATTCTTCATCTTGAGGTTCTTCTTTGGCTAAAAGTAAATTTTGTCGTATAGTGGTTCCGAATACAAAAGGATTTGCGGCTAAATATCCAAACATTTGCCGGATAATCTTTTTTGTTATCGTTCTTAATTCTTTATCCTTTAGAATTATTCTCCCACCATAATCATGTCTATTCCCTAAAAGTAATTCGATAAAAGTGGTTTTACCAGCAGCATTCGCACCAACAATGGCAATTTTTTCTCCCTTGTTGATTTCAATATTGATATTTTTTACTGCCAGATGATTTTTATGCTTCGGATAAGCATAAGACACATTTAGAAATCTTATTGGGAAAACTTCATGATCAAACTCTTGGAAAACTATCTCTGGTTCTAATGGTATTTCTTCAATTTCCTGAATTCTCCTGGTGGAACTTTCAATATCTCCGTACAGATATGCCATGGATGGTATATTCGATAGTACTTCAAAGCTGGAAAGGACCACTAAGGAGATTACCCCAACTAACACTAATTCCAATTTTCCTTCATTGGCAAGAAAAATACTTAGAACCAGCACCGATACGAAAAGTCCTTGAATGGAATAAAAACTAAGTAATTGCCAAACGGATTGCCAGACAACCGTTCTGGTTTGTTCTCTTTCCAAATCCTTTATGTTCTTTTCCAGGTCTGACGACAATTTGGATTCTACCTGGTAGAAAATAGATTCATCGATAAATTGATTGAAATTGATCACTGAAGATTGAAATTTGTCCCGGGTAATTTTTAAATTCCCCTTTGTTAATCTGCTGAGTTTTATTGAAAAATATGGAATGATCAATCCTGTAATTGAATATCCACCGACATAGACAAACAATAATTCAACAGTTTGAAGTCCTATAAAAATTCCCACAATTACGCTTATAAAGAGTGCAACGATGGCTGGCGATAATAAGCGAACAAACAAATTTTCCATTTGATTAATATCATGAATGACAATTGAAAGGATATCTGAACCAGAATATCTGTCTAAGAGATAAAAAAATCGATTGGACAATTTAGAAAAAACAGACAATCGCATTTTCCCTAAAATCTTAAAATTGACTTCATGCGTTTGTAATCGTTCTAAATATCTGAATATGCTTCTTGATATTCCAAAAAACCTGACCCCTACGATAGATACTTGAAGTATAGCAATCGTTGGATGAAATCCAGCCAAAATTATTAAGTAAGCAGAGACACCCATCAAGGCTACAGCGCTAACCACCGTAAAACATGCAAGAATGATTGATAAACCTATACTTAGCCATGACTTTTTTGCATAATTCCAAAAATTATTAATCATTAAATTTCTCTCCGAAATAAAATTTAATGAATTGTTGGAATTCAATATTATTAGCCATTAAATTATCGAAAGTACCGCTGGATATTGGCTTATCTTTTTGAAAAAATAGAAGCTCATCCGCCTTTTGTATGGTTTGAATTCTATGTGCAATCGTCAGCAGTATTTTATCTTTTCTATAATCTTCAAGAACTTTTGAAATTATCTGTTCGGATATAGGATCTAAAAAAGATGTTGGTTCATCACATAATATGATGTAGGAATTTCGCAATAGAAGTCTGGCTAAACCAATTCTTTGCTTTTGACCACTACTGATCGTTTTTCCAAACTCCTGGATTTCTGTATGGTAATTGTTGGGTAAAGTATCTATAAAGTCATTGAGTTCAACAATTTTAAGAATCTTTTCCAAATTATTCAAATCATTTTCCGGGTTTGCTATTAATAGATTTTCTAAAATACTCCCATTAAAAATAGCAGGACTCTGTGGTAACCAGGAAAAAAGAGAATAATATTGTTTTCGGGGGATATCACCAATCTCAAATCCATCTATCGATATTTTTCCTTCCATGGGTTTGATAAAACGTAATAAAACATGAAAAAAAGTAGATTTGCCGGATCCATTAGCGCCAACAATGCCATAATGTTTGCCTTTTTCAAAACAATACGTGAAATCACTAATCATCGGGGAATTCTGACTAAAATACTGAATTGATAAGTGTTCAACATTTAACTTCTGAACATATTTATTTGTAAAAGTTGCCGTTTCCCGATTCTCAGAAATTTCTTTTTTTGTTATGAAAGAATGAATATCCTTGTAGGCTTCAACCCCATTCATGGCTACATGATACCTTAACCCTAAATTTCTCAATGGTAAATAAAATTCAGGTGCAATGAGCAGAATAAAAAAAGCTTGTTCAAAGGTGATCTTAAAATACAAAAGTCGCAATCCGACTTCGACAGCAACCACTGCAATTGATAAAGTACTTAAAAGCTCCAGGACTAATGCCGATAAAAATGTGATTCTTAGAACTGACATTGATTTATGGACATAATCATCATTTGCTCTTTTGATTCTTTTTATGTGATTCTCTTGTTGGTTAAAAATTAGAATTGTTTTCATCCCTCTGATTGAATCCAGAAAAAATGTTGATAAGTTGCTTAAGGATCGCCATTGGTTTTTATTAATTTTTTCACTAAATCTGCCAATTAAGAACATAAAGAATGGAATTAATGGTGCTGTTAAAATAAAAACCATTCCGGATAATAAATCTATTGGAAATACAAAAAAAAGTACACTGGCTGGTATGAGAATTGATAAAACAACTTGAGGTAGGAAAAGGGTGTAATAATCTTCAATCGCCTCAATACGATCATAAAATATGGTTACCAAATCTCCTGAATGGGTTCTTCGATCCATATTATTTTGAAATAGATTATCAGTTATTTTTTTTCGAAATAAACTTTTTATCTTTTGAGCTACTTTTTTTGCAAGTACATCTCCCGAGAAATTAAAAAAACCTCGAAAAATTATCAAAACAACGATTAAAATAATTGGTTTAGTTAGTTGATCCAATGATTGATTTATAAATATTGTTTTGTTTATCAGTTGGGAGATGAGTTGTATTTGAAATATTAATAAAATTGTCCCTACTTCAAAAAATATGATTGAAAATATGAAAAGATAGGGAAATTTAATCAACCAATTAACTAGTTTTTTGTGCAATATCAGAAATTCCTATTGACCCTGAATTTTCAATCGATTTTCAAAATTTCACTCAAATTTCAATAAATTTAGAATATCCAGATAAGAAGCATAAAATATTTCATTCATTATTGAATTATCCACTTCGTAAGGACCGCCAAATGAACCATCCTGAAAAACGCTCTTAGTACCCTCAGAACTTAATAATCCTTGATAATGCGGTGGGATTTTTTCTGTTCCTGGCAACTCTCCAACCCTGGTAAATGGAAAAGCTTCCAACCAATTTGCGTGCGCGGGTTTAATATCTTTTTCAATTGCAATTTTTTCAACACTATGAGATTGCCACCATGCATACCAGATAACCCGAAGATCTGAATATTTATTTAGTAATTCATTTAATCTACCCTTTACAGGATCATTTCCGCCATGTCCATTCAAAATTAATATTTTCTTAAATCCATAATTATAAAGACTATCAATTACATCCTGAACAACATCCATTAACGTGCTAGTACGTAAACTAATGGTTCCCGGATAACTTAAGAAATAAGGAGAAATTCCAAAATTAATGACAGGAGCAACAACAACCCCAGTTTCTGTTGAAACTGCATCTGCCAAAGCCAGTGGGATTCTGGTATCTGTCAAGAGACTTAAATAAGCATGCTGTTCACAAGCACCAACGACCAAAATAACTCGGTCATCCTGCTTCAGGTAATTTTCAATATCCATCCAATTACATTCTTCAAATCGCATGTTTGACTCCTTAAATAAAATAAAATTGGAACTGTAAATTTTTGAGATTAATAAAAAAACACCTTGGATAATAATATCATCTTTGGTGTCTGGTATAAAAAAATTGAAGTGGACCCAGAGGGATTCGAACCCTCGGCCTTCTCAATGCCATTGAGACGCGCTCCCAACTGCGCTATGGGCCCATTTTATCAATTGTTAACCTGATCCGAATTTCAAGAGGTTGCACCTAAGTGGACCTGGAGGGATTCGAACCCTCGGCCTCTTCAGTGCGATTGAAGCGCGCTCCCAACTGCGCTACAGGCCCTCTTTCAGGGTGAGTGAAATTCTACTCCGAAGAAAGACCTGTGTCAAGAGATTAAGAATTAGCCATTATGAAAAACATAATTAATTTTTAAGGGATTTAATTAATTGCGATATAATCTCCAAGCATTAAATTAGAATGTAATTCCATTACAAAAAGTACAAACATCGAGACTTAAAGGATCCATAATGAAAAATTATGTAGCAATCGAAGCAAGAAATCTGGGTCGTATCTATAAAATCCGTAACAATCGAAAAGAAAAATTCAAAGAATTATCAGCTTTGGAAAATGTCAATTTGAACATAAAAAAGGGTGAATTATTTGGATTATTAGGACCGAATGGTGCAGGTAAAACAACCTTAATCAAAATTCTAACCACATTATTATCTCCAACCACCGGGATTGCTACTGTCGTTGGTTTTGATGTTGAAAAATCGCCCGAAGAAGTTCGAAAACGAATTAACATGGTATCTGGTGGAGAAACATCTGGATATGGTTTATTAACAGTAAGGGAAAACTTATGGATGTTTGCTCAATTTTATGGAATCGATGGTAAGGTTGCCAATGATAGGATTAAGAAACTTTCGGAGATCGTCGGTATTTCAGATCGGCTTAATACAAAATCATCCGATTTATCCACAGGATTGCGACAGAAGATGAATATAATTCGTGGATTCCTGACAGATCCACAAGTTTTATTTCTGGATGAACCAACGCTTGGTTTGGATGTAGGAGCATCTCGTGATGTGCGCACATTTATCAAGGGTTGGATGAGTGACAATGGTGAACGCACTTTATTACTGACAACTCATTACATGGTCGAGGCAGATGAATTATGCGATCGCGTTGCAATTATTAACCAAGGAAAAGTTCTCGCCTGTGATACACCATCAAATCTTAAGAGAACACTTCAGAAGGAAGCAATTTTTAATATCAATTTACACGCTCCATCAGGTTTGGATATGGATAAATTTAAGAAAATTACTGGTGTAAAAAATTGTGCTCTAACTCAGAAACCGGAAAATACGACCCTCGATATCATTCTTGAGGATGATTCCGTACTATCCGAAATAATAGCTGAGACCAGCCGTCAAACACTTAGAATTCTTCGTTTGGAAAAAAGGGAGCCATCTCTGGAAGATGTATTCATCAAATTAGTTGGCCAGAAAATTGAAGAGGTTTAGTATGTCATTGGTAGAACCAATTTTGGAAAAACATTCAGGATTGAAATTATTCCTCATGACAGTTTTTGGTAGATCTTATCCCCGGGTTGTTGGAATGCAACGTGAAAGGTCCTGGATTTTTTTTGATATTTTTGTCCCGTTATTAAGTGTCTCTGCTTACGTTTTCGTCTATCGTGCTATTGGTGCGCCGGAGGATTACGTCGGATTCGTCGTTGTTGGTGGTGCGATGACTGCGTTTTGGATGAATATTCTTTGGAGTATGTCAAGCCAATTGTATTGGGAAAAAGAACAGGGAAATTTAGCTTTGTATATCATCTCACCTGCTTCTATGATGGCGATACTCCTGGGTATGGCGTTTGGAGGATTGTTTGCCACGCTATTGCGAGCAATCGCCATCATGATTTTTGGAAGTCTGCTATTTAATGTCTCATACTTTGTAGTCAGCTTCTGGCAATTAATCGCGATTTTTTCTCTAAGTATGATCGCATTATACGGTTTAGGAATGATGAGTGCATCGATCTTTCTGTTATTAAGTCGGGAAGCATGGCATTTCTCAAATCTGGCAACTGAGCCAGTTTACTTAATTTCAGGAATGTATTTTCCAGTGAAAAATCTTGGTTTCTGGGGATCAGCATTTGGTTCACTAATCCCACTTACTCTTGGATTGGATGCAATGCGTCAATTAATTTTTAAATCGGGAATAAGTTTGGGATTTCTCAGTGTAAAAATTGAAATCGTTTCCCTTATCGTTTTATCTATCGTTTACGTAATAGCAGCAAAATTTCTTCTGGCACACATTGAAAAGTTGGCAGTGCGAGAAGGCCGATTAACCGAGAACAGAAGGTAACCCATGAAGAATTCAATTTCTCTCCGTTCATTTTTATCGGCTTCCTGGTTAGGGTGGAAGATTGAATCGAATTGGACTGATCCTTTTTTATTTGCCACATATTCGATCATTAAACCGTTAGCGAGTGCAAGCATTCTCGTTCTCATGTATTCAATCGTGACTGATCAAAATTTTAACAACCCCATGTTTGCGTATTTATATTTAGGTAATGCTTTTTATCAGTATGTTCCCGCAGTTCTTTCGGGAATATCCTGGACAATCATAGATGATCGGGAACATTATCGAACCTTAAAATATATTTA
This sequence comes from Chloroflexi bacterium HGW-Chloroflexi-3, assembly GCA_002842045.1. GTDB lineage: Bacteria > Chloroflexota > Anaerolineae > Anaerolineales > Anaerolineaceae > UBA6170. The sequence goes on along the minus strand of PHBX01000002.1, from coordinate 146,490 downwards.
TATTGCCCCGGTAAATATTCCTCTATACCTTTTTGGACGTGGTGTTGCTAAATTCATTACCGGGTCATTTGCTGTGTTAATTACACTACTGGCAGGTTTCTTATTTTTAAAAGTTCCTTTCGATTTCCAACAGACAAATTGGCCGTTGTTTTTTTTATCCCTCATCCTTGGCATTCTTATGTTGGCTCTTCTAGGTCTATTATTAGCAGGTATTACGCTTGTTACAGCTCGGCATTCGTATTATATTGGTGATGTGGTTGCTAGCGGATTATTTCTGTTTACAGGTGCGATTTTCCCACTGGAGGTTTTACCTGTTTGGCTCAGGCCAGTTGGCTATGCCTTACCAATCACTTATTGGCTGGAATTATTGAGAAGATCGCTGGTCGGAAATATTGCAAAGGCCTTTCCAACATTTACATCGATGTCAAATTTTGATTTGATTTTAGTTTTACTGCTAACTTCCTTGATAGCTGGTTTAATCGCTATCTTCCTTTTTAATAAATGTAATCACTCAGCCCGTGAACGAGGACTTATAGACATTTCAACTAATTATTAATTGACGGAAATTATTAATGGATCGAATGAATGATTTTTCAAAGCTTTGATGATATATAATGAATATCGAATTTGGATTTGGAGGGTGAATGCATTCACAAAGATTAAAAAAATTGATTGACTTGATGGCATCTCAGAATTTGGATGCAATCGCTTTAAATCCAGGATACAGTATGAGATATTTGACCAATCTGGATTTTCATCTCATGGAACGTCCCACAGTATTATTCATTAAAAATGATGGCAAAATTGCTTTTATTCTTCCAAAATTAGAGTCTACAAGGGCCGAAAGATCATTCTCTACCAATCAACTTTTCACATATGGAGACAACCCTGCCACATGGAGTGATGTATTTAAAACTGCAGTTGATCATCTACGATTGGGAAAATCTAAGGTTGGTGTTGAATCAACTGGATTACGTTTTCTGGAATTTAATTTTATAAAAACTTCCTCACCTGAATCTGAAATCATTTCTGCTAATGAGGTTTTTGCAAGTTTTCGCGTTATCAAGGATCAATCAGAAATTCTCCTCATGAAAAAAGCTGCTCAAATAGCCCAAAGGGCTCTTTTGGATACTTTGCAAGAGCCAATTATTGGAAAATCAGAAAAAGAATTGGCATCTTTGTTAACTATCAACTTACTAAAAAATGGCTCTGGAGAATTACCCTTCCTACCTATCGTTGCATCAGGGGCCAATAGTGCAGATCCTCATGCAACCCCGTCAGAGCATATAATCCAACCCGGAGAGTTATTATTGTTCGATTGGGGTGCAAATTATGAAGGGTATGCATCCGACATCACCAGAACATTTGCCGTGGGTGATGTGGATCCGATCTTCTATGAAATTGCAAATATCGTTAGGAGAGCCAATCGGAAAGGTCTCAAATCAGCAATGCCAGGAGTAACAGCTGGCTCGATCGATGATGCCACTCGGGAAGTAATATCCCAATCAGGATATGGTGAATACTTTTTCCACCGAACCGGTCATGGACTTGGGATGGAAGCACATGAAACTCCGTACATCTTTTCAGAGAATTCAACTATTCTTGAACCCGGAATGGTATTTACGGTTGAACCGGGGATTTATCTATCAGGCAAAGGTGGAGTAAGAATTGAAGATGATGTGGTTATCACGGAGAATGGCGCTGAATCCATAACAGATTTGCCTAGAGAATTACGAACAATCAGGTAATCAAATGTCTATTTTTCCACGAATAATTCCTACAGCAGAATCATTTTATTTTCCAGGAAATAAAATTGGTTGTATTCTGGTTCACGGGTTTACCGGTTCGCCTAAAGAAATGCGCTGGTTGGGTGAATTTTTGAATGAAAAATCTGTTACTATTCTTGCACCCAGATTAGCAGGTCATGCCACCGAACCTGGAGACATGCAAAGAAGCAACTGGCAGGATTGGGTAGCCAGTGTTGAGGATGCTTACCATTTCATCAGACCAAACGTTGAAAAATTATTCATCATTGGCCTCTCGATGGGTGGAATATTAGCCTGTGTAACAGCATCTTATTTACAGTTTGAAGGTTTAATCACCATCTCAACTCCTTATGAAATTCCTAAAAAGGATTGGCGATTGCGGTTTATTCGACAATTTGCACTCATCATGCCAAAAGTGGAAAAAGGTCAAGGAGATTGGCACAATCTGGAAGCAGAAAAAAGCCATGTAGATTATCCTTTCCAACCTACCCGATCAGTTGCTGAATTACTTGATTTGTTTGTGCAACTCCAGGTATCCTTACCTAAATTAAGATTGCCCAGTTTTCATATTCATTCCACACAGGATAAAAGCGTGCCGTTGATCCATTTACAAAAAATCCTTGAAAATAATGGATCTTCCAACAAACGAACTCTGACCGTGCATGATAGTGGGCACGTTGTCATTAGAGAACCTGATCGTTTTCAAGTATTTGAAGAAATTTACGATTTCATATCAAATCAATAACTTAAATAACCATGAACCGAAACCTAAAATTAGTCTCAATTTCATTATTTATGTGGGGCATCGGTGAAGGGATGTTTTTACTGTTCCAACCAATTTATCTGCTTCAATTAGGGGCAGATCCAATCGCTATTGGGGTCATTTTGGGGGGAATGGGATTCATGACAACCATCTCACAAATTCCTTCTGGTTATCTTTCTGATCGTTTTGGACCAAGACCACTCATGTGGATTTCATGGATTTTAGGGATGATTTCTGCCTGGTTGATGGCCCTCGCAGGAACATTAAATTTATTTATTATTGCGTTATTGCTATATGGCTTAACCGGATCTGTATTAGCTCCTATGAATGCTTATATTACTTCTATGAGGGGTAATTGGTCTGCAGAAAGATCCTTAACATTCACATCAGCAGCTTTTCATCTGGGAGCAGTCATTGGTCCAACGATCGGAGGATATTTTGGGCAACAATTTGACCTTCAAATTTTGTATTACATTGCTGCTACTTTATTCTTTGTTTCAACCTGTTTAATTTTGTTGATTGAAAAACCAAAAGTTGAATTACACCATGAGTTTGGCCAGCGGAAAAATATATTAAAAAATTATGCATTTATGAGAATTGCATTCTTTGGTTTTATTGGTTTATTTTTTATGGTCTTTACTCAAAATTTTACATCTGTATATCTTATTGATTTCAAATCCATCAATTTGCAACAAATTGGTTATTTAGGCACGATTGGAAGCATTGGTAATGTGGTCTTTGCATTGACTCTGGGACATTTATCATCAAAAACCGGGTTCTTATTAAGTTTTCCGTTCACACTCTTATTTCCTATTTTATTGCTTACTGGTAAAAATTTTATATGGTATGGTTTGGCTTATTTCTCGTTTGGTGGTTATCGATTAGCTCGCAGTATGTTGCTTGCTTATAGTCGAGAATTTATTCACTCTCGTGAAACTGGACTGGCTTATGGAATTATCGAGACCGCCAATGGACTTGCAATAATCCTTGCACCTCCTCTTTGCGGAATTGTTTATAATCAAAATCCTCAGAATATTTTTTGGGTGTCAGCAATCGGGCTGGCTCTGGTTGGAATAATCAACTTTATTCACTTATCAAAATTAAAAAGAAAGGATCCAAATTGGTTATAAAAATAATCCCGTTTATCCTTGGACCTATCGAAAACAATTCCTATCTAATCATTGATATCCCTTCAAATAAAGCGGCAATTGTTGATCCTTCGTTTGGAAGTAAAAAAATCCTTGTTGAAGCCGAGAAAAATAATTACGAAATTTCACAAATCTGGTGTACGCACGCCCATTTTGATCATATAAGTGGGATTAACGAAATTATGCCAGAATTATCTCATTCACCCGAAATTTATTTACATAAGGACGACCTTCCATTATGGAATGATCACGGAGGAGCCAGGCTTTTTGGGTTTCCATTTGAAAACAAGTACACACCTACCCATCTTCTTGAGAATTTCAATTCTATACAATTAGGAAATATTGAAATTCATACCAGATATACCCCTGGTCATACTCCGGGACATATCATTTATCATGTAAATAAGGAAAATATTGTTTTTTGTGGTGATCTCATTTTTCGAATGAGTGTTGGTAGAACTGACTTGCCTGGAGGAAATCATTTACAATTATTAAAAAGTATTGAGCAAGAAATTAAGACCTTGCCGGATGAAACCAGGTTATTATCCGGACATGGCCCAGAAACTACAGTTGGGTATGAAAAAAAATACAATCCTTTCTTATGAAATTCAGTAATTCTTCAATCTTGAAGCCGAAGAATATCTCCACAGCAGAAATCCTACCAATATTTTTCCTTGCTGGAAGATTATTATTTTATTTAGCCCTGCTTCCCACTGACTTGCATGGAATGGGAGATTTTCCAAATTATTTTTCTGTAACAAGTCTGCAAGGATTACCATTTTTTAATTACTGGACTGAATATCCCCCACTATTTGCATTTCTCATCGAGGTCATCCATATAATTTCTCAGGGGAATCAATTTCTATTCGATTTTTATCTCTATATCTTAATCACAATAAGTGGAGCGATATCCATTTGGTTATTTTCAAAAATAGCTAGCCATCTACTCACAAATCCAAATGATGTTGTTTTTACCAGTTTTATTTATTTTGGATTTCTTGCGTTCATTTCTTATAGTTGGTGGTATTTCGAACTTGTTGTTGTTTCCATCATTTTGATAACTATCCATTTACTTATGATTAAAAAAGAAAAATCTGTTGGATTATGGCTGGGTATCGGGATTTTGGCTAAATGGTTTCCATTATTGTTATTTCCAGCCATTTTCCTATTTTCCGAAAAAAAGAAATTTCTTAAAATAACTCTTATCGCAGTTGGAATGGTAGTATTTGTTTGGGGTTGTTTATACATTTTCTCACCCGAATTAACATTAGCATCCTTGAAATCACAATCTTCCAGGAATTCCTGGGAAACTATATGGGCATTGATTGATGGAAATATGGTAACAGGCGCATTCATCCCCCTTGAAAATCGATTAAATCCATCCTTAATCAACCAGCATTATGGAAATTCAGCAAAAATACCTGTTTGGTTAACTTTTGTGTTTTTTTCTGGGGTGGGTATTTTCTTAATGAAAAAAATTAAGAATTTAAATAAAAAAAACATGATTTCATTTATTGGGATCACGTGGATCTTATTCTTTTTGTGGTCTCCTGGTTGGAGTCCTCAATGGATACTTTATCTCATTCCATTAATTCTGTTAACCCTCCCTATCCATAAAGGGTTTCTAATTGTTTTTTTACTTTCCTCAATTTCCTTATTGGAATGGCCAGTTTTACTCGGTAGACATATATTTCAAGGATTATGGATTCTTATTTTATTTAGATTATTGATATTTATTTTCTTATTCACATTTTGGACTGGTGGTCTATTAAAGACTGTTAATGCACTGTTGCGACAAACAACAAATTTTGAAAAATAAACTACTCCCTCTCAATAATTTTTCGGGAACAATACACCTTTTTACCTAACTTAGGATTCTCTACCTGAACAGCTTATAATTGGATAAAAATCAGGATTAAAGGAAAATTATTGAATAATAAAAATTTAATCGTAATTATCTTGGTATCTTTACTCCTTATTATTTGTTGCTTATGTTTAGTTCCGGTTGCTTCAGGAGTTTTCTTATTCATAACATCAAACGAAATTTCTGAATCAAGTAACGATATTCCTTCAATTTTAGAAGGAACTCCTTTTCCAAATGAAGAATTCAATCACCCTGACAATTTCGGATTATTACTTTCCATAAATCCAGAAAAACTTTATTCCTCTTTTGAAACTTTATCCATCCTACAAAACACATACATTCCAGAAAATAACCCACTTGATTTAGCTCGACGTTTAAAAGGAATCGAGTCTATTCCTGAAATTGTTCCAGATCAAATTGATTATCAGATTGGAGATTCAAAGCAGTTTTGGGTTACGAATGTGGATACAAACGAAAATAGAAACGCAACTGCTCGATTGGGTTACAAGACTGAGAATATTTTTTTCTGGATCGAAGAAGGTGTGAAATATGATAAAAATGAGCTTGAGCGATTGGTAACTACCTTTGAATTAAATATATTACCAACGAATCGAGAATTTTTCGGGACAGAATGGATCCCAGGGATCGACGCGAATGAAGGGTTATTTGTATTATTAGCAAAAGGATTAGGGTCAGGATTGGCTGGTTATTTTTCCTCAGCAGATGCACTCCCTCCACAGGTTCACGAATACTCAAACGCTCACGAAATGTTTATACTGAATGCTGACAATATTCGATTAAGTCAGAAATTTACCTATGGTGTTCTCGCTCATGAATACCAACATATGATCCATTGGTATCGTGACCGTAATGAGACATCCTGGTTGAATGAAGGATTTTCAGAACTGGCAGCTTTTATCAATGGTTATTACGAGTCTGGTTTTGACTCTATTTACCTGGCAAATACGGATATCCAACTGAATGATTGGCCAAATAGTCCCAATACGACAACCCCACATTATGGGTCTTCATTTTTGTTTGTAAATTATTTCCTTAATCGATTTGGAGAAGAAGCAACAAAATCTCTGGTGCGGAATGCTGGTAATGGATTGGATAGCATTGATGAAGTTTTAATAAACATCAATGCTAAAGATGTTGTTGGCGGAGAACAAATCACATCGGATGATTTGTTTGCTGATTGGATTGTGACGAATTTCGTACAGGATAAAAAAGTTGGAGATGGTAGGTATTATTATGAAAACTATACCCAGGCACCTTCCGCAGCAATAACAGAAAAAATAAGCGAATGTGAATTCGATTGGAAAGAAAGGACTGTTGCTCAATTTGGGGTTGATTATATTGAATTGAAATGCAACAAAGATTTCTTGCTTAACTTTAAAGGGAACTCCATCGCGAACGTTATCCCCGAAGCTAGTTATTCTGGTGATTTTGCATTCTGGTCAAATAAAGGTGATGAATCGAATATGATTCTTTCGAGAACCTTTGATTTTTCTGATGTTCAAGGACCAATTTCAATGACATTCATGACCTGGTATGACATAGAAATTGACTATGACTATGTTTACTTAACTGCATCAATTGATGGTGACCATTGGCAGATCCTGGAATCAACAACCTGTACCAAAAACAATCCTACTGGTAATAGTTTTGGGTGTGGGTTTAATGGGATGAGTAACGGATGGATTAAACAAAATGTAGATCTGTCCTCTTTTACAGGTCAAACGATTGAATTGAGATTTGAATATGTGACTGATGCATCTGTGAATGGGGAGGGCTTTCTTCTGGATGACATCCAAATAATAGCAATTGATTATTTTTCAGATTTTGAGGAGGGTAATGGGGGTTGGATTTCAGAAGGCTGGGCGAGAATCAATAATTTATTACCTCAAACGTATGAGATCATTTTATTGGAATATAAGTCTGGAAAAGTGTCTATCAACCGTATTGACTTATCCCCAACACAGGAAATACAAATCCCCATAAGTGGTAAGCTAAATAATAAGACTATTCTGATTGTTAGTGGTACCACAAGATACACCCGACAACCAGCCTATTATGAATTTCAATCTTTTCAAAAATAAAATTAAATCAAAGAAAAAATTGAATTTATTTATCCCTGACGAAGTTTAGATAATTCTGCTTCTAGTTCTTCTCTTTTTCTCCGGGCAGCTGTAGATATTTCATTTTTGGTTTGCATGACGGAATCTTTTAATGATTCGCGTATGCCTGCCCCTGAATCAGGAGCAAACAATAAGGTAATGATTCCAATTACAACTGCGCCAGTAAAAAAACCAATAGAGAATGATAAAAATTTTTTCACAAAAACCTCCCGGTTTGAAAATTAAATTCTTTTTTAATTTACCAATTATTTTTGATTCTAGCAAATCATAAATTCAATCTCTTAAATAAATATGGTGCTCCAGCTGCAATCCAAAAACCTACCAAAAAATACCTTATAAATCGAAGGCTTTCACTTACAAAAGGAATATTATCTGGGAAAATCAAACGTAAACCAGCCCATAAAATCATTACACCTATCAATCCAATTACAAATCGAACAATTTTTTTCGTGGCAGAAGAAGTAATTCTTCCTAAAGGAATAGTTCTGGAAATTACAACAACACCTATAACAATCCCTAACCAGGCTGCACTCGCAGTTATCACGCCATCCAGAGAGAAGGGATTAATCGTCTCCCCCTCAAACACTCGATTGATATTTTCCTGGTATAAAGGAGAAAATTGCCAATTACTATTAACCTGAACCATCAAAACCGCAAGAATTATCAAAATAAAACTCACCAAAATAGCGGCAGCAATTTTTTTATTATCTTTCCAGGCGGAAATTTGATAGGAAAATTTTTTCTCAAGATAAATAAATAAAAATAAAAGAATACCTCCAATTAACCAACCAACCAGGACATCGAGGATGAAATGTACGCCTAAATAAATTCTTGATATTCCAATAAATACAAATACCAGGATTAATAACCACCTTAACCAAGCTTTTTTGACCAGTGAGGTTAAATATCCCCACATAACAACTGCATGTTGCGAATGCCCCGAGGGAACACCAAATGATGTTTCGTGGACATAAGCAACCACTCGATCACTAATCCAGAATGGTCTTGGACTATGAAACAAAAATTTAAGAGATCCATTGATGCCATTGGATAACATTAGCAACATCCCCAACCTGAATCCTAATCTGGAATCAAAACACCAAAAAATAGCTGGCATAATAAACAGATAGAATTCCTCATCCCCAAGAAATGAGAACAACCGCATTGGTAAATATAACCATTCGCCAAAACTCTGTAAAAGTATGTTTATTTGTGACATATTTTCCCAAAACATAATTTCATCTCCATATTATTTATTGCTGAACTATTTTCTTTATTGTACACTTGAAACATGAAAGCCCGTTTGCATCGTTGGTGGAATTTCGCTTCAGCCATTATGTTGTTGGCTGCATTCATGATGACTTCGTTAAAAATTCAGTCTACAAACTGGACAGAGGATCTTCACCTCATGAATTGGCTTACTTTTATCGGTTTCATTCTGGGTTTAGGGATAGGTTACAGTCAATTTCGGAGGTTCATCAGTAAATTATTTATCATTTTGTTTTCATTTTTGATTGTTCCATATGCAATTGGAACAACATACAATTCAGGTATTCTCTGGCTGACTCGCTTTGAAAATTTATACGGGAGAATTTTTTTTTCAATTGAACAATTATTGAATAATGTGCGAATTGAAGATCCGATTCTATTTTTTATATTCTTATGTTTAATTGTGTGGTCCACATCAATATCTGGTGGCTTTTTTCTTACAAGAACTGCTCAACCATGGACACCATTATTGATTTCTGGAGTAACGGTATTTACTTCAGAATTTTATGATCAAATTGGAAATAATTTATACACAGCATTCTTTATATTTTTTGTTCTTGTTTTCCTGTCTCAAAATTATTTTATTGAATCGAATAGAAACTGGAGGATAAAAAGAATTCCAGTTGATTTTGAAACGGGACCATCAATTCGAAGATCTTCATTTATTGTTGCCATCATAATAATTTTTTTGGCCTGGAATGCACCTAATATAGTTTCTGCTTTTCAAAAAGGAAGTCAACAACAAAAACAAATCATTGGATTTGTTCAGGATATTCAAAACCAATTTTCAAAATTAACTGCACCTCTGGAAGGAACAGCTTTTTTGCGATCTGAATTTTATGGTGACACGGTCAGGCTCGGTACCGGTTCGAATTTAAGTGATGAAATAGTACTCGAGATTTCTGTGAACCAAAAGAAACCAGCAGGAACCAGGTATTATTGGCGAGCAAGATCATACGATCAATTTATTGATAATCAATGGGTTTCTTCATTTGATTCGAGTAAATTAATTGAACCCAATACAGATATTACAGATTTGCTTGAGTATTTCTTTTTTCCCCAGAGAACTTTCACAATCAAAACAAGGACAAACCTTGGATTGTTATATACACCTCCTTACCCACAGAAAATTAATCGCCCGGTGAAAGCGTTTTTTGCAAATTTGTCCGATGAAAAGGTTGATTACATTGCACTAACATTGGAGGAGATCGCATTCTCGGGTGAAAATTATGAAGTCGTCAATCGCATTCCTGCCCCCACTATTGCACAAATGCGGAAATCCACCAATGAGTATCCAGATTGGGTATTTGAGAATTATCTGCAATTACCACCCGATTTCCCTGAAAAAATTAGAGATCTGGCTATTGAAATCACTGAAAATTCTGAAAACCCATATGATAAAACCCAGGCAATTACTAATTACCTTAGAAAAAATACAACTTACAAAGAACAAATCCCCGAACCTCCACCGGATTCTGACCATATTGAATGGTTTCTTTTTGAGCATAAAGAAGGTTTTTGTAATTATTACGCCACAGCTGAAGTCCTCATGTTGCGTTCGATTGGTATACCTTCCCGAATAGTATTCGGTTACGCGCAAGGTAAATCCCAAAATCAAGATGAAACTGAGTTTATAGTCAGGAGAGAACAATCTCATGCCTGGCCAGAGGTCTTTTTTGAAGGTATCGGTTGGGTAGAGTTTGAACCAACCACACTTCAACCTACTTTGGATCGATTATTAGGCGAAACCGTGCCTTCTATATCTGATATTCCTTCAATTCGTGATCCAAACAGTGAAGACTTACCGGTAATGGATGGGGGTGAGAGTTTTGGGGAAGGTGGAGAAGTCCCGGACCTAATTCAGCTCGGGGAATTATCTGAAGTTGAAACAACTCAACCAACAATTTTGCCGTTTATTTTCATGGGTATTGTGGTTCTTTATTCAATCATTTTAATCATCAAAGATAATGAACCTGCTACAGGACCTTCAACTCCTGTGATCATAGAAACATTGTTTGTTCAACGTGGGTGGAAAATACCTGGTTGGCTCAAACATTGGGCAACTTATTCCAAAACTTCAGCAGAAGAAAAAGCATTTGCAAAAATTATCTGGTCACTTTCAATGTTTAATAATTTTAGTTTATATTCCTTCACACCAGCAGAAGTGGTTAGAGAATATAAAACCATTTTTCCAGAAATGTCTTTAAAAATTGATGAAATACTACTCGAATATCAAAAGGCGATTTATTCACCTCACCCAATAAATCTTAAAATGATTCAACATCAAAGTAATCAGATTCTAAAATATTCATTAACCATGAAAATTAAAAGCATCTTTCAATTTAGAAATTGATTCTCATTAAATTCTTGAAAACTTAGGGATCAAAAAATTAAAATTTTGGATAACTTATATCTCATTGACGTAGGGAGTTAAATATTCTAGTCGGGCTTTTACTAATGGCGGCAATGAATCCAGACAATAAAATGGTCCCACACCTTCGGCTGTAAAAGAAGCGGATATGCTTCCCTGAAGAACCGCATCCACAGGATTTTGATTTGATCTTAAACCTGCCAGAAATCCACCACAAAAAGAATCTTTCATACCGGTCGGGTTAAAAATTGTTGCTGGATAAAGTGGAATTTCAAATTTCTTGTGGGAGGTTCGATCCCACAATAGAAATTTGTTATTTTTTGTCATAATAACGATCATTTCGCACCCAAACACGTCCAATTCAGATGTCATTTCCCACAAATCAGATGTTTTTCCGTAAAAAAGATTCCTGATTTGTGTTTCGGTGCATATGAACGCACTAATATCTTTTAGAATGGTTGGAACCGAATCTCCATATAAGGGATTCATATAATCATCAGCTGCCATTAATGATATTGTAGTGACATGCCCCTGGCGAAAAAAAGAGGGTAATCTGGATTGTGAAGGGTAGTCCATTGAACAAATATGCACGGCTGTAACATCCAGATAGTCAAATGGTATATCTTTAATTTTGATCACTGGCATTGAAAGGTTATTTTTTGGATTATTAGTTCCATTGCCAGAGTAACCTAAAAGCGTTTTGGGGAAGGGTTCTCCAATTCTTGAAAAATGGGAAATCGGATTACTAGAATCAGGGTCATCTATTGTTGGGTAAGCGATAAAATTCCTCTGGTCAAAATAATTTTGTAATATTTGTATCCCCCGAATATCAAAACCTCGATTTTCTGCTTCCTGTAACCACTCCAAGGGATATTCTTCATTCACGATGCCTAATAAACCTATGTCATTGTCCCATAATCCAAGTCCTGCAGCAGTATAAAATCCACTGCCACCTTTTATGTCTATACAGGTTTTTCCATTCGGTAAAATTAGATAATCCCTTGAGAATTTACCTGCGACGATATATCGCAAAATTGGAGTTGAAGAATTCATTGATCCCCTGGTTTTTTGAGAAGTGTTTGTAAGTAGAGCTTAATTAACTTCTTTCACCAAGATCAGAAATCAATTTTAAAACACCAAGAATACCCAATCCAACTTTTACACCATCACCTGGGCTGATACTCAGGTTTTTCTCATTTTGTTCAGATCGTTGAAGTAATAAATAAGCAGCTAACAATCCGCTAAGAAGACCAAGAAGACCTCCAACGAATAAAATTTTACTTTTAGAAGATTCAGATTGACTCATAATTACCTAAATTCTACCCTTCTTCCATATAGATTTGAGTGAGAAAATTTTTGATTTTGTATTAATTAATGGAGAAACTATTTTATTTGAGCTATTCATAATAAGAATAGCAATTTTCATGATAAACACATATAAATTTGCAATATGAATGGGTAACCATTTTAATAATTTTGCCTGGCCAATAATCAGAAGAATTAAAATAGCAAGAACCAATAAAGAGCTAAAAAAGATCGGCACGATTAATAAAACCGTGGAAATATTTGCCCAATGTTGTACGGATTGAGTTTGTGTGCCAGAAATATTGATTACCAAAACAGAAGTAATAATTACCGATAACAAAAAAAATGTTAGGGGTAAATAAATCTGCAAATAATGTTCTTTTTTAGATTGTTCTTTGGTTCCTGTATTTTTATTCGTAGACGACATAATTTTATTTTAGCATGAAATATAAATTCATGATTTCACATAAAAATTCTTACAGTTAGAAATCAATTGTTAATTTATTAAAAATTTCTTCTTTGGGTATTGCTCCTTCTCTAAGGATTTTAATCTCTTCAAACCGGCAATCTACAACGGTAGATGGGATTCCTCCTTCACATTCTCCACCGTCCACAATCAGATCAACCCAATCTCCAATTTGTTCTAGAACTTCATCGATTTTGGTCGTACTGGGATATCCAGAACGATTAGCAGAAGTTGTTGCAAGTGGACCAACCAACTCTGATAATTGCCGTACAAATGGATCATCAGGAATCCGAATTCCAATGGAGTTATCCATTGACAAAGGAGTTTTAATATCCTCACGTTTTTTGACAATTATTGTTAATGCACCAGGCCAGAAAACTCTGGTTAATTTCATTGCGCTTTCGGATATTCCGGGAGAAATGATATTAATTTGATCTGCATTTCCTATCAGAACAGCTAATGCTTTGGTTTGATCGCGTCCTTTTACCTTATAAATTCTTTCAATGGCATCATCCTCATCAAACTTCGCAGCCAATCCATACACAGTATCAGTAGGAAATACGATAAGCCCTCCTTTATTCAGGATGGAAACTGATTTTTCTAATGCTTTTTCAAATGATTTGCGAAGATCTATAATTTCTGGCATTTCACACCTCAATCTTGATAATGCGGTCATGGGACGAATAATCTTTTATAATCGAAATAGCTGCATTTGGGATGCAATTCTTAGCTTTTTGAATAACGCGGGCTGATTGGTCAAATTGAATCTCCAATAAAGCTAATCCAGGAGAATTAAGGTGAGAAGGGATCTGGTCAATCAATGTATTTATTATCATTAATCCGTCTTGTCCACCATTCAATGCAAGGTCTGGTTCATATTTTGAAACTTTTAGATCTCTCAAATAATCTTCAGGGATATACGGTAAATTTGCGACAATCACATCAACTTTCGAACCAATCCCGCTCAAACAATCCATTTGAACAAGTTCTAAATGTTCAATGCCATGATTTTTTTTATTTCTTTTCGATATATTCAAAGCTCTTCTGGAGATATCGATACCAAAACCTTTAATTTGGGAAAAATGATTCAATAAGCTTATTATGATTACACCTGATCCACAACCAACATCGACCACTTTTTTGGTTTTATCATGTCGATTGATCCATTCAATAGCAGTTTCAACCAACAGTTCTGTTTCTGGCCTCGGAATTAATACATTTTCATCAACAAAAAATTGATTTCCAAAAAATTCTATTGTTCCCAGCACATAAGGCAAAGGTATTCCTGTCAGCAAGGATTGAAATTTTCTATTTAATTCAATGACTGTAGGTTGATCTAAAACAAAATTCGAATTTGCCAGGCACCATGCAAGGTCCTTATTGAGAACCTTACACAGAATGGCATTGACTTCAATATCAGCAGTTTCGCTGATTGCAAAAAGAATTTTCCTGGATTGATATCGCCAATCGGCGATACTAATCCTCATCCTCACCTACTGCAGATAATCGCTCGGATTCACTTCGAATGGAGAGTTCATCAATGAAAATATCAATTTCTCCATCGAGAATCGCCGGTAAATTATAAGAAGAAACATTTATTCGATGGTCTGTCACTCGATTTTGTGGGTAATTATAAGTTCGTATCTTTTCTGACCGATCCCCACTTCCCACCTGTAACTTACGATCAGCATCCAATTCGTTACTGCGTTTGCTTTCTTCAATTTCGTAAAGGCGGGCTCTAAGAATACTCATTGCTCGTAGTTTATTTTGTAATTGGGATCGCTCATCCTGACAGGCAATAACCATACCTGAGGGAAAATGTGTTATACGAACAGCTGTGGAGTTCTTTTGAACATTTTGTCCACCAGCACCGGCAGATTTAAACACATCGATACGAATATCTGAGGCAGGAATTTCAATATCAAATTCTTCAACTTCAGCCAGTACAGCAACAGTGACTGTGGAAGTGTGAATCCGACCAGATGATTCAGTCGTAGGTACACGCTGAACCCGATGAACTCCGGATTCAAATTTCAATCGTGAATAAGCTCCTGAGCCTTTAACACTGAATGAAATTTCTTTAATTCCGCCAATTCCTATTTCATTTAAGTTCAGAATTTCAATTTTCCAGTTTCTTTTTTCAGCATATCTGGAATAAATTCTAAACAATTCAGCTGCAAATAATGCAGCCTCATCACCGCCAGCCCCTGCCCGAATTTCCATGATTACATTTTTTTTATCTCTGGGGTCTGTAGGCACCAATAAATTCTTAAGTTCATGTTCCAGGCTTACTAACTTTGGTTCCAGATTTTCCAAATCTAATTGAGCTAATTCCTTTAACTCTTCATCATCTTCATCCAATAATTCCTTTGATTCCTGGATTTGCTCCCAGATGATACGATATTCTCGTGCTTTTTCGTAAACTTCTTCAATATCAGAACGTTCTTTAGAAATTTGAGCTGCTTTTTGATAATCATCTCCCACGTTTTCAAGAGCAAGAGACAATTCTGTGTATTTTTCCTCTATTGATTTCACTTTATCTAGCATTATCATCACTCTTTAACTAAGAATTGGCAACATGATATTATACCAGTGCCATCTATTAATTGCGAAAAACGATTGAGAGTGAAACTTTATCCAAATCTTCCAGTAATATAATCCTCAGTTTCTTTCAATTTAGGATTCGTGAATAATTTGGTTGTTTCATCAAATTCAATTAATACACCAACTCTGGCATCGATTTTTTCACGATCTAAACTCATAAACGCAGTGTAATCGGAAACTCTACTGGCTTGTTGCATATTATGGGTGACGACTACAATCGTATATTTTTCTTTTAACTCCCACATCAATTCTTCTATTTTCAAAGTTGCGATTGGATCAAGAGCGGAGGCTGGTTCATCCATTAACAAGATATCTGGTGAGATAGCAATCGCACGAGCAATACACAATCTTTGCTGTTGGCCGCCTGATAACGCATAAGCACTTTCTTTTAATTTGTCTTTAACTTCATCCCATAGTGCAGCTTGAATTAAGCTATATTCAACTAATTCATCCAGGTTACCCTGATACTTGTTGATTCTTGCACCAAAAGCAACATTTTCATAAATACTTTTAGGAAATGGATTGGGTTTTTGAAAAACCATACCAATTTGCCGACGAATTCGAACAGGGTCTTCCAAAGATGAGTAAATATTTTTTCCTTGATATTTTATTTCTCCTTGTAAGGAGAATCCGGGAATTATGTCATTCATCCGATTAAATGAACGTATTACTGTACTTTTTCCACAACCTGAAGGGCCAATTAATGCTGTAATTTTATTTTTTGGAACCTGTAAGCTGAAATTTTCTACAACCAATTTTCCACTATAAAAGATATTTAGCTGATTTGCACGAATGATAGTAGCATTTTCATGAAAATTTATTGAGTAAGATTGGATATTTGATACCAGGTTCATATTTACCACTTAATCTCGTACTTTTTTCTAAGATATATTGCAATTCCATTCATCAAGAATAATATTAATAACAGTACCAAAATTCCTGCTGCAGCTAAATGTACTCGGTACTCAGTTTGAGGTAATGTTATCCAGTTATAGATTTGAATTGGAATAACAGTAAATTGATCCCACACAGATTTTGGTAAAAAAGGTACATAGGTAAATGCACCCATAATAATCAATGGAGCTGTTTCACCAATTGCTCGGCTAAGGGATAAGATCATGCCCGTTAAGATTCCAGGAAATGCAATAGGTAATACCAATGATTTGATAACGTGCCATTTTGTGGTCCCTAAAGCATAACCACCTTCCCGAATTGAGGGTGGTACAGCTCGAATTGCCTCTCTGGCTGCGATAATAACAACTGGCAGGATCAATAAAGTCATTGTCAATGCACCGGCAACCATACTCCGCCCAAATGGGAGGTGAATTTCAAGCCAGGGTAAACCAAAAAGATTGAAATTCCAACCTCCAATAGCACCACTTTCAATTGGAATCTTCAAGAATTCAACCAAAAAACTGCCTTCTTTGAACAAATCAAACATTCTTCCAAAAACTACTAAACCCAGCATGCCATAAACAATCGATGGGACACCAGCCAAATTGTTGATATTTAGATTAATAAAACCAGTTAACTTATTTTGAGGAGCATATTCTTCTAAATAAATTGCTGCCCCTACGCCTATTGGGAAACTGAACAATCCAGTCAAGCCAATTACAATCAGACTCCCTGCTATGGCAGATTTCATGCCAGCGTTTTCGGGTTTTCGTGAATGATAATTTTCGAATAATTCTGGTCGTACCCAGGAAAATCCTTCCACCGCAATGTCAATTAATAAGACTGTCAGCATTAATAAACCAAAAAGTACTGAAAACAAGAGCAAAATATTAAATATTTTTTCTGCTCGGTTTCGACTAGAAATGTTATCTTTATAAATTTCTTTACCTTTAGAAAGTGTATTTTGTATTTGCATCAGTCATAGACCTCTCTGAACCTTTTTAAGATAACCGCACTGACGATATTCATAACAAAGGTCATAACAAATAAGGTTGCTCCAACAGCAAAAATAGATTGACCATTTATCGAGCCTGCAGGTGCATCTCCAAAACTTACCTGAACAATAAAAGAAGTCATTGTTTGTACACTATCCAATGGATTTAAAGTCATTCGTGGAGTGGCTCCGGCTGCAATCGTAACTGCCATTGTCTCACCGACTGCTCTTGATATTCCAATAATGAAGGCTGATATGATTCCACTCAAAGCAGCGGGTACGACAACTTTTGTAGAGACTTCAAATCTTGTTGCCCCTAACGCATATGCACCTTCCCGCAGAGATCGAGGAACTGCCCGCATAGCATCCTCACTGATTGACGCGACCATTGGAATAATCATGATTCCAACCACGACAGCTGCACTGAATGCATTAAAAAAACTTACTTTAATACCAAAGCTATTTTCCAAAACCTGTTTCAGGATTGGTGTAATGAATGAAAGCGCAAAATAACCGTAAACAACTGTTGGAATTCCAGCTAATAATTCGAGTAAAGGTTTTAAGACACTTCTTAATTTGTCCGAAGCATATTCACTTAAAAAAATAGCGCTGCCAAGGCCTAGAGGAATTGCGATTGCCCCAGAAATAACTGCAATCAACATTGTCCCGCGAATTAATGGTCGGACACCGAAATTATCAGGACTTATTTTTGAGGCCAATGGTCGCCAGTTCGTTCCTGTAAAAAAAGTCACAATGTCAACTTCTGGTCTCAAGAAAAAAGCTATCGCTTCAGAAAATAATGTGACAATAATTCCTATTGTTACCAAAATTGAGAATACTCCACATCCAAAAAGTGAAATTGCAATAATTTTTTCTCTGAAATTTCTAATTTTTGGATCTTTCGTAAATGAAAAAAACGAAGATAATTTGCTATTTTGTGTTTGCATAAATACTAACCTAAGATAGTTTCATAAATTGAGAGGCAGGTGAATTCACCTGTCTCTCAATTTTTTATAGTGATAACTAAATTTAATTCAGCGAATTTTCCAACAATTTTAAGTTTTCTTCATAAGTTCCAGTTGGTGGCATGCTGTAACCTACATCACTCATGATGGCTGGTCCACCTTCTGCACTGAAGAAGTAGCGCACAAACTCAACTACCTGAGGTTTGGTCATCAGACTGTTTTGATTGAGGTAGATGAACAGCGGTCGAGATAATGGGTTGTATGTACCATTTTGTACTGTTTCGTCGCTCGGTAATACTGTATTGCCATCTTTATTCACAATCGGAACTGCTTTTACTTTGTCTTTGTTATTGATGTAATATGCATAGCCAAAGAAACCAAAAGCATATTTTTCATTCCCGATGCCATCCAACAATACATTGTCATCACTGGAGAAGGTCGTATTTTCATCCTGGCGTAAATCTTTGTCACCGGTTACTTTTTCTACGATTTCTTCCATGTAATCGCGCGTTCCGGAGTCGGGATCAGGAATGAAGAACAGGATATTTTCGGCCGGAAAACTCGGATCCAGATCAGACCATTTTTTGATTGTGCTGCTGTCACCTAATAAAGCTGCTAATTGATCAACTGTTAATTCGTTTATCCAATCATTCTCTGGATTAATCATTACAGTCAAACCATCCATAGCTACCAGGAATTCAACATATTCAATATTGTTGGACTGGCAGATTTCTTTTTCCGAATCTTTTATAGGTCGCGATGCATCACTTATGTCTGTTTCTCCAACACAGAATTTCTTGAAACCTCCACCCGTTCCTGATAACCCTACTGATACACGTACATTCGGTGCCACCAGAGCGAATTCTTCTGCTACTGCTGTTGTGATCGGAAATACGGTGCTCGATCCATCTGCGATAACGTCTCCTTCTAAAGCAACTAATGCTGAACTACTAACAGGTTCAGGTTCTGAAGCTTTTGTAGATTCAACTTGATTTACTTGCGGTTGACTGGGTGCTGGGGTAACTTTTGAACCGCTACAAGCAGACAGTATTAATGACGACATAACTAAAACCAATAATAATGAAACAATATTCTTACGCAACATTCTTTTTCTCCTTTTTTAACTTTTGCGTTTTGTCATGTTGAAAGGATAACGCATCAAACTTAACTGGGATTTAAGAGGAGGTTAAGGTTTGTTGAATGAAATGGATCAATTTGTTAATAATTGTTAATTTTATCAATATGAATAATTCATCTTTTACACCAAAATTTCAAATTTTGACCATGGCATTTGTCTTAGAAATTATTTACATTCTATTAACATGAATTTGAACTCTTATTAATGGAGGAGGGGTAAAATCGTATGATGTGGATTATGTGTGCTTTTAAATTCTTTTTTATTTTATTTTCCGGTTAAGATAAAATAACTATATAAGGAAATCTTGGTTTCGAGTTCAATGAAAATACAAATATCAGTAAAAAATTTTAATTTTTTTTATGGCAAATTCCAGGCTTTGAGGGATATCAATTTTGAAATTCCAGAACGGCAAATTACAGCCATTATTGGACCGTCTGGATGCGGAAAAAGCACATTCATAAGATCCTTTAATCGTATGAATGACTTAATTGCATCTGTTTCTACAAAAGGGGAAATAATCCTGGATGGCGAAAATATTCTCGAGCTCGATCCAGTCACCTTAAGGAAAAAAATAGGGATGGTTTTTCAACGTCCTAATCCATTTCCCAAGTCCATTTATGAAAATGTTGCCTATGGTCCTAGAGCCCATGGAATAAAAAATAAAAATCAACTAGATGAGATCGTTGAAAAAAGCTTGAAAGATTCTTTTTTATGGGATGAGGTCAATAAAGACTTACACAAGTCTGGGCTTTCTCTGTCAGGTGGTCAACAACAAAGATTATGTATTGCCAGGGCTCTAGCGGTAGAGCCTGAAATAATTTTGATGGATGAGCCTGCATCTGCTTTGGATCCAATCGCTACTTTGAAAATTGAAGAATTAATGCAAGAATTGAAACAGAAATATACAATCGTGATTGTTACTCACAATATGCAACAGGCCGCCCGTGCTTCAGATTACACTGCATTTTTTAATATGTTGCCGGATCGTGCAGGGTATTTGGTGGAACATGATTTTACACAAATAATCTTCACCAACCCTAAAGACAAATTAACAGAAGATTACATATCGGGAAGATTTGGTTAATTCAATTCATTTGAAAGGTCATTTTATGTCCAGGAAACTATTCTCTCAAAAAATTCAAAATATTAAAGATGAAGTCTTATTACTTGGCAGCATGGTAGAAGAAGCTGTCCATAAATCCGTAAATGCTCTCAAAATGAGAGATGCTAAACTGGCAAAGCAAATTTATCAACATGACATTGAACTCAACGATAAAAGGTTTTCTATTGAAAATGCAATATTGATAGTGATAGCCACCCAACAGCCTATGGCTCGTGACCTGAGAGAATTAGCATCCATGTTAGATGTGATCAGTGAATTGGAACGTATGGGTGATTATGCCAAAGGGATTGCAAAGGTTGCAGTTAAATTAGAAAATGTGGAATTAAAAATACCTATCAAAGAAATTGAAACAATGGCTGAATTGGCAATCGGAATGCTTCATAAAGCACTCACCGCCTTCATCAATGAAGATGCTAAAACTGCAGCTCAAATTCCTTATGAAGATGATGCTGTTGATCGAATTTATGAAGATGTCTATCACAAAGCAGTTGAATTAATGATGAGTGATCCTTTGAATGTAGATAATTCTAACTTGATAATTTGGGTCGGACATAATCTTGAAAGACTGGCTGATAGGGTAACAAACATTTGTGAAAGAACTGTTTTTATTGCAACCGGTGAATTAATGGAATTAGAAGTTGATGAAGAAGATGATAAGCTAGATTTTAAATAATGAATAACAGGAAAACAATAAATATGCGCTTCAGAAAATGAAGCGCATATTTATTTGAATATATGATTGATTTTATGGATAATTGATACACATATTTCAAGAAAGGAGTATTTTGTGGAAACCTCCGAAAAAATTATCATAAGATCTTATGTTGCAGACTTGTTTACATCCCAGATATCTTACTTGGAAAATCAAATTGAGGGTATTGTATATGATGGAAATATTGAATTCTTACATCATACCCGGGTCATGAGTCGAAGAATTCGTAACACTTTAACCGTTTTCTCCCCTTTTATTGGTAAAAAAACCTCAAAAAGATGGTTTATCTCATTTAAAAAACTGACTAAATCATTAACAAAGGAAAGGGATTTAGATGTTCAGATTGCATTCCTTGAAAAAGAAATATCGAACATTTCAGAACAAAAGTATCTGACTGGACTACAAAGATTATTACTCAGGAAACAACAACTGCGAGAAAAAAAACAAAATGGTGTCAAGCAATCAATACTGAATTTTGAAAAAGAAAAAACTTTGACAGAAATTCAATTATTTATCGATAACAATCCTTTTGATACTGAAAGTTTTTCTCTACCGAATGAGTTAAAACGGTTGAGCTATTTAGAAATTGAAAAATTAACCAAAATATGTTTTTCTTATGTTCCTTTTATAACCAGCCCAGATAATACAGAAGCCTTACA
Organism: Chloroflexi bacterium HGW-Chloroflexi-3; assembly: GCA_002842045.1. GTDB lineage: Bacteria > Chloroflexota > Anaerolineae > Anaerolineales > Anaerolineaceae > UBA6170. The sequence goes on along the minus strand of PHBX01000002.1, from coordinate 124,308 downwards.
TAGTTTAAGAATTGCGATGAAAAACCTGCGTTACACAACAGAATTATTTAACCCAATTTATCCCCAATTAGATTCATTTATTTCCACCATGAAAAAATTCCAGGATGATTTAGGCGAAATTCATGATTACGATGTCTGGCTGACAGACCTTGATAGCTTTTTAGATGAGGAAAAACAAAGAATCAACAAATTTTATGGTCAAGCCGGTCCATTTAACTTTATAAAACCAGGAATTACTTATCTAATCGATGAAATTAAAAACCGAAAAATTAAAATTCATGAAAAATTTCTGGAAAGATGGAACGAGCAGTTTCAAAATCAATTTTGGTCAAATTTGAGAATAATTTTTGAAAACTTCGATAATTAATTATTCATAAAACTTTTTATAGAGAGGTTAACATGAGCCAAACACCAACACCGATCTCACCTTTAGATCAATTGAAGAAAGATTTAGTAACAATGCAAAGGGAAGTTAATGATTTACAAAGCAAAGTAAATTTGTCTTCAATTCATGATAAATTGGAAGATTTACAAACCAAAGTAAATGGTTTAAATAAACGCATTAGCGATCTTCGCCAAAAAAACTACATATTTGACACTACCCTTGAGGTAAATGCCAAGGATTTTGTTAAACGCTGGCAACCAATTCACACAACAACCAAAATTAGGCTTAACCAGGAATTAATCCATTTAAAAGTAGATATTAAACCAATCGAACAACAGTTGGTTAAAGCCTCTGCCAATCCAAATAATGTTACTCTAACACGACAAATACTCAATTCTCTAAAAGTGAGTGTTGAAAATTTATCAAAAAAAGTATCTTCTTCTGAAGCTCTTTTACGTGGAATGTATGATTCATTTGAACGAGAATTAAATTCTTTTACTAAAAATCTCCTGAATATTGAATGGACTGTAAAGGAGTTTGAATCCTCCAATATTAAATTGCTTATGCATGAATTTCTGATTATGGGGGTAAAGGCTGTTTGGACCAGAGATGGAAAAGAGGATAAAGATGACCCTGGAGGTATACTGTATTTAACAGATCAACGCATTTTCTTCGAACAAAAAGAAGAAGTAGCAACCAAGAAATTCCTTTTCATCACTAAGGAGAGAGAATTACGTCAAGAGGTACTGATTGATATTCCAGTACAAATGATCGAATCTGTTCAAACAACAAAACAAGGAATATTTAAAAACCAGGATTTTCTAGATATCAATTTTACCTCAGGTGCACAATACAATTCTGCACAATTTCATATCCACAATCAAAACTGTGAGGATTGGAAGGGATTGATAAATAAGGTTCAATCAGGTGATTTTGAAAAGAACCGAACCAAAGAAGTTGATAAAGAAGTCATAGAGAAAATAAAAAATGCACCAACCATTTGTCCACAATGTGGCGCAACAATAGCCATGCCTATTCTTCGGGGAATGGAACAATATTCTTGTGAATTTTGTGGTGGCATTATCAAATTATAAAATTTTTCCTTGCGCATTTCTTTTGGTTGGTGTGCATATAATATTCTTATTTTTTGTTAACCTTTAGCTGATAATAGAAGATTACAATAAAAAAGAATGATAAGGTTAGCAGGAGTTAAGAATGAACTTGGAAAAATTTACACAAAAAGCACAACAGGCAATAATTAATGCCCAGGAAATTGCACAGGAAACTAATCATCAAAATATTGAAAATATCCATTTAGTAGCTGCATTATTAAGGCAGGATGAGAGTATAGTTCCAGCCATTATTACCAAAATCGCTGGAAGTATTATTGCCTTAAGAGATGAAATTCAGAAAGAATTAGAAAAACGTCCAAAAATTTTTGGTGCAACTGGACAAGTTGGTCTATCCAAACCTGCGAATGACTCACTAAATAGCGCAGAAAAATTTGCAAAAGGCATGAAAGATGATTATGTTTCTACCGAACATATATTACTCGCCTTGACAGAAAGTTCTGATGCATCTTTGTTAAAGCAATTTGGCATAACAAAGGATGCTGTCTTGAAAGCACTGGTGGAAATACGGGGAAATCAACGTGTTACCAGTCAAAATCCTGAGGATACTTATCAGGCATTAGAAAAATATGGACGAGATCTCACATCTATGGCACGTCAGGGGAAGCTGGATCCTGTTATTGGCAGAGATGAAGAGATTCGAAGAATCATACAAATCTTATCTCGTCGCAGTAAAAATAATCCAGCATTAGTCGGCGAACCTGGTGTAGGTAAAACTGCCGTTGTAGAAGGATTAGCACAACGTATTGTTAATGGCGATGTACCTGAGGGGTTAAAACATAAGACTCTATTTCAATTGGATATGGGTGCCCTGGTTGCAGGTGCAAAATACCGCGGAGAATTCGAAGAAAGATTAAAAGCAGTATTAAAAGAAATACAGAATGCTGAAGGGCAGATCATCCTGTTTATTGATGAAATGCATACTGTTATTGGCGCAGGAGCAGCTGAAGGTGCAATGGATGCCGGTAATATGTTAAAACCCATGTTGGCGCGCGGTGAGTTGCATATGATTGGGGCAACAACCCTGGATGAGTATCGTAAACATGTGGAAAAAGATGCTGCCCTTGAGCGTCGATTCCAGCCTGTCATGATTAAAGAACCTTCCGTGGAAGATACGATCAGTATTTTACGGGGATTAAAAGATCGTTATGAAGTTCACCACGGGGTGAGGATCACTGATCCAGCAGTAATTGCAGCTGCAACATTATCAAACCGCTATCTTTCAGATCGCAAATTGCCGGATAAAGCTATCGACCTTATCGATGAAGCAGCTGCCCGTTTAAGAACAGAAATTGACTCCAAACCGCAAGCATTAGATGAAATAGATCGAGATATCATGCAGTTGGAAATTGAACGACAGGCATTGACGAAAGAAACTGATATTGCCAGTAAAGAAAGACTTAAGAAAATTGAACATGATCTTGCAAATCTACGCGAAGAATCGAGGCAATTGAGTGCACGCTGGAATATGGAAAAAGCAGCGATATCTGAATTAAGAGATATTAAAGAGAAAATTGAAAATACAAATCTGGACATAGAAAAAGCCGAACGATATTCTGATCTTGAAAAAGCAGCACGTTTACGTTATGGGACATTAAGGGAATTATCCGAAAAACGCTCAACCGCTGAGGAAAAGCTAAAACAACTTCAAGGGGTATCAGCATTGTTAAAAGAAGAAGTAGATGCAGAAGAAATAGCAGGCGTTGTTTCCAGATGGTCAGGTATACCCGTGACTCGTTTATTGGAAGCTGAGATGCAGCGATTAGTGCACATGGAAGAAGAGCTCCATAAACGTGTTATCGGACAGAATAATGCTATCAATACCGTTTCTAACACTGTACGCCGCGCGCGAGCAGGTTTACAGGACCCAAACCGTCCGATCGGTTCATTTATTTTCCTTGGGCCAACCGGTGTTGGAAAAACTGAACTCGCACGCGCATTAGCCGAGTTTTTGTTTAATGATGAGCGATCAATGATCCGAATTGACATGAGTGAATACCAGGAAGGACACACAATATCACGATTGGTTGGTGCCCCTCCTGGTTATATTGGTTATGATGAAGGTGGACAGTTAACTGAAGCGGTTCGCCGACGGCCATATAGTGTCATTCTGTTTGATGAAATAGAAAAAGCACACCCTGAAGTTTTCAATGTTTTACTTCAATTATTGGATGATGGTCGATTGACCGATGGACATGGGAGAACTGTTGATTTTAAAAACACAGTGGTGATCATGACCAGTAACTTAGGAGGTGGAATCTGGTACCAGGATGAAAACATCAGCCTGGAAAAGGTTCATGAAATTCTCCAGAATCATTTCCGGCCAGAATTCCTGAACCGAATCGATGAAATAATCACCTTCCATCGGTTGACCCGGGATGACCTGAAGCAAATTATCAAAATTCAGTTAGGTTTCTTAACTGAAAGATTGAAAGATAGAGGATTAACCATTACGCTTCAGCCAGAAGTACTGGAATATCTTGCTGAGGTCGGTTATGATCCTGAATTTGGAGCTCGTCCACTGAAAAGGTCTATTCAGCGAGAAATCATGGATCCTTTAGCGATGAAATTGCTCACATCCGAGATAAAGGGTGGGCAAGAAGTTGTTGTGTCAAAGGATTCTAACAACCTTGTATTTGAAGCAAAATGAAATTTTACTGAAGTAGAATGGGAAAATAAAGTTCCCATTCTACTCATTTAAATCCCTTGAAAAAGGTCTTTTTCTATTTTTTCTGCTGAAAAAGGCTCAGGAAATGCTCTCATAAAACGATCTTTACTTCCTAAAATCTTTTGTAGCCAACCCATCAATCCACCACTCACCCGACTTCCACCCTGGCTGGAATGGCATGCAGAGGCTTCATCACGTCGTTTAGCTACCTTGGCGTAATGAATGATCGCATGCGTTGGAAAATGTACTTCTGCAATCGAAACAAGATCGATATCTTTATTTTTTCCAAATTTTCTGGGGTCTTTTCCAACCAGGCGCAATAATCGGACTGTCCATCTCAGAAAATCTTTAGGAATACTATGAAAATACAATTTCTTAATCTGATAAGGTTGTTGATTTAGCTGATCCTGATAAGTTGGATCTGCAGAAAGTTTAAAAGCTTTGACCGTCGCTTCATGAATTTTTACATGATCTGGGTGCCTGTACCCGCCAATTGGATCAAAAGTAATAACAACATCAGGCTGAACCCGGCGAACAATCTGGACAACTTCCTCAGCAACTTTCTCAAGATTTGCTGAAAATAATGAATCAGGATGATGATTATGTTCTGATCCAGCCATACCAGAATCACGATAATTCAGAAAAATTACTTCTTTTATCCCCAAATTTTTTGCAGCGCAACGAAGTTCATATTCTCTTCTATCAGCTGGAGAATTAAATCCCTTTAAATATTCTTCATCCATTTCCCCCACTTCTCCCCGTGTGGCGCAAACCAGGTACACATCCACACCATCATGGGCGTATTTTGCCAAGGTGCCCCCCATACCAAAAGTTTCATCATCTGGATGAGCTAAAACTGCCATCAAAGATAAATTTTTATTTTTTTCCATCATTACTGCCTTCTATCAGTACAAATAAGATTCCGGGTCTATTTCCCTTACCCAGGCATTTGTACCACCAATGAGGTTAAATATATTCTGAAATCCTGAATTTCGCAGTTTTTGTACAACTCTTCCTGATCGAATTCCATTGCGACAATAAAAAACGACAGGAATATTTTTATCTGTAATCATTTCGGAATTGATTCTCTCATAGGGTATATTTTCACTATTGGGAATCATAGCGACTTCTCGCTCAACTGGATCGCGAACATCAATCAGACGAATTTTTTTTCCGGAATCAATAGATGTCTTTAATTCCTGTACACTCCATCCCCACTCCGGTAGAGGAGGATTTTCATTTCCATGAATTTCACAAAAAAATTCTGTATCCTGCAGTGATAAAATATCTGGATGGGTGCCACAAATTTTACAATTGGGATTCTTTCGCAGTTGAATGGTTTGAATAGAAAGGTCAATTGCATCATAAAGATACAATTTCCCATAAGGAGTATTATCTAATCCGAGTAAAAGTTTAATTACTTCTGTTGCTTGAATAGTGCCAACAGTGCCAGGTAAAACTCCAAAGACACCCCCTTCGCCGCAGCTTGGAACAACCCCTGGAGGTGGTGGTGTCGGGAATATGCATCGGTAACAAGGACCATGTTGGGCATCAAATACACTTACCTGTCCTTCAAAACGAAAGATCGATCCATATATGTAAGGTTTTTTATGAAAAACACAATAATCATTCAATAGATAACGGGTGCTGAAGTTGTCACTACCATCCACGATGATCTGATAATTTTTTCCTATTTTTTCAACATTCTCCGCTGATAACATTTCATTAAATGTTTCAATTTTAACGAACGGATTCAAATCTTCTAGATATTGTCTGGCTGATTCAACTTTTGGAGCACCAATCTTTTTCGTTGAGTGAATGACCTGCCGTTGTAAATTTGAGTCCTCAACGACATCATAATCAACCAGCCCAATCGTTCCTACCCCAGCAGCAGCCAGATACAATGAAATAGGTGATCCCAATCCTCCCGTTCCAACAATCAACACATTGGCATCTTTTAATTTTTGTTGCCCTGATAATCCTACTTGGGGAATCAGTAAGTGTCGTGAATATCTTAAAACTTCTTGTTGACTCAGTTTTTGTGTCATAGTTATCTCCGAATTGAATCATACCAAAAGAATTACCAATTTCAATCAAAACATTAGATGTTTCCAGATCTAGAAAATGATAAAATGAAATTATGGATATTATTCTGACTCATGAACAAGCAGATTTCGATGCAATCGCTGCATTAACAGCAGCTGCCTTACTGGATGAAAAGGCAATAGCAATCCTGCCAAATCGAATTAATCGAAATGTGCGAGCATTTCTGGATCTTTGCGGAAATGAGTTACCGCTTCATCAATATAAAGAAATTTCTCCCATCAAAATTGACCACATTACACTCGTGGACACGCAAGCATTGGTCACCTTGAAAGGGATTTCAAAATTTACGACAGTTCATGTCATCGATCATCACCAAAAGAAAAAAGATTTACCAAAACAATGGACAACCGTTTTTGAAAGTACCGGTAGTTGCACAACGATTTTAGTGGAGGAATTGAAAAAGAGAAATGGTACGCTTTCTATCTTCCTGTCAACCTTATTTTTGCTTGGAATTTATGAAGACACCGGGTCATTATCTTATGCCAACACAACACCAAAAGATTTACACGCTGCCGCTTTCTTGATTGAAAAAGGTGCAAGTCTGGCAATAGCAAATCAATATCTCAATCCCCCGTTGTCTGATCAACAACGAGCTGTATACGATCGCTTACTGATGCGGACCCAACATTTCGATATCCACGGAAATAGAATTGTAACTGCAATGGCAGATGCCAGTGACCTGGATGAGGAGATTTCCAGTATTGCACACAAAATAAGGGATTTACTGGACCCTGAGGCTTTATTTTTATTGGTGAAATCGCAGGAAGGGCTGCGATTAATTGCCAGATCAACCACCGACCAGATAAACGTTGGCAAAATTGCTCAACAATTTGGTGGTGGCGGCCACCCCAGAGCAGCTGCTGCTTTAATCCAGGTAGATAATGGAGAACCACACATTGAGAATATTTACACGCAATTAATTGAAAAGCTACACGAATTTGTGGAACCAGCAATTTCAGCTGCTCAAATTATGTCCAAAAAACCATTGCTTATCACCCCTCAAACAAGTGCTGAGGAAGCTTCCCTCTTAATGAAACGCTATGGATATGAAGGATATCCTGTAGTATCCGATGGGAAAATTGTTGGTTTACTCAACCGCCGAAGCGTAGAACGATCTATTTCTCATAAGATGAATCTAACTGCTGCCAGCCTGATGGATACAGGTGAAATTTTTGTTGAGGTAAAGGATTCTCTCGATAAAGTGCAACAGGTTATGACTGAATCTGGCTGGGGTCAAATCCCTGTACTGGATAAGAATAATGGTTCAATTGTAGGGATCATTACAAGAACAGATTTATTGAAAGCCATCGGTAAACCAAAATCTACATTTGTGGATAGAAAGAACCTGTCTGCTAAGCTGAATTCGGCACTTCCTAAAGGGCATATCGCTCTTTTGAATCTGATTGCGAAACATGCCCAACAACAAAAAACAGCAATTTATATTGTAGGAGGATTTGTCAGGGATCTTATTCTGAATCGTCCTTCATTAGACTTTGATCTTGTTGTTGAAGGTGATGCTATTCAATTTACCCAGAGTTTATTAAAACAGTTTGGTGGTAAAGTCAACACCCATAAACGTTTTGGAACAGCTAAATGGCAAATTTCTGATATTCATCAAAATTTAATGGGATCTTATCCAGAATTTTCAGACGTGGATTTTTTTGACCTGCCAGAAACCCTTGATCTTATCAGTGCACGTACTGAATTTTATGATTTTCCAACTGCTCTTCCTCAAGTAGAACGAAGTAGTATTAAACTGGATTTGCATCGCAGAGATTTCACCATTAATACACTGGCCCTCAGATTGGATGGAAACCATTATGGTGAATTATATGATTACTGGGGTGGATATGATGATCTTGAATCGGGCTTGATCAAAGTTTTGCATTCATTATCATTTGTCGATGATCCAACCAGGTTGATAAGGGCGATTCGCTTTGAACAAAGATTTAATTTTCAGATTGAAGATCGCACGTTCCAATTGATGGAAGAAGCCAGAGATTTAATCGACCAGGTTTCAGGTGACAGATTGAGACATGAATTGAATCTGATCCTTTCCGAATCGGATCCGAAGCCAGCCTTAATTCGCTTACAGGAGTTAAATCTCCTGAAAGAAATTCATCCGAATTTAAGCATCAATTCGGAAACTATTGAAAAAATGGTTAAAATATTAAAATTGCCAATTGATCCGATCTGGCAAATTTCACCAGTCAATGAAACATCAAAAATAAATATTATTCTGGCTTCCATCACCTGGTTCATGAATCTAGATACGAATCTCCGGCCAATCTGCAAAAGGTTACGCACTCCTGCGATCGTTACAGAGTCCAGTTTAAAAGCCCAGCAGTCTCTAAGACTGATTTTTCAATTGGTGAATAGGAGACCAAGCGAAATCACCGAGTATCTAGATTCCTTAACTCCATATGTACTTTTTATCCTCTACCATACAATTGAAGATCATCAAATTTGTGAATTGATTTATAAATATATTTCTCATTGGAAGAAAGTAAAACCGTTCACCAGTGGAGAAGATTTACAAAAATTTGGGATCGTACCTGGACCTATTTACAAGAGAATCCTTTCCCGACTTCGCAGAGCCTGGTTGGACGAGGAAATTCTTTCCATCGAACATGAAAATATCTTACTGGATGAAGTGATTGCTTCATTAACCGAACATGAAAAGTGAACCAATCCAAATTAATCAATCAGAATCAACTCTATGGATAAATAAAGTCATCATTCGCCATTTGATTTTTTCTGATTTACCTCAATTGGAATGGAATGGAGAATATATACATCTGCGCCAGGTTTATTTGAATGCATATAAAAATAGAAACCAGGGAAAAAATGTTCTCTGGGTTGCAGATCTTCCTCAAGTTGGTGTCATCGGTCAGGTTTTTATACAACTCAATTCTGTAAGGAAAGATCTTGCTGATGGTTTTTTCAGCTCATATTTATATGCATTCAGGATTAAACCGGAATTTAGAAACGCAGGTCTGGGGTCTCGTATAATCCGGGTCGTTGAAAATGATCTAGTAAAGCGAAATTTTCGGGAAATCACACTAAATGTCGCGAAAACAAATAATCGAGCTATTCTCCTTTATGAAAGATTAGGGTTTGAGATTGTCGGGTCTGAACCAGGAGAATGGTCTTATCGCGATCATAATAACAAATTACAGAATGTAATAGAACCTGCCTGGAAAATGGTGAAATCGATTTCTCGATAATATTTTTCTAAATTTTCTCAATCTTAAATCTGAAAATAGTCTTTTTATTTGCAAGTCACTCGAAGAATCTGGTTATCACTGATATAATAATGACGTTTTGATTGAATTCCTTGACAATCTGCCTTTTTTACCATCATAATGTTTGGTTTGAGAGGTTAGTTAGAAAATAAAATTTTTAGAAGGGTTAGGTTCATGAAAGAATATAAGACCGAGTCAATTCGTAATATTACATTCGCATCTCATAGTGGCGCTGGTAAAACAATTTTAGGAGAAGCATTATTAAATTTTACAGGTGCGATCAATCGTATGGGTAAAATTGAAGACGGCTCAACCATCTCCGATTTTGACGAAGAGGAACAGCGTCGCAGTATATCCATTTACACCTCTGTTTTACCTGTAGAATACTACGATCATAAAATAAATATTCTTGATACGCCCGGTTATACAGATTTTCTTGGTGAAGAAATTTCCGCTTTACGTGTCTCCGACGGTGCAATTATTTTAGTAGATGCCGTTGCAGGTATTGAAGTTGGAACCGAATTAGCCTGGAATTATAGTGGAGAAAAGAATATCCCACGCTTTGTTTTGATCAATAAAATGGATCGTGAGAATGCCAATTTTAAAAAGATTTTTGATTCATTCCAGGAATTATCTGATGCCAGATTGCTTCCGTTACAATTCCCCTGGGGGGAGCAAACAGATTTCAAAGGTGTTATTGACCTGGTCACCATGAAAGCATTCAAAGGCATTGGAACCGAGAGTGTGGAGATTCCAGCTGAATTTAAAGCAGCCGCAGAAGAAGCACATGCAACAATTATTGAAGCTGCTGCTGAAGGTGCTGATGATTTAATGGAAAAATTCTTCGAAGCAGGTGTCCTTTCACCAGAAGAAATATCTCGTGGTTTAAAATCTGTAATCAAACAGGGAAGTTTTGTCCCAGTGTTTGTTGCTTCTGCAACCCTTCAGATTGGACTGGTGCCATTATTAAATGCCATCATCAACCTTATGCCTTCTCCAGTTGATGCTGGTCCTTACAAAGCGACAAATAAAGATATTGAAGTTGAGATTTCCTCATCTGATTCTGGCCCATTAGTTGCTTATGTATGGAAAACCACCGCAGATCCTTTTGTGGGAAAGCAAACTTACTTCCGCGTTTATTCTGGTACAGTCAATTCCGATTCGCGTGTATGGAATCATGACAAAGGTGTTGAAGAGAGATTTGGAACCGTCAGTATACCAAGAGGTAAGGAAAATATTCCTGTAAAGACAGTTCATGCTGGTGATATTGCGATCGTCCCAAAATTGTCCGAAACTGTCACAGGCAATACCCTCGGTGATAAAAGCACCCCGATTATTTTGCCTTCTGCCAAATATCCGAATGCTTTATACCGTGTTGCTGTTTCTCCAAAAACTCAGCAAGACTCGGCAAAAATCAGTACAGTTTTAAACCGTCTTTGTGAAGAAGACATGACTCTATCATGGACAATGGAAGCCTCAACCCGCCAAACAGTATTGCAAGGTATGGGCGATCAGCATATAGAAGTCGCTGTTAGAAGAGCATCTTCCAAATTCCAATTAAATATTAATACCACTGAACCTAAAGTTGCTTATAAAGAAACCATTACCAAAGAAGGTGTAGGCGTCTACCGCCATAAAAAACAAACGGGTGGTGCTGGTCAATTTGGTGAAGTTCACCTGAAAACACTTCCTTCTGAAGGTGAATTTGAAATGACCTGGGATGTTTTTGGTGGTGCTGTTTCTCAATCCTACTTTACCTCTATCCAAAAGGGTATTTTATCAACAATGAAGGACGGTATTATCGCTGGTTATCCTGTTTATGGTGTTCGTGTATCAGTCTTTGATGGAAAAGAGCACCCAGTGGATTCAAAACCTGTTGCCTTTGAAATCGCTGGTCGCGAAGCCTTCAAAATCGCCTTCCAGGACGCTGGTCCAGTTCTCATGGAACCGATAATGAATGTTAAAATCATTGTTCCAGAGAATAATATGGGTGATATTCTCGGTGACTTAAACACCAGACGTGCCCGTGTACAGGGTATGGATACCGATAAAGGTCGTTCCGTTGTCACTGCCCAGGTTCCTATGGCAGAAATGCTACGGTACACTACTCAACTTCGCTCTTTAACAGGTGGTCGAGGTATTTTCGATATGGAATTTGATCATTTCGAACGAGTACCTGCACACCTTCAACAAGAAATCATCAATGCACACAAACGCGAATTAGAAGAAAAAGAATAATCTTCTCGCTGATTTACGAGGTATTTCTACAATTTGAAATACCTCTTTTTTTCTTGTATTTATAGAACTATTGTGCTATTATGTTGTTAGGCAGATTTGAACCTGGAGCTCATTCATTATGATATCTATTTATAAAATTTTTTTTGGTGTGATATTTGGATCCTTTTTTCTGATTTTTGCTGCAACCAGGCTACTTTCCCCATTTGAAATTGTTTCGGCTTCTCCAGAAAAAAATACTGAATTTTCATCTATTTTCATTGAAAATTCAAATGATTCGAAATTATTATGCTCAATCTCCTCTTTATATCCATTGGAAATCCAGCAATGGTGTGGTTTGATTGTAAAAAATGCAACAACATACTCATTAGATCCCAATCTGATTGCAGCTGTCATGCTTCAGGAATCCGGTGGAAATAAAGATGCCTACAGTAGCTCCGGCGCGGTCGGATTGATGCAGATCATGCCTAAGGATGGTGTTGCTGCAAATTTTGATTGTATTAATGGCCCTTGCTTTTCGAATCGTCCAACTATGGAAGAATTATTCAATCCGGAATTTAACATCGAATACGGAAGTAGAATGCTTATAAATTTATACGAAAAGTATGGAAATTGGCGGGATGCATTAAAAGCATATGGCCCCATGGATTTTGGTTATCAATATGCAGATATCGTTTTATCTATTTTTAAAAATTATCAGTAATTAAATTGATTCATGTAAAATTATATTTATGCAAAAACTTTTTCTGATCGTAATATCTGTAATCGTGGTCTTTTTATGTTCCTGTACCATTCATGATGATCCCCGATCAATGGCTTCGACTCGGATTTCGCTGACATACGATGGAAACCAATGCCAACCCTATGAATCTTTTGTTCCCCAGGGTCAGGAAATTGAGATTACGTTAATAAATGAAAGCGAATTTGACATCACCTGGCACCTAATTTTTAAACCCATTGCAGGGAAATTTGAAGATCAGAACCCGAAAAACATCCTTGCATCTGCAAGTGCCCTGGCTGGTCAAACTTCAGCATCTACTTTTACAGCCCCAAATTTACCCGCCCGTTATGATAGTTTATGTGTTCGTGATGGTGATTCTGATAAAAGAGCACTGACCTATCTATTGGTTGTGCAGCCAATTGAAAAGTAAAATTCCAAAATTTTCCTCATCACAACCTCATCACAACCTTCACAAAGAATTCAACAGTGGTATAATAGCCAACGTCACGCGGGAGTCGCCAAGTGGTAAGGCATTAGCCTTCCAAGCTAACATTCGCGGGTTCGAATCCCGTCTCCCGCTCCTAAAAAACTGATCATCGAATCAGTTTTTTTTAATATTTCCTTTAATCTTTTTGAATAACAGGTACGAGAACCGTATAAACTGCCTGATATACCAATGATTGATCTGAGTAACCTTCAGAATTCAATCCGCCCAGAATATACAGCCTGGTTTCATATGGTAAGACAGCTGGGGAAATTCCAATTTCAATCGGTGGAGAATCTATTTCCATCCAGGAATCTTTGGGGGGTAAATATTGGATGACGGGTAAGAATTCTTCATTCAAATTTTTTCCACCTGCTGTGTAAACCATATCAGCCAGGACAATTGAATTCATTCCATATCGGGCTTCAGGCAAATCGGCTGCATCTTCCCAGGCATCTTCTCCTAAAATTTCTCTTTGGGGGTGGTACACACTGTGATCAACTAAAACCCCTGACTCATTCTTTCCACCCATCAAATGGATTTGACCGCCCAATACAACTGCGGAAGAATAAGCTCTGTTCGTTTCCATGCTGCCGTAAAGGATCCACTCGTTTATTCCAGGATCGAAAGCATAAATGCTATCCAGGTAATTTTTTCCATCAAAGCCTCCAAATAAATAAATCTTTCCTTCATATGGCGCTAATGCATAACTGCTGATTGGAATTGGCAACTCAGCACCTTTTTCCCAATTGTTGTTTCTAGGATTGTAGACCAATAATCCGGAATTAACTTCGTTATTACCATCAATTCCACCCGGAAGGTATATCCTCTCACCCAAGATGGCTACCTGAATGTCTTTTAGGGCCGTTGGAAGTATGGCTCCTTCTGACCAGGCATCCATATCTAAATCGTAAATAAATAATTTGTCAGAAATTGAATTTTCACTGACACCGCCAAATACCAAAAACTTATTTTCATAACGGACAAAACCCATGCCGGATAACGCTTGAGGTAAATTTTGCATAGTCGTCCATCGCTTTGAACTTAATTCCTCCAATTCAGCCACTGTAATCCCACCATTAGGCTCATTTGAGGTAAACAATACACGATTAAGTAGAAATCCTGCCAGGACAAGAATAATAAGGCCAAACCCGATAATTGTTAATAAACCCCTCTTTGAGGTAACAGGTGTTATGATATCTTGCTGTTGTACCTGCCAATTCATGTCATCGGCTGGTGAAACCTCATTCCGGTTTCCAGTCTGATTCGCAGATCCTGGTGGTTCGACCAGACCCATCCGTATCGCTGTCATGGTTGCTTCAGTTCTGGATAAAACCCCTAATTTTCCAAAAATATTTCTTAAATGTACTTTTACTGTGTTAGGACTGATTGTTAATGCATTGGCAATTTCTTTATTACTGGCTCCAGTTGCAACTAACCGAATGATTTCTATTTCGCGGTCGCTTAGTTCATTTTCATCAGTCATTTAATTATTATATCCTACCTGTGTTGGCATTTATTTTTCATTAATTGTTATAAATCGGATTAATCATCCTGAAATGTCAGACAAATTACATATTTTTGAAAAAATGTCTTGATTTTTTTTGAAAAGCTTTATAAACTAATACTGAATTAAATTTTATTGTAATTAATTTTCAACCACTTTTATTGTTTAGTATTATACTTTCCATGCAATTTTCATAAGCAAATTAATCCAATTGCGTTTTTCCAAATTAATTAGAAATCTATTCCCAGGAGGTGAAATTAACAAAAAGTTATTGACCATTTTGTTCTGTAGTCGATTTTTATCAATCAAAATCTAACTAACCAAGGAGAAGTTCCAAAATGAAGCAACTAAAAGTTATTCTTGTATTCGCTCTTTTACTCACAGTTCTGCTTTCAGCTTGTAAACCAACTGAAACAGCACCAGAAGTAACAACCAGCGATGTACCATTGTTCTTTGGTGCATTTGCCACAGCTATTGAAGAACCCTGGGATGGTGTTATCCACACAGCCTTAAAGAAAGCTGCAGAAGAAGGCAAAATCAAATATGAGTACACCGACGATATTGGTTACTCTGGTGATATGGAAAGAATCTTGCGCGAAGTTTCTGAGAGTAAGAAACCCGCTGCAATTTTTGGAGATGCTTTCGGTAATGAAGAAGCCGTCCGTCGTGTTGCCAAGGACTACCCTGAAATCGCTTTCGTTTTCGGTTCAGGTTTTGGACCATCAGAACCCAACGTTGCGGTATTTGACAACTGGATCCATGAACCAGCTTATCTTTGTGGTTTAATGGCTGGCGGTTTAACTGAAACAGGTGTAATTGGTGTTGTTGGGGGTCTTCCGGTGCCTGAAGTTAATCGTATCGTGAATGCTTTCATTGAAGGTGTCAAAGAAGTAAATCCCGAAGCTACAGTTCTTGTTTCCTTTATCAACAGCTGGTTTGATCCGGCTGCTGCAAAAGAAGCTGCTCTTGCCCAGGTCGACAATGGTGCTGACGTTCTTTTTGCTGAACGATTTGGCGTCATTGACGCTGCCGTCGAGAATGGATTATATGCATTTGGAAACATGAGTGACCAATATGAATTAGGACCTGGTTTTGTTGTTAATAGCCCGGTTTGGAATATGACACCAACTGTAGAGTATGTCATTAATCAGGTGAAAGGTGGTACATTTACTGCACAGGATTTGAAAGATTTTAGCATGGTTGGTAAAGGTGGAGCATCATTAGCTTCATGGCATGGTATGGATGCAAAATTACCAGCTGATATTCTTAGCCTCGTACAACAACGCGAACAGGAAATTAAAGATGGTCTCTTCCGCGTGAACATTGCAGAAGAAGCTCCAGCTGGTTCGAATTAAATTCACAATTATGTCAGGGCTTACCACTTTTCACCTGACATTATTATTGATATAGAAATTTCTCTCTCCCCTCTTCATAGAGGGGAGAGAAATGTCGGAGAAAAAATGTACATCGTAGAAATGCAAAAGGTCACCAAAATATTTGGTGAACTGGTGGCAAACGACCATGTCGATTTTCAGCTTCGCAAAGGTGAAATTCACGCTTTATTAGGCGAAAATGGAGCCGGAAAAACTACATTGATGAGGATTTTATATGGTCTTTATCAACAAACAACCGGCGATATTTTTATAGATGGCGAGAAAGTTACAATAAATTCACCTAAGGATGCCATTAAAAAAGGTGTTGGAATGGTTACACAACACTTTGCTCTGGTACCCCCAATGACAGTGGCTGAAAATGTTGTTCTTGGTTACACAGATAGCTTCGTACTAGATCAAGCTGCAATAGAAAAAAAGGTGGGCGAAGCGGCTAACCAGTTCAGTTTGGATATAAATCCAAAATCCATCGTCAGACATTTATCAGTAGGTCAAAGACAGAGAGTTGAAATTCTGAAAGCATTATATCGTAATGCAAAAGTTTTGATTCTTGATGAACCTACAGCAGTTCTTGTACCACAAGAAGTTGATAGTTTATTTGAAACACTTGATCGACTTCGAAAAGATGGTTTATCGGTTATTTTTATTAGCCATAAATTAGATGAAGTTACAAAAATTACAGATCGTGTCACTGTCCTACGGGATGGAAAATCTATTGGTACGGTTGATACAGTTAATGTTACCCAAAAACAATTAGCAGCTATGATGGTTGGTCGTGATACGTTTGGTGTCACAAGACAAACTGAAATTAATCCTGATAACAAGAAAATACTAGAAGTTGAGGACTTGTGTGCATTGGATGACAAAGGTCTTCCTGCTTTGAAGAATTTAAAATTATCAATCAGATCTGGAGAAATCCTGGGAATCGCTGGTGTTGGAGGTAATGGTCAAAAAGAACTAGCTGAGATCTTAAGTGGTGTTAAGGCACCAATTAGCGGTGTAATAAAAATAAATGATAAAAATTTAGTAGGTAAAGATCCCTCAGAATTCTCAAAAATGGGAATAGGTCGCATTCCAGAAGATAGACATGAAGGTGTCGTTGGCGACCTGACGGTGTATGAAAATCTTGCGCTTGAACATTTGGATGAATACTCTAAAAATGGTTTCCTGGATAAACAAGCAATTCGCAAGAATGCAAATGAATTGATTAAGAATTTTCAAATAAAAGCAAAACCTACCGATAGAATTCGAACACTTTCTGGTGGAAATATGCAAAAGGTGTTGCTGGCAAGAGTTCTATCCAGGCAACCTGAAGTGGTTATCGCTCCACAACCAACCAGAGGACTTGATGTAGGTGCGACGGAATATGTCCGTCAACAATTATTGGAGCAGCGAACCAGAGGTGCTGCGGTCATGTTGATATCAGAAGACCTGGATGAAATTTTAAGCATATCTGACCGGATTGCGGTTATTTACGAAGGTGAAATTGTCGGAACGATCAATGCTCAGAATGCTACACCTGAAAAATTAGGGTTAATGATGTCCGGTGCACTCAGAGAGAAGGCATAATGGAAAACAATGAAAAACCTCGATGGCGCCTGGTGAAAACGGACAACCCACCTTTTTGGGTCAAACCGCTCATTCCTGTTCTCGCCTTGATTGGAACTTTTATCCTCACCTCAGTTTTGATTTTATTGGCGGATGCAAATCCATTTGATGCTTATTATTATTTTCTTTTTGCTCCACTTGAAAATAAGGTTTCTCTATTAGAGATACTGGTCAAATCTACTCCATTAATGATAACCGGCGTAGCTGTAACCTATGCATTCGCAACTGGATATTACAACATTGGAGCTGAAGGTCAATTATACGCTGGCGCTATTGCGGCTACAGGAATTGGTATGTCAATGCACGGTGTTCCAGCAATTGTTGCTTTACCATTAATGATAGTCGGTGGATTTGTTGCAGGAATGGCCTGGGCATTAATCCCAGCCTTGCTAAAAGTAAAACTGGCCGTTGATGAAGTAGTAACAACTTTGTTGATGAACTCCGTCATGGCGTACATCGTGAGCGCAATATTGAATGGTCCCTGGAGGGATCCTAACTCGGGATGGCCTCAGTCACCTGATATTGCACCTTCTGCAGTGTTTTTTAAACTCATTCCTCGCTCAAGATTAAATTTTGGATTCATTTTAGCCATTGTCCTGATCATAATTTTATGGATTGTTATGACACGGACATCATTTGGTCTTAAAATGCGAGCAGTGGGATTGGGAAAACCAGCAGCAAAATTTGCAGGTATCAAAGTTAATCGCACCATATTAACGGCTGCGCTGATTAGTGGCGGCATCGCTGGTATCGCCGGTGTTGCCGAAGTAGCAGGAATTCATTTCCACTTGATCGGTGAAATTTCACCTGGATATGGGTATACCGGAGTCATCATTGCTACCCTTGGTTCATTGAATGCATTCGGTGTCGGATTGGCAGCAATGTTCTTCGGCCTCGTTGATACTGGAGCACAGACACTCAGTCGAGCTTTGGGAGTTCCAGTTTATCTGGGAGAAGTTACCCAGGCTACCATGCTTCTAGTCGCTTTAGGTGTGTTGCTTTTGCAAAGATATCGGATCAGGAGGATGTGATGGAAGTCTTTCTTGTAAATTTAATTACAGCTACATTTCGTGTGTCCACTCCTATCCTATTGGCAGCCATTGGAGAAACTTACTCAGAACGGGCAGGTATTCTTAATCTGGGTATAGAAGGAATTATGTATTTTGGTGCTTTCATTGGCTTCTTTGTTGCCGATAAAAGCGGCTCCTTATGGACGGGTCTATTCGTAGCTATTATGAGTGGTGTCATTGCAGGTTTATTGATGGGACTGCTCACAGTCACATTAGGCGTAAACCAGCATGTATCTGGTCTTGGAATTACGTTACTTTTAACAGGCTTATCGCTATTCGGTTTTCGATTGGTTTATGGTGGTCGTTCTACACCCCCATCTATTCCATCATTCCAGGCGGTAAATCCATTTGGTGATATACCAATTCTGGGCACAATTACCCAACAATACTTATTGACATACATAACCTTTCTGGTGATCGTTCCCCTAGCCTGGTTTATCTTATTTAAAACACGATTTGGGTTAAACATCAGAGCAGTAGGAGAAAATCCGGAAGCTGTTGATGCAGCCGGTGTTAATGTATATCTGGTAAGGTATGGTGTTTTGGCAATTGGCGGTGGATTAATGGCTGCTGGAGGTGCTTTCCTTTCTCTGGCTCAACTGGGTGCCTTTACGCATGGAATTATTGCTGGTCGAGGATGGGTAGCCATTGCGATTGTCATTTTTGGTAATTGGTCACCGGTAAAAGTCATGGGTGGAGCACTCATCTTTGGGGGTACCTTTGCTCTGCAACTTCGGTTACAGGCAATGGGATTGCAGTTACCGATTCCTTACGAGACTTTTTTGGCATTACCATATGTTGTAACTATTATTGCATTGGTATTAGCCGGAAGGAATGCTTCTTACCCTGCAGCTTTACTTAAACCTTATCGGCGAGAATAGGTGTAGGTTAGCATTTTAAGAAAGGAGAAATTTGTATGAATTACAAATATATCGGAAAATCTTACATCAGACCTGATGCAATCAATAAAGTAACAGGGAAAGCACAATATCTTGATGATATTCGTTTGCCGGGAATGCTCCATGCGGCAATCTTGCGCCCTGAGTACGCTCATGCCAGAATTATTTCAATTGATACCTCTGAAGCAGAAAAAATGCCTGGTGTTGTAAAAGTCGTAACTGGTAAAGAGTGTAAATTACATTATGGGGATAACATTAAAGACATTGTCCCTATGGCTGATGAAAAAGTAAGATACATTGGAGAACCAGTCGCAGCTGTAGTTGCAGACACCACTTTGAATTCCCAGAAAGCCCTTGAGAAAATCAAGGTTGTGTACGAACCTTTACCGGTCTATATCGATGCCCGTGATTCAATGCGTGAAGATGCAGTTTTGATTCATGAGGAAAATGGTGATTATTGGCATCTCCCCACATTAAAACCTCAACCTGGGACGAATGTTGCTAATCTTTACCACCTAAAAAAGGGAAAGGGCAAAGACGGTTTTTCAGAAGCGGATGTGGTGGTCGAAGGCGATTTTCTATATCCATTTGGCTCATGCTCAGCGATTGAACCACATGGATCGATTGTCTGGTTTAAAGAAGACAATACAATCGAAGCATGGTCATCTTCCATTTGTCCATTTATTATTCGACAGGACCTGGCCCATTCTTATGGGCTACCAGAATCAGATGTTCGGGTTCATATCCCGGATATTGGTGGATGCTTTGGTTACAAATCAGATATCACCGTCGAACAGACTGTAGCTTACATTGCCAGTTTTGTCCCGGGCTATCCAGTGAAATGGGTTGCTTCCCGTAAAGAAGATTTCACAAGCACATTGCTTGGACATGGCATCCGAATGATCATGAAAATTGGGGCAAAGAAAGATGGAAAACTGGTTGCGATGGAATCTAAGGTGTTGCATTCCGGTGGTGCTTATGCTGATACTGCCGTAAATGTAACGATTGCAGCTACTCATAATTGCACTGGCCCGTATGAATTCGATCATTGTGATTTGACTGGTTACACGGTTTATACAAACACCCCACCAGTCGGTGCTTATCGAGGATATGGACACCAGGAAGCACAGTTTGCGACCGAAAGATTAATGGAAATTCTTGCGAGAAAATTAGGGATGGATTCGTTTGAATTAAGGGAAATGAATTATCTCTGTGAGGGAAAAGTAAACTCACTTGGCGAATTGATGTGGAAAACGAATGGGGACATGAAAGCCTGTGCTAAGAAAGTTCAGAATCTGGTTTTCTCAAAAGAATCTTTGCATGAAGATGAAAACTTTTATTATGGTCGTGGTTTTGCTGCATTAATGAAATCACCAAAAGGTGCTCCATTTTCAACCAAAGGGTGCTATATCAAGATGAATATTGATGGGAGCATATCCATCAATATGGGCGGTGCAGAAGTAGGTCAGGGCTTACGTACGATCGTTCAGCAAATAGCAGGTGAAGCTCTGCAGATCCCACCTGAGCGCATCAGAGTCTACAATGATATTGATACTCAATATTCTCCTTATGAATGGCAGACCATTGGGTCAATGTTCACCACCCAGGGCGGCCGTGCAATCATTAGAGCAGCAGATAAATTGATTATGGTTTTGAAACAGACCGCTGCGCAAGTGCTTAAGACAGATGTAGATTATCTGGATTACGATGGTGAATACGTATTTCTGAAAAACGACCCCAGTATACGGGTTGCAGTTCCTGAACTCAGCCGTGGTTACATAACCAGTGATGGGATAACCATTGGAGAGGTGGCACAATCGGTATCCGATGCCCGTTTACCACGTTATTCCAATCCAGACCACAATGGTCAGGGTAGTTTAGGTGTTGAATACACATTCGGCGCTCAGGCGGCGGAGATTCGAATTGAGAAAAAATCTGGTAAGATTTTCGTAGATCATTTCGCATCGACATTTGATGTTGGTCAGGTGATCAACCCGATGCAAATCCGTGGATCAGTAATGGGTGGTGTGTTAATGGCAATTGGTGCAACCTTGTATGAAAAGGTAGAATTTGATCAGGATGGAAAAATAACCAATCCTCATTTATTTAAATATCATTTACCCACTTACAAAGAAGCACCTCAGCAGACAGTTGATTTTATCGAAAACCCAGGTACGGTTGGTCCATTTGGCGCTCGCGGAATTGGTGAACACCCTGTAATTGGTCCTGCGCCGGCTATATTGAATGCGATTTATGATGCAATTGGTATCGACTTCTTCGAGATTCCCATCACTCCAGAAATACTCAAACAAGCATTAGCAAATAAACAACAAAAGGAGTACGCATAATGGTTGAGAAGATTAGTTTTACCATCAATGGACAGCTCCGGGTTGTGGAAGTTGATCCAGAAATGATGTTAATCGATGTAATTCGCGAGATCCTGAATTTGACCGGAACAAAACGAGGTTGTGATAATGCAACTTGTGGAACTTGTACAGTTGTTATTAATGGGAAAGCGACCAAAAGCTGCAATACACCGGTAAGCAAAGTCGCTGGTGCAGAAATTCTGACCGTCGAAGGATTAGCCAAAGGAAAAGAATTGCATCCTATACAAAAATCAATTTCTGAGTCTGGGGCAATTCAATGTGGCTTCTGTACACCGGGAATTGTTATGGAATTATATGGTTTGTTGGAAAACAAACCTGATGCATCGGAATTAGAAATTTCTAATTCATTGAATAAACATCTTTGTCGCTGCACTGGTTATGAACCCATAAAAGATGGTGCTCTAATGGCACAGAAATTAATCCAAGACAGAAACAAACACTAAATACTTATTTCCAGGAGGTGAAATCTCATGTCATACGATTTATTAATTAAAAATGCAACAACCAGAACTTCTCAAGGTGAGAAATATCAGATTGCAATTCAGAATGGAAAAATCGCCAAAATTGATGTAAAGGTGGAAGGCGATGCGCAGAAAGTCATTGATGCAGAAGGAAAATTAGTAACCGAATCCTTTGTCAATGGACATCTGCATTTATGCAAAGTTTACACACTTTCGATGATGGACGAGGCAGCTATGGGAGCCTACACCGATGGTTCCATGGGCGGTGCCATGACAGCTATTGAATTGGCAGCGAACGTTAAAGAACAATACGATGAAAGCTGGATTATTGAGAATGTACGCAAAGCACTCAATTTAGCAGTGAAATTTGGCAATACCCATATCCGCGCCTTTGCAGACACAGACACAAAAGCCAAATTAGAGGGTGTCAAAGCCTTAATTCGAGCCAGAGAAGAGTATAAAGACCGTGTCAATGTGGAAGTTGTCGCATTTCCACAGGATGGTGTCGTCAGAGATCCCGGCGCCGAAGAATACATTGAAGCAGCCATAAAATTAGGCGCAGATGTGGTGGGTGGTATTCCATGGATTGAATACACAGATGCTGATGAGCAGGAACACATTGACAGGATGTTTGCCATAGCAAAAAAATATGATAAACCAGTCTCCATGTTAATTGATGATGCTGGTGATCCAACCCTCAAGACTCTTGAGATGTTAGCAGTAACCACAATAAAAAATGGTTGGGAAGGCCGTGTTACAGCCCAACACAGTCGTGCAATGGCGCTTTATCCAGAACCATATTATCGAAAAATTGAATATTTGCTCAAACGAGCTCAAATCGGTGTTGTTTCCGACCCACAAACAGGTCCTTTATACGCCCGTGTCAAAGATCTTTACAAAGCAGGTGTTCGAATTGCTTTAGGCCAGGACGATATTGCGGATGCATATTATCCATTTGGCCGCAACAACATGCTCGAAATTGCATTTCTGGCAGCCCATTTAATGTGGATGAATAGCCGTCAGGAGATGGAAATTCTCTATGATTTGATCACTACTAATGCTGCTCAGGCATTAGGTGCTGAAGGTCACCACCTTAAAGAAGGTGGAAATGCAGATCTGGTTGTGCTGAATGCTGAATCAGTTTGGGAAGCAATCTGGAACCATGAAGCACCATTGTATGTCATCAAAGCTGGTAAGGATATCACTGCCCGATAATTACCATTGCTGATCTCTGGTGAACGCTGCATCAGAGATTCAAGAGGCTGATGAACTTAAAATTCAGCCTCTTTTTAATTATTGTTATAGTTCTCATAAATCAATATCCACTAATGATGGAAGTAGAAAATTAATATCTGATATTCAATAATTTTCAGAATTTTTTTCCACTGAAAACGTCTTTGTGTTATAATTTCCGAAGCCGAGGGGGCCCGTAGCTCAGCGGCAGAGCACGCGGCTCATAACCGCTTGGTCGAAGGTTCGAATCCTTCCGGGCCCACTAATAATTATTTTTCAAAAATCAGTGAATACTGATTTTTTATTTTAAGGAATCCACTGACCCAGATCATCCCAAGCATATTCTAAATGGGCATAAACCGTTTTTCCTAATTTCTTTTTTACCCTGCGAAGTGTGAATTCCATTAATTTCTCTCCCCCAATTTCGTTTAACCTTTTTCCAATCTCGATGACCCGTATATGACGGCATTGCAGATTAAAAGGACCACCAGGTCTTTCTGATAAATAATCTTCGGTTTCACCTATGCGAAGTAACTCCGCAATTAATCGATCAACATCATTTCTGGCATGGGCAGGACAGGGCACAATACCCAACAAATCTGCAAGGAAACTCATTTTATTCTCCTTGAATACTACAAAAATTTTAAATAATCATTAAAATGATTTTATCACGTTTGAAATCTGGGAATCTATGCGATATATTTTTATTTCTCCTCACCTCGATGATGTCGCTTTATCTGTTGGCGGTATTGTGAATGACCTTGTCAAAAACAAAATTGGTACGGAGATTTGGACTTTTTTTTCTGGTTCTCCAGATGATGAAAATCTTTCAGATTTTGCATTATCGTTACACAAAAGATGGGAATTGCCATGGAATGCACCAAAAATACGGCGTTTAGAGGATATAAAGGCCAGTAAGCTCCTTGGAGCTCGATATAAGCATTTTAACCTCCCTGATTGTATTTATCGAAAAGATTTGGATGGCAATCCTATTGTAAGAGAAGAAGATGATTTGTATCAGCCGATCCCTCCATCTCAACAATTTCTGGTCGATAAAATCTCTGATGAAATACACCGAAAAGTGAAAACTGATGACATTATTGTCTCACCGATGGCAATTGGTAATCATATTGATCATCGCATCATTGTGGCTGCTATTAAAAAATTCTCCCTCTTCTCTTTATTGTTTTATGAAGACTATCCTTATGTTGTTAAATCTCATTCTTCTTCTATTGACAATTCCAAATTAACACCGATTAAATTTGATTTACAGGAAGAAAACATCAAAACCTGGCATGCAGCCATCGCTGCTTATCAATCTCAAATCAGCACATTTTGGAAAAATACAAATCGAATGAACAAGGAAATTATTGAATTTGCAAGCCGTGGGGGAGGAAAAAACTTATGGAAATTTTACTGATTTCGTTTGTTAAATGAATTCTTTGCTATACTTAATTGATGCAGGTCAATCAAAATAATTGGCACCGTTGGGCTCAATACTTGCAACGGTATCATCTGTTAGGATTATTTCGATTTTTATTGGATGCAGCTGGTCCCGTAAGGATTGTTGCAGCCCAATCATTATGGATGACACAACCTTTTGTTCAAAATTCAATCATAAGCCAATTGGCTGAAGTATTGGAAGATCAAGAACAATCGAAAGCATTTCTGGAATATGTAAATAATAGGGAATTCAATGAGTAACACCATATTGTCATTTTTTTTGATCTTCATAATAATAATCCTGATTGTAGGGAGCATATTCTATTTTTCTTCAATAAAAAACCGCTTCGAAATTAGAAAGTATTCTTCAATAATCAATCTTCGGAAATCGATTGGTTTATCCATTGAACACGGTAAAGGACTCCATATCTCTCTTGGAAAATCTGATCTACATAATATCCATGGAGCTGCTTCATTAGTAGGTCTGGAAACATTAAACCAGATCATTGATCAAAGCATCTTAAGTGATAACCCTCCTGTTACAACAGCAGGTAGTGGCGAATTAACCCTATTAGCCCAATCCAAGTATCAAAATGTGTTAATTGACAAATCAAGTTCTTCTTCAGATATTCATTCACATGCATATTTAACTGGAGCTACAAACCTGAGTTACATTGCAGGTGTTATCCCACCATCTTCTGATGAAGATTTATCTACTCAAATCTTTGTTGGAAACATTGGACCTGAAATTGGATTATTGCTCGATGCCAATCAAAAAAAGAGTCATTTTTCACTTCCGGCTACAGATAGTCTGGAGGGACAATCCGTAAGTTTCGCTTGTTCTGATGACGCTTTAATTGGAGAAGAAATTTTTTCAATTCCTGCTCAAATGTCAAATAATTTGAAATTTAAGGTTTCATTGTTAATTCAAGATTTCTTGAGATGGCTTGTTATTGCCATAATCTTATTTGTTCTTTTCTTCAAATTCGTTGGGCTGCTATGAAAAAGATTTTTCTTGCTATTGTCTCATCTTTATCAGGTCTATTATTAATCCTGGGTTTATTTTTCCCTGGAACTATTTTGGATAGAATCCGAATATTTATTTTAGATTGGGCAATCATTGTGGGTGCAATCGCCCTGGCAATAGCAATTATCAATTTATTATCTGTGCATTGGAACAAAGTCTTCACCAATGAAAAACGCGATTATGCCAGCCCTTTTTTTATTGTTGGTTTTATTACAGTTATTTTAATTGGAATATTGTTGGGACCTAATAACCAATTTTTTGTGAACCTTGCAAGCACTACTATCATTACTGTTGAAGCAAGCTTGTCCGCTGTTCTTGCCTTGACACTTAGCCTGGCGAGTTTCCGTTTCTTTACAAAAAAACAAAATTTTTTAGCTATTGTTTTTGGAATATCGACAGTAATATTTTTACTTCTTTTCAGTGGAATCTTATCTCTGGGGGAAAATATTCCTCTGATAAAAGCACTGAATAATGCATTAAACTCGTTACCGATAGCTGGCAGCACAGGTATATTAATTGGTATTTCTTTAGGTGCAATTCTAACAAGTCTGAGAATTATATTTGGATTTGATCGACCTTATGACAGGAACTAAATGACAGAAAAAATTACTTGTCCACAATGTAAAACTGAGAATGACTTTTCTGCAATAAAATGTGTTAATTGTGGGTTTAATTTCCAAATTAATTCTGTTGAATCTGTATCCGAACCTGACTGGTTAGCGTTCTTAAGAGATTCCAAGGATGAAGATCAATCAACTGAGTCCAATTTACCAGACACAAAAGAAAACTTTTTTGACCTAAACGGGAGTTCAGATGATGCGGCTCCAGATTGGTTAAATAGAATCAGAGATATTAAACAAGCCGATGATGATTTCAGGAAAATTGAATCTGGAAAAACTGAAGAACTCCATCCTCCCACTTCGTCTGAAAATTCTGATTTAGTTCACTCTTTGCGAGATGAAGATGAACAACTTGACGAAAATTCAATTGATTGGATAGCCAGTTTACGCAACATTCAAGAACCATTGGACGATAAACAAATATTTAATTTAGAAAATGTTGATGAAAGCCTTGAAGAAGAAATATCCAACCTGCCACCGATAATTGATGATATTAAAAAAGATTGGCTAATTGAATTCCCTAATTCTTTAGACTTAGAAAATGATGAAAATATTACACCAGCAGAAGAATTCCCTGATTGGCTGAGTAAAACGATTACAAGTAAGTCAGACAATGATGAAATATTAAACGATATAGAAATACCTAATTGGTTATCAACCGATCAGGAAGTCTCAATTGAAGAAGCCAATACCCCAATAGAACCATTTAACCTTCCTGATTGGCTTTCAAAAAGGAACTTTCTGGTTGATGAAGAAACAAAAGAAAGCTCTGAATTAGAAAGTTCCGACGAAACAGAAAATCTTCCTGGTTGGATCAAAGACATCAATCAAAATAATGAAAAATTAATTCCTGATCAATCGACTTCAGAAGAAGAATCAGAAATAGGCGTGGATCAAACATACAATTCTGTTTTGTTGTTCAACAAATTAGACATATCACCTAGTTCAAAATCTGACGATGGATCCAAACCAGACGTGTTAGATTCTGATCTCAGCGAATCAGAACTCGAGGTTAGCGCTTCAGAAAAAGATCAACCTGAAAAACCCGCTTTCAAGCTTGAAGAATCTGAGCTAAAAAGCCTTTCTGTTAAACCTTTTATTGGCATCGATGAAGGTGAAGATTGGATTGATAACATTCAAATTCCAACCTCCAATGATGATGTTTTTGAAATTGATCCCCATCGTCAAGAAGTGCAACCAAAAAAAGAAGAAGCAGACAAGCATGTTCTACCATTCAAGTTTGATAATGTTCCTGATTGGTTAGAAAACATCGATTTTGATTACAATGAGATTGAACCTTTTCAAACAATGGAAGAGGAGAAAAATTCCGATTCATCTGAAGTGGATAATATCGAAAAAGGGAAACTACCGGAATGGCTAAAAGCTATCAGGCCAATTGAAGTCGTTTCCCCTGATATTTCGAGATTGAAATCACAGAAAATAATTGAGAAGTTTGGACCATTAGCTGGATTACAGGATGTCTTGACTTCGGAAAGCGTTACCAAAACCTATTCACCTCCACCTGCTTATTCTGTAACGATTGATGTAACTGATAAACAAAAATCCCACATTAGAATTTTAGAAGAAATTATTTCTCCGGAGATTCAATTTAATAAATCAAAAAAGAAATCAAAATCGATATTACATCGAATGGAATTTATCTTAATTCCTGCATTTCTATTATTAATTATTACCTATTCATTATTCGTTGATCATACTAATTTAAAATTCCCGGAGATTTTACCGGCTGAAGCAGTCAGATTCCACAATCTTGCGACGGGATATCTGAATCGGAATCAAGAGCCAAGGCATGTTTTGGTTGTATTTGAAACAGAAGCCAGTTCTTATCCTGAAATGAAATTAATATCAGAAGGATTTTTTGAGAATTTGTTTTTTAATAACCATTGGGTTACTTCAATTGCCACCAACCCAAATGGCGTTTTAGTATCAGAAAGAATATTGAGAAACTCTTACCTAAATGTTCCATCTTATAATTTTGAGGAGAGAAATTCAAATCTCGGATATTTGCCTGGTTATGGTATTGGAATTCAGGCATTTCTTTCCAATCCCAAAACGACTTCACCTGGGATTGATTTAAATCTTAATATTTGGGAAAAGCCACCTCTTTCTGAGATTAATACAATCAATGATTTCGACATGTTCGTCCTGGTAACTGATAATTCTGAAAATGCCAAACTATGGATTGAGCAAATTAATTTACTCGTCAAAGATTCAGATTTATTATTAATTTCCTCAGCAAAAGCCTCACCTTTATTACAACCATATTTACAAACAAATCAAATCGATGGGATGTTAAGTGGAATTATGGGTGGGCTGGCTTTCAATCTGTTATCCCAATCTGAGATGAACAACATCGGTAGATTTTGGGCTATTGTCCAACTCGCAGCAATTGTATTTGTATTTTATATTCTGGCTGGTGGTGTTATTTCAATTTTTAAAAAAGCTTTATCATCCGAGAATATCGAGAAAAATAAATGAATCAAGATCAATTCTTCTGGTTACTATTTAGTTTCATTTTGACAATTATGGTCTTTAGCTATATTTTTGGTGATAACCCTTTGTTTAGAATCGCAACCTACTTATTTATCGGTGTTGCTTCAGCTTATGTATTTGTACTAATTTTTTATCAAGTCCTAATTCCGAAATTGATCATGCCATTATTTACTGGTGATTCCACCCAGAAAATAATTCAAATTATTCCGGTAACTTTATCAATACTTTTATTCTTCAAATTATCCAAAAGAACAAGTTCCATAGGAAACATTTCACTGGCATTTTTAGTGGGAAGTGGTTCTGCAGTCATCTTAACAAGTGCATTTTCTGGCACCTTGTTGTCTATGATTGATATGATCACTGAGCCTTTTTCTTTGAATTCATTAAATTTCCAGAAATTAATTGGAGGTAGTATTCTTTTACTTGGTGCAATTTCATCATTGCTATATTTTCAATTTTCAACCATCATAGCTTCCGACAATCAATCTTTGTTTTCCAGGTTTATGCACTACTCAAAAACAGTAGGCACAGTATTTATCGGCATAACACTTGGGTCAATTTTTGCGGGGGTTATCATTTCATCCTTGCTAGCTTTAATTGAAAGGCTAAATTTCATCATTACATTTATTTATAATTTGATGAGTGGGTAAAAAAAATGAGTGAATTAGTTGAATTAGCCTCTGTTCTCGGAATCAAAATTGACAGTCACACAACAAAATTGTTTCTATTTGACGTGGTAGATGGAAAATTTCATTTGTTAGCAACCAGTGAAGCTGACACATCTTATAAACCTCCTTATAACGACATTAGGGAAGGATTCTTTAAAGCAGTTGACAATCTACAACAAATTTCTGGAAGAATGATAATCGATGATGATATGAATTTGATTGTTCCAAGCCAGACTGATGGTAGTGGAATTGATCAAATCGCCTTTACTTACGGGTTTTTAAATCAGATTTCCATTATCACAGCTGGTTTACTGGAGGGCGTGTCGATCTCCAGCCTGACACACTTAATAAATTCAACCCACATGAAACATTCAGATCAAATCAGTTTAAACGACCCCAGAAAAATTGACGATATATTATCTTCTACCATAAATCACAGACCAGACTTAATTTTACTGTCTGGGGGTACGGAAAATGGTGCGAATAAATCTGTTTTACGAATGATGGAAATTATTTTATTTTGTATCAAACATTTACCTAAGGAAAAAATACCAGAACTTGTTTATGCTGGAAATTCATCAATTGCCACAAAGATCCAGGAAATGGCTTCTCCTATTGCAAAATTATCCATTACAGAAAATATCAGACCAACTTTGGAAGATGAAAATTTGTCACCAGCTTTAACCTTTATAAATGAGTTAAGTTCTCAAATGATGGCAAAGAAAATTCCTGGCTTTGAGTATTTATTCAGCGTGACGAAATCTGTACCTCTCCCATATAACCAGGCAAATGGGATCATGACAAAATTTCTAAACAAATTAGGAAATGAGAAAAATGGGAATATTTTAGTCATTGATTTGAGCAAAGAAATTATTTTAATGGCTGGCATTAATAATGGCACCCTACATCAAAATGCAGTGGAAAATTCGTTATTTAACAATCCTGAGCGTTTTATTTCAGAAACAAATATTCGGGATATTTCAAATTGGTTACCAAAAAATAAAGAAAAAGAATTTA
Source organism: Chloroflexi bacterium HGW-Chloroflexi-3 (assembly GCA_002842045.1). Classification (GTDB taxonomy): domain Bacteria; phylum Chloroflexota; class Anaerolineae; order Anaerolineales; family Anaerolineaceae; genus UBA6170. The sequence goes on along the minus strand of PHBX01000002.1, from coordinate 93,489 downwards.
TTAATGATTATGTTTGGGGTAAATCGATCAGGCCTTACACCATTCCAAGTGATAAAGACGAACTATTCATTGAAATCAGTATAATAAAAAACTTAATTCGGAAAAATTATCAACAATTTAATAATAAATTTGGAATTTCATCTGATTATTGGAACCAGATTGTGATTAATGGGGATTATTTATCCAAATTTGAAAATCCAAATGATATTGCAATCATTCTTTTAGATGCAATTCAGCCAAAAGGTATTACAAATTTGTTTCTTGATCAACATGGTATTTTGCCTGTTCTCGGTAATATTGCTGTTGATAATCCAATTTTACCTATCCAAATATTAGAAGGTTCTTCTATCAGTCTTTTAGCAAAAGTATTTTCGATCCAATCCAAAGCTAAAATTGGAACACCTATTTTAAAAGTCAGGCTGGAATTCAAAGATGGTACTTATTTAGAAGAACAAATCGTCAAAGGTGCCATCACAAAATTACCACTATTGGCAGGTCAAATTGTAAAATTATTCTTTGAACCACTAAGCAATATTGATATGAACCAATTCGGGAAAAATATCGATAAAGGCTTTATTATTCAAGGTGGATTATGTGGAGTAATTTTTGACGCTCGCGGAAGACCAATCCCATTGCAAAAAAATAATGCTGAGCGATTTGACCAATTCCAAAAATGGTACAAGAGCATGGATATTAACCTGGCATAGTTATTGCATCTTCTTTATAATATTATGGAAACTTTAAACTTTCACACACTCGGATTAGCAAAAATTCAAAGAACAAGAATATTTCCTGGAAGAGGAGATGTTTTAGTGAGGGTTGGGCAAAAAGTAGATGCATCAGATACAATCGCAGAATTTTTTCCTGAAGAGAAATTTATTATTGTCAATGTTCGTAAAGAATTAAATATCAAAAATACTGATGATGCCCGGAGATCTATCAACGTGAAAGTTGGAGATAAATTGAAAAAAGGCGATGTGATCGCTCAATCTTCTCGGACAATATCAAAACCATTAAAAGCTCAAAATGATTCAGAAGTCGTAAATATCATTGGAAGCCAGGTCGTGCTAAGGTTGATGCAGAGACCAAAAGCAGTTCTAGCCGGATTTGAAGCAATCGTCACAGAAATTCTTCCTTTCCGAGGTGTTGTAATCGAAACAAATGGGGCACTCATTCAGGGAGTCTGGGGAAACCAAAAAGCAACATCCGGGCCAATCATCACAATTATGGAAGATATGTTTGAAGAACTGACACCTCAAAAGATTGATGTGACATTCAGGGGCTCAATTGTTTTAGGTGGTTATTGTGCCAATAGCGAAGTATTCAAGGCTGCAGAGGAATTGAATATTAAAGGTTTGATTCTTACCAGTATGAGTGCATCAATCGCAAATGCAGCACTCAATTGCAATATTCCAATTATTTTATTAGAAGGATTTGGACCTATTCCCCTGAATGAAAGAACCTATGAATTACTGAAGTCGAATGAGAAAAAAGTTGTATCCCTCAATGCAATTTATGATGTCAAAAAATACGAAAAACCAGAAATCATTATACAATTACCTGTGGAAGCAAATCCACCTGTCGAAGGACAGGAATTGAGAAATGGTTGTGTGGTACGTGTAAATTCTGGACCTGATCAAGGAAAAGCTGCAGTTATTAAGAAGATAAATCCAACAAAAACTATACTTCAAAATGGTATCCGTACTGTTTGCGCAATTATAGAATTCAGTGATGAAGATCAGATTTCTGTCCCGCTTGCGAATTTGGATATCCTGGAGTAAAGTATTAAGTATTATTTTAAGGAGAATGATATGGAACCCACACAATTAGATGACAATGATTTATTTGAAGAAGAACCTTCACCAGAAAAACCAAACGGGAATGGTTCCAGTAACAAACCATTCATCATAGGTGTTGGTATTTTAGGTGCAATCGTTGTTTTCTCCATTTTGGCTATCATTGCTTATGTGATCCTTTTCCGACCAAAAACTACATCTGATTTACAGAATCAGGCAGCAGAAATTCAGGCGCAAAACACTGCCATTTCCTTAATTGCAACTCAGACAGCTGAGGTTGAGCAAAAGGTTTCCACGCAAAAAGCAGCTCCTTCGACAACACCCGTTGCACCAAGCCCAACATTAGTCGTGGCAATGCCTACCGCCACGTCTGTTGCTGGTTCACAATCAACTTCTGTAGCAGGTCAGGATCCTGCCATTCGAACGGCTACAGTAGCAGCCTTTCAAACTCAGGCAGCCGCAACCCTGATGGGCACTCAGGTATCGGCAGGTACTCAAATGGCTCTGGGCACCCTGGTTCCCCAAGTTACACCTACGACCTTGCCGACTGCTGGTTTTATGGATGAAGTTGGTTTACCTGCACTTTTAGGGGCGGCAATAGCCTTGATCGTAATCATTTTCCTCGTTCGAAAATTACGTTTTTCAACTAATTAGAATCCAATCTTATTAAAATGAAGATCCCCCTTTCGGGGGATTTTTTTATCCAATCATACGTGAAATTAACGAACTGATTCAGCGATTTGTTCTCCGTAAGCGATCATTGCTTTGACCATTTGTTTTGACCTTCCTTCTGCGTAGACACGTAAAACTGGTTCGGTACCAGATGGTCGGATTAACAACCACGAATCATCGGCAAATAAATATTTGACACCATCTAATGCTGAAGTTGAAGTCAGTGTTTCTCCGCCAATTGACTTAGGTGCATCCTGGGTTAAACGATCAACCATTTTCTGTTTTGAAACTGGTAATTTCAATCGAAGATCCTTGCGTTCATACTCAGCAGGCCCAACTTCTGTCAATAGATTCTCCACTAATTCATACAAACCAGTGCCAGATTCAGCAACAATTTCCAATAAAAGTAAACCCATGGCAATACCATCACCTTCTGGGATATGACCTCTGAATGAAATACCACCGGATTCCTCACCCCCAATTAATACTTCTTCTTTCAACATAAAATCTGCAATGTGATTAAATCCTACTGGTGTCTCATGAACTGTAAGTCCATATTTTTTTGCCAGTCTGTCAATCATTCTCGTGGTAGAAACAGTGCGAACTACTGATCCGGTCAAATGTTTCTTCTCAACCAGATATTTCAAAGCCAGAGCCATAATTTTATGAGGATCAACAAAATTTCCCCGTTCATCCATGGCTCCAATCCGATCTGCATCACCATCTGTTGCCAGTCCTAAGCATCCCAAACCTGTACTAATAGCTCCAGCCAAGGCACCTAAATTTTTCGCAATGGGTTCCGGATGTACTCCACCAAAACCTGGATTCATTTCACCTCGAATTTCCGCAACCTCAGTTCCACTCCCTTGTAGAATGGAACGAATAGCCCCACGGCCCGAACCATACATTGAATCTACAACTATCCTTTGTGGATTATCTGCGATAATATCAAAGTCAATCAGGTTACTGAGATGTTCAAAATAAGGTGGAATTGGATTAAAGTTTTGAATTAAATTCAAATTTTTTGCTTGCTGATAATCCATCAAATTAGGTCCACGGGCTTGTGCCTCATTATCATTCAAAAAAACTTCAACTTTCCGGCATTGTTCTGGTAATGCTGAACCCCCGAAAGCAGCTTTAAGTTTTAGCCCATTATATCTGGGAGCATTATGTGAAGCTGTGATCATAATTCCAGCAATAGCATTGAAATGTTTTACAGCATACGAAATAGCAGGAGTTGGTGCATCCGCCTGACTTAGGTAAACACTATATCCATTTCCAGCCAAAACTCGTGCGACATCATTAGCATATCGGTCTGATAAAAAACGAGTATCGAATCCCACAACCATTTTCCGGGAATCTGGTCCTGGTCCAACAGAAGAACCATTCATCCATGATTCTGTCACTACTGCATCGGCAATTGCCTGAGTTACCAAACGTAAATTATTAAATGTAAACGTATCAGAAATTACTGCTCTCCAACCATCGGTGCCAAAACTTATTGTCATTGATTACTCCTTTGAATTTTTGTTACCATTCAGGTTCTGGGGTCGCTGACACAATCAGACTGCGCATAATCCACCCATCAACCTGATCTATAAATCTGATATGAACCCAGGTTGCTCCATCAATCACCTCTATCTCGTCAAGAACCTGCACTGCTGTTCCATTCAACACAGTTCTAACAATTCTCGCATCAAATCCGGGCTCTTCTCGTATATTCGCTCCATCTCCTTTAGGAGACCTAACTTCTGCCCATATGATGGTTGGCAGTGGTGTTAGCGTAATGGTAGCTGTCGAAGTTGGAATTAAATTCAGCGTTTCAGTCGGTTTTTCGTGTTCAACTACCGAAATTGATTGTGTATTCGTTTGGCCAGGAAATACTGGTGTATTCTGGTTTAAAGTATTATTTTCAATAACCATCATATTTTCAGTTTCTGGTATGACTTCTTTGTCCATTTGAAGGATATCAGGTCTAAAAAAGAAAACCCCTATGATTACCATGAGAATAACTAGACTACCAATTCCCCACCCATTTTTCAAACTGACAGGGTGAATCTTATAAGCTAATAATACTCCCACTCCGAAAACGATAGCTATACCGAAATACTGCAAAAACGTGATCATCCCAATCAAAAATTGGGTTCGTAAACCCATGCCATAGGCAAATCCCGAAGAAACCAATGGTAAATAAAAGCTATACGCAAGTGCTACATTCGCCACCAAAGAAGCTTGCCGTGGATTACGGATGATTGTTGACACCATGATGAGAATACCAACAAATAGTAGCAATAAACCTGACCAATTAAACTCGATAAAATATTTCCAGATAATAAATTCCTGTTCTGGAAATTGCCTGGCAATAAAACCTGAAAATCCACCGACAATGAAAAAACTGACAGAATTCAGGAGAAGAGAAATCAGTCCGATTTTTAGAAATTTTAGGGAACCTAAATTAAATCCAAACGCCAATCCTAATATTGGAGACATGATGGGAGTAATCAAAATGGCTAACACAAATAATGGGAATTTGTCCAATAATAAGGCAAGAGAAATTAATAATAATGAAATTGCTCCCACCAAAAAAGTCTCGACATTTATCTCCAATCTACGGCTTAATTGATCTAAAAAACCATTAAAGCCTGTAGGTCCAAACTGAGACCATCTTGAATCTTTACTTCTGAATTCACTTTTTGACACTTTGGAGTGTTTCTCATTTTGTTGGTTCATCTGCGTAATGTAGCTACCAATCTCATTGGGTTTTGAATCAATTTTAAAGCAGTTAATCCATCTTTGACAACTACATCAGATGACATTAATGCGTCGATGGATGTTCCCTCTTCCGAGAATACGCAAATTCCGATAGCAGCTTCTTTAAGCATTCCTGAATCATTTGCTCCTTGTCCAATGGCTATCACTTTTTCCGGACCTAACTGTGATATGAAGTCCTTTTTTTGTTGGCTTTCGTTCCCTTTTTGAATGATCTTTGCTTCAATTCCTAATTCAAAATCGATAATACTTTGTTTTGCAACTCCATCAATTGCTAATGTGCCATTCACATCACAAACCAAATATTCTATTTGAAAAATACCTTGTCCAGGTATGTTCATTTCTATCATAAGGCAATTATAATACAGACTTAATACAAGGAAATCGTAGAGAAAAATTATGAAAATTACTAAATTTACAACCATATTGATAATTGTTTTAGTCGTATTTGTTTTGAGTGCATGTGTTAATAATGCACCCACCCAGCCTCAACCAACCAGTTCAGGATTAGTTGAACCAACACTATTAGAATCTTCTACGCCTACAAACCCTGTAGAAACACAGGTGATTGAAGAATCAAAAAATATATTTATCCATTTGGATAACTCTGTCCTTTTTTTCCCAGACCAAACTGCACTCCCCCAACTTTCATTCGCAATGATGGAAATGGGTTTTGACGTGCTTTCGACCAATGAACTTCCCGGCTCTGATAAGCATTTTTCATTTGCATTGCTTTTTGATCCTTCTCAGGAAACATTATCCCATTTTCAATCCGATAATATTGAACGGTTTCTGATTGTTCAGGAAAACTTGGATGTAACAGTTGAAAGACCATCCACTGTTTTTGAAATTTCACCTGCAGATCGATTATTTATTGCAGGTTATCTCTCTGCAATGATTTCAAATGATTGGAGGGTTGGTGGATTATTGCCGCCAATATCTTATCAAAATACCAATGCTGATAAGGTTTTTCAAAATGGAGTCGTCTTTTTATGTGGGCGTTGCGCACCAACATTTGGACCAATTGTAAAATTTCCAATGACCGCTTTACTTTCAAACCCTGAAGACAATGAATCAACTTTACAAGCCTATGGAGAGATTTCAACCAATAAAATAAACACCCTGTATATTCCTTCTTCTTATTTATTCGATGATTTGGTTATCCTGTTTAAACAATCAGGTGTAACCATCGTGAGCGACGCTATATCAGGCGTTGATCAATCAGATTGGATTGATTATGCAATCGTCGATAATTTATCTAACCTGATCATGGAAGCAATTTCAAAAACAGATCAGCAAGAAGAATTGGTAACAATACCAGTCGAATATTCCGTTTTTGCATCTTCCAGGGAATTATCACCTGGAAAATCCAATTTCATCGCAAATATGATCCAGACCTTACAAGCAGGTTTTATTTCTCCTTATCAAATTCCCATTGAGTAATGGTGAGAAAACAAATACTTCTTGACTTTCAGGCAAAAGTCCTTAAAATTTGTGATAATATCGTATAAAAAGCGATGAAAAGGGATTGTCCTGATACTTGTCGTACAGAGAATAGTCGGCGCTGAGAGAACTATCGAAAAATTCAGGATATTTGGGCCTTAGAGCTGCAAGATGAATTGAGTAATCTTTGCCGGTTAACTACCGTTATCAGGGAATCTGTTAATTATTGACAGATGAGCGAGATACTTTGTATCTAATTGGGGTGGTACCACGGACCAGTGTTCGTCCCCTTCGAATACTGGTCATTCTTTTTAATAACTTAGAATAATGAGGTAATGAAATGAGCAAAAAAGGTCGAGTTTTCTCTGGTGCAAGACCAACAGGTCGACAACATTTAGGAAATTATCTTGGTGCAATGAAAAATTATGTTGCATTACAGGAAGATTATGATTGCGTTTACTCTGTTGTGGATATTCATGCCCTGACAACCCTGGAAACAACCCAGAACTTAAGATCCAACACACTTGATATGGTACTTGATTGGTTAGCTGCGGGAATGGATCCTGAAAAATCAATCATTTTTGTTCAATCGCATGTGCCTGAAGTAATGGAATTACACACTATCTTATCAATGGTCACTCCATTGGGTAAATTGACTGATTTACCAACCTTTAAAGATAAAGTTCGTGAACAACCTCACAACATAAATTATGGTCTGGTTGGTTATCCAGTACTGATGGCTGCTGACATTGCGCTTTATAAAGCTGATACGGTTCCAGTTGGTGTGGATCAAGCTCCTCACATCGAGTTCACGAGAGAGGTGGTTCGTTCTTTCAATTACCGCTACAATTGCGATGTCCTGGTGGAACCTCAAATGAAAGTTACCGAGTTTCCAAAGGTGATTGGCATTGATGGTCAACAAAAGATGAGTAAGAGTCTAGATAATCATATTGAAATGGCCAGCACACCAGAGGAAATGAATAAACGTGTCATGATGATGGTAACAGATCCGCAACGTCAACGAAGATCAGATCCAGGGAATCCGGATGTATGCAATGTATTTTCCTTACACAAGATATTTTCCAGTCCAGAGGAAGTGAATATGATCGATAAAGAATGTCGATTAGCTGGTATTGGTTGTGTTGATTGTAAGAAATTGCTCGCCAAAAATCTTAATGCTCACCTGGAACCTTTCCGAGAACGACGAGTTGAATTTGAAAAACACACAGAGGATGTGGTTGGTATGCTCAATGACGGAGCAAAAAGAGCGAGTGTGATTGCTGAAAAAACGATGCAGGAAGTACGCTCTGCAATCGGTTTACTTTAGTATTATCTCATTTCAGTAACAGAAAGGACCTATTCCATGCGAGCTCTGATTCAACGCATCAGCAAAGGGTCTGTTTCCGTGGATCAAAGAATTGTTGCTGGTGAAGTTGGCATCGGTTTGATGATCTTTCTTGGTGTCGGCCATGAGGACAATCAAGAAAAAGCCAGGATCTTAGCGAAAAAAATTGCCAATTTAAGGATTTTTGGAGATGAAGATGGAAAAATGAATCTCTCAATCCTGGATTTAAAAGGTCACGCAATTGTGGTTTCACAATTTACCCTGTATGCTGACACGAAAAAAGGAAACAGACCATCTTTCATTGACGCGGCTAATCCAGAAAAAGCTGATCAATTGGTTAATTATTTTACTGATCAGTTGAGATCATTTGGAATCCCCACGCAACAAGGAGAATTTGCGGCTCATATGATGGTCTCTTTAGTAAATGATGGACCGGTAACCATCTGGATTGAAAATTAAATATTATTTCTCCAAATTATTTCGTGTCCTTGAAAATTATTCGCACCCATCTCAAAAAGCCTGGATATTTGGGACTCATCTAGAACTCCGACACCGGCAAAGATCGGTTTTTCAAATGAAGTTAAGTGCTGAACTGCGTGCAAAGTCAAAGGAAATTTCGATCTTCCATATAGTCGTCCATGAAAATATTGATCATTTTGCTTTAGTACACCTCTAGGTGCTTGAATACTGATAGCCACAATCTCTTGAATTAAGATCCGCCCCAACCATTCCTGGAAAACAAACTCAAAGGGTAGACTTAAAATAATGGGTAACTCACCCATCGCAGACTGAATATTTGCTTCAATATCTGGTTCTTTCAGGGAGTTATCTATACCTAATTCAATCGCAGCAATATTTTCAATACTTTCAAGTGTCCTGACCATTTTTTCGATATTATGTGGTTCACCAGACAATATATTCACACACACCGGTAAAATAGCATTTTCCCAGGATTTTCGATACTGAAGGATAACTTTCTTCAATCCTGGATTTGGATGACCATTATGAACCATAAAACCACCCTGATATGGAATGATATTTCTTAGTGTGGCTGGCCTTCTGGGATGGTAACTGATTGGATTCGTAATAAAAAGTGCAATTTCAGGAAATTGGTTGAGCAATCCTCTACCTGGAATAAAACCAGCAGTTCCCGCAGCATTCATCCATTTTCCTGGGGTTAGAAAATCAAGATCAGACTTCATTTTATGACTTTCGATTAATCAGATTCTTTTGAATTTCAGGCAAATATATCAAAACATCTTTTGTGCCATTCGCAAAATGATAACTTTCTTCCGGTTGTATCACCTCAGAAACACTCACTGATTTTCCTAATTCTTGTGATTTTCTTCGAACAAAGAGAGCGTGTTGACTTTTGTGACATAATGCCGCTCGAATCTTTTTATTAATCACCGATGACACATCGATGATCCAATCGGCTTGATCAGCTTTGTTGAGAATATGTGGTTTTGGGGAATTATCATAATATGCCTGAACTGTATACCAAGGCATCTCTGGAAATTCACTTTGAATAATTTTTTGAGTAATCTGGTAAACCGTCAAATGGCCAGGATGACCATACTCTCCATTGCTACCATGCGTTATCAAGAGGTCAATATCTCTCTTTTTAATATATTCCTTCAACTCGATTTCTAATTTTTCTTGATCCTGCGTAAAAGAAAAAAGTGAGTTATCAGGTCCAACCAATGGATCTACATAATCCAGAAATTGAAGAGATTTTCCTCCGAGCTCTTCCACAGCACAAGCTAATTCTAATTCTCTCAATGATCCCAATTGTGCCTGATTACACAGGGGAGGTACTCCGCATTCGCCTCCTTCTCCCCGCGTACAACTCAGGTAATGGACATCATGTCCAGATTTCGATAATAATGTTAACAATCCTCCGCATAACATTGTTTCATCATCTGGGTGGGCAAAGAAAACAAGAATGTTCATTAAAACTCCAATTCATTTAAATTAAAGACAGTTCCATGTTGGCAAGTCTTAATCCAACCTTTTTTAGTTTTGACCGAGCAAACCATGCAATGCGAATCACCTGAACAAAGAATTGGACAATATATTAATATTTCTGCTGGAATGCCTGAATTCAATATTCTTTTTAAAATTTCCTTCGATTGCTCCAGGTGATCTCTTTCAACCTCGATCAGGACAAAATCAGCCCACAACATGTTTTCATCCAGTATACCGGGAAAAACAATTTCAACTGAATTTGGCAAAACCACATTCGTATCCTCAACCATGTAGGCAACATTTTTTCCCATGTTAACACTATTATCGATCACTGGGTTAAGACCACCATGAGGTTGATCTAAACTAACACATAATAGATTTAGATAATTGGAATAATTTGAAAAACCGGAACCTATCGGTCCTTTTATGATTAGCTGGTCCCCTATTTCCCAATTTGTATTTTTCGGTTTCACAAAATAAAGTTCTTCGAGTTGTAAAGTGAAATAGATAGGAATTAAATGGTCGTCCTTTTCAGGGTTAAATGCAATTAAAAATTGCCCAGGTTTTATCTGAGGTATCTTTTTTTTGAGCGATATTAATTGTAGGTCACCTAAGTTTCTGATGATGGAAATTTCTGTTTTTTGTTTCACCAGATAATTTTACAACAATAAGTAATGATATTATCTATTAAGAAATAACATTTATTGCCCATCAAAAAAAAGTCAATGAAAAATTGATGAAAGAAATATGTGCATTATAATTCGTTTGTCAATCATTTAAGAAGGAGTAGAAATTATGAATATTGCAAGTTCATTTCGTTTGATAGCAACAATTTTATGGGTTGGTTCTTTTGGCTTTTTAGTGTATGCCATGTTACGATCCAGCCAGAATAAACCTATTCGAAGAAGTGGGTTAACGCTCGTAGTCGCTTTTATAATCTCTTTGTTTTTCAGTATGATTTCCATGGGTATGGTTTTTATCGAACCACAGGAGCGTGGTATCGTCATATCCGCAGTTTCTCCTTTAGGTTATCGGGAACAGGCCTTACAACCTGGGCTTCAATGGATCATTCCTGGGCTTGAAAATGTAAAACGATATCCAATATCGAAACAAAGCTATACCATGTCAATTGCACCATCAGAAGGTGCTTATTTTGGAGACGATTCCATCACAGCGCGTACTTCGGATGGTCAGCAAATTTATGTGGATGCTTCGGTCATTTACAGTATTAATCCAGCTGATGTTATCAAAGTTCATATCGAATGGCAGGATCGCTATAGTGATGGATTGGTTCGGCCTGTTGCTCGTTCTGTAATCAGAGATGCTGTCAGTCAATTTGGTGTCGAGGAAGTGTATTCCAGTAAGAGAGAAGAATTGACTCTGATGATCACCGAAAATATGATTGCAAAATTAGCACAGAATGGATTAATTATGGATCAGTTCTTATTACGAAATATCACATTCTCTGATGAATATGCAGCCTCAGTGGAACAAAAACAGATTGCTGAACAACTTGCTCAACAGGCAAAATTTGTGGTTGAACAAAAGAAACAGGAAGCAGAACAAGCCAGGCAAACCGCTGAAGGTCTGGCAGATGCATCTGTTATTCGATCAAAAGGTGAAGCAGAAGCCAGATTGATCCAGGCAGAAGCTGAAGCCAAAGCATTGTTACTGATTGCGGAAGCAGTCAGAGATCGACCTGATTTGTTGACCTATCAATATATAACAAAATTAGCCCCCAATATCCAGACGATGTTATTGCCTGCCAATTCGCCATTCCTGTTTCCATTACCGGAGATGAATGTGACAGAAAATCAACTCCCAACAACAATCATTCCATAGATAAGGCCATCACCGTAATTCAAAAAAAGAACGTCCTCAATTTCCGAAGGACGTTCTTTTTTATCTTTCTCAAATATCAGGATTAACCTTATAATTGTCTTCATGAATGAAAAAAGTACCTCTGGAAAACAAATAAGATTATCTTCTCTCTCCAATTGTGCTGGTTGAGCTTCTAAGTTAAACGCGGAAACGCTGTCGCAAGTTTTGCGACCCTTAGAAAGTATATTCAAAGCACAAGATTATCCTGATCTTCTGGTAGGAATTGATCCGCCTGATGATGCAGCTGTCTGGAGAATTGACGAAACCAGGTCTATTGTCGTCACCACAGATTTTTTCACACCGGTGGTTGACGAACCGTATGATTATGGAGCTATTTCAGCTGCCAACAGTCTGTCAGATATTTATGCAATGGGTGCAGATCCGTTTCTGGCGTTAAATATCGCTGCCTTCCCACCTCAATTACCCTCTGATTTTTTAAGCCAGATCATTCGAGGTGCAGCTGAAAAAGCAAAAGAAGCAGGCGTTGTCATCGCTGGTGGTCATACTATCCAGGACAAAGAACCCAAATTCGGACTGGTCGTGATTGGCATGGTTGAAACCCATAAAATTCTGACAAAATCCGGTGTTCAACCAGATGATATATTAATTCTTACCAAACCCTTAGGGATGGGTGTTACAACAACTGCCAATAAAGCAGAAAAAGCAAGGAAAGAAGATATTGACGAAGCAAAATATTGGATGAGTAAATTGAACAAACTACCTTCCAAAATAGCTACACAATTAAACCTGAAAGCAGCTACAGATATTACTGGTTTCTCATTATTAGGACATGCATATGAAATGGCAAATTCTTCAAAAGTGAAGATTATCTTCAATTCAGAGGATATTCCCTTCATCAAAGGTGCCAGATACTATGGAGAAAAATGGTTTTTTGCTGGTGGTGCTTCTGATAATCGTTCATTTTACGAAAAATTTATCGAATTTTCGAAGGATATTGATGAAGTGGCCAAGATGTTACTTTTCGATCCACAAACATCTGGAGGTCTTCTGTTGGCTTGCCCACCTGATAAATATTCGGAATTTGAGATTGCAGCCAAAAATCAAAATATGCCCTATTGGAAAATTGGCCATGCAATTCATGGAACCGGGATTATTGTTAAATAATTTTTAGGAATAATTCATTTTTTTGAGATTAAAAAGAAAAAGGTATCACAATGGATTTCGAATTTAAATCAAAGCGTTCACCAGTTTTTGGAACAAATGGAATGGTTGCCAGTTCACAACCTCTGGCGACAGCTGCAGGTGTTGATATTCTGAGGAAAGGTGGAAATGCAGCTTCAGCTGCCGTTGCAGTTGCAGCTGCTTTGAATGTAACAGAACCAACATCCACCGGAATTGGTGGTGATGTTTTTATCCTTTATTATTCCCAGGAAACCAGTCAAGTTTATGCTTTAAACGGATCCGGAAGAGCACCGTTTAATCTGTCTTTAGAAAAATTGGAGAATGAAGGGTTCCAGGAACTACCTCCCTATCATCCATACACAATCACGGTTCCAGGTGCCTGTGATGCATGGTTCACATTAAACGAACGGTTTGGAAACCTTCAAATGGATCAAATATTATCTCCAGCCATATACCTGGCAGAAAATGGTTATCCTGTAGCTCCCATTACATCACATTTCTGGCAATCTGCGGCAAAAAGACAATTAAAAACTGGATTAAACGGAGATCAGTTGCTCATTGAAGGCAGTGGTCCAAAACCAGGTCAAATCTTCAAGAATATAGGTCTCGCCAGGACTTTCAAAAGGTTGGCAAAAAATGGTAAAAATGAATTTTATACAGGAGAAATAGCATCTGCGATTGTTGATGTGATTTCTACAACTGGAGGGTGTCTCTCATTAAAGGATCTGGAAAGCCACCAAAGCGATTGGGTTGAACCCATTTCGGTTGATTTTCGAAATACCAGGATATGGGAATGTCCCCCGAATGGTCAAGGGTTGGCTGCGCTAATTGGATTAAACATTTTAAAACAATTAGACCTTGATTCAGCTCCTAAATCTTCACCGCTACGTTACCATTTCCAGATCGAAGCAATGCATCTGGCATTTTCAGATGCCTGGGCGTTTATTAGTGATCCGGAATTTTATTCAATTCCATTGCAATGGTTATTATCCGAAGACTATGCCAGGCAAAGATCGAAGCTTATCAATCCTGCCCGATCCAATAAAGAAATCCATCATGGCACCCCACCATCGACCTCAGATACTGTTTATTTTTGTGTGGTAGATCAAACGGGCAATGCCTGTTCCTTCATCAATAGCAATTACATGGGTTTTGGTACCGGGATTGTTCCTTCTGGATTTGGATTCTCCTTACAGAATCGCGGACATAATTTCTCTTTACTGAGAGGTCATCCAAACCAGTTGGAACCGCATAAACGCCCATATCATACGATCATTCCTGCGATGGCAACCGATCCAAATGGCAGTCAATTAATCGGTCCATTTGGAGTCATGGGTGGGTTCATGCAACCCCAGGGTCATCTTCAGGTAGCTTGTAATTTGTTTTTGGATCAGATGGATCCACAAACAGCTCTGGATCTCCCACGTTTTTGTATTTTACCTGAAAGTTCTTCTCACGAAATAGCCCTGGAAGAAGGTATCCCGATAAAAACCATGTCCACACTCGCAGAAATGGGACATGTGGTTAAACCGGTAACCGGGATGAACCGGGCATTATTTGGAAGAGGTCAGGTAATATTAAGAGACAAGGAAGGCATCCTGGCAGCTGGAAGTGATCCCCGCGCAGATGGATGTGCCATGACTTTTATATCCACATGATAGAGATTTCAGAAACATTACAGGGAATCCTGGATACGCTCCCCAATAAACCTGGTTGTTATCTAATGAAAAATAAAACCGGGAATATTATCTATGTCGGAAAAGCTGTAAATTTACGCCATCGAGTTCGCTCATACTTCCATGATAATGGAGGACAGCATCCGCGAACCCGTCAACTGATACAAAATATCATCGATATCGAATGGATTGTTGTTGATACCGAATTAGAGGCACTCATCCTGGAGATGAACCTGATCAAGAAACACCGGCCAATTTACAACATCCGTCTGAAAGATGACAAACGTTACCCTTACATTAAAGTCCATTGGGCGGATGCTTTCCCAAAAATTTCAGTTACACGACGAATGGTCAATGATGGTTCAAGATATTTTGGTCCTTATACTTCTGTGTGGGCAGTTCACCAAACACTGGATGTATTGCGTAAGATCTTTCCATATCTGACTTGTGACAGAGAGATTACAGGTCAGGATAAACGCGCTTGTTTATATTACGACATCAAACTATGCAGTGGTCCCTGTATTGGTATGATCAATAAACAGAATTATAGAAATATGATCAATGACCTTTGTGAATTCCTGGATGGTAGAACGGAAGAAATAGTGGATCGTCTGGAAGTGGAAATGAGTGATGCTGCAGAAAACATGGCATTTGAAAAAGCAGCTACCATCCGTGACCAAATACGTGCTATCAATCAAATTGTTGAAAAACAAAAAGTAGTTTCGACTGAGGAAAAAGACTCGGATATTATCGCTTTAGCCAGAGAAGACCGGGATGCCTGTGTGCAAATATTCTTTATTCGCAATGGTAAGTTGATTGGTCGCGAGTATTTTATTCTGGAAGGCACAGAAGAAGCCCAGGATCAGGAAGTGATAAAAGAATTTCTGAAACAATTTTATTCCGAAGCAGCAAATATACCTTCAACCGTATTACTTCCAGATGATATTGAAGAAATGAATATCATTCGTCAATGGCTTAACACCAAACGAGGTGGTGAAAAAATTGACATTATCGTTCCACACGAAGGCACTCCTGTTGAATTAATGAACATGGCAAAGGAGAATGCAGTTGAAACCCTGAAAGCTTTGCGATCTCAATGGGAAGCTGACACCAACCGCCAGGAAGAAGCTTTGGCTGATCTACAGGCAGTATTTCAATTGTCCGAACCTCCAAACCGCATTGAATGTTACGATATCTCCAACACACAGGGAACAGCATCTGTGGGAAGTATGGTGGTTTTCACACAAGGAGTTCCTAATCGCAAACTCTATAGAAGATTCAATATCAAAACTGTGGAAGGTCCTGATGATTTTGCCAGCATGGAAGAAGTATTAACCAGAAGATTCAAACGTTGGTTTAATACTCAGGAAAATCACAATATTGGAGGAAAAGTTGATGAATCCTTTGCCCTTCTCCCTGATATATTAATTGTCGATGGCGGAAAAGGGCAATTGGGTAAAGCAGTAAAAGTCATTGAAGCGTTCAATCTACCAGGTAAATTTAAATTGGTAGGGTTGGCAAAACAGGAAGAGGAGCTATTTTTCCCCCATCAACCTGACTCAGTAAAACTACCTCGAAATTCGCAGGGTTTGTATTTACTTCAACGTATTAGGGATGAAGCACATCGCTTTGCGATCACCGCCCATCGAAAACGCAGAAGTATCATGGGATTAGCATCCCAACTGGATAAAGTTCCTGGTATTGGATCTCATCGCAGGAAATTATTGCTCAATCATTTTGGATCAATTGAAGGCATCATTAACGCCAGCGACGAAGAATTATTAAGTTTACCGGGAATCCACGCCGGAATTGTTGAGGCAATTCGAAATTACCTTGAATAAATTAATTATCGATTACAATAGATGTCAATACGTACGAATTGTTCAAATGTCATTTTTGAATTGTCTGACAATAAGTTCCAAAATTTGCCTTTACGGAAAAAAAATCTCGTGTTATAATCTGCTCTCGCCCAACAGGGCGATTTATATTGTTAATTTGAAAATTTAACCATTTGGTAAGGAAAAAAACAATGGATCAGATCTTAAAATCATTAGAAGCCCCTGTAAACCCCAATGTCCCGGAACTGCGGACAGGTGATGTAGTTAACGTCCATGTGAAAATTAAAGAAGGTGCGCGCGAGCGCGTTCAGGTTTTCAAAGGTACAGTTCTCTATAAACATAACAATGGTACCAATTCAACCTTCACAGTTCGTCGTGTTGCCAGCAATGGAATTGGTGTTGAGCGTACATTTTTAACTCGCTCTCCTCGAATTGAAAAAGTTGAAGTAGAACGACACAGCCGGGTTCGTCGCGCAAAACTCTACTTCTTACGCAAACGAACTGGTAAGAGCGCACGTCTCAAACAAAAATTCAATTAATTTCAATCGATTCGTGATAACATTAAAGGTGCAATCCTGAGATTGCACCTTTTTTATGTATCACAAAACAGGAGAAAGAATGCAGCCTATCATTGGAATAACAGCGGGAAAAGATCGCAGTGATACAGGAATTCAAAAAATCTGCTTAATTGACAAATATTCATACGCCATATCTGCATCAGGAGGAATCCCATTGGTTATTCCACCGGATATCTCTACTCACTCGATTGAAACCATTATAAGTCGTGTTGACGGAATATTGATCACAGGTGGTGGTGATATCGAAACCAAAAGGTTTAATGGTCAAGATCACCCGCGGGTCTATGGTGTTGATATTGATCGGGATAAACTGGAATTTGAATTGGTTCATGCTGCTGAATCGAGCGGCAAACCGTTACTGGGAATATGTCGAGGTATTCAGATCATCAACGTTGCATTGGGGGGAGATTTATATACAGATATTCAGGATCAAAAAATCGATCCATTAAAACACGATTGGTTCCCGGATTATCCACGCAATAGATTATCTCATTCTATAGAAATCAAATCTGGTTCCTTATTAAATAAAATTCTTGGAATTTCTATCACCGATGTTAATTCTTTACACCATCAGGCAATAAAAAACCTGCCCAGCAAATTATCAACAACTGCTTTTGCTCCCGATGGTATCATAGAAGCCGTTGAAATCAGAGACCATCCTTTTTTTCTGGGGGTTCAATGGCATCCTGAATGGTTATTCGATCTTGAAACCACCCAAAAATTGTTCAAAGCCTTTATTCACGCAGCAAAACACTAATGGATAAACTTCCTTTTTCTCCAAAAAACGCTATTGGCATATTTGACTCAGGTGTCGGTGGGTTATCTGTACTGCGGGAGATACGCAATCAAATTCCTGATTCTCCCATCATTTATTTTGGTGATCAATTTCATGTTCCATATGGACCAAGAGAATTAGAAGAAGTTTATTCTCTTTCGAAAGTAATCACCCAATTCCTACTGAGTTTAGGTGCAGGCATCATTGTCGTTGCCTGCAATACAGCTTCTGCAGCAGCATTGTATCCGTTACGGGAAGAATTTCCTGATATTCCATTTGTCGGTATGGAACCAGCGGTAAAACCTGCTGCGGAAAAAACACATACTGGTAACGTAGGCGTATTAGCTACGCCAGCAACATTCCAGGGCAAATTATATAATTCGGTTGTTGAAAGATTTGCGAAAAATGTGAAGATTTATCGAAATACCTGTTCAGGACTGGTTCAGGAAATAGAAAAGGGTAATTTTTCAGGTATTGAAACCAGAAATATCCTAGAAAACGCTTTATATCCAATGCTGGAAAATGAAATCGACTCTGTTGTTCTGGGTTGCACCCATTACCCATTTGTTATTCCATTGATAAGAGAAATCGTTGGACCAAATGTAACGGTTATTGACCCTGCCCCAGCTATTGCAAAACAGACGATGAGAATATTGTCCCAAGACGTTGATTCTGGTACTAACAAGAATCAAAATAACACCATTTTATTGACCAGTGGACCCATTAAGGAATTCCAAAATTTTATTAATCTGATTGAAATACATGATGTTGAAATTCAAGAGGTCAAATGGTCACAGGATAAAAGTGAAATCAACATCGTACACAAAAAATGATTAGGAGTGAGATTTGATATACTAAGATTATAAAATTTTGAGGATAATATGATTGAATTAAATTTAGATCCCTGTATAAAACTCACTACCGATGCAATTGGAAAACCAGGTCAAAGAACATTTTTTATTCAAGGGGAAACCGATAACGAAACAATCACCCTGATTTACGAAAAGATACAATTACAATCTCTCATAGTGGCGATTATCCGTTTTTTTGAAAATTTACACGAAAAATATCCTGATCTCAATAATGAAGAGGGTAAATTTTCTGAACCAGATATGTGTATTACCCCACCGGTTGACCCATTATTTAGAATCGGGGATCTCAACTTAACTTTTAATCCTGATCAGGACAAGGTTTGTGTTGTTGCTAAAGAAATTATTTTTGAACAAGAAGACCCCGCTTCTCAAATGATAGCACAGGAAGAAGCAAGGGTTGTTAATTATTGGTGCTCAAGAGAACAATTAAGCCAATTTGTTAATTGGGGGGTTGAATTACTGCAACGAGGTAGACCAATCTGTCCTTTATGTAATGAGCCGATAGAACCTGAAGGACATTTGTGTCCAAAAAAGAATGGGCATAAAAAACACTAAATTGTCTGATATTAAAACAAAACATATCATCCAGACGCTGCAAAATGGCACTCTGGCTTTAGTTGGTCAGGCATTACGCGGGTCTAATTCAACTTTCTTAACCCGGGTTTCAGATACAAATTTATCAGTTCAGGCGATCTATAAACCTTCAAGAGGTGAAAGACCCTTGTGGGATTTTCCAGATTTCACATTGGCTCAAAGGGAGGTCGCTGCTTTCATTGTTTCACATTTATTGGGTTGGAATCTCGTCCCGGCAACTATTTTCCGTATTCAACCTGCTATTTACGGCAAAGGATCATTGCAACTCTTTATTGATCACGATCCAACAATCCATTATCTCAATGCTCCGATTAATGATCAGATTATATTTATGAAAATAGCAATTTTTGATTTAATTATCAATAATGCTGATAGAAAAGCAGGCCATGTTATCTTTGACTCCAACCATAAACCATGGTTGATCGATCATGGATTGTGTTTCAATCATGAATTTAAACATCGAACAGTCATATGGGATTTTGCAGGACTGTTAATTCCAGATGATTTGAAAAGGGAAATTAAAAATTTTGTTATTAAATTACAATCTGGAAAATTACGCATGGTTAGAAAATTAAATATGTTATTATCTGAGTTAGAAGTAACCTCCTTGATTAATAGAGGACTATACTTGATAGACCAGGCTGAATTTCCCCTTCCGGAACCAAACCGGAGATCATATCCCTGGCCGCCAATTTAACATCGGAGGATAAAATGCGCCAAGTTTCAATCGCTTTAATGGGTTTTGGGAATGTTGGGCAGGCTTTTGCAAGCTTGCTATTAAAAAAGCAGGAGATGCTAAAAAAAGAATTCGAATTAGAATTTATCGTTACTGGGATCTTTACCAGAAATCATGGTGCGGCTATTAATTCCGGTGGAGTTAATTTAGCCAGAGCTTTAGAATTTATCTCCCAGGGAACATCATTATCAAATTTATCCGAAGATAATCGTGTATTTTCTCCGGAAAGTTTTATTCATGGAAGTTCAGCTGAAATATTCGTGGAATGCACTCCATTAAACCCTTACGATGGTGAACCGGCCCTGTCTTACAATAAAATTGCTCTTAATCGCGGAAAACATGTTGTAACAGCCAACAAAGGACCAGTAGTATACGGTCATAAAGAATTATCGAAACTGGCTGTTGATCGAAGAAAAGGTTTTTATTTTGAATCTGCCGTTATGGATGGCGCACCAATTTTCTCCCTTTTCAGAGAGACATTACCGTTGATCGATCTGAAAGGATTTTCGGGTATTCTTAATTCCTGCACAAATTATCTCCTGGATCTGATGACCGCCGGGGCAACTTTCGAAGAAGCAGTGGCTCAGGCCCAGAACATAGGTATTACTGAAACAGATCCAAGTGCAGATATCGATGGTTGGGATGCAGCGATAAAGGTTGCGGCATTGGTCTCTGTCCTCATGGGAATTTCGATAACTCCGCATCAGGTAGATCGTAAAGGCATCCGCGAGATAACACCAGAAATGATCATGTCAGCCAAGGAGAATGGCGAAAAATGGAAGTTAGTCTGTACTGCCAAACGACAGGGAAGTCGATTAATAGGAGCCAGTGTTCAACCTCAGACCGTTAAAGCAGATTCTCTCCTTTACATCGTCAACGGAACAAGTTCATTTGTTCAATTTGAGTCTGATGTTCTACCTGGTCTGGGGATTCTTGAAAAAGATCCTGGTCCATTAACAACCGCATATGGTATGTTAGCAGATATCATGAGCATTCTTAAGAAATATTATGTTTATCGATAATTATTTCTGATCCATGCTCTCGGATAATATTTCTTCTTCTTGCTTAAGATTCTTCCAGCGTACGTAAAGGCTGATGACATAGCCTATGATTGAGCCAAAAATTACTATGTACCCAGCAATAAAATAGTTTAATGTATCTATTGTAGAATTCATTTTCGCACCTTTTTACTATATCCTAATCTTGAATATTAAATTTCAACTCTTCAACCTGATTGGCTAATTTTCCTAAACGGATTCGATGCCAAACTAAGTCTATGAAAAGGATTGAAAATACAACGATACTCACCATCATTGTTTGAAACATGGTTGGTGTCATATCAAATGTCCCAACAGCGGAAGGATCAGAACCGGCAATTACAACAGGATGAATTGTTCTGAAAATTCGGATTGAGAAAAAGGTTAAAGGAACACTGAGAAAACCAACAATGGCATATACAGCGCCAAATCTCGAACGACGTTCGGGGTCATCAATCCCCTGTCGGAGCATTAAGTAAGCAATATAAACCAATTCCATGATGGTGGCAGTCGTCAACCTGGGATCCCAGGTCCACCAGGTATTCCAAATTGGGCGTGCCCAGATTGAACCTGTAACAATATTAATGAAGATAAATATTATCCCAATTTCAACAGCAGCGACTCCAACCAAATCCCATATCTTTGTCTTTTTAACCAAATATAAAATGCCTGCAATTGCTGCAAATAGAAAAGACAGCATGCCAACCCATCCTGCAGCCACGTGGAAATAGAACACTTTTTGCACCGCTCCCATAACTCTTTCAATGGGTGCATAGAAAAAGACCATGGCTGTGGCACCCAATAAGGCTACCAGCGTTACAACATCCAGAATTTTTAGCGTAGTCGGTTTCTTCATTTTCACCTCCAAATAATTATTCTTCTACGACAGAATCAAAAACCATAAATGCAACCGATGTAAAAATAATATCGTAAACGATCAATAAATTGAACCAGGTCTGTAAATCAGAGAATGGAAATCCACTCAAAATGCCAGCAGAAGCTTTTACAGCGGCAATTAAAACTGGCAAAATAACAGGAAATAACAATATGGGTAATAATATATCTCTTGTTCTTGCTTGAACCGCCATACTAGCCAACAATGTCCCTATAGCGACATAACCCTCAGATCCGAGAAGTATCACTAAAAGTAAGGCGGGGGAAATAATGTTGGTATTATATAGAATACTGTAAATTGGCAGGACAATCATCGCTACAATCAGCATGAATATCCAGTTTGCAATACTTTTGCCAAAGTAAATAGCTGTTCTATCCACCGGAGCTAATAATAAACCATCCAGACATCCACGGTCTTTTTCGACAGCCATTGAACGATTCAAACCCAGATTCCCGGCAAAAATGATGGTAACCCATAATATTCCGGCGGTTAATGCAGATCGTGTTTTCGGGTCTAGCTCCAGAGCAAAATTGAATATGAAGATAACCAGAAGGGCAAAAACCAGCATGGCACTGATTAATTCTTTTCCACGCAGTTCTGCAATCAAGTCTTTCCACACAACAGCAAACATGGCTTTAAAAAATGATGTTTTAGGCTGCATCTTGATTTTCCCCTCCAGCATCAATTTCATCAACAATGGATTGGTAATATGCTAATAAACCATGTTGTGGAAGATCTTTAGCAAATTTTGATGAATGGATTATTCCTTTATAAAGAACATCAAATCTTGTCGCTAAATTCGCTACCCGGGGAAAATCATGCGATGTCATAACCACCGTTCTCCCTCGCGAAGCTATTTCCTGAAGCAGTGTATCCAGCATATTGGCTGCATCCTGATCTAAGCCTGTATGTGGCTCATCCAATAACAACACCTCAGGATCATGAATAATCGCTCTCCCAATCGCTAATCTTTGCTGCATACCTCTGGAAAACGTACGTACCAAGTCCTTTTTTCTTTTCAATAATCCAACAAGTTGTAATATTTCTTCTATGTGGTTTTGGAAATCGGATAAACCATATAATCTTCCATAAAATTTCAGATTCTCTTCTGCATTTAAATCTCCATATAGAAGTGGAAGGTGGGAGACGACACCTAATTTTTTTCTTACCTGAGCTGACTGTCCAGGTAAGTAATAACCTGCAATTTGAATTTCGCCATAATTTGGTTTTGACAGAGAAGAAAGTGTTCGTAATAAAGTTGTTTTTCCAGCACCATTTGACCCCAATAATGCAACAAACTCACCTTGTTGAACGGAGAAATTTAATTTTCGTAAGACCTGTTTATGTCCAAAACGCTTAATTAAATTCCGCACCTCAATGATAGTTATCACGATTATTCCTCTGTGTTTTGTTTCATTTTGATCAACTTGGTGAGTTCATTCCTTCGATTGTAATAAGCATTTTCAGGGATCTCACCCGACTGAAAAGCATCGTCCAAAGCAATAACTGCATCCAAAAGACTATCCAAATCTTCTCCTTCAGACTCCATATCATCGACATCTTCAATTATTTTCATTTTCTTTCTCAGGTAGAAAACCGCGCTGAAAATAGCGATCAATAATACAGAACCACCGATAATCAAGCTGGTAGTATTCCCGCTTTGAACAATCGAAACATTGTCCTTCACTTTCCCGGACAAGTTCATTTTTATCGAGCTTTCAGCGTCCATGACCCCACCTGAATATGTTTGGATTTTCATCCCTTGAATATCTCTTTCCCCTGAAAACACCAATTGGTCGCTTGAAAATTTTACTGTATCGGAAGGTAACATGAAAATGGATGCATTTACGAGTAACGGTAGTTGAATATCCAAATCTAAGGATTTTTCATAAGGAAGTTCAAAAGCGAATAAAATCTGGACAGAAGAATTTGCCCCAAACGATTGCATCGATCCAAATCCATTTTCTATTTGGATAAATTCCCTTCCGAGTAATCCACCTTCGAATTGTAAATTCTGAGCTCCTTCAGGTAATCTAAATTGCACAACTGGTGTTTCAGTATCTAAAGGCACAATCACGGTATCCGTTGGATTTTGAATTACATACATTTCAACAACTTGTATGGTATTTTCAGCGATAAAATCAAAAAAGACGTGCATTCGCTCTGCATAAAGGGCAGTTGAATCAACGGATGTCTTCTTAATAACAATGGGTAAATTTACATACCCTTGAGCATCCATAACCGGTTCATGTAATACCTCAGAGGTATGCTGAATTCCATCAATGACTAACGACGCTTGATAAATTCTCCCTGAAACATTTTCTAATTCCTCAAATTTGAATGAACCATCTTCAGTTACGGGTGCTTCAATTTGAAAGATCATATCCATTCCATCATATCCAGAAAGGGTAACTATTAAACCTTGAGAGGCAGTTTCCAAATTAAACAATTTACCAATAATTGAAAAATTCGTGTGTTCAACAGATGAGGTTGTCTCTTTTACCGGTTCCAAGGTCTCCGTGTTTTCTATTTCTGATTCTTCTCTCAAATCATTGTTTTCTGTGAAACCCAAATAACGAACATAACTGGCAACTGCCAATTGATCCTCACCTGATAATATATCAGAAAATGAGTGCATTTCAGTATCGATGCCTGTGGTAATGACATACAAAATTTCAGATAACGACTTTTCAGCCATAGCACTTGCGTTTTGCAGCGGTAAATTTTCTTCGGTGTGGCACTCAACACATTTTTCGGTAAAAATAACTTTGCCATCCGATATCATATCTTCAGAAAATGATAATGTGAGCGCATATGCAGTCACATCCCATCTTTCTCGATCACTCAGACTTTGAAATCCAGGCATAAATCGCTCAAAATTACCTATCGTAATTACTTTGTACCAATCAATCGGTTTTGCATCTCTGGCAATTTTAATATCCCCAATAGGAGTAACTGGATTAGGCAATTGGTTGCTCTGGGCTCCATCTCCCATACCCGTTTCTCCATGACAGGCAACACATTTTTGCCCGTAGATGACTGCCCCATTTTGAATATCAGGTTCCATCATTGGCAAAACAATCGATGGCACTATCGTTGGAGATATCGGCATTGGATCTTGTTGTACTAAATTAGGAGGAGGGGTTACATCCGCTGCCAGAGAAACAGAGCATCCAGAAAGAAATCCTAAAATAATGAATGCAAAAAATATAAATTGTGCTTTTTTCATGTTTATCTTTCTAAAAATCGAAGAGTATTTCCACACTTTGAACAAAATTTATCGGTTTTTGAGACTGGTTTACCACATTTAGGACAAAAGCCATCTGGCTTAGATTCTTTTGACCGTTTTCGTGCTGCAATCATCGATTCGATATCAACATCTTTTTCGATTTTCTCATTATCTATGCGAACCCCAATTTGATCCCCACCGAGGGTCGCTTCAATTCTTTGTAATTGGTCTGAGCTTTGTTCATCTCCACTGATTTCATCAAGTTTTTTGATGATTTCAGCACCTTTTTGGAGTAAAAATTGGCGTTGAGTTGGATAATCTTCTTCAGGAATTTTTCCCAAATTAAAATCAAAATCAAGTTCCTGTAATGCGCGTAAAATACGATCTCTTTCAGCCAGCATGGAAGAAACATGCAATTCTTTTTCAATAGAGGGTAAGGCTTGAGTAATTAATACTTTATGTCTGCGTTCGTCGATAAATGGTTGGAAAATGAACAATATAACAACAACCAAAATTCCAAGCAACAAAAAAATGGATCCAATATCCATGTTTATTCTCCTCTATTGATTTAGTGCTGAATCAATCATACTTGTAATTTCACCGATGGTAACAAATGGACCAATTTTTCTGGAAGCTAATTTTCCGTTTTTATCAATAATGTAGGTTTCAGGTACTCCACTGATTCTAAAAATTTGTGAAATAGCAGTTCGAAGGTCAGGACCGTTGGGATATGTAATTTCAAATTTTTCGAGGTATCTCATTGCTTCAGTTTCTGTATCGACGTAGTCAACCCCAAGAAAAACAACTTCTCCGGAATCTTTGTAGTATCGCCAGGCGTCTTCCAATTCTGCGGCTTCCTGCTCACAAGGTTTACACCAGGATGCCCAAAAATTAACAACGATGACCTTTCCAATTAAATCATCTGTTTTGATTTTTTCCCCATCAAATGTTGTTAATTCGAAAGCTGGTACTTTTTGCCCCACCTGAACAGGACCTTGTTGAGCATTTCTAAGTCCCCAACCCATTAATGTTAAAAATCCTAACAAAACCGCAAAAGCAGCAATAATTACCCAACGAGGAAGCTTTTTCTGATTTTTTGGTTCATCAGTGTGTGAATTTTCCATATTTACTCCTATGATAAATCCTCTTTTTTATTTAAAACATTCAAAGCTTCTTCGATTTCTTTTAGATATTTATCATTATTAATGTTTGAATCTTGAATTACTTTTTCAGATGATTTTTTGATTTTCTTCAGATTAAGGTAAACAACAACGATACCTCCCACAAAAACAACGGGGGGCATTATATAAACTAACCAATTCAATCCCCTGGCTGGTGGTTGCGCCAATACACGATCACCATATTGTTCTACAAAATATTGTTTTATCTCATCTTTAGTCCAACCGGCAGTCATTTTTTCTTTGATTAATGCCCTCCATTGAGCACATGCTTGTGTTGGACATACATCTAAAGGTATATTCTCACATACTGGACAATACAATTCTTTAGCTATGGCGTTTACTTGATCATCAGTAGGAAAATCATTTTGGGCGATTACGTTATTGAACGAAATCATGAGCAGTAAGAAAATTAGAACAAAAAAGATGAGTCTGATTTTATACCTGGAAAAAGCCTTGTTTTTATAATTCATTGAATTTTTTTCCTTCTCAACCTTTATGGTTTCGAAACTAATTTTCCTGTCTCTTTTCTCAATATTCTTGAAGGGACCAATTCTATCTCTTTTTCTGGATCTGGCCATGCTGCAATAAATGATCCTACAACCAGGAGAAATCCACCATACCACAACCAATTAATCAGTGGATTATGGAACACTTTAAACGTTGCTCCCATGGATGAAATCTGTTCCCAGTTTACTAAAATGATATATAGATCATCTTCGACAGTACTTCGTACACCTGGAATTGTCATTGGTTGTTGACTATCATAATAGAAATCACGTCTTGGATACAATTCTCCGAGGTCTTTACCATTTTTGGAAACTGAAAGAACTGCTCTGGCTACATTTCGCCCATCAGCCACATCGAATTCTGCCAGATTCTTAAAAGTAACAGTGTATCCAGCCAATGATAAGCTTTCACCAGGAGCTATCCTTCCTTGCGTTTCGGTTTGGAAAAGCTCAATTCCAATAATTCCAATCGCCATAAAAACAACACTCAGATGGATTACATAACCACCATAGCGTCTTCGATTTCTAACAGTTAATTTCCATAATGCGACCAGATAATTCTCACCACTTCGCTTATGCCTGGCTTTCATCCCCCGCCAAAATTCATATATTGTCACAAATGCTGCCAGAGAAGCAACAGTTAATCCAATTAATGCACCGATACTACGAACACCTGAAACCAACAAAACTACCAGCAAAATCAGTGATCCAATTGCAGGAATCCATAATGCCTTGCCTAATGTCTTCCAGGTGGAATGTCCCCAGGCAGACAAAGGAGCTATTCCCATTAACAACAATAAACCTACAAATAAAGGACCTGTGGTGCTGTTATAAAATGGAGGTCCCACAGTAACTTTTTGTCCTGTAAATAATTCTGATATCAATGGGTAAACTGTTCCCCAAAATACAACAACCAGAATACCAATAAACAATAAATTATTAATCAAAAAGAGTGATTCTCTTGACAATAATGAGGTCATTATTCCTTCTGAACGAAGTTCATCCCATCTCTTGATTAAAAATGCCAGTGAAATAATAAAGGACAAACCAATAAATATAAAGAACATTGGTCCTATCGCACTTTGTGCAAATGCATGCACCGACGACAATACGCCAGACCGAGTCAAAAAAGTACCGAATATGACCAAAGAATAAGTAAATATGACCAAGATCATGTTCCAGCGTTTGAATAATCCCCGTTTTTCTTGAATCATGACTGAATGCAAAAATGCTGTACCCGATAACCATGGCATGAAAGCAGCATTTTCTACCGGATCCCAAGCCCAATATCCACCCCATCCAAGAACATCATAAGCCCAGCGACTTCCTAAAATTAGTCCGATTGATAAAAACATCCAGGCAACTAATGTCCATCGTCTGGTTAACCTGATCCACCGATCGTCTTTTCTACCTGTAATGAGTGCAGCCATACCAAAAGCATATGGGATAACAAATGAAACAAATCCGAGATAAAGCATAGGTGGATGAATTATCATACCTGGATGTCTCAATAATGGATTTAGTCCTCTGCCATCAAATGGATGGATTAATTGACTACCCGCTGGAGCAAACATCGCCACCAGTTCCCCGCCGGATGGAAGTGTCCAGAATCTGATAAATGGATTTTCGAATGCAATAATCATGATCAGAAAAAAGACTAATGTTACGGATGAAACAATGATCACCCAGGGAAGAAGATCAAGATCTCGATCCCATTTTCTTAATGTAACAGCAGTTCCAAAAGCGGCCATTAACCATGCCCAAAAGACTAGTGAGCCAGCTTGCCCACCCCATAAAGCTGTGACTTTCAAATATAATGGCATTGTGCTGCTGGTAACATTGTAAACATATTGAACTTCATAATTCTGATTAACTAACAAAATAACAATACTGATGACAGTTAATGTCAAAAGTGGAAATGTTAATAAAAGTGCTAATCTTGCACTTTCAACATATTTATATAAATTTTTTCTTTCACCAATTACCGCTGATACAATCGCATAAATACTGACAATTAAAGTAATGACCAAAGAGCCATATCCAAGGTTTGGTAGCATAATTTCTCCAATTTGAAATCTGGTGGTTATCAGCTATTTGCTGATTGATCTGGAATTGCTTCTTCGTATTTTGTGGGACATTTTAATAATAATTCAGATGCATAAAAAATGCCATCTTCCCCAATTTTGCCGGTCATAATCGCTTGGGCTTCATTTTGTAACAAATCGGGCATTACACCTTCGTAAACAACAAAAATGCGATTTGCATCTGGATTGTTAACTGCCTGGTGTAATACCAAAGCCAAACCACCCTGGGCATCAATCTCTTTGTTATCACCAGGCACATGAGCTACTTCAAACTTAATGATAAGGTTCTCAGTGTCATATTCGATCGTTTCGCCTAACACTGCTCCAGAAACACGAATATCCTTGCCGGTTATTTCTTCCTGGCGTTCTATGATTTCATCGACAGTAAGAAAATATTGAGCACCTGCTCTTGTGTTGGTTATGATTAATAAAATAATCGCAGCAATGATGAGAATTCCTCCAAAGACAAATTTCTTTTGACTGCCTTTTGCAGGTGATGTTAATGTAGAGTCTTGCATGAAACCTCCAGTGGAACAAAATTATTTATTACTATTTTTCCATACTGAGATTAATAGAGGGTTAAATTTATAATTAATAAAAAATATCCCTATTATCAGAATTACGAAAATTATATCATCCATATATTTTTGTTTAATAGGAGAAAGATTAGAAGTCATTAATATTATGGTTTTTTTTCCATTGAATCTGATTTTTTACCAATATGCCTTCAATCATTTGAATAAAATCGACTTTGGGTGAACAGGTGAATTCACTTGTTTCTAACTGATTTATGATTAATTCTGCAATCTGCATAGCGGATGAAGGTTTTCCGATGATTTGTGCATTTTCTTTTGCTTGTTTGAGATCTGCTTTTTCATTAAAAAATAAATGTCCCAATACCTGTAAAAATTCAATTGCATTTTTTGTCCAATAACCTGCTTTTCCATCCTGGACAAATTTTGCATTTCCGGACTCTTGTCCTGAAATAACATCAATTAATATCATGGGTAACCCGGAAGCCAATGCTTCTGTAACGATTAATCCCCCTGCTTTGGTAATTAATAGATCCGATGCTCGCATAAATTCAGGCATTTTATCAACAAATTCATATAGATGGATTGCGTGATGCCATTCAATGAGTTTTAATTCCTCGTATAATTTTTGATCTTTCCCGGTGACAACAATAAGTTGAAACGGAAATCCTGAATGATTTAATAAGTCTAAATTTTCACCAAAATGCTCAACACGTTTACTTCCTACTGCCAGAATTGTGGTGAGATCAGGATTCCAGCCTAGACTTTTTCTGAGATCTTGTTTTGTCTCTTTCAGTTGAAAAATCCTGGGGTTTACAGGAATTCCTATCACACATATATTATCAGGATTAACACCAGCTTCTATTGCATCGTCACGCACGATTTCTGTTGGGACAACTAACCAATCCACTTTATCGTTGAACCAGATTTGGTGTACGGTTGCCAAATCTGTGACGATGGTAATCATTGGTATATTTAATCGATGCAAAGTCTTAACCGCAACAAATGGAGCCTGGTATAAAGGATAAGTATTAATTATTATTTCAGGTTCGTACTCCTCGATCATTTCATTTATGACCTCAAATAGTGATACAACAAGTATGGATTCGAGAATTGTCACTGGTATGGGTGAATCACTCAATTCATAACCAAACTTGTAAAGCTCGGGAACATCACGAACCCATTTATCATATTCACTTTGGGAGTCTTTGATGAATGAGGGTGCTTTTTTGTGGTCTATTGGATTAACCAATGAAATTTGATAATGGTCTGGATATAAATCCTCGATCGCTGATTGAATGGCTAAGGACGCACTCCTATGACCAAAACCTGCATCTGCTGTCAGGATTAGAATTCTCTTTTTTCGATTTTCCATAAACAAACTCATTCCTCAGGAGGAAGATTTCCACCTAAATAATCTAACAATATTGCCAGCGCATAATCAGATGATTGTTCTTTGATCTGTGTTCGATTTCCTTCAAACATCTTTTGCCATGCCCAGGTACCTTTATCTGACGATAAACTTATCCAGACCAACCCAACAGGTTTTCCTGGTAAGCCACCACCAGGACCAGCGATTCCACTGATAGAAATGCCAATTAAATTTTCAAAAGGAATCTCTCTTGAAAATAATTTTCTGACACCGGTTGACATCTCTAAAACGGTTTCTCTACTCACAGCTCCATATTTTTTCAATGTTTTTGGTTTTACACCTAATAAAGATCGCTTGGCTTCATAAGCATATGCACAGACACCACCGATGTAGTAATCAGACGAACCGGGAACGTTCGTGATCCGATGGCTGACTAATCCTCCAGTGCACGATTCGGCAACAACCAGTTTGTAATTCTGTTTTACCAATAAAGGACCAACTTCAACCTCTAAGTCATCCTGCATCAGATTTCTCCTTATAATATAAAAAAACAAAAAGCTTATTCCAATTATAATTTGCAAATACCTTTATGAATGAACTCGACGAGGAATAAAAAATCATTATGCCATCTGCCACATTTCATTTTCCTTTAGGATTTTTGTGGGGAACCTCAACTTCTGCCTATCAGGTGGAAGGAAATAATATAAATGCGAATTGGTATCAATTTGAACAAATACCAAACAAAATTTATGGGAATCAAACAGCCGGCAAAGCCTGTGATTGGTGGTCTGGTAGATGGAAAGAAGATATGGATCGAGCTGTAATGACTCACCAAAACGCACATCGACTTTCAATTGAATGGAGCCGCATCCAACCTGAAATCGACAGATGGGATGAATACGCTTTGGATCATTATAGAGAAATTTTACGAGGACTAAAGAATAGAGGGATTTCCCCTCTGGTAACCTTGCATCATTTCACCGAACCGATTTGGTTATCCGAAATTGGAGGTTGGGAAAATGATTCAATCACATCCTATTTTGCCAAATATGTAAGTAAAGTAGCAGAAGGGTTGAAAGAGTACTGCAATTTGTGGATCCCGATCAATGAGCCAAACGTCCTTGCCCACCAGGCTTATATTGAAGGCAATTTTCCCCCTGGAAAAAATAGTTTGCAATCCAGTTTTCATGCATTATCCAATATGATCAAAGCTCATATAGCTGCTTACACAACAATAAAAAGAATCTCTCCGACGAGTCGAATTGGGACGGCCATTAACTATCGAGCCTTTTGGCCAGAAAGTGAGAACAATCCTTTCGATAAATGGATGACGAAATTTCTCGACCATCAATTTAATGATGCCTTCATGAATGCCCTTATGTTCGGCAAATTGCGTTATGCTCTAAAAAAAGAAAAAATTTCCGATGTGCACGGGTTTTTTGATTTTGTTGGATTAAATTATTATTCTGGGGATGAGGTGAAATTTAATTTACTGAAACCAAAAGAATTATTTCACCAGAGAACATATCCAAAATTATCCGAAATTAGTGAGAATGGTTTTATCGCAAATGTTCCCGGTGGCTTTGAAAAAGCAATTCATTGGGCATTAAGTTTCAATTGTCCTATCATCATCACTGAAAATGGCATTGAAGATTCAAATGATTT
The DNA here is from genome assembly GCA_002842045.1 of Chloroflexi bacterium HGW-Chloroflexi-3. GTDB lineage: Bacteria > Chloroflexota > Anaerolineae > Anaerolineales > Anaerolineaceae > UBA6170. The sequence continues at coordinate 60,901 of PHBX01000002.1, read as the reverse complement.
ATTGCGTCCTCAGTATTTGGTAGAACATGTCCATAAAGTTTGGCGAGCTGCAAACTTAAATTACCAAATTAAAGGATATTTCCATTGGACGCTTGTAGATAATTTTGAGTGGGAACGAGGTTGGTCGCAAAGGTTTGGTTTATGGCAATTGAATTTACAGGATCAAACTCGAGTAAAAACCAAAAGTGTAGATCTTTATTCTCAAATTTGTAAAACAAACTCGTTATCCAGTGATATGGTAAATAAATTTGCACCAATAGTTTATTCAAAAATTTTTCCTGGATAGGTAAATCTATTATCTTTTCAGTTCAAGTGTTGAATTTGTTTTCCTTGGCAACAATACTGTGAATGTTGTGCCTTTTCCAATTTCCGAATCAACATGAATACTTCCATTGTGTAAGTTGACGATGTATTGCGAGATAGAAAGGCCTAAACCAAACCCCGAACTGTGACTTCTGGTACGTGATTTTTCTCCTCGATAAAACCGATCAAATATTTTCTGTAAATCTTTTTTGGCAATACCTGGTCCATTATCCAGAATTTTAATTTTTGCATTTTCATCTTCATTAGACAATTCAATGATAATTCTTCCACTTTCTGGAGTATATTGAATCGCGTTTCCCAATAAGTTAAGTAGTACTTGCTTTATTCGGTCTCGATCACCTTGCATCTCAACTTGATCCAATTTTTCGATTGAAATTGCCAATCGATCTGCAGCAAGTGTTTTTATATGGTGAAAAACTTCGCACAACAATTCGTCGAGAGAGAAAAATTTGATATCCAATGGCATTTCACCTGTCTCTGCCTGAGAAAGGAACAACAAATTCCCTACCAATCTTGATAACCTGTCAACTTCATTTTCAATACTGACCAGAGATTCAATATCATATTGTTTATATTTTTTCATTAAACCAACTTCGCCTTTTATTACTGTCAAAGGAGTTCTCAATTCATGACTGATATCAGTTACGAGTTGTTTTTGGGATTGTAGTATTTGATCTAATTTGCCAAGTGTTTCATTAAATGCAAAAATTAATTGGCCAACTTCGTCTTCTTTTTGTTCGGTCGCGATTGGAATTCTTCTTGAAAGATCATTTGTTTCAGTAATTTCCTTCGCAAATTCAGTTACTTTCATCAATGGTGTTAGGGTTTGTTTGGTCATAATCCAACTGATAATTGCAGCAACAATTAATGCAATGATCAACAAAATGACGAGAACAATTGCCAGTGTACTGAGTGTTATATCGACCAATGTTAAGTCAATAGCCACCTGCAAAATCCCCACCGGGCCTCGTGTTGTTTCTAATGGTACTGTGAGCACTCGCAGGCGCGTTCCTTCAATATTACTGTTACGATAAATAATTTTTCCCTGTAATAATCCGTTTTCATCCAATGCAGATGTATAAATGCTAGGTTTTGAAATTAATAATTGGTTTGAATTCTTCCAAATTTGAACATACTGGTTTTCAGCAGGTAGGAAATCAAAAATTCGTTCAGAAATGATTTGATTTTCTGGAGTCACACTTAATCCGTCAATAATTCTTTGTGCAGATAAAGATAACCTTTGGTCAATCTGATCAAGTAAAATTGCGTTTACAAGGCCATAAACCAATAATCCTAAAATTGCCAGAACTCCCCCTATCAATCCAGTAAATAATAATGTCAGTTTTGATTGTAATGACATTAAGGTGTTTCGCGCATCACATATCCGACTCCTCGGACGGTGTGAATCAAGCGAATCTCTCCTTTTTCTTCTATTTTTTGACGTAAGTAACGAATATATACATCAAGCACATTACTTTCACCACCAAAATCATATCCCCAAACACGATCAAAAATTATTTCTCGGATTAATACCTGTCTGGGATGGCGTAAGAATAGTTCAAGTAAATCATACTCTTTTGCAGTCAAGTTTATAGTTCTTCCCCCACGATTTGCCTGACGCGTGGACGTATCCAAAACCAGGTCAGCCATACTCAAAGTTAATATTCTTTCGGATTTTGTTCTTCGAAGTAGAGCTCTGATTCGAGCTGTTAATTCCTCAATTTCGAAAGGTTTGACCATGTAATCATCAACACCAGCATCCAACCCCATCACCCTATCATTGGTTGTATCTTTTGCTGTCAACATAATAATTGGGACATTATCTTCTGTCGAGCGAATTCGATCACAAAATTCTAATCCGTCCATTCCAGGTAACATCCAATCAAGAATAATTAAATCGGGATGGAATTTTTCATATGTTTTATATCCATTCTCGCCATCAAACTCACTTTCCACATTATAACCTTCATAAGTTAATGTCCTTTTCAGAACTCGAACAATGGCTTGATCATCTTCGACGATTAAGATCCGCTCATTCATGATCTTTCCTCCCGCATCAAATTAAATATCTTGATAATTTTTTAAGATTTATTAATAACATACTAATTATAGATTATCTTTAACAAGGAAAAAAGGGGAAATGAATTTGTTAATTACTTTCTTTCTATCATTTCATACTTGAAGGTTCCCTTCCTCTAATGCATTATAATCAACACATGGTAAGTAATGTCATTCAACCAGCAATTTTAATTGAAACAACCCGCCACCTTTTGGAAATGATATCCGATTTAAGAATTCAACCTTCCATTGGTGTTGATACAGAATCGAATAGTCTCTTTGAGTACCAGGAAAAAATTTGCCTTATCCAATTTTCCACTATGGATCAGGATTATTTAGTCGACACAATTAAACTGAAAGACTTATCACCATTAAATGAAATTTTTAAATCAGATGCAATTGAAAAAATTTTTCATGCCGCTGAATATGATTTAATGTGCTTGAAAAGGGATTTTCATTTTGAATTTAATAATATTTTTGACACGATGATTGCATCAAGAATATTAGGATTCCGTTCAATTGGATTGCAATCACTACTCAAGGACTATTTTGATGTAGATGTTGAAAAGAAATATCAACGCGCAAATTGGGGAAAGAGACCGCTACCAAATGAGATGCAGCAGTATGCACAATGTGATACCCATTATCTGATTGATTTACGAAAGATACTCCTTGAAAAATTAAAACAAGAAAATAAGTTGGAATTAGCCATCGAAGATTTTAATAGAATGACCTGCGTGGATGCATTTGTTAACAACAAAAATAACGATCACTATTGGAAAATCATAAAAGGGAGTTCATTATCACATCAACAGGAAAACGTTTTGATTGAGATTTACTTCCTAAGAGAAAATCTTGCCAAACAATTAAATCGTCCACCATTTAAGGTGTTTGGAAACCAGACAATTGTCGAATTAGCAAAAAAAATGCCCAAATATGAAAATCAATTGAATAGTATCAGCGGATTATCTCCGAAATTGATTCTAAATTATGGTGAACAAATTTTACAATCAATAACAATTGGTTTACATCAGGTTTCTAACAATAGAAAAAAGAAAATTCGACCAGATCAACTTTTCTTACAAAAATACGACGCTTTGAAACATTGGCGAAAGATAAAAGGAATTGAGATGTCGATTGAATCTGATGTTGTATTACCAAAAGAACATTTGGAACAAATTGCGCATAAAAAAAATTGTACGTTATCTGATATTCAAGAAATCATGCGAAATATTCCCTACCGTTTCCAACAATTCGGAAAAGAAATTTATGCAATTATCGAAGGGATAGAATTAACATGAAAATTCATTTTTTAGGTGCAGCAAGAACAGTGACCGGATCTCAGATCCTGATAGATGTGAATGGCGCAAAAATTCTTCTAGATTGTGGGCTTTTTCAAGGCAAACGAGCTGATACTTATCAATTCAACCAGACTTTTCAATTTTCTCCAAAAGAGATTGATGCGTTACTTCTTTCTCATGCTCACATAGATCATAGCGGAAATATTCCAAATTTGGTGAAGCAAGGTTATTCAAACCGCATTTTTGCTACTTCTGCAACAGTCAGCCTGGCTGAAATCATGTTACGGGATTCAGGATATATTCAGGAATCTGATGTCCAGTATGTCAATAAAAAACGAGCTCGCAGAGGGGAGCCGCCTTTAGATCCCTTATATACATATGAAGACGCTGAAATTGCTTGTGATCTATTTACATCTGTGGAATATAATCAAACTTTTGAAGTTGCAAAAGGTGTTAACGTTACCTATGTAGATTCAGGGCATATTTTAGGATCGGCATCGATCATCCTGGATATCAATGAGAATGGAAGCAAGAAGAGATTGTGGTTTTCAGGAGATGTAGGAAGAGATAGATTACCTTTACTAAAAGACCCTGTCATGCCTTTAAATGTAGATTATTTGATCATGGAATGTACTTATGGAGATAAGAACCATCGAGATCCAGAGAGGGCTTTCCTGGAATTTAGGGAAGTAACAATAAGAACAATAGCAAGAGGTGGAAAGATTATCATCCCTGCCTTTGCTGTTGGAAGAACTCAGGAACTCGTTTATTTTCTCAATCAGATGCTGGCAGCCAATGATATTCCTCCCATTCCAATATTTGTGGATAGTCCATTAGCAATTAACGCTACAGATATTTTCAAAAAATATGCACATCTATTTGATGAAGAAACCAAGCAATTTATTGAGGAAGGTAATCATAAAGCGCTCACCAGTCCTAATTTAAACTACACACGAGCAGTTGAGGAATCGAAGAAAATAAACGAAGTAAAAGGACCGGCAATTATCATTTCTGCCTCAGGAATGGCAGAAACAGGTAGGATTCTTCATCATTTAAGGAACAATATTGAAAACCCACTCAACACCATCATGATTGTTTCCTGGCAGGCACCTCATACATTAGGAAGACGTTTGGCTGAACGTCAAAAAACTGTCAGGATTTTTGGACAATTATTTGAAAGAAGAGCAGAAATAGCCACGATCGGTGGTCTTTCTGCTCATGCCGGACAGGATAAATTACTTCTGTATGTATTGGGAACTCGCACCTCATTAAAAGGCTTGTATCTTGTTCATGGTGAAGAGGATGCTGCGCAAGCATTAATGAATAAACTCGAAGAAAAAAACATTGCTCCAGTTTATTTTCCAGATCGATCAGATTACGTGGAAATCTGAGGTTCCTCTGCTATAATTGGAGACGTTTTAGAGGAGAGATGCCGGAGTGGTTGATCGGGGCGGTCTCGAAAACCGTTGTGGTCTTTTAGACCACCGAGGGTTCGAATCCCTCTCTCTCCGCAAAAATAAAAATGCTGTCCGCTAATTCACACGAACAGCATTTTTATTTGGATACAATACAAATTATAAATCTTCTTGTTTTGTTACAACCATTCCTTCAAGAATGATTTCTAAGGCCATTGTATGGCTGCAACGACCTCGGCTTTGAAAAAATTCGCAGTCACAGGACCATTGACCCTCATTATATGTCACGTGATGAGGATTATTCTCGCCACCTACTTCAACTTCAAATTTTTTCACCGAGAACCGATCTTTTTGTTGAGCATACCTTTTAGCTTTTTCAATTTTTCCAATCATCCCATAATCCATTAGTATTCATTCTCCTTTCAAGAAATTTGAGTTTAAGAAACAAAAAGCACGCGAAATAGCGTGCCTTCAAAGTTCAATATGTCGAAAATACAATTGTCCTCATGAAATCTCCTGATTAATTCAATAATACGAATGTTATCGGAAATTGTCAACACAATTTTTGAAACAAAATAGCATCTTCGCCGTCAATATAATATGATTTCCAAATTTCCTGGACGAAGTATCCATTTTTCTCATACAGGTGAATCGCTTTTGAATTACTTTTACGCACTGTCAACTTTATTTTCCCGACGCTCATTCTGCTTTCACATTCCTTTAATAACAACTGAGCGATTCCTCGATTTTGGAATTCCGGATGAACAGCGATCGTAGTAATCCAACCAGTAGATTCTTTGTTATTTGAATTACCGGAGATAAATCCAACAAAATTATCGAGAAACGTTGCTTTAATTCTGATAATGCCTGGAATTGTCAAAACACCAATTAGATCCAGCAATGGCCAATTGTCAATTGGAAAACAAATTCTTTCCAATTCACGTAAGTTATTCAAATCCTTTAGCGATGCTGTTTCGATGTTGATCATAGAAAAAACGAGACCTCCCTTGTTCAGGGAGGTCTGATACTCTTATTCAGATTTTTTATTCTTAGAGACAAAATCTGACAACATGCTGGTAAATTCCATCGGGAATATATACTTTGTTGCCGGGTTGGCAGCCATAGATTTTAATGTTTCGAAATATTGCAATGTCATTGTTTGGGAATCAACATCTTTTGCAATTGAAAAGATTTTTTCAAGAGCATCCGCATAACCTTCAGCACGTAATAATTGTGCCTGTCGTTCACCTTCAGCCACCAAAATGGAGCTTTCTTTAATTCCTTGAGCCTTTAAAATCGCAGCTTGTTTTTCACCGTCAGCAACATTAATATCGGATTCTCTTTTTCCAACCGATTCAGTAACAACAGCACGTCGAGTTCGCTCAGCTGTTAACTGTCTGTTCATGGCATCCTGAACATCGCGTGGGGGGGTGATCTCTCGAATTTCTACGTTTGTAACCTTTACACCCCACCGCTCTGTTACTTCATCAAGTCTTATTCTCAAGGAAGTATTGATGGTTTCTCTTTCAGATAGCACACCATCCAGCATGATCCCGCCAATGACAGAACGTAATGTGGTTGTTGCTATACCCTGGGCAGCTAATTCAAAATTACCTACCTGAAGTACTGACTGTATTGGGTCAATTACTTTGTAATACCAGAGAAAATCAATATTAATCGGGGCATTGTCATTCGTGATCGATGTTTGAGCAGGAATCTCTCGGACTTGTTCTCGTAAATCTACACGGACTGCACGATCAACAAAAGGTATCAATATGATCAAACCAGGTCCCTTTGCCCCAATACATCGACCTAATCGAAATACTACCAATCTTTGGTATTCTGGGACAATTTTGATGGCTGACCAAAGAAACATAAGCCCAAGTACAATGATTGCACCCACAAGACAAGTTAATACAGAAAAATCAAAATTCATTACATCCTCCTAACTGTTTCATTTATTTTTCTTACCCAAAGAATTAAACCTTCTTTCCGAATTACTTCAATTTTTTCTCCTTTATCAATCTTCTGATCACTTCTAACACTCCATTCTTCTCCAGAGATGTATGCTGTCCCATCCTGAAAAATGTTCGTTCTTGCATCACCAATTGCCCCAATAATATTGGTTGGATCGAAATCAGGTTTTCTATCAATTGCCTCAATTATTTTCTTTACTACCACCCATAAAATTGGTGCATTTATCAAAAATACAACGATTGCTATTACCGGCGAAACAGCAAAACCTCCGGATTGAGATTTGAAAATCATATAAGAGCCAATATTAAGCAATGCAATCGAGATAATAAGGTAATAATCTTTTTTGGTTTTTCGATACACAAAAATCAATGGAATGAATGGAATTAATATCACCAGAGCCCAATAATTACTTGGATTTGATATAATTCCATAACCAGCCAAAATCATGGAAAATAATCCAATAATTTCGACGATTCCCGTGCCGGGAGTCAATAATGCCAGGACTGACAGAACAAATCCTACTATAAGCAGAACATATGCGATATTGGGATCTATGATCGGATTCATTAACGAATACCTTTCTATAAATTATTATACATGAGAAACTCCACTTGGTAACCTCGTGTGCATAATTAAAAAGGAAATTTTCATATCTTTCGATCACAGTTCTTGATTCACTCAATTAAGACTCGGGCTAATCGGAAACATGATAAAATTTCATTTATTTTTCGGAGGTAATCATGTCTGATCCTATCCTTGTCGCTGTTGCCTGGCCATATGCCAATGCTGAAATTCATGTTGGAAATTTGACAGGCTCATATTTACCAGCTGATATTTTCGCTCGTTACCAGCGCTTGAAGGGTAGAAAAGTATTGATGGTGTCAGGCTCAGATTCTCATGGGACACCCATCACTGTAAGAGCAGATGCTGAAAATATTACTCCGATTGAGGTGTACCACCGCTTCCATGAGGGCTTTTTAGAGCTTTTCCAATCACTTGGACTGACTTATGATGTGTTTACGAGTACTCATACAGAAAATCACTTCAATGTTTCCCAAAAAATCTTTTTAGCGCTAAAACAAAACGGATTTCTGTATCAGGAAAGTCAGGAACAATGGTATTCAACATCTCAAAAAAGATTTCTACCTGATCGCTATGTAGAAGGTACCTGCTATATTTGCGGTTATGAAAATGCCCGTAGTGATCAATGTGATAAATGTGGAAATCTATTGGAAGCTGGGAAATTACTTGATCCTAAATCCAAAACTGATGGATCGACACCAGAATTACGGGAGACCACTCACTTTTTCCTGGATTTAAGCAAATTGGAACCACAAATTGCTACTTTCTTGAAAGAACGTGAAAGCTATTGGAGACAAAATGTCCTACGCCAATCGCTCGGGCAAATCCAATCGGATGGATTACGCGGTCGCCCGATCACACGTGATTTGGATTGGGGAATCCCTGTTCCTTTGGAAGGCCAAACCGGTAAGTGTCTGTACGTCTGGTTTGAAGCTGTGATTGGTTATCTCTCTGCTGCCATCGAATATGGACTGATGGAAAATGACATGGATGCATGGAAAGAATGGTGGACCAATAAGGAATCCAAATCCTATTATTTCATTGGAAAGGATAACATCCCCTTCCACGCCATCATCTGGCCAGCTGAATTGCTGGGTTTATCAACCACATTTGATGAAATGATGAATTCCGAAAATCCCAGTACACTGGTTTTGCCTTATGATGTCCCTGCCAATGAATTCATGAATCTGGAAGGACAGAAAATTTCAGGCAGCCGCAATTGGGCGGTATATGGAAGAGATTTCCTTTCTCGCTATGATCCTGATCCATTACGATATTATCTGACCGTATCGATGCCTGAAACCCGTGATTCAGATTGGGATTGGGATGATTTCTTTCACCGCAACAATGATGAATTGGTCGCCACCTGGGGCAATCTGGCAAATCGGGTGCTCTCATTCGCCTATAAGCATTGGGAAGGCGTAGTACCTGATCCAGGACCTTTCACCGATCTTGATTTATCCCTATTAGCAACAATTGAAACTGGGTTCGACTCCGTTGGTAAAGAAATCGAAGCTGTGCACCTAAGATCTGCGTTACAGGAAGTGGTCAGATTAGCTTCGGAAGTAAACAAATATCTGGATCAAACAGCTCCCTGGACAGCCATCAAAACTGACAAACAAAATGCCGCTAGAGCCATTTTTACAGCCATGAAAGCGATTGATTCATTGAAGACCCTATTTGCCCCATTTATTCCTTTTACAAGCGAGAAACTAAATCAATTTCTGGGATATTCTCACACTCTATTTGGAACACAATCTATAGAGAAACCCAGTGATTCTTTAGGAGAACATACAGTCTTACGCTACCACCCCGAAACCGGCAAAGGTAAATGGAAACCGAGTGAACTCAAACCAGGAATGACATTCAACAAACCAGAACCACTTTTCAAAAAGCTTGATCAATCGATTGTGGAAGAAGAACGGGCACGGTTGGGAAAGTAAGTTGAAACGAATTTTACAATTCAAGCTGAATTTTCGAATTCCATATTTTTATTAAACCGAAAATTAATTTTTCGGCTTACCTATTGTTGTAACTTTGAAATTTCGTAGTTGCATGAAGATCAATCAATTTAGTTACAAAAGAGTTTTGTAAACATCCAATGTTTTATTGTTTACTATCTGGGTGGTAAACTTCTCTTCAGCGATGCTTCGCCCTTTTTTTCCCATCAATTCGCGTTTTGCTGGGTCATTGATCAAGTCCAATATCACATCAGCTAAAGCATTCGGATTATTCGGTGGAACAAGAAATCCGTTTTCTCCATCTTTCACAACATCTCTACATCCAGCTACATCGGTTGCCACTATTGCCCGACCACTTGCTGCTGCTTCTATAAGAACCGTTGGCAGCCCTTCACCTAATGAAGGCAAAGTGACGATATTACAATTTTGATACACCTGGCGCATATCTTTTTGAAACCCCCACCATTCAACCAATCCTTCACTTTCCCAATTCTGAATTGTCGAAACATCAATTGAGGAAGGATTACCTGGATCAACATCACCAATCAGAGCAATTTTCACACTTACTTTCGCTTTAAGTATTTTTGCTGCTTCTACCAGTGTATTAATTCCTTTATCGAATAACATTCGAGCGGGTAATATCACGAGCGGCACTTCCAAGTTGGGGTCTGGACTATAACCGTAATAGTCCTCATCAACACCCACTCCCTGAATGATCGAAGTTCTTTCTATTTTTACAAATTTGTGCTTTATAAAAACATCTCTGTCGTACGAATTTTCAAATATTATAAAATTATTTTGGTGTGATAGTGAAAACTTATAAATTGGGAAAACAAATAACCGTAATAATTTACCTTTCCAATCATTCGACAAAAAAATATATCCCAGCCCTGTAATTGAATGAACAGTTGCTTTAATACTCAATAACCTAGAACTGATCGAACCATAAATAACAGGTTTGATTGTAAAATGATGTACTAAGTCTGGTTTTTCAATTTTATAAATCCGAAACAATTCAATGAGTGCTTTTGCTTCGAAAAAAATGGATGTAGATCTTCGATTGAGATGCCATAAAATATGTTGGAAACCATTTTGTATAATACTTTCTCGATATTCTCCATCAGGTGAAACAAAAACAACATCAAATCCCTTATCTCTGAGAAATTTAGCCAGTGATAACCGAAAATTGAACAAATACCAATCAGTATTGGCAACCAACAGCACTTTACTATTCGGCATTGTTATTTCCTGTCAGAAAGAACTTGATCATAGAGATCGAGAAGCCGTTCTTGCATTTTTGCCCAACTATATGTATCTTCATAAGCTTGTCTTGCATTTTCCCCTAATTTGAATCGTAGGTTTTTATTCTCATCTAACAAAGTCAATGCTTTTTCTAAATCTTCTATGACTCCATACTTAACAATTATCCCACAATTCGCTTTTTCAATGATCAGATCCATGTTGGTATTTTTAGCTACGATGATAGGTTTTCCTAACATCATTGCTTCGAAAACTTTGTTTGGACTGGAATATCGATGGTTCGGAATCGATGGATCATAGGTAGCAATCAAAACATCTGATTCATGACTGAGTTCCAGTGCTTTTTGATAGGGTATTCTCCCATGCCAATGAACATTCTTCATATCTTTAATCGAAGAGAGAATGACATCTTCATCCCCACCAAACCCTGCCAGATCTAAAAACCAATTGGGGTGATTTTTCAACACCTCAATTAATTCAAACAATCCCCTTTCAACCTGTAATAAGCCTATGTATGAAATTCTTAATGATGAATTGGAACCACGTTGTTGATTATGCGGTAATGAAAATCGCAAATCATCGGGGCTATTATAAACAGATACACAGATTTTGGGTTTTGAACCACTGATTTGAGCTCTTCTCGAGTCATCAACCAAAATGACACCATCCGAATGATTAATAGCCCAAAAGTCCAGTTGACGTATCAGATTTTTGATAATTTTTGGTGTTTTTCGCAGATGATCTGCATAAAAATCAAAAATATCATAAATGACAACTTTCTTCCAAAAAATTTTCATAACCAATGCTGGCAGTATGGTATCAAAATCACAAGCATGGATGATTTCATAATTTTTTTTATTTCTAAGTAACCACCCCATTAATCCAATTTGCCATCTGAATAAAGCAGGGAAATTCATCAAGCCTGATCCGAATTTAGCCTGAATTTGCAAGCGGGAAATTGAAAAATCCCCTCTTTTCTCAGATCTAGGTAAAATACCTGTACGATCCCAACCCAACGCATAAACCTCAAAGCCAGCCTTGCTCAAGCTTTTTGCTTCCTTCTCGACCCTGGGATCAGGGGAAATGGGGTTAGACCGTAATTTCACAATCCGCATATCAAATCTCTATTAATCAAATTTCTAAAATTTAACTCAAAACTTAACCAGCCTAAATAGAAATTCATTTTTTTTAATGAAATTCTCAAATAAGGTAAAATATGTGTTATCGTAGTCTGCATTGGTAAAAGTATAATCTAAAATATGTTCAAGAAAAATTTCAGAATGAAAAATTTATTAATTTCCAGTGTACAAAAATTCTCACAAAAAAAACTCATCTATTTTTTGTTATTTTTTGTGTTTTTCAACTCATGTTCAGCAGCACCTCTGTCACAATCACCAGTACCACAAGAGAATGAAACGAAAGTTTTCTCTACCTCTACTTTGGAGGAGCCTACACCTACTGTCTTTCTTCCACTAATTGTAAAGTCACCTGACTCAAAATTCTTTGGCGTTTATCTAAAACAATATTGGACTGAAAATAATGTAATTCCCATCTTGTCTGAATTGGACAATTTGACCGGGAAAAAACATTCTTCAGTAGGATGGTTTATTGACCTTGAGGATGATGCTTTTACCAAACCTGTAACTGATTTATCTCATAATAACTTACATCGCCAATTAGAAAGCTTATGGCAAGGAGGTTATACTTCTTTTATCAATTTAGGATCTAATGCAACTGCTGCTGATATCATCAATGGATTAAGAGACAAAGAAATCGGTTATGTTGTAGAATTTTATAAATCCTGGATTGGTCTGGGAGATGGTCGAAAAGCAATGATTGCTCCTCTGCAAGAAATGAATGGAGATTGGACTGTTTACGGTCAACAATCAACTTCTGATCAATATAAACAAGCCTATGTGTATATTTATAATAAATTCCTTCAGAATAACATTAATCGAGAGGATGTGTGGTGGGTATTTGCTCCTAATGGTTGGAATGATCCAAATGAACCCGAGAGACAATTTGAAAATTATTATCCAGGTGATGAATTTGTTGATGTAGTAGGTTTCAGTTCATATAATTATGGTTATTGCCTGCCTGAAACATCTGTAAAATGGGAAACATATGCAGAAATGCTAGAGCCATTTATAAACAGAATGGAAACAATGGCTCCAACAAAACCCATCATCATAGCTGAGACTGCAACAACTGCATATTACGATTATGATCAAAAGGATATTAGTCTTAAGAATCAATGGTTGATAGATTCTTATAATTATTTAGGTACAAAACAATCAGTTGCTGGGGTATATTATTTCAATTTTTCAGAATTTGATGGTTACGTTTGTGATTTTGAAATTTTAAATATCGGCTGGAATGAAGTAACTGAAAATTATTTTTTTGATAATTTTTACACAGGATATCGTGATGCAATCAATAATTCAAAATACGACTATTTACCGATCCAAGCGTTGAAATTATTATTTCGCTGACCCAAACTTAAATTATCAATTTTGTTAAGACAATCATCCAAATTGAATTGAAGTTGATAATTTTTTTGCAGGTGGTCTGTGATAAGATAAAAAAAATTACTACATATTGGATGAAATTGCTCGATTAATATTATTTCTTATGAAAAATGTATCTGTAATTAATAAATTTGTTCTTTTAATAATATTGGTTTTGGTTGTTTCAATATTTACACAACACAAGACCACAAAAGCTGCAACAAATACTAACAATATTTTCATACCATTGGTGATGAACAATTATTTCAATGGATATTCAACCTCTGAAAAGCTCATTGGTATTTACATGAAAGTATATTGGACAAACGAAACAGTTTATAACATGACTCTAGCTGATAAACTGGCTGATAAAAAACATTCTATTAGTGGGTGGTTTATCGATATAGAAGATAAACACTTTAACAATCCACCTCATGAAGATATGGATACTAATAATTTATATCGACAATTGGAAGCTTTGTGGAAACATGGTTACATATCTTTTGTAAATATCAATTCTCAAATTGCTTCCTCATACGAAATAGCAAATGGAAACTATGATGACCAACTAAACAATCTAGCTGATGCTTACAAAAACTGGGTAGATTTAGGTGGGGGAAGAAAAGCAATATTTGCTCCATTGCCAGAGATGAATGGAGTTTATTCTAATGGAGTTCCTTGGAAAAATTATGCAGGTGATCCTGTAAACTTTAAACTAGCATACCAACATATACTAGAAATTTTTAGGGATAAAGGTATCGACTCCACAAAAGTTTGGTGGAGTTTTGCACCCAATGGTTGGAACGATCCAGATCTGCCAGCACATGCTTTTGAAAAGTATTATCCAGGTGATGGATTAGTAGATATAATAGGATTCAGTTCATATAATTATGGGTACTGTCATGTAGCTATCCCCTGGGAAAGCTGGGAAAATTATGATACTTTATACCAACCTTACCTTTCACGTATATTTGAAATGGCACCTTCCAAACCAATTATCATCACACAGACAGGAACTACTGCAGAATATCCTGAAACGGATGATTTCAACGTGGATATGAAAAATAAGTGGCTACGAGAGAATTACGAATACATATCCAAACAACCACAAGTATTAGGCATTCTTTATTACGATTATGATCAAAGTTCATGGGAGTGTAACTGGAAAGTGACTTCTGGTGGTGATTTTTCTGGATATCGGGATGGAGCAGCCAATGCACCATATCAATATCTCTTCATTAATGAATTGGAAACCCTGATTCCATAATACTCATCATGAGTATTCTTTCATAAAACAGAAAATTTAATTCAACTTATTTGTTGTCTACATACTGAGTTATAATCGGGGGAGTAAATATTATTATTGGGGTAATTCTAAAAAGGTATACTGATGCAACAGAAGTCAACTTTTGGACATAAGATACACATAATAAAACTAAAATCGATTTCGGTTCTGAAACGAATCATTCCTGGACCAATAAAAACAGCATTAAACAAAATAATCAACTATGGAGAACGCAAGATTATTGCTTATAATCAAACCAGGTTACAAGAACTTTTAGAGCAATATCACCCTGGAATGAATTATCGGGAATTAATCATTTTTCCACCCAGTCTGGATTGGGATGTGCAACTCTTCCAACGACCACAACAGTTAGCTCTGGCATTAGCAAAACAAGGCGCTTTGGTTTTTTATATCCAACCTAAACCGGATCGGAAAAAAGAGGCATTTCAACAAATAACAAATGGGTTATTTCTTTGTAATGTTCATGTCGATTCTTTCAGAATAATCAACAATCCATATATTTATTTGTTAACCTGGAATAGTGATTATGCTACTCGATTTAAGAGTCCCAGGATAATCTATGACTTCGTGGATGATATTGATGTTTTTTATGGAGATAAAAATCAAATTAAGAAAGGCCATGAATATCTACTCAAAAATGCAAAAATTGTCCTGGCAACTGCTAACAAATTAATTGAAGAGGCTAAGCAGATTCGTAAGGATGTGATTTATTCTCCCAATGGCGTTGTATACGATCATTTTGCAGAAATTGCTGCTCAAGAACAACTTACACCTCCTGAAGACCTGCTCCCTTTGCTTGAGATGCAAAAACCAATTATTGGTTACTATGGAGCCCTGGCAAGATGGTTTGATTATGATTTATTACGGGTCATTGCTCAACGCAGACCAGACTTTCTGTTTGTACTGATTGGACCTGATTACGATGGCACATTGGAACCTGCCAGAATTTCACATCTCAAGAATATTTTCTGGTTAGGTGTAAAGCAATATGAAGAGTTACCAAATTATTTACACTTTTTTGATGTAGCTACCATCCCATTTCTCGTCAATGATATCACTCATGCAACTTCTCCCCTGAAGTTATTTGAATATATGGCAGGTGGAAAACCAATTGTCATCACTCCCATGCGTGAAAGTATGCAATACGAGGGAGTATTGGTAGCTGACGGTCCTGATGAATTTGTTGAAAAATTGGATCAAGCTTTATTACTTACCAAAGATTCTCATTATAGAAATCAGATTAAGAAATTAGCACTACAAAACACATGGGAAAGTCGTGCAGAAGATGTGATTAAAAAAATTGAGGTAATATCAAAAATTAATTAATTTTTCAATTCCCATATTTTTTTTAGTGCGGTTTTTATTCTTAATATCAAATGTCTAACAATATCTGAGTTTATTCTTTTATAAATTGGAAGGACTAATTGCCTGATCCATAAATAAAACCAATGAGATGGTGGTTTAGGTTCAATTAATTTTCTATACTCATGAGTTATTCTTTCATGTTCTTCTAAAAGCAATTTGTGATTACTATTTAATTTAATCCATTCATTGCGAGCTTGTAAATACTCCATAGTCAGTTGATCTGTAAACTTATCCTGGTTAGAAAGAATTATTTTATTATTTTTATATTTTTTATCTTTTTGTTCCCAAAGCATGTTCCTCAGTGTTGAATTTACACAATCACCCATTAAATTAGTAGTAAATTCATTTTCAATTCGATTGCGGCATGCCAAACTCATTTTTTTTCTTTTATCGTTGTCACCATACAAATCTTTTATAATTTTCGAATATTCTCTTGCAGGTTCATTAATTACTTTATCAATCAATACACCACAATCATCATTGACTAATTCAATTTGCCCACCTACTTTAGACCCAACAACTGGTAAACCAATAGCCATTGCTTCATATATTGCTGATGATACTCCTTCGTTCTCTGAAGGCAAGAAAAATAAATCACCTGCATTGAAAATATCAGGCATTTCACTTGGAGAAATAGCTCCTAACAAGAAAACATCATCTGCTAATTTTTGCTCAATTATTTTGTTTTCAATGGTCTTGCGTAAACTGCCCTCGCCTGCAACCAATGTTTTTACTGATATATTTTGAGATTTTAAAATTCGTAATGTTTCCAAAAGCAATAATGGTTGTTTCTGTTTCTCCAATCTAGCTGCATATAAAATAACAAAGTCATCGGTATCAATAGAATGTCTATTTCGAAATTCATTACGGCGATCTAAATCTTGTTTCCAAATATTTGTATTTACCCCTATATAACAAACTTTTATTTTCTTTTCATTAATTTGATTAGCAGTTAACCAATTTTTTACTTGTTTGCAAGATACAAACGACATGTCCAAAAATTCAGAATAAAGACATGATAACCGCGGAAATCCTCCATCCATCCAATCTTCAGTGATGAAATGCAGATAGTCAACAATGAATAATCCTGGGTTTGATTTACGAATTATTGGTAATAGTCTGTAGCCCTCGATACTTCCTTGAAGAAATACTGCATCAATCCTACGAGAAATTATCAGGTAATTTATGAAATCCACATAATCAATACTATTTATAAAATTTGGGAGGACAAAAACGTCACTCGTTAATTTCTCAAATTCATTTCTCCATTCATTACAACTGATAGATGTTGTGACAATAGAAATAATCCAACCTTTTGCAGTTAATTGTTCTATCAGATTCAAAACAAATCTTTCCGCTCCCCCCATAACCAGCCAGGGAAGGATAATCAGTAAATTATTCTTTTCTTTTTTGAGCACATTTCCATGACAATAACTTAACTCAAATGTTGTTAAATCCAAATCAACAGAATTGGTTATTATTGGAAAGTTATCTGCAGTTAAATTTGGATATTTGTTCTTTATTCTTTCTTTAAACGTATTGAATTTATTTTTTGTTAAATTACTCCAGCGATCTGAATGATCCTTCCTTACCCGATACCAGGCTAAGAATTCCGGTATTGTGTCTCCCCAAATACCATGAGAAGCGCATTTGAGCCAGAAATCCCAATCTTCCAACCCTTCACGCAATTCTTCATCAAATCCACCAACGCTATAAAACACTGATTTTCTAACCATACAAAGCATTGAAATACGGTTTTTCTCAATATTAAGTGGCCCTTCATGAAGACCACCAGTCCATAAATAATTTAAGCCATCAAATGCAACATGGTAAGAATCGACAAAATTTACCTTGGGATGAGTTTTTATAAACCAGAACCATTTTTCGGCCGCAGTTGGTTCAAGTAGGTCGTCACTATCAATAAATAAAATTAATTCAGTTTTTGATTTCTTAATTCCTGTATTTCTTGCAGCACTTAATCCTTTATTGGAGTCATGGTTAATTACACAAATTCTCGTATCCAATTTGGAATAATATTCCAAAATTAATAATGATTCTTCAACTGACGAACCATCATTGACAATAATCCACTCAAATTGCTGAAAAGATTGATTAAGAACACTGCTGGCTGTTTCGTGGAAAATTTTTCCAGTATTATAGAAAGGGGTAACTATACTGATAAGTGGTTCTTCAAATTTATTATTTAGATCATAAATCATAGAACCTAATTTATGCAAGTGAGGTTGATTGTTGAAGTCTGGTTTTTTCTCGTTAATCATTTCTTAACCTTGTTTTTTCATTTTCAATTAAATTCTTGGTTTCTGGATTTATTTTAGGGCTAAAAATTAGAGGCAAAGTAATTAATGCAACGAGATATGTAGCATAATAATATCGAAAATTTGGAGCGGCAAAAATCATTGTAAGCGTAATTGCCTGAAGCAAAGCGGGAACAACAATTAAAATAAATCGGAAATTGCGATTCCTCAAAATAATTATTGATGAAGTAAATAAAGTTAAGTACAGAAACAATGCAGGTCTCCAAAATAACCAATTTAGATCTGGATTATATGAAGTTTCAATTACAAAATCCGCAATCAAATCTCTGAATTGTGGAAGTTTAGAATCATGAACAATTCCAAATGGATTGGGATCGACTAATACCTCCACGTGAGATGCATTCCTAACTTCTCCGTAAGGATCATAAACAATGAATTCCAAGGATCTCTCACAACGGTAATTATAAATAAGGATTTTTGGAATTCTTTTAATAAAATTTTTCAATACATCAATTTTTGCTTGTGATTTGTCAAGGCTATTTTTCTTCCAATCTGGACTCAATTTTGACCAAATTGAACAATTCCAATTAGGTGGCCAAATTTCCATATTTTTTATAATTTGATCCGGTTGACTTTCTGGTAAAGAATAAGCAGCCATTTCATATAGAGAAAGTGAAGAATCCTCCAATGCCTTTGATTCTTGAACATTTATGGATGAATAAAGCGGTCCTCTGATGCCAAAATAAAAAAACATGAAAAATATAAACGAGATGAACCATGATTTCCAAATTTTTGGATAAAAAGCTAAAATGAGAATTAATGCACCAATTCCAATTACTATACCATCATGTCTCATCAATGAAACAATACTTAGTAAAAATCCAAATATTAATATTTTTACCCTATTATTTAACCATTCTCCAAATGAGTAAATAATTCTTAAGAAAACATAAACAATACCCATAACAGCAATTCCATGCGGAATATCTTTCCAAATAGTATTCACCATTGTGCCGTTTGCCGGAATTAGTGTAAAAAAAGCTAATCCTATCCAAATTAATTTCTTTTGAACACCAATTTCTTCATATAAAGAAAAAAACAGACTCGCAATTATTGCCATAAACAAAATTTGTGCTAACGAAACAACAAATGGGGATAAATATATCCTTGTAAATAACCAAATGAACAAAGTATGAATTACTGGATGATGATTTACATAAACCCCAGTTAACATTTGATTCCATTGGCTAAATGAATCTGCACTCATCATGCCTGGAAAAAATGCCAATAAATATATACTCCAAATAAGGATCATCGGGATTGAGAACTTAACCCAATTTTTAATACTTACATTTGATAATTTTTCCTTTTTTTCTTGAAAATTTTTCTTTGAAATAGTAATTGTACTAATGAAAAATGAAAAACCTACTAAACATGAATAAGATAAAAATAACAATATCTTTACAGATGAACTATCCAAAAAATTGTTAAATACAAGAGGGGGGTAAGGTAAGGGGATATTGATTGTCAACCAAATTCCCATAAAACTGCTTAAACCTATCCATAACAGTAACCATTTTTTATCGAGAACATTAATTTGAACTAAGATGTGTTTTGAAAAAATTTCTCCAAATCTGGTAGTAAGGATCAATGAAAAAGTTATATAAAAAAATAATGAAACGAAAAGGCTTACAAAATTTGATTTATTTATCCAAAGAAAAATTGGTAAAAGGCAAATAAATGCCAATAAGCTATAACTAAATTGTTTAAATGCCTTCATTCTTTTTTGATTTTTATTTAACATTTTTGTACCAACTTTTACAATTTGTTATTTTTGTCATTTATTGAACGCATTCTTGAAAAAATAAATTATATTATTTAATAAATTGAATTAAATTATTAAAATTACTTGTAAATAATTACCAATCCTTCTTTCATAATGATGGAAAAAAAGAGTTTTAATTTTTATAATTTTTTATCTTCTAATGTTAAGTCATAATATGCCTTTTTTAGAATGTCTCCATATAAGTTCCAATCCAGATTTTTTTGGGCAAATTTTCTGCATTTCAAAAACCACTTTTCTCTATTATCTGATACATCAATAATGAATTTTTTAATTTCTGCTACTTCTTTTGGTGACACACCTTCATCACTAGGAGAAATGATTAATCCTAAATTTTTATTTTGAATTTCCTTTGAAACATCTCCGACATTCTTAGTCGTAATAATTGGGATTCCTGCTGCAAGATATTCCCCAGCTTTTGTGGGATAAGCAACCTGATTGACAGGATGTTCCTCTCTTAATAAGAAACCGGTATCAGCAATGCTAATAATTGAACCAACCTTATCTTGATCTACCTGGTCAATTGTGTAATTTTCTTCAGAAATTCCCCTATCTTTAATCATTTCGACCAATTTCTGATGATATGCTTTTGGAACAAGCAAATAAAAATATGAATTAGATATCATTTTGTGTATTTGTCCAAAAAGGTTGAACATAGCTTCAGGCCATTGCCAAACATTGAGAGCCCCGAGGTATAAAAAAACAAATCTTTCATTTATACCGAGCTTTTTTCTCATTTTTTGTCTGTTTTCAAACCCCATATAAAAATTTTGTGTGTCCACACAAGTCGGAATAATAATCGAGTTTTCGAAAGATCGGTTATATTTTTTTTGGAAGTGTTTTTTCATTTCATTGCTGACAAAAACATTAACTTTTGAAGAATTAATAATTTGCTCTTCAGCTTTTTTAAGTGCATTAATTCTCGCAGAACCTTCTCCATTCATTTCAGATTCTTCTGGAGCTATTCCATGCACATCGAATATCAATTTAGTATCTAATTTTTTACATACTTTTGAGGAATAAATTGATGGATATATTGACTCACCATGAATAATATTCACATCATAAAATTTTGCCAAATCCAAAATTTCATTTTCAATTTTACCTGATTCTCCAAATAAATAATTTAAGTTGAAGAAATCAACACACGGTCGCAAATGTACAAACGCTCCAGAATTCTCCAAAAGAAAATCTAAATGTTCTTTAATTAAATTGACTTTGCTGAGATATTCATTATTGAAAAAACACAAGAGGATGACCTTTATCCTGTTTTTCCTTAATACCCGTGCTTCTTCAAGAACTCTTGTAACATAACCATCTCTACTACCTGGATTTATGTAACACACCATCAAAACTTTTAATAATTTATTTTTCATTTTGTTTTTTTCATCTGGATTTTTAGGGGTACTAACAGGATTTGAAGATTGTTTTAATTTCTCTCTTTCAAGTAACTCGCAAAGAAGCTTTTCATAACTTTCAATAATAATTGATTGATCAAAATTTTGGAATGAAAAGTTTTTTATACTTGAAATTTCAATATCATAACTCTCTTCCTTAATCCACTTTGAAATTAAAAAGACTGCCTCATTTGTTGATTTAAATATATACTTGTTTGGATAAATTAAATTGGCACCGTCCCAATTACGAATAACAGGCAACGACCCTGACGCCATTCCTTCTGCAACTACTTGATGTGAACCCTCACGATCACTTGTTGATAAAATGAAACCAATTTTGGAAAACCAACCTGCAATATCATTATCGTAAGATTCAACTACAATATCTCCATTTTTCAAAAAATTGTCAATTTTATAAAAAAATTTTTCATAATACTCTCTCTCTTCTTTACGTTTCCATAACCAATCATATTCCCATGGCATTTTTCCTTTCATGTACATTTTGTATCGGCTATCAATGTACCTAAGTTGTCTGAAAATATCAAAAGCCATATTGGGAGCTTTTAGCTTAGGAGATAGACCAACAAACCCAACATTGAAAATTGAATGTTCTAATTTAGGATTATCAAATTTTTTTGTGTCTATTGGGTTATAAATCATTAGAACTTTATTTTTAAGCTCTGGAAATCTTTTAATGAATATATTCAAATTGTTGGGACAAATAAAAATAATCTTATCCACATTAATCCATAATATTCGTTCTAAATAGCTAAGTCCAAGTTCCTGGGAGTGCAACCGAATTATTAAAATTTGATTTTCTTTCTTATTTTGGGAATACCATTCAGCATTTCCTAAACACCATTCACAAAAAATGATATCAGCTTTATTGAGTAATTCTTTACTTTTTTGAATATTTTCTATTACGTGACCAGGATGTTCATCCATTAAAATTTCATAATCCGGATGATTCGAATAATAATTTATAATAGGATGAAGAAATCGAAAATCATGTCCATTGAAAAGAATTATTTTTTTATTATTCCCCATTTTTTCCTTCCTAAAAAACTTAAATTATCTAAATTTTGGTTAGATTAAATAAAAACTTTCTTTAAGAGTTCGGTATTTAATTGTTCACTACTTGAGATCTTCAAATAATTGAACCTATCCAATGAAAGAATTGATATGTTTTTATTTGAAGAGTCAAACCACTCAAAATTTAGTAAATTGGATAAATTAATATTACCAATTAATGTTTTTTCAATCGCTAAAGTTGATATAAGAGCTTTTGAACCAAACATATATTCTGTACCTTGGTTTTCTAGTTTTAATTCTGTAAAGGTTTGATGGAAATGTGTGGTTTTCCCAACAATTTTGCTGCCTTTGTTGTAAAGAACGGAAAGTGCATAATCTCGTAAATAATTTGGCCCGTACATATCTTTAGGATTAATTATTGCAAGATAGTCACCATCAATATTGTTACGAATTTCATCAGTGTTCCTCAATATCTTTATGTTGGTATTTTGGATTTTTTGAAAAATTTTCCAAATTTTAATTTGGTTTGACAATTGAAATTCGTTGTCAACTAACAAGATAACATTAAAATTACGATAATTTTGTGAGGATAATATTAATTTTAACTTGTCAATATCAGAATAATCATTCACATTTACTAACAAAGTAAATTTTGGTTGTCTTAAAGGAATCAAATCCAAATTGCACTTTTCGAGGATAAAATTTAGTCGATGATTATAAGTGTGAAATTCGAACACCTTTCTAATTCCTTTAACTGAAAGTTCACTCCAATAAAAATCGTCATAAATTAATTTTTCCAGGTATTTTTTAGTATCTGCTTCAGAATCAGATAACAAAACTAGATCATTTCCAAGGAGCTCTTCTATCCCTTTAGAATAGGTACTGATCACTACTGTTCCGGAAGCTAATAATTCGAAAACCCGTCTTGAGAACATAGTTGGAGAACTTTTTATTGAATTAACATTCAAAAAGACTTTATATTTTTTATAATGCTTTACCATTTCTAAATATTCTAACCGCCCCTTTATTGACGGTTGATAGATTTCAGGAAACTGGTAATTATTCTTATTTGCTCCAATAACTCCAAATTGTCGATCATAAATGTGTAATCCATATTCCAAAGAGGGTTTCAGTAAAATTTCCATATCTTTTTTTCTCTCAGGAAATATATCTCCGTAATATGTACCTGAAAAACAGACATTCAATTTTCTTTGTTCTTCCACAATAGGATTATGGATTTTTGGTTGAGCAGCAAACGGTAATGGATAAATTCTTTTATGTCCAACATCTTTTTTGTATCTATTTATTGAGTTTGCATCAGATGTAAAAATGAAATCGAATTTTTTAGCATTTTCAATAAACCGTTCATAATGTGGAGGATCTTCTTTGTTCCAAAAAATTGTTGGTATACAATTTTTATTCGACCAAGACATTAAATTCGAAAGATCATTTCCTTGATTTTGATCATATTTTGCAATTTTATACTGCCAGGAACCATCATTTCCATTCCATGCTGATTCAACAAACATACCATCTGGAAGTTTATTTTGAAATTTTTCTTCCAAATTATTAGGATGAACTTTTATAAAATCAATATCTGGAGCAAAACATTGGTAAGTGAATTCATCCAAAATTCCAGCTAAAGTAATTGGTTCAACAGCTAAATTTTTATTTTTTTTACTTATTCTTTTATGATATTCGAACTTTTTCTTTTTTATCTTTTTTTTTTCAAATCTGAATGTGAAGGAAAGATTTCACTATAAAAATTTTTAAATCGTGGCTTGGCCTCCTTTAGAAAATTCAATGGATGAAAAATAATGTCAAAAATAATTTTTCCTCCACCAACAAAGATACTTCCAATCCGCCATCTTGAAGAATTTTTCATAACCTTTTCTTGATATAGACGGGCATTTTCAATATTTTTTTCATGTTCAAAAATTTTTAATTCCAATTCAGCCAATTTTTTTTGAAATTTATCCCGCTCAAACATTATTTCTTGTAATTCATTTTCTTCAGACTGCAATTGATCAATTATTTTTTCTTGTAGGTTAATCCTTTCCTGATATTCCTCTTCTTTTATTAGCAATGAATTATTTTCTTCAAACAATAAGTTGTTTTTCTCTTGTTCTTCTTTCATTTTTTTTTGAAGATTAATATTGTTTTCTTTTAATGAAGTAATAATATCATTTGAATTTTTATTTTGTTCTAACAATTTTTTGAATGCTGCATCAGATTTTAACTCTTGCTCAACACATCTTTCTTCAACTTTTTTTTGTAATGATAAGATTTGATTGAAAAATAATTCCTTGTTTAATACAGGATGATAATTCTTAGTTTTCATGCCCGTATAAATAATGTTATTCTTGGTTGTATCAATATAAGTTGTCATAAAAAAAGGATGAACTATCTCCAAAAAAGAAGTAGGGAAATAGCTTCGTTTATGATCTGGATGCGAATTTAATCCAAAAGGTATAGTTATAATTATTTTTCCATCTTCTTTTAATACCCTTTTGGCTTCAATTAATACTTTTTCTGGATGTGTTAAATGTTCAAGGATTTCACCAAGTATTACTGTGTCAAACGAATTATCCGAATATTCCAAATTCATTGCATCTCCAACAATGAATGAAATTCTGTTTTTGACAATTTCTTCTTCCTTTTCCAATTCATTTTTTGCAAATTCAATTGATTGTTTTTCAAGATCTAAACCAATACAGGAAAAATTTTCCCGTGCCAATAATATACAAACTATTCCCTGACTACAACCAATATCAAGAATTTTATCCCCTTCTACCTGCTCGCAAATCCAATGAATTCTTTCTTTAGCCAATCTTTGGGTTTCAATATCAAATATTTCCCCATAATACAATTCGTTAATTCTATCTTGGTTCATAATAAAATTTCCTTTTTATGTCTATTAACCCAACGAATCTTCTTAGAAGTCTTATTTAAAATAGTTATATAAAATTTTATTATTTTAATTAAATTCTTTTTTGAAATAACATCATAATGTTATATACAAATTTATTTTATTGTTCCACATCCATAAAATTTTTAAATAACTCAACAATTTCATTCGTATTGCCAATCTTTATTATTTTTCCATGATCAAGCCATGCAATCCGATCGCATAATTTTTCAATCATATTCATACTATGAGAAACAAAGATTGTGGTTGCACCTTGCTTCTGAAAATGATGAATTCTTTCTCGACTTTTTTCCTGGAAAGCGATATCACCCACTGAAAGAACCTCGTCCAATATTAATATATCAGGCATCTCAGTTGTAGCAACAGCAAATCCTAAACGGGAGACCATGCCAGAAGAATAGGTCCGTAAAGGAGCATCAATAAATCCACCTAACTCAGAAAATTCTACAATCTCATTAAATCTTTCATCAATTTGGTGTCTATTTAAACCAAGTAAAGCACCATTAAGATATATATTTTCTCTCCCAGTTAGCTCTGGATGAAATCCGGCCCCCATTGCTAATAATGGAGCAACTCTACCATAAACAAGTACTCGACCATTCGTCGGCCTCATGACTCTTGCAACAAGTCGCAACAATGTGGTTTTGCCAGCTCCGTTTGCACCAATTAGCCCAAAAACTTCTCCCTTTTTCACTTTTAAGTTTATTTCATTTAATGCTAGTAACTTTTCGAATTTAACTTTTCCTTTAACTCTCCGAATTGCAAATTCCTTAAAAGTTCTAATTTGTTCTTGTGGGACACGGTAACAAACTGAAACATTTTGTAAAACAATAATGTTTTCTTCAGAGAGTTCGTTTTTAGTAATGTTCTGATCCAAAAAATCAGGTTCTGTATGCAAATTCATCTGATTTCTCCGTAAAAATTAACCACCCGAGAACAAATACACCAAACGAAATTCCAAAACACAAAAGCCATGAATGTAATGGAGGTATGTTACCGTATAACACAAAATCACGGAAAAATTGAACCATGTGGACCATTGGATTTAATCTGATCCAATTTTGAACCCATTCTGGAAGCATAGTTATAGGATAAATGATAGGTGTAAGGTACATCCAAGCTGTCAAGATGATAGCATACATTTCGACTATATCTGCAAAATAAATACCAATAGTTGAAAGCAATAAACCTACACCAAGACTAAATAATGCGAAAAATATCATTCCAATAGGTGCCATCAAAATGGTAATTTTTATTGGGACCTTAATGACTAACATAACAAGAATTAAAGGAAAAATTGATAGAACCAAGTTAACAAGTCCTGTTATTATTGTGGAAATTGCAAAAATGGATCTTGGAATATATATTCTCTGAAATAAATTTCCACCCCAAACTAAAACATTAATTGAATTGGAACTGGTTTGAGAAAAGAAAGTCCAAGCAATTAATCCACTCAAAACATATGCTGGATATCCTTCCATTGTTACACGAAAAACTTGAGAAAAAACTAATGATAAAACAACCATCATTCCAAGTGGGTGTAACATCGTCCAGGCAATTCCTAAAACTGAACGTTTATAACGAGCCGTGATATCTCTTCTTACCAGAAAAAAAATAAGATCACGATACTGCCAGGCTTCTTTAATTTCTTGTATTGGTCGAAAGTTATGTTTCGAAGAATCATAAAATTGGGGTTCTTCGAATGAATTTGGAGAAGAAATCGATTCCATAGGTTGTGATTATACCATCAATGAAGGGTTATTTAATTAAATTGGATTCCTGGTTTTTTTCACGTTGTTTTTTCAAGCATGAATTTGAGAGAGATTTCCCAATTTGGGATTTTCAAGTTGAAAATCCTTTCAAATTTATCACAATTTAATGCAGAAAACATAGGCCGCGTGGCTGGGGTTGGAAATTCTCCTGATTTTGCAGGGTTGATACCCTTCACTTTAATTGGGATATCCTCTGGAATATGCTTGATGATTGATTTCGTCCATTCATATCGCGACGTGTGACCACCTCCTGCAACATGACAAATCCCGAGATTCTTTTCAAGGAAATTGAGGGTTTCAATCTTTGAACTTTGAATAAATTTAGCTGAAAGGATTGCTAACATCCTTGCCCAGGTCGGGTTTCCAATTTGGTCATCAACAATTCTTAACTCTTCATTATTCTGTGCCCAACTGATAACTTTTTTGACAAAACCACCTGCTCGCATACTATACACCCAACTGGTTCTACAAATCACATGGGGGCATTGACTCTCAATAATAATTTGTTCACCAGCAAATTTTGATATCCCATAAACGTTTATTGGATTTGGGATATCCTCTTCAGTATATAAGTCATTCTTTTGCCCATCGAATACATAATCTGTTGAAAAATGGATGAATGGAACTTTGTTTTTCTTGCAATAATTCGCCACTTCTCCAGGTGTGTGACAGTTGATCAGCATCGCTTTTTCTGGTTCCAACTCAGCTTTATCTACATCTGTATAAGCCACTGCATTATAAATAAGGTCTGGATTGGCTTCTTGTACGAATTTAATTACTTGATCAGGTTTTGTAAAATCAATTTCCGGATAATCCACAGCTACCAAGTCACCATAACAAAATAATGTGCGAGTTGCTTCATATCCAAGCTGACCATTTGATCCAAGAAGTAAAATCTTCATTGTTTGGAAAATTCTTTGCTTAGATCCAATAAATACTGGCCATACCCATTGCCTTCATATTGTTTGGCTAGTGAAACAAGTTGATCCACATCGATAAATCCTTTTCTGAAGGCAATCTCTTCTGGGCAGGAAATCATCATTCCCTGCCTCTCCTGAACAGTCTGAACAAAAGTCGAGGCTTGCAATAGAGCCTCATGTTTCCCAGCATCCAGCCAGGCGACCTCTCTACCAAGTACTTCAACAAACAATTTTTTTGAGATAAATACAATCGGTTGATGTCGGTTATTTCAATTTCACCTCTTGGGGATGGCTTTAGATTGATTGCATACTCGGTAACTTTCGCATCGTAAAAATAAATACCTGGTACTGCAAAATTTGATAATGGCTTGAGAGGTTTTTCTTCAATACTATAAGCTTTTCTTGAGGAATCGAACGCAACGACGCCATAGCGTTCGGGATCACGAACCGGATAGGCAAAGATAGTAGCTCCATCTTCTCTTTCAGCAGCAGACTGCATTATCTTACCCAATCCCCTACCATAGAATATATTGTCACCTAAAATTAAAGCCACTGGTTCAAATTGGATGAAATCCTGACCAACAATAAATGCATCTGCCAATCCACGAGGAGCATCTTGTTGCGCATATGAAAAATTGATACCCCACTGCTCACCAGTGCCCAATAATCTTTTAAACATTGGCAAATCATCAGGCGTGCTGATAACCAGGATTTCTCGAATGCCAGCTAACATCAACATCGATAATGGGTAATAAATCATTGGTTTATCATATATGGGCAGCATTTGCTTACTAACTGCAAGTGTCAAAGGATATAAGCGAGTCCCTTTACCACCTGCCAGGATAATTCCTTTCATAATTTTTTCTCCCTCTTTGCATAGTTCATCAAGATCCATTCTGCAAATGTTTTATTGCCGGTTACACTTTCAATCCATCTTTGATTGTTCAAATACCACTTTACTGTAGATGTTAATCCTTCTTCTAATGAGTATTTTGGTGACCAATTTAATTCTCGCCGAATTTTTGAGATATTCATATCATAGCGGAAATCATGGCCAGGGCGATCTTTTACAAAAGTGATTAATTTTTCATGTGGATAATGGGGTGATTCAGGTAAAAATTCATCAATTAATCGACATAAAATTTTAACAATTTCGATATTTGGGAATTGATTTTCCCCACCGATATTGTATGTTTCCCCAACTTCCCCTTTTTTCAAGACTGTGACAATCGCTTCACAATGATCTTCAACAAATAGCCAATCTCTGATTTGTTGTCCATCACCATAAATCGGTAATTGTTTTCCATTTACAGCATTGAGAATAATAAGTGGAATCAGTTTTTCAGGAAATTGATAGAGACCATAATTGTTGGAACAATTCGTGATGGTGGTAGGTAACCCAAATGTGTGTTGGTACGACCGAACCAAATGGTCGCTGGATGCTTTTGAAGCCGCATATGGGGAATTGGGGGAATAAGGTGTATCCTCAGTGAAGGCGGGATCACCTATTTTCAACATCCCAAATACTTCATCAGTTGATACGTGATGGAAACGTTTTCCATCGTATCCACCATTAGTTTTCCAATACTGTCGAGCAACTTCAAGTAAGTTGTAGGTACCTACAATATTAGTTTGTATAAAGGCACCTGGTCCTTCAATCGACCGATCCACATGCGATTCGGCCGCAAAATGGATTATCGTGTCAATCCGAAAATCCCTGAGTATTTTCTCAACTAATTCTTTATCACAAATATCCCCTTTAATAAATGTATATTTTTCATTTGGAATATCTGATAAATTCTCTAAATGCCCTGCGTATGTCAACAAATCTAAATTTACAATATTCCACGAAGGTTCATGCTCGATTATGTAGTGGATAAAATTCGAGCCTATAAATCCAGCTCCACCAGTTACCAATAAATTTTTGAGTTCACTCATATGTTTCCGCATCCTTAAATAATTTTCCTTGACTATCTTTATCGGACAAAATCGGTTGTTCGCCAGCTGGAATTGGACAGGTAATATTTAATTCAGGATCATTCCAAATGATAGTCCTCTCATGTTCAGGAATATAAAAAATCAGTTGTACTGTATTCTACCTCTGCCCAATCACTCATAACAAAAAAACCGTGAGCAAATCCAGAAGGTATCCATAATTCATGTTTGTTTTTTGACGATAGATTCACACTTTCCCACAAGCCATAGGTTGAGGATGATTTCCGTAAATCTACAGCCACATCGAAAATCTCTCCATTAATTACTCTAACCAATTTTCCCTGGCTATTCTTTATTTGGTAATGCAACCCTCTTAATATGTTTTTCTTAGATCCTGAATGATTTTGTTGTGCGATCATCAAGTCGATCCCAAATTCTAAGTAGGTTTTCCTGTGATAACTTTCTAAGAAAAAACCTCTGTCATCTGAAAAAATTTTTGGTTTCACCAGAACAAGACCATTTAGATTTAACTTTTCAAAATTCACATACCCTCGCAAATTTAATTATTCATTAAGAAATAATTCAAAAAGTCCCACTATTTCCATATATTTATCATTTTTTTTATTTTAATTTGGTTGAAATGAAACTATTAATTCGCTTTCATCCGGTAAAACAATAACATCAGCTTGAAGATACCGCATGTATATTGTATCAACCCATTTCCCTATTATAAGTACATCTTCATTATGAGGAAAGTTAACTGGAGAATCATCTAACCTAATCGTTACACCAGCAACATTTGGAGAGATGATCATTAAGCCTAATTGTCCATAATCTTGAGCTAATAACCATTCAATGTTGTTACCTGGTTCTCCTTCACCTGGATCATAATACCTAGGATAAAATGCTCTTGTGTGTATATACACGAAATCTGCATCTTCTTCTAAGTTTCTCATCTTGTCTTGATCATAATCAATATTTTTTGACTCAATCAATTGGAAAAACTCTTCCTTTGTTACTTCACCTGCATATTTCTTTTCTATCAATAATTCCGGCATTACCATTCCAATCGCAATTATTACCACAAAAATTAAACTTGAAAGAATAACAGGCTTTCCTTGGAAAGTTTTTTGCTGACCTTCCAAAAAAACTGATTCTTTGTCAAGTACAAAACTTAAACGAATATCTGATAGACCAATTTTGTGAAGAAGAGCGGTAAGAATAAAAACCATTCCAACCATATAATACAGAATAATTACCCAATCCGTCACGATAACATATCTCCACCCAGAGACCCTGGCTAATCCATTCGATAAATTGTAGAAGAGATGGATCGACAATGGAAATAACCCAAACCATCCATATTTCTTATAACTGATTGAAATTCCCAGTCCAATGAACAATAAATTGATGGTAATTGCAATAAATTGCCTTAAATTGATCTCGCCTACCCAGCTTTCTTGTATAAAACCATTTTCCCTAATTACTCCATTGATAGATTCTGCATATATTGAATTCGGAAAAATGAGGACAGAATGTATTTCATTGTGTAAAAAATTCGCAGTGGTAAATCTTAATATGTTGAGCACACTATCAGTATCAATTTTATTAAGTAAATTATTTATATTATTTTCAGGCATAATCATTTGAGAAGGTTTAGTTGATCCTGATTCAATTGAATCTGACTTTTCCTCGATGCCAAATCTGGTTTCAATCACCATTCTGAATTTTTGAGGTTCAATCCCAAATTCTCCAATTTGAAAATAGTTTCTAGCCATCCACGGTAATAAAATAATAAAGGATGACAATCCCAAGATGCCAATTCTCAGAACGCTACTCTTGAAATTCTTTGTATTTTTCAAAAAGACAGTCACAAATATTGGTATGAATATAAGCAATAAATTAATTCTCATCAGCAAACTGATCCCCATCATCGTGCCTATAAGAACCAGAAGCAAATGATTTTCTTTTTTATTCATGAACCAAAAAATCATTAATATTGTTATGAGGAGGGCAAAAAAACTTGCCCAGTTATCTGTCATGTACAGCTTTGTGTGCACGATTTCCATAAAAGGCGAAGCCTGGAAAGCTGTTAATTCTCGTAAAACTGATATGACACCCAAGGAAATCCCGATAAATGGAGAAAATAGTTTCTTCCCCAGATAAAAAATCAGAACCGGAAAAAAAGCATAGAGAATTGTTTGTAAAAAAACAACATTTAGGTAATTTTGTCCAACTAAAGTATGAAAAATGAACAGCATGAAGCCATACAAAGGTCTTTGGACATACCCCCTATTCATGTACCCTTCCCCATTCAGCAAGGATTGGGCAGTCATATCATAAATTTGAGCATCAGAATATGGATAATATTCATAGTTGGGAGCTCTGACCTTTGGTGCAAAAAAATGAGGTGTAAATGGCTCTAAATTCCATATAAGGATGGCTGATAAAAACAAAATGATTGGAAAAACTTTTATAATCCAATTCCCTTCATTTTCATCGGACTTACCTTTTTTCCGAAGCGAAGATAATAAAAATGGGATAAATAGTGAAGTATAAAGCACTAATGGAAGTATTGGAGTAGCTGCCCCACCCCAAAAATCATGATCAATATCCAATCCAAAGCGAGTGGTAATTAAGAAAATCCAGACTATAGCAACAATGAAAAGATAAATTAGTAAAATTTTGACATTTATATTTGAATATAAATTAATAGGTGACTGTTTAATTTTAAATTTGAGTAATATCAAAAATGTAAAAATTAATGATGAAATTAATATTATTAATGGTTGGATTCGAGAATAAATAACTTCATATTTCCCAAATCGATATGCCGGAAAAATGATCAAAATCCAACTCGAAAATAGGATCAGATAATAAATCCATTCGTAATTAGTAAAAAATTTGTTAATGTTCAGAAGTAACCTGGGTTCATGAGTAGTAATTTTCAATCGAGATAATTGGAAAATACACATAGCTAAAATGAGAAGCATTATTCCTAACAACAAAAGTCGATTGAAAGATAAGCCAGCAAAGAAAATATTTTTAGGGTCCGTTGGAATTCGAGCCAAAACGATAAATGCGATAATTGTTTCTATTGCCGAAAAAATATAAAATAATTTCTGCGGAAACCTATGGTTTTCAGTCATTGTGGTTGAATTATACCTGAACAATATTTGAAATCATCATATAATCAGGTAGAAGGAGCATCAGAGAATTTTTATGGGACAGACTTCTTTCAATCACAGCATCACAAAAATCTTCCAAAATTGGTGGTTATTGCTTATTGGTGGAATTATTGGTGGATTCATTGCCTATTTAACATCAATCATCTTTATGCCTGCAATTTTCGTTGCACAGGCAGAGATGTCGGTTGTGATAAATTTCAAAGAAGTTGGCCACCTTTCTCAATATGAACAAGATCAAATGATTGGGAATATCATCAGTCTATTTCAAACGAATGAAGTATTAAACAATACAATTTCGAACATTGATATCCCAAATTTGGATGT
This sequence comes from Chloroflexi bacterium HGW-Chloroflexi-3, assembly GCA_002842045.1. Taxonomy (GTDB): domain Bacteria; phylum Chloroflexota; class Anaerolineae; order Anaerolineales; family Anaerolineaceae; genus UBA6170. Next base: position 27,229 of record PHBX01000002.1, on the reverse strand, counting down.
TTCAAATTTCAAAAAGTCATGTTTTATCGAACGACAGGTGAATTCCATTTTATTTCGTTGTCAATCTACCAATCCGAAGATTAGCACAGATTGGGCAAATCAATGGGCAATTGTTTCACATGAAATATTATCAGAAGCATATATACATGCATTAAATTACGAATCGTTGATGAGAAAGCAACTTTCTTTTGAAAATTGTGTTCAATGGTCATATTTCACTTTTCCAACACCTGCGGATTGTTTAGATGTTCATCCTGATAATATGTCCATCGATAATCCCAATCAAATGCTGCAACATGAGTTACTACGAAGTAAAAATATTTTTCCAGGTATAAAATTTTCTGATGTAATTCCTGCGGAGGTACCACAAAAAGCTTCTCGCTTTCAGACGAATAGCCTGGTACTGAGTGGATCATTTTTTGGGTTTTTGATTTCTTTTTTATTTCTTATCAACAATAAATATGGAAAAAATTAGAATACTAAAAGTTAGTCAATTATTCTGGTATATTCTTGTTTTTTTATTACCATTTACCAGTCTACCTTTAGCCAGTAAGCTGCTCGGGTCAGAAATGGTTGCTGCTCCCTCAATTTTAATTTTAATTATGTTGTTATTCATCATAGTCTTTTCTTTGATAAAAGGTCCGATAAAGATCCAAACATTGTTACAACCAGTTCTTGTATTTGGATTTTTGGCAATTTTTTCATTATTACTCGCGTTTTGGTTACCAATTCCAATTCAAAAAAATTTTTCAATTTTTCGTAATATCATTGAGGGGATAGGAACATTATTAATTGGTATTTCGTTTTATTTTGTAACAATTCAAATTGTCCAATCAGAGAAAGTTCTTAACAATACCTTAAGGGTTATTGCTTATAGTTTTATCCCATTAATAGTCTGGTCTGTATTTCAATTTGTCTTTGGGCAAATTGTTCAGGAATATCCAGCCTGGATGTCAACAATTCAAAAATACATAACAACATCAGGAACTCTTTATAGAGATCGATTAACTGGCTTTGCTTTTGAGCCATCCTGGCTAGCACATCAATTGAATATGTTTTACATACCCATTTGGATTAGTGCAACAATAACACGACGGAGTGTTTTTAATCCAGTTTTAAAAAAAATAAATCTCGAGGATTTTTTTCTTGTAATTTCGGTTTTCATATTAATTTTTTCTAAATCCAGAGTAGGTTGGATAACTTTTATTGTGGTGATTTCATACCTTTTCATTGCCCTGAATCAACGAATCATCAGAAAAATTCAAGAAAAGTACAAAACCAATAACCTCCGTTTTTTATTAAAATTCTTACCAGTCATTTTCATCTTTTTATATATGCTTCTGTTGATTTCAGGATTGTTTTTCTTCAGTAAATTTGACTCGCGCATGGAATCACTTTTCGAAATTAAGACTTATCAAAACCGAAATTTATTCTCTATCGCAAATGAATTTGTATTTGCAGAAAGAATTTTGTATTGGCAAACTGGTTGGCAGGTGTTTAATGATTATCCTATATTAGGCGTGGGATTGGGAAATGTGGGATTCTTCTTTGAAGAATCTATGCCTTCGTTTGCCTGGGCACTGGATGAACCACGTCACTTGATTTATCAAGCAAATTATCAGGGGAATGTAAAAAATCTTTGGGTACGATTATTATCGGAAACAGGCATGATTGGATTTATTTGCTTCGGAACCTGGTTAATATTGATTCTTTTGAAAACAAACCAATACCAAATAATTAAATCACCTCTCCATAATTATTGGGGGTTGGTAGGAAAAATCGCTTTAATCACCCTTCTTATTGAAGGGTTTAGTATCGATAGCTTTGCATTGCCTTATTATTGGATAATTTTAGGATTGGTTTCAAATAATTTTTTAGAAAGTTCTATTGAAATGGAATAGAATTTTCTTTAATCCTTTTATCCTGTTTGTGAATCTTAATTTCTTCAAAAATCCCCGTAATTAGAATTATTCCAAAAATTATTGATAAAACGAAGACCATATGAAAAAATGGTAAATTTTCAAAAAGCCCGGTGTACCTGGAAATATACCACTGTAAAAAGAACAGAACAAAAACAAGTTCAGCGATGAAAAACCTTGTTAACCAATGGTCTTTTGTTTTCCAACCATGACAAAATGCAATCCCGACAATGTAAGCAATAAATAGTAAAAAACTCAATCGATAACGTGGATTGTCCCACATATCTCCACCTGCTCTAATAGAAGACAATATTATCCAGAAAATACTGAGTGACCAGATAAAGAGGTACTCAAATTTTTTGATTTTCTCTTTTTCTCGGAAGAAATAAACTATTCCATACATTAAGATTGGAATCAATAAATACCAACCGGCTGCTCGTAAGGAATTTAATATTTTCCAGAATAATTTTGAAGGCTCAATCAAAGCAGCTGGCAAAACTGGTTGGAATAAACCGTAGAGAGATGCAAATAGTAATCTATATCGAGAACCAATTATAGAGACAATATATTGAACAAAACCTGAGTTTCGTTCCAGCAATACTGCATCCCATTTCCCCGCTTCTAAAATCCAATTATAAGAAAAAAACAAAGCAATGATTACAATTACAACCACAGGAAGAATTATGATATTTGAATTAAGTATCTTAATTTGTTTTCTATACGGTTGAAATAACATCCAAATAAAGAAAGAAAAAATGATAAAAATACCAATTTTTAATGAAATCAATAATAGGAAAATTGAAAATAAGGAGAATAAGGCGAATCTATTCCAAATCTTTATTTCCTGTTTTTGAACAATCCAGAATAAACATGCTGATATACCTAATAGTAGAGGCTCACGCATTTGGGAAGCGCTAAATAAAACTGCATCCGGGTAAAATGAAAAAATTAGGATAATAATTTTTGAAGATGTTGAAAAACCAAAATCCTTATTTATTTCCCGTAAACCCAAAGCAAGAAATAAGATACCAATGACATTAATCATCGTTACAAAAAAGATGATATTAATTTGAAAATGAGCATCAGGTGTGAAAAGGCGATAGATCAAACTACTGAGTGCTAATAATCCACCATATTGGTCTGTGAAAAAATCGTTTGAAAACGCAGCCCAAATGGGTTGATCTGAAATTGCCAGATCCCATGCTTGATTATCGCGACTATACGCATCTTTAAATAAGTATCCACTTTGATATGGCTCTTGATCATATCCCCAATCCAGTAAGTTTTCAGTTGTGACCAAACCCAATCCTAATCGTAGAAAGAGGGAAATACCAATTGCCCAAGTTAAAAATTTAGTTGGACCAAATTTTTGATATAAATTGATCAATAATAAAAAGAAAATCGATGTTAATAACCATGTTCCCCAAAAAACGTCTTTCAATTCATATTCTGAAAAATAATAAAAAATCCACGAAACAATTGATCCAAGAATGATCGGCAAACCAATTCTCTTAAAAACTTTACTCATTTTACAAATCCATCCATTGATTTTTTTGCCCGTTCAATCCAAGAATATTGCTCAACATCCACTCTTGCTTGATTGCCGAGTCTGATCCCGTAAGCAGGGTCATTTTTAATTCGGTTGATTGCATCAACCCATTGGTTCACCTCATTGTATTGACAAAATATGGCATTTTTATCACTCAAAACTTCATGTAGAATCGGGAGATCGCTGGAGATGATAGGCTTTCCAGCAGCCATATATTCAAACATTTTCATCGGACTGCAAAAATCAGCAGAGTTTCCCCCACTACTGCCCGCAATACTCATTTCATATGGCATTAACAGAACATCTCCAGCTGACTGATAGGTCGGAATATATTCATTTTCAACAAATCCAACCAATGTTATATTCTTGATCAGATTCCTGTCAATATACTCTCTCCACTGATTAACATCTTCTTCTCTCCCTCCAACCCAGACAAATTGAATTTCCGGTAAAACCTTCCCCAATTCAATCAATAGGTCCATTCCTCTACCTTGGTACAGATGTCCCGTGTAAACAGCAGTGAAATGATCATTTATACCAAGAGTATTTTTTAGTTCAGACGATTCAGGTAAATTCAAATATGGTTCCAAAACAACGCCATTAGGTGCGATCTGAATTTCTGATTCCTTGAACCTAAATTCATAAGCTGTCTCGTACATTTCTCTTAATGCATTCGTAATACACAAAAAACGTTTTTTATGGTTTGAAAAAATAATGTTTTTATATAATTTAGGTCCAACTTTTCCCGTTGGCATTCCATGTAATTCGATAATATATGGTTTTCCTAATAATCCGGCAATACTTGCTATCTGTGGCATCCAGGTGTGAACCAGGTCACAATTTTTCATAAAAATATGCAAACCTGAACGAAACGAGAAATCATATCGACGGAAAATTCTATGGGATGGAATATATTTAATGGAAAATTTTGATTGAATCCCGAAAATTTTAGAAATCTCAACCCAATCGATTGTCTTTTTTCCTGGAACAATTAGCGTAACATCATGCCCTAATTGACAATAGGACTGACAAACTTTCATAACCTGGATACTATTGGCCGTAATGGAGGGAATCTGGCTAGTTGTTATTACAGCTATCTGCATTAACGAACACCGCCTTTTCTTCAAAGGAGATTTTTTTCAAACCCAAGTATACCATTACGCCTATCGAGACGATAAAATATGCACTCAACAAACCAGCCTGCATTAAGTAACCGAACTTAGGAATGAGTATGAACATTAATAAAGTTTTTATACCCCCCACAATTGCCATTATTTTAATTGGAAGGTCTGGTAAATTAAACGACAATAAAAGGTTTCTATTCCAAAAAAAGACACTGGCAAAGCCATATCCGATCATTAAAACATAAATATAGGGTAAAGAAGGAATATAAGCGCCATCTTTTATAAAAGATAATACCCATTCGCCGAGTATCATCAAACCAACAACACATAGGATGATCCATGCAAAAGCAATTGTACTGGTTCCTCTAAGCAATCTTTTCAGATCTTTCCAATGTTTTGCAATAATTTTTTTATTGATCTGTGGATAGGTAACGGTAATAAATTGAGAAACTGGCAAAATTACTGCGTTGATGACTGCCACACTGAATTTGTAATAACCAGCATATAATGGGCTCAGAAAATATCCCACCCATAGTACTTCACTATCACGTATAACCAGATTAAGAGTACTGCTTATATTGGTGCTGAAAGCAAATTTCAATAGACCTTTTTTGTTATCAAGCTCTCTCAAACTTGCTTTCCACCAATTCTTATCGAGTAATTCTCTTAGAGTAATCATACCGAGTAAGAATATTCCAGTACCATAAAGAAATTTTCCAGCCAAATAAGCGAATAACACCTGGATTAAATCGCCTTCTGTAAAGAATAAAATAACAATCCAAATAGCTGTCAATAAACTTTGAAGGAAATTTAAAGTAGCTAACTTTCTGAATCGATCACCGATTTGAAGGATTGCTGCTGAGGTTTCCGTCATAAAATTTGCTAGCAAAGCGGTTCCATAAATAATAATCCATCTGGTAATCAGCGGATCTTTGAGAATTACTTTTGCAGCCCATGGAGCTAAAATGATAAGTAATAAATACGCAATTAATGATGTTATTATTTCAGCAAGACCTGCAAACTTGATTAAAGCTGCTGCTTTTTTAATTTCCTTTTTCTCAAGATACTCACCACCAAATTTGACGACCAATTCCCCCATTCGAAATGATAATAACCGATTAACATTCGAAGCAAATGAAACAACCATCCCCAGGAGACCATATTCAACGGGACCTAAAATGATGGCAGCGAGCATTCCCTGAACAAAGGTCAAGCCCGTACTGGCGGTATTACTGGTTACCATATATCCAGTATTTTTGATGACTTCCCCTAAAGATTTATCTTGTTTCCATTCATGGTAAATCTTTAAAGGAGATTTCATGGCGTAGCGACCCGCCTAACCCAATCCCTTTCTTGAAAATACCAATTTACTAAATTCGCTATACCTTGATCCAAATTTACTTTAGGCTCCCAATTGAGAACCTGTTTGGCTTTTTCAACATCGGCACAATTCTGCGTCACATCCGCTTTATGTTGGTCAACATATTGAATATTGGCTTTTTTCCCTATCTTTTCTTCCATGATTCGGACTAATTCATTTATTGTAATTACTTCATGTCCTCCAAGATTGATCAATTCATACTTCAATTTTTTTAGACCAAGAATAGTCCCACGGGCAATATCGTCAATATATGTAAATCCTCTCGCTTGATTCCCATCGCCAGTAACAAGAACAGGTTGCCCTTCTGCTATCCATTTTGCCAATCGGAACATCACCATATCAGGCCTTCCTGCAGGACCATAGACAGTGAAATAGCGAAATACCGTAGTATCGATTCCATAAAGGTAGTGATACGAATGACATAAAGCTTCTGCACCTTTTTTACTGGCGGCGTAAGGCTGTAAGGGATGATCACTCTCGGCTGATTCCGGAGTCGGTAAAGGAGGATTCTCTCCATACAAGCTGGAAGTGGATGCTAAAATATACTTTTTTATATTCAGGTTTCTGGCAATTTCTAATAAATTCAAATTTCCAACCACATTTGTATTTACATATACCCAGGGATTTTCAACCGATTGGCGTACTCCTGCGCGGGCAGCAAGGTTAATGATCGCATCAATAGGTTTTTTTAATTGGTATATCCAATCTTTGAGATTTTCATACTCACTGATGTCTAGTTGCTGGAAATGAAATAACTTGTTATGTATTAATTGATTTAAACGCCAATATTTTACACGCACGTCATATGCATCGTTCAAATTATCTACACCAAACACAATATGACCATCAGCCATTAAAAGTTCAGATACCCGTTGACCAATGAACCCTGCAGCACCAGTGACAAGATAATTAGCCATTATAGTCTTACAACCTTGGTGCTCTTTCTGCCTAATTCTCCCAATGCATTTCTGGAATCTACAATCAGTTGGGATTTTTCAAGGATATGATTATAATCATAGACCTTATGATTGGTGACTATAACGACACAATCAGCTTTCTCTATTCCTTTGTTGAGATCCTGGATTGATTCCATTTCCCATTCCTCATGTTTAATATGACGCACATAAGGATCATGGAAGCTTATCTTTGCACCTTTTTGTTCCAGTAGGTGAATAACATCCAGGGCTGGTGATTCACGCACATCATCAATATCGGGTTTATAGGCAGCTCCCAAAACAAGAATATCACTTCCCTTGATAGGCTTACTCACATCATTCAATGCATCCTGAACTTTACCTACTACAAATCTGGGCATGTTGGTATTAATTTCTGAGGCAAGTTCAATAAACCTCGCATTATAGTTCAATGATTTTAATTTCCATGATAAATACAAAGGGTCAATCGGAATACAGTGCCCGCCCAATCCCGGTCCAGGTGTAAATTTCATAAAGCCAAAAGGTTTGGTCGCCGCTGCTTCAATTACTTCCCAAACATCAACTTTTAAGCGATCACACATAATAGCTAATTCATTTACCAGACCGATATTTATCATTCGGAATGTGTTTTCCAGAAGTTTTGCCATTTCTGCCACTTCTGTTGAAGTAACAGGAACAACTTTGTCAAGTGCTTGCGCATACCATTTTGCTGAAACTTCAGAACAATCTTCGGTAATACCACCTATTACTTTGGGTGTATTTATTGTTGTCCAATCCTTACGACCAGGGTCAACTCGCTCAGGAGAAAAAGCGAGGAAGAAATCTTCACCCACTTTGTAATCACAACATTCCAATAATCTAGGTAACACCATCTCACGAGTCGTTCCCGGGTAAGTGCTGGATTCTAAAACCACTACCATCCCAGGATGCATATATTGGGACAAAGATTCTGTTGCAGAGATGATAAAGGATAAATCAGGATCACCAGTCTTTCTTAATGGAGTTGGAACACAAATCGAAACTGCATCCATTTCTTTTATTACAGAAAAATCCGAGGTTGCATGCAACCTGTTTTCGTCAATTAATTTCTTTACTTGTTCAGTTGGAACATCAATAATATAACTTTCGCCCTTATTTAAAAGATCCACTTTTTCTTGAATCGGATCAATTCCAGTGACATCAAAACCAGCTTCAGCAAATACAACAGCTAAAGGTAGACCAACATAACCCATACCAAGAATAGCGATTTTTGCTTCTTTTTTGTCAAATTTTTCAATCAATCTTTGTTTTGTGTTCATCATTCCCTCATTGGGTTTTAAAATAATGCCAATTGTGTTGGCGTGTCCTCATCATCTTCTTTATCAACAGCAAATGGATCGTACTTTTTTGTGTTAACTTCTTTTATTTCACGTTCTGTATCAACTTGATAGATATATTTCTTTAGTTTGGAAAAATCATCAAGTAAAGTATTTTTGAGAGCAGGTTGATGTAATGCCGCTGCAGGATGATACATCGCTACTACATATCTTTGTCCAATTTTTCGCATTATTCCATGTATTTGACTGATTTTTACCTGACCGAAAAATTTTGCCATCGAAAATCGCCCTAATGTTACGATGATCTCAGGATTTAGTAATTCAATTTGTCGGTTCAGAAATTTCGAGCATGCTTCCAATTCTTCTGGTAGTGGATCACGATTTCCTGGTGGACGACATTTTACTACATTTGTGATGAAAACAGTTTCTCTTTTTAATCCCGAAACAGATAACAGCTCATCTAAAAATTTTCCAGCCTGTCCAACGAAAGGTCTTCCTTGTTGGTTTTCATGAAAACCAGGCCCTTCCCCTATGAACATAATCCTGGCATTATCGGGACCTTCACCAGGAACGGATTTAATTCTTGAATGATGTAAAGCACAAGTTTGACACTTAGAGACAAGCAAAGCAATTTCTGGAAAGTTATTCATCGTTCCTGGAGCTCCTTCCTCGCACTATCATATGTAAATTGATAATCCAAAAGAAACTGATCATAAAATTCACTTTTTTTAATGGGAACACTCATTAAAATCGCGGTTTCGTTATTATCACGATAATAATGTTTCCTTTCACCATCAATCGTGAATCCAAACTTTTGATATAAATGTATCGCGGCACTATTGGATTGTCTTACTTCTAAGAAAATTTTCGTTATTTTTTCAGAAATTAATTGTTTGCATATATATGCCAAAAATTGCTGACCAAGTCCCCTTTTTTGAAATTCAGGATGTATGGCAATCGTACCAATGTGAGCCTCGTCTAAAATGATCCAAATGACAGCTAAAGCAACAATTGTAGATTTTTCACCATCCTGGATTTCTCCAACCCACAATCTGGCATTTGTGTTTTTTTCAAGTTCATATTGGAAAGCATTTTCTGGCCATGGATTTGGAAATGTTAATTTATCGATTGACTTAACAGTCTCTAAATCCTCAAGTTCCATTTGTCTAAACAACAGCATCAAATGAAATCTCCCGGGTTAAGGTATTGGATTTTCTATATGAATATATGTGGGTGATAAGAAGCGGACGTCCTCTAGTTTCCCTGATTTTAATTTTCGCCATGCTAAATAGGCCAGGTAAGAAGGTCTTCTTAGTGATTGCACCGGTGATGCTAGGATAAAGTTCTTATTATTCTTTAATAAAAAATGCCTATCATCCGTTAATAATTCTCCACAAAGCATTGTTGGAGATGTGGCTAATTCAGATATTTCATCAATTTTCTTTATGACTATATCACCATCAGGTACCCATCCCTTTGCATGATGGTTATATTTTCCAATTGCATAACGGTTACGCCCAGACTGAAGTAAGGCGTACATTGGAATATCTCGTAGAGGTTGTGCAGCCACTAATATGTCAAGAGTCGGGATTGCAACAGCTGGAATATGCAAAGATAATGCCAGACCTTTAACAATCGCAAAACCAATTCTTAAAGACGTGAAAGAACCAGGTCCAGCAGCTACGGCGAGGCCTTTTAATTGAGAATAATTGATCCCACATTTTTTGAATAGTTCTTCAACTGCGGGGGATAGTTCAACAGTATGGTGACTTCTTGTCTGCCAGATAATTTCTCCAATCACCTGGGAGCCATCAAATAATGCAATTCCTACCGTTTGTGTTGAACTATCGATTGCCAATAACATTGAACCTCATCCTCCAAATGCTTTTTGCCGAAAAGCAGTTAATAATGATCTATAATGATCTCCGACTGGAGTGAAAACCATTCTTCTTTGAAATTCATCAACCCAGGTTAAATCAATCCAGAGATATTCTTCTGGTAAAGCAGCTTTTATTCGATCTGGCCACTCAATCACTAATGCTCCAGATGCATCCATGTGATGAAGAATTGTTCCTTCTGGTTTTTTATATTGGTTCACAATAACAAATGTTGGACTTGTTACGACATCAAGAGAACCCCAACCTTTAGCAATACCCTGTGTAAAAGTTGTTTTTCCGGAACCCAGATCCCCAGCCAAACAAATGACATCACCAACCAATAAAGCTGAACCGAGACGGGTTCCCAAGCGTCTAGTTTGCTCACCACTTTTGCTAAAAAATTCCAGGCTGAATGGATCAAGTATTGGCATAGAAATGATTATACACTTTTCTAAATTCTATTACTGATGGAGATGTGTAATTGTTTTTCGAGAGCTTTGGCTATATCTCTGGATGCATTTGGTTTTGCTAATTGAGTAGATCTTGATGCAACATTTTTCAATTCTTCTGGATGATTGATCCAATTTTTTAAACATTCAACCAATTGATCAGGATTTGGTGCCCAAATTCCTGCTCCTTGATTCGTAACAAAACCAACGTTTCCATCCTCCTGTCCAGGCATCTTGCTGTATAAAATCAAGGGTAAACCCGCAATAAATGCTTCACTGATCGTTCCTGGTCCTGCCTTTGTGATCAATACATCAGATGCTTGCATAAATTCAGGCATTTCTTTTACAAATGCATAAATTTTTGTCGGCATATTCCAATGTTGGTTTTCTAATTTTGACTTTAGTTGTTGGTTTCTTCCAGCAATAATAATTAATTGGATGGGTAGAAATGAGTTATTGATTGCCAATGCATGCTTTTCAAGATTTCCCATACCTTCTCCCCCACCAACAAGAAGTACAGTTAGCAAATTATTATCCCAACCAAATCTATTTCTTAGATCAAATTTATTGTGTGTTCGATTAATGTATTTTTCAGCAACAGGTTGACCAATAACCATAACTTTATCATTCGGTAATCCACTTTTTAAGGCTTTTTCTTTGGCTGGAATCGTAGGAACGATTACCAGATCTGCTCCAGGATGGTACCAGGCAGAGTGGGTGGAAACTAAATCCGTAACCACTGTGACAAATCTTTTATTCGTGTGTAAGCGAGATCTTAACAGAGGGATGTTCACCAATTGGTGAACTGAGACAATAAGATCTACTGGGTTCTCTTTTAATAATTGATGTACCGCACTTCGTAAATACGGCCACATCACATCATAAAATGCTCTGATTCTGCGGGTTCCATCACTAACTTCATATCCTAATTTCCACATTTTTGGATAGCGTGATAAATGCGGATAAATATCCGGGGCATAATTCAAGGGTAATGGAGCATATTGACGAAAAATATCAACCATTCTGGTATCAAACTTACCAGGAAATTCTAAATGAATTGCCTCAATAATGGCTTCTGCTGCACTTCTATGTCCCCCACCTGTATCAGAAAATAGAAACAATATACTTGGTTTTTTATTCATCATTGGTTGCTACGGACTCTTTTTTGAGATATGTCTTCATGCGTTTGGCTAGTTCCCTTCTGGAAAGCAAAACTTTCCTTCCACATTGGCAGCACAACAGGCCGATATCCGCCCCTAATCTAACAACTTCCCATTCATAGCTGCCACAAGGATGAGGTTTTCTAAGAATTAACCGATCGTGCAATCGTATTTCTGGTAACACGATATGATTATACCACCCATGATATAATCAAAAATCTAGGTAAAAATGCTGGGTCTATCTATTTCAAAACTAATCATTCGAATAATCACATTGGTCATTGCATTCACAGTGCATGAATTCTCGCATGCCTGGACTGCTAACTCTTTTGGCGATCAAACGCCAAAGGATCATGGAAGGTTGACATTAAATCCATTGGTTCATCTTGATCCCTTTGGTAGTTTGTTATTGTTAGTCGCAGGATTTGGTTGGGCAAAACCTGTCCCAGTAAACCCATACGTCCTTAACCGACGCTCTCCCAGTGCTTTTATGTGGGTTTCGTTAGCAGGTCCATTATCCAATCTCTTAATGGCTGTTCTAGCTGCAATTCCCATTCGATTAGGTTTAATTCAATTTCAAATTTCAACATCAAAATTTTTACCCACAGCTTATGAATTTGCAATTGAATTCATTATCATTAACTTAGCATTAATGCTTTTCAATTTGATTCCATTAGCCCCATTGGATGGAGAAAAAGTTCTGGACTTTTTTCTTCCACAGAACTTAAGGCAGGGATGGAATAAAATAAAACAATATGGGCCGATTATTCTGCTTGCATTAGTTTTTGTTTTACCAATGATTGGAATTGATTTAATCAGCATGGTATTGACACCTGCTTTATCAGGATTATTAAGAGTTCTCATCGGAGGTTTCTAATGACCATTAATTTATCAGTTATCGGTTGTGGAAAAATTGGAACATCGATTGGACTGGCATTAAAAAATCGTACACAGGAAATTCATCGAACTTGTTTTGATCGGATTCCAGTACTTTCAAAGCAAGCTCTTGAAATGCACGCTTTTGATCAAATTACGTTAAGAATAAATGATTGTGTAGAAAATGCTGATGTTGTTATTCTTGCCATCCCGGTTGATGAATTAATTATCACCATAGACACGATATATCCTTTCTTAAAATCCGGATCCATACTTATTGATACATCCCCTATAAAAATTAATATCAAAGAATATATTGAGGACAAGTTACCAGAAGACCGTTATTTTTTGTCCTTTTTCCCAACAATAAATCCAGCTTATATTCATGAAGCTGAAAACTCACCTGAATTTGCCCACGAAGACCTATTTTGTAATTCTCTAATTGTTTTAACAGGATCAGAGCGTACTAGCAACGAAGCTTTTAATTTAGGAACAGATTTATCAAAGTTTTTAGGTGCCCAGGTTTTATTCGCAGATCCGTATGAAGTGGATGGATTACTTGCAGCCACTGAAATATTACCAAAACTGATTTCCGCTGCATACATTCATGCCGTTATGGATCAACCTGGCTGGAAAGAAGGTAGGAAATTAACAAATAATGCATTTACTTCACTTACACAATTGATTACCCACCTTGATGAACGAGAAGACTTTGGCAAATCAGCGGAACTCAATCAAGAAAATACAATTAGAACAATTACCAATATGATTAATTCCTTAAAGAACATTCGGGATTTACTACAGGAAGAAAATTCATCTGCTATTCAAAAATGGTACCAGGAATCCCTGGACAACCATAAAAAATGGTCAGAGGAGAGAAAATTGGCAGCCTGGAATAAAATTGCTGGTAAAGAAGATATACCATCGAGTGCTGACTTTTTTAAGAAATTATTAGGCTTTGGGAAAAAAAGAAAAGATAAATAAGATTTGTGAACAAACCCGTCTATTGTTATATGATTCTGTGCGAAAACCAGGCTTTTTATACTGGCTGGACAAAAAATATTTCATTAAGGTTTAGACAACATAAAATAGGAAATGGTTCGCGGTATACAAAAAAAAACAAACCAGTTAAAGTAGTTTACTGGAAAACTTGCAAAGATAAATCAACTGCTATGAAAAAAGAAATCGAAATCAAGAAATTGACCAGGAAACAAAAAGAGAGATTGATTTTTGGGCGGAGAAACAGCATGAATTTACCTGTAGATTTTGATCAGTTTGAATATCTTTCCATTGCACCTGGACGTGTAAACATTCTGGGAGAACACATCGACTACAACGGTGGTTCTGTTCTCCCTGTTGCTATCGATCGTTATGTTTATTTGGGTGCTAACAAAAGCAATGAACAGATTATTAGAATCACAGCATTAGACCTGAATCAGACAATTTCATTTCGAATCGATGAGATTGAAAAGAAAATTGACGTCCGGGGTAATCCTTTACCGGATTGGTCCTTATACCCTGCTGGTGTTTTTTGGGCGGCCTCAAAACAAAATTTAAGAATTTCAGGTTTTGAAGGAATATTTACATCTACTATTCCCATGGGAACAGGATTGAGTTCGTCAGCTGCTGTTGAAGTCGCATTTGCAGCCCTTATGCGCGAATTTTGCTCATGGGAGATCGACAACCTTGAGTTAGCAAAAATCTGTCAAATGGCTGAAAATCAATTTATCGGAGTAAATTGTGGCCTGATGGATCAATTTGCTTCAGCAAATGGTGTTCAAAACTCCCTTCTTTTTTTTAATACAACTACGCTGGACTGGTTCCCGGTCGAACTTCCAGATAATGTCACCATTGTCATAACGAATTCAAAAATTCCACGATCTTTATCCAATTCAGCATACAACGAACGCAGAGACTCATGCGAAAAAGCCTTAAATGATCTCCGGAAAAATTATCCAAACCGTTCGAATCTATGTCAAATATCTATTTCCGAATTTGAAGAGGTAGAAAAAGAATTAGAGGAAACACTTCAAAAACGCGCAAAACATGTTATCCACGAGTGCGCACGCGTTAACCAGGCAATAAATTTCCTAAACGATAACTTGCTTTTTGAGTTTGGTGAACTGATGAAAGCCAGTCATAACTCATTACGCGATTTATATGAAGTAAGTACTCCGGAATTAGATTTATTAGTCTCTATAGCGAATAAGATCAATGGATGTTATGGTTCACGATTAACTGGTGCTGGGTTTGGTGGATGCATTGTCTCACTTGTTCAATCTGAGACAGTAAATAAGTTTGTTGAAGAATTAGAATCCACATATTTCAAAAAAACAGGTAAAGAAATCGAAACCTATGTCTGTAAAGCCAGTGATGGTGTAATTGTTGAATGGCATGAATTATCAACTTCTATCGTGGATTAACCAATTTATTTCATCCTGGTTGCATCTTAGTTGAATAAATCATTTTTTTAAGAAAAAGATTTTGTATAATAAGTCAATAAGAATAAATTGGAGGAAAACAATGAGAGTCTTCGTCGATCCGGATTTGTGTATGGGGTGTGGAGTTTGTGAGAGTATTGCACCGGATATTTTCGAATTGGGAGATGAACTTCATGCAAAAGTTATCCTGGACCCAATTCCTGAGAAATATAGATACGTTGTGGAAGAAGCAATTGCTGAATGTCCCGAAGTTGCTATTCAGATAACCGAAGAATAAAAAAGAGCTTGATCGCTCTTTTTTATTCTACATTTAGAAAAATTGAAATTTATTATTCAAAAAACAAAGGCAAATGACCCAGGGATATGATTCCTCCCCATTCGTTTGAGTCACCTTCGGTAAAAATCGCAACTTCCTCTACAATTGTAGCTCCAGCCATTTCCATTAATTTTCTCATTGCTTCAAGTGTTGATCCAGTACTGATCACATCATCTACAATAAGTACTTTTTTGCCCTCAATCAATCTAAAATCTTTTTCATCTAAAAACAATTTTTGTTCAGATCCGGTTGTAATGGAATTCGTTTCCACCTGTAAGGCATCTCCCATATAAGGCTTGTAAGATTTTCTTAAAACCACATATTGTTTGTCATTCATTACAGACATCGCATGTGCAAGGGGAATACTTTTTGATTCTGCAGTCACAATCAAATCGTAATCAATGTCGTTCAATTTTTTTACCAATTCCTTAGCGCTGGCCTCTACAAGTTCTGTGTCCCCTAAAATATTTAATACAGCAATCTTTAACCCTGGTTTTACCTCAAATAATGGTAAGTTTCTTTTTACACCGGCTACATCAACTGAATAGGTTTCCCTCATTATAATCTCCAAATCGTTCTTAAATAATTGATAATATCGCATCCTACCCAACAACAATATCTTCAAAAGTTTATCATAATTTCTAATTCTATAAAGGAAATTTCCCTTCAAATGATAATTTTACAAAGATGAAGTTTTTATTTTTTATTCCAGAACACAATATTGTTTTTGATTTCGTTATAATACTTAAAAAGAGATTTACGCATTAGGAGATAATATGAGTCTATTCGATGGTAAACGGCTTGATAATGAAACCTTCAAATTGGATATCGAAAGAATGCGAAAGGGTTGGTATACAGATAAGTATTTTACAAACATAACGATTATGTTAGAAAAATTATCCAAATTAAATCAATCCTTCTCAGGATCCAACTTCAGGATACCTGAAAACCTGCGTGTTGAGGAGATTATCAATGGTGACATTGAAGTAGAAATGCAGTGGTTTACAAGACGTCATGGGCATACGATTGTGGTTGGTGTCGATAAAGCTTTAACCATGCTACAGAATTGTTGTGGATATTGGGAAGATGATAATTTTATTGATACATCTGAAAATTTGAAAGTTTGGGCAATTCAAGATGGCTGCAAAGTATTTAGTGATGGAGATCCATTAAATGTCAAACCTGTCATACGAGTTCAGGGAAGATATCGTGATTTTGCAATTCTTGAAACTCCAACATTGGGTATCCTTACAAGAGCAAGCCGTGTCGCAACAAATGTTTATCAGACGCTGATCGCATCTAAAGGAAAACCTGTTTTGTTCTTTCCCGCGCGTTTCGATTTGCATGAAGTTCAAGCGGCGGATGGATATGCATATAACATTGCTGTAAAACGATTCAATCATGATTTTGCTAACCAAATTGACACGTTTGTATCTACAGACGCCCAGGGAGATTGGTGGGGAGGATCTGGAGGTGGGACAGTAGCGCATGCTGCTATAGCTGCTTTTCTGGGTGATACTGCCGAGGCAATGATTAATTTTGCGAAACTATTACCTGCCAGAATTCCTCGAATTGCTTTAGTCGACTTCAATAATGATTGTGTTACTGATTCACTTAAAGTATGTAAAGAAATGTTCAAAAATTACATGGCTGAACTTTCCTCTGGTAATGAGGAAGAAGCAAAAAGGTATATTCTCTATGGTGTCAGGTTGGATACGAGTGGTTCCTTAAGGGACATTTCCATCAACCCAATTGGTGACCCCGTGCTCGATCTAGGGGTAAATCCCCGTCTTGTGTTTAATGTTCGTCAGGCACTTGACTCAGATTGGCAATTTTGGGATATCAGACCGGAGTGGAAACAAAAAGCAAAAAAATATTGTGAACAGGTGAAAATCGTTGTTTCTGGTGGATTCAATCCTGAAAAAATTTCCAGGTTTGAAAAATTGTCAGTTCCAGCAGATATATATGCCGTTGGATCATATTTGTTTGATAATCATGGCCAAACGGTAACTGATTTCACAGCGGATGTCGTCCGGGTTAAAATCAATGGAACGTGGGTTGACATGGCAAAAATCGGGAGAAAACAAATGGATAATCCTGACCTGGAAAGAGTATGGTGATCAAGGCAATTTTTGAAAAGCCAATCCAACCCAATCATTGATCATATCTTTTTTAATGAGTTGGAATCCCTCATCTCTGGCTTTTTGAACCACTTCATCTGATTGGTAATCAAGAATGCCAGAAAGTATTAGATATCCATTGTCTTTCACCAGTTTTGATAAACCATTCGTAAACAATCGCAGAATGATAGGAGCTAATATATTGGTTAAAACCAGGTCAGCGTTTTGGAATGAAAATTCACCTTTATTAATTTCTGTAACCGATCCCAAACCTACTTCCATTTTTTCACTTACATTATTTAATTCAGCAGTGTTTTTAGCGGCAACAACGGAAGCATAATCCAAATCAACACCTAAAGCTTTTTTTGCTCCTAATTTGATTGCTGCTACGGACAAAATGCCAGATCCACATCCCACATCAAAGACCTCCATACCAGGTTGACAGAATTCTTCTGATAAAGCCATACACATCTGGGTTGTCGGATGGGTTCCAGTGCCGAAAGCCATGGAAGGATCAATTTTTACATTGATACGGTTTATATCCTCCTCAGGTTGGTCAAGCCAGGAAGGAAGAATTAATAATTTTTCACCAATTTTTATGGGTTTATAATATTTTTTCCAACTTTCCATCCAATTCTGATCCAAAATAATTTTATAAGTTGGATTTGGAATTGGGCGAATCATGTTGAGGTGCCACAATGCTTCTTCAATTTTCTTGCATATTTCATCGGTTTTGTCATCATAGGCCAGATAACCAAATACCCGAATATCACCAGTTTCAATCAGGACCTCTTCGGCTTCATCATATTTCGCGTCGGTCTCTGTTACAACACCATTCGTGATATATCTCGAAAGCACCTCACTAACAACTTCAGCGGTTTCACCATCACATGTTACTCGTACCTCTAACCAGTGAATATCCTCAGCCACTCAAAACCTCTTTCAATCGATCAAAGAACCCTTTTTCCTGAGGTAGTACTTCTGTTCCAAGTGTATCAGCTAATTTTTCAAATAACTCTCTTTGTTCCTGGCTTACTTGAGTGGGTATATCAACACCGATGATCACCAGTTGATCTCCACGTCCACTACTGCGTAAATGGGGAACCCCATGTCCTTTTAGCTTGAATATTCTTCCAGGTTGTGTTCCTGATGGAATGATGAGTTTTACATTGCCGTCCAATGTGGGTACTTCAATCTCAGCTCCTAAAGTTGCCTGTGCAATGTTGATATTTAAATCTAACTGGATATCTTCTTGATGTCTTCTAAAGAATTTATGAGGTCTGACACGAATCTCCAGGTATAAATTCCCAACCGGTCCACCATTTAAACCCGGTTGTCCTTCACCTGCCAGACGAATTTGTGTCCCATTGTCAACACCAGCAGGAATATGAACTAATTTCTTTGTGGTTTTTCGCTCCAGACCACCCCCCCGGCACACTTTACATGGAGATTGGATAACAGTTCCTTTCCCCTGACAGGTCGGACAGGCAGCAACCTGAACCATTGAACCCAGAAAAGTCTGTCTTACCTGACGAACTTCACCTCTTCCTCCACAATTGGTACAGGAGACCGGACTGGTTCCAGGTTCTGCACCAGTACCGTGGCAAGTGGTGCAGGTTTCATCTCTGGTGATTTCAATTTCCTTGTCTACACCAAAAACAGCTTCTTCAAATTCTAGGGTAACAGCATAAGATAGATCAGCACCCCGGCGAGGGGCATTTTTCCGTCTTGAACCACCGCCCATTCCACCAAAACCAAAGAATTCTTCAAAAATATCTGAAAAATCAATCGTTGTGAAATCAGGCATTCCACCCATCCCATTTACACCTGCATGACCATAACGATCATATGCTGCTCTTTTATCACTATCGGACAAAACAGCATAAGCTTCATTGATTTCTTTAAACTTTTCTTCAGCATCCAGTTCTTTACTGACATCCGGATGATATTTTCTCGCCAGATTTCTGAACGAATTTTTAATCTCTTCCGCACTGGCATTACGGTTGATACTTAACACTTCATAATAATCTCTTTGTGCCATGTTCACCTACAAAATAAAAAATAACTTCACAATAATAGCATAAAAATTCATACCGGAAGCAAATGCTACCGGTAAGCGTGTTACAAAGCTGAGATTAATAATGTTGCTTGAATGCAGGGAAAGTCATCAATCCCTGCACTCAAGTCAATACAAAAATTAGACACTCTTGAATTCACCGTCCACAACATCATCATTTCCAGGTTGTGAATCTCCACCTTGCTCAGATCCTGTTTGAGGACCTGCCTGACCAGCTTCGCCACCAGGCTGTTGATACATACTGGCACCAACTTGTTGGATTAATTCTTCCACTTCCTGAATCAACTTTTGAATACCTTCTACATCATCACCGGTAACTTTACTGCGTAAATCCGAAATCTTGGTATCAATTTGTTGCTTTTTCTCGCTATCAATCTTGTCAGCATTTTCTCGAAGCATTTTTTCTGTCTGATAAATCAAATTATCAGCATGATTACGGGCTTCTACCAACTGCTTGCGTCTTTTATCTTCTTCTGCATGCATTTCGGCTTCTTTGCGCATTTTTTCAACTTCTGCATCATTCAAACCTGATGAAGCTGTGATCGTAATATTTTGTGATCGATTGGTCGCTTTGTCAACAGCATTAACATTCAGAATACCATTTGCATTGATATCGAACGTAACCTCAATTTGAGGTACTCCTCGCGGAGCTGGTGGAATCCCATCCAGGACAAATTTCCCCAATGATTTATTGTCGGTTGCCATGGGACGTTCACCCTGCAGAACATGAATTTCTACTGAAGTCTGACTATCGGCAGCTGTCGAGAAAATCTGACTCTTCCGAGCAGGAATGGTTGTATTTCTTTCAATAATTGGAGTAGCAACACCTCCCATTGTTTCAACAGATAGGGTTAATGGTGTAACATCCAATAATAAAATGTCCTTTACATCACCAGCTAACACTGCGGCTTGAATAGCAGCACCAACTGCAACCACCTCATCAGGGTTGACACCTTTGTGTGGTTCTTTATTGAATTCTTTACGTACAGCTTCCTGCACGGCCGGCATTCTGGTCATACCACCAACCAGAACAACTTCACTGATATCAGCTGGTCTCAATCCTGCATCAGACATTGCTTTCCGTACCGGTTCCATTGAGCGTTGGACAAGATCTTCTGTTAATTGTTCCAGCTTCGCTCTGGTAAATGTCTTAACCATGTGTTTTGGGCCACTTGCATCAGCGGTTAAATATGGGAGATTGATCTCAGTTTGCATCACGGTTGATAATTCAATTTTAGCTTTCTCAGCTGCTTCCTTTAGACGCTGCAAGGCTTGACGATCATTGCGCAGATCCATACCTGTATCTTTTTTAAATTCATCAATCAACCAGTCCATCACACGTAAATCAAAATCATCA
Organism: Chloroflexi bacterium HGW-Chloroflexi-3; assembly: GCA_002842045.1. GTDB lineage: Bacteria > Chloroflexota > Anaerolineae > Anaerolineales > Anaerolineaceae > UBA6170. The sequence continues at coordinate 6,332 of PHBX01000002.1, read as the reverse complement.
CCACCCAGGAACGTATCTCCACTGGTGGATTTAACTTGAAAAACACCATCACCTACATCAAGAATGGAGATATCGAAAGTACCACCACCGAGGTCATAAACAGCGATAATCTCATTTTTCTTTTTATCAAGACCATACGCCAGGGATGATGCAGTGGGCTCATTGATGATTCGCAATACTTCGAGGCCGGCTATTCGGCCAGCGTCTTTGGTTGCATTTCGTTGCGCATCATTAAAATAAGCAGGGACTGTTATAACAGCCTGAGTAACAGGTTCTCCCAAAAAGGATTCTGCATCTGCTTTTAATTTTGATAAAATCATTGCGGAAATTTCAGGTGCTGAATAATCTCTTCCATCCAGTGAAACACGAACATCTCCATTCGGAGCTTTTGAAATTTTATAAGGAACCCGTTGTTCAGTTCGAGTCGTTTCTGCATCTCCATATTTACGACCCATCAACCGTTTAATGGAGAAAATTGTATTCTCTGGATTCACGATTGCCTGGTTTCGTGCTGATCGACCCACAATTCGTTCATGATTTTTATTGACTGCCACAACCGATGGAACTAATCTTTCGCCTTCAGCGGAAGGAATTACAACCGGTTCACCACCCTGCATGACTGCAACGACTGAATTTGTTGTTCCTAAATCTATACCAACTATTTTTCCCATAATTTACCTCCTAGCGAGCTATAATTACCAGCGCTGGTCGAATAACCCGTTCACTAATCTTATATCCCTGACGCATTACTTCAACGATTTTTCCACTTTCAATTTCTGGGTGTTCAATTTGTGAGATTGCTTCATGAATATTGGGGTCAAATTCACCTTCAACTGGTATAAGTTCTACTCCTTCTCCTTCAAGAATTGAAATTAATTTTTGATAAATCAAACCGATGCCGTCAACCCAACCCAGACAATCTGTTGAAGACGGTCGGTTTTTTAAAGCAAGTTCCAAATCATCAATAATAACTAAATATTTTTTTATGATTTCTGCGGTTATGAAACTTTTAAGAGAAATTTGATCTCTCTCTATTCTTTTTTTGTAATTTTGAAAATCAGCCCGTTCTCGTTGCCAACCCTCAAAATATTCCTGAGATTGTGCCAAAATTTGTTCGTATTTTTTGTTTTCTTTCTCGTCTGATTTCATCTCTTCAGAATCGTCAAGCGAGACATCAGTTTTTAACTGATCTTCATCTTTTTCCAATTTCTGTTCATCTGTGGATTCATCAATTTTTTTCTTTTTTGTCATTCATTCACCTCTCTATGATGATTTGTATTGATCGTCATATAATGTTTCGGAAACCAGATCACTCAAAATGCCCGACATAAAACGAACCGCTGAAATCGTTTGCCCATAAGGCATTCTGACAGGGCCTAAGACACCAACGGTTCCAAAAGCAACACCTGGCGCACCATATTTGGACAATACGATGGAACAATGTTTTAATTCTTCCCATGCACCATCACCACCAATCAGAACCTGTACAGAACCCTCGTCTCCGTTCTGAATACTACGTGCTATCACATCCTGCAACATTGACCTCTCACCTAAAACTTTCAATGTTTTTCTTGCTTCTTCGGAATCATTGAATTCTGGTTCTGCCATTACATTGGTAATGCCATCCAGGAAAAGTTCACCTGAAACCAGGGAGTCTGCTCGTTGTAACTCAGTAATAACCCAATCGATCAAATCATTCTCAAGATTGTTATCTACACCTTTGTGATGATTTATCTTGTCTAAGTCAAATCCCTGATAATTATCAATGATCTGATTGGCAATCTGTGAAAGTCTATCCTGACCTACATATTCGCTAAGAGTCTGAATACTCTGTCTGATCTCACCACCCATCAGCACCAAAACCATCAAAACTTGTCTACCCCTGGTAGCAATAAATTCTACATGTTTTAATCGGGCTAGAGTTGGATGTGGTGCAGTGATCAAGGACGCAGCTTTAGATTGATCAGCCAGAATGGAACCAGCTAATTTTACCCATTGCTCGACATCATTTCGCATTTGATAAAACTGATGGGTTATTGTTCGTCGGGTTGATAATGGAATTTCCCTTTCATTAACCAATCGACCCACAAAAAATCGATATCCTTTTTCTGTTGGCACACGACCTGCCGATGTATGTGGCTGCCTCAAGTATCCCAATTCTGTTAATTCTGCCATCTCATTTCGCACAGTGGCAGAACTCAATCCCACATTGTAGCGTTCAACCAGCATTTTTGATCCTACCGGCTGCGCTGAATTAATGTGCTCGTGTGTAATTAGCGTTAATAAAATTTTTTGTCGGTCTGTTAATTCTTCCATTTTTCTCACAATTAGCACTCTCGCTTTTAGAGTGCTAACAACCCGTGAAATATGATATCATGTCGAAAAATCATCGTCAAGCCACTATCTGGTTTTCTAATAGAATTCTGATAATCCCTGAAACATAGGCAACTTATTTGACCCCACCTACTAATCTCAATACAATATGATTATGTTAATTATTAACAATAATCATCCCATTGCTGGATTTTTTCGTACTGATCATGATCCTCCTATTTAATATAAATTGCCAGGAAATCTAATTTATTCAAAAAAGGAAAAAATTTAATGACACTTAAAAAATTTACCAGCAAGCGTGCCCATATTTACGCAGATGTCCCTGATGATAAGTGGAATGATTGGCGTTGGCAAATGGCAAATCGTCTAAATTCTGTTGAAGATTTCGAGAAGATCTTGAATCTTACCGATAGTGAGAAAAAAGCATTAAGTACCGACGGCCTATTTCGGGTTGATATCACACCTTACTATGCGTCCCTGATCAATCCAGATGATGAAGATGACCCTATTCGAAAACAGGTAATTCCTACAGCGGGTGAAATACTTCCATTTACAGGAATGATGGAAGATTCGTTGGCAGAAGATCGACATTCTCCCGTACCCGGGTTGGTTCACCGTTATCCCGATCGAGTTCTTATGCTGGTTACAACTCAATGTGCGTCTTATTGTCGTTATTGCACACGTTCAAGAATTGTGGGAGACCCCAGCGCAACTTTTTCTAAATCTGAATTCGAATTGCAACTCGAATACCTTCGAAAAACTCCACAGGTGCGAGATGTACTTTTATCTGGTGGTGATCCGTTAACATTGGCACCAAAGGTTTTGGAACAATTATTATCATCACTGAGAGAAATTCCACACATTGAAATCATAAGAATTGGGTCAAGAGTTCCTGTATTCATGCCTCAACGGGTAACGGATGAATTATGTGATACATTACAGAAATACCATCCCCTCTGGTTGAATATTCATGTCAATCACTCGAATGAAATCAGCAAAGAATTAGAGATTGCCTGTGATAAATTATCCAGAGTTGGCATTCCATTAGGGAATCAATCAGTGCTTCTCGCTGGTGTAAATGATTGTGTTCATATCCAAAGAAGATTGGTTCAGGATTTGGTACAGATTAGAGTACGTCCTTATTATCTTTATCAGTGTGATTTGGTAGATGGAGCTGGTCATTTCAGAACACCTGTTGCCAAAGGAATTGAGATCATTGAGGGTTTACGTGGACACACTTCGGGGTACGCTGTACCAACCTATGTGGTGGATGCACCTGGTGGCGGTGGCAAGATCCCGGTAATGCCTAATTATTTAATCAGCGCATCCGATCATAAGATTGTTCTACGAAATTATGAAGGGTATATAACTACATATGAAGAACCTGTAGAATACCAGATCCATGATCCGAAAACTTGTTCATTCTGTAAATCAAAACGTTTCACACCTGGACAAAGTGGTGTTTCTGGATTGTTAGACGGTGAAGAAATGTTTATTAAACCTGAAGGTTTTGATTTACTTCATAACCGTGGTGGTGGTCAACATCGCTTACGAAATAATGATGATAAATGGAAACCACTTGGGATTGGAGAGGTAAAAAAATAAAGGAGGAAGAATGCATTATAGAAGATTGGGTAAATCGGGGTTAAAAGTCAGTGAAATTGCACTAGGTGCCTGGATAACCATTGGGAGCCAGATAGACGAGAAAATTTCTTCTGATTTGATTCACGCAGCTTATGATCAAGGCATTAATTTCTTTGACAATGCAGATGCATACGCGAATGGTCAGGCAGAAATTGTAATGGGAAAGGCAATAAAAGATCTTCCACGTGAAGCGCTGGTAATTTCCAGTAAAGTCTTTTGGCCAACAATGCCAGGACCTAACGGACGAGGTTTATCGCGAAAACATATGACGGAGTCATTAAATGCTTCCTTAAAAAGGATGGAGGTAGATTATTTAGATATTTATTACTGCCACCGTTATGACCCCGATACACCCGTGGAAGAAGTTGTCTCCACAATGAACACATTTGTTCAACAAGGAAAAATCTTGTATTGGGGTACATCTGAATGGGAAGCCTCCCAAATTACCCATGCCAGAGGATTAGCACGACAATTCAATCTCATTCCACCTATCGTTGAACAACCTCAATATAATATGTTCCATCGGAAAAGAGTAGAGGAAGAATTAACACCAGTCTGTAGAGAATTTGGGATTGGGTTAACAACCTGGTCTCCTCTTTATTTTGGTATTCTCACTGGAAAATACAATGATGGCATTCCTGAAGGTTCAAGAGCTTCCCTGGATAACATGAGTTGGATTCGTGATCGAATTACGGATGATAAGATCGAAAAAGTCAAATCTTTAACCGCGCTTGCCAACGAATTAGAGATTACAACTGCGCAATTGGCAATTGCTTGGTTATTGCGACGGAAAGAAATCTCTGCTGTGATAACCGGAGCAACACGCTTGGAACAATTAGATGAGAATTTACTGGCAGCTGAAGCACAGGAAAAATTGACAGATGATGTTTTGGAAAGAATAGAAATCATTATCGGTCCTTTAGATGAAAATAACGAAGACTAAGTTAGATAGTAGAAATTTTGAAAAACACCAGACCGCATTGGTTTGGTGTTTTTTTTACTGTCTACATTGCAATAATAAAATATCTGAATATGACGAACTTCTCTGCACATTATTGACATTATAAATAATCGCAATACTGTACTCCACTTGAGCACCGTTGACTAATTGGTAGGATAGAAATGAAGTTTCAGCAGACAATGATATTTCCCATGTTGAAGGGGTTAATTGATTCATAAACACCGTCTTCCAATTATCGTTTGTTTCGTTGGCACTCACTAATCGATAGACAAGATACACATTATCGATCATCTCGAAATTATCAATTTGAGCTCGAATAGTTGTCATTTCATTACCGCATAAGTCACCAAAAAAGATCTCTTGTGATGTTTTGGTAACTTCCAGAATTTGCGGAACTTCTAATAAGTTTTCAACTAAATTTAATTCTCCAACTTCTTCTGGAAAATCAAATTCTACAAAAAATTTTTCAGGAAGTTGGACAATAATTGATTTCGCCAGATTTTCAATTTCTGTCTGCACCTGCGCTGCCAAAAATCCACTGAACCCAATCTGTAAATAGATGTCTTCCTCGACTACATCCAGGATACCTTTGAATGCTCTCGAGTTTAATATCCAGTATGCACTGTTCCCCACGGTGAAAAATCGTTCCCAGCGATACTCCAATTGTTCATAGACGACTAACCTGGCTTCTTGAAGATCAATTAATGATTGATTAGCTTTATTACTAATAATTTCATCAACGATTAGCTGGTAATCATCTTCAATCCAACCAGCAATTAAATGCCTGGTATGCCATTGCATTGCCGGCAGAGACTGTTCTCCTGAAAAGACTGAATACCAGATCGAACGTGTATCCCATTGATTTCTGATAACACAACCACCATTTTCCTCGTTAATAAACAATGGACTTTCTTGAAATAATGTTTCCATATCCGTCATGTTGATAACCGCGCAAGGTTTCAGAAATAAACTTGACATTGAATTGGTTTGAGGAGAATATGGAGAAGCGGTATTGTCTGGTTGGGTTAAATTTGTCTCACCCATATCAGCATTTCGATTGCAGCTGGACAAAAGAAGACTTATTATTAGAATCAAAAGAGAAAGTTTTTGTTTTTTCATAGGTACGATCTACATAAAAGAACTTACTAAATGTTATCACATTCGGTTTTTAGGAAGGAATCATTTCGATCAATTCCTGTAATATTTGCCCCAAGCTAATGATTTACCACTCATCTCATTGGTTATCTTTTCAAGTTTTGTTCACACGCGAAAAATGGTTGTGTCAAAAATGGTTATGTTAGGAAAACTTCAAAAGTGAACTCAACGCAAATTCAAAAGTGAACTGCTTTCGGCAAATAAGAAATGGGCAGATGGGTTGAGTAAACGAGTTTAC
>PHBX01000024.1 GCA_002842045.1 Chloroflexi bacterium HGW-Chloroflexi-3 | reverse complement strand
GTAAACTCGTTTACTCAACCCATCTGCCCATTTCTTATTTGCCGAAAGCAGTTCACTTTTGAATTTGCGTTGAGTTCACTTTTGAAGTTTTCCTAACACCTACCAATATTGCTACCAATATTGATACATTGCTATGGAGTCAAGGGAATGATACTCTTGATTTATCTCTAGAAGAGAACCACTTTGTAATCAACACAAATCTCTTCACAATCTCATAGTTCAAGGAATCAACGCATGTTTAAACCAAAAACACCCATTTCTCCTGAGTTTATCAATATAGGGAAAAAGTAGGGTTTTTGAGTGTAAAAATTGAATAATGGGGACACTAGGGGACCAGGGAATGGGATAAAATTAGATTCATGGCGTTTATTCGGAAAGTAACAACGACGAGCGGAGCAACTGCTGTTCAGATTGCATATAAGCAAAAGGGAAAGATTGTTAAAATCATCCATATTGGTAGTGCGCATACCGAAGCCGAACTGAATATTTTGCTGGATATTGCACGAATGCGGTTACAGGCAAACCAATTGGCGCTGTTTCCAGAGGTACAACCAACACTGCACATGGGTATCAAACGGTCTTTTTCCGATTTATTATGGAATAGTTTACGGGAACAATACCAGCGTTTAGGATTTGGTCGACTGGATGATGAGGTATTCGAAGCGCTATGCATAGCCAGGATCGTGGAACCGACCTCCAAATTGGATAGTTTGAGAGTATTGGCAGATTTGGGAGTGAAGCCAATAAACCAAAGGAGGAGCACATGAATATTTATGAGGACAAATACCTGCGCGAAAAAGTGAACCGCATTATCGCCAGGCAGAGGGAGGGCAAGATCATCATTGCTGCTTATAAGGATGGCAGCGTCCGCCAACGGCAGGTTGCTCAGATCAACCGGACCCCCCACACACCCGGCAGCACCATCTGCGCCTGGCGTACATACAGCGCCGAGCCCGCCACCGCCGCCATGGATAGCAGCAGGGCCAGCACCAGCAGAATGCCGCCCAGTATGCGTCCTGTATTCACATTAGCCTGCGCCCGTCGCGCAGAGATTGTAGCACCATGTTGCATGACTCTCTCCGTAAACCAGTGTAGCAGTAAAATTTAAACGGTGCAATTCTCGCACCAATGTTTAATGATGACGACAAATGTCCAGTTTGAGTTCCATTTTTTGCTGCCAGCCGTACGGGTAAAGCATTTGATATTTTGCTTAAGCACAATTATTCAACTGCTTTACCCTTACCTTCCCTACTGCTCCCATTTTTGTGGATTCTCCCGTATGTACGTAACGATCCGGGCATAATCCTCCTCATCGCGGATGATATGCTCGTAGTAATTGCGGTGCCAGATGGTAGAACCAGGAGTACCCAGTAGCTTGTTGATCTTTCGGGAGGTGATCGATTTGAAGTTCTGGACGACCGCCGGGATCGACCCGGGCTGGCTACCCAGCTGGTGTGGTAAAGCGTTCGATCCGGACTCCCTGCCAGGCTGTATGGGTAAAGCATTTGATTCAATATTTTGGAAATTTTGATCAGTAGAATAATTTTGCGATTTGGAATTTTTCCGATTAAACAAAACATCAAATGCTTTACCCTTACCCGTGCAGACCTCCCCCTCCGTGATCACCAGGATCCCATGCATATGGTTGGGCATGATCACGAACTCGTCTAGGAGGACATTCGAGAAGTGCGTGGGAATGTTTTGCCACTGCTCCTGGGCGATCTCCCCAACAGGTGACAGCTGCACCACCCCATCGACAACTCTCCCAAACAGGTGTTCCTTTTTATGACTGTTGATCGTCAGGAAGTAAGCTCCCGGTTGGGAGTAATCATAACCAGGCAGGCGGATGGAGTGGCGATTGTGAATGGCTGGGTTGTAAGGCATGATGTTGTTCCGAATTCAGATTTGAGAGGTTTACACAGATTTTCCTGCTGAGGTGCAGAGATCGCCGGGTATTCTTTGGGGTGAAAAGTGGGATTATGTAATTATGGTCAAAAGCACTGTTTTTGTAAACCGTACGGGTATCAATTTGGACAAACCACGCTTGCCAGCAAACATTTAAGCCATTATTGCTTTGCCCCCTACACCTCGAGAATTTACTATCTCACAATTAACTCAAGGATTACGTGCCATTTTGGGATCAGCGCCTAAGGGTTGCAATCAGCAAGCACATTCCGTTCAGGTGGAGGCAAGGCGCCGGCTGCCAGCTCTTGCAGGCTTGCAAGGATATCAATCTCTCCCTGTCCTAGCAAACCTCGATAAGCCGGGTTGATCCGATTGAGAGGTTTGGCGGTTGCACCTATGAATAGCCCCAACTCGTCCAGTGTCAACTGAGGGTCGACGCTGCGCAGCAGCGCAGCCTGCCCGGACACAAATGGGGTGGACATTGAGGTACCGCTCCACCAGGCGTATCCACTAATTGGGAAAGTGCTGTAGATGTTCTCTCCGGGCGCGGCCAGGCCAATCCAATCGCCATAATTAGCAAAAGATGATTTCTTCCCCCGGAAGTCCACAGAAGTGACTGCGATAGCACAGACTTCCCCCGCTGGATATTGTTTTATGTCAATATTCAGATTGCCAGCTGCGGCCACGACCATCACCCCCATCCCGGCCGCTTCCCTGACAACCTCTCCTAGAAGTGCAGAAGGATGGGGGGTGCCCAGGCTGAGGTTAATCACATCAGCGCCGTTGTAAGCAGCAAACAAAATGGCATTGGCTGTTTTAAAAACATTGCCATGGCCATCAGAATTGAGCACCCGCAGCGGCATCAGTGACGCTTCCGGCGCGACCAGGTGAATGATCCCGGCTACATGGGTGCCATGCCCATAACCCTCATCGACCCGGCCATCTCCATCCTCATCTTGACCGTTGGCTTCCTCGGCGGGGAACGGATCGTTATCCACGAAATCGAAACCCAGGATATACAGGCTATTGGCCAATGAAGGATGATCGAGTTGCACACCGCTATCCAATATGGCGACAATTGTGCCAGCGCCACGGCTGTAGCTGTGGGCGTTCTCCAAATCCATCTCCGTGGTGGCATCCTGGCCCTGATAAGGTTCTGACTCGTAACCACCCCAACCATAAATGCGGTCTGTGCTACCCGTTTCAGGGTCTTCGGTGAAGTAGTTCAACTCAACGTATTCAAGACGTGGGTCTAGAGCCATTACCTCTACAAGTTGCTCCGCACTGGTTTCATGCGGCGCCTGCAAAAGGAAAGTATCTTGACGATTGTAGAGGGACAAGAGGGTGCTTGTTCCATAAGCCTGGTTGATTACCTCAATTTCATTCCAGGATGATCGCTCCAGCTTGACAACCAACTGGCCAGGTTCATGATCTGGAGCATTAGTGGCGACAACAGGGTAAGTTGCAGTAAAGCTGAGAAGTGTAGCCAACAACAACCCCGGCATGCTAATCCTTATCAAACGATCCATGGTTTATCCTTCTCCAGTGACATGTATATTGTCAACGAATGCGTTATTCTTAGTATGCAGACAAAGAACAAGAATCTTCTATGATAATCTAAATTATACCTCATCTTTGACCGATTAATACAAAAGGCGCCCAGTAGTATGGGTGCGGGTAGCTTTCTCTTATCGAAAGTTGAGCCTTTCGCAAAGCAGCCACCCGCTCAACTCCATGGCGCAGCTGCTCATACCAATGGGACATCAACGCTGCCGTAGTTTCGTCCTGAACCACCCATAGACTGACCAGAACAGCCGCTGCCCCCGCGCCTAAAAAAGCGCGCGGCAATCCAATCACTTCATCCCCTGAAATCACCCGGCTGCGCCCCGATTCACAGGCGCTCAGTGTAACCAGGGCATCATCCAGCCCATATTGCAAAACATCGGCTGCCGTAAGCCATCCATCGGATAATTTCAAAGCCGAAAACATCGGGTTGTCAACGCGGAACAGGCCATGACAGGCCAGATGCAGCACATCGCACCCCGAAGCACCTGTGTCTAAGCTCTCTCGTTTGGCCTCTTTTCCGATCAGCAGATTGGTCTTGGCACCCGCATCAACAAGCTGTTTCGCCACAAACCGGGCTTCGTCATCTACACCAGGGATCAGAGAATCCGCCAGTCCCATTACCAGTGCGTGCCTGAGTTCATGGCAACCTCTTTGCTGGCACAGAGCGAAAATTGTAGCGCTCAACGCATAGGAGATCTCGTAGACCTCTAAAAAGTATCGTTGCCCATCCCACAGGGCATGGAAAGGCACCTGATGCAAGAATCCATGAGGTACGATAGCTAGCCTGGCTGGAATATTTTCGCCCAGAGGAAAGCCTCGCTCAAGCCAGGGCTCCAGAGGTTTGATAAGTTCCACATACAGGGCGGCCAGCACTCGTTGGGCAGATTTCTCCAGGAGATCCATATGCCGTCGGGCAAAATCACTTCCAGCGCGGAAGCGATCCATTTGGATCGTCAACCGCTGCAACAGGTCCTGAACTGTAGCAACCCGGCTCAAGCGACGAACCACCTCGATCTCCCCATTCCAGATAATAAATGCCAGAATTTCACTGCCAATGATGTGATATGCCAGAAGTATCAAATCGCCAGGCAGGTGGCTCTGAAGATCGTCAAGGGAGTACGGCGCGGCGAAGGGATCCGGCTCTTTAGCGCCGATCGCCGCTTCTAAGCGTAACCGGCCGATCTCTTGTTCCAATCTGTTTGCCCGATCTTGAAGTTCCAATAATTTGGTCTCTTCAAGGCTTTCGGAGGTGTCCAGAAAGCGGTTATACGTGGCGCTGAGATCAGCTTGCAAGGCTTCCATCCGGTTCCCCAGAACAGAATCCTTTGAAAGGTGCCTGGCCGGGGTGGTCACCCCAGCCAGCAGGTCTACCAGAGCGCGCGATTTAGCCCTCTCCGCGACGGCAAAGGCTTGCTTGATGCTCTCGGTATCTTTCCGATCCAGGTGGAGCTGAATCAGGTCTTCATAGGCAGCGGTCTTGTCTTGGAAAAAGGAAACGCGACCGGCTTCTTGGGCCAGATTGCCGCGCAACGCTTCGATTTGAGCTACTGCTGCCTCAAGGAGGGGTTGGGCTTCCCGGTCGCGCTGTTGAAGCGCGCGCAAACGCCCCAGGCGGCTGTTGAGGCGGTAATTTATGACTGGCAGGTTTAGAAATGTGGTCAGGTGTTGGGCTTCAGAGAGATAAGCTTCGGCTTCCCCCGCATCGGGCAGGAGCAGGTCTGCCATACGCAAACAGGCATAGAGGCGCTGCACCGGCCACGTATCCCCGTTGACCAAAGCCAGGGCTCGTTGGGTTGTGTGCAGGGCTGCATCCTGGTCGCCACATACCTTTTGCAGGGCGGCCTGTTCCAACATCACGCTGCACAGCATCGGGGTGTTATCGGCATCCGCAAAAAGGGAGACCGCCTCGGTCAGCCCAGGTTCAGCCTCTTCAAGGCGACCCTGGGCGATGAGCGCAGCCCCCATCCCCCACAAAGCCCGGGCATGGTGATCAGCCATCCCAGCTTGTTTGATCAAATCAATGGCTTCCCGGTACACGCTCAAAGCTTCAGGGAATAAGTTAAGCGCCAAGTAAGCGTCGGCGGTTTTCCGCAGGAGAATACTTCGATTTGCCTGGGCCTCCAGCTTCTCAAACAGGCAGCGGGCTTTCTCGAACGCCTTCAGGCTGCTAGTATAGTTGCCAAGAGCCAGATGTGCATCGCCGAGGTTGCTTAATGTTTGCGCCTGAGATAGGGTCAGCCCGGTTTCCGCCCAAATCTGTGAAGCTTTCTCGAAAGCTTCCAAGGCCTGGCTGACTCGCCCCAGGTGCACCAGGACAATCCCACGGTTGTTGCTTACATCGCCAATCCGCTCTAATGAGTGTAACCCGGTAAATTGGGCTTCGGCAATATCGTACGCTTTAAGCGCCTCCTCATATCGTCCAATAGTCTCGAAAATCACCCCTTGGTTCAAAAGCGCTAAAGCCTCCATCATTTTCGACTGGGGGTGCCGTTCTTCTCCCAGTCCCAGAGCATCCAGGATGGTCTGGCCGGCCTCCAGTGCTTCTTGATGTCGCCCTAATTCATTCAGGACGTGCATCCTCCCCAGGTTGGTACGGAGAGCTTCAATTTTTTCTCCAATCGCCTCATATTCCTCCCGGGCAGATTGGATCAACTCAAGGGCTGTAGTGAAATCTCCGTTGATGGCATGTGTTTGGGCACGCACATAGGTAGCACGAGGAATAATGCCCGGCGCCGAGCCTGGCTGGGCAGCGAGTGCACAGATCAAAGTGAGCTGACGCGCTTTTCCAGGGTCGCTACGTGCCAGCCGCATCGCCTGATCTAAGAGCTTAGATAAACCTTCGGCATCCAATAGATTCGCAGATTGCAAATAGGCCAGTTGCTGTTCTGAGGAAGGCAATCCTAAAAGCTCTTCAAGCCACTCAGCCCTAACCATGGTATCCTGCAAGCCAGTCATACCTCAGGGTTGGATATGAAACGAGGGGATCAGAAGTTCAATCTGATCCACACAGAGGATCATTTCGTATTCTCCCCTGGCCAGTCCTTCGAAAATGAATTCACCCAGTTCATCGGCAGTGGTGATTCCTACTTCAACCGAGTTTTGTAGGATCTGGATACTGAAAGCTGCTGGAGGGATGTCTGCCAACGGAAAAACCTGACCGATCAAATTAAAACGCTTGTCTTGAGGGAGCCATTGTACATTCATGACAACCTCAGCGATCTCGGTGCTGTAGATCAACTGTTGTTGAAGTGATTCCGTGGAGGCCGAGCGAAGTCCGGCTGCTGCAACTTGACCACGGCTATCAAAGGTCAGCATTGCCTGACAATGCTGGATGAAACCGAGCGGCCGGTATGTTGTGGCATACTCTGCAAAGCGGTGCTTCGAAATCTCCTTTACTTTAGCTGGCGGCGAAGCCAGACGGACTTCTTTACTCGTCAAGAGAAACATCCGTAACCATTCGAGATCGGCCTGGGTGGCTTTATCAGTTGCTGCCAGCGCCTCTGTCACCGATTGCATCTCTTCTTCTGGCAGTTTTCCTTCCAGCCAATTAAGGATTTGAGCAAAACGTGGGGTGTTCAACCGTTTCATAATATACCTATGCGCCTGGATAGGCAAAAAAATACATCCTCTTCCTGACCCGGGTTACAGATATGCGCAAATGCTATCAAACCTGCACCTCGCTTGTAGTTAATCGTTTTAGCTGTTTCAGACAACGGGCACGGGTGGGACCAACACTGCCTACCGGCATATTAAAACGCCTAGCGACCTCAGCATAGCTGGGTTGCTCGACATCGAAGTAGAGGGTAAGCAGCAACTCTCGGCAGCGCTTACCTAGCAAGTTCAGTCCATAATTGAGCCATTCAATGCGTTCCCACCGTTCCACAGGGTCGGGACTGTTCTGGTCTGCTGCATGGCCCAATAATTCATTCCCGGTGACCTCTTCATCAGGGAAGTCCTGTTCACGCCGGCAGCGGGCCATCAGACGCCAGGTGTGGCGCCGCGCCACGGTAGCCAGCCAGGGAGCCAGACGGGTGTCATCCCGAATGCTATCCAGATTCCTTATGAGGATTGTGAAAGTAATTTGGGCGACGTCGGCGGCATCGTCCACAGTTAACCCGTAATTGAGCGGTATAGAATAGACAAGGCGCTCATATTTATCCAGCAAGCGCTCCCAAGCACATTCATCTCCCCGGCGACAGTCCTGAATGAGGTCATGATCGGTCTCCATCTTATTTCTCGAGGTATTTCAAGGGGGATAAAAGTTAATTTCCATATTAACATGGATGATCAACGGCGTAAGCGTGAACACAGACATGGGACTATTATATCATGGCTCAGTTCCCAGTGCAAAACTCTTTGGAACGCCGTCCCTTTAGCTGCATTCAGTCCAGGCCTCGGCGCTCCAGACGCCATCACCAGAGTGTTTTGCATCGAGAAATGGTTTGGAACGGCTTTCTTAATGTATTTTTTTGAGGGGGATCTTGCACTTATATATTGAATAAATCCAACTTACACGGAGGAAAATCCATGAAACAAAGAGTATTTCGAGTCCTGAATATCTTGCTTGTGCTTATGCTGGTAACCAGTGTTGTACAAGCAGCAGATGCTTCCATCACCATAGACACGGTGGGTGGGAAGCAGGTCGTCAATGGGAAGGTCAATGGTACGCTCTCGGGCAAGGTGCTTGTCCAGGGTACGGCCATGGTGAGCACTCCAGATGATACCCCTCCCCCGCCTAAACCACTGGTCGCCGACGCTGGCGATAGTGGTTTTGCGCCGGCTGGCGTCCAAATCCCCTTATTGGGCACTGGTTACGGCGGAAGCGAACCATATATATTCGCCTGGAGCAGTCCTATGGGAACTATTGAGGCAGCTGATGCGCCGACTGCCCAGTTGCTCACCGAGGGTTTAGCGGCCGGGGTCTATGAGGTAACGCTGACCGTTACCGATTCAGCTGGAGTGACCGCTGCGGATACCGTTAAAGTGGTCGTCTTCGACCCGCAGCAACAAACCCTTCTCGATGAAGCCCGCCTTGACCCGACCCCTGGCGTTGTAGGCGTTGGTGTCCCCGGCACCCTGAAGTTCCCCTTTGACGTCCCGCCCAACACCACACACATTGCCATTCACGCTGAGTGGACTGTCCCAACCAATGATTATGACCTGAGAGTGCTCGACCCGGATGGCAACCAGGTCGCCTCGGCTGGCGAGTTCATCCTCCACCCCTATGAAGACACCGGCGTTGCCTATCCGGTGTCTGGCAGGTGGACTGCTGTGGTTGACAAGTTCGCCACGGTTTCAGATACTGTGCGAGTGGTGGTCACAGCCAATCTCGGTCCATCTGATCCGCGCCCGAGTGTGGAAGCTGGTGGTCCTTACCGCTTCCTGATAGGCGCCCCTCAGACATTAAGCGCGCAGGTCTCTGGCGGCACTGCGCCTCTCACTGTTGGTTGGGACACCGACCAGGATGGCCTGCTCGACCAAATGGGCGCAGCAATCACCACCAACTTCCCAGAAGGGCGTCATTTGGTCACCTTTAAAGCCACTGATGCCGCTGGCTTCGAACGCCGAGAAATGGTTTCGGTCCTGGTTGCAGACCAGCAGCGGCTGGCAGCAGAGACATCCCCGATCACCGTAATCGCCATTAACGACACCGGGATCAACCCTTACCACCTGGAGTTCTCCGCCCTGACTTACCCTGATCCCGATGTCCTTACTCTGACGCGCAACTTCACCCGTCACCCATCTGAATACATCCCTGGCTACCCGGCCACTGCCAAGGCGCTACCCATCACTCTCGGGCAGGGCTACTTCCCCGCGGCAGACGCACCCATCTGGACACCGGATTTCATCAATGCCGGCGAACTATACTGGATTCCAGGCACGAAGATCATCGGCGCGATTGAAGCGGGCGGCTCCACCGGTGTTACTTCAGGTGATGATGCTCATCCCATCCTGGACGACAACGGTCATGGCAGCGGTTCGGCTTCGGTTTCGACCGGAAATCGCTACGGATACTGCCCGACCTGCCTGCTGCTGGTTGTAGAGGCGCTGGACGAATCGGTGGCGGCTCAATTCTCCTGGGTGGATATCAGTTCCAATAGTTTCGGCTATGTGGCCGGCGCGCCGCTTGGTCTGCTTTTCGGCCCCAATGAGGCGACCCGCCAGGCGGTGGAGCGCGGGCAGACGGTGTTGTTCGCCGCCGGCAACGGCGTAGGCAATGCCTTCGATGTACCCATCAGCACCTATGGCTCCGACCAGACCGGCCCCGACTGGAACATCACCGTAGGCGCCATCCGCCGCGACAACGAGCGCGGCATCGTCGGCGACGGCATCCCAGTGCACATCTCTGCCTGGGGTGATGGCAACCTGCCTTCCGCTTGCCGCACCGGCACCGTTTCCCAGTGCGCCTTTGGCGGGACTTCGGCAGCCACACCCTACACGGCAGGCATCTTCGGGAACGTGTTGACCGAGATCCGTTGGCAGATCGGCGATGGCACAGTTGGCCAGAAACCGGGTCAGGTAGTGGCCAATGGTTTCCCGATTGCCAACAGCCCCTTCTTGAACGACGGAAAAATGACCCGCGCCGAGCTGCGTGAAGCGATCTTGAAAACAGCCTTTCCGCTCAACCAGGACAACGATCCCAGTGGGCTGCCTTATGTATATCCACTGACAGCTCCCTACAACGACAATACGGACGTGCTTTTCGAGGGTTATGGCGCAGCCACGCCCAACGGTGCCAGGCGCGCAATTGAGGTGTTGCTCGGCAAAATTCCTCTACCCGAACGCCCCTTTGAAGACAGCTTCTTCACCATTGACCGTCAGATTCGCGATACGCTCTACGGCGGCTATGACCGCGATGGCGACGGAAATAGGGATTACGAGGGGCTGAGCAACCTGCTAATTGACCTGGCAGCAGTAGAGACACCCGAAGCGACCATGGTGACAATGCGCAAGGTGGCCGCCCTGTACGCACCGCTGATTCCCGACAATCAGGCCCTGGGCATGAACGCTCTCCGCTTTTACCTGCACCGCGCTTTCGAGGCTGAACCAGACACTCCCGTTAGCTGTATGGCAGGCGTGAATGTACAGTACATGGACTTCTCCGATAACCCCGGCGATCTCGAACCCTGTTTTGATAACCGGATCACCAGCGTGGTGGCTGCATTCCGCCCGGTGGCCATCTTCCCCTCCAGCGTTGACCTCGACGCGCCCTTACCAGCTGGTTCAACAGTATATGTGGAACTGTATATGACTGGCGAAACGCCATCGGTGATTCAGCCGACAGGCGTGTTGATGGCCGGCGACCGGGAGATCGGTAAAGGTTCCGCCACCCCTGCGCCCGTTGTCGGCACCGGCCCTGGCGGTGCAGCTTGCGGCACGTTGGGTGAAGCTTGCTGGACTAAGTATACCTTCTCCTTTGACACCACACGGCCTGCCATTGCCGGAGATCAACTTACCTTCCAGGTGCTACTGTTAGGAGCGCGCTCGTGGGCTTTCGGGCACGAAGGCGCTCACGCATCGCGTATTACCATCGTCGCCGCCCCACTGCCTCCCACCGGTCTCGACTTCGGGGTAACCATTACCAGCCCGGTTGAGGGGGAGGAGGTCCCCAATGGTGAAGTCGTGGCCATGGGCGCGGCTACCTTCCCAGACCTGGGCAACAGCGAAGCAGGCGACCATCCTACCTTGAAAAGGGTTGAGGTATCCGTGGACGACCCGAACTTTGGCACCCCGATTAAGGCGACACTAAGCGACGATTACACCGCCTGGAGCGCCCCGCTCGGCCGCCTGTCCTCTGACTCGCACACAGTCTATGCGCGGGCGTCCATTGACACGACATATTCGCCCGTGGCTTCGTCCACGTTCACTATCTCCCAACTCTCCGGCGATGAGCGCGTGGAGTGGCAGGTGGTAGCTTCAGGTGTTGACCCCAACCCTGATTACTGGCGACCTGCCAATGGCATATTGCAATATTCCTTCGAAGTGAACACGCAGGTATATGGAAAAGGTACTTTCGATCTATATGTTCGCCTGCTTGAAGGGGATGTCCAGACCGCCATTAATTCCGTGCGGGTGAAGTTTTCAGGCAAATGACACTCCTTGACCCTGCCAGGGTCTTAAAACCAGGGGTCTGCCAGCAAGGCAGACCCCTGCTCGTTAAAATCCCTATAGAAGAAGGCTACAACGTTTTTGCTCCCGATTCCCAGGCTACTGGATGTGGTCGAGGCTTGGGACACCAAGGTTCGAAGCGAGCTTCCCACCTCAGCACCATGGTTCGCTCCAGTTCAGAATAATGAATTATAGCATGCCGAGACGAAGGCAGATTACAAGGCAGTCTCATTGAACCTGATGCATAACGACATCAAAGTGACCGACAGCAACAGTTACCGTTTAGTAGCGGGGAGTGGATGGTGTGCCCCTTGGGTATTCGAACCACTGACCTCCGGGTTATGAGTAATGCTCCTGAATCCGTGCCGTTTGTGCGGCGGGCTCTGCAAATCAGCAAACCTGACGAACTCTGGTTCTGGCTAACCGGGCACACTACGGTAGTTGATCGATGTTCTTAAAGTAACTTTTTTAAGTAGGTACGTCAAGCCTTATTAATTCACCATAACCCTCATTCGCAAAAAGCGCGAGGTGGCATACACACCTCGGTAGCTCAGGCAACACACTGTTCTGGAGGATCTCTCCTTCGAGTTGGTTGAACGCTGGGGTTACCGGTTGAACTGGTCTGGCGGCAGCCTTTCCCGGGTCCCGGTCTGGCAGTTCGTTGCCTGGGCGAGATTAATATGGAGCGTCTGGCAACCCTGCGTTCAGTGGATGCCATCTTTACTGAATAGCTGACAAAAGCAGGATTATTAGGCAATCGTAAGAGTCGCCCAGGTGATTGCTGTACTGCTGCCGGTGCGCTCGGTCACTGTAATGGGAGTTGCTCGCGCCTACCAGAAAGCCATCGCCCTACGCGCCGTAGGAGATGCTTGCGCCTACCAGGAAGCCATCGCCCTACGCGCCGTCGCAACTGATGACTTCATGACCGCTGACTGGGCTCGCCTGGATTATGATCTATTAGCGCACGTCGCTAACCGGATTGTCAATGAATTCAGTGGGGTAAACCGGTTGGTCTACGACGTCACCTCCAAGCCTCCCGCCACGAATGAGTGGGAGTAGCTACTATAGTTTATATGGATAACACGGAAATTAAAGAGAAACTCCACAAAATATTCAAAGTGATTTTCACTCAAATAATTATGCATTATCGTGAGGGATATGCTTCGCAAATACAAGCTCAGGTCGACTATGATCAATAATACCTTTTTTGGCCTTTTCATAATAAGCAATACGATATTGATAAGGTGTAACTTTATACCATTTCCGGAAAGCTTTAATAAACGAGCGATAATCTGGGAATCCGTTATCAAGGGCAATGCTCAACATGGTTTTGTCATCGCGAATAACTTCATCAAGCGCTTTAACCGCGCGGACACTGGTAAGATGCTTTTTGAAGGACGTACCAAGAAATTTATTAAAATACCGAGCAAGATACCCTACCGAAAGGCCTAGTTCGTCTGCAAGGGACTTAAGTGTGATATTTCTACTGAAATTATTGTCGATAATAGCCAAAATTTGCTTACAGCGATCAAGATGACTGAGTGATTTTTGAAATGCAGCATCCTTAACGCAATAGTGAGTGATCAAGATATGCAGCAGACGAAAGATTTCGCCGTTGACAAGCAGATGGTAATAAGCATCAGTTGTTTCATGGAAAGAAAGATCAACTATTTTATGGAGGCTTTGACGAAGTTCGTTATCCCAGTATTCACCTGCTGTCTCAACGAAACGCACATCTTCTGGTTTGATAGAATTATCAACTAAAAATTCATATGTAAATATTAAAGACACGCCTCGGGTATTTTCATGAACATAAGGGATCATTTCATGGACATCACCATAGTTTATAATGATAAGATCATCCGCTGAATATTCTTTCGTTATGCCATTGATCCAAACCTTTATCGGTGTGCTCATAAAACAGCATATCTCAAGGCTGCGGTGCCAGTGCTTTGCGCAATACTCAACCCCACCTTTTGCATGGTAATATACCATGATGGGATATTTTTGGCTATGCGAGACATTTTCAAAATAGTATTTAGAAATCGATTCGCTGTATTCCATGCATTTTTTTCATTATAAATATTAAATACGTAAAAATTTTTATCTATATTATAGGGTTTTTAATAAATAAGGTCAAGAAATGTAAGTTTAATAGTTATGAATTGGATAGATAAGGTGGAGTTCATATTCTATACTATTCTTGTTTATTATTTATGCATCCAGGATACTGCATTAATAAATGCTTGTTTATGTCTAGGATTCTGAACATATTATTAATTTGGAGTGTTATTATGGCATTTTTTCAATGTAACATTTTCTCACAAACTCTTCATTTTAATACAAATATTGGAGTTATTATTCCTTCACCAAATTCAGACGAAATTTTTAATCAAACAGATTCGGGATATTTTGAACCAGGAATAAAGTATCAGACAGTCTATTTATTTCACGGATTATTTGGTGACTTTTCTGATTGGATGAGATGGACCAGTATTGAACGCTATGCGCAAGAGCGAAAAGTCGCGATTATTATGCCTTCCACTTCTAATAGTTTTTATCAAAATATGTATAGAGGTGAAAAGTATTTTACCTACTTGACAGAAGAACTTCCACATTTTGTGCACACAATTTTTCCTTTATCAAATGCCAGAGAAGACAATTTTACTGTGGGATTATCGATGGGTGGCTATGGTGCGTTAAAAATAGCGTTGACCAAACCGGAAGAATATGCTTGCGCAGCTAGCCTTTCTGGGGCAGTCGACATCGTCGAAGTAATTGAAAACGGTTTGTTCCAAGACACATTCATAGACATATCGAATATATTCGAATATCCTGAATATCTAGAGAATACTGACGCAGATTTGTTTACTTTAATTAGAAAATTAATAAAAGAAAATAGAACTGTCCCAAAAATTTTCATTAGTTGTGGAAAAGAAGATTTTATGTATCAGCAACATGAGAGGTCTAAAAGAAAACTTACTGAGATAGGCGTTGAGTTTCATTTTGAAGAGCATCCCGGGAAACATGATTGGAATTATTGGGATACACATGTTCAGACGGCATTGGATTGGTTGCCGCTGAAAAGAACCGTAATTAAACCAGGATAAACCCATAAATAAACAGGTTTGATAAATGAATAAATCCTTTGGAAAAAAATTGGAACACATAGTTTTTTTGGGACCAGCAACATTATTGTTTGCTGTAGTTGTTATTATTCCTTTTCTCATTAGTATTTACTTCTCCTTGACTGATTGGAACGGTATTTCGAAAACCATGAATTTCATTGGTTTTAACAACTATATAAACATATTCTCTGAGAATTCCCGATTTCTCCAAGCATTTGGTTTTACTTTCAATATCAGCTTTGTCATAGTTGCTCTTACAAATATTATCGGGATTGGACTTGCGGCATTATTAATCAACAAGTTCTTTGGAAGCAATTTGTTTCGTGCGATATTCTTTCTGCCAAATACAATGGGCGGTGTCGTTATGGGCTATATTTGGCGATTTATCTTTCTATTAGTGATTCAATACCTTGGAATGACATTGAACTGGGCTATTTTTAAGCTACCCTGGTTAGGTACAGAGGAGACGGCTTTTGTTGCCTTGGTCATTGTGAGCGTATGGCAAGGTGTCGGTTATGTTATGGTTATTATGATTGCGGCATTAGCGGGCGTTCCACTAGAGCTTTCAGAGGCGGCAAAAATAGATGGCGCATCATCATGGAGAACATTTTGGAAGATCAAAATTCCCTTCACTATGCCTTATATAACGGTCTGTTTATTTTGGACAATCGCTACCGCTTTTAAAATGTTCGATATCAATGTAGCTTTGACCAAAGGCGGGCCATACGGTTCAACAACACCTATGGCACTTCAGATTTATTATGACGCATTCAATTCGAACAGATATGGTTTTGCAAATGCTGAATCAATCGTTTTCTTTTTGATTATTTTCCTTGTCACGTCTATTCAACTGTTTTTAAGTCGGAGAAAGGAGCGTGCATACGAATGAAAATAAGAAAAAGACACGTGGTAGGCATAATAAAATTTGTGGGCACATTGATTATCGCTTTAATATTCTTCGCGCCTTTCGTATTAGTTATTCTTAATTCAGTCAAGCCACAGAGCCAGATAATGACAGACATTTTGGGATTGCCGACGACTATGATGTGGGAGAATTATTCAAAAGCATGGGATGCGCTTAATATGTCCACCGTATTAACGAACACAGTTATTGTGTCTATTAGTTCAGTCTTTCTTATATTATTTCTAGCTGCAATGGTTGCCTACTGGATGGTACGACATCCTTCCAAATATAGCAGAGTCTTTGAAAAATTGCTTCTTGGTTCACTTCTAATACCTTTTGCATCGCTCATGCTGCCTTTGGTTAAAACCATGAGTACACTTGGTTTAAACACCAGTTTGATGGGCGGCATCCTCACATATGTGGGTATCGGACTTGCGTTTGCCACGTTTATTATGACCGGTGCAGTACGAGCTGTTCCGGTAGAACTCGAAGAAGCAGCAATGATAGACGGATGTAATGTTTATCAGGTGTTTTTCCAAATCGTACTTCCAATAATCAGACCTACATTCTTAACATTATTCATACTGGATCTGTTCTGGATATGGAATGATTATATCGTTGCGCTGATAATGCTTAACAATACCCGACTAAATACCGTTCAGCTTGCGATCAATAAACTCTTTGGATTGCACGCAAATCAGTGGGATATTGCGTTACCGGCTATTGTAATGAGTATTGCGCCAATATTAATCATCAATATTTTACTGCAAAAGAAGATTATTGCGGGCATTGCATCTGGTGCACTCAAAGGATAAACGTCATTTTTTGGTAATTTTGCCAAATAAGAATAATCAAATGATAGGAGAAAGAAAATGAGAAAAATCAAACTAATTGTTCCATTATTGTCAACCATTATGTTAATAACCATTTTGGTAGGTTGTGCTCCTTCAAGTAATGACACATCGCTTCCGCTGATTAAGGAGGAGCCTACAGAGCAATCAGCTGCAGTCGGTTCCACATCAACAACTTTGGAACCCGTGGAAATTCACATTTATCAATCGAAGTATGAAATCGACGAGGCATTAAAAGCAGCGACCGCAGAATATACCGCATTGAATCCCAACGTAACCTTTGTGGTTGAATCAAGTTCCTCCGGCGACTTCCAGACACAGCTAAAGGCTATGTTTTCCGGAGGCACGGCACCTGATATATTTTCAACCTCAGGGAATGTTGATCTGGCTCTAATGGCGGAATATATGGTAGATCTCAGTAACGAACCATGGGTGCAGAACATGAGTGTGCCAGCGCTGGAATCTGGTTCGTATGAAGGTAAAGTCTACGGATTCCCTCTCGCGGTGGAAGGCCATGGTTATCTGTATCATAAGGATATGTTTGAGCAAGCTGGAATTACTGAGGTTCCAAAGACATATTCTGAATTGGAGATAGCTTGTGAGAAGTTGGTTGCCGCTGGTTTCACACCATTCTCTGGTAACTACTCTGAGTGGTATCAGGCTGCAATTTTCGAATTTAACTCACCCATTGCACGTCAAGCGGACCCGCTTGCATTTATTGGTGCAATGAATTCGGGGACGGAAACACTCATTGGAAATCAGGATTTCATCGACTTAGCAAATCTAGTTGCACTTGAAGTTAAATACTCAAAGAGTCCAATGAATACTGATTTTAATACACAGGTTTCAGATTTTGCAACTGGACAAACAGCAATGATGATTGGAGGAACTTGGAGTCAGCCTGCGATGGATGAAGTTGATCCGAATATGGATCTCGGAATGTTCCCGATACCCATGGGTGAAGATTTGGCAGCGAATGATAAGTTCTACGCAAGCAGCGCACCATTTTGGAGTATCAACAAGTCCGCAAGCGTTGATGAGTCCATGAAATTCCTTGAATGGCTTGCAATGACTCCTGAAGGGCAAAAGAATCTTACTTCTGGGTTTAAACTGATACCTGCCTTCACGAACATCAAAGCGGATGAATCTGCAATAGGACCGACAGGTACAATTCTGAAGCAATATATTGATGCCGGTAAAACATACGGTATATATAGCTCGTACTATCCAAACGGTTTTGGAGGCGCGCAGTTGTTTGGTGAAACGATCAATAAGTATGCCGCAGGTAAGCTATCAGTGGATGAGTTGCTAACAGAACTTCAAAGTAATTGGGAAGCTTCAAAATAATATAAAACAGAAATATTTTACTTTGCACTGTAAAAATTAGTGTTAGACATACTGAATTGAAGAAGGCAACATATCAGGTATGTTGCCTTCTTATCCGGAAAGGATTGCAAATGGATATAGGAAGCATTATAAAAAAAATGACACTGCAAGAAAAAGTGGAGCTGTGTATTGACGCATCAATGCTGCGTACTGTAACAATACCAAATTTGGGCATCCCTGAACTGATTATGACAGACGGAACAAATGGTGTCAGATTGCAGAACATAATGCCTCCGGATCCCAGAACTGCGAATTTTTTGCAATCCCTCAAATCCTCTTTCGACTCGGATGAAGCATTAAGCATGACTTATCCTGCGACATGTTTCCCCACGGGGTCATCACTTGCCTGTTCTTTCGATGTGGCACTAACTGAAAAAATCAGCTCAGCAGTCGCTGAGGAATGTAAGAGCCTCGGTGTAGGTCTTTTATATGGACCTGGGTTAAATACTCGTCGTAATCCATTGGATGGCAGAGGGTTTGAGTATTATTCAGAAGACCCATGTCTTGCAGGTGAATTGGCGGCCGCATATGTCAAGGGCTTGCAAAACAATGGTGTAGCAGGATGTGTCAAGCATTTTGTATGTAATAACTCCAACTACATGCGAACCATCTATGACAATATCGTTGAGGAACGTGCTTTGAGGGAAATATATTTCGCTGCATTTGAAAGAGTGATCAAGAAAGCTAAGCCCGCAATGGTGATGGGCTCTTATAATCTTATAAATGGTGTACAGGCGTGTGAAAACCACTGGTTGCTAACAGAGATATTGAGAGAAGAGTGGGGTTATGAAGGCGTGGTTATCTCGGATTGTGGCGCAGTCAAGGACCATATTAATGCGTTTTTAGCGGGTATTGACTTTGAAATACCTCACAGCAAAATAGCAATTGATAAACTTGTTCAAGGGATTGAGGAGGAAAAGATAAGTGAGCAGGAGCTTAATAGACACTGTGAAAGGGTGCTAGAACTGGTGTTGACTTATACGCGTGACGGCAAACAACGTCCTCAAATAGATTTTCATAAGCATCATGAACTTGCTCGGGAGGCGGCACTTGAATGCGCGGTATTGCTTAAAAATGATGAGCAGCTGCTGCCATTGAATAAAAATGAGATAAAACATATTGCGGTAGTGGGTGACTGGGCAGAGCATCCTGTCTATCAAGGAACCGGGTGCGCGATTGTCAGAGCACAGAAAGAAGATATACCACTTCATGAAATCAGACAAATATGCGAAGATAGTGTTCAGGTATTATATGAACCCGGTTATATCAATCCAAATGAAAATGACGATAAACTATTGTCGCGTGCAGTCGTTATAGCACAAAACGCCGATGTAGTGATCGTGTTTGCAGGCTCAAATTTGCCATTGGAAACAGATGAGTATAACCGAAAAGATATCAATATTGAACATACACATGAGCAGTTGATTCGTGCGATAAGTGCAGTGAATAAAAACGTGATCGTTGTGCTGATGAACGGCGAATCCGTCGAAATGCCATGGATTGAGAATGTAAAGGCAGTGCTTGATATGTGGTACAGCGGCGAAGGTTGCGGTTATGCGGTTGCTCAGTTGCTTTTTGGTGAGCAGAATCCTTGCGGAAAGCTTGCGGTGACTATGCCAATAAAACTCAGCGATATTCCGGGATACTTGAACTTTCCCGGCGAAAACCATAAGCACTATTACGAAGAAGGAGTATTCGTTGGTTACCGCTACTTTGAAAAAAAAGTGCTAAAACCGTTATTTCCATTTGGTCACGGCTTATCGTACACACAATTTAACTATTCGGATATACATCTAAACAAACAAAGCATCACGCTCCCGGAGACGGTCTCAGTATCTTTTTCGATAACAAATTCGGGTAAAAGAGCCGGGCGCGAAATTGTTCAGCTTTACATTGCAGACGGTCACTCACGGCTTAAAAGGCCGGTAAAGGAGCTTAAACACTTTGTGAAGGTTGATATTGAACCGCGTGAAACCAAAAAAGTTTCGATTGAGCTGAGCGAGCGGGATTTTGCATACTTTGATCCAACATTTGATGAGTGGGTGGTTGATACGGGTGCATTTGAGTTGCTAATAGGTGCTTCGTCGCAGGACATAAGGCTAAAAAAAGAAATACATGTGACAAATACAAAGAGAAATTACCATAAGTTTAAGAGGGACTCACACTATCTTGAGATTTTTGAAGATGCACATGCAAAGAAGGTGTTCTTTGACAGTCTTGTTGAATGGGGGCTCATTAAGCAAAGCGATATAACGCCGGAGCTTGAAAATGAGTTTCTGATAAGTTTTTGGGGACTGGCCCAGCATTTTGAGCTTGTGGCTTCGTATAAGGTGACGGAAGGTATGATTGATGAGATGGTCAGAAAAATGAATAATCGGCTGGAATAAATATAGGAGAAATAATAAAAGTAAGGCACAGCCAAGAAAGAGGTGGAAATCAATTGAGTAAGGAAAACATTTTTTCTTTAAAAGGTAATATCATTTTTACAGAATCGAATAAGCAGTTTAAGGTAATTGAAGATGGATTTATCATAAGCAAAGATGGTATTGTTGTAGACATATTTAAGGAGCTTCCCGAATGTTATGGCAATATTGAAGTCATTGATTATGGAGATAAAATCATTATTCCGGGCATGGCAGACTTACATATACATGCACCCCAATTTCCATATCGTGGGCTGGGGATGGATTTAGAGTTATTACCTTGGCTTGATACATATGCATTCAGGGAAGAGGCAAAGTACATAAACGAAGAATATGCTCATATCGCTTATGGGAGATTTTGCGCTGCATTGAAAAGAAGTGTGACATCTCACGCGTCCATATTCGCGACACTGCATGTTAACGCAACATGTATTCTAATGGGCAAGCTGGAAGAAGCAGGACTGAACGCTTGCGTCGGCAAAGTCAACATGGACCGAAATAGTCCGGATTATTTAATTCAGCCCACACAAGAGTCCATTGATGATACGGAAGTATGGGTCAAAAGAACATTAAACCAATATCAGAATATAAAACCAATCATAACGCCGAGATTCATACCAACATGCACCGATACACTGATGTCGGGATTAGGAAAGATCGCATCGAAAACCAACACGCCAGTTCAATCGCATTTATCGGAAGCCAAGGGTGAAATTGCGTATGTGAAGTCGCTATATTCTGGGTTCAGATATCAAGGCGAAATCTATGACAAGTATGGTTTGTTTGGCTCTACGCCGACAATTATGGCACATTGCGTTTATCCTACGGATGAAGAACTCGATTTGATTGAGAAGAACGGTGTTTTTATTGCCCATTGTCCTCAAGCGAATATGAATATTGTGGCTGGTATTGCGCCGATACGAAAGATGTTAGATCGTGGTATTCACATTGGATTGGGCAGTGATATTGCCGGTGGATTCTCTATCTCTATTCTTCGAGCGATTTCTGATGCGATACAGGTATCAAAGTTGTATAACATGATCATTGATGATAAATGCAAACCGCTGACATTGCCGGAAGTCTTCTATATGGCAACAAAAGGTGGTGGAAGTTTCTTCGGCAAAACGGGAAGCTTTGAATCTGGATATGGAATGAATGCGGTTGTTATTGATGATGCGTATTTCAATTCGGGATACGATTTCTCAATCGAACAGCGTTTAGAACGCATCGTCTACCTTTCAAGCGATAGGGACATATTTGCAAAATATGTTAACGGTAAAAAGGCATTTTGAGTTATGAAACAAAATCACACTTCTTATAAGCCCCTACAACATGCATTCGTAAGCACATTTTTTTTAACAAATGAAGCAAACAAGGCGTGATATGGAAACAGTAAAAATCGGTGTTATCGGCTGTGGCATGATAAGCAACATTTATATCACTAATATTCAACGGAAGTTTTCCATGATTGCTGAAATATATGGTTGCGCTGATAAGCGAATGGACAGAGCGCAGCTGCAGGCAAAGAAATACCAAATCAAAGCCATGACAGTGGGTGAGCTGCTGAAAGATCAAAAAGTCGAGATAATTTTGAATCTTACAATTCCAACGGCTCATGCGGAAATATCAAGGAAAGCATTATTGAGTGGAAAAAACGTATACAGTGAAAAGCCTCTCGCCGTAAGAGTAGAAGACGGAAGAGAACTCTTGTTGCTCGCCAAAAAAAGAGGTTTGTATATCGGTTGTGCGCCAGATACGTTTTTGGGCGGTGGTTTGCAGACAGTTAAAAAGCTGTTAAATGACAACCTGATCGGCAAACCAATTTTTTGCAATGCGTTGATGCTGTCAAGGGGACCAGAGTCATTTCATCATCACCCAGAATTCCTGTATCAGAAAGGCGGAGGACCTCTTTTTGACATGGGTCCATACTATGTGACAGCCATGGTGGTGCTATTTGGAGCGGTCAGGCGTGTGGCCAGCTTCACCAAGCTCACACATAACACACGTACAATAACAGGTTCAATTCGTCATGGTGAGCAGTTTCCATGTGAAGTTGATACTCATGTATCAAGTCTGCTTGAATTTAAAAATAATGTCATAGCGAACCTGACTCTTAACTGGGATATGAATTTTTCTTATTGGGAATCCAAGCTTCCGCTAATAGAGATTTTTGGTGAGGAAGGGCAAATAATCGTTCCCGACCCGAATATGTTTGGAGGAATATCCTTGAACCCTATGAAACAAAACGGTGATAAAGTGTTGGTTCGCAAAGGATCAGGGAAATTCGAAGAATATCCATTGGAATTTGGATACATTGATAATTCACGTGGCATTGGTTTGGCAGACATGGCTTATGCCATAAGATATGCTAAAAAACAACGTGCATCTGGAGAGCTTGCGTTACATGTTCTTGAAGTCTTAACAGGGATATTAGAGTCAAGTAAAGATAACCGATTTATTGAAATCCAAAATGACTGCAAAACACCTGCACCGTTTGATATATTAGGTACGGAATTTGCGCAAGAGAGCCAAAAACAATAATTCAATACCAAACAACGCCGAATACTGCTACTTTTTTATTTTGTTAATTTTATTATATTGGCATGCAAGCAGTGCCAACATATTGGCAATTAAAAAAATCTGAGAGCCAAAAAGATAATTAGATAACGAAAAAAGAGGGCTGGCTGGTTATCGCGCTCATCCAGCAAAACCCAAGCTGCTGGCAATCCTTTTTGGCTGACCAGCCACTGGATGGCTATGGTGGTCATACCCGATCCCGCTGGCGCTGATAAGAGCGCTGCTTTGCAGCCAGGTGACAGAATCGCATTCAAGTGGTCCGACAGGCGCGGCTGTCCTACCCACCGGGTTCGGGAGGTCGGGGCAAATAGTTTAGTCTTTTGAAGTGGAGAGATCATGTACGTTAATTTTACCGTTTAGTGAAAATGATCTCTCGCCAATGATTGCAAGCATCTTGGCCAACCGATCTAAAAATTGCTAGATTAATAAAACCTTATTGGTCAGTCGTATGGTTGATCAATATCAACCACAATTTTGCTTTTCGAAAATTGAAGCGGGAAGAGGATTTGAATTACCGACCACAAGGTTACGAGTGAAAATTAAAATCGAAGGCATAAGTGAAAATTTTGAATATATATTTATCGAAAATATACCATTCTATATCCTGATTTAACCAAGATGGCACCGGTGATTTTCCGAGATCTGGAATATGAAAAATGTAAGAATTGTCTTGGTTTTTTACATACTAAATACATCCAAGTCCTAAAAACCTATCGATATGGATAAGTTTTTAGGTTATAACCTACCAAAATTGATATATTGCAATGAGATTGCTGAAATGATACCCTTGATCTGTCTTAAGAAAAGAATTATTTTGTAGTCAACAATAATCTCTCTTCTCAATTAAATAGTTCAAGGAATCAACGCATGTTTAAACCAAAAACGACCATTTCTGGTCGTCTGGAAAATAGTAGCGGGGAGTGGATTCGAACCACTGACCTCCGGGTTATAAGTCAAAATCCTGAATCCGTGTCATTTGTGCGGCGGGCTCTGCAAAACAGCTAACCTGACGAACGCTGGTTCTCACTTACCCGGCACGCTGCGGTAGTTGATCAATGTGAGTATGGTAGCAATTTTTTCAAAGTAAGTCAACACATAACCACCTGGAAAATTTAAAGTATTTTCCAAAATCAACTAATAAATTGCAAACTTCAATTATCGTTTTAATTGTTTTAAAATTTCCAATAATTTGTTGACAGATGGTCGATCAGCGGGTTCCTTACTTCTGTATGCCAGCCTGACCATTCCCTTAGAATCAATAATAAAATCACCGCCCATTTGGGAGGTATCCCCTTCTTTCGGAAGCCATTTTCTACCAGAAAGCAACAATCTGGCATAGGTCCACAAGGTTTTTGGGCTCCAGGACCTCCAGCGCGATTCTTCTAGTTGGTAAGCGCGATAGACTGCCCGATCTGGATCCAGGAGAACATCAAATGCATTACAGGTTTCCTTCATCCATGCTTGCAAGGCGGGTAATGTTCCGAATGAGATGATAACCACTCTGGTGTTCAACTGTTCAAATTCATCCTGACGCTGGCACAACTGTTCAGCATGTTCACGACAGGGTAGTCAACCCAGATGCCTTAAAAAGACCAGTAAAACATTTTTGCCTTTTTGAAGTTCTTCTGAGAGGATAAAAGTTTCACCTTCTACTGTGCTTAGAATAATTTCATTTGCTTTCTGTCCAGCCAGACTTATTCTCATCCATATCCTTTCATTAAATTCTGATCTAAACTCGCATAATGAATTTAGATCAGATGGGTCTAAATCAAATATTTACCCGGTAGTAACTGGCAACAACTCATTAATTTTTGTAATAATTTGCGGAGCAGGAGCTGCGCCAACCAATCGGGATTTAATCTCACCCTGGGAGACAAACAACAAGGTTGGAATCCCTTGCACTCCTAATTTGGTTGCCCATTCAGGGTTCTCATCCGTGTTTACTTTGGTAATCAATACCTTACCTTCAAAATCAGCGGCGATTTTATCGAGGATAGGCGCAATAAACTTACATGGACCACACCATGGAGCCCAAAAGTCAACAATTACCGGAATTGAAGAATCCAATACTTTTTCTTGAAATTCCCTATCTGTAATGTGAAGCGGTTTGTTCATTTTCATTTCCTTTCTTCAATTTTCTCTTTCAATAGATAAGACGTTCTTTTCAATTGAATTCTTACCTATAAAGACTGGAATGCTCATCGATATCATGTAAGAATAATGTAAGAGATGCGGTCGCAATGACGTCAAACAGGTAAGCTTAATCATAAAAATAGATTAAATAACTATTGGGTTATATGCAAAAATTTGGTGCGGTGCAAGATTGAGCAGATAATGATCGAAATCCAACCATTATTCTGGATATCAATGGCATCAAAAAAAGATAAAGGCAGGAGTGAAAAGAGTGAAAAAAACAGCAGAACAAATCCGTCTTGACGGTTATCGAAAGCGCGAAAATAATTGGAAAAATTGGGGACCTTATCTCAGTGAACGTGCCTGGGGGACTGTACGTGAGGATTATAGTGAATTTGGAACCTCCTGGGATTATTTCCCTCATGATCATGCTCGCAGTCGGGCATATCGATGGAACGAAGATGGGTTAGCCGGTATCAGTGACCGTTATCAATATTTATGTTTTGCGGTTGCCCTCTGGAATGGAAAAGACCCAATTTTGAAAGAACGTTTATATGGCTTAACAGGTGCGGAGGGAAATCATGGTGAAGATGTAAAAGAACAGTATTTTTATCTGGACAGCACACCAACCCACAGTTATATGAAATATCTGTATAAATATCCACAATCTCGCTTCCCATATACAGAATTGATCACGGAAAATCAACAACGCGGACGTACTGAGCCAGAATTCGAACTCGTAGATACTGGAATTTTTGACCAAAACAAGTTTTTCGACGTTTTTGTGGAGTACACAAAGGCTGACGAAAATGATATCTTGATCAAAATTAGCGCTTTCAATCACGGACCAGAAAATGCTGAACTACATCTGTTACCAACGCTCTGGTATCGAAACACATGGAGTTGGGGGTATCCCGCCGGTCCAATGGGTGACGTAAATGAAAAACCGGTGATGAAACAAGTAGAATCTTCCGGAAATTATTTGACTGTAAAAGGCACCCATACCACACAAGGACAATACTATTTATACGCTCAAGATGCGATAGATCTGCTTTTCACAGAAAACGAGACAAATTTTCAGCGTATTTCCAACATTGAAAATGATAATCCCTATAAAAAAGATTCCTTCCATCGCTATTTGATAGAGTCAGAAAAAGACGCTATCAACCCTGATAAATCCGGGACAAAAGTAGCTGCATACTTTCACAAAGTCATTGAGTCTGGCCAATCCTACAGCGTTCAATTGCGAATTTCCAACAAGAAACACAGAAATCCATTCAGTCAGTTTGAAGAACTCTTTTCTCGCAGAATTTCTGAAGCCAATGAATTCTATGCTGCCAAACAACCAAAAGGATTATCTGAGGATGCGGCATCCATTCAAAGACAGGCATTTGCCGGAATGTTGTGGAACAAGCAATTGTATTATTATGATGTCGAACAATGGCTGCAAGGTGATCCAGGAACACCTATTCCCCCAAAGCGTCGTAAGAATGGAAGAAACCATCAATGGACTCACCTGACAAATTTCGATATTATTTCCATGCCGGATAAATGGGAATATCCATGGTATGCGGCCTGGGACCTGGCGTTCCATACCATCCCCCTGGCTGTGATCGATTCTGATTTTGCCAAACGGCAGTTAGTTCTAATGGCACGTGAATGGTATATGCACCCAAACGGGCAGTTACCAGCTTATGAGTGGGCATTTGGGGATGTGAACCCACCAGTTCATGCCTGGGCTGCATGGAAAGTTTATGAAATTGACGCAAAACAACAGGGAAAACCCGATCGAGAATTCTTGGAAAGGGTATTCCAGAAAATGTTGCTAAATTTTACCTGGTGGACAAATCGAAAAGATGCTGATGGGAATAATATTTTCCAGGGTGGCTTTTTGGGACTTGATAATATCAGCATATTTGATAGAAGCCACCAATTACCCACCGGTGGTCATATTGATCAATCCGATGGAACCGCCTGGATGGCGTTTTATAGCCTGGGCATGTTAAAAATTTCTCTGGAACTGGCAAAAGAGAATCCAATTTATCAGGACCTGGCTTCAAAATTTTATGAACATTTCCTTGGTATCGCCAACGCCATGACAAATTGTGGAGGACAGGGGCACTGTTTATGGAATGACAATGATGGCTTTTTCTATGATGCTCTTCATCTGCCGGATGGAAACATCGTGCCATTGAAAGTACGTTCTCTGGTAGGATTGATGCCACTCATAGCAATCGAAACATTGGAGCCCGAAGTTCAGGAATCCATGCCTGATTTTACCCGCCGAATGCAGTGGTTCACTGAACAACGCCCACATTTAAGTGGAAATATGGCCAGCGCAGAACTAGAGGGGGTCGGTAGACGTCATATCCTCTCAATCCTGACACGTGAACGGTTGATTAGTGAATTAAGATATCTACTGGATCCCAATGAATTTCTATCAGAATATGGAATCCGTTCTCTTTCTAAATACCATCAGGAAAATCCATACCAATTTTCATATCAAGGAAAAGAGTTCAGGATAAATTATCAACCAGCCGAGTCAGAGAGTGGATTATTTGGGGGAAACTCCAACTGGCGTGGTCCGATCTGGTTCCCAATTAATTTTCTAATCATAGAATCTCTGTATAAATTTTACGATTATTATGGAGATGATTTAGTGGTTGAGTGCCCAACTCGTTCAGGAAATTATATGAATTTACAACAAGTAGCTCAGGATTTATCTGACCGTCTGATCAGGTTGTTCTTAAAAAATGATGAAGGCAACCGTCCAATCAATATCGACAATATGGAATACAAGGACGACCCTGATTGGAATAATTACATTCTGTTCTATGAATACTTCAACAGTGAAAATGGATCCGGATTAGGCGCCAGTCACCAAACAGGTTGGACTGGATTGGCTGGATATCTCTTACAGCAAATGCACTAAATAAATGATAAATAATTTAAAAGAAAAAATATTAGCAAATTAGGAGAAAAAAATGACCACAAAAACAAAAGAAATATTAAGTTGGTATCAAAGTGAAAATCCAGGAGTACTTACAAATTTATCACGTCTGTTTAATCACGGTAAATTACAAGGTACTGGAAATATGATTATTTTGCCAGTTGATCAAGGATTTGAACACGGCCCGGCCAGAAGCTTTGCGCCGAATCCTGCTGGGTATGACCCACGATATCATATAGAATTAGCTATCGAAGCCGGTCTCAATGCCTATGCTGCCCCGCTCGGATTTATAGAAGCTGTCGCATCAGAGTACGCTGGTGAAATACCGTTGATCCTTAAGTTGAATAGTCACGATATTCTGCAGGATGAAAAGGATCCCCTTGGAGCCCAAACCGCTGCGATCGAAGATGCTCTCCGGTTGGGGTGTACTGCCGTTGGTTATACGATCTACCCCGGAACTTCAGAAAGACGTTTACTTTACGAACAATTGATGAATCTTACCAGACAAGCAAAATCTGTCGGTTTACCAGTTGTTGTCTGGTCTTATGCGCGCGGGTCATCCATATCCTCCCAGGGCGAAACTGCACTTGACATTATTGCCTATTCAGCACAAATTGCAGCACAATTAGGGGCAAACATCATTAAAGTTAAACTCCCCACTGCAAATATTGAATTAGCTGCAGCTAAAAAAGTTTATGAACAATACGATATTCCACGAGACACCCTGACAAATCGGGTCAGGCATGTTGTCCAGAGTGCATTTAATGGGCGAAGAATTTTAATATTTTCTGGTGGTGCAAAAAAGGAATCTGACACGGTAATACTTGAGGAAATTCACGCCATTCGAGATGGTGGAGGGTTTGGTTCCATTATTGGCAGAAATGCTTTCCAACGCGAGCGGGAACACGCATTAAAATTGTTGGGTTCAATGATTGATATTTACAAAGCATAAATTAAATTTACAAAAGGATTATAGCCTCTGGCAACAATTTTGTGTTTTTTAGGAAAGCGAGGGAATTTTGAAAGGTCTTAGCGGAAAAAAAGTTTTAGTGACTGGAGCTTCATCTGGAATTGGACAGGCGATAGCAGTTCAATTTGCTGCTGAAGGAGCCCATGCTGCTATTAATTATCGTAGCAATATCAAAGAAGCAGAAAAAACCGATGAGTTAGTCCATCAAGTTTTGGAAAATTACTACCATGACAATCAAGCGCATGGGGTCAACCATTTTCTTGTACAAGCCGATGTAACTAAAGAAGATCAAGTCATCAGCATGGTAGACGATGTGATTGAAAATTTCGGAGGTCTGGATATTTTAATCAACAATGCAGGCATTCAAATGGCAGGAAATTCCCATGAAACCAGCCTCGGCGACTTTCAAAAGATATTAGATGTGAATATAACAGGAGCTTTTCTTGTTGCCAGGGAAGTTATTAAGCATTTTCTTTCCAAACAAAAACCAGGGGCAATTATCAATATTTCAAGCGTTCATCAGGAAATTCCCAAACCTCACTATCTCAGTTATTCTGTAAGCAAAGGAGGCATGCAGAACCTGACTCGCACGCTGGCATTGGAATACGCAAAATATGGTATTCGGGTGAATGGAATCGGTCCTGGTGCTACCATAACCCCCATTAATCGTGCCTGGGTGGATGATCCTATCAGGAAGAAAGAAGTGGAAAAACATATTCCTTTAGGTCGTGCAGGAACTGCAGAGGAAATCGCTGTTGTTACAACCTTTCTGGCATCCGATGATGCAGCTTATATCACCGGACAAACTTTATTTGTCGATGGTGGATTAACCCTATATCCAGATTTTACAACAACCTGGTCTTCTCAATAGCAATAGGGTAGTGTTCATACTTAAGGAGAATTATGGAAATTCCTTTCCCTCATAAAGAAGTACCATTTCTAACCACACAGCAAATGATTGAAGTCGACCGAGCCATGATGGAGGACTATAAGATCGAATTGATTCAGATGATGGAAAATGCGGGCAGAAATCTGGCTCACTTAGCACGGATTCGATTTCTTGATAACAATCCAGTAGGAAAACAGATAGTTGTATTGGCTGGCAGCGGGGGAAATGGTGGTGGTGCTCTGGTGGCTGCCAGACGATTACACAATTGGGGTGCGAACGTTATTATCATAATTTCAAAACCTCCCCAGAATTTCACCCCCATTCCCGGGCACCAACTGGATATCGCTCAAAGAATGAATATACCCATTTACCCCTTTCATCAAGTTAACCATGTTCAAAAACCAGCATTAATCCTTGATGGTCTAATTGGTTATAGTCTCAAAGGATCACCACATGGCTCAATCGCTGAGCTGATAAATTGGGCAAACCAACAAACAACATCCGTCTTAGCATTGGATGTTCCATCAGGAATTGATGCGACCTCAGGAACATTATTTGACCCAGCTATAAAAGCAACAGCCACCTTGACACTTGCTCTCCCAAAACAAGGCCTTCAAATTCCTGATGTAAGAGTTATGGTTGGAGAGTTATATATAGCCGACATAAGTGTACCTCCAGAATTATACGCCAGGGAAAAACTGGATCTTATCGTGAAACCGATATTTGCCCAGAATGAAATTTTACGCCTTTGGTGATGATAATAAGTTAGGAGAAAATTATGGATGTAATTACATTTTCCAGAAGCATTATAAACAACCTTGAGTTTGCCCAATCAAAAGAGTGGATTGTAACAAATGGCATTGGGGGTTACGCATCAGGCACAATTGCAAATTTGCTTACCCGCCGATATCATGGATTATTGATAGCAGCCTTACAACCACCCTTGGGAAGAACATTACTGGTTTCAAAACTGGATGAAACAATAAGCTATGCCAACCAAAACATCCCATTGTTCACGAATCGTTGGCTTGGAGAGATTATTGAACCACACGGTTACCAAAATATTGAATTCTTCCATCTGGAAGGTAGCATTCCTGTCTGGACATTTTCCATTTCTGATGCATTGCTTGAAAAACGAATCTGGA
Source organism: Chloroflexi bacterium HGW-Chloroflexi-3 (assembly GCA_002842045.1). Taxonomy (GTDB): domain Bacteria; phylum Chloroflexota; class Anaerolineae; order Anaerolineales; family Anaerolineaceae; genus UBA6170. The sequence continues at coordinate 17,773 of PHBX01000024.1, read as the reverse complement.
TGCAATATGGATCCAACACCACTTATGTGCAATACCATCTGAACCGGGCGTCAAGTCCATTGAAACTCTCAGTAAAAACGTTGGTAAACTATCATGACCATCATACCTCAACTGATAGTGAAGGGTGGAATGTTCAGGTTCTCAATGTCGAAAATGGCATTCAGGTCAACCCCTTTATTGGAGCTGTTCCATACAGAATATTATGCACAGATGCTTCTGTTCAAATTAAAAACGAATGGTACAGAAATTTCGAACTCCTTCTGGAAAAATATCGCGGCCTGGGTAGCACTGATGACCATCTTTTCGCAGGAGAATTTGATGTCACTATCGAGCCTGGCCAATCAGTCACATTCATTTTAAGTAGTGAAGACAATCCAAATCTTGATGGCAGATCAGCTCATAAAGAACGGAAAATTTATGAACAAAAACTGATTGATTTAGCCCCGACAATTCCAGGACAGTTGAGCCTGGCTGCTGACCAATTCATTGTTGATCGGTCAACTTCTGCCAACCCGGATGGAAAATCCATCATTGCTGGGTATCACTGGTTCGGAGATTGGGGACGAGATACGATGATCAGCCTGCCTGGGCTGACCCTTTCTACAGGGCGACCCGAAATTGCTCGCAGTATTCTCTCCACTTTTTCGGAGTACATTGACCAGGGTATGCTACCAAATCGTTTTCCAGACGTGGGAGATAAACCTGAATACAACACTGTAGATGCTACACTCTGGTACTTTGAAGCCATTCAAGCCTATTATTCAAAAACGAAAGATCTTTCATTGATCCAAACGCTTTATCCAAAGCTGGAAGACATCATCGCCTGCCACCTGAAGGGCACTCGATATCAGATCCATACTGATCCACAGGATGGCTTGTTATTTGCCGGGGAAGGTGGTGTTCAACTTACCTGGATGGATGCTAAAGTTGGAGATTGGGTTGTAACACCGCGTATGGGAAAACCTGTGGAAATTAATGCCCTGTGGTATAACGCCTTAATGTTGATGGCTAATTTTGCTAAATGGCTTGAAAAAGACAATAAAATATATAAGACTCTGGCAAAACGGGTAAAAACAAACTTTGGAAAATTCTGGAATGATGAGGGTGGCTACCTGTTTGATGGTATTGATACACCAAATGGTGTTGATAAGACAATCAGACCAAACCAATTAATAGCTGCTTCCTTATCATATAGCCCATTGAGTAAAGAGCAACAAAAAGCCATTGTAGACAATGCCGTCCGTTACTTGTTGACATCTCATGGTTTACGCAGCCTGGCACCAACCATGCAAAGCTACATCGGTCGTTATGGTGGCGATATGTACCATCGTGATGGTGCATACCATCAAGGTACTGTCTGGGGATGGCTAATTGGACCTTTTATCAGCGCTCACCTACGCGTATATCAGAATCCAACACTCGTAAAATCATTTCTGCTGCCGTTAATCAACCAGTTATCAGATTATGGATTAGGTAGCATTGGTGAGATTTTTGATGGGGATGCGCCATTCACGCCAAGAGGTTGTATAGCCCAGGCGTGGAGTATTGCCGAAGTCAATCGGGTAATGGATGAGATAACAATGGAAGAACAGAAAATCCGAAAATCGGTAAGAATAGCAGATTGATTACAGTCTAATCATTATAAATTTACAATAATAGGTTGATACAGAGAGGAATGGATCAATGCCAAAATCCCCGCGTCCCTTCTGGCAAGTTCTATTAATAGTTCTTGGAGATAATCAGAGAGAGAAATTAACCTGTGAAGAATGCACTGCAATGATGGAATATCTCGCTGATCGGGCTATTGAAGGAGCAACAATCGATGAACTGAAATCAACAGCCAACTCTTTGTTTAGATATTGTACTGAATGCAAAAACCATTACCAACGTCACATTATGGAATTGGAACGAAAAGTATTATTAAAAAGAATCTTCTAGAAATGTGCATCGTAATTTAGAAACTTTTTTTGATATCAGTTTAGCCAGATATTAATCCAAGAAATGTCACCCCCAAAAAGACGAAACATTCTTGTACGAAATGCAGATCAATGGAAAAAGGAAATGAATGTTAGGAAATTTTCATGCTAAGAAATATTACTCAAAACATCGGGATTCGGTGTTGGATGAATTTGTAAATTGTGAAAATTTTGCAGTCATGAATGGTTTCTACCACCCATCTGAGCAAAAATCGATGGGTTGTGATTTGTTTATTTCGCCAGTCACCAAATCAACCCGGGGAAATAAATATATAAGTTTCTTTTCGTTTTCCCCCATTTATTGAGATGATACGATTTATTCAAAAATTTATGGCTTTTATTCTTAAGCAATTAAGTCGTTTTATAAAGAAAGGCAATTAATCAATATGGCAGAACTGAAAATAGAATTATTGTATTTTGAAGGATGTCCATCATGGAAAAATGGTCTCGAGAATCTCAAAACTGCTTTGAAAAGTGAAGACATAAGCGATGCAGATATTCATCTTGTTTTGATCACCGATGAGGTTGATGCAATGAAAGAGAAATTTCTTGGATCACCCTCATTCCATATCAATGGACAAGATTTGTGGCCTGAAGAACGAAAAGCTTATTTTCTTGGTTGCCGCGTTTACCTAACAGAAGAGGGCATGAAGGGTTTCCCAACTGCCGAAATGTTACGAAAAAAATTACAGACAATCAGGACATGACAAAAAGTAAGATCCAGCCAGATCACCCTATCTAATTAATTAGAACAGCAAAGCTACATTTTTTTAAAAAACGTACGACTTACTGCTCGAATAGGATTCGATAGATCAATTTGATGTAGATAAGGAGAAAAAATGTTAAAGAAAGTTTTATCAAATAAAAAAGCAAATCGGTTTTTTATGGTCGCAGTTTTGGCCCTCAGCGTTCTCAGTCTGGTTGCTCCGGCAGCAGTTTATGCTCAAGCACCTGACAAGCAAGAATTTTTCATCTGTCCTTCAGTAAGTACCCATAATCGGAATGGGATGTGGGTCATGGGTGCTCATGGCGCTTATTATGTTTTGGTACCTACCAAGGGTGGCGCAAATGAAAACAGCAAAGTATTTTTGACTGTTCCAGTGTCTGTTCCCGATAAGGCACAGGTCCCTGCTGGTTGGGCACTCTATAAAGATGTGGAAACGTATCCTAACTTTGAAGGTATGATTGTCCTGTTGGGCGAGGGAATCTCTACTTTCTTAGGTTCACCCGCTGGTTGGGAAGAAGAGGATATGGCTAAGGTTATTAACAATGGTGATGGCACCTATACCGTAATGAATATGGGATCTATGATGAATCCAAGTGATAAAGGGTCTATCGTAATTTATAATCCAATTCCATTAGCCAGCGCAGCTATTTGGTAAACCTGACAAAACAAAAAACCCCTGGTTTATCGTATTGAAAATTTAATTACGATCTACCGAATCCAAATTCAATCAGAGTGGACTTCGACCAGGTGCCACCCTGATTTTTTTTGTTACACAGCTTGAGCTAGCTTGAAATTCTTGCATTTTGTAAAATTATTCGATTAAGGAAAAATAAATAATACAAATTACCTGGTTGATTCTAGATATACCTTATCAACTTCAGTTTTTATCTTTTGCTCCAAACAATTTGCGTCAAATATGTTCTATTTCTGACTGTTCAAGAGTCCTTATTTTTACTGAGTGGGTACGGGTTTCAGGCTCAATGATAGTTCCATGCAGAATGATCGCATTCTTGGGAACCACAACAATTCTATCTCTCACTACCCAGTTAGCAGCATCAATATCAGTACCCAGTGGAAATGGTCGGATAATCACTTTCTCCCCAATTCGAGCGTTGATATCAATAATTGCTCCCTTTATTTTACTCATGGCGCCAATTCCAATGGGAATAATTTCCTGATCAGTTGATCTTGATTGATCATAATAATCTGCTCCCTTCATGACGGTATCTTCAATCCAACAACCTTCATTGATCTGGCTCCTCAATCCAATAACTGAATTCCGAATAAATGAATCCTGAATGTGTGAACCTTCTGCCAACACAACATGATCTAAAGTGCTATTCTCGATCACTGTACCAGGCAAGAATCGTGCTTGAGTGTAAATATGCCATAAGGGGTCAAAGAAATTAATAGGGGGGTTCGAAGATGTCAACACCAGGTTAGCATTATAAAGCGAACGAATGGTTCCAATATCTTCCCAATAACCGTCAAAATCATACCCTAATACCCGATGAGTACCTATAGCCCTGGGAATAATATGAGTACCAAAATCGTCCCACAGGTTTGATTCAAGCAAATCGAGAAGCACAGAAGTGTTAAATAAATATATACCCATCGACCCAAGCAATGGTTGAGCAGGGTCACTTCGGCACACCAATTGCTTCAATTCTTCCAGCCCTTTGGGTTTTTCAACAAATTGAGTAATACGAAAATCCGGATTGTATTTGAGAATTCCCAGACCTGGTGCCTCTGTAAACGAGACAGGATTTACTACTGTGATATCGGCTTTGTTATTTTTATGGAACTGTAATAATTTTTTGTAATCCATCTGGTATAAATGGTCACTTGCCAGAATCAAAACGTATGGAGTTTGGGCAGCTCGGATATTATGAAGATGCTTCCGTACAGCATCAGCAGTTCCCTGATACCAGTCGTTGGTGTGAATCGTTTGTTCAGCTGCCCAAACCTGTACCCATCCTGGATGGAAGGCGTCAAATTTATAAGAGTTGGCGATATGGTGGTTCCATGAAACTGAGTTAAACTAAGTTAACACACCAATATGATAAATACCAGAATTTATACAATTGGAGATCGAAATATCTATCTGACGGTACTTACCTGCGATAGGAATGGCAGGTTTGGAACGCTGTTGAGTAAGAGGGTGAAGGCGTATTCCCCGACCTCCTCCTAAAATTACTGCAAGTATTTCATCTGATGAATTCATAGCCACCTTAATATTTAAATAATCCTGATCAATCTCAATTTATTACTTATTTGACGCCATCCGGATGATCATTCTTACCCCCATAAATGGCGGTTGTGCCATTAAGCTTATCGATTGGAGTCTTTCCGATGGTAAAGATAGCTTGCAATCTTTGGAAGTAGTAAGAAGCCAACCAATATAGCATCCAATAAAAGTTCAAAGATCATAAACTCGGTGCCAAAATGAGCCGGATCCCAGTAACTGATCGGGCTGTTGAAGCGAAAACTCCCATTAAACGGCCAAAATATCAGTGGTCCATCATCATAATGAGTCAGAATATCGATACCAGTGTGAATTGTGCTGCTTGAAAAGAACCAGAACAACCAGTGTTGCACTTTTCCCGCTCGGGTGCGCCACCGCCACAAGATTGCCAGAGAAAGCCCTAAGATGAAAGGGGCATGCAGCAAGTTATGAGCGCTGATCCAAAACGGATTGTTGAAATATAGTGGGTGCAAGATCGTTTCCATCAAATCAGGTGATTGATTCCCAAGGATGACACGATAATAGAAGGTTGCGCCTAAGGAAAGCACCCCTAAAGGAATATCAGGCATCATGCTGCCCCAAAAAACCGCTTGCCATGGGATTCTGGCATTTCTTAATCCCTTTATGCGTTTTATTGCAAGGTTAATTATGATGTGTGAGGGTGTTTTCATAAATTTTCTTAGATATCATTTTCTACGAATAAGCGTTTCATTTCACGTATCTTAAACCAACGGGAAAGCGCAATACTAATAAAAAACATCAACACCGACAGGATGAAGAGGTTGAAATCAAAGATGTTTCCTGAAGAAGAGAATTCTCCTTCAAATGCCGATCCAATCAAACCAAATGAAATTGTCCCAGGGATACTACCCAGAATCGTTGCCAAAAGAAAACCTCTCCAATTAATTTTGAGAAAACCAGAAAAATAGCTTACCAGGTCATAAGGTAAAAAAAGAAACCGTAATATCAATGAGGTTTCGAAACTGTTTTCACGTAAACGAGTTGAATATCGTTTTACGAGATCATACTTAAAAAAATTTTCAATCATTTGACTTCCAAAAAATTTTCCTATAAAAAACGCTATCATTGATGAAAGATTGCTCGCGATAATAGCCAGGATTATTCCAAACAATGGCCCATATAAATACCCGGCAGCCATGGTGATTAATGTAGCAGGAAAAATAAATATTGGACGGATCATGTATAAGCCGATATAGAATAAAAAACCAATCGGGTTCCCTGACAGGAAACCAATCACTCTTCTAGTCAGCTCAACGGTTGTAATTTCGCGTGTGCTCGTATACCACCAAAAGATGATGAAAACAAATAACCAGGCCAAACCAGCTAGAACTCTATTCATTGTAAGAAATAAAGTTCGACCTTTTGGTCTACAATTATTTTGTTTTTTTGACGGCATGGCCACCAAATTTATTACGCATGGCTGCTAATAATTTATCAGAATATGGCTCTTCCATGCGGGAGCGAATCCTGCGTTGTAGTGATAGTGTAATTACCGGGGCAGCAACGTCCAGATCAATTGCCTCAAATACGGTCCAGCGTCCCTCTCCGGAATCCGGTACCCAGGCTTTTAAGGTAGACAGGTCTTCGTCTTCAATTAATGCCTCGGCGGTCAAATCTAATAACCAGGACCGGACTACACTGCCATATCTCCAAATTTCGGCGATCTCTGCTAGATTTAATCCAAACTCTTTTTTCGCTTTTAAGATTTCAAACCCTTCCGCATAGGATTGCATCATACCGTACTCAATTCCATTGTGGATCATTTTTACAAAGTGACCGGAACCTGCGGGACCGACATACCCCCATCCCCTATCTGCTGCTGGTGCTAATGTTTCAAAAATGGGACCGAAGCCTTCCACAACCTCCTTATCTCCACCAATCATCAAACTGTATCCTTCCGCCAGTCCCCAGATACCCCCACTGGTGCCCACATCAATAAAGTTTAGCCCTTTTTCAGCCAATTCCACAGAATGTCGCATCGAATCTTTGTAGTTGGAGTTACCACCATCAATGATGGTATCACCTTTTGAGAGCTGTCCGGCAACTGCTGTGATAGTATCATCGGTAATTTTTCCGGATGGAACCATCACCCAAACCAATCGAGGTTGTGGTAATTTCTCAACCATCTCTTTGATTGTTCGAGCACCTGTTGCGCCTACTTCTTCCACTGCTTTGATTGAAGCTTCATTGATATCATAAGCGACAACAATGTGCCCACCTTTTAATAAGCGTGCCACCATATTTGCGCCCATTTTACCTAAACCAATCATTCCTATATTCATAACAATCTCCTTTTTTATTTTATTAATGATTAACACTGTCCTGTAAAGCTTTTAAATTTTCTGCTATCAATTTTTGTTGATTGAAAATACTTGACCCGGCTATCAATACAGTTGCACCAGCGTCCACAACCAGCGGCGCTGTGTGTACGTCTATGCCTCCATCAACAGCAATCGGGATTTGTAATCCAAGTTGGTCCAGTTTTTGTTTCAACCTTCTTATTTTCTTCAGCTGGTTATACAAGAATGCCTGGCCGCCAAATCCAGGATTAACAGTCATGATCTGTACCAGATCCACTATTTCAAGAACTTCTTCAATCGTACTGAGGGATGTGCCAGGATTCATTGTAATCCCTGCTTCAATACCTGCATTCTTTATTATTTGTAAGGTTCTAAACAAATGCGTACTGGCTTCCTGATGAATAATCAATCGATCGGCACCCGCATCAATGAATTGCTGTAAATAACGCTCAGGTTCTACTATCATTAGATGCACATCAAGCTGCATTCTTACCAATGACCTTAAGGCTTTTACAACACCTGTCCCAAAAGTAATGTTGGGCACAAAAACACCATCCATCACATCGATCTGGATTGCTTTGGCCCCAGCCACCTCCACTTCCTGGGCTTGCTCTCCCAGGCGGGCGAAATCTGCTGATAAAATTGAGGGTTCGAAAATAACCATTAGACACTCTTTTTAGATTTTAAAGAACTACTGGTGATATGACGGCAGCCATCTTTTCCAACCACGATTAAATCACTTGCCAATTCGATGAACAATCCATGTTCAATAATGCCGGCACGATCTGCCAATTGATTCGAAAGTTCTCTTGGTTTTTTTATTAGTCCAAAATCGCAATCCAAAATCAAATTGCCCTGGTCGGTAAGGTAGCTTGAACCATCCAGGTTTTTTCTTAATTTCCAGCATCCACCCAGCGATTCCAGATATTTTGCTTGAGAGCCCCAGCCAAAAGGTAAAACTTCGATGGGTACAGGCCATTGGGTACCAAGCACTTCCGAAAGTTTGGATTGATCAACAATGATAATTTCCCGGCGACTAGCCTGCGCAATGATTTTTTCTCGCAAAAGAGCACCGCCACCGCCCTTGATTAAATTCAAATCTTCATCCACCTCATCTGCTCCGTCGATAGTTATATCAATCACCGGATGTTCTTCAAGGTTGATTAATGGAATTCCCAATTGTTTTGCATGTTGTTCTATGGCTAAAGAACTTGGAATGCCAAGTATTTGTTCAAGTTTTCCATCGTTCAATTTTCTTGCCAGTATTTGAAGCGCAAGCGAAGCAGTACTACCAGATCCTAACCCCACGATCATCCCTGAGTGAATCAGATTAACCGCAATCTCTGCTGCCCGTAATTTGTAATTGTCTACATTCATGTGTACTCAATTCCTGTCATGTGGTTCTTATTTCAACTTGCTTATACTTTAGACGCCATTAGATGAACATTTATTACATGATTTAGGATTAATCCTTCATAACCCAAAGCATTAATTTATTACCCTCTGTCCCAGCGCCTAGAATCAGACCAGAATTTGATGAATATACACCGTTTAAATTGGTGGTGAGTTTTCCATTCAATGGGACTCTCCAAATTTCTTTCCATTCTGAATTTATTATTTGTAGTGCAGATATATACTGTTGAGATTGATCTGGCAAAACAATGTCTGGTATTCCATCAGCATTCACATCAGAAACCAGAGAAGCATCCAGATTTCGACTTCCAATTTGATGGGAGCTATAGCCTTTGATTGAAGATTTAATTTCCAGACGATACCCTTCGATACTCAGAATTTCAACAACGCCACCGATATGGGGCGTGCGGACTACAGCGATTTCTAAATTCCCACCATCAATAAATTGAGCCGCTGCTAATAGATGAAACCAGCGAAAGCCCTGCCCTATGGGGTCACTTTCTGCCATTACAGCGCCATTCTCTGAATAAACAACAATACGAGCTCCCTGTCGGGAATTACTCTGCGTAACAATAATTTCTCTTTTTCCATCCACATCCAGATCCACCCAGAGGGGTGCAATTCCTTCAACCACATCACCTGCTTCAATCTGAATTTCCTTGATCTCAAAAGGATCAAGGGTTGTATCGATCAGCGTGATTGCAGTAGCTTCGAAGGAATCTCCAAGAACCCCATGCGGATAACTGGTGGTTGGATGCGAAAGAAATAACAAACGCCCAAAACCATCCGTCAAAATTCTGGCGTCTGGAAGGGCATTGACAGGTAGTGTTTCTTCTTTTGCTGAGCTAATCCACTTTAAGTTACCATCTTTGTCGATATAAACCAGAGAGCCATATTCCAGCAATAATGGATGTGTGGTGGGTGAAGCATCTGCTGGTGGTTGAACCAGGGAAACCTGGTAGCCATCGGATACCAAAAACGGCGGCATCCCGGGAGGAAGGAAAGAAATATTTGAATCAATTTCGATAAAATTCCCAGCACCTTCCACCAGGAAAGCCTGCACCTGTCCAGTTTCAAGGACGATATACCAGATACTATTCTCACTTACAGGTAATCCAACAATCCATTGTGGAATTCCTGATAGTTTTATTGCAATTTGCGAAATTGTGAGCCCACCTGTTCCCATAAAAACGCGATTTCCATCCTGACTGGTATAAGTGAAAGCCATGTTTTGGAAGGTTGCAGGTTCTGGAATGATGGTTGTTGTCTCAAAGGGTTGACTCGTTGATTCAACTCGAAAAATTTCTGTAATCTCAGGTTGGTAGCTTTCCGGGGGATTACCAGGATCAGTATACGAAACACAACCAGACAGCAATGCCAGGCTGACAATCAGCAAAGTCGTCCACTTTATACTCACAACATCTCCTCAATTATTCCAATGCATATTAACTTCCGTAAAGCGGGATGATTGCTCCATTCATCTTTTGTGCTTCATCAGAACAAAGGTAAAGGATAGCTGCACTGATTTCTTCCGGAGTAGTCCAGGATTTTGTTTGATCGGATGGTTCTGATGATGTATCTATTGCCCTGACCCGAATAATGTTGGAGGTGACACCGCTGCCTTTTAATTCTTGTGCCAGTGTTAACATGAGTGCTTCTTGAGCAGATTTGCCGACATTGTAGGGCAATCCATTCGCTTGAGGATGGGCAACACTTGGCGCTGAAACGATCATTACCCGTCCCCATTGATTTGCTCTCATGTGAGGTACAAAAGCACGCACAAGATAATAAGTTGTCCAGAGATGTTGTTGTATCATGGAAGAGATATCCTCATTAGAAGTGTCTGTAACTGACTTTCCACCAATCCATCCCCCCACAAAATTCAATAAAATATCCACGTGATTGTATTTTTGTAATGCAGCTTCCAATAATTTAGGTGCTGCTGTGTCCTGGCTGAGATCTGCCACAACAGTTTGATATTGCTGCTCAGATAGATTCAAATCCTTAACCAGCTGATCCAGCTTTTCCTGTTTTGAACCAATCAGAACCAGACTGGCGCCATTTTCTGCAAAAATTCTGGAAACGATCCGTCCTAAACCACCTGTTGCCCCAGCTATGATTGCTACTTTATTTTCTAAATTCATTTTTCCTCACTTTAATTTTCTCTCATCAAATCTTTTACGATTTGAGGAAGTCTTTCCGGATCATTAACAATCCAGCGATCATCTACCAGCTTATTTTTACTGAAAGCAGTCTTGGTGAAAGGTGTGGTAACGGCGATCACTTTCATGCCAGCTGCCAGAGCCGCTTTGACACCGGTGGGTGAATCTTCGATAACAAGACATTCTTCAGCCGGCACATCCAATTCACAGGCTACCATTTGATAAATCTCCGGGTCAGGTTTACCGTGTTCGACATCATCACGACTGGCAATAAAATCAAAATAATCTTTAAGATTGAGTATTTCAAGAACACGATTCACCTGAGGACAATATGACATGGTAGCAAGACCGATTCGACACCCTGCCTTTTTAACTTCTTCCAACAACAATATATTATGTGACCAGGTATTTTTAAGGATCATTTGTGGATCTGAGAGCAGTTGTTCATAAAATTGCAGGCGGATCTGAACGAACGCTTGCCAGGGAGTTTCCACGCCAAACTCTTCCATACGACTACGAGCAGCTTCTTCAAGATGAAATCGTTCCAATAAACCCTGTGCTACTTCTCGTCTTGAAAGCCCCACTACATCTTTAAAAGCATTGATTACAATTGCTTCTTCAATGGTATAAGCACTCAATTCTCGTATTGCTTTCGTGTAAGAATAAGCTTTTAGACGCTCAGTTTGTACCAGGGTACCATCGAGATCAAAGATTACAGCGCGAATTGCCATTAAAATACCTCGATTAATTTCTTAATATTTTCAGAGAGGTTGTTTCCCAGATCAAATCGTATTACTGTTCTATCCACATTTACCAATGCCTGAAAATCACCTAATACCTGTGCCTTTTTTAATGTGCTAAAGGATGTATCACTCCCGTCTTTACCAGCATCATCCGGGATCATCAGATCATTGGGCATATTTGCAGTCAATTGGAGAAACAGCCCTTTCCCCGCATCACCTTTGTGCAGTTGCCCGGTGGAATGTAAAAACCGTGGTCCGTAACCCAGAGTGGTTGCCATGCGTGTATTATCCCGAATAACCGTCCGTAATGCTTTAAGCACCTCATCCGCTTCCGGGGTAGGTTGAATATATGCCTGAATTGCTACATATGAGCCAGGTTGTGCCTGCTTGAGAAACGCCTGAAGCGCTGCGTTGATGGATGACGAGGAGAAATCGCCATAGCCTCGAATTCCTGATGTTTCAACAAAAGGCTCTGGTTCTTCCAGTTTTCCTTCCTCCTTGTAGGCTACCAACATATTGCGTGTCAGGATTTTGGCACTTTCAACGTTTGGTTGATCAAAAGGATTGATACCCATTCGATTTCCCGCAATAGCTGTAGCCATTTCCCACAGGAAGAATTGTTGGCCAAGGTCATAAAGATCCTTTAAGTGCAATGTGACCAATGGATGATTTGCTTTTACCAGTTCTTTCGTCATTGTGTCATAAGTGGCATCATCTTCCAGACGTAAATATACGAATAAGCGATCATTACCATAAACAGAAGCACCACTGAAAGGCTCACCTACGACCGGCAAGATTCCTTTTCCTTCTTTTCCCGTGCTTTCGGCAATTAATTGTTCAACCCAATCTCCAAAACTTTCGATGGCTGGTGACAAAACAAATGTGACTTTATCTCTCCCTGATTTAGCTAACTCTCCCAGGATTACGCCCAACTGGCCACCACGATTATCTCCATCGACAGGGCAATTGCTGCTATCACAGTTACAAGCTGCTGTGATTGCTCTGTCAAGTAATGTTGGCAGGTCTATACCTAACAGAGATGCAGGCACCAGACCAAAATACGAAAGGGCAGAATATCGTCCACCAATATTGGGATCGTTTATAAAAATTTCGCGGAAACCATGTTTTGAAGCGATTCCAACTAATTTACTACCTGGATCGGTGATAGCAATAAAATGGTCTCCAGCTTTTTCTATTCCAACAACGGAGACAACCCGATTGTAAAAATATTTAAAAAACGAGAGTGTTTCGGGCGTAGTCCCAGATTTGGTGGAGACAATGAATAGCGTCTTCTCAAAATCCAATTTATTCTCAATATTTATAATCGTTCCTGGATCGGTGCTGTCCAATATTTTCAAATCCAGGTACCCTGGTTTGACACCAAAGGTCTTCCGAAAGACTTCGGGCGCGAGACTGGAACCGCCCATGCCTAATAATACAGCCTGTTGATAGCCATCTTTTCGCAGTGAATCTGCCAGGCTATTCATTCTCGGAATAGCTGCCTGCATTCGATCGGCAATATCCAGCCACCCCAGGCGGTTACTGATTTCGGTCGGGTCTGATTTCCAAACTGTAAAGTCATAGTCCCAGACCCGCTCAATAATTCGATCCTTTTTTATCTCCTGCAATGCACTTGAGACGATATTTTGGTATTGCCCTAAGCTTGTGGAAAAAGAAGACCAATCAGATTTCAATTGTTGCTGTTTTTCCACGATTCCAGCCATTAATGATTCAAAGGACTTAACAAAAGCAGCTAACCCATCTACCAGTAAAGTTGTTGTAATTTGATCCAGGTCAACACCTGCAATTTTTAATTCAACCAGATGTTGGCGTGCCTGATCGAATCCTTTGCTTAATGTCAGCTCAGCGTTCCCATGATTCAGGAAAGCGCTTAATGTTGCCGGTGGAACTGTATTTACCGTGTCAGGGCCAATCAATTCATCAATATACAGTGTATCTGAATACTCAGGATTCTTTGTGCCGGTACTTGCCCATAAGGGTCTTTGTTTTTGAGCTCCCAGTTTTTCTAATTTATCCCACTCATCGCCTTGAAAGATTTCCGTGAATCGTTCAAAAGCCATTTTTGCATTCGCAATGGCCGTTTTTCCCTGAAGATCATTTCTGCCCAGCTTTTCCAGCGCATCATCTGTCATGCTATCCACTCTGCTGACGAAAAAGGAAGCCACTGAAGCGACTTTATCGATGGCTTTTCCCCTTGCAACCCGCTTTTGCAGGCCTGTGATATAAGCTTTAGCCACATTCTCATATTGTGACAATGAAAAAATCAGCGTCACATTCACATTAATGCCCTCGGAGATCAAGGTTTCAATTGCGGGCATGCCTTCCGGAGTTGCTGGTACCTTAATCATCACGTTGGGGCGTGCCAATGTGCTGAACAAACGACGGGCTTCTTCAATCGTTCCGGCTGTGTCGCGCGAAAGTGTTGGCCGAACTTCCAGGCTGATATATCCATCTTTCGCTTTGGTTTGATTGTAAATTGGCAACAACACATCGGCTGCCGCCCGGATATCTTCTATAACCAGGGATTCATAGATTGAGTTCTGGTCGAATCCTTGATTATCCAAAGTACTGATAGTTTCATCATAATCATTGCTTCCAACAATTGCTTTTTCAAATATTGATGGATTGGATGTAACTCCGGTGATGCCCTGGTTTATCAAATTCTGTAATTCACCCGATCTGAGCATAGCCCGGCGGATGTTATCATACCAGATTGATTGACCAAATTTCTTTATTTCATTAATTTTTGTCATTATATTCTCCTTTTTTTGTCTAAGATTTAGACAACTTCAAATGTAAATCCATTACAAAATTGCCTGGCCAAGTGTCAGGAAAGCAACGATGATGAATAAAATTGCCAATCCAATCTCTAGATCCCGTTGTGGGATCTTGCTGGAAATTTTGGAACCGATCTGTCCACCAATAATTACACCAGGAACTGTAAAGATAATCAGACTTAATACCGTATCTAAAACCTCACCTCCATTTTTGGCAGATTGAATAAAATGGCCTGTTGAAGCTACCAATGCTGTAATTGCTACAACAAATACACTCGTGGCTACTGAAACTTTGCTGGGAACTCGGCAGCGCTGAAGAAGAAAAAAGCCATTCATCTCTCCCAAACCTGTAGACACCATCCCCATGAATATAGCTCCAATTCCTGAAAGGATCCTTCCTTCTGTGCGATTACAAACTGTATATCGGATTTCTTCTCCATCAGCTGTGGTTAATACTGTCTGTGCATTTTTTCCACCATATTCATCCACAATCTGTTTATCCATCAGAATAACGTCTTTGTGGTCTGGTTGACGTAAAAAGCTTAAAGCTACCACGAATAAACCAACACCGAGAATAATCATCAGATAAACCGGATCAATTATCCCTGAGATCCAGGTGCCGATAATTGCTAATGGGATTGTGACAACCAGCAGGTTCAGACCTAGACGAAAATCAATCAATTTTTTTCTCGTATAAGCCAACAAACCACTCGCAAAACCAAACACCTCGGTGATTAAAGCTGTACCAATTGCTACTTCTGGGGACAACTTCAATGCAAGAATAAACAAGGGTGAAAAAAATGTTGCACCTTCAACACCAGATGCCATTGCAATGGTAGCAACCAGAACACTCATGGGTAACATGTACCAATATTCAAAACTCATACGATCTCCCTATTGCTTTTTTAGCAGATTCTTTGCCTGTAAAACTGTATTTTCAACATCGATACCAAATTTTTGATAGAGAACATCTGCTGGGGCGGATGCGCCAAAATGAAAATTATGACCACTATAATCCTCCGCTTTGAAATCTTCGGCATCTTTTATGATGGTTTTTGTGGAAGGAGACAGATCAGCAGAACCACCTATCAAATTATGAGTGTGTTGGGCCAATGAATTAATCACTTTCCCAGAGGCTTCTCTGGTGGCGACAGGCTTATCCGTTGGGTTGAACAACTCATCCAGTCCTTGATCCCAATCATCAGGCAGTTCCCCATTCATTGCTTTTTCAAATTTATTAGCCAACAGCAAACTGGATTCCTTCCACTTATGCCATTGTCGATGCCAATCTTTTTCAATCATTTTTCCGCGATCAACAGCCTGGCGCATATGATTCAACACATCCTCTGGAACATAAAAGGAATCGACAGACCAACCCAGTGCTTGTTTTGCTGACTGAAGCTCTGCTTCACCGAGTGGCTCTCCGTGAGCTGAAGCGGTATCCTGCTTGGTAGGTGCACCGTGTCCAATATGGGTTTTGCAGATGATCAGCGTTGGTCTTTCAGACTCTTTTTGTCCTGATCGTATGGCTGCATCAACTGCTTCGATGTCGTCCCCATCAATAGGACCGATCACATGCCAATGGTAGGATTCAAAACGTTTGGTGACATCTTCGGTAAAAGCAATGTTTGTACTGCCTTCAATCTGAATTCCATTAGAATCGTAAAGATAAATCAGCTTTCCGAGTTTTAAATTGCCAGCCAGGGAAGCTGCTTCGGATGCAACCCCTTCCTGCAAATCCCCATCTGAGATGATTGCATAGGTATAATGATCAATTACCTGATGATGTTTCTGGTTATAATGATCTGCCAACCAACGTTCTGCAATCGCCATACCTACACCATTGGCAAAACCCTGACCTAACGGACCTGTAGTGACTTCCACACCAGGTGTCATCCCATATTCTGGATGACCCGGTGTTTTACTTTCCCACTGACGAAATTGCTTCAATTCTTCCATTGGGAGATCATAGCCAGTCAGATATAGTAATGAATATAAAAGTGCTGAGGCATGTCCCGGAGATAGGATAAAACGATCACGATTCACCCAATTTGGATTGGAGGGGTTATGTTTTAAGAAACGGGTCCAAAGTGTGTATGCGAGACTGGCTGCGCCCATTGGTGTACCAGGATGGCCAGAATTGGCTTTTTGTACAATATCAGCTGAAAGAAACCGAATCGTTTCAATACTTTTTTGATCAATATTTTTTGCCATTTTTTTCTCTCTTTCTTTATTAATTATTCTTTTCCAATGCATAACAAGCCGCACCAATTAAAGCAGTTTCAGGATTCTTGATTACATGCACCGGTACATTCTCTAAAAACGAAGAAAATCTACCTTTATGACGCAAAACTGGTAGAAAATAATCACTCATTAAGAAAGGTAATATTTTAGGAGGAATTCCACCCCCTAGATAAATACCACCATTGGATAAAATCTTTAACGCCAGATTTCCAGTTTCTGCAGCTAGTATTGCTGTAAATAATTGCATTGTCTTAATTGCAATTTCAGCTTTACCCTCCAGGGCAGCTTCGGAAATAACCGGTGTTTTATCTGGAGAATTTTCCAATTGCTTGCGTAACCAATCGGGCTCTTCCACTAATGATTCGTCCCGTAAAAATGAATAGATGTTTGGCAAACCTTTACCTGAGCTGAGACGTTCAAAACTAATGTGAGCATATTGCTTCAGTAGATATTGTAAAAGTCTGATTTGCAATTCGTCCGTTGGGGCAAAATCAGAATGCCCTCCTTCTGAAGGGTAAGGTCGATACCGCGTACCATCCCAAACCAGAAATGCTTCCCCTAATCCGGTTCCCGGAGCGATAACTGCAATAGAACCGTTTTGAACAGGGTTCCCTTTATATAGGCTGATAAGATCATCTTCCTTTAAAAATGGAACTGCATGAGCGGTAGCGGAAAGATCATTGATCAAACTGACTGGTAAGTTAAAAACCTCACTCAAGTTTTGTTCAGAAATGTTCCAGGGAAGATTTGTCGCTTTTACTTGATTATTAACAATAGGACCGGCGATGCCAAAACTCGCTCGAGAAAAGTTTTCCTCTCTTCCTTTTAAGAAAAGCCTTACCAAATCCTCCAAAGACTTGAAGTCTTTACTGGGAAATGTTTGTTTAACTAAAAAGTCTCTGGGGGAACCATCAGCGCTGGTGATTGCCAACGTTGTTTTTGTGCCTCCAATATCTCCAACAAGATGATATGATCCCATAATATTTGCTCTCTCTTTTCTGAAAATATCTTTTTTATTTACCAATATTATGATGCGGATCATTCAGTTAGTGTAACATTATTTCTGTAAAATTCTGAACCTTAACAAAACGGTGAGTCAGAAGTATCCTAAATAGATTACCACATCAAAAAAGGAGACTAAATG
>PHBX01000047.1 GCA_002842045.1 Chloroflexi bacterium HGW-Chloroflexi-3 | reverse complement strand
AAGTTGTGAAGTCCGCAGAAAAAACGATGACCACTCAGAACAATCCTACTGACGATTTGCGTTACCATGTTTCTAAAAACTTATGACGGTTTACTTAGCAGATGCTAATATTAACTTATCGTGCAAATCATGATGTTCTAATTCACCTGATATCAAAGATAAGCCTAAAAGGACATCTTTATCAATAGGTTTTATCTCAATATTTGGAGAGTTGATAATTGGGATGAATATTTCAAAAAAAATTTTTTTTGAAAATTCTTCATTTTTAATAAATTTATCAAATAATTCAACGAATACAATTGAAGGAATACTTATTCTTATTGTTGAATCTGTATAATTTAATGCTGAATCAATTAATTTCTCTGCAAAGGAAGAAATTTTTTTTTCACATCCAAAAATAGTGTTAAAAAAACTTATTAAAACTGTTGTGTCAATAACGTATAAGGTTCGAGTACTCATTGTTTGTCATGTCTGATTGTAATTCAACGAGTTGTTCTTCTAAAGATACTTCCTCATTGCGGACGGTTTTAAACAAATTAGTGATATATTTATAATCAAACTCTTGAATAACCAGTTTAAGATAATTTGGAAATTCATAAAATGTGTTTAAATATGCTTCTAAATCATCACAATTATCAAATTTCTCGTTTTCTAAGATTCTGGCAAAAAGATAAGTAAGAACTGAAATTGGATTTATCCATTGTTCAGCTTGATCACAAGCAAAAAATAAAGGTTCATCCTCAATTATTACATTTTTAAATTTATAATTCAGAAAATTTAATAACTGGGTCTGATCTAAACAGGTAATCATTCTTTTTCTTCACCTCGAGCTTTTCCGAGCAAATCAGTTGTTTTCACACTTCCAATATTTAGTTCTTGTTCTTCCCCTATTTCGCCAATTCCTCGATTATCTGATATAAAATCTTCGTCGATAATATTGATACTAGTTGACAGAGAAGCTTTTTCTAAAAGTTCATAAGCCATTCTTAAAATTTTTGCAGCATTAAACTCCGATAATTCTCCCATTTTATTTACAGCGCCTTCTGTAAATGGATATAAGCTATTTTCTTTATTTGAATCAATTCTGTATTCATTCAAATATTTTTTTAACAACAATACAACATGTTCCTTGGATAATTTTTCAAATAAAATTATATGTTTATAGTTAAGTTGAGTAATAGGTGCTCGATTTTCTAACCCTGAAGCAGCCCAAGCATCACTAATTAATCGAGGAACCCCTGCATGCAAAACTAAAAACAAATTATAAAAACCAATTTTTGCTCCAGTGAATAAACCGTCATAGAGACAGGACCGTAGCTCTAATGCGAAATCCTTTTTCTGCCTTGAGCTTTGAAAATCTGGAATCCTTTCAAAATCATCAACAAGAATATAAGCACCATTAAAATTGCCAGCTAAGAAAAACTTTACCAAGTCTGAAAAAATGAAATCAATTCTAGCTTTAGGTTTTTTCAGATTCTTATAATATTGAACAAAGTCATCTTGCGTTACTAATTTTGGATAAAAAGTATTAAGTCCATAAAAAATTGGAAAATCATTTGATAAATCTTTAAAATTGATATTCTTAATGATTTCGGATTGAATTTGTGAATATGAAATATTATTTTGAACATACCAATTTTCAGTATTTAATAATTCAACCAAATTTGATTCGCTATTGTCTTCAGGTAATTTATTAGGATATAAACTTGCAATCACCTCTAAACGCAAAGTTGCCAAGGTTGTTGAAATTATGTTACTTTTTAAGATCGAATCAAATATACAATCGACAAAGCTTATAAAAGTTTTAGTTCTTCCACCAGGTTCAGGGCTTAAATATGCTCCGAAGCATTTGTTTTGTCCTTCTGATAAATCTAGACAGAACTCGTTATTTATTTTATGCAATAAATTTAATAAAAAAGCTGATTTTCCATTTCCCCTACCAATATAGGAGGTGTCAATAATATAACCTAATCGCAAATGGTTTAAATTGGTTTGGGGTGTTTTAATAAAATTCGTTAATATTAAATTTATCTCATTTTCTCGAATTTGCATTTCATAAATGTTTCCATTAATTCTTTTATCCGTAGATTCTTTATTTACGGTTGGTTCAGATGGAAATGGGTTTTCGCTTAGGGAAAATTTTTCATACTGGCCAAGTGAATTGATATTTTGGACTTGTTTTGGTTTACGTAATAAGTTGCTCATTAAATTCCTCCTCTAGAAACATCAATTGCAATGATGTTTCTGTAACGACCGTCAACCATCACTGGTTCTTGTTTTAAGTACATAGCTTTAGTTTCTTCTGGTAATCTGTCTACTTCTAATGAAATCTTTATTTTAAGATTCCCAGTCAAATTCTTTAAATAAACAGAATCTAAAAATTGTTTAAAAACGTATTCAGAAATTTTCAATTTATAACAAACCAATTCTCGTAATGCTGGTAAACTAATAAAGTAGCTTCTATTGGTCCGACGCAAATCAAAGTAGGCATTAACCAAATAGTCTATAAATAAATTTTCATTCGCTTCAATATCGGGCTCAGGCTCGTGTATATATAAACTATAACCATCTTTATAAGTGTAGATTTTTTTAAAATCTTTTGAATCGGTGTTTCTCACGATAACAGAAGTTGGATAGACAATTTTTCCATTAAAATGAGGATAGAATTCTGTCGAATGAATAATTCCAATTTGTTTTGCTCGATATGTCCAAATTTCAAATGAAGTATAGTAATATTCATATAAGTATATCTCTTGCAAAAAAAATTTTCTCCAAAAATCTCTAAACTTTGCAATTATCGCTATATATTTGTTCTGAGAAAATTCTGAAGAGTCATCTGCTGAAATTAATCCCTCCTCAACTAGTGATGCCAATAATTTGTTATTTTCTAGGGCAAGACTTCGTGATTCTTTTAGAAAAGTTGATAAATCTTGTTCCAGTTTCTTAGCCAACCTTTCTGCATATCTTTTTATATCTTTTGTAGTTTTGATCTCAGATTTGTCAAATCCCAACTGAAGAGGTGAATATAAAGGTAAAATTAACAAACCAGGATTTTCTCTACTTGATTTATAAAGGCGATCAATAATGTACCTAAATGCGTTATATTTTTCTTCCATTAAGACACATAAAGATCTAGTATAAGTTTGAAAGCCTTGGTTATAACTTTCCATTAAACTTCTGCCTTTATCAGTTAATTGATATTTACCCCCATCATGATTAATTAAATCATATTCTAAAGATTCAGAAATAACTTTTTCGAAAGTATAACGATATTTTTGAATTTGTCTTTCAGAGAGATTTTGACTATCTGAGGTTAGCTTACGGTATTTTGATTCACCCAACCTATATTCTTGTTTAAGATCCTTAAATATTTCAAAAATTTGATCTTTATCAGAAGACTTTTCAAGACTTTTTAACAATACATAAAAATATTCTAAATGATAAAATTTTCTTACAGCGGATGGTTTTTGAGTTTGACTTTCTTTCATTTTTTTCTCATTATTTATATGGAAATCTTAATATTTATTTTATCATCTATATAATTTACTTCTTTAATTTCATCACCCTCCCCTCCCCACATACAACTCCTTCTGGAACCCAATAAACAACTCCCGGATCCCCTCCACGCTTCCTAACATCCTGATCGCATCAGGCAGGGTGAAGTATTTGAGCTTCAATAGCTCCGGCAGTTTTTCGACGGAGAGTTCCTCGACGCCATCGCTGATGTATTGCAAGAGAACAAATTCGATGAATTCTTTTTCGTGGATGGATAGCGTTTTGAAGATGCGCGGTTGCGAATGGGCGACGCGCACTTCGCGTGAGATGGGTGGGTCGGCGGTGGCGATGTATTTGAGCACATCGAAGAGGTCGCTGTTTTCGGCGTTGATCAGGTTCTGCAGGGTAGCGAGGGTGGCTTTGCCATAGCCGGCGTTGGCGAGTCGCTCGAGAAAGGCCTGGCGGGTGTTGGGGTTGGACCAGATGCGGCGCAGCTCTTCCTCGTCCTGAAAGAAGCCCGGCAGCTCGCCGAAAAGTTTGTGCAGGAATTCTTCGACTGAGATCGGTTTGCCGTCGGCATCCCAGAAGGAGGTTTGCTGCATGTGCTGGATCTGGCGTTCTTTGCCATCTGCCAGTCTGACGCGTACGATGGTCTTCATGCGTTCGCGGTCGCTGCCATCATCCGTATCATATTCCCCGTTTTCATCCTTAATCCTGGTTTTAGGTGGTTTGGGTTCGCCATCCGGTGGCAGGGGATCTCCATCCCACTCCGGGTCGTTGAAGTGGTGGTAGGCACCCACAAAGTCGTAGATGGTGAAGAATTGTTTGTCCTCGTACAGACGCGTGCCACGCCCGATGATCTGTTTGAACTCGATCATGGAGTGGATCGGGCGCATGAGGATGATGTTACGCACGTTGCGGGCATCCACACCGGTGGAGAGCTTGTGCGAGGTGGTCAGGATGGTGGGGATGGTTTTCTCGTTGTCCTGAAATTCACGCAGGTATTGTTCGCCCAGCTCGCCCTCGTTGGCGGTGACGCGCACACAGTAATGCGGATGGCGAATGCCGTTGAGCTGGTTGACCAGGTCACGAACCGCCAGGGCGTGATCCTGCGAGGCGCAGAAGACCAGGGTTTTCTCGCGCTGGTTGATGTCCTGCAGGAAGATCTCGACCCGTTTTTTCTCGCGGGCTTTGATCTCGATGATGCGGTTGAAATCGGCTTCTTTGTACATGCGGCCGGATTCGATCTCGCCTTCCAGCACCTGGTCATCGGAGGTGTAGATGTAGTCATCCAGGGTGGTCTGAATGCGTTTGACCTTGAAGGGGGTCAGGAAGCCATCGTTGATGCCGTCTTTGAGGGAATAGACATACACCGGCTCGCCGAAGTAGCGGTAGGTGTCGATGTTGTCACTGCGGCGCGGCGTGGCGGTCAATCCCAACTGCACTGCTGGCTCGAAGTGCTGCATAATCTCACGCCAGGTGGATTCATCGTTGGCACCCCCGCGATGGCATTCGTCGATCACAATGAAGTCGAAGAAGTCCGCGGGATATTCACCGAAATTGTAAGTGCCTTCCTCGCCACTCATGAAGGTCTGGAAGATGGTGAAGAAAATGCTGCCGTTGGTGGGAACGCGTCCCAGTCTGGTGATCTGGTCGGGACGGATGCGCGCCAGGGCGTCCTCCGGGAAAGCGGAAAAGGCATTGAAAGCCTGGTCAGCCAGGATGTTGCGATCCGCCAGGAAGAGGATACGAGGCAGGCGTTTACCGTTGCGCTGCAGGTTCCAGCGGGTGTGATAGAGTTTCCAGGCGATTTGAAAGGCGATGAAGGTCTTGCCGGTGCCGGTTGCCAGGGTGAGCAGGATGCGTTGTTTGCCTTCTGCGATGGCTGCCATGGCTTTGTTGACCGCGATCTCCTGATAGTAGCGCAATTCTTTGGATCCGCCGACGTCTTCATAAGGAACCTGGTTGAACTTCTCAAGCCAATCGGCCGAAGGCTGCTGGGCGAAGGTCAGATCCCAGAGTTCCTGCGGGGTGGGGAATTTAAGTACGTCGCCTTCTGCGCCGGTGACCATGTTGATCTGGTAGATGGACTTGCCATTAGCGGCAAAGGTATAGGTGAGCTGCATCTTCTGGGCGTAATTCTTGGCCTGGGCGATGCCTTCACCGACCGAGACCTCGTCTGCTTTGGCTTCGATGACGGCCAGTTTGCGATGATTGTACTCGAGGATATAATCGGCGATGAGTGGTTTTTCGCGCCCACGCCCAACCATGATGCGACCGGCGTTGATCTGGAATTCGCGCAGGATACGGCTGCCCGGCACAATCCCCCAACCTGCGGCACGCAGTTGTGGATCGATTCGCTCGGCTCTGGTATCGGCTTCGTTCATGAGGGACCCCTATCTTAAAAAAATGCTTATGTTTCTTCTATTTCTTTATTTTGTGATGAAGGTTGATTTGAAATCGATTTACTTTTTGTTTGAGAAATTTCCTTATAATTTGTTCGAGTTGAAACTGGAGCTCCTGATTTTTTCTCCAAATCTAATCGTGCACTCCCAGCCACGCTTCCACCTTCTTGAGCAGCATTTTTGTTTTCAATGAACCCTTGAGCATCTTTCATTCGGGCGATTTCAGTGGTTGATGCTTCTCCGAGCATTGTGAATATCAACTCAAGATCAGTCATGTGGTCACGTAAATTTTCTTTTTGTCCAGAAAGCTCCTTATATTGCTTATATTGTGCGGGAGTCATGCCAAATGTGGCTTTGGATATTTCTGCAGTTAAAATGGCAAATTCTTTTTGTTGTTTTATTCCACGTTGTTGCCATTCTTCTGTTAGTTCATCTCGGACTGCTATTCCCCGCATCCGTTTCTCAATCCAATCTTGAGAATAACCTTTTTCTTTATAAATCGTACGCATGCGTTCAGCAGCTAATTCAGGATTTTCAATTTCCTCTAATCGTTCATAACCTACCTTTGCCAGCCAACGCTTAAAGGGTTCTGCTTTAGGTGCAGCAACGGATTGGATTATTCGTAACAAGTTTTCTGTGTTTGCTGCCTGAATTTTCCTTTTTTTTCCATCAGCAGCAATCATTTCAACCGGGGTACAAATTGTACCCCAGTTGGCATTTAACTCAGGATCACGACGGCGCATTTTTTTGATGTATTGTTTAATATTAGAACTATCTGTGAGAATTGTGAGAACATCCTGAACCGAAAAATACCATTTTTGCTCTGAATTATTATAAACGCGACGTACTTGCCTGTTTTCAAATAAAATAATACTATTTTTCATTCACTTTATCCTGTTATGTTAATTTTTTAACAATATTTTATGTTCATTATTTACAATTCACCATTGAAGGCTCTGTGGAGGATGGATTGTTTGAGTTCTTGAAGGAGATCTATTTTATTTTCATAATTAGATCTTAATGAATAAGACTGATCAAAAAAATTATCAATTTTATTGATTATTTCATCTTGTTGTAATAAAGATGGAATTGGGATTAGATGATTGGAAACAAAATCGAGAGCAACTCTTTTATGACCAACTGCACCTTGCATATGCTTGATCCCTTCATTACGAAATTTTTCACGGGACAGGAAATAATAAAGAAACTCTGATCTTAGGTCAGTAGATGGTCTGAAGACAATATATTCACTGGATCCAAAACCAATTGAATTTAATAGATTTCTAGCTATACCTAATTTGCCGTTTTCGAAACAAGGAGTTATTTTTGCTAAAAGAACATCATTTTCAGCGAAATAGGTATAACTGCTGTAAACATCCAATAACTTTTTTTCTCTTTCAGGAATTAAGAATTTTTGATTAATTCCTAAATCCTCCATCGGAGCGAATGAAACCATTGAGCTTTCGTTTAATTTTTCTTTGGCTTCATTTTTTGGTGGCCGAATTATGCATATCTCATTTAATTTTTTTGTTGGATGATTTTTTATTAAGGAATCAAATATATTATCAATATAAGCTTCATAAATATCTTTAGAATTTTCTTTGTTGGATGCCGTATTTTCAATCACCTGATCAATGGCAGCGAAGGATTGATCGAGGATGTCAACGATGCGTTGTTGTTCGCGGAGAGGTGGAATATCCACTTCAATGGCGTAAACATCATTCCGATTAATTCCAGGTTTAACCCCTTTGGCTAATTTATGTAATTGGAGGATACGTAATAAGTAGAAAAGAAATTTACGATCATATTTTTTTGGTTCATAGACTACAAAATAAGTGACATCGAGAGGCCAGAATTTTTCATTTGTTAAATTTATTTCTCCAGCAGAACCTTTCCTTCCGATTATAATGGATGGCCTGTCATAAAAGAATTTATCTGTGCGATCTTTTATACCATTCGCACCATAAACTGGATATTTACCATCTGATTTTCTTTGATCGGGTAGTAAAGGTTTGCCATATTCTAGCGTGATGACTTCACCCAGTTTTTTGTGTTCCCAAGAATTTTTCATAGTAATTTACTGATTGTTTTGAGAATTTCATTAGTTTCCTGGTCAAGAGCTTGGATTTCTTTAAGGATTTCCATTGGATCTTGATGATTGTTTTCTTCAATCTGATTCGGGTTCTTTACAGATAAATCGTAAGAATCTTTGTTAATTTCTCCAATATTAACCAGCCATGAATTTTTTGAAACTTCTTTTCTTGAATAAAATCTAGTGAAATCCGCCAAATCCTCCTCATTCAACGGATTGGTTTTGCCCAGATTGCGATTCAGGTTTAACTGGTAGTACCAGATGTTCTCGGTCGGGGTACCTTTTTCAAAGAACAGCACCACGGTTTTGACGCCGGCACCGGTGAAGACTCCACCAGGCAGGTCGAGCACAGTGTGCAGGTTGCAGCTGGAAAGCAATTCCTTGCGCAGGCTGATGGCGGCGTTGTCGGTGTTGGAGAGGAAGGTGTTTTTGATGACCACACCAGCCCGTCCACCGGGTTTGAGGATTTTGATGAAGTGCTGTAGGAAGAGGAAAGCGGTCTCGCCGGTCTTGATCGGGAAGTTGTTCTGCACCTCGCCGCGTTCCTTGCCACCAAAGGGCGGATTGGCCAGCACCACGTCGTAGCGATCCTTGTCCTGCAGGTCGCTGACGTTCTCCGCCAGGGTGTTAACATGCTGGATATTGGGGGCTTCGATGCCATGCAGGATCATGTTCATGATGCCAATGATGTAAGCCAGTGATTTCTTCTCCTTGCCGTAAAAGGTGCGCGTTTGCAGGGTCTCGATATCGCTGGTGGAGAGAGCCCGGCTGTTTTTGATGTATTCGAAGGCTTCCACCAGAAAGCCGGCGGAGCCAACAGCACCATCATAGACCGTCTCTCCGATTTGCGGCGCGACCACCTTGACGATGGTCTTGATCAGGGGGCGCGGGGTGTAATACTCGCCGCCATTGCGCCCGGCGTTGCCCATCTTCTTGATCTTTTCCTCATAGAGGTGCGACATCTCATGTTTTTCAGTCTGGGATTGGAAGCGCAATTCGTCAACCAGGTTGATGACCCCACGCAGGTTCCAACCGCTTTGGACTTTGTTGCGCAGTTCGCTGAAAATCTCGCCAATTTTGTACTCGATAGTGTTCGGATCCTCGGCATTGACTTTGAAGTGCTTGAGGTAAGGGAAGAGCCGGTGCTCAACAAAGTCGATCAGGTCGGGACCGGTGAGGGCTGTGTTGTGGTCGATCTTGCCGTTGCCGTTGCGTGGGGCTGCCCAGGCTTCCCACTGGTACTCGGGGGCGATGATCGGTTGGTAGGCCTTGCCCATCAGTTCGGCGGAGAGCTTTTTCTCTTTCTCGAGATCGTCGAGGTATTTGAGGAAAAGGATCCAGGAAGTCTGCTCGACGTAATCGAGCTCGCTGCTGCAGCCAGCGTCTTTCCACAATTGATCATCGATGTTTTTAAATGTTTGTTCGAACAATGGTGTTGCTCCTCGTGTGAGAGAATCAGCGAAGCTGTTTGATGAAGGAAAGAGGTAGAGAATTTCCCACTGATAAAAGGTGAAAGACGAAAATTCCTAATTAGAATTATACAACGGATGGGAAGGGGAAAGTCTTTACAGGTGGTTTAGAAATGATGAAGGCCATCATCGAATAAAAATCGAATAAACGAATATCCAAAGGTGTATGCTATACCACAAAGGCACGATGTGAACGATTGCCATCATCATAGTCCGTCATAAAATCATAATAATCAGATCAGGGTTTTTTTGATTAGGATTGTAAAAGGAGGTTTATTACCAATCCAATCCCTCTTCTTCAAAAAATCTTTCAACTGCGCGAATTAAAACAAATTTAACTGGGCTTTTACCACCTTTTTTCCATACCCAGGCCTGACGGTCAGCTTGAACTGCTTTTTCACCATTGTCACCACCAAATGCAGCACAGGCAAAACTTTTTCCTTTTCCCCTAATTCCAAAACTTTCGGATATTCTACACAATTGAGCCATAGACATAAATTTATAGCCTTGGCAATCCGCCTTAGTGGGTTTTTTTACGGGTGAAAATTCAGGATATTCTTTTAATTCCATGTATTCGGTAACTTTCTGATCTGTTCTCATTGGAATAAGTATCTCCTTTTGGTACTCAACTGGTTTGGGGCCACTTGATATGATTTCAGGGATTTTGATTGTTTGCTTTTCTTCAAAGTTTTCGAAAATCATATCGTATTTGAGTTTAAAAACCTTTTTATTGTCTCCACATACTGTGAATAACGTGCTCTATTCACCGTTTGAAACGAGGTGTGCCTTGGATGGAAGGTTTCGATCCAGATGACTGGGTGATCATTAATGATCACCAATTTCATTTCTGGTAATGTCTCTGGAATCATTTCGGCAGCAGATAATTCTGGAAAAGCTTGATCTACTGCTAATTTCGCCCATTTTCCCTGGGTGATGATGATATCCGGGTCGAGGATTTCCAGTTCACCCGGGATGAACGCACGGCAATTATCGAAGAGAATCTGATTTGCCTGGGCTCTCTGCGGGTTATTCATGCAGCATTTTGCACTGTTGATATGAGCAAAATAATGCCGTGCCTGATCAATTCGTAAATCAGGCTGGAAATCCTTATTGATTCAATTCTTTCCTGTTCTGCAATTTGCCTCTTGGTAAGTTTTTTTTCTTCCACCCTTTACTCCTTTTGACCGAAAAATATTATTATTATCTAGGCAATAACTTGCTGACTTCCATTTGGATACGATCCCCGAACAGACCTCTTGCGCAATCCAGGTCATATTCTTGCTGTAATCCGAGCCAGAATTCAGGCGTGGTACCGAGGGCAGCAGCTAGACGCAGAGCAGTGTCTGGGGTTATGCTGCGTTTCCCACGCACAATATCGTTAATTTTTTGTTGTGCCACACGCATGGCGAGAGCAAGCTGGTGCTGGCTAATTTTCAGAGGGGTCAGAAATTCCTCCAAAAGAACTTCACCGGGGTGTAATGGCCCAAAATCTCGTGTTTCCATATTAACTCCTAGTGGTAATCCACAATTTCAACATCATAAACATCCTGGTTTTCCCACCGAAAACGAATCCGATATTGATCATTAATGCGAATGCTATAGTACCCTTCCATTTTTCCCTTGAGTTTTTCCAGGTTATTGGAAGGTGGTGCTGTAAGGTCTTTTAAGTCAAATGCATTATTTAACATCTTTAACTTTCGGTAAGCCACACGTTGAATGGATTGATCCAGTTTCAATGATTTGTATCCTCGATAAATTTTTTCTGTTTCCTTGTCTCGAAATGATTTAATCACATCGTCCTCTGTATTATAACATACTTAACATGTCATATGCAACATGTATTCAGTCAACTAATGACAATTAAGTTTAGCAGAATTTTAATTGATAGATATGTTTAATGGAGCATATATCGGGTATATCCCACCAGCATCAGGAACAGGTGCAGTGCACTTCTGTGTGATTCTTAATCAGTCGATCTTGCAAAATATTGTAGGCTCCTTTTCCCCAAGTGCAGCGCACCAAATGCGAACAACAGGATCCTGTAAATCCTGTCAAATATTCGTCAATCACATGATTCAAAATGCAATAATCATCCCTCAAAAACAATATCCTAATCCTTCCGAAGGACTCCGTAGCATGCCCCTTGGGTAAACGCTTTTTGAGGAGGAAATCCCAGTTCAGACTTTTCTTTCCGGTTTAATTTAGCGATGTGCTGTCAAAGAACCCACAGGGTGAAATAAATAACGAATGACCAAAGGTCATGATATGAACGAATACATTCCCCTCCCCGTCTCCCATCCCCTGTCTTCGGTCTACGCTTGTCTCAAAAGGTGCAGCGCACTTCTGCCGGTCTTTTCTCCGGATTAATTTTGTAAAATGGTGCAAGTTTCTAATCTCTAAGTGCAACCCTTCGGGTCACAAGCAATGCACCAGGTTCAGGCTGAAGTCCCATCCTGTAAATCCTGTCATCAAACACTGTAAATCAAAATTCCTCACATGTAAG